>CAVXMG010000038.1:0-96077 GCA_963762735.1 uncultured Actinomycetes bacterium | reverse complement strand
CCAGGGGATCGCACCGGTTGTCTGCGTGCAGAACCTCTACAACATCGCCCGCCGCGGCGACGACGCCCTCGTGGACCTCACCGCACGCCAGGGCATCGCGTACGTGCCTTACTTCCCCCTCGGCGGCTTCACACCGCTGCAGTCCGATGCCCTCCAGAGGGCTGCGGGCCGGATAGGTGCGACGCCGATGGCTGTCGCGCTGGCCTGGCTGCTGCAACGCTCACCGAACATCCTGCTGATCCCCGGCACCTCCTCGGTGGCGCACCTGCGCGAGAACGTCGCCAGCGCCGCGCTCACGCTGCCGGCCGACGCGGTCGCTGACCTCGACGCCATCGGCCGCGCGGTCCCCGCATGAGCTCTTCGTGGCGCGCCAGGCCGGGCGGTGCCGGCGCAGGTAACCTCCGTACCCGGCCACCGCGATGAGCACAACGAACAGTCCCAGCCCGATCTGGATGCCGCGGGTCAGGCCGGGCGGGTAGATCGCCTGGATCAGGTAGTGCGAGATGAACCCGCCGCTGTATCCGCCCTGGCCACCCCGGCGGAGCAGGTAATTCTGCAGCGCGGTGAGCGGGCAGGCGAAGCCGACGAACTCCACCAGGGCGCCATAGATCATCGCCGGCAACTGCACCCAGATGAGCCGTGGCCAGCGCCAGGCCAGGAAGGAGCCGCCCACCACGAAACCGATGAACAGCAGGTGGGCGACGAGCACGAGGTCCGCGGCAATCAGGTACCACATCACGCATCACCGTCCAGGACAGCATGCCAGCTCCAGCATAAGTCCGCGGGCCCGAATGTCTGACCCTTCCGCTAGCGTCGGCGGAGTGACCCGGCCGGCGACGGCTGGCGGCCGGGCACGGAGAATAGCCAGGTCAGGGCGGTAGCCGGGGATCGGACCAAGGGAGTCACGATGGGGAACGCGGTAGTGCACTTCGAGATCGGTGGGCCGGACGACGCGCCGCTGGTCACCTTCTACGGAGAGCTGTTCGGCTGGAAGCTGCAGCCCTTCGAGGGCGGCGGTTACACGCTGATCGACACCAACGGCGGCGGGGGTATCAACGGCGGCATCGGCAAGAGCCAGACCGGCGAGCCGTGGTCCACGTTCTACGTCGAGGCCGAAGACCTCCAGGCGGCGCTGGACAAGGCCGAGTCGCTGGGCGCGAAGACGGTCATGCCGGTCACCGACTTCGGCGGCG
This sequence comes from uncultured Actinomycetes bacterium, assembly GCA_963762735.1. Classification (GTDB taxonomy): domain Bacteria; phylum Actinomycetota; class Actinomycetes; order Streptosporangiales; family Streptosporangiaceae; genus DASXKD01. The sequence goes on along the minus strand of CAVXMG010000038.1, from coordinate 94,884 downwards.
CGGTGACCATCGCCATGTTCAACGATCCGGATGGCCTGCTGGTCGGGCTGGTCAAGGCCGCCGATCCCGCGCAGGGGGAGGCGCCAGGCCCGTCGGCGGGGACCGGTGAGCCGGTCGACTGGTTCGAGGTGCTTGGCTCAGATCCCGGCCGGACGCAGCGGTTCTACGCGGACCTGTTCGGCTGGACGGTCGGCAACGAGGGCTATGCCATGGCCGACACCGGTGCCGGGCGTGGCATCCAGGGCGGCCTGGGCTCCAGCGAGGACGCCCACTGGGCCACGATCTACGCCAGCGTCGCGACGTGGAGCAGACGCTGGCCAAGGCCGAATCCCTCGGCGGCTCCCGGATCTACGGCCCGATGGCGGTGGACGACCACATGCAGACGGGCGCGTTCCGGGACCCGGCCGGGAACGTGTTCGGCGTCTACCACCACGGCGAGCACTGACCGAACCGGCCCGGGAGACGGCGGCCTCCGCTATAGATGCGCGAGGTGCTCGTCGAGTGTGCCCACAACAGCGGGATCGCCGGGATCAGCCAGCAGTTGAAGCGCCTGCCGGAGGCGAAAGGCGGTCTCCAGCGGGCGGGAGTCGGTGTCCAGCCCTCGCGCCGTGGCGTAAGCGCGCCACCCACGCGCCCAGAGCGCGCTGAAATCGAGGCGGTGCCGCCGCCATAGCCCCGTCCCCCACTCGCCGAGGTCGAAGTCCCAGAACGGGTGGTCCACCCGGGCCGTCTCCCAGTCGATGACTCCGGTCAGCCGGTCGCCCTCGGCAAGCAACTGGTCTTCATGGATGTCGCCATGGACCAGGACCGGCTCAAGCCGGGCGGCGCTGGCCAGCGAGTTTGCCCACGCCGATGCACGATCGGGCCGGCCCAGGCGGCCGGCGGCCTCGGCGGCTGCCTCCGCGCTCGTGGCCGGGGCGAGGGCGCGCCGCAGCCAGCGATGATGAGCGGCGTCGTGGTGACGAGGAGGCCGCGCCCCGGCGAGCGGCGGCGGCTGGAGCTCATGCCAGCGGGCGATGGCCCGGCCCAACTGCTCCACCAGGGCCTCGGGCTTGGCTGGCACCTCGCCGCGCAGGCGGGTGACCGCGGCAAACGGGAAGGGGTAGATCTCCTGGTCCTCCCAGCAGCCCAGCAGGCGCGGCACCACGCTGAGGCCGGTCCTGGCCAGGGCCCGGTAGGCGGCGATCTCTCGCTCGAACCACTCGACTCCGGTAGCTGAACGCGGGAACAGGAACACCCGGTCGCGGTCGAGCAGCACCAGCTTGTTCCACCCGGCCACGTTCAGCACGAGCTGGTCGGTGTCCGCGCCGACGAGCGCCGCGAACCGCGCTGCCTGCGGGGGGACCAGCACCGCGTTGACCGCCCGTCCCACGATCTCGCCGCCCACGCCCAAAGTATGGCCCCGGCCCGCGCGGAATCCGGTGCTGGCCGGGGCGGGCCGGTTCGGTCAGATGCGCTCGATGATGGTGGCGGTGGACATCGCGCCGCCGGCGCACATGGTGACCAGCGCGGTGGCGGAGTCCCGCCGCTCCAGTTCGTGCAGGGCGGTGGTGAGCAGCCGGGCGCCGGTGCTGCCCACCGGGTGGCCGAGCGCGATGGCGCCGCCGTTGACGTTGACCCGGTCCGGATCCGGCCGGTGCACGCTCTGCCAGGACAGCACCACCGACGCGAACGCCTCGTTCACCTCGAACAGGTCGATGTCACCGAGCTTCATGCCGCTGCGTTCGAGCACCCGCTCGGTGGCGGCGATCGGCCCGTCCAGGTGGTAGTACGGCTCCGCGCCGACCAGGCACTGGGCGACGATCCGGGCGCGCGGCGCCAGGCCGAGTGCCCGGGCCCGGTCGGCGTCAAGCAGCAGCACCGCGGCCGCCCCGTCGGAGATCTGCGAGGACGTGCCGGCCGTGTGCAGGCCGTCCTCAACGACCGGCCGGAGCCGGGCCAGGGCGTCCATGCTGGTCTCGCGCAGGCCCTGGTCGCGGTCCACGGTGGCGGTCTCGCCGGTCGGCTGGTGCTCGGAGTCCAGGACCGGGGCCTTGACCGGCACCACCTCCCGGTCGAACCGGCCCTGCGCCCAGGCCGCCTGGGCCAACTGCTGCGACCGCAGGCCGAACGCGTCGACCTCGGCCCGGGTCAGCCCGCGCCGCTTGGCGATCCGTTCCGCGGCGACGTACTGGTTCGGCAGGTCGATGTCCCAGGCAGACGGCCGCGGGGTGCCGCAGTCGGTGCCGCGGTTGGATCCCAGCGGCACCCGGCTCATCGCCTCGATCCCGCAGGCGACCCCAGCCTCGATGGCACCGGCCGCGATGAGCCCGGCGATCAGGTGCGTGGCCTGCTGCGCCGAGCCGCACTGGGCGTCCACGGTGAAGCAGCCGGTCTGCTGCGGCAGCCCGGCGTGCAGCCAGGCGGTCCTGGTGATGTTGCCCGCCTGCTCACCTGCCTGGGTGACGCAGCCGCCCGCGACCTGCTCGACCACGCCCGGGTCGATACCGGCCCGGTCCAGCAGCGCGGTCTGCGCGCAGCCGAGGATCTCGGCGGCGTGCAGACCGGACAGCACCCCGCCGCGCTTGCCGATCGGTGTGCGCACCGCCCCGGCGATGACCGCTGTTCCCACCGCAGCTCCTGCCCTTGTCAAGCCCGGTTTCATACTAGAACACGTTCTGATTCCGGCGTGAGTAGGCATTCCCGCTGATCTGGTGGCATGGTTGAATCGACTAGAACGCGTTCCAGCGGAGGCACTCTGGAGGCAGCGATGACCGGGCCGAGCATCCCAGAGGGCTTCGACTTCACCGACCCCGACCTCTATGTCCGCCGGGTGCCCAGCGGCGAGTTCGCCGAGCTTCGCCGCGCCGCGCCGGTGTGGTGGAATCCGCAGCGGCGGGGCGCTTCCGGTTTCGACGACGAGGGCTACTGGGTCGTCACCAAGCACGCGGACGTGCTGGAGGTCTCCAGGGACAGCGAGCTGTACTCCAGCCAGAAGAAGACCGCGATCATCCGGCACGCGCAGCAGGTCACCGAGGAGTCGCTGGAGATGCAGCGGCTCATCATGCTGAACCTCGACCCGCCGCTGCACACCAAGGTGCGGGCGATCGTGTCCCGGGGCTTCACCCCCAGGGCGATCGGCCGGCTGCGGGAGACCCTGGCCGCCCGGGCCGCGACGATCGTGCAGACGGCCCTGGAAGAGGGCACCGGCGACTTCGTCACCGACGTGGCCGCCGAACTGCCGCTGCAGGCCATCGCCGACCTGCTCGGCATACCGCAGGCGGACCGGGGCAAGATCTTCGCCTGGTCGAACGAGATGATCGGGTACGACGACCCGGACTACGCCGGTGACAGCCAGGCCGCCGCCGCGGAACTCGTCGGCTACGCCATGGTCATGGCCGAGGACCGGCGCGCCTGCCCGCGCGACGACATCGTCACCAAGCTGGTCAACGCCGAGCTGGAAGGCGGCGAGCTGACCTCGGATGAGTTCGGCTTCTTCGTGATCCTGCTGGCCGTGGCCGGCAACGAGACCACCCGCAACGCGATCTCCCACGGCATGCTGGCCTTCCTCGACCACCCCGGCCAGTGGGAGCTCTACCGGGCGCAGCGGCCGCTGACAGCGGTCGACGAGATCGTCCGCTGGGCCACCCCGGTGACGGTGTTCCAGCGCACCGCGCTCGCCGACACCACGCTCGGCGGCCAGCAGATCAAGGCGGGCCAGCGGGTCGGCCTGTTCTACCGGTCGGCCAACTTCGACGAGGACGTGTTCGACGCCCCGGAGCGGTTCGACATCCTGCGCGAACCCAACCCGCACCTGGGCTTCGGCGGCACCGGGACGCACTACTGCCTCGGCGTGAACCTGGCCCGGCTGGAGATCGAGCTGATCTTCAACGCGATCGCCGACGGCATGCCGGGCATCCGGCTGGCCGGGGAGGTGCAGCGGCTGCGCTCCGGCTGGCTCAACGGGATCAAATCGCTCCCGGTCACCTACGGTCGCTAGGACCGGCGACCGTTCATAGCCCGGCGGCAGTCCCGTGTGCCTGTTTCGGGTAAAGCCCGATGAGCCGGGCGAGCTTGAAGCCGAGGTGGAGGGCCAGCCGGTCAGACCCGCTCCCCAGGTCGACCCCGGCTATTCGTTCCGCCTTCTGAAGCCGGTAGTACAGCGTGCCGCGGTGCAAGCTGAGCCGCTCGGCGCTGGCCTTCGCATCACCGGCGAGATCGAGGTAGGTCTCCAGGGTCGTGATCACCGGGCCGTCGGCCTGGTCGAGCAGGGTGGTGAGGCGCGGGTCGAGACTGGCTGCCGCGTCTGCGTCAGTAGGCAGCTGGGCCAGGGTGCGATACACGCCGAGATCCTGCCAGCGGGCGACCGGCCGGCCCGCCCGATCGTCGCAGCCACCCGCGCGGCCCGCTTCGCCTGGCGGTAGGAGCCGCGGGCGTCCGCGAGGATCGACGGGTCGCCTATTCCGGCTACTACCGACGCCCTGGTGCCGCCAGGCTGCAGGCGCAACAGCAGGCTGGCGCGGGCAGCATCGGCCAGGTCATGACCGGCCGCCGCGCCCTGGTCGTGCGCGACAAGCACGCCATGATCAGGGTTGGCCAGGCCGATGACGGTGCCCGCTGATCGCCCTCGGGTGACGTCCCGCAGGCTCTCGGCGAGCGCGGGCTGCGGCAGCGGTGCCGTCGCACCGGCCGTCCGCACAACCACGGCGATCACCGGCCCGCGCAGGCCGAGCAGGCCACCGTCGTCGATGTGGCGCATCGCGTCGGCCCGCAGCTCGTCCACTGGCGAGAGCAGATGGGCAAGCACCCCGCTGGCCATCCGCTCCCCGAGCATGTCGCCGAACATCAGCAGGCCGGCCTGGTCGGCGGCGTGCGCCGCGGTCCGCACCTGGGTACTGCCGAGCCGCTCGTCATCGTCGATCAGCCACAGATAGCCGAGCCGCGCGCCGCGGTAGCCCACCGGCACGCAGAGCCGGCCCAGAATTCCGCGGTCCTGGTCGCCCGGAATGCGCACCGGACCGGCCGCGGCCGCCAGACCGAACCGCCGTAACCAGCCGGAGACGGCGGCGGGCGCGTGCTTGACCAGGATCGAGTCACGGCGGATGTCGTCGATGAGCACGCCGTGGGGCGAATAGGCAACCATCCGCAGCTCGTCGTCCTCGATCACTGCCGGGGCGTTCAGCTGCTGAGCCAGGTCCTCGACCAGCTCTTGGAGCGTGGTGGGCGACACCAGAACATTCCTCCCTGTTCAGCGGCCCCCATCAGCGCGGTTGAACCGGGATTGACCCGAGAGTTCCACTCGTAATACCGCTGCCCTTCCCGCCAGCGTTACGCCGGCCGATCCCAAGTGACCTGTCCCGCCCCGCCGTCGGTACGGCATGCGGCCGTCATGGCCGAACAGGCGCAGCCAGACATTTGCCTAATCCAGCCACTGGTGGGTCTCGACATTTGCCCGATGACACGGCGTGGCGCGCGTCGGACGATCGTCCCGGGACCGTCCGTCGGCGCTGCGGGACCCGGCCTGCCGGGGCCCGCAGCGGCCCGCGGGCGGCGTTGTGCCCAGGAAGGAGCACGTTACGTTGCGACGATTGACGCTAGGTAGTAGGAAGTACATTCCGTTCCTGGCGGTGGCTGGCCTGCTCGTGGCGACGGCCGCCGCCGTTGGTATCTCGAACCTCACAGCCGGGCATTCCGGCCACCTCGGCGCGACCGCCGCGCGGGCGGATAGCGGCGACGGCGGCGACAGCGACGGTGGGCCGCAGGGCCCATGGGTCTCCTACTACGCGAAGGAGAGCTCCGGCCGGCCGATCACCATGGCCCAGCTGCACCAGGCAGCGCAGCAGGCCGCCGCGATCCCGGCCCCGGACAAGACGCCCTGGCAGCCGATCGGCCCGACGAATGTCGGCGGCCGGGTGGTCGACCTTGTCGTTGACCCCAGCAACCCGACGACGATCTATGTCGCGGCAGCCGGCGGCGGCATCTGGAAGAGCACCGACGAAGGCATGACCTTCACCTCGGTCTGGCCGTCGGCCAACACCCAGACGATGGGCGCGCTCGCCATGGGCCCCGACGGCACCCTGTGGGCTGGGACCGGCGAGGCGAACCCGGCCGGCGGTGGCATGACCTACTTCGGCAATGGCGTCTACAAGTCCACCGACGGCGGGAAGACCTGGCAGAACGTGGGGCTGACCGACAGCGCCGCGATCGGCCGGATCGTGGTCAACCCCGACAATCCGAACGAGGTCTGGGTCGCGGCGGCAGGCTCGATCTATACGTCATCCCCGCAGCGCGGCATCTACCACACGACCGACGGCGGCCAGACCTGGCAGCTCGCGCTGGCTCCGCCCAACTCCACCACGGGCGGCATCGACATCGCCCTCGACCCAGCCAACCCCAGCCGCGTCTATGCGGCACTGTGGGATCACCATCGTGATCCGGCGGCACGGACGTACGGCGGCGTTGGCTCGGGCCTGTACCGCTCCGATGACGACGGGGCCAACTGGACGCGGCTGCAGGACATCACCACGCCGCTGCCCAGCTATGACCGTGCTCAGACCGGGCTGGCCTCGGACGCAAGCCTTGGCCGGATCGGCGTGGCGGTTGCGCCCACCGACCCGAACCGGGTCTACGTCGTCAGCGGGGACACCAACGGATTCGACAAGGGCTTCTTCGTTTCCAACGACGGAGGCGACACGTTCCAGACGGCCGGGCACGCCAACAACGAGAGCGAGTACCAATGGTGGTTCGGCCGCATCTGGGTCGATCCCGGCAACGAGAACCACGTCTTCGTCGCTGATGTCAGCCTGCGCCAGTCGTCTCGACGGCGGGCAGACCTGGTCCAGCATCAACGGCGTGCACGCCGACCAGCACACCATGGCCTGGGACCCAGGTACGGTCAGCACGACCGATCAATCGGCCGAGCGGATCTACCTCGGCAACGACGGCGGTATCTACCACACCGACAGCGACGGGACCACCAGCCAGTCGTGGGTGCACGCGACCTACGAGCCGTGGAACCAGACCTACCACATCGCGGTCGCCGCGGATAACGACAACCGGCTGGCCACCGGCATGCAGGACAACGGAAGCGCCCGCACCTGGACGCCAGCCAGCCCATCCCCGACCGACACCAGCCAGTTCAATGCCTACGGCGGCGGCGACGGTCATTACGTGGCCATCGACCAGACCAACGACGCCATCTACTACCAGTGCTCGCAGAACGGGAACTGCGGCGGCGTCCAGGACAACAGCGACGGCACGCAGACGACGCTCCGGTTCGGCCGCCACCTGGCTACCGCGACACGGTTCACCGCGGACGCGCCCCTGGTGATAGACCCCACCAACCCGGCAGTGCTCTACCTTGGCGGGAACGTGCTCGCCCGGTCGACCGACCGGGGCGCGACGTGGACGCAGATCAGCCCCTCGGATCCGAACGACCTGCCCGGCCCGCCGCCCCCCGAGGAGGAGCAGGATCCGGTCTACGCCAACACCTACGCGACGATCTCGGCGATAGCGCCGGCGGCGACCAATCCCGATCCGAACGGGTACGCGAGCACGATCTATGTCGGCACCGACACCGGCTACCTGTGGAAGACAGCCGACGCCGGCCAGACCTGGACGCAGCAAACCGGGCTGCCCCAGCTCTGGGTGAACTCGATCGCGGTCGACCCCGCGAACGCGGACCGGGCCTGGGTCGCCTTCTCCGGGTTCCGCACCGGCAATGACGGCTCGCACCTCTACGAGACCACCAACGGCGGCGTGCGGTGGACGAGCGTGAGCGGCATCCTGCCGAACGCGCCGATCGAGAACGTCGTCTTCGACGCACATGAGCAACGCCATTTACGTGGCCACCGACCTCGGCGTGTTCTGGGCCAGGGTTCCACCGGCCGGCAGCGGGCAGGCGCCGCCGACGCCGCTGCAGTGGCTGCGGGTGGGCGCTGGCCTGCCAGCCACCCCGGACATGGACCTGAAGATCAACGGCTCGGACACCAAGCTGCTGGCCGGAACGTTCGGCCGCGGGCTGTGGGAGGTGACGCTGCCGACCGCGAAGAACGGCTAGCGAGGCTCGGTGTGGCGGCCGCCCCTATTCCGGGGTGGCCGCCACCACCCACATCGAGAAGTACTGCGAGCCGCCGCCGTAGGCGTGGCCAAGCGCGGTCCGCGCCCCGGGCACCTGGTGCTCGCCCGCCTTGCCCATCACCTGCAGCGCCGCCTCCGCGAAACGCAGCAGCCCGGAGGCGCCGATCGGGTTGGAGCAGAGCACCCCGCCCGACGGGTTGACCGGCAGCCGGCCGCCGATCGCCGTCTCCCCGGCCTCGGTCAGCCGCCAGCCCTCGCCGGGCCCGGCGAAGCCCAGGTTCTCCAGCCACATCGGCTCGAACCAGGAGAACGGCACGTAGATCTCGGCCACGTCGATCTCGTCGATGGGGCTGGTGATGCCGGCGTCGCGCCACAGCGCGGCGGCGCAGTCGGCACCGGCCCGGGGATTGACGTGGTCCTTGCCGGAGAACATGGTCGGCTCGGTGCGCATCGCGGTCGCCCGGATCCAGGCCACCGGGCGGCCGCTGGCCTGGGTGGCCTGCGCTGCGTCACGGTCACCGAGGATCACCGCGCACGCCCCGTCGGAGGACGGGCACGTCTCGTCGTAACGCACCGGATCCCAGAGCATGGGGGAGGAGCGCACCGTTTCCAGTGTGATGTCGGGCTGCCGCAGGTGGGCGTAGGGGTTGAGGCTGCCGTTGCGCCGGTCCTTGACCGCGACAAGCGCGCCGACGTGCTCGGGCGCGCCGCTGCGGCGGATGTAGGCGCGGATGTGCGGGGCGAAGTACCCGCCCGCGCCGGCCAGCACCGGCATGCTGAACGGCGGGGTGATCGACAGCGCCCACATGGCGTTGGACTCGGACTGCTTCTCGAAGGCCACCGCCAGCACCCGGCGGTGCAGGCCGGCCTGGATCAGGCTCGCCGCGACGTTCCCTGTCGCCCCGCCGACCGAGCCTGCCGTGTGCACCCGCAGCAACGGCTTGCCGACCGCGCCGAGCGCGTCGGCCAGGTACAGCTCGGGCATCATCACGCCCTCGAACAGGTCGGGTGCCTTGCCGACCACGACCGCGTCGATGTCCGCGAGGCCGCAGCCCGCGTCCGCCAGCGCGCGGTCCACCGCCTCGCGGCACAGCCCGGCGATGGACACGTCGCGGCGCCGCGAGCGGTGCTGCGTCTGGCCGACCCCCAGGACGGCCGCCTGCTGTTTCACGCCCGGGCCTCCATGACGCAGACGAGGTTCTGCTGCAGCGCCGGGCCGCTGGTCGCGTGGCCGAGCGCCCGGTCCGCGCGGCCGGCGAAGATCTCCCGTGCCGCCATCCCGATCCGGGCCAGGCCCGCCGCGAACATCGGGTTACCAGCGAGCGCCCCGCCGGACGGGTTGATCCGCACGCCGTCGCCCAGGCCAAGCGCCGACCGCAGCAGGATCTCCTGGTGGGTGAACGGCGCGTGCAGTTCGGCGACGTCGACCTGCCCGGCGCCCGCCGCCCGGCCCGCGGCGGCCGCCGACGGCACCGTAGTCAGGTCACGCTCACCCAGCGCCCCGGAGTCGATCCGATGCTCGAAACCGGTGATCCAGGCGGGCCGGGCGCACAGGTCGCGGGCCCGCTGCGCGGACGCCAGGACTACCACGGCGGCACCGTCGCCCACCGGCGCGCAGTCGTGCGCCCGGAGCGGGTCCGCGAAGTACGGTTCGGCGAGCAGGTCCTCGGCGGGCACCTGGCCGGACACCTGGGCCGCCGGGTTGGCCAGTGCCGCCGCGCGGCTGCGCGCCGCCACCTGTGCCATGTCCTTCTCTGTCCACAGCCCGGCCTCGATGCCCAGCCGGGCCTGCAGTGCGGCGATGCTCGACCGAGTCCGGCCACAGCGGCGCGAGCAGGTAAGGGTCGAGTTGCAGCGCGAGCACCCGGCGCAGTTCGCCCGCCGACGACTTGCCGAAGCCGTAGGCCAGCGCGATGTCCGCATCGCCGGTGAGGATCTTCACCCACGCCTCGTACAGCGCCCAGGCCCCGTCCATCTCCACGTGCGATTCCATGACCGGCGGGAACGCGCCGATCGCGTCGACCGCCGCGACGAATGAGAACGCCCGGCCGGCCAGGTAGTCCGACGAGCCCGAGCACCAGAACCCGATGTCGGTCCTGGCCAGCCCGGTGCTCGCGAGCACCTCGTGGAAGATCGGCACGAGCATCTCCACGCCGCTGGTGGTGGTCTCGCCGTGGCGCAGGCACGGGGACTGGGCGAAGCCGACGACCGCGACGTCAACCACGGGGGCGCCCCTCACAGGTGATGTGCATAGGACTCGTAGGGCGCATCGGGCTCCCCGGTCGGCCGGAAATGGTCGATGTTCTCCGCCGTCGTGCCCCACTGCTCACGCGGCTTCCACACCGCTGCCACCCGCATCCCCATCCGCACCTCGCTGGGCTCGCAGCCGAGGATGAGGTGCTGGAACGGGATGTCGGCCCCGTCGAGCAGCACCGCCGCCGCCACGTACGGCGGCTTCACGCGCTGGCCGGGAAACGGCACGTTGACCACGCAGAACGTGGTCACGATGCCGGTGTCGGGCAGTTCCACCTCCTCGGCGGTGGGCACCCCGTCGGTGGGGCAGGCCCCCCGGGGCGGGATGTAGACCTTGCCGCAGGCCGGGCAGCGCTGGCCCACCAGCCGCCCCTCGGCCAGCCGCCGCAGGTAGGCGCTCTCCTCGCGGGAAGTCGTGTGCTCGTAGCGCAGCCGCACCGGGGTGGTCACCATGGTCACCGGCTCGCCCGCCGGCGCCGCGGCAGGCCCGGGCGGCGGCGGAGCGCCCGGCCACGGCTCGAAGCAGGCGATGTCGCGGATGTGCCCGACGGTGCTGTCCGCCCACCGGGCCCGCACGCGCATGCCGGTGCGCATCGCGGTGGCCGTGCCCGCGTCCACGGCGTGCAGCATGGCGGTGTCGGCGCCGTCCAGCCGGATCAGCGCCCAGGCGAACGGGTAACCCAGCGGCTGGCCGTCCACCGGCCGCCCCGCCCAGGACCACGTGGTCACGGTCCCCGCGGAGCCCACCTCGACGAGTTCGGCCGGCGGGTCCCCGGTCACCGGGTCGTACTCGAACGGCGGCACGTGCACGCGGCCGTCGGCACCCCGCGCGCCGAGGATGCGCCGGCCGGCCAGGGCGGTCATGAACTGGCTCAAGGTCGGCCCCAGCGACCGGGTGTAGTCGAACCCGATCTCCAGTGGCGCGCGCAGTGGCTGGCTCACGGACAGAAGTGAAACATGTTGCGGCTGGCGCAGGCAATACATGCGCTACGGAGGGCCATCGATCGCTTGTCCGTCTCTAGAACGTGTTCTAGATTTAGCCAGGTGACAGCCATCGGCCTGTGGGCCATCGCCGCCAGCAACCCGGATCTGCCCGCGGTGATCTCGCCTGACGGCGGCGTGGTCAGCTACGCGGAACTGGCCCGCGAGGCGGACCGCTACGGGCGCGGCTTCCAGGCCCTGGGCCTCGCACCAGAGGATACGGTCGCGACGCTGCTGCCCAACGGTGTCACGGCGCTGGCCGCCTACTTCGCGGCGATCGAGACCGGGCTGTACATCGTGCCGGTCAACTGGCACCAGGTCGCCGCGGAGATCGCCCACATTCTCACCGACAGCGGGGCCGGCGCGTTCCTGGCCGATGAGCGGTTCGCCGGGCCGGCCAGGGAAGCGGCCGACCTGGCCGGGATCAAGAACCGGTTCGCGGTCGGCGTCGTGCCGGGCTTCGAGCCGGCCAGCCGGCTGGGCGACGACGGCACGGATGCGCGCCCGGCGCCGCGGACGCACGGCGCGCCGATGCTGTACACCTCCGGCACCTCAGGGCGGCCCAAGGGCGTGCGCCGCCCGCTGACCGGTCTGGACCCGGACGACACCGCGGGCATGGCCGCCTGGTTCTTCAGCCTGTTCGGTCTCGCGCCGTACGACGGGCACGTGCACCTGTGCGGCTCGCCGCTGTACCACACGGCCGTGCTCAACTTCGCGACGATCTCGCTGCAGCTCGGCCATCCCGTGGTGCTGATGGACCGCTGGGATCCGGAGGAGTCGCTGCGCCTGACGCAGGCGCACCGGGTGACCCACACGCACACGGTGCCGACCCAGTTCCGGCGGCTGCTCGCGCTGCCCGCCGAGGTCCGCGCCCGGTATGACACGAGCTCACTGCGCGCGGTGATCCACAGCGCGGCGCCCTGCCCGGCCGAGGTCAAGCGGCGGATGATCGACTGGCTGGGGCCGGTCATCGTGGAGTATTACGCCGCGACCGAGGGCGGCGGCACGCTCATCAACTCCCAGCAGTGGCTGAGCAAGCCGGGCTCGGTTGGCCTGCCCTGGAAGGGATCCCAGATCAAGGTGCTTGACCGGGCGGGCCACGAGGTGGCCACCGGGGAGCAGGGCCTGGTCTATATGAAGATGGGCACGTCGAGCTTCTCCTACCACCAGGACGAGGAGAAGACCCGGGCGGCGCGGGCCGGTGAGCTGTTCACCGTCGGGGACATCGGTTACCTGGACGCCGACGGCTACCTGTTCCTGTGCGACCGGGGCAGCGACGTGATCATCTCGGGCGGGGTGAACATCTACCCGGCGGAGATCGAGGCCGAGCTGTCCTGCCACCCGGCCGTGGCCGACGTGGCCGTGTTCGGCATCCCGCACGACGACTGGGGCGAAGAGGTCAAGGCCGTGGTCGAACCGGCCGGCGAAGCCGAGCCTGGCCCGGGGCTGACCGCGGAGTTGCTGGAGTTCCTGTCCGGCCGGGTGGCGAAGTTCAAGCTGCCGCGTTCCATCGACTACGTCGCCGAGCTGCCCCGAGACCCCAACGGCAAGCTCTACAAGCGGCGGCTGCGCGACCCCTACTGGGCCGGCCGCGACCGCGCCATCTGAACCAGCTCCGGCCTGCCGGAATGCTGGCCGTGAAGGGAACAGGCGGGTCAAGCTAACAACAGGGTGACCATGCCACCCGTTGAAGGACGTGACCCTTGACCGTGACTGCCGGGCCCACCGGCCCGCCCGAGGCCGATGCCGCGGTGATCGAGCAGTCGTGGACCCAGCCGGAGCGGTTCGCCGCCATCTTCGAGCGCTACTTCGCACCCGTACACCAGTACCTGGCCCGGCGGGTCGGCGACAGGGCCGCCGACGATCTGGCCGCGGAGGTGTTCGTCGCCGCGTTCGCCCAGCGCCAGCGCTACGACCTGGCCCGGGACTGCGCCCGGCCGTGGCTCTACGGCATCGCCACCAACCTGATCGGCACGCACCGGCGCCAGGAGCAGCGCTGTTACCGCGCACTCGCCCGGTCCAGCGCCCGTGACGCGTCGCCGAGCGAGGAGGACCGGGTTACCGACCGGGTCAGCGCCGCGGCGGCCGGACCGGCCCTGGCCGCGGCGCTCGCCGCGCTGGACGCCGGTGACCGGGACGTGCTGCTGCTCATCGCCCTGGCCGGCCTGGACTACCAGGAGGTCGCCCAGGCGCTCGGCATCCCCTACGGCACCGTGTGCTCCCGGCTGAACCGCGCCCGCCGGCGGGTGCGCCTTGCGCTTGGTGGCATCAACCCGGCAGACTGGCCAGGCAGGTGGGACTGCAATGAACGAGCCGAACGAACCACGAAGGATCGATGACATGGACGAGCTGACCGCGGTCCAGCAACTGCTGGCGGAGCGGCCGCCGCCAGCCCCGGAGACCGTGGCCGCCGCCCGGGCAAGCCTGGAGCAGGCTGCCCTGCAGGGCGCGCGCGGCCGGGTGCCACTGCACCTGAACGGCAGCCAGGAGCGTGCCCGGCCCGGGCCAGCCCGCGCCGCGCGGCCGCTGGCGCGGGTGGCTCGCCCCGCTGGCCGCCGCCGTGGCGGTGATCACCGCGGTGGCCGCTGGCGCTGGCCATCTCATCCGGTATCGGCGGGCGGCATCCCGGCAAACCGGCCGCGCATCGCTCGGATCCGTTCGCCCAGGTGCCCCGCTACTTCGTGGCGCTGACCGGGGGAACACCCTGCCGGATCAGGGACGGCGCGCCGTGGTCGCGGCCACCGCCACCGGCACGGTGCTGGGCAGCGTCGCCGCCGCCCGCGGCCGTACCGCGTGTTCACCTGGGTGGCGGCGGCCGGGAACGACCGGACGTTCGTCCTCGCCGCGCAGCGGGCGCAGCCGATCGCTGGCGCCCGGGGCATGATCGGGGGGACCGGGCCGGCCAGGCTCTACCGGCTGGTGCTGCACCGGTCCGGCCGGCCAGGCGCGCTGCGACCGCTGCGGCTGCCACCGGTCAGCGGGAACATCAACGGCTTCGCGCTGTCCCCCGACGGCAGCAAGCTGGCGGTGTCCACAACGCAAGCTCCCGGTAGCGCGGCACGTGCGTCGCAGATCCAGGTGTTCACCCTGGCCACCGGGGCGCAGCGGAGCTGGACGCTGGTCCGGCGTCGGCTGGGTCGGCCAGGACAAGCCCAGCGCGCAGTCGCTGGTCTGGGCGGGCGATAACCGGACGCTGCTGTTCAAGCAGTACCTGGGGGAGGGCGGGGCCACGGGCCCAGATCCGCCTCCTCGACACCGCCGCGCCGGGCGGCAGCCTTACCGCGGCCAGCACGCGGGTCCCGTTCCCCAGCGCTTTGATCAGCGGCCGGGTCGAGGACCCGGTGCAGGACTACGGGAACATGCTGCTCACTCGCCGACGGTCACAAGATCATCAGCGTGGTGGCCACTCTCACCTGGCATGGCCGGCTGGGCTTCCTACCGCAGGGCTCGTTCGCCAGCATCGTCCGCGAGCATGCTCCCCCCGCAGTGCCAGGGAACCGGCCGCAGCGTGTACAAGAAGACCCCCTACTGCATCAACCGCCTCAAGCAGCTTGAACAGGGCAAGGGTCCCGCCAGTGCCGCCCTGCGGGCCGCCCTGGGGCGGAACGCCGCCCGGCAGCAGCCGAGAGCGGCACCAGCCTGGCGTTCACCGAGTTCTCGGCGGCTACCGCCAAGCCTGTGACGGTACTGGGCGGGCTGCAGGGTGAGGGCCAGGGCATCACCTGGGCGGAGGTGACCTGGGCCAGCCCGTCCGGAGCGGCGATGATCATCAGTGGCGCGTGGCCCAAGGCCGGCGGTCACTGGCCGATCTTGCACTCGGGGCCGCCAGCGCCGGTGGCCGGCGTCCTGACCGGGGGCACCTTCACCCCGTTCCCCAAGCAGGTGCAGTCGCTGTTCCTCGGCGGGCAGGCCACCTGGTAATCGTCTGCACCGCCGGCCCGCAGCCGCCCTGCCGCGGTGCTCGGATCGCGGGCTCGCGCGGAAAGCAGCGTCAGCGGTCGCGGAACTGGGGCTTGCGCTTCTCGGTGAAGGCGCGGGGGCCTTCCTTGGCGTCCTCGCTGCGGAAGACCGTCATGCCGATCTGGGCCTCGATCTTGAAGGCGTCGGCCTCGGGCAGCGCCTCGGTCTCGCGGATGGTGCGCAGGATCGCGCGCACCGCGACCGGGCCGTTCGCAGCGATCGTCTCGGCGATCTCGATGGCCTTGGGCAGCGCCTGGCCGTCCGGTACCACATGGCCGATCAGGCCGATCGCCAGGGCTTCGGCGGCGGTGATGTGCCGGCCGGTGAGCAGCAGTTCGGCCGCGATCGTGTAGGGGATCTGGCGGGGTAGCCGGACCGCGGAGCCGCCCAGGGGGAACAGGCCCCAGCGGGCCTCGGACACGCCGAACCTGGCGCTCTCGCCCGCCACCCTGATGTCGGTGGCCTGGAGGATCTCGGTACCGCCCGCGACGGCTGCTCCCTCGATCGCGGCGATCAGGGGCTTGGTCAGGCGGCGGCCCTTGAGCAGCGGCTCGATCACCGACGGGTCGAAGGCCCCGGCGTCGGCGTCGCCGGGGTGGGACCGGGTCATGGCCTTCAGGTCTGCGCCGGCGCAGAACGCGCCGCCCGCGCCGGTGAGTACGCAGACCCGGATAGCCGGGTCGCTGTCGACCTGGTCCCAGGCCTGGCGCATCAGTGCCATCATCGGCCCGCTGAGTGCGTTCCGTACCTGCGGGCGGTTCATCGTCACGACCAGGACGTGCCCGCGCTGCTCGATGAGCAGGTGCGGATGGCCGGTGTCTGCCGTGGTCAAAGCGGCGCCGCCTCCCTCGAGGGTTGCCCAGAACAGTAACACGTTCTAGTTTCATACCCATGGCCCGGAACTTCGCCGACCTCTTCGAGCATGCCGTCGATGTGTTCGGTGACCGGATCGCGCTGGTAAGCGGCGGTCGGCAGGTGACTTACCAGGAGATCGAGGATCGTTCCAACCGGCTTGCCCATTACCTTTCCGGGCTGGGCGTGGGCGCAGGCGATCACGTCGGGCTGTACGCGCACAACTCCCTCGAGGCGGCCGAGACGATCATCGCGGCGTGCAAGATCCGCGCCACCGCGATCAACATCAACTACCGGTACACCGAGAACGAATTGCAGTACATGTTCGGCGACGCCGACCTGGTCGCGCTGGTGTGCGACCGGCAGTACGCGCCGCGGGCCGCCGCCGCGGCGCCGTCCGCGCCCGGGCTGCGCGGCACCGTGGCGATCGAAGACGGCAGCGGCGCCGGCATCAGTGGTGCCACCGGGTACGAGCAGGCCCTTGCGGGCGGCTCGCCCGGGCGTGGCTTCCCCGCGCGCAGCGACGACGACGTCTACATCATCTACACCGGCGGGACCACCGGCTACCCCAAGGGCGTCATGTGGCGCCACGAGGACCTGTGGCGCACCCTGGCCGGCGGCATCGACTTCCTGACCGGGGTGCCGCTGGCCGACGAGTGGGAGCAGTCCCGCAAGGGCCTGGAGTCGGGCGGGCTGGTCAGGCTCACCGCGGCGCCGCTCATCCACGGCGCGGCCCAGGTGGCCATGCTGGCAGCGCTGTTCTCCGGGGACACCGTGGTACTGGCGCCGCGGTTCGACGCGCACGAGGTCTGGCGTGCGGTGCAGCGGCACAAGGTGAACCTGCTGTTCATCATCGGCGACGCGATGGGGCGGCCGCTGATCGAGGCCTACCAGGAGGGCGGGTACGACGCCTCGTCGATGTTCGCCATCTCCTCCAGCGGTGCGCTGTTCTCCCCGGCGGTCAAGGACGCTATCGCCGCCGCGCTGCCGAACATCGTCATCACCGACGCGATCGGCTCCACCGAGACCGGCTTCGCCGGCATCGCCGCGGTGACCGCGGGCGCGCCGCAGCGCGGCGGCCCGACCGTCGCGCCCGGGCCCGAGGTCACCGTGCTGGACGAGCAGGGCCTGCCCGTGCCCCCGGGCCAGGTCGGCCGGCTGGCCAGGGGCGGCCACGTGCCGCTCGGTTATTACAAGGACCCGGGCCGGACCGCGGCGATGCTGGCCGAGGTGGACGGCAAACGGTACGCGGTGCCCGGGGACCTGGCCCGGCTGGAGGCCGACGGCTCGGTGACCCTGCTCGGCCGCGGCGCACGTGCGTGAACACCGGCGGGGAGAAGGTCTTCCCCGAGGAGGTGGAGGGCGCGCTGAAGTCCTGCCCGGACGTGTTCGACGCGCTGGTCATCGGGGTCCCCGACGAACTGCTCGGGCAGCGGGTGGCGGCCCTTGTGCAACTGCGGGAGGGCCGCGCCGCCGACCTGCCCGCGATCGAGGCGCATGTCAGGGAGCAGATCGCCGGGTACAAGGTGCCGCGCAGCATCTGGCTGGTCGAGGCCATCAGCCGGGGCGCGTCAGGCAAGCCCGACTACCGCTGGGCGCACCGGCACGCCGCCAGCCACCCGGCGGACCTGGTGCAACCGGCCCACCACGCGCCTTGAGGAGAACCGTGCGGACCTCGCTGTGCCCGCTGCTCGGGATCGAGCACCCCATCGTCGGCTTCTCCCCGTCCGAGCACGTGGCCGCCGCCATCAGCAGGGCGGGCGGGCTGGGCGTGCTCGGCTGCGTCCGCTTCAACGACCCGGCCGACCTGGACAAGGTCCTGGACTGGATGGACGCCAGCACCGACGGCAAGCCCTACGGCGTGGACGTGGTGATGCCCGGCCGCGTGCCTACCGAGGGCGCCCCGGTCGACCTGGGCTCGCTGATCCCGGAGGGGCACCGGGAGTTCGTGGAAGACACCCTGCTCAAACTCGGCGTGCCGCCGTTGCCGGATGACTCTCCGGCTGGCGACGGCGTACTTGGCTGGCTGCATTCGGTGGCCCGCCAGCACGTCGAGGTGGCGCTGGCTCATCCCGCCCGGCTGATTGCCAACGCCCTCGGCCCGCCGCCACCTGACGTCATCGCCCGCGCGCATGAGCGGGGGATGCTGGTGGCGGCGCTGGCCGGGAAGGCCGCCCACGCGCGCAGCCACGTCGAGTCGGGCGTGGACATAGTCGTGGCCCAGGGGTACGAGGCCGGCGGGCACACCGGCGAGATCGCCAGCATGGTGCTGATACCGGAGATCGTGGACGCGGTGGGCGCGGACGCGCCGGTACTCGCCGCCGGCGGCATCGGCTGCGGCCGCCAGGTCGCCGCCGCGCTCGCACTGGGCGCCGTCGGCGCATGGCTGGGCTCGGCCTGGCTGACCACGCAGGAGTACGCGATCGACCTCGGCCGCGCCTGCGTTGCGGGACGCACTGCTCGCGGCCACCTCGTCGGACACGGTGCGGTCGCGGATCTACAGCGGCAAGCCCGCGCGGCTGCTGCGCAACCGCTGGACGCAGGCCTGGGCCGAGCCCGGCGCGCCCGAGCCGCTGCCCATGCCGCTGCAGAACCTGCTGGTCAGCGAGGCTCACCAGCGGCTGATGCGCTCCGGCAAGCCCGACGTGGTGCCGATGCCGGTGGGCCAGATCGTCGGCCGGATGAACGAGGTCCACTCCGTGGCCGAGGTCATGGCGGCCCTGGTGACCGAGACCACAGAAACGCTGGATCGCCTGGGCGGCCTGAGATGAGGATCGCGACCACCGTCGGCTACTGGAGTTCCGGCCCGCCCGGCGACGCCGCGCAGTTGTTCGCCACGGCCGACGAGCTTGCCCTGGATCAGGTGTGGACGGCCGAAGCGTATGGCAGCGACGCTTGGACGCCACTGGCATGGTGGGGTTCGCGGACCGCCCACGTGAAGCTGGGGACCGCCATCTCCCAACTCTCGGCCCGGCCTCCCGCGACCCTGGCAATGGCGGCGATGACCATGGATCACCTGACCGAGGGCCGGGTCCTCCTCGGTATCGGCACCAGCAACCCGCAGGTGGTCGAGGGCTGGTACGGCCAGCCGTACCCGCGGCCGCTGGAGCGCACCAGGGAGTACGTGGAGATCCTGCGTGCGATCATCGCCCGCGACGAACCCGTGGCCTACCAGGGCAAGCACTACCAGTTGCCGTATCCCGGCGGGACCGGGCTCGGCAAGCCGCTGCGGTCGATCCTGCACCCCTACCGCAGGGAGATACCTATTTACCTGGGCGCGGAGGGCCCGAAGAACGTCGCCCTGGCCGCCGAGATCGCCGACGGCTGGAACACGATCTTCTTCTCGCCGAGCATGAACGGCTTCTACGCGGCGGCGCTCGCCGAGGGCTTCGCGCGCCCCGGCGCCCGGCACACCGCCGAGACGTTCGACGTGGTGGGCGGGCCGATGCGGATCATCGTCGACGACGACATCGAACGGGCGGCCGACCTGCTCCGGCCCTCGCTGGCCCTGTACATCGGCGGCATGGGCGCACGCGGCGTCAACTACCACCACGAGGTGTTCGCCCGGATGGGTTACGAGGCGCAGGCCGCCGTCATCCAGGACCTTTACCTTGCCGGGGACAAGCGCGGCGCGATTGCGGCCGTGCCCACGGCGATGATCGAGGACGTCGCCCTGATCGGCCCCTGGGCCAAGATCGCCGATGAGATCCAGCGGTGGCGGCAGACCGTGATCACCACGTTCTCCGTCAGCACCGACCTGCGGCACCTGGAGCGCGCCGTCGGCCTGCTCCGCCGCTGACCGGCTTTCACCAGCGCCGCTGCCCGCTCGATGGCGCGGAACGACCGGCATCCGGAGTGCGGAGCGCAGGCCGGGCGACTTCCCGGCGAAAGCCTGGACGGGGTGAGGTCAGTCGGCGCTGGCCAGGGCGGCGCCGATGCGGCGCAGTTGGGTCGTCGCCCCGCCGAGTGCGAACTCGTTCTGCTTGGCGGCCAGGAAGTAGCGGTGCAGCGGGTAGTCGAGGTCGATGCCCACGCCGCCGTGCACGTGGACCGCGGTGTGGGCGACCCGGTGGCCAGCGTCGGCGGCCCAGAACTTGGCGGTGGCGATGGCGGTCCCGGACGGCTGCCCGGCGGCCAGTTGCCACGCGGCCTGCCACATCGTCAGCCGGACCGCCTCCACGTCGATGTAACCGTCGGCCAGGCGCTGCGCCACCGCCTGGAAGCTGCCGATTGGCTTGCCGAACTGGACCCGGTTGCGCGCGTACTCCGCGGTCATCTCAAGGGCGCGCTCCACCACGCCGAGTTGCCGTGCGCACAGCGCGACTATGGCGTGGGATACCAGCCAGCCGGTGATCTCCCGGCCTGCTCCCGGGCTGCCGAGCACCCGGTCGGCGGGCACGTGGGCGCCGTCAAGCACGACCCGGCCCGCCGTGCCGCCGGTGATCCGCTGCGGCTGCACCGTGACACCGTCGCCGGCCGGGTCGACAAGGAACACCGTGACGTCGGGCGGCGTCGCGGCGGGCACCAGCATCAGCCCGGCCTGCGCGGCGGCGAAAACCGTGGTCTTCACGCCGGACAGCCGCCAGCCCCCATCGGCCTCCCCTTCCCCCTTCACCGGCTCGGCGCTGACCGACGGTGCCCGCGGGTCGTCGCCATCCTCCTCGGCCAGCGCGGCGGTCAGGATGATCTCACCGCGCCCCGCCGAAGCGGCCCACCGCTCCTGCTGCTGCGGGGTGCCGAACCGGGCCAGGGCGCCGGCGCCGAGCACGATCGAGGCCAGGTACGGCACCGGGGCCACGGCCCGGCCGAGTTCGGTGAGGACGCAGCACTGCGCGAGCAGGCCGAGCCCGGCACCGTCCAGCGGCTCGGGCAGCGCGGCGGACAGGATCCCGGCGCCCGCCAGGTCGGCCCACAGTGCCCGGTCGAACCCGTCGCCGGCCTCGGCGGCGCGCAGCCGTTCCGGCGTCAGCCGCCCGGTGAGGATCTTGCGGGTCAGGTCCGCGAGTTCGTGCTCGGCCTCGTTCAGCGTGAAATCCATGAGTCGTAAATCCTCAGCGTCGGCTGACAGGAAGCGCGAGTGCCGCGGCGGCGATCAGGTCCCGCTGTACCTCGTTGGTGCCGCCGCCGAACGTGAGGATCAGTGCGGACCGGTGCATCCGCTCGATCCTGCCCGCCAGGATCGCGCCGGCCGACCCGTCCCTGACCAGTGCGTTCGCACCGAGCACCTCCATCAGCAGCCGGTACGCCTCGGTGGCGAATTCGGTGCCGAAAACCTTGGTCGCCGACGCCCCGGCCATCCCAGGACCATCGCCGGCCTGCGCCGCGATGCGCCAGTTCATCAGCTTGAGGAACTCGGCCTTGGCATGCACCCGGGCCAGGTTGAGCTGCACCCACTCGGCGTCGATGACCCGGCCTCCGCTGGCCAGCTTCGTGGCGCGGGCCCACTCGGTGACCTCACGCAGCGCGTTGCGCACCGGCGCCGACGAGGTGAGCGCGACCCGCTCGTGGTTGAGCTGGTTGGTGATCAGCGGCCAGCCCCGGTTCTCCTCACCCACCAGGGCCGAGGCAGGCACCCGGACATCGCTGTAGTAGGTGGCGCTTGTGGTGGTCCCGGCGACGGTGCGCACCGGTGTCCAGGAGAAGCCGCCGGAGTCCGTGGGCACGATCAGGATGGACAGGCCCTTGTGCCGGGGCGCGCCGGGGTCGGTCCGGCAGGCCAGCCACACATAGTCCGCGTACTGGATCAGGCTGGTCCACATCTTCTGGCCGTTGATCACGTACCACCCGCCCGCCTCCCCATCCCCCTTCACCCGCACCGCGCGGGTGCGCAGCGAGGCCAGGTCGGTGCCCGCCTCTGGCTCGGAGTAGCCGATCGAGAAGTGGATCTCGCCGGCCGCGATCCGGGGCAGGTAGCGCGCCTTCTGCTCGGCGGTGCCGAAACGCATGATCGTCGGGCCCACGGTGTGCAGCGTCAGGAACGGGACCGGCACCCCGGCGACCGCCGCCTCGTCGGTGAAGATGAGCTGGTCGATCGCGGATGCCCCGCGCCCGCCGTGCTCTTCCGGCCAGCTCAGCACCAGCCAGCCGTCGCGGCCGAGCTCCCGGACGACCTCCCGGTAGGCCTCCCCGTTCCCGTACTCGCCTTCCGCCGTGGTCAGCGCGGCCCGGCGCTCCGGCGTCATCAACCGGGCAAAGTAGGTGCGCAGTTCCTGGCGGAGCCGTTCCTGCTCGGGCGTGTAGGTCAGGTCCATCCGCGCTCCGCTGCCGGTATAGAGGGGCTGCCGGGATATAAATAGAACGTGTTCTAGAAGCATAACCGAGGGGAGCCGGCGTGGCCGAGGCGTACCTGGTCGATGCCGTGCGGACCCCGGTCGGCCGCCGCGGTGGCGGCCTTGCCGGGGCACACCCCGCCGATCTCGGCGCGCACGTCATCCGCGCGCTGCTGGCCCGCACCGGCGTGGATCCGCTGGCGGTCGACGACGTGGTGTTCGGCTGCGTGGACACTCTCGGCCCACAGGCGGGCGACATCGCCCGGACGGCGTGGCTCGCCGCGGGCCTGCCCGAGGCCGTGCCCGGCGTCACCGTGGACAGGCAGTGCGGCTCGTCCCAGCAGGCGGTCCACTTCGGCGCCCAGGCGGTGCTCAGCGGCACCGCCGATCTGGTGGTGGCCGGCGGGGTGCAGAACATGAGCATGATCCCGATCGCGGCGGCCATGCTCGCCGGGCAGGCCTACGGGTTCGCCGACCCCTTCTCCGGGTCGGCGGGCTGGCGGGCCCGCTACGGCGAGCAGGAGATCTCGCAGTTCCGCGCCGCCGACATGATCGCCGCGAAGTGGGGCATCGGCCGCACCGAGATGGAGCAGTTCGCGCTGGCCAGCCACCAGCGGGCCATCGCGGCCGCCCGCGGGGGGCATTTCGCCGCCGAGATCGTGCCCTACGGCGAGGTGGCCGCGGACGAGTGCCCTCGCCCGGACACCTCGCTGGCGAAGATGGCCGCGCTGGCTCCGCTGCGCGAGGACGGGCTGATCACCGCCGCGCTGTCCAGCCAGATCGCCGACGCCGCGGCAGCCCTGCTGGTCGCCTCGGCGGCGGCGGTGCGCGCGCACGGGCTGCGCCCGCTGGCCCGGATCCATCACCTGTCCGCGCGCGGCGACGACCCGGTGCTGATGCTCACCGCGCCGATCGCCGCGACCGCGCACGCGCTGGACCGGGCCGGGCTGCGACTGGACCAGCTCGACCTCATCGAGATCAACGAGGCGTTCGCGCCCGTCGTGCTGGCCTGGCAGCGGGAGACCGGGGCGGATCTGGCCCGGGTCAACGTCAGCGGCGGTGCGATCGCACTGGGCCATCCGCTCGGCGCCACCGGCGCGCGGCTGCTCACCACGCTGCTGCACGCCCTGGTACGGACCGGCGGCCGGTACGGCATGGTCACCATGTGCGAGGGCGGCGGCCAGGCCAACGTCACCATCCTCGAGCGCCTGTGACCATGCGCCCGGCTGAGCCGGGATGTGATGTTCTCCCGCGCTTGGTTGACATCCCACCCGGATGGGGCCTTCATCGGTAGTGGCGTCGCGGCACGAGGCGAACGGCCGAGGAGGAGCGATGGGCAGCGGATGGCATGCGGTGCGGAGCCGGCTGGCGCGGGGAGTACCGGCGCTGGCGGCGGCGGTACTGGTGCCCGCGATGATGGCGGCGGGCGGCCCGGCGCATCCGCTGACCGCCGGTTCGCCGGCCAGCGGCCATGCCGCGCAGACCGGGGTCATCACCACGGTGGCCGGCAGCGCGGGCGGCCCGGCCCGCGCCACGAGCGTGGGCATACAGCCTTGCGGGGTGTCGCTCGGCAACGGCAGCCCTGTACGTCGCCGACTCCGAGTCGGTGCGGGCCGGCTCCGGGTCGGTGAGGAAGGTCAGCCCGGCCACCGACGGGCTGACCACGCCCGCTGGCACCGGTGCACCCGGGCCGGCGGGCGACGGCCACCCGGCCACTCGCGTCGGCGTCCTCACCTGCGGCACCGCCGTCGACGCGGCGGGCAACCTGCTCCTCACCGACTACGAGAACAGCCGCGTCCGGGTGGTGGCGGCGAAGTCCGGCACGTTCTACGGCCAGCCGATGACCGCCGGGCACATCTACACCATCGCGGGCACCGTCACCCGGGGCTTCTCCGGTGACGGCGGCCCGGCGACCAGTGCCGAACTGGACCGCCCCAACGGTGTCGCCCTGGACGGGGCCGGCAACCTGGTGATCGCCGACTTGTTCAACAAGCGGGTCCGGGTGGTGGCGGAGAGCGCTGGCACGTTCTACGGCCGGGCGATGACCGCCGGAGACATCTATACCGTCGCAGGCGGCGGCACCAACGGTCCCGGTGATGGTGGCCCGGCCACCCAGGCCGCGCTGGTCACCCCCAGTCACCCGGTAGTGGACGCGGCAGGCAACCTGGTGTTCGCCGACATGCAGGACCAGCGGGTGCGGCTGGTGGCGGTGAAAACCGGTACGTTCTACGGCCAGGCGATGACCGCGGGAGACATCTACACCGTGGCCGGTGACGGCATGTTCGGGTTCTCCGGTGACGGCGGCCCGGCCAGCAACGCCGAACTCGCCTCCCCGGAAGGCGTGGCGGTGGACGGGGCTGGCAACCTGCTGATCGCCGATGCGGCCAACGACCGGGTCCGGATGGTGGCGGCGAAGACCGGCACGTTCTACGGCCAGGCGATGACCGCCGGGCATATCTACACCGTCGCCGGTGACGGCACGGCCGGCTTCTCCGGTGACGGCGGCCCGGCGAGCCAGCGCCGAACTGAGCTTCCCGCAGGGCGTGGCGGTGGACGGCGCGGGCAACCTGCTGATCGCCGACACTGACAACAACCGGGTGCGGCTGGTGGCGGAGACGTCGGGCACGTTCTACGGCCAGGCGATGACCGCCGGGCACATCTACACCGTCGCCGGCAACGGCAGGCCGGAGTACTTCGGAGACGGCGGCCCGGCCACCCACGCCGAGCTGGGCCCCAGCTCCCGCCCGGTACCGAGAACGGCGTGGCCGTCGATGCCGCGGGCAGCGTACTGATCGCCGACAACGGCAACGACCGGGTGCGGCCGTGGCAGCGAAGACCGGGCACGTTCTACGGCCAGGCGATGACCGCCGGGCACATCTACACCGTCGCCGGCAACGGCACAGCGGGGTTCTCCGGTGATGGCGGCCCCGCTACCAAGGCCGAGCTGGACGGCCCGGCCGGGACGGCGATGGCCGCCGCCGGCAATGTGCTGATCAGTGACCAGGTGAACAACCGGGTGCGGCTGGTGGCGGCGAAGACCGGGCACGTTCTACGGCCAGGCGATGACCGCCGGGCACATCTACACGGTCGCCGGTAACGGCACGGCGGGGTTCTCCGGTGACGGCGGCCCGGCGACCAGCGCCGAACTCAGCTTCCCGGAGGGCGTGGCGGTGGACGGCGCGGGCAACGTGGTCATCGCCGACCCGGCAACAACCGGGTGCGGGTGGTGGCGGCGAAGACCGGCACGTTCTACGGCCAGGCGATGACCGCCGGGCACATCTACACGGTCGCCGGGGGCGGCACCGGCGGCGACGGCGGCCCGGCCACCAAGGCCTTGCTTGACCGCCCGTCGGACGTGGTGACTGGACGCCGCGGGCAATCTGGTGATCGCCGACACGCTCCACGAGCGCATCCGGGTCGTGGCGGCGACGACCGGCACGTTCTACGGGCAGAAGATGAACGCCGGGAACATCTACGCTATCGCGGGCGACCGGCAGGCACGGGTTCTTCGGTGACGGCCGGCCCGCGCTTGACGCCGCCTCGACTTCCCGGACGGCGTGGCGGTGGACAGCGCGGGCAACGTGGCGATCGCCGACCTCAGCAACAACCGGGTGCGAGTGGTGGCGGCGAGGACCGGCACGTTCTATGGCCATGGCGATGACCGCCGGGAACATCTACACCGTCGCCGGCGACGGGTTCCAGGGGTACTTCGGTGACGGCGGCCAGGCCGCCAAGGCAGAACTGAACAACCCTGCTGGCGTGGCGCCGGATGCGGCGGGCAACCTGCTGATCGCCGACTCGGGCAGCGGCCGGGTGCGGGTGGTAACCCGCTGACACCCGGCCGGCCAGGTCACGGCTGGGCCCCGCCCGCCGGCCCGCCTGACCCGCGGGTCCGGGACGGCCAGGCCGCCCAGCAGGGCCAGGCGCTGCTCGGCGTCGTGCATGATCCGGTTGATCAGCTCCGCGCAGGACGGCAGGTCGTCGATCAGCCCGGCCACCTGGCCAGACGGCATCAGCCCCGCTTCGGGGTGGCCGTCGGCCATCGCCGCGCGCAGCAGCACCGGGGTGTTCGCCGCCATCAGCACCTGGCCCCAGGTCAGCCCGGTGCCGCGGCGCATCGCGCCGCCCTCGCGCAGCAGCGCGGGCCACCCGAGCCCGGACGCCCGGCGAAAGGCGTCGGCGCTGCGGGCCGAGCGCACCAGGCCGCTGAGCCACCCGGTCCGCTCCAGCCGCTCGGTCAGCGGCGTGCGCAACAGCCGGTGCGGCACCCCATCGGCCCGGGCGGTGACCACGGTGCCGGTGACGTCGCTGGCCAGGTAGGCCTGCTTCACCGCATCCGACACCGGGCTTTCGCTGGTCAGCAGGAACCGGGTGCCCATGGCGATCCCGGCGGCGCCGTAGGCGAGCGCGGCGGCCAGGCCGCGGCCGTCGAAGAACCCGCCCGCCGCGATGACAGGGACGTCGACCGCGTCCACGACCTGGGGGACCAGCAGGCTGGTCGGCACCGCCCCCACGTGCCCGCCGCCCTCGGACCCGGTGGCGATCACCGCGTCGATGCCCCAGGCCGCCACCTTCTCCGCGTGCCTGCGCGCGCCGACCGAGGCGATCGCGACCACCCCGGCGTCCCGCAGCCTGCCGACGAACTCCTGCGTCGGGGCCTGCGCGAACGAGGCCACCGGCACCTGCTCCGCGACGATCAGCCTGACCTGCTCGGCCGCATCGGCCGCGTCGGCGCGCAGGTTCACGCCGAACGGCGCTCCGGTCCGCTCCCTGACCTTATTTATTGCACTACGCAATTCCGTGGGGCTCATTGTTGCCGCGGCGAGAATGCCGAGCCCGCCTGCGGCAGAAACCGCCGACGTCAGCCTCGGCCCGGACACGTACCCCATCCCGGTGGCCACGATGGGGCAGGAGATGCCGAGCAGCTCGGTCAGCCTGGTCCGGATCAACCCGTGCCCCGGGGTACCGCCCGGGGGCCACTTCACGCCAGCTCCCGTCGCGCAGCCCGCCCGGGTCAAGCCGGCCGCGGATCAGGGCCAGCTCACCCTGCGTCGGGAGCCGGGTCACCGGGACCTCGCCTGCGACGGCCAGCGGGAACCCGGTGGCCGCGGTGACGTCGCCGGCCGACACGCCCGGATGGACCGAGCGGAGCCGCATGCTGTGGTCCGGCGTCGCGAAGTCAAGCACCGCCAGGTTGGTCACGACGACCCGCAGTTCGTGGAACCGGGCCTGGATCGGCCCGAGCACGGCCGCCCGGTCGTAACCGATGCCGCAGACCATGTCGGCCCGCTCGACGAAGACCCGGCCCGAGTGCCGGGGCACCCAGTAGCTGACCGGGTGGTTGATCGTGTTGCCCGGGGCGCCGCGCACGCCAAGCAACTGGGCCTTCGGGCGGGCGTGGTCGCCGATGCAGGAGATGTTCTGGTTGCCGAACCGGTCGAGCTGCGCGGCGCCCATCATCACGTGCCGCAGCCCGGCCGCCAGCATCGTGAACACGTTGCGGTAGGGCAGCCAGCCCTCGGTCACGCTGTCCTCGTCGCCCGGCGCGAGTAGCGTGGCCTCGCCGTCGGTCAGCAACAGGCCGGGGGAGAAGGTCAGCTGCGCCAGCTTCGCGCCCAGCGTCGGGATCAGCCCCATCGGGCTGGCCAGGATCGCGCCGTCGTCCCGCCACGCCTCCGCGCACGCAACCACGCACACCTCCGCCCGCGTCATCGCGCCGCCCTCAGCCATGCCCGCCCCGCCGCCCTCGCGCCACGCGTGAATGTGGATCTGGTGCCCTTCTAGAGGCGTCGTTGTCACGTTCATGCCCCATGGGCCACCTCCGGGCGGGCGGCAGGCCGCTGGCTTTCTGTGAAGCGGCGGACGGCGGCCTGGTAGCCGGCCTCGCCGGCGTCCAGGAACTCGGCGCGGAACCGCTGCCAGTCCGCCGGCTCGGCGGCAGCCGCCGCGTAGCGGGCCTGGAACGCTTCGTCCCGGCCGTAGTCCGGTACGCAACTGGTGAAGTGCGCGCCGCCCGGGGCCTCGACCACGCCGTGCACCATGGCCCGGTTGACCAGCAGGCTCTGCGGCGGCCCGGACCCGGCCAGGCTGGCGGCAGGCACGATCCGCTCGCAGGACAGGTAGGCACGCTTGGCGGCCAGGCAGAACAGGTCGTCGAAGTACGGATCCGGCCCCAGGTACTGGCCGTTGCCCGCGGCGTCGGCGCGGTTGAGATGGATCAGCGCCGCGTCCAGCCGCAGCGCGGGCATGGCGAGAAGCTCCTCGCCGTCGGCATAGGGGGAGCGGACTGAACGCAGGCCGGGGTTCACCCGCGGCACGTCGGAGCCAAGCCCCGCCCGGATCGGCAGGAACGGCAGCCGGTGCGCGGCCGCGAGCAGGCCCCAGTGCAGCATGCCCTCGTCCAGTTCGGCCAGCTCCACCGCGCCCCGTTGCCTGGCCTGCCGGAAATGCGGCTCCAGCGCGATCGTGTCGAGCGAGACGAAGCCGGTCACGACCCTGCGGACGTGGCCCCCGGCGATCAGCAGCCCGACGTCGGGCCCGCCGTAGGAGACGATCTCCAGGTCCTTCAGGCCGGACCGGAGGATGGCGCGCACCAGGGCCATCGGCTTGCGCCGCGATCCCCAGCCGCCGATGCCGATCGTCATGCCCGAGCGCAGTTCCCCGGCCACCTCGTCCGGAGTCATCACCGCCACGCGGTCACCGCTGCCCGTCGACGAACGCCTGGCGGGCGGTGTCCGATACGCCGCCGAGATTGAGCTCGAAGGTGAATCCCTGCTCGTACCGGTAGGAGCGCTTGACGTCGACCGGGTCGATGCCGTTCAGCGACTGCTTGGCCAGCCGGATGATCTCCGGGTCCTTGGCGGCGATCTCGGCGGCGACCGCCCGCGCTGCCTGCCGCAGTTCCGCGGGCGGCACGACCTCAAGCACGGTGCCGAAGGCGAGCAACTGCTGTGCGGTCACGGTGCGGCAGGTGTACACCATCGTGCGCATCAACTGCTGTGGCACCAGCCGGGACAGGTGCGTCGCCGCGCCGAGGGCACCGCGGTCCACCTCGGGCAGGCCGAACGTGGCATCGTCGGCCGCGACGACGATATCGGCATTGCCCGCCAGCCCGACGCCCCCGCCCAGGCAGAAGCCGTGCACCGCGGCGATCACCGGCACGGGGCAGTCGTAGACCGCGGCGAAGGCGGCGAAGCAGCCCCGGTTCGCACCGAGCAGCGCCTCGTGCCCTGGAACCTGCTGCATTTCCTTGATGTCCACCCCGGCGCAGAAGCCGCGGCCCTCGGCGGCCACGATCACCGCCCGGGTCCGCAGGTCGGCGCCAGCCCCCGTGATCGCGCTGGCCAGGTCGAACCAGCCCGCCACGGGCAGCGCATTGACCGGGGGGTAGTCGATGACGATCTCGGCGATGCCGCCGAAGCGCTGCGTCTCGATGCCCATCGCCGCGTCCTCGCACGTTTCGCGCAGGGGCCGTAATGGCCGCTCAGCCTGGCCTGACGCTCCGCCACCCGGCCTAGCGTTTGCTTGGTGGCAAAGCCTAACATGTGCCCCATGCGCGCCACCGATTACGCGGGCCGGGCGGTGATCGTCACGGGGGGAACCCGGGGGATCGGGGCGGAGATCGCGCGGGCGTTCCTGCGTGCCGGGGCCCAGGTGCTGATCTGCGGCCGGACCGATCCCGGTGACATCGCCTCGCTGCCCAGGGACGGCCGCAGGGCCGCCAGGTTCACCCGCGCCGACGTCCGGGATCCGGCCCAGGCCCGGAAACTGGTCGGCGAGGCCGTGGAGCGGTTCGGCCGGCTGGACGTCGTGGTCAGCAACGCGGGCGGGTCGCCGTCGGCGGCGGCCGCCACCGCGTCCCCGCGGTTCCACGCCAAGGTCATCGAACTGAACCTGATCGCGCCGTTCCACGTCGCGCAGAGCGCGAACGACGTGATGCAGCGCCAGCAGGACGGCGGGTCGATCATCATGATCGGCAGCGTGAGCGGTGTGCGCCCTTCGCCGGGCACCGCCGCCTACGGTGCGGCCAAGGCGGGCCTGCACCACCTGGCGACCAGCCTCGCCGTCGAGTGGGCCCCGAAGGTCAGGGTCAACGTCGTGGTGCCCGGGCCGGTGGCGACCGAGACCGCCGCTGCCGCCCATTACGCGGATGTCGGCGGGGCGGAGGCCGTCGCCAGCACGGTGCCGCTTGGCCGGCTGGCGGAGCCCGGCGACGTGGCCGACGCCTGCCTGTTCCTGGCCTCGCCGCAGGCGTCCTACGTCAGCGGCGCCGCCCTGCTGCTGCACGGTGGCGGCGAGTGGCCCGCCTGGCAGTCGTCAACCTAGCGACCGGCCAGACCGGCGTTGTACGCTCGCAGCGACTAGAACGTGTTCTATTAGGAGCTGGGCCATGGTTGCATCCATCAAGCCGCATCGCGACGAGATCGGCCTTGCCGACGGCCTCCTGCTGATCGACGGCTCGTGGGCCGCGGCCCAGTCCGGTGAGAACTGGAGCCACAGCCATCCGGCCACCGGTGAGGAGGTGGCATCCTTCCCGATCGCCGGGCCCGCGGATGTCGACGCGGCCGTGCGCGCCGCGCGGAAGGCGTTCGACGAGGGGCCGTGGCCGCGGGCACGGGCCACCGAGCGGATCCGGGTGCTGCGCCGGATCGCCGACCTGGTCCGCGAGCACGGCGACGAGCTGCTCGCGCTGCAGGCGCTGGACAACAGCGTGCCGCTGAGCTTCGGCTCGGTGTACGGGATGTCGGCGAACATGGTGGCCGACATCTTCGACCACCATGCCGGCTGGGTGGACAAGCTGGCGGGGGAGACGCTGCCGCCGTACCAGGGCGGCGATCACCTGGTGATGACGTTGCGCGAGCCGGTCGGCGTCGTGGGCGCGATCATCCCGTGGAACGCGCCGCTGCTGCTGTTCGCGCAGAAGGCGGCCCCGGCCCTGGCCGTTGGCTGCACGATCGTGGCCAAGCCGTCGGAGTACGCGACGTTCGCGGTGCTGCGGCTGGCTGCTCTCATGGAGGAGGCCGGGCTGCCGCCCGGCGTGCTCAACGTCGTCACCGGCCCCGGAGAGCCGACCGGCGACGCGCTGATCAACCACCCGATGGTGGACAAACTCTCGTTCACCGGCAGCCGGGCGGTTGGCCGCAAGATCGTCGCCGCGTCCGCGGCCGGGTTCAAGCGGGTCAGCCTGGAACTGGGCGGCAAGAGCCCGGCGCTGGTGTTCGCCGACGCCGACGTGTCCACCGCCGCGGCGCTCACCATGGGCACGGTGACCCTGGGCCTGGCCGGGCAGGTCTGCCTGGCCCAGACCCGGGCGCTTGTGCACCGGGACGTGGCCGACGAGTTCCTCGGCATGGCCGAGATGATCGGCGGGATGGTCAGCTACGGCAGCCCGTTCGACCCGGCCGTCACCTCCTCGCCGCTGATCAACACACGGCAACTGGACCGGGTGCTCGGCTTGATCGCGGAGGGCCAGGCGTCCGGTGCCCGGCTGGTCTGCGGCGGCACCCGTGGCGAGGGTGACCTGGCCGCGGGCAACTTCGTCGCACCGACGCTGTTCACCGACGTGACCAACGACATGAGCATCGCCCGGGAGGAGATCTTCGGGCCGGTGCTGTCGGTGATCCCGTTCAGCGACGAGGACGAGGCGGTGCGGATCGCCAACGACACCGAGTACGGCCTGGCCGCCACGGTGTGGACCAGCGACATCAAGCGGGCGATACGGCTGACCAAGGCGCTGCGGGCGGGCACCGTCGGCATCAACGGCTACACGCTGGAGCCGCACGCGGCGTTCGGCGGCTACGGGCAGTCCGGGATGGGCCGGGAGGGCGGGCGCACCGCCGTCGAGGCATACACCGAGGTCAAGACCGTCCTGCTGCCGTTCACCGACGAGATGATTTGACACATCGGCAGGCCGCGGGGGCGCCGCCCGCGGCCCTCGGGCTGTGGCCCGAGCCGGAGAAGCGTGTCAGCCGGCGCTGGATCACGCTTATCGCGCTGGCCAACCTCGGCCTCTACCTTGCCTACCTCGGCCCGATCTCGGTGCTGCTGCCCAACCAGGTCCAGGCCATCGCCGGGCCGGCGCACAAGGTGGCCGTCCTCGGCTGGGTGACCGGCATCGGCGCCGCGGTGGCGATGATCGCCAACCCGGTCGCCGGTGCGCTCTCGGACCGGACCGTGGGCCGGTTCGGGCGGCGCCGCCCGTGGATCGCTGGCGGCGCGCTGGCCGGTGCGGCCGCGCTGGTGCTGCTGTCCGGCCAGCATGCGCTGGCCGGCGTCATCCTCGCCTGGTGCCTGGCGCAGGCCAGCCTGAACGCGATGCAGGCCAGCCTCAGCGCGGCGGTTCCCGACCAGGTCCCGGTCGCGCAGCGGGGCACGGTGTCCGGCTGGATCGGCCTGCCGCAGAGCGTCGGCGTGCTGCTTGCCGTGGTGCTGGTCACCGACGTGGTGACCGGCAATGGCGGCTATGTGCTGCTCGCGGCCTGCGTCCCGGCATGCGTGCTGCCGTTCGCACTCACCATGCCGGACCTGCCCGCGCCGCGCTCGGCCCGGCCGCCCTGGGACTGGCGGGCCTTCGCCAGGTCGTTCTGGCTGAGCCCGCGACGCTACCCCGACTTCGCCTGGGCCTGGCTGACCAGGTTCGCGGTCAACCTCGGCAACGCGATGACCCTGCTGTACCTGCTGTATTTCCTGCGCGACCGGCTCCACTACAGCCGGCTGTTCCCCGGTCACAAGGCCGAGGACGGCCTGGTCGTGCTGATCCTGCTCTACCTGGCCGGGGTCGTGCTCACCGCGGTGGCCGGCGGTATCCTCTCCGACCGCACCGGGCGCCGCAAGCTGCCGGTCACGGTGGCCGGACTGGTCATGGCCGTGGCCGCGGCCCTGCTCGCGCTGTGGCCGTCCTGGCCGGCCGCGATGGCAGCGGCGGCGATCATCGGCCTGGGCTACGGGGTGTACCTGTCGGTGGATGCGGCCCTGGTCACCCAGGTGCTGCCCACAGCGGCCGGGCGCGCCAAGGACCTGGGCATCATCAACATCGCCAACTCCGGGCCGCAGGTGCTTGCCCCGGCGGTTGCCGCGCCCCTGGTCAGCCAGCTAGGCGGGTACCGGTCGCTGTACCTGTCTGTGGCCGTCATCACCGTGCTCGGCTCGCTGTTCGTCCAGCGCATCCGCTCCGTGCCGTGACAGGTCAGCCCGCCACGCAGCTTGCTGTGGTCCCAGGAGATGATCCGGGTCGGCTCGACGATGAAGCCGACCCGCTTGCGGGCCGATTGCGCGACGTAGTCCTCGACCGATCCGGCGGGCACCCCGGCCATTCCGGCGGCTACGCCGCGGCCGATCTCCAGGATGCCCGCCGGGTCCTCGACCGGCCGGGCCAGGCCCGCCACCTGGACGCCGCGCAGCTCGAAGTAGTCCTCGCCGGTCTCGACCAGGCAGGTCACCCGGGGATCGCGGGCCATGTTGCGCGCCTTCTGCGCGGCGCGGTAGGTCCAGAACGCGATGCGCCCGCCGAGCATGACGTAGAACATCGTCACCAGATGCGGCGTCCCGTCGGAGTTGATCGTGGCTAGCTGGAGCTTGTGCGACCCGGCCAGCAGGGCCGCGGCCTCATCCGCCGTCATGGTGACCCGGTCACGTTGTTTCATCCGCCGAATCCTATGGTCTGCGTGGCCAGCGCGAGCGTGTCCTCGCAGGCGAAGCCGGCCGGGGGAGCCGCATCGGGCGGGCCGCCCGCGGACTCGGCGAACACGGGGCCGAGCGCCCGGTGCACCGAGTCCAGCGTCCACATGCCGTCGGCCGAGCCATGCTCCGCGGCCAGGAACGTGGCCCGGATTCGCGGCGGCTCCATGACCGCGGCGACGCCGCCGTGCACCACGAAAACCTCGCCGTTGACGCCGGCCGCGGCCGGGCTGGCCAGGTACACCACCAGCGGCGCGACGTGCTCCGGGGCAAGCGGGTCCACGGCTCCTTCTGGCGCCGCCCCCATCAGGTCGGCGGTCATGTGCGGTCCGGGCCCGCGGGCAGATGGCGTTGGCGCGCACCCCGTACCTGCCGCAACTGCGCGCGGTGGTCACGGTCAGCGCGGCGATACCGGCCTTGGCCGCGGCGTAGTTGGGCTGGCCGGCCGAGCCCAGCAGGAACGCCTCGGAGGAGGTGTTCACGATCCGGCCGTAGACCGGCCCGCCAGCCGCCTTGCTCTGCTCGCGCCAGTGCGCGGTGGCGAACCGGGTGGTCACGAAGTGGCCGCGCAGGTGCACCCGGAGGACCAGGTCCCACTCGTCGGAGGCCATCGTGAACACCATCCGGTCCCTGAGCACCCCGGCGTTGTTCACCAGGATGTCCAGTCGCCCGTAGCGGTCCAGGGCGGCCGCGACCAGTTGCTGGCCGGTGGGCCACTCGCCGATGTCCGCCGGGACGGCGACCGCCTGCCCGCCGCCCGCCACGATCTCGTCAGCCACCGCGTGCACGTCATCGGCCGCCAGGTCGTTCAGCACAAGACGGGCGCCGGCCGCTGCGAGCGCGAGCGCCTCCGCCCGCCCCAGCCCGTTGCCGGCGCCGGTCACAATCGCGGCCCTGCCGTCGAGGCTCAGCGCATCGTCCATCGCGGAACGCTCCTTCACTCAGTAGCCGGGCCCGGACAGCAGGCCGCCGTCGGCGACGAACTCGCTGCCGGTCGAATAGGACGACTCGTCGGAGGCCAGGTACGCGACGAGGCGGGAGATCTCGGCCGGGCTGGCGAACCGGGCCAGCGGCATGGCGTTGAGGAAGGCCTCGCCGTCCGCCGGGTCCGCGGCTGCGGCCTGACCGAGGGTCATGCTGGTCAGGACCCCGCCGGGGTGGACGGAGTTGACCCGGATGCCGAACTGGCCGAGTTCCTGGGCGGCGGACTTGGTCATGCCGCGGATCGCGAACTTGCTCGCACTGTAGGCGGACAGGCCAGCAGCGCCGGTGAACCCCTCGACCGAGGAGATGTTGACGATCGAGCCGCCGCCGGCCGCCTTCATCGGCCCGATCGCCGCCTTCATGCCCAGCCAGCAGCCGACCGCGTTCACCTCGAGGACCCGCCGGAACTCGGCCAGCGGCATGTCGTCGATCCGGGCGAACATCAGCACACCGGCGTTGTTGACCAGCACGTCCAGCTTGCCGAAGGTGCCGGTCGCGAGCGCGACCGCGGCCGCCCAGCCCGCTTCGCTGGTCACGTCGTGGTGGATGTACCGGCAGGACTTCTCGTCAAACTCGGCGGCGAGCGCGGCGCCCTTGTCGTCGAGCACGTCGCCGAAGACCACCTGAGCGCCCTGCGCCACGAAGTGGCGCACGTGCGACTTGCCCATTCCCCGGGCGCCCCCGGTGATCAGCGCGACCTTGCCGTCGAGCCGGCCCATGGTGCCTCCCGGTCGCCCTTCGGTCAACCAAACGCTTGCTTGGTGCGAGGGTAACAGCCACGACCTCGGGCAGCGGCAGGAGCAGATCAGGCGCTCGTGGCGCCGGGCGCGCGGGCGGCGATCCCGTCGAAGAGGATGCGCAGGAAGCCGTCGACCACCTGGTCGCCGCTGTAACCGCGGGTCCGGCGCCACTGCGCGGGAATCCACAGCACGTCCTGGAGCAGCCGGTAGGTGAGCTTGGGATCCAGGTCCGTCCGGAACAGGCCGGCCTGCCTGCCGAGTTCCAGCTGCCCGATCCAGGTCCGCTCGATCTCGCGCAGCGCCTTGGGCAGGTAGGCGAACCGGGGCTGGGCAGCGAAGTGGTTCCAGTCGTTCTGCAGCATGGTCAGGGCCGCGCGGTGCGAGGAGAGGGTCCGGCTGGTGCTGCGCACGATCTGCTCCAGCACCGCCCGCGGGTCCGTGGCCTCGGCGACGGCGGCGCGGTAGTTCGCCAGCACCTCGTTGATGAAGCCCGACAGGATCTCGTCGCCGATCGACTCCTTGGAGTCGAAGTGGTGGTACAGGCTGCCGGACAGGATCCCGGCGGCGTCCGCGATCTCGCGCACGGTCGTGGCGCGATACCCCTTTTGCGCGAAAAGGTCCGCTGCGATCGCGACCATGTCGGCCCGGCGCCGCGACCGCAGCGCCCCGTTGACGCTTGCCGTGCCTGTGCCGTTGAGCTGAGCCTGGCCCTTCCTGGTGGTAGCCACGACGTCATTATCGCAGGACTGAGGCCTGCCTCCCTAACGCTTGCTCGGTTTGGCCGGGGTGGCGATCAGGGCAGCGGGATGACCATGCAACCCCCTTGGAACCGGGCCCACGGTTGCTTCACCGGCGCCGGTGTTCCTTGCATGACCGCCCGCTGCCCGAAACTGGAACGTGTTCTACTATTGCCGCAAGCGTCCACCGCGTTTGGGGGTTCATCGGCGATGATCAGTGCGCGTGCAGCGTTGCTGTACGGACCAGGCCAGGACTACAAGATCGACACCATTGAGCTCGACGAGCCGGGCCCTGGCGAGGTGCTGGTCGAGATGCGGGCCTGCGGGATGTGCCACTCCGACGAGCACGTGCGGAGCGGTGACCTGCCGCTCCCGCATTACCCGGTGATCAACGGTCACGAGGGCGCCGGCGAGGTCTCTGTAGTTGGCGAGGGTGTGACGTCGGTGGCGCCCGGCGACCATGTCGCGATGGCGTTCATCCCCTCCTGCGGCTCATGCGCGTCGTGCCTGGCCGGCCAGGCGTTCCTGTGCGACCTGGGCATGAAGCTCTTCGACACCGGGATCATCACCGATGGGCGCGTGGCGCACCGGATCGGGAGCGAGCCGGTCGCGCGGTTCTCGCAGCTCGGCGCCTTCGCGGAACGGCAACTGCTCCCCGAGTCCTCGGTCGTCAAGGTGGCTCCGGACATCCCGTGGCCCGCGGTCGCGCTGGTCTCCTGCGGGGTCGCCACCGGGTTCGGCTCGGCGGTCAACCGCGCGGGAGTCCGTCCCGGTGACACCGTCGCTATCCTGGGCATCGGCGGGGTCGGTATCAGCGCGGTCCAGGGCGCGCGGGTGGCGGGAGCGCGCCGGATCATCGCCGTCGACCCGGTGGAGTTCAAGCGCGAGCAGGCCCTGCGCTTCGGCGCCACCCACGTCTATCCCTCGCTCGACGACGCCATCGCCGGAGTCGGCGCACTGACCTGGGGCCAGATGTGCGACTCGGTCATCTGCACCTTCGGCGTGATGCGCGGCGACCTGCTCGAGCCGGCGCTCACGCTGACGGCCAAGGGCGGCACCTGCGTCATCACATCTGTGGCGCCGATCGCCCAGGCGCAGGCCGACGTCAACCTGTTCATGCTGGCCATGATGAACAAGGAGATCAAGGGCTGCCTCTACGGATCGGAGAGCCCCCGCACCCAGATTCCCAGGCTGCTGAACCTCTACCGCGACGGCATCCTGAAGCTGGATGAGATGATCACCGAGACGTACTCGCTCGATCAGGTCAACCAGGGGTACGCGGACATCGAGGCTGGCCGCGTCCTGCGCGGGGTCATCGCCTTCTGACCGGAGAGCCGGTGCCGCGGGCGGGCCCGCCCCGCCCCTATCGCGCGGAGGCATGCCATGATCCTGGATCTCTTCCGTGTCACCGGGCGGGTGGCCGTGGTGACAGGCGCGGGCCGCGGGCTGGGCGCGGCCGCTGCGGTGGCCCTGGCCCAGGCCGGGGCGGACGTGGTGATCAGCGCGCGCAGCGCGGACCAACTGGCCGGGGTCGCGGCCCAGGTGGAGGCGGCCGGCCGCCGCGCCCTCGTGATCCCCGCGGACCTGAGTGACACCGACGCCGCCGCGGCGCTGGCTGCCGCCGCGGCCGATGCCTTCGGGCGGCTGGACATCGTGGTCAACAACGTTGGCGGTGCGATGCCGCGGCCGTTCCAGGCGACCAAGCCGCGGCATCTGGAGGCCGCGTTCCACTTCAATGTTGCGGTCGCGCACGCCCTGACCCAGGCAGCGGTCCCGCACCTGCTCGCGGCGGCGGGAGAAGGGGTGCCGGCGCCGGGAGAAGGGGTGCGGGCGGGCGTGGGAGAGGGGGAGCGCGTGGCTGCGGGGGCAGACGATCAGGGAACCGGGACGCAGGCAGGTGAAGCGGAGCGGGCACCGGCCAGCGCGGTGATCAACATCTCCTCGGCCGTAGGCCGGACCGCGGGCCGCGGTTACCTGGCCTATGGCACGGCCAAGGCGGCCCTGGCGCATTACACCCGGCTGGCCGCCGCCGACCTCGCCCCCCGGATCCGGGTCAACGCGATCGCCGTCGGTGCCGCCGCGACCTCGGCGCTGGACATCGTGCTCACCGACGACGGCCTGCGCAGGCAGATGGAGCAGGCGACCCCGCTGCGCCGGATCGGTGACCCGCAGGAGGTCGCGGCCGCGGTGGTCTTCCTCGCCTCGCCGGCCTCCGGCTACATCACCGGAAAGATACTCGAGGTAGACGGCGGAATTGAACGCCCTAACCTGGACCTTGGCATTCCCGACCTTTAGCTAGCAAAAGTAATCTTGCAAGGGTAAAGGTGGACTTATTCCGGACGGCGGGGGAGACTTGCACCGGCGGCGGCCAATCAGAGTCACCCGCGGTGCAATTACGGATGACACGTTAGGTATCAGCTTGTGGCACCGGCTGGACAGGTACCTAGGCCACGCCGGTGCCCAGGTCTGGACGGCCCTGCGGAGCTGCAGGGGCCCAGCGAAGGGAGCGATGCCATGGCCGGGAGCATCAATGGTCACTGGCGGACATGGTCGATCGGGATGGTGGGAGCCGCCGCAACGGTGGCGCTGGTCGCGAGTCAGTCCCTGTTCGGGATGACGGCCAGCGCGGCGCCAGCGGCGGCCAAGGGCGGTGTCCGCCCCAAAGCCACCGGGCTGCTCGACTGCAACGGCTACAGCAAGATCCAGAAAGCGCTCACGCGCAAGCTGGCCTGCACAGACATCCGCGGCATAAACGGCTACCCCCGCTTCTTCGACAACGGCCACTACATCGGCCACGACGAGCCGTCCATCCGCTTCATCTCCAAGCGGCCGGGTTCGGGCAACAACGTGTCGTTCACCGAGCGCCTCCCGATGGACCCGAAGGCCATGCCGACGACCAGCCATCCCGGCCATGACGTCACCCACTGGTTCGAGCTGAGCGTCGCGCCGTGGTTCGGGATGAGCATGTGCGACCCGAAGTCGTACCCGCAGACCAAGTGCGTACCGAACAGCGACAGCAACGCCCCCCACGGCGTCTTCCCCGGCGGCGGCGGGGCGTTCATGGAGATGCAGTTCTACCCGCCCGGCTTCGCGCCGTTCGCCGACTCGGTGAGCTGTAACAACACCCAGTGGTGCGCGGCACTCACCATCGACTCGCTCGAGGCCGACAACGCCGGGCACCTAAACACAAACTGCGAAGAGCCGGTGAACTTCGCCTTCATCCAGCGCAACGGCGTGCCCGCCGGCCCGCCGAGCCCGCAGCTTTCCGACCTGTCGACGCTGACGCCCAACAGCCAGACGCTGATGATGAACCCAGGCGACATGGTGCGCACGCACATGTGGGACGCGAGCATCGGCGGCGGGAAGCGCGCGTTCAAGGTCCAGATCAGCGACCTGACCACCGGGCAGAGCGGCTTCATGGTCGCCTCGGGCGCCAACGGCTTCATGAACACCAACTTCTTCAGCTGCGCCGGCGCCCCGTTCAACTTCCAGCCGCTGTTCAACACCGCCAGGTCGCAGAACTCGATCGGGTGGTCGGTGCTGCTGAGTGGCATCCTCAACCAGTTCGAGATCGGCCACT
This sequence comes from uncultured Actinomycetes bacterium, assembly GCA_963762735.1. Taxonomy (GTDB): domain Bacteria; phylum Actinomycetota; class Actinomycetes; order Streptosporangiales; family Streptosporangiaceae; genus DASXKD01. The sequence goes on along the minus strand of CAVXMG010000038.1, from coordinate 54,794 downwards.
TCGAGCCGTGCAGCAAGGTCACCGGCAAGATCTCCCTCCAGCTCGCGCCGGGGGTCACCGACACGAGCTGGCTGGAATGTCACGGCGCCTACGAGGCCGCCGGGCCCCCCGATCCCACCCAGGGCGGTCAGGAGCCCACGGACGCGCTCTGCTACAAGAAGGGGGACACCCACGGCAGCCTCAACACGCCGCCCAACCTGGTCACCGGCTGCCTGGACGACTTCACGCAGAACGGTGACCTGGACTTCGACGGCACGGACTACTACCCCGACTTCCCCAACTCGCTGAAGGCGGGCCCGTTCCCGTCACCGTTCCTGCAACAGCAGCCGACCACGGGCGGGGCCAGGTACTCGGGCATCCAGTTCGAGACCGACGCACCCGCCAGCGAGATCACCACCTGCGTGCCGCAGAACCCGCAGGGCTGCGCGGTCCCGCCGCCGAACGGTCCCGGGCACTTCTACCCGTACTACACGCAGGCCAAGGTCGGCGGGAAGTGCGTGTGGGAGTTCGGCCACATGAACAACGGCAACAGGTTCGGCGGCGACCAGCAGTACGCCCACCTGGTCGAGCACGGGTTCTTCAAGGGCCAGCTCGACCTCGCGAGCGCGGTGCTGCCAAACCCGACGAAGTGCTGAGGTGAGCCACGGGCCGGGCCGCGAAGACCGCTTCGTGGCCCGGCCCTGGCCGTTTGCTGTGCCGCACCACCGGTCAGACGTCCCCGACGTCGATGAGCAGTTCCCTGCCGTCGGGCAGCATGACGCCCAGCGAGTAGATGATCCCTTCGGGCAGGTCCAGCTGGCCGAGTATTTCGATGTCGACGACCTCGGGGTGGGCGATCAACAGGCGGCACAACACGCTGCCGGCGTGATCGGCCGGGGCCGCCTTGCGCTTGGCGGCGTCATCCACAGACGTCATGCGGCCTTCGATCGCCGGGGGCTGGCGGCGGAACTTCGCATCCGGACACATTTCCTAAGGTAACCCGGCGTTACCACAAGAGCCCGGAATGAGGTCTCCGGGGCACGGCGTGGCGCGTCGCGACAACCCGACTTGGTCCGGTAATGTCCATTTATGCGAAGTTCGGGGATTCGCTTCTCCTGCATGCGGCCTATTCTTTGGCCGCAGATGGCGATTTAGGCTCATGAGTGTGAGCGAGCGCTGGGTTGTGCTGCTTCATGGTCAACCGGGTTCGGGAGCGGACTGGCAGCAGGTCGCCGACCGGCTGCCGGACGGCCTGGGCGTCCTTGCGCCGGACCGGCCGGGGTACGGGGCGAGCCCGCAGCCGGCCGGGGGCTTTGCGGCCGGTGCTCGCGCGGTCGTGGCCGAACTGGACGGCTGCGGCATCGACCGCGCGGTGCTGGTGGGCCACTCCTACGGCGGCGGCGTCGCGCTGGCCACGGCCCGGCTGGCACCCGAGCGGGTCGAGGCCCTTGTGTTGCTGGCCAGCGTCGGCCCGGGCTGCCTGACCTGGGCGGACTGGGTGCTCGCGGCACCGGTCAGCGGTGAGCTCTCCGCGCTGGGGGCGTGGTGGCTGACCCCCTGGTTCGCCCGCACGGTACTGGCCGCGGCGCGCCGGGTGCACCGTCGGCCGCTGAGCCCGGATCAGGCCGTGAACTGGCAGATCTGGGCCGGCGCACGTCACGATCACGGGCCGCTGTGGCGCAGCTTCCTCGCCGAGCAGCGCGCGCTGGTCCGCGAGCTTGGCGGCCTCACCGCGTCGCTCCCGGCCGTGACCCAGCCGGTCCTGCTGGTCGCCGACCCGCACGACATGATCGTCCCGGTCCGGTCCACCCAGCGGCTCGCCGCCGCCCTGCCCGACGCCCGCGTCATGATGCTGGACGGGCCCGGTCATCACCTGCCGCGCCGCGCCGCGCCGCAGATCGCCGCCGCGATCGCCGAGTTCCTCGGCTCCCTGGACGACCGCGGCGCGGCCGCCTGACCGGCAAGCCAGGTCCGGGCGACCTTGGCTGAAGGACGCCCGGGACCAGCGAGGACTAGCCGCGCCGCCCGGCCCGGTAGGCGGCGATCGCCTCCCGGTGGTCGACGATCGGTTCCGGATAGCCCCGCTGCCGCCTGGTGGCCGGATCCGGGTCGTGGACCACCGCGGCCGGGAGCCCGGCAAGCTCGGGCAGGTACCGGCGGACGTACTCGCCGGCCGGGTCGAAACGCCGGCCCTGCAGGGTGGGGTTGAACACGCGGTGCCGGTTGGTGTCGGTGCCGGTGCCCGCCACCCACTGCCAGTTGAGCTGGTTGCAGGCTACGTCGGCGTCCACCAGGTGCCGCATGAAGTGCGCCGCCCCGGCCCGCCAGTCGATGTAGAGGTCTTTGGTCAGGAACGAGGCGACGATCATGCGGGCCCGGTTGTGCATGAACCCCTCCCTGGCAAGCTGCCGCATGGCCGCATCCACCACCGGATAGCCGGTCCGGCCCTGCTGCCAGGCGGCCAGCCCGTCCGGGTCGTCCCGCCAGTCGTCGCCGCGGCCGCGGTAGTCCCGCCGGGCCGCGTCCGGCCGGGAGGCGAGCAGCTGGCAGAAGAAGTCCCGCCAGGCGACCTGGCGGACGAACGCCGCGCCACCGGGCCGCGCGCGCATATCGGTCGCCAGTGCCAGCGGGGAGACGCAGCCGAAATGCACGTACGCCGAGAGCCGGGAGGTGGCGTCCGCGGCCAGGTCGTCGTGGCGGCGGTCATAGCCGGCCAGGTACCCGGCGCTCCAGGCGGCCAGCCGGGCCAGGCCCGCCGGCTCACCCCCGGGGAGCAGGTCCGCCGCGCGCGGGGCGGCGGACAGGTCACCCAGCCGCGGGAGCCGCCCCGGCGTGATGCCGTCGGCCAGTGTGATCCGGGCCGGGGCGGGCAGCACGCGCCGCCAGGGGACCGCCAGCCAGCGCCGGTAGTACGGCGTGAAGACCTGGTAGGCACCGCCGCCCGCGCCGCGGACCGCGGCCGGTTCGACCGCGGTGATGCCGGGATGGCAGGCCACCGCGATGCCGGTGCCCTCGGCCGCCCGCCGCAGCGTCTCAAGCCGCGCGGCCGCGTAGCCGGAAACGTCCGCGGCCAGGTGGATGCGGGCGGCCCCGGCCGACCGCGCGGTCTCGATCACCGTCTTGGCCCAGGGGCCCGTCCGCGACACGAGGGCACCGCCGGCCTTCCGCAGGCCAGCGTCCAGGTCGCGGAGCGAGTCAAGCAGGAAGCCGAGCCGGCTGGCGTTCCCGCCCGCTGCGCCCAGGATCTGCTGGTCCCAGACGAACAGCGGGACCACGGCACCGGCCCGGGCCGCCGCGGTGAGCGCCGGGTTGTCGGCGAGCCGCAGGTCCCTGGTGAACACCATCACCGAGACGGTCACGGCGCGCTCCGTTCCAGCACAAGCTGGTGGACATCGAGGTACCCGGCACGGAAACCGGCCTCGGAGTAGGCCAGGTACAGGTCCCACATGCGCTGGAACACCGGGCCGAACCCGAGTTCGGACACCGCGCCGACGGCGTCGGTGAACTGCCCGCGCCACTCGTGCAGGGTGCGCGCGTAGTGCGGCCCCATCGGGAAGTCGGCGCTGACGCGCAGACTGGTGCGGTCCCGCAGCACGTCGGTGATCGCCTGCACGGACGGGATCTGGCCGCCCGGAAAGATGTACTTGTGGATCCAGGTATGGCCGCCCCGGGTGGCCAGCATCCGGTCGTGCGGCATGGTGATCGTCTGGAGCCCGGCGCGCCCGCCCGGGGCGAGCAGCCGGTCGATCGCGGTGAAGTAGGCGGGCCAGTACCGCTCGCCCACCGCCTCGATCATCTCCACGGACAGGATCACGTCGTAGTGTCCGGTGGCCTCGCGGTAGTCGCGCAACTGGACATCGACCCGGCCGGCCAGCCCGGCCTCGGCGGCCCGCCGCCTGGCCGCGACGCACTGGGCAGGTGAGACCGTCAGCGTGGTCACCCGGGCACCGCGGGCCGCGGCGCGGACCGCCAGTTCCCCCCAGCCGGTGCCGATCTCCAGCACGGCGGTGCCCGGGCCGGTCCCGGTGCGGTCAAGCAACGTGTCGATCTTGCGGCGCTGCGCGTCGGCGAGTGTGTCGCCGGGAGCGAACAGCGCGCTCGAATAGGTCATCGTTGGATCCAAGAACAGCGCGAACAGGTCATCGGACAGGTCGTAGTGCCGCTCGATGTTGCGCCGGGCGCCCTGGACGGTGGCCTCCTCCGCGGCCGGCCCCCTCGGGATGTACATGCGGCGCAGCGCCTGGAGCGGGCGCGGCACGATCGTCGCGACGTGCTCGGCGAACACGGTGAACAGGCCGACCGGGTCGGCACAGATCCAGTCGCCCGCCATGTAGCCCTCGGCCAGCCCGGCCGTGCCGGCGCCAAGTCGCCGGTAGAAGGCGTCCTGGCGCTGGATCACCAGGGCCGGGGCGCCAGGGCCGCCGACGCCGGACGCGCTGCCGTCCGGCGCCTGGACGCGGATCGGCAGCCGGCCCGCGGCCCGGTGCAGCAGGGCCCGCGCGATGCGGGCCCGGGCCCAGGCGGCGGTACCGGCCGGGACCGGGGGAACGGCTGGCTGGGGCGGTGGCGCGGCCGACCGGGCGGGGCCCGGGGCCAGCCGGGAGAAAGTGGCTGTTGCGGTCATTGGACACCTTCCTGGGGACGGTGGGCGGGCCTGGGGAGGACCGGCAGGCGGCGGGCCGCGAGCCGGATGCCCTGCCAGCGGATGAGCGTGCTCACCTGTGCGGTGACCCACGGGTAGCGCAGCGCGCAGCAGATCAGCCGCCAGGGGGTGTAGCCGCGCCGGGTGCCGGTGACGGTGGCCGCCAGCAGGGGCCGGCCGCCGGTGTCGAGCGTGACGCTGAGCCCCACTTCCCCGCCGGGCTCGGGCAGCCGCATCCGGTACCGGCCGCCGGGCGGCAGGAACGGCGAGACGTAGAAGTCCTTGTCCGCTCCGGCCCGCCCGCGGGTGTCGGGGCGGAGCAGGTAGGCGTACCGCTGCCGGTAGGTGTTGTGCACCTCGACGAGCACCGCGGCGAGGCTCCCGTCGGCCCGGTGGCACCAGTACACGGTGAGCGGGTTGAAGACGTGGCCGAGTACCCGCGCGTGACCCAGCATGAGCACCTGGCCCCCGCCCAGGTCGATCCCGTGCCGGGCAAGGAAGGCGGCCACGTTCGCCCGGATTCCGGCCGCCGGGTCGCCCAGGTGGTCGGTGGCCCGGAACGTGGCGAGCGGCCGCAGCCACCACGGCACCCGCGGCAGGTCCGCCAGGTCCACCAGCCATAGGTAGCTGCGGTACCGGAACGTCCGGCGGACCGGGGCAACCCGTACGTGGGTGATCCGGCACGCATAGAGCGCGGCGGTCACCACGTCACTCCCAGGGCGGCGGCGGCCCGGACACCGGCCAGGCAGCCGTCCTCGTGGAACCCCCAGCCGTGGTAGGCGCCCGCGTAGGCGAGCACCGGCGTGTTCAGGCCCGCCAGGCGGCGCTGGGCGGCGACGGACCGGGCGTCGTAGACCGGGTGGCTGTAGCTCATCTCGGCGAGGACCCGATCCGGCCGTACCTGGCCCGCCGGGTTGAGCGTGACCAGGTACTGCTCGGGTTCGTCCAGGCCCTGCAGCCGGTTGAGGTGGTAGCTGACGTGTACCGCCTCCGCGGTGCCCGCGCAGCCGGGCAGCCGGTAGTTCCAGGAGGCGCGGGCGGCCGGGGACCTGGGCAGCAGTGCGGCGTCGGTGTGCAGGACGGCGGGGCTGGCGGTGTACCGGAACGCGCCGAGCACCTCGCGCTCCGCCACGGTGGGCCGGTCCAGCAGCCGCAGCGCCTGGTCCGGGTGGGTGGCGATGACGGCGGCGGCGAACTGCTGGATGCCCAGGTGGTGGTCGTGGACATCCACGCCGCCGGGGAACCGGCTGACCGCCCGGACCGGCACGCCGACGGCGGCGCGGGTGAGTTGCTTGGCGATCCGCTCCACGTAGCTGCGGGACCCGCCGGCCACGGTCTGCCAGCCGGGGGAGCGGGCCATCCGGAGCATCCCGTGGTGGTCGAGGAACTCGAACAGGTAGCGGGCCGGGTAGTTCAGCGCCTCCCCGGGCGGGCACGACCAGACGGCCGCCACCAGCGGCACGGCGAAGTGGTTGACGAAGTAGCGCGGGTACCGGCCGCGGCGCAGGAACTCACCGAGCCGGAGCGCGTCGTCGCCGGGCGCGGCCAGCAGCCCGCGCGCGGCGGCGTAGAAGGACGGGATGCGGGCGAGCATGGCCAGGTAGGCCGGCCGGGCCGCCGTTCCCGCGGCCGGGAACAGCCCGCGCGAGCCCCGGGATCCGGCATACTCCAGGCCGCAGCCCGCGCAGCTTACCGACATGCTCATCTCGGTCTCGTGGGTGGTGACGCCCAGTTCGCGGAACAGGCGGACGAGGTTCGGGTAGGTGCGCGTGTTGTGCACCAGGAAGCCGGTGTCGAGGGCCAGCGGCCGCCCGCCGGAGCCGGGGATGTCGTGCGTGTGCGCGTGCCCGCCCAGCCGGTCGTCGGCCTCGTAGACGGTCACGTCGTAGGCCCGCTGGAGCAGGTAGGCCGCGGTCAGGCCGGCCACCCCGGCGCCCACCACCGCCACCCGCGGCCGGTCCAGCCGCCTCCCGGCGCCGCCCGCCCCCCGTCCCGCCCGATCGTCATCCCAGAACCCGCTGCCGTAGAAGTCTTCGCTGGTAGAAACTAAGACTAAATTACACTAAGATTCAAGCAAGCGACAAACCTGGAGCATTGAATGGACCTGCGCGAGGCCGCCGGGGCACTGGGCGTGCACTACCAGACCGCCTATTCCTGGGTTCGCCAGGGCGTGCTGCCCGCCCGCAAGGTGGGCCGCGGCTATGAGATCAGCGAGAGCGACGCCCGCGAACTCGCGGCCCGGCGCCGCCAGGGCGCGGAGCCGTCCCGGCCGATCCACGTCCGTGACTGGGCGGCCCAGTCCCGGCGGCTGTACGAGGCGCTCGCCGAGGGCGACGAGACCCTGGCCCGGCAGCGCCTGGCCCGGCTGGCCGGCGGGGTGCCGCTGATCGACCTGTGCGCGCACGTCATCGGCCCGGCGCTGGGCCGGGTCGGGGACGACTGGGCGGCCGGCCGGGTGTCGATCGCGCAGGAGCACCGGGCCAGCGCCATCTGCGAGCGGCTGATCGCTGGGCACGCCAGCCAGCCCGGCGGCCGGCCGCGTGGCGTCGCGGTCGCCACCACCCCGCCCGGCGAGCGGCACGGCCTGCCCGCGCTGATGGCGGCCGCCTGCCTGCGCGAGGACCACTGGCTGGTGCATCACCTGGCGGCCGACCTCCCGGTCGCCGAGGTGACCCGGCTGGCGGAGCAGGTGGGGGCGGGACTCGTCATCCTGTCCAGCGCGACCATGGCGGCGGCCCGCCGAGCGCGCGGCGCGGCACGGGAGATCACCGCCGCCCTGCCAGGTGTGACCGTGCTGACCGGGCGCCCCGGCGACAGCCTGCACGACCTGCGGGCGCAGGCAGCCGGCCTGCCCGCGCACGGGCCTGGCCAGCACCCGTAAACCAGCGCACGCCAGGAGAGAACCGGCGCGCACAACCAGACGCGCGCAAACGGGCGCGTGCAACGAGAAAGGGAACCCGGCGATGGCCAAGTACCGCGCCGCAATGGAATCGCGGCGACCGGCCCATGACACCTTCGACTACCTGGCCACCTTCAGTAACGCGGCGGAATGGGACCCCGGCGTGCTCGCAGCCACGCAACTTGACCCGGGCCCGGTCAGGGCCGGGACGCGGTTCCGCCTCGTGGTGCCCTTCCTCGGCCGTCGGCTCCCGCTGACCTACGCGGTGACCGGCTACCAGCCGGGCCGCAGCGTGACGCTGACCGCCACCAGCAGCCTGCTGCGCGCGACCGACCGGATCGAGGTGACCGACGAGGCCATGGTCAGCTACGACGCCGAGGTCGTACTGCGCGGGCCGCTGCGGGCGCTCGACCGCCTGCTGCGCCCGGGGTTCCGTGCCGTGGCGGAGCGAGCCGCGCACGGGCTCGCCCGGGTCCTGGGCTCGCCCGCGGCACGGGGCTTGCGCCCGTGACCGCGCGAGCCCGCCTCGGTTCCGTGGTCGATGTCGCGGCGGAGGCCAGCGTCGTCCCCGGCTTCTCCCGGCTCGGCCTGGCCGCCCGGTCCAGGCTGCTGCCTGAGTTCACCGCCGTGCGACCGCCGTCCGCCGCCGGGCGGACCGTGCTGATCACCGGCGCCACCTCCGGCATCGGCTACGCCGCCGCCGTCGCGCTGGCCCGCCAGGGCGCGGCCGTACACTTCCTGGCCCGCGATGAAGGCCGTGCGGCGCGGGCACTGAGCGGCATCGCCGCGGCGTCCGGCAGCACGCAGGTCAGCTACGGCCTGGCCGATCTGGAGGATCTCGGCTCGGTCCGCTCCTTCGCCCGCGAATACGGCGCCGGCCACCGGCGCCTCGACATTTTGATTCATAACGCAGGCACCATCCACCCGGAGTTCCGCACCGACGGCACCGGCACCGAGTTGACCTACGCCGGCCAGGTCGTGGCACCGTTCCTGCTCACGGCCATGCTGCTGCCGCGGCTGAGCGCATCGGACGCCGGCCGGGTGATCACCGTCTCCTCGGGCGGCATGTACACCCAGCGGCTCGACCTCACGGCCTTGCCGCCGCCCGAGGCCGGCTACCGCGGGGCGGCCGCCTATGCGCGGGTCAAGCGGGCGCAGGTGGCGCTCAGCGCGGAGTGGGCGCGGCGCGCGGCCGGCACCGGCGTGGCTTTCCACGCCATGCATCCCGGCTGGGCGGACACCCCGGGCCTGGCGGCCGCGCTGCCCCGTTTCCGCCGGATCCTGCGGCCGCTGCTGCGCACTCCCGAGCAGGGCGCCGACACCATCACCTGGCTCGCCACGGCGGACCCCGCGCTGGTCGGCAGCGGCGGTTTCTGGCACGACCGCCGGCGTCGGCCGGAGCACCTGCTGCCGTGGACCCGCGAAGCGGCCAGCGCGCCCCGCCGGCTGTGGGAGCGGTGTGCCGGTGCGGCGGCGATCGCCATGGACATTCCGTTCTGTATCGCGGAGGGACGGCGTGCCCAGTGCCGACACGGCAGGTTCGCCGGTTCCCGGGCGATCTGTTCTACCCTGCCGCGTCAGGGAGCCCCTTCTGTAGGAGCGGGGGTAAGGAGCTGGATCGGGCCGGTGCTGGGGACCGCACCGTTGAGGACGAGAAAGCTGGTGAGGCCGGAGTTGTTGTAGTCGATCGGGAACGCGCGCTCGCCTGAGCCGGTGGTTGTTTGCGGGACAGCCGTGGTGGTGGAGCCGCCGGTGGCGTCGAAGGTCACCAGGTGGTCCGGGGCGTTGGCGCCCCCGGTCTTGCCGCAGACGACGTAGATGTCTGGGTTGTTGTCGGCGTTGACGTCCCCGACGGCGAGCGCTACCCCGCTGCTGACATTGAGGATGGTTTTGGCCTTGGCCCAGGTTCGGTCGGCGTTCTGGCGGATCAGCTTGACCGCGGTCTTGGTGAGGACGATGAGGTCGAGGAGGTTGTCGTGGTTGACGTCGACCATGACGGCGTCCACGGCGTTGATCGAGGGGCCGAGGATCGACGACACATCGGTGAAACCCTGCCCCTGGTTGTTCTCGAACAGGCGCAGGCCACCGGTGTACCCGCAGATCAGCAGGTCCGGCCAGCCGTTACCGTTGTAGTCGACGGTCCGCGCCGATTGTGCCCCGACGTTGAGGTTCAGGCCCATGGCCGGGGAGTCGATGAACGAGCCCTGCCCGGTGTTGAGGTAGAACCGGTTGATCGAGGGCAGGCCGTCTATGCGCACCGGGTCGGTGCCGTAGAAGATGTCCGGATAGCCGTCGTTGTTCGCATCCAGCACGGCACAAAAGCGGCCACGCCCGGCCGCGTCGCCGATGTTCCACTGGTAGGCCACGTCGGCGAAGCTGCCGTCGGGCTGCTGGAGGAACAGCCCGTTGCACTTCAGCGAGGTGCCGCGGTCGGCCCCGACGCTGCAAAATATGTCTAGCTTGCCATCCTGATTGAAATCAGCGACCTGGCAGTCGTGCCGGTCCAGGATGGAGCTGAAGAAGTTTACATCGGCCGGGGTGAACGTGCCGTCCTGGTTATTGAGATACAGGTTGGCCGGGTGCCAGTGGTGGGAGATGAACAGGTCCGGCCAGCCATCGCCGGTGAAATCGGCGGCAGCCGCGCTGAACGACCAGTCGTTCGTGCCGCTGATGCCCGCGGCCGCTGCCTGGTCGGTGATAGTCACCGGGATGGGTGTCTGCGCCGGGGGCGTCGGCGGCGGTGGGCTCGGCGCTGGGCCGGCACCAGGCGCGGACGGCAGCGGCGGCAGCGCCGCGGGCGCCCGGGTGGGCGGCGAGACGGGCCCGCTGGGGCAGCTCGCCTGTGCGATGAGCGAGTTGGAGCCCGCCCGGCCCACCAGGGTAAGCGCCGACCCGTCCGGGTTGACCGCAAGCCCGAGGATCTCGTCGCTGAACGTCTTGGAGTCGGGCGAGGACACTGTCGTCCACGCCGTCCCGTCGAACTGCAGAGCGAGCGTCTGGTACTGCTGCCGGCTCGTGTCGTAGTAGGCGCCAGCCGCCCACACGTTGTCCGACGCGACCGCCTGGACCTCGCGCAGCAGCCCGGCGCCGGGCGGCGGTGAGCTGGTCCAGGCGCTGCCGTCCCAGTGCAGCGCCAGTGGCCGGTCCGCGCCGCCGTCGTTGCAGTAACCCACCGCCCACACATCGCTGGCCGACAGCACATCGACCCCGGTCAGCACCGTATCGACCTGACCCGGTGCCGGCACCCCACCCACCAGCATCCAGGACGGCGACGGCTGGGTCGTGTCGTAGCACATCACCAGCGGCTGGACGCCGGTGGGGCCCAGCCAGTAGCCGACCGCCCACAATCCGGTCGCCGCCGTCCCGGCGACGGCCGTCAGTGAGTTAACGGTGCTGCCCGCGACGTTGGGGCTGGCCACCTGCGTCCACGTGCCGCCCGATGCCTGCTCGATCAGCGTGGTGCGGACCCCGGCCTTCGTGGTCTGGAAACCGACCGCCCACGCGGTCCCGTCCGCCAGGGTGTCCACACCGGTGAACACCGAGTCGCTGGGAAAAGCCGCGGGCGAGTTCAGCAACCACTGCGTCCCATCCCAGCTCATTGCCAGCGGCTGATACCCCGTAGCCTGGTAAAAGCCGACCGCCCACCCCCCGCCATCGATCATGGAAACACTGTTCAGCCCGTTGTTCAGCGTGCCCTGGTTGGGAGACGCGACCTCCGACCATGCCGAGCCGTCGAACTGCACGATCAGCGTCCGGTTCGCGCGCAGCGCCACCCCCACGTTGCCCACCGCCCACCACTCATCGGCAGACACGAACGCGGCATCGGTCAGCTCACCACCCGAGACGGGCTTCTTCGCCAGGCTCAACGAACCACACGTCGCGGCAGCGGCGCGCGCACGCCCCGTACCCGCCACCACCGGTAGCGCGCGCCGGCCGGGAAAGGCCCGGCCGGCCGTCGCGGCAGCGCCCGCCGCGGCCACCCCCACCACGAAACTACGGCGCGACACCGGCGCCTGGCCGGGGCCTACCTGCTCGCCGTCCCGCTCATCGGCGTTATCCACCGCCATGCCTCCCAAGAAGTCTCATGACCTGCAATCGACCTGACATCGCGACGGTCCCGCGGAGCGGGCACGAGACCGCCGTCATCCACCGAACCGCTCGATCAGCGTCTTATACAGGGTGCTCCGCCGGGCCACTGCCGCCCACGGCGCAGGACTCGCTGGCGGGGAAGAAGCTGGCAGCGGCAAGCTCACCCACCCCCGCGGCTCCCCACGCCCTGCTGCCCCTGACGGATTACCGTCGCCTCCCGACGGCAGCAAGGTAATTATCCGCCCTGCCGCCCGGCAGCACCAGAAATGCGCCGTAACCAATGAGTAAAAGTCACGCGAATCAGGCAGTTCGGGAGCTCGTCTTGCCATGAGGACTGACCTGGCCAGCGCGGGCAACCGTGGGACGTGTGCGTCCGGGCGGGCTGTGATCACCCCGGGCCGTCCGTTTGGCGGCGAAAGCGAGAGGGCGCGAACGGGCACTGACCCGCGAACGCCCGTTTGTGCCGGCCTGGGGCGGGTAGCTGGCGGTCTTCGGCAACTTGAAGGGAGCCGGTCAAGCGGTGCAGCAATTCATCAGCAGCTACGGGTACCTGGCGGTGTTCGTCCTGATGCTCGCCGAGTCGGCGTGCATCCCGGTGCCGTCGGAATTGACGATGCTGTTCGCCGGTGCCCTGTCCGCGGGCGCGGTGGCAGGCGCGCACCTCAACCTGGTGCTCGTGATCGCCGCGGGCGTGGCAGGCAACGTGGCGGGCAGCTACCTGGCCTGGGGCATCGGGATCTACGGGGGCCGGGCGGCCTGGCATCGCTGGGGGCGCTACATCCTGCTCCGCGACGACGACATCGAACGCGCCGAGCGGTGGTTCGGCCGGCATGGCACCAAGGCCGTGTTCTTCGGCCGGCTGCTGCCCGTGGTGCGCACGTTCATCTCGCTGCCCGCCGGGCTGGCCCGGATGCCGGCCGGCCGGTTCGGGATCTACACCGTTCTCGGCTGCATCCCGTGGACCGCGGCGCTGGCCTGCACCGGGTACCTGGTCGGCAAGAACTGGGGCAACGTGGTGGGCGCGCTGCACGGCCCCACCTACGTGCTGGCTGGCCTGTGCGGCCTGCTGGTGATCTTCGCGATCGTCATGCTGCTGCGCCGCCGCCGCGAGCACGGTGACCCCAGCGGGCATGATGGGCCCGGCAGTCAGCGCGATCACGGCGGGCTCGGTGAGCATGGTGGGGACGGCACTCAGGCGGAGCGGGCCGGGCAGCGGCACGGGTGACAGGCTGGCCCTTTCTCGTACCTGGAGGCCGGCATGTGGCATGCCATGTTCGTGGAGCAGATTCCGCTGGCGGAGAAGATCCTCCGCACCGTGCTGGTATACCTGCTGATCGCGGTGCTGTTCCGGGTGGCCGGCAAGCGAGGCCTGGCCAACCTCAACACGTTCGACTTCGTAGTGATGTTCCTGCTGTCCAACGTGGTGCAGAACGCGGTCATCGGCAATGACATCTCGCTGACCGGCGGCGTCGTCGGTGCCGTGACGCTGGTGGCCGTCAACGCGGTCGTCACCCGGGTCGTCGCCAGCAACGCCAGGGCTGCCCGGCTGTTCGACGGGCATGCGACCACGGTGATCCGCGACGGGCACGTGGTGGGCCGGGCGCTGCGCCACCTGGGGCTGCGGCGCAGCGAACTGGACCATGCGGTGCGCATGCAGAACGGGGACGACATCGCGCAGGTGCAGCGGGGCAGCCTGGAGCCCGGCGGCCAGTTGGTGCTATCCCTCAAGCACTCCGAGCAAAGCGCCACCAAGGCGGACGTCGCCGAGCTCACCGCGCGGCTCAGCCGGATCGAGGAGCTGCTCGGGGCGGCCACATGAGCCGTGCCTGGCCCCGGCGGGGGAGCCCGGAGCCGCGGGCGAGCCCGGAGCCGCGGGGAGCGGTGCCGGGGCGCCCGAGGACCTGGTGGACCGGCTCGACGCGCTGGTCGCGCCGGCGCCGGAGCCGGAGAACGCGGTGCTCACCGACGACACCCGCGCCGTGCGGTGGGCGGGTCCGCTGTTCGCCCTGTTCGCGCTGATCATGGTGCCGTGGACGGTGTACATCGGTGAGTCGCTGCCGCGGCGGCAGCTTTCCCCGCACTACGACGTGGCCTGGGCGGGATTCGACGTGATGCTGCTCGCCGCGCTCGCCGCCACGGCCTTTTTCGCGCTGCGCCGGTCCCGCTACCTGTCCATGGCGGCGACGGCCACCGCGGTGCTGCTGCTGGTGGACGCCTGGTTCGATCTCATGACCACGCCCTCGGGGCAGCTCACACAGTCCATCGTGCTCGCGGCCGTGGTGGAACTGCCGCTCGCCGCGATGTGCATCTGGCTCAGCCTGCACACCCAGGAACTCGCCGAGCGCCGGATCGTGCTGCTGATGCGCCGCCGCGGCCTGGCCCGGCCGCGCTGACCGGCGGGCGCTGGCCCTGACCGGCGGCGCTAGTCCTCCGCGCGGGCGACGCTGCCCTCCGCGCCGGGCGGCACCCGCATCACCAGCCGCCCGGGCTGCGTGGTGATCATCAGGCGCGTGGTGCCGCCCATTACCTCGCCGTCCAGTTCCCACGGCTGCTCGCGGTCGGCGTGGATGGTCAACTGCCGGAACTGCACCCAGGTCATCTGGCCTGGCGATTCGCGGCGCAGCAGCACCCGCACGGCGAGCCGGATCCAGTCGATCCAGCCGCGGGCGGTCAGCACTACGGCGTCCAGGGTGCCGTCGTCCGGCCGCGCATCGGGCAGCAGCCGGATGCCGCCCTGCAGCCAGCCGACGTTGCCGACGATCACGGCGCTGGCCCGCAGCCGCAGCGGCGTCCCGCCGTCGGCCACCAGGCTCACCCGCACCGGCCGGTCCCGCAGGTGGCGCAGGGCGGACAGCACGTAGGCGGCCGAGCCGAGCCGTTTCTTCAGCGGTTCGCTGGACTCGCCGAGCATCTTCGCATCGAAACCAAGCCCGGCCATGACCACGAACGTGTGGCCGTTGGCCGAACCGGCATCCAGCCGCCGGTTGGTTCCGGTGAGCGCGGCGACCAGCGCCGTGTCGAGATCCAGGGGCAGCCCGAGGTTGCGGGCGAGCAGGTTGCCGGTGCCGAGCGGCAGGATGCCCAGCGGGACGCCGCTGCCCGCGACGCCTTCCGCGCAGGCGGTGACGGTGCCGTCGCCGCCGCAGGCCAGCACCAGGTCGACGCCGTCCCGCACGGCCTGCGCCGCCTGGCCGGCGCCGGGATCCTCGGCCGTGGTCTCCAGCCAGACAGGCTCGTCCCAGCCGTGCTCGGACATGGCCAAGCGGACGGTGTCCCGCAGCCTGGCGATGTCGTCGTGCTTGGTGGGGTTGGCTACCACCGCGGCCCGGCGCGCGCCTGGCGGGCGGGGGGCGTCCGGCGGCATGGCGCTGAGCATATCGCCGCCGTTACTGCGGGCATGGGTGGCTGGTGCCCGTTCTCACCCGGTCTGCGGCTCGCGGCCGTTCTGCGGTGGCTGTTCGTGCGGTGGCTGCGTCTCGTCTGGTGGCGGCAGTGTCCGCAGCGAATGCTCGACCAGCGCGATCAGCACGTCCCTGCTGGAGGTGCGCTGCCGGGCGTCGCACATCACCACGGGTATCGGGTCCTCCAGGTCCACCGCGGACCTGACGTCCTCGGGCCGGTAGCGCGGCGCATCGTCGAAGCAGTTCACCGCGATGACGAACGGGATGTGCCGGTTCTCGAAGAAGTCCACGGATGGGAAGCAGTCGGCAAGGCGCCTGGTGTCGGCGAGCACCACCGCACCGATCGCGCCGCTGGCAAGCTCGTCCCACATGAACCAGAAACGCTCCTGCCCCGGCGTGCCGAACAGGTACACGGTCAGGTCATCGCGGATCGTGATCCGGCCGAAGTCCAGCGCCACGGTCGTGGTGGTCTTTGCGCTCCACGCCGGTGAGGTTGTCCACCGGGGTGCCGGCCACGCTCAGCGCCTCTTCGGTGGACAGCGGCCGGATTTCGCTGACCGAGCCCACCAAGGTCGTCTTGCCGACCCCGAACCCTCCTGCGATGAGCACCTTGAGCGCCACGGGCAGGACCTGTCGGCCTTCGGTCTGCTCAGAGGCGGCGAAGGCCATCCACGACCTCTTGGAGGATGCGCCGGTCGGGCAGGCGGGCCGCCGGGATCGGGTTGTGCACGTTGATGAGTCCTCGCTCGCGCAGATCGCCAAGGAGGATCCTGATCACTCCCACCGGGAGGTCAAGGTCTGCCGCGAGATCGGCGACCGAGGTCGGCCGGCGGCAGATCCGCAGTAAGGCCCGGTGCTCCGGGCCCAGGCCGAACTCGCTGACCCGGACATCCCGTACCGCGGTGATCAGGGCGATCAGGTCGAGCTTGGCCTCCGGTGGGACGCGTCCGGCCGCGGGTGAGCGCGTACGGCCGGACCACGGCTCCCGCTTCCTCGTCAAGCCACCGGTCCCCGGCCGAATGCATCCCCGGCCTCACTCCGCCGCGCCACCGGCCGGCACCGGCCGGGGGTTCACCGACAAATGCTGGCCGACGCGTTTCACCAGCAGCGCCATCTCATAGGCGATCAGCCCCGCGTCCGCGCTGGCCGGGCTGAGCACGGCCAGGCAGCTGCCCTCGCCCGCCGCGGTCACGAACAGGAACGAGTTCTCCATCTCGACGATCGTCTGCCGGACGGCACCGCCGTCGAAATGGTGCCCGATGCCCCGCGCCAGGCTCTGGAAACCCGCGGCCGTGGCGGCCAGGTGCTCGGCATCCTCGCGGGTCAGCGTGGCCGAGGCGGCGAGGGCAAGGCCGTCACGCGAGAGGATCACGGCCTTGTCGACCTCGCCAACCCGGGTCACCAGATCGTCGAGGAGCCAGCTCAGCCCGCTGTCGAAGCCCGGGCCGCGCCGCCAGTCAGCCTGGTCCATGCGGCCCCCCGTCCTCTGTAGGCGTCTCCTGCTGATATGCCCCGTAGGTACCGCCTTCATCGTGGCCGGTGCCGGATTCTCCGGCCTCGGGTGCTCCTGGCCCGGCCGGTGGCCCAGTCGCCGGGTCGAACATTGACCTGCCCCGCTCCCAGCCGTGCTGGATCGCGGACACCGTGGCCCTGGCCTCGTCCGGGGGACGCGGATCGCCATACCTGCCAGGCAGCGGGGGATAGGCAGGCGGGGCGTTCCTGAGCTGCGGCACCAGGCTGGCCTGGCGCACCCGCCTGGGCAGTACCGGCTGGCCAATGTCGTCCTGGGCCGCGTCACCCTCGGCCGTGTCGCCCTGGGCTGGGGCGCCCTGTGCCGTGTCGCCCTGGGCGGGGGCGTGCGCCGCGGGCCGTGGCGGCTCGCTCCAGGCAGGCGACTCCATCCCGGTCCAGGCACGGGATTCCGCTTCGGCCCAGGCGCCGTGATCCGGTTCGGCCCAGGGCGGGGCCTGGCTGGCGGCCCACGTCGGGGCCGCCCACGTCGGGGCCGCTGGCGTCGGGCCCGCCGCGGGCGGTGCGGCCGACACGGGCGGTGCAACCGGGGCGGGCGGTGCAACCGGCGCGGGCGGGGCAGCCTGGATAGGACGGCAGCCCGGGCTCTGGCCTGCCCGCCCCTGCTGGCCCGCCCAGCTCCCCTGGCAAGCCCTCATGGGCCAGGTCAGGCTCGGTTTCCTCGCGGGCGAGGAAGCCGTTCTGCTCCCCAGCGCCATGCCTGCCTGGCGCGGGCGGGGCGCTCTCCGGTGCTCTCTCCAGTGCCTTGACCGGCTCCAGTTCGCCGAATCCCTCGGCAACCACGATGCTGTGCGGGATCAGCACGATCGCGGTGGTGCCGCCGTAGGGGTTGCGCCGCAGGGTGATCTGGATGTCATGGCGCCGGGCGAGCTGACCGGCAACCAGCAGGCCGAGCTGGTCGGTGTTGGCCGGATCGAACGGCACGGGCTCCGCGAGCTGGTTGTTGGCCTCGGCCAGCTTCTCGTCGCTCATGCCGAGCCCGCGGTCCTCGATCTCCATCGCGAATCCGTGGCCCACGATGCCGCCCTGGATCACGACCGGCGTGTTCGGCGGGGAGTAGATGGTGGCGTTCTCGATCAGCTCGGCGGTCATGTGGATGACGTCACCCACGGCGGGCCCGGCCAGCCCGGTGTCGTCGGCGGAGATGACGCTGACCCGGGTGTAGTCCTCCACCTCGGCCACGGCTGCCCTGATGACGTCCACGAACGGGACCGGGTTCCGCCAGCCACGCGCGGGTGACTGGCCGGACAGGATGATCAGGCTCTCCGCGTGCCGCCGCATGCGGGTGGTCAGGTGGTCGAGCCGGAAGAGGTCCCCGAGTTCCTGCGGGTCCTCGGTGCGGCGTTCCATCCGGTCAAGCAGCGCGAGCTGGCGATGCAGCAGCGACTGGCTGCGCCGCGCCAGATTGCGGAACACCTCGCCGATGCCCTCGCGCAGCCGGGCCTGGCCCACGGCGGCGTCCACCGCGGTCCGCTGCACCTTGGTGAAGGCATCCCGCACCTGGGCGATCTCCCTGGTATGGATGGGGACGTCCAGCGAGTCGTCGTCGTCAATCTTGACGTTGTGACCGGTGGCCAGCTGGTCCACCATCCGGGGCAGCCGGTGGTCGGCCAGGTCGAGGGCGGAGCGGCGCAGGCCCTGCAGTTCGCGCACCAGCCCGCGGCCGGCCAGCAGCGACACGATGATCGAGATGATCACGGCCAGCAGGCCGAGGCCGCCCGACAGCAGCAGCCGCAGGTCGGTGCTCTTCGCCTCGTGCTCGGCCTGCTGGTCGAGGGCGCTGGCCGCCTGCGTCCCGGCCCGCTCCAGCCCGAGCGAGACGCCCTGGACGGCGCGCCCCCAATCAACTGGCGCCACCGGGGGCGGGAAGTGCGGGTGCTGGCCGCTGATGACGGTGTTCTCCAGCGCGGTCAGCCCGGCATAGGCGGCGGGGCTGACGTCCCGCTGGTACATGGCCCGGTAACTGGGGTCGAGTTCGGGCAGCGTCTGGTCATAGAGCGTGGCCCGCGCCCCGGCCAGCTTGGTGAACTCGTGCTGGTCGGCAAGCGGGAACCTGCGCCCGGCCATGTCGCCCACCACGAGCACGTTCTCCTGCTGAAGCAGTTCCCCCGCCTTGGCGATCCGCTCAAGGGCCAGCGCCTGCGCGGCGATCGGCGTGCTGGTCTCGGTGAGGATCACCTGGTTCAGCAGCAGGTAGGAGTCGTTGATCAGCTTGTTGTATGTGGCCAGTGCCTGCGCCCGGCTGACCGTCCGTGCGCCGATCGAGTCGTGCAGGGCGGGCAGGCCCGCGGCGTCGTGCAGCAGGGTGGCGGATGCCTGCCGCACCGCAGGCGGGGCGTTGCTGAGGGTGCTGCCCGAGGTGAGGGCGGCGCGCAGGGCGGCCGTCACGTGCCCGGTGGCCGCTTCCTGTGCGTGCAGTTTCGCGAGATTGCCAGGGCTGGGCGCGGAAAGGTAGATGGCCGAGAACACCCGCTCCGTATCGAGCTGGCCAAGGAAATTGCTCACAGGCTCGCTTGTGGCGGTCTTCAAGGCCCTGGCTCGCGCCAGATTCAGGGCGTCCTTACCGGCGATACCGGTGGTAAACAGATAAAGCCCGAAGAGGGAAAGCACCGGCACGAGTACCAGAAGTAAGATCCTCGCGCGCACGGACCGGATATGCCAACTCATCAGCCATCCCCCGGGTAACTAAACGGAACGGGGCACGGAGCCCGCATTGCTTCTAGGCCAAGCGGCCGCGCCATGCGATCGTGCCAAGCGGTATTGCCTGACAGTCTCGTCGGCAGCGCGCCCGCAATGCCGCGGCGCGGGGAATACAGCCCCGCTCACCGCATTGCCTGACCTTCGCCGTGCAAGCCCTTGCGTGGAGCCTAACAGGACATCCGTGGCGCTCCAGGGCCAAACTTCTAATGATCATCCCCGGATGTTACTCACGGGTCAGCTGGGTTTTAAGTAGTGAACTCTGGTAGCTTTCCGCGTCCAGTGAAGATCTTTATCGCCGCAAGCTCCCCGCCCGCCGCTACGACTCATCTGTAACGGCAGTCAATCGGGTCACTGCCTGCTCAGCAGCCACATTCGAGGTGGCACGGCCGCGAGGGGGATGGGGGCATTGCCGCAGGCTGGCACAAGCCCCAGCCTTTATGGCGCATCACAGTAATGGAAACGAGGGTTTCCTGTCCCCCGAAAACGCGGCAATCTCTGCGGTGAAGCAATTTCGTGGCCGGGCGTAACCAGCGCGCCGCTGACCGGAGCCCCGCGCAGCCGTGCCCTCCCCGGCCAGTTCGCGGCCGGACTAAACCCGCCGTGCCCTGCCCGGGCACGGATCGCGGCCCGGCCAGACCCGCCGTGCCCTGCCCGGCCGTACCGCCTCCCATGATCATCCCCGCTCCCCGCACGATCTGCATTCGTGATCATGACTTTGGTGCGCCCCTGGCAACACCAAAGTCATGATCACGAACGGGCGGGGTTGGGATTTGGTCATATCGCCGCACGAACGAGGGGTCGGCCAGGGTTTCACGGGCGAGTGGGTGATGCATTCGGCTGGCATTGATGGGATTATTCGGGCAAAGGCCAGGTAATCGAATATTCACGAGGGACGGGCAGGCCCATGATTCAACGACTGGCGATTCCCTGCGGCCGGGCCGCCCGCCCGGGCAGGGCCCTTGCCTCCGTGGCGCTGGCGGCACTGTTGCTGGCCGCGCTGTCACTCGCGGGAGCGACCGGACCGGCCGCCGGCATCGGCGGCCGTCATGACCGGGTCGGCCCGCTCGGCGCCGGCGGCCGTCACGGCCGGGCCCGCCACACCGTCGTTGTCCTGCCCCACCACGCCGTACGGGGTCACCGAGACCCTGGCGACCTACGGTTCCCCGGCCAACGGCCAGGCCCTGGACCTCGACGAGTACCAGCCCGTCGGGGATCCGCAGGCCCACGTCCCCGGCGTGATCCTGGTGCATGGCGGCGGCTGGGCCGAGGGAAACTTCACCACGAAAGCCGGTGACTCGCTAACCACCATCGGCGACTGCCTGGCCGAGAACGGCTTCGACGCGTTCTCCGTGGACTACGCGCTGAGCGTCGGCGGTAACGGCAGCTTCCCGGAGAACCTGCAGGACATCAACGAGGCCATCGGCTGGGTCAAGACGCACGTGAGCAACCTCAACAAGGCCCAGATGTTCATCCTCGGCACGTCGGCCGGCGGTAACCTCGCCGCCCTGGCTGGCGAGAATGCCATGGGCTACCAGGACGGGCTGCTCGGCGTGATCACCCAGTCCGGGCCCGCCGACCTCACCGCCGCGGGCATGGGCTGCGCGAGCGCGGCCAACTGCATGGCCGGGTCGCCGGGAGCCACGATCGAGAAGTACCTCGGCTGCCTCGACAACTCTTCCGCCACCTGCACCCTGTACTTCCAGGACGGCACGACGCAGACCGTGCCCGCGGCGACCGCCTACGCTGACGCCTCACCCACCGCGTCGCTGAGCGCGACGGTCCCCGCGCCGCCCTACCTGGTCGCCAACAGCAGCGACGAAGCGATCCCGCTGGCCCAGGCCACCGACCTGACCCAGCAACTCAACGCCCAGTGCACCGCGACCAAGGCGGCCACGTCGGATCAGCTTGTCGTGCTCCCCGGCGATCAGCACGCGCTGACCTACTCCGACATCCTGGCCGGCCCGGCGCTCGGCTTCCTGAACGCCGTGCTGGCGGGAAGCCTGCCGAAGAACTGCGCCACCGCCACGCCGCTCACCGGAGCCTCGATGGCCTACGACGCCAACGCCAGCGCCAAGGACCGCGATCCTGTTCGGCGGATGCTGCACCGCCGCGGCCAAGGTGTCCGGTACGACGCAGAGCTTCAGCACCACGACCGGCGCCTGGACCCCGGTGAAGATCACCGGCTCGGCACCGGTGGCCAAGGCTCGGCGCTTCCTTCGGCTACGACCCCACCAGCGGCGACCTGGTGTTGTTCGGCGGCGAGTACCTGCCCGGCGGCTCGGCGCAGCCCGTCGCGCTCAACGACACCTGGGAACTGTCGTATCAGGCGTCCACCAACACCGGCACCTGGACCCAGGTCGGCGGTTCCGGCTGCCTGTCCACCTGCACCGGCGCCCCGCCGGCGCGCTACGGCGGGGCGGCGGACCAGGCGCCGCGCAACGAGGGCCTGGTGCTCTTCGGCGGCGAGAACATGCTGACCGCGACCCAGTCGGGAGCGCCGCTGGCCGACGGGGACACCTGGCTGTGGAACGGTACCTGGAGCAAGCTCACGCCTGCCGGCAGCCCGCCGCCCAGGTACGGCGCGACCCTCAGCGACGACGGGGGCCACAACACCGACGTGCTGTTCGGCGGGGACGACGCCACGTCCTCCTGCGACGCGAGCTGCCTGGACCTGCTCAACGACACCTGGACGCTGACATTCAACACCGGGACGGGGGCCTGGACCTGGGCCAACAAGGGGACCGCGCCGGCCGGACTCACACCGCGCGACTTCGCCGCCGGAGCATCGGCCATCAACTCCTCGGTCACCGGGGCGGTGCTGTTCGGCGGCATGAGCGGCAGCACCGGCACCAACGTGAACAGCGACCAGGTGCTCGGCGACACCTGGACGTGGAACGGCGCCAACTCCACCTGGGCGCAGGCCTGCACCAGTTGCACGGTGACCCCGCCGCCCGCGATCGGCGCGGCGATCGCCTACCACCGCGCCAACGTCGAGGACCTGCTCTACGGCGGGTACAGCGACACCGGAGCCCCGGCGGCGCCGTCCACCATCTGGATCTGGACCGCGAACTGGGCGGCCGGCTAGCTCCCGCCGGTCAGGCGGCGTTGACGGCTCGTGGCCCCGGCCCGGCCGCCGGCTCGCCGCTTTCCGCGGTCGAGCCGCTCCAGGCCGTACCGCTCCACGTGCTCGGGGTTGGTGAGGCTGATCGTCCGCAGGTTCTGCGCGGCCAGCCGCTCATTGATCTCGTCCAGGTGCTCGCGGACCAGTCGCTTCTCCGCGTCTGTGGTCTTGCCCTTGTGTGGCTTGCCCGCGTGCTCGATCGTGGCGTAGTTGGTCCGGTCCTCCCGGCTTGCAGCGGCCGTGGCGGCACGCGAGGCCCGCCTGGTTGGCCGTGCCGTGGCCAGGATCTCGCTCATCGGCTTGTCGGTGGCCAGCTTGTCGAACTCCGCGACGTCCAGCACCACGCGCCGGGGCTGGTCGTCGCCGGGGAAGTAGAGGTCGACGAGGGCTGCCTGCCCGCCTGCCTTCTCGATGTCTGTCGCCTCGGCGGTCAGGGCCTCGATCTCGACCGGCCCATCGGGCAGGCAGGGGTGCTCGGCGACCACGATGCGGGCCGGTGCCTCGTCGTCGGTGATGAGCTGGCCGCTGAGATCGCTGAACCGGACAGTCTTCTGGCCCACGGGATCGTCCTCCTGGTCTCGTGTGACGGGTGCGGCCGGCAGCACCGGGAGCGGTGCCGCCGTGCATGGAACGCGACGCCTACGCTGCCGCACCGAAGTCCGGCTGTCAAACATATGTTCGATAGATTGTGGGTGTGTCGAGACAGGGGCGATTTTGTTTTCGATCCAGCGTGATGCCATGGCCGGGGTGGCCCCGGTCATGGTGTTCAGGCTTGCTGCCAGGTAGTGCCGTTCCAGTTCCAGACGGTGGTGAGGTCCTTGGTCCCGTTGCTGCCGCCGAACAGCACCAGCCGCTGCAGGGCCTGGTCGTAAGTCAGCGAGCCGTAGGCCCGGCGACCGGGATTGGCGGCGGGCTGCAGCTGCGTCCAGGTGGTGCCGGTCCAGGTCCAGGTCGCATTGCTGAAGCCCCTGGTGTTGGCATCGCCGCCGTACAGCACGAGTTGCTGGCTGGCGTCGTCGTAGGCGGCCTGCCAGGCGGTGCTGACCGTGCCCGGTGACGTTGCCGGGCTGAGCTGGGTCCAGGTCGTGCCGTCCCAACTCCAGGTGTCGGACAGTCGCTGCCCGTTGAAGCCGCCGAACAGGATCGCGGTCCGGCTAGCGGGGTCGTAGACCAGCGAGTGAGTGTCCCGCGGCGGGGGAGAGGTGGCCGGGTGCAACTGGGTCCAGGTGGTTCCGTCCCAGGCCCAGGTGTCGTTCAGGTAGTGGCCGTCGTATCCGCCGAACAGGATGACCTCGTTGCTGGCGGCGTCGTAGATCATGTCGGCGTTGTGCCGGGCCGGTGGCGCGGCGGCCGGGTGCAGTTGGGTCCAGGTGGTGCCGTCCCAGGTCCAAGTGTCATCCAGATAACCGCCGCCGGTGAACGGGTGGCTGCTGCCGCCGAACAGCAGCAACTGCCCGGTTGCCGCGTCGTACACCATGGCCGCGCCGGTCCGTGGCGACGGTGCCGCTGCGGGCTGCTGCTTGGTCCAGGCAGTGCCGTTCCAGGTCCACGTGCTGCCCAGAACGTCGTCCGGCCCGCTGGTCCGGTAGGCCTGGTCGCCGCCGAACAGCACCACCTGACCGGTCGCGGGATCATCGGCCCACGACGTCCACACCCGGCCGGCCCCGGTGCCGCCTGGCTAGGGAGCGTCTGGCCCGGTCGTGCCTGGCCCGGCAGTGCGCGGGCCGCCGCCTGGCCGCCCGCCGCGGCGAGTGGCAGCACGGTGGCAGTGGCGGCGGCCACGGCAAGACCGGCAACCCGGCCTGTCCGGCATCGCTGTGTATCGATGATGATCATCTGACGTCCTCCCGTCGCCCGAGGGCCCGGCCTGCTCCGGCCATGGGACCGGTGCCGGGCGGGGAACGGCCGATCACCCTGAGTGCCGTATTGCGCACTCCTCTACCGAGACGCCCGATGCGAGTGCCGGGTTTACCCGCTAACGTCGCCGGCTAGGTGGCAAGGGGAGAGGACTTCAGACATGGCCGAACCGCAGGGAACCCGGGCAGGAGCCAACGCCGAGCAGGCCGCTGAGTGGGACGGCCCGGCCGGTGCGCACCGGACCAGGTACGCCGCGGTCTTCGACGCCGAGGACCGCCCGCACAACGAGCGGTTTCGCGCCGCGACCGGGGTGACCCAGCGCGACCGCGTGCTTGACATCGGCTGCGGCACCGGCCTGTCCACCCGGGATGCCGCGCGCGCCGCGACGGCGGGCAGTGCGCTTGGCATCGACCTGTCCGCGCAGATGCTGGAGCACGCCCGCCGCGTCAGCCGCGAGGAAGGGCTGACCAATATCGGCTTCGAGCAGGCCGACGCCCAGGTGCACAGGTTCCCGGCCGACGGCTTCGACGTGGCGATCAGCAAGTTCGGCTCGATGTTCTTCGACGACCCGGTGGCCGCGTTCGGCAACATCGGGCACGCACTGCGCCCCGGCGGGCGCCTGGTGCTGATGGTCTGGCAGGCGCGCGAGCTCAACGCGTGGTCGACCACCATCCGCGAGGCCATTGCGGGGGATGCGGAACTGCCACCTCCGACCTGCAACCGGGCCTGAGCCCGTTCTCGCTCGGCGACCCGGCCGTGGCCGGCGGGATTCTGGCGGCGGCCGGGTTCACCGAGGTGGCCTTCACCGACGTGCGCGAGCCCGTCCACTACGGCCCGGACGCCGCGGTGGCCCTCGACGTGGTGAGCGGCCTGCGCAGCACCAGGGACCTGCTCGCGGGCATGGACGCCGGGCAGGCCGAGGAGGCGGTGGCACGGTTGCGCGCCACCCTCGCCGCCCA
The DNA here is from genome assembly GCA_963762735.1 of uncultured Actinomycetes bacterium. GTDB lineage: Bacteria > Actinomycetota > Actinomycetes > Streptosporangiales > Streptosporangiaceae > DASXKD01. The sequence goes on along the minus strand of CAVXMG010000038.1, from coordinate 29,617 downwards.
CCAGACCAGCGACGGCGTCCTGTTCGACGCGCGCACCTGGATCATCGCCGCCCGCCGCTCCTGACCGGCCAGGGCCGCGCCAGCGGCCTGCGGCCCCACGTATGGCCCATCTCTCCGCTGTGTCTGTATGACACATGGGCCGCATTGTTTGGTTCCGTTCAGGTCGTGTTCGCAATTGATCTTAGTGAAACGAAACAACTACTCCATCGGGGATTAGTACGTACCTATTCGTGCGGGATTTACCTTGCGCTGGTGCAATAACGGCTCGGCCCCGTGGTCAGTTCATGTGGGCATACTCACACCCTCTCACCGGCCCGGATGTTGAACCGCAGGGCCGGCGTGTGCCGTGCCCGGCAGGAGAGAACCGGCGGCCCGGACTCCGGCACAAGGGGAGAATAATGATGCAGGAAACGGTGGCAACCCGGACGAATTCGGTCCTGGCTGGCACGCGTGGCGCGGCGCCAGAATTCGCGGTGCGATTCACCGGCGCGCTGCTTGCGGTGGCCGTCGCGGCGGTACACGTAGCCGACCAGGGGGGCATCACCGCCATGGCGTCGCCGGCCTGGATCGGCTGGGGATACCGGCTCATCGAAATCGGCGGGATCGTGACCGCGCTGATCCTGCTGCTGCCCGGCGGCGCCCGGCCCGGTCCGGTGCGGATCGGCCCGGTCAGCCTGGGACCTGCCTGGTTCGGGCCGGCCAGCCTCGGCTGGGCGGCGGGGGTACTGCTCGGCGCCGGGCCATTCGCCGGCTACGTCGCCTCGCGCACCGTCGGCGTGCCCGGCGATCCCGGCGACGTCGGCAACTGGGGCTACTGGGTGGGCACGGTCTCGCTGCTTGTCGAGGCCGCGCTGATACTGCTCAGCGCCGGCATGCTGCTCGCCGCCAGGCAGCGCCGCTAACCCTGGCTCCGCGGGCCGGGTCAGCTGGCCGGGCTGGTCCGCACCCGCAGCACCTGTGGGCCGCGGAAGGAGATGTTGGGGTGGAAGGTGAACTCCTGGCCCTCGGCGAGCCGTAGCCGCGGATACCGGCGGGCCAGCTCCTCGAGCGCCAGCCGGGTTTCCAGGCGGCCCAGGTTGGCGCCGAGACAGTAATGCTGTCCCAGCCCGAACGCGAGATGCTGCCCGGCGTTGGCCCGGTCCAGGTCGAAGGTGTCCGGATCGGCGAACACCACCCCGTCCCGGCCCCCCGCCGCCAGCCACAGGAACAGCTTGGCACCCTCGGGCAGGTCCACCCCGCCGATCGTGACGGGGCGCGTGGTCATGCGGCGCCACACCGGCACCGACGGATCGTAACGCAGCGTCTCCTCGACAGCCGCGGGGATGAGATCGGGCCGCCGTGCGACGCGAGCCCACCGGGCCGGGTCCTCAAGCAGGCGGCGGATGGTGTTGCCGATCAGGCCGGCGGTGGTCTCGTGCCCGGCGAAGGACAGCGAGAACAGGATGGAGGAGATCTCCTCGCGGGTGAGCCGGTCCGGATCCTCGCGGTGGATGACCAGCAGGTCGCTGGTCAGGTCGTCGCCCGGCTGGCCGGCCCGCAGGTCCACCAGGTCGCGGAGGTAACGCCGGTATGCGGCCATGCTGGTCGCGATCTCCACCTGGTCGCCGGGCGCCGGGCGGCCCCAGCCGAGCGCCGCCCGGGACCCGCACCACAGCTTGAGCTGCGGGTAGTCCTGTTCGGGCACGCCCATCAGGGAGAACACGATGTTCGCGGGCAGCGGGAACGCCAGCGCCGCGACCAGGTCGAACTCCTCCTGCCCGGCCACCGCGTCAAGCAGTCGCGCCGTGGTCGCCTCGATCGCCGGGATCATCGCCTGGATCCGGGTCATGCTGAACGCGCGCGCCGCGGGCTTGCGCAGCCGGGCGTGCGCCGGCTCGTCCAGGCTGACCATCGACGGCTGCGGCCGGTGCCCGCCGGCCAGCAGGATCTGCGCCGCCTCGGGCACCAGCGGTACCAGGGGAGCCTGCGCCACCGCGGCGGAGAATGTGGCCGGGTCCCTGAACACCTGCTCGATGTCGGCGTGCCTGGTGAGCACGTAGTAACCGATCGACGGGGCGTAGAACAGCGGCGCCTCCCGCAGTGGCAGGGCCGCCAGCACCGCGTACGGGTCGGCGAGGAACTCCGGCGCGAGCGGATCGAAACCCTCGTGAACCGGGCATCCCGTTGCTGCCATTGCGCACCTCCGCGGACCGGGCTGTTTCGATTATCGGGCGATACGGACGGCGTCACCACCGGGCTGCCCAGTGGCGGCGCCGTCCGTGGCGCGCCGCCTCAGTGGCCGACCGCCTCAAGCTCCGCCTCGTCGTGTTCGACGGGCACCGGGGCGACGACCGGGCGTGGCCGGGCGGAGCGGAGCCCGGTCAGCGTGACGGCCAGGCCGAGAACCGCGACACCGGCGATCACGCCGAGGGCGGGCCGGTAGGCGGCCAGTGTGCCGGCCGCCGCAGGCATGCCGAGGCCCTGCCTACCCAGCGCGCGGTGCTTGCTGCGACACTGCAGGTCGGGCGCGCGACCGGACACTGAGGACCGGGCGGCCCGGGAGGGAGGCTGCAGTGGCGGGCTATCTGGACTACTCGGGCCGGGACGACGTGCTGGGCGGCGGTGCGCGGCGGATCCCGGTCAGCACGCCGAAGGGCACCTACCACGTGTGGGTGAAGCGGATCGGCAACAACCCCCGGCTCCGGGTGCTGCTGCTGCACGGCGGCCCCGGCTCCACGCACGAGTACCTGGAGGCGTGCGACAGCTTCCTGCCCGCCGCCGGAGTCGAGTACTACTACTACGACCAGCTCGGCTCCGGGTTCAGCGACCAGCCGGACGACCCGTCCCTGTGGGAGCTTGACCGCTTCGTGGACGAGGTGGAGCAGGTCCGCCAGGCGCTGGGCCTGGACCGCGACAACTTCGTGCTCTACGGCCAGTCCTGGGGCGGCATCCTCGGCATCGAGTACGCCCTGACCTACCAGCAGCACCTGCGCGGGCTGGTCGTCTCCAACATGATGGCAAGCGTCCCGGCCTACAACGCCTACGCCGAGCAGGTGCTGATGCCGAAGATGGACCAGGCGGCGCTGGCCGAGATCAAGGCGCTTGAGGCGGCAGGCAAGACCGAGGACCCCAGGTACATGGAGCTGCTGACCGAGCAGCACTACGTGCACCACGTGCTGCGGATGCCGCCGGCCGACTGGCCGGACCCGGTGCAGCGCGGCTTCGCGCACATCAACCCGGCGATCTACGTGTCCATGCAGGGCCCGAGCGAGCTGGGCATCAGCGCCGACGCCAAACTGGTGAACTGGGACCGGTTCGCCGATCTCGCCTCGATCGACGTGCCTGCGCTGGTTATCGGCGCCCAGCACGACACGATGGATCCGGCGCACATGGCAGCGATGGCCGACAGGCTGCCGCAGGGCCGCTACCTGCACTGTCCGGACGGCAGCCACCTGGCGATGTACGACGATCAGCAGGTCTATTTCGCCGGTCTCGTCGAGTTCTTGCACGACCTGGCAAACCACCCGTAACGTCTGCCGCGTGACGCGGCAAAGCGGGCCTTCAGTACGGACCGGGCGGGACTTCGCGGCCCGGTTCAGCGGCATGAGTACCACCGAGAAGTGGGGCTACGGCTTCTGGCTGTTCCTCGGGCTGGTCTTCGCCATCCCGGAGAGCTGGGCGGGCCTGGCCAACCCGCCGTGGCCCTCGCTCACGGACACGGTCGCCCACCTGGAGGCGCTGGCGTCGTGGACCGCGCTCATCGTGGTGGCCGTGATCGTCATCGTCGCCTTCTACTTCGTCAGGGTCCCGGTCACGCAGACGGGCACGATGGTCTACACCTCGGGCGGCCTCGGCCGCGGCACCGGCGCGGGCGTCGGCCGGACCTACAACGGCCGGCTCAGCAAGACCCCGGCCGACATCAGCCCGGTGGCCGCGCTGGTCTATGTCCCGCTGGCGCTCGCCGCGATCGCCATCGGCAGCCTCATCACCGCGGTCGTCAGCGGCGACTACTGGGTGGAGGGCTACGTCATCTACGGCCTGATCGCGATCTTCCTGGTGATCATCCCGGACGTGCTGGCGTACTGGTTCGCCCACGAGGTGCCCTGGCCCACGCTGCTGACCACGATCGTCAACCTGGAGCGCCGCTGGCGCCCGGCGGCCGCCGTGATCCTGGCCGCGCTGGTGATCCTACTGTTGCACCTGGCCCTGCCCCCCTGGCCCGACATGCTGTGAGGCCGTCGGCGCGAACCGCCGCCTCCACTCGGCGGCCTCGGCCGCCAGCGCGGCGGTCCCGCTGGGCAGGTCCTGCCACTCGTCCCGGCGGCTGGCCCGCGGGTCATCGAGCAGCGTGCCGTCGGCGAGGATCGGTGCCCCGGCCACCAAGGCGAGGTTGATCGCATCGCTGGGCCGCGCGTCGACCTCCCGCTGGCCCCCGGGCCCGTCCACGACCACGACCGCGTAGAACACCGTGCCGGCCAGCCTGGGTGATCCGTACCTCGCTGACCCGCGAGCCACACGCATCCAGCAGGCCCGCCGCCATCTGGTAGGTCATCGGGCGCGGGGTTTCCACCGCCTGCAGGCTCATCGCGAGCACGGTGGCCTCCGCGGGGCCCACCCAGATGGGCAGGCGGCGCGGGCCGTCGCGCTCGTCGAGCAGGATGACGTGCTGGCGGTTCAGCGGGTTGCTGTCGTCGCTGCACCGGATGTCGGTTACCGATACCTCGGCCCAGGCCGGGCCGTGTGCGGTGGTGGTCATGACGGGCTCCTTGGTACGGGAGAGCGGAACTGGCGGGCCGCTGGTGAGTGGCACCAGCGCGGGGGTCAGCGCGGCGCGGGCCTGGTGCAGCCGGGCCTTGACCGCGCCGACCGAGATGGCAAGCTCGGCGGCTACCTCACGGTGGGTGAGGCCTTGCAGGTAGAACAGGAAGACGGCGTCCCGCTGGCCGTCGGCCAGCTGAGCCACCGCGGCCCGGACCGTGGCCGCAAGCTCGGCGAGTTCCGCGCGCTCATCGGGGCCGGGGTCCTGGGATGCCCGGTCCGGTGCCTGATCGAGGATGGCGGCCGGCCGTTCCGCCCGCAGTTGGCGTACCCAGCCGCGGGCCACGTTCAGCGTGATCCCGCAGAACCAGGCGCCGAACCTGCCAGGCGCGCGGAGCCGGTCCAGGCCCACCATTGCCGCGACGGCGGCCTCCTGAGCGGCATCGCGGGCCAGGTCCGGCGTGCCAAGCACCCGGGCCGCGAGTGCCACGGCCGTGGCCCAGTGCCGGGTCACCAGCGCGGCAAAGGCGTCCTTGTCACCGCACAGGGCGGCCTCGACCAGTCGCGCGTCGCCGGCCGAACTGTCGTCCACACCTCATAGTGCTCTGCCGGGCCGCCAGGGTTAGCCCGGCCGCACCGCCGCGCCGGCTGGATGTACCGGTCGTCGGCGCCGGTGTCGAGAAACTGAGCGCAGCGGTGGCGAACCTCCACAAGGTCTCCACACGATCTCCGCACGCCTGTTGCACGGCCGTTTCAAGATCACTAGCTAGCACGAGGACACAGTGGAGGCTCAAAATGACCAATCACCCGAACTTCGATCGCACCGAGGCCGTACTCGATGCGGTTCGGAAAGGTGACTACGGACCCAGTTTCGACCTTTACGCGGACGATATCCTGATGGAAAATGGCCCTGGCGCCGGGCCCTGGCACCGCGCCCGCGGCAAGGACGACATGGCGCTCATGCTCATGGAGTTCGCGGGGTTCTTCGGCGACACCTTTCACCAGGACGGTCATTGCGTCTACGCCGATGACCGCATGGCCATCTGCCTGATCCACGAGACCGGAACAGCGCCCGGTGGCGACCGGCTCGACAACCTCGCGGTGTACACCCTCCGTCTTCGCCCGGACGGGCAAGCGGACAGGATCTGGACCGTTGATCTCAATGCTGAGCATTGTGAAGCCTTCTGGCAGAAAAACCATGGCAAACCCTCAAAAGACTTTTCCTAGTGAGTGCGTCACTAGCAACGGCTGAAATCTGGAACCTCTGCCGACCCGGACTATGCGGTGAAGAAGGCCCGAGTTCCAGGTGAGTGACCCTGCTGGCGCAGGCGGATCGCTGTACTTCATCAAGGAGCCCGAACCCAAGGTGGGCAAGAACCGGCTGCACCTGGACCTGGTGACGCCGGGAGCACCTCGACCTTGACCGGCGGTCTGGAACCGCCTCGAAGACTTTTCCGTGAAGCTTGAGCGTCCCTTCCTGGCCAACGCGCCCGTTGAGCTCCTTGACCGGCTCGGATACACGACCGGGACGGTGAGCTGCGTCTTCTCGTAGCAGCTCAAGGCTGTCAGGCAGCGACCTGGCACTCGTGCGAGAATCCGCTGAGGACTTGTTTTCAGCGATCCGGTACTTGGCGAGGTTGATCTCGGTGGCCGGGTATGACGACTGAGCCGGCAACTCTTGGCGGCGGCGCTCACGCCAGGAGGATAGACAAATGCGATCCAGTGAGGAGGAAGGCCAGCGTGTTCGAGGCTGCCAACATCAGGGAATGGCGCGGCCACGACGTGGTTGACACCGAGGGGCACAAGATCGGCGAACTGGAGGCCGTCTACGTCGACACCGCCACCGACCTGCCCTCGTTCGCCACGGTCAAGGTCGGGCTGCCGACCCGGCACCGGCTCGTGTTCGTGCCGCTCGACCGGGCGACCGTGGGTCCCGGGTACCTCAAGGTCTCCTACGACAAGAGCCGGGTCAAGGATGCCCCATCGATCGGCACCGACGGCGAGCTGCCCGCGGGCGACGAAGAGGCGATCTTCAAGCACTACGGGCTGACATACCAGCCGGGCGCCGGCGGTGAGCGGCGGCTGGCCCGCCGCTGAGCAGCGAACGAAGCGGAGGACCAAATGATTGCCCTGTTTCTGCTGCTGGTGATCGTCGCGATGGTGCTGGGTATCGTGGGCGTGGTCGCGAAGGGCCTGCTGTACCTTCTGTTCATCGGCATTGCCGTATTCCTCGGCGCCCTTATCCTGGGCGCCCTGCGGATGCGGCGGCGGCCCGGCAAGCACCCCGCCCGGTAGCCCGGCCACCTGGCGCGCGGCCTGCAGGAGCTCGCGGGCAGGCTCGCCATCTTGAGCGAGCTCACCCCATTCGGAGCCCAGGCTGATTTCACCGGAGCTGAGGCGGTCGGCCCAGAAGCGGCTATGGTCTCACGTGGTCGAAGATCGTCCGTCGGAGACCATAGCCGATGATGAAGACGATCACGCCGACCAGGATGCCGCCACCGAGGGAGAACAGGGTCGGCGCGCCGGTCGCGTAAGAGATCGCGATCCAGAGCGCAGCACAGATAACCGCAGGAAGAAGTGCGCTACCAGGGGCCGTTCGCAGGAACTGGCGAAGACCGCCCGGAGATGCAGATAGCGGGGGAGTGACGTTGTCAGCCGGTGCGTGCATGAGATGCCTCGGTTCCTTTTGCTGACCCTTCGAGCACCCCAGGCGGTCAGCGACAACCGGGCCTCACTGGGTCTGCAACCGACGCTACGCTTGAATCAAAAATCAAGCAAATGATTTCTAGAATAATGAAGCGACTTATACGCGTTCGAGCTGCCCGCGCTCTAGCCCCCCCGCACCGCTGGGAGGGTGACCACGTCGAGCTGTTCCAGCACGGCAGGGTCGCCGAGCAGGTCGATCGCGATGATCTTCCCGTCGGCCAGAGTGAAACTGAAGACCACGCGCGGCCGTCCGCCGCTCGCCCACACCAAGCCGGCCACCCCGTCGATGAGCGCCAGCCTGGCGGCCCTGGCCCGCCCGGAGAACATAGCCGCCACCGCCTGCGCGCCGCGGGTCTCCGCCTGCGGCGCCGGTCCGTACCGTGGCGGGGTCGGCCCGGACCACGACGTCGGGGTCGAGCATCGCGACCAGCGCGCCGAGGTCACCGTTGCGCGAGGCGGCGAGGAAGGCGCGCACGACCTCGCGGCGCCGGGTCAGGTCGGTGTCCGGGGTCGTGTCCGCGCCCTGGACCCGGCGGCGCGCGCGGCTGGCCAGCTGGCGGGCCGCGGCGGGAGTGCGCTCCACGATGGGGGCGATCTCCTCGAACGGCATGGCGAACATGTCGTGCAGCACGAACGCCAGCCGCTCCGCCGGGGTCAGCGTGTCCAGCACCACCAGCAGCGCCAGGCCCACCGAGTCGGCCAGCACCGCCTGGTGCTCCGGCCCGGCGCCATCCGTGCTGGCGGCGATCTCCTCGGGCAGATGGGAGCCGGCCGGATCCTCGCGCCGGGTCTTGCGGGACTGGAGCATGTTCAGCGACACCCGGGCCACCACCGTGGTCAGCCAGCCGCCCAGGTTCTCCACCTGGCTTGATTCCGAGCGGGACAGCCGCAGCCAGGCTTCCTGTACCGCGTCTTCGGCGTCGGCCGGCGAGCCGAGGATCCGGTAGGCCACCGCCCTCAGGTGGGTGCGGTGCGCCTCGAACCGTTCCGCGAGCCAGTCGTGGTCATCCATCGGTCACATTCCTCCGTCGCAGGCTGTCATACCAATGACCGGCCAGGCCCGGCCGGTGTGACGGCGACAGGCCGGACACCTGCGGCAACCGCCGCGGGCGGCACCCTGACTTCCTGGCAAGGAGAGCCACGTGCAGGCACGGATGAAGAACCCTGCGACGATCATTCCCGACGCGATGACGGCCATCCAGGCGCTGAACGCCGCCACCGGGCAGGGCGGTGTGCCGCCGGCCACGCTCGGCCTGGTGCACCTGCGCGCCAGCCAGATCAACGGCTGCAGTTTCTGTTGCGACGCCGGCTCACGCCACGCGAAGGCCTCCGGGGAGACCGACGAGCGGTTGTTCTCCGTGGCGGCCTGGCGGGAGGCGCCGTACTTCACCGACGCCGAGCGGGCCGCGCTGGCCCTGACCGAGGCCGCGACCCGGCTCAGCGACCGGGCGGACCCGGTGCCTGACGAGATCTGGGACGAGGCCGCCCGGCACTACGATGAGCGTGGCCTCGCGGCCCTGATCCTCATGATCGCGACGACCAACGTCTTCAACCGCCTCAACGTGACCACCAGGCAGGTGGCAGGCACGTGGGGCTGAGCGGGTTCCGGCGAACAGGAGGCTGCCACGATGACACCGCCCGCCCGGACGCCGCACCAGCGCAAGGCGGACACGCTGCGCAGGCTCGAGAACGACGTGGACACGTGGGTGGCCACGGCCGACCCCGAAACCGGGACCCCCTACCTGGTGCCGCTTTCGTTCCTGTGGGATGGCGTCACTGTGCTGATATGCACCCCGGCCACCAGCCCGACCAGCCGCAACCTGCGGGCCACGGGCAGGGTGCGGCTTGGCATCGGCCCCACCCGTGATCTGGTGCTGATCGAGGGGGCCGTGGAGGCGGAAACCGCGGCCAGCGAGATCCCCGCTGAGACAGGCGACGCGTTCGCCGCCAAGACCGGCTTCGACCCGCGCGAGCTGACCGGCTACGCGTACTTCCGGATCCGGCCGCAGCGGCTCCAGGCGTGGCGCGAGGCCAACGAGCTCGCCGGCCGGGATCTCATCCGCGGCGGGGACTGGGTCACGCCCTGAGCCCGGCCCTGTCGCTCGCCCGCCCGCGCCGTGGCTGCTCGCCGCGCCGCCGCCCGTCTTGCGGCTGCCTGGCGCGCGGCTGCTGGCCAGCAGCGGGAGGCTGCTCAGCGCGATCCCGGCGAGCACCACCGCGCCCCCGCCGAGCTGCCCCGGCCCGACCGGGTTGCCGAAGAACACCGCGCCCGCGACGGCGCCGACGAACGGCTCGATGTTGAAGAACGCCCCGGCTACCTCGGCGGGCACCCGGCTCTGCGCGTAAGCGAACAGGGCGAACGGCAGCAGTGTGCCGCCGGCCGCCAGGGCGGCGGTGGCCAGGACGGGCCCGGCGGCGCCGGGCATGGACGGCCGGCCCTCGGTGAAAGCCGCGAACGGCAGCACGGCCAGGGCGGCGCCGAGGAACTGCACGGCGGTCGTGGCGATCGGGTCCCGGCCCGTCAGCAGCCGTGTCTGCGCCACCGTAAACACAGCCGATACCAGCAGGGACGCCAGCACCAGCGCGTCCCCGGCGGCGCTCGCCCCGCCGCCGTGGCCGGTGGTGACCAGGCCGACGCCGGCCAGCGCCAGGGCGAAGCCCGCCCACGCCACCGGGCGCGCCACGGCGCGCTGCCACACCGCCGCGATCACCGCGACCATCACCGGGACCGCGCCGATAAGCAGGGCGGCGTGGGTGACGCTGGTCCGGGTGATCCCGGCGTTCTGCAGGACGACAGAGCCGCCGTACCCGAGCGCGCCGGAGACGAGCACGGCTGGCCGGAACGCGGCCCGGAGCTGGTGGCGGGCTGCCGGGAGGAGGATCGCGGCGGCCACGGCGAAGCGCACGAAGGTGAGCCAGCCCGGCGGCAGCCAGTGCAGGGCCAGCTTGGACAGCGGCACCGTGGTACCCCAGAGCAGCCCGGCGCCGATCAGTGCGGCAAAGGTCCGGCGGTTCGTGTTCATGCGGCCATAGTGGCTCCGGCATACCCATAATTTGGCTAGTAGCGCCCTTTAGCTTCATAATCGATGGCGAGATGGCCATCGAACTTGACGAAATTGACGTAAAGCTGCTCAGCGCGCTGCAGGCCGACGCGGACCGCACGAACGTGGAGCTGGCCCGCCTGGCCGGGCTGTCCCCGGCGGCCACCCTGCACCGGGTCCGCTGGCTGAAGGAATCCGGGGTCATCCGGATCATCAGGGCCGAGCTCGACGCCGCCGCGGCCGGGTTCCCGCTGCAGGTGTACGTGACCGCGACCCTCAGCCGGCACGACCCGCGGGCGACCCGCATCTTCGATGACCATCTCCGGGCCGTGCCGCAGATCATCGCCGCGGACAACGTGGCCGGCGAGATGGACTACGTGATCACCGCGGTCGCCCGGGACGTCGCGGACCTGCAGGAGGTGCTGGCCGGCCTGTCCACCCGCGGCGGGCAGCGGCTGGTGACCTACCTGCGGCTGGCCGAGGTCAAACCGCCGTCCCGGCTGCCGCTGGCCGCCACCATCCCGGCCCCCGACGTGCCGCCCCGCCGGCGCCGCCGCGCCGCCGCGCGCTAGACAGGGCATGAATGTGACGCCGAGGCCCCGCTAAGGGCACTAGATCCACATTCATGGCCCTGGCGAGGGCTTATGAAGGGGCCTCGCCGGGTGCCGTGGCGGTGACCGGCTCGGCGGCCGACGGCGGGGTGGCCCCGGTGCCGGCAGGCAGGCGGCCGGTGACCGCCAGCGCGGTCAGGCCCGCCAGCGCGGCGGCGGCGAACGCGGCCGTGACGCCTGCCCGCAGGTCACCGGGCGTGCTGGCCGCCACCGCGGCGCCCCCGATGCCGATCCCTATGGCGGTGCCGAGCACGTCGGCCAGGTTCAGCGAGGCGGAAACCCGCCCCTCCTGACCGGGCGGTGCCTTGCGCAGCATCATCAGCGAGATCGGCGCATAGGCCAGCCCCATGCCCAGGCCGGCCACGGTCCATGCGACCAGGGCGGACCAGGCCGGGATGGCAGGCTGCAGCGCCACGACCATCCCGGCGATGCCGGCCAGCACGATCACCAGGCCGGTACGGATCAGGCGGCGCCCCGTCCAGGTCTCGTTCAGCCGGGCCTGCGCCCAGGCACCCGCGGTCCACGACAGCGTGGCCCCGGTGACGGCGATACCCGCGTACACCGGGGTGTGGTGGCGGATCGTGGTGACCGCCAGGGTCACGTACGCGTCGGCGCCGAAGAACGTGAACGTGACCAGCCCCCGGGTCAGGATGACCGCGGGCAGCCCGGGACGCGCGGTCAGCGTGCCTGGCGGCACCAGCCGGCGCAGGGCCGGCAGCCCGGCTGCCGCGCCCGCGAGGATCAGCGCGCACCCGGCAAGTACGTCACCGGAACCGGCCGCGAGGGTGAGCCCGGCCAGCAGCAGGGTGGCCCCGGCTGCGGTGCGCAGCGCGTCGATCAGCCTGGGCTCGCCCGTGCTGGCGGATTCGGGCCGGCCGAGGCGGATCAGGGCGGGCAGGGCGATCGACCCGGCCACGGCCACCACCGGCAGCAGGCCAAGGAACACCCACCGCCAGCCGAACGCGTGCGCCACCTCCGCGGCCACCACGGGCCCGGCCAGCCCAGGCAGGACCCAGGCGGTGGACAGCACCGCCATCATCCGGGCCCGGAGCGAGCCGGGCAGGCACCGGCCGATCGCGGCGTAGGCCACCGAGGGAATCGCGCCCGCGCCCATGCCCTGCAGCACCCGGCCCGCGACCAGCACCCCCATGGTGGGGGCCAGGCCAGCGATGGCCAGCCCAGTGCCGAAGAAAAGCAGCCCGGTCACGAACGGCACCGCGGGCCCGCGCCGGTCCGCCTCCCGGCCGGCCAGCACGATGCCGATCACGCTGCCCAGCATGAACCCGCTGAACACCCAGCCGTACAGGCGCAGCCCGCCCAGGTCGTGGGCGGCCACTGGCATCACCGTCACCACCGCCAGCGCTTCCGACGCGACGAAGGTGATCGTGAGGACCAGGCCCGCGGTCAGTGCCCGCCGCTGCGGCGCCCACAGCCCGTCTGCCCGGCCCTCGCTCATGCCCGCGCTCCTTCCGGCCCCGTTGCCCTTCGAGGGTACGAGGACCGGCGGGCCCGGGCCCGCCGAGCTGTACCTGCGCCGGGCCATCTCGCTTCACCGCGAGCTTGGGCGGCGCACCGGGGAAGCGGCCGCGGCGGCCGGCGGGTCAGCCTGACCCCGCGCCGTTCAGCCGGGCGTGCGCCTTGTGGTTGCGCTTGTAGAGCCCCACGAACTCGCCATAGAGCATGCGGTACAGGCCGGCCGTGCCGGGATCCGGCCGGTAGCTGGCCGCCACCTTCACCCGGTCGGGGACCTCGTCGAAGGTGAGCTCGCCGAGTGCCACCGCCGCGAGCATGCCCACACCCCGGGCTCCCGCGTTGACCGGGTCGGCGACCTGCTCGATCTCCCGGCCGAGGACGTCGGCGAAGATCTGGCACCACACGGCGGAGCGCGCGCCGCCGCCGATGAACCGGATCGGGCTCCAGCCGCCGCTTGGTGAACCGCTCCACCGCGCTCAGCAGCCACCTGGTGTTCAGCGCGACCCCCTCGAACACGGCGCGGACCAGATCGTCACGCGTCGTCGACAGGGACAGGTTGTGGAACCCGCCGCGCAGCAGGTGATCCTCCACCGGGGTCCGCTCGCCGTACAGCCAGGGGGTGAAGATCACCCCGCCGCTGCCGGCGGGGGTGCTCGCGGCCATCTGGTCGAACGCGCGGTAGGCGCCCGGCGGCGGTTCGCCGTCGTACAGCACCCGGTCGCGCAGGAACGTCAGCGCCGCCCCGGCGGTCTCCTGCTCGTCGGCGACGAAGTACCGGCCGGGTATCGCCGACGGCAGCGAGGCGATGTTCCGCAGAATGTCGGTGCGCTTGAACGGGACGTGGCAGGTCAGCCAGGAGGACGTGCCGACGTACAGGTGGGCCTGGAAATCCCGGGTGGCCCCGGACCCGATCGCCGCCGAATGCAGGTCGGGCGTGCCGGTGACCACGGGCAGGCCGGCCGGGACGCCAAGTGCCGCGGCGGGCCCGGCCAGCAGCGGCCCGAGGACGTCGGTCGCGGCCCGCAGCGGTGGCAGTTTCTCCCGCGGCACCCCGGCCCGCTGCAGTAGTGCCTGGTCGTAGCGGATCCGGGCCGGATCCCTGTTATCGGTGACCCAGTGCAGCGCGATCGAGTCGAAGGACGCCGCCGCCCGCCCGGTGAGCCGCAGGTTCAGCCAGTCCTTCGGTTCCAGGAACAGGCTGGCGGCACGGTAGGACTCCGGCTCGGCGTGCTTGAGCCACAGGATGTGCGCGAGCGAGTCCTTGCCGCTCTGCGAGGGGATGCCGCCGGTCTTGCGTATCCAGCGGGCCAGCTTGTCCGGGCCGTAGCCCTGGACCCGCACCGGCCCGCCGGTGATGCGCCGGGCATAGGGCGCGCCCCGGGAGTCCATCCAGATGATCGCGTTGCGGACCGGGCGGCCCGCGGAGTCCACCGGCACGGTTCCCGACCACTGCGCGGTGCAGCAGACCGCGGCGACCTCCTCCGGTGCGACGGTGCCGCGGGCCATCAGCCGGGAGGACACCTCGCTGATCAGCGCCCACCAGCCCTCCGGATCCTGCTCGGCGCCGCCGCCCGGCAGCAGTTCGGCCTGGTGTGCCCCTTCCTCGGCGGCGACCACCTCGCCGGTGACCGAGACCAGCGCCACCTTCAGCGCCGAGGTGCCCAGGTCGATCGCCAGGACGTGGCGGGCCACCTCACACCTCGAAGGTGATGTCGAGGTAGGCGGCGAGCATCGCGTGGACCAGTTCCGCGGGGAGCGACGCGGCCATGCCGTACACCGGCGCCATCCCGGTGCTGACGCCGGGGTTCGCGCGGGCCTCTTCGACCGACTCCCGCAGGTCGGCGAGGAACCGGTCGGCCACCCCGGGCAGGGTGTGCCGCAGCGTGATCGCGATGTGCACCGCGGCGGGCCGCTGCAGCCCGTTCAGGCTCCACCCCCGGCCGGACATGTTCTCCAGGACCTGGAACACGTCCACGCCTTCTTCGGTGGCGAACGCGATGACCCACAGCGGGTCGCCGAGCACCCGGACGCCAGGGATGGCCGCGATGCCGTCGCGTACCTTCGCGCCGGTCTGCAGGATGCGGCGGGCCGCCTCGGTGTAGCCGCGCTCTCCGATGGAGACCATCGCCGCCCAGCAGGTGGCGGACAGCGCGCCCGGCCGGCTCCCGGCGAACGTGGGCGACAGGTACAGGCCACCGGGCCAGTCGGTGGTCGTGTAGTACTGGAACTGCCGCAGTTCCTTGCCCCGGTAGAGGATCACCGAGGAGCCCTTGGCCGCGTAGCCGTACTTGTGCGTGTCGGCGGACATCGAGGTCACCCCGGGCAGCCGGAAGTCGAACGGCGGCACCGGGTAGCCGAGCTTCTCGGCCCACGGCACGATGAACCCGCCGAGGCAGGCATCCACGTGGCAGCCCGCGCCCCGCTCGGCGGCCAGCGCGGCGATCTCCGGTATCGGGTCGATGATCCCGTGCGGGAACGTCGGCGCCGACCCCACCACGACGGCGGTCCGCTCGGTGATGGCATCGGCCATGGCGGCCAGGTCGGCCTTGAAGCCCGGGTCCACCGGAACCCGGACCAGGGTCATGTCGAAGTACCTGGCGGCCTTGTCGAACGCTGCGTGCGCGGTCACCGGCGCGACGATCTCCGGCTCGGCGATGCCGCGGCGCGCCCTGGCGAAGTCCCGGTAGGTCTTCATGGCCAGCAGGATGCTCTCGGTCCCGCCGGAGGAGACCGTGCCGGCCACCGGCGCGGCGGGGTCTGCGTGCCGTGCCCCGAGCATGTCCGCGGTCATCGCGACGATTTCCGCCTCGAACTTCGTGGCGCTCGGCCACAGGTCGGGGTGCAGCGGGTTGCTCTGGGACTGGGCCGCGTACACCCGGTTGAGGAACGCGACATGCTCCGGGTCGCCGTGGTAGACGGCACCGGAGGCGTACCCGTTCCGCCAGCGCGACTCCTCCGCCGCGGCGAGCCACTCGACCAGCCCGGTCACCTCGGCCCTGGGCAGGCCGTCCTCGGGCAGCCGCGGGAAGGATGGCAGCTCGCCCCGGTACGGCTTCAACTGCCGCTCCAGTGCGGCCACCAGCTCGTCAGCCTCCACTCCTCAAGCGCCTCCTTCAGCCAGTGCCACCGGCGCCCGTGCCGCCGACCCGGGCGGGCAGCCTGGTGGACAGCACCAGCCCGGCCAGCCCGGCCACCGACAAGACGCCGAGGGACAGGTACGGATTGCCGATCGCGCCCTGGATGATCAGCACCAGGACCACGCCGCCGAGGTTCCCGGCGAGCAGCAGGAAGCCCACCGCGGCGCCGGCCCGCTCCGGGCCGGTGTGCAACTCAGACCAGTCGAGCACCACAGGGAGGGCGGCCAGCAGCACGAACCCCTCCGCGAACAGGGCCACGGCGACAAAGCCCACCGGGTGCAGCACCGCGATCACCGCGAACGCCACGATCGTGACGCCGACGGTGACCTGCAGCAGCGCCCGCCGTCGGTCCCGCTTGGCCACGGCCTGCGGCACCACCGCCGCGCCCAGGATCCCGGCCACCGTCATGATCGCGATCAGGTATCCGGCGGCGCCGCCCCTGCCGAAGTGGCCGAGGATCGTGTCGAGCCAGGTCGCGACCGCGTTGAACACGCCCATACCGACGAAGAGCAGCCCGCCCAGCACCCACATGAACCGGTCGCCCCACAGCCAGCGCAGCGACACGGCCACCGACGCATCCCCGCCGAAGGCCGCCGGGGTGCGAACCGCCAGCAGCACCCAGGCTGCCGCGACGACCGCCACGGCGGCCTGCACGGTCAGCAGCAGCCGCAGCCCGCCCGCGTCGAACAGCGGGCCGCCGCTGAGCACGGCCGCGAGAATGCCCAGGTACAGCGACACACTGC
This sequence comes from uncultured Actinomycetes bacterium, assembly GCA_963762735.1. Classification (GTDB taxonomy): domain Bacteria; phylum Actinomycetota; class Actinomycetes; order Streptosporangiales; family Streptosporangiaceae; genus DASXKD01. The sequence continues at coordinate 13,169 of CAVXMG010000038.1, read as the reverse complement.
CGGCCGAGATCGCCGCGGTCCGCTCCGGGGCGGGGAAGTAGCGCGCGGCGACCTTGGTGATCGAGTTCAGCACGAGCGGCTGGCCGGCGGCCACCACGAACTGCCCGGCCAGCGCCCACCCGTACGAGGTGGGACCGGCCAGGCGCAGCAGGCCGCCGCCCGCGGTGAGGATCGCACCCGCCGACAGCGCCCGTTCGAACTGTGCATCCAGCCAGCGGCCGCTGGGCAGCGCGAGCACGACGTACATCAGCGGGAAGATGGCGGCCAGGTCCCCGGCCGCGCCCGCCGAGACGCCCATCACCCGGTGCGTCTGGGTGGTGATCGGCGCGTAGGTCAGCCAGAGCAACTGGGTGCTGGCGGCCAGCAGGCCGTACCCGGCCAGGATCGCCCACCGGTTCATCCGTGCCAACGTGACGGTTCGCGTGACCACCGCCGCTCCGCTCTGCTGTGCCGCCTGGCCTGTTCGCCGGGTACCGGCCCGGCCAATGGAGCCATCTTGGCCCGGCCAGGCCCAGGTGCGCTAACTTTGCCGCGGTGACGGTCGTCCGCAGGCTGGCGGTGCTCGGCGCCGGGACGGCCAGGGCCGGGCCCGGGCCGTCCGCGCCATGGCTTGCCCGCAGGCTGTTCCCGCTGATCGCCACGGTCGCCCTTGTCGTCATCGGGATGCTCTCCACGACCTGGTGGGGCCCGGCCATGGCCGGGCGGACCGCCTGGGCGCTCCCTGACGACCTGTGGGGCACGCTGGCCGCCGCCAACCGGCTGCTGCACCTGCACCTGGGCGGCCTGTACACCCAGCCCACCGGGCTGATAACGCTGCCAGGCGCGGCGGTCATCCTGGTCCCTGTGGTCGCGGTCGCCGACGCGCTAGGGATCCCGCTGGCCATTCAGAGCGCACACAACCCGCAGCCGGCGGTGTGGCTGCTCGCCGGGCCCTACGAGGTCGCCTTGTCGGCCGTGACCCTGTTCGCCGCCGACGCGATCGCCGAGCATCTGGGCACGCCCTGGTTCCGGAGGGCCGCGCTCACCCTCGCGGAGGTGGCCACCTTGTGGAGCGTTTCTGTGCGCTGGGGCCATCCCGAGGACGCCATGGCGGTGGGATTGTTGCTTTACGCCATCCTGGCGCTGGCCAGGGACCGGCCGAACCGGTCCGCGTGGCTGGCCGGGGCGGCCATCGTCATCCAGCCACTGGTCCTGCTCGCGGTGCCGGTCCTGGCGATGGCCATGCCGCCGCGCCGGCTGGCTGGCTTCCTGGCCAGGGCGGCCGCCCCCGCCGTGGTGGCAGTTGGCGCCGCGGCCGCCGCCAACTGGGATGCCACCTACGCGGCAGTGACCAGCCAGCCCAATTTCCCTGAAATCAACCACCCCACCCCGTGGGCGGCGCTGTCCCCGCACATGGCCGACGGGGTGATCGCGGCCGGGCCCGCCAGGATCGTGGCGATCCTCGTGGCCTGCGTCTGCGCGGTGGCTGCCGGTCGCCGCTGGCGCGCGGCCCGCGGGACCGAGTGGGACGCAGGGACGCTGCGCGACGTGCTCTGGTGGGCCGCGTTCGCGCTGGCGCTGCGCTGCGCGTTCGAGCCGGTGGTAGTGGCGTACTACCTGTGGCCCGCGCTCGCGGTGGCGCTTGTGGTGGCCAGCGAGACCTGGTCCCGGCTGATCGCGGCGGGCATCGTCGCGACCGTGCTCACGTTCGTCTCCCAGGCTTCCTGGCACGGCGTCTGGATCTGGTGGGCGCCGATGATGCTGCTGCTCGCGCTGACCCTCCTATTCGCCCGGGTCTCGCTGCCCTGGCGCCGGCTGGTGCCCGGATCCAGCTCGGGTCTGCCTGTCGGCCCGCTGGGGTACTTTGATGGCGATAGGGGTGATGAGGCCGAGAGAGCGGGAGATGCCGGATGAATGGAGCGCTGAGCGCGGAGGACCTGGAACTGCTCCGTAAGGATTTTTCCGCGAACCCGGCGTACCGGCTGGCGCAGAACGCGGTGACCCAGGTGGCCGTGGATGACGTGGCCATCAACCGGGAGATCGTCAATAACACCGACCACTTCCTGTCCACGCTGCTGGACGACTGGAAGGTCACCAACCAGGAGCGCAGCGGCAGGTGCTGGCTGTTCGCCGGGCTCAACCTGCTGCGCGTGGGCGCCATGAAGAAGATGGGCCTCAAGGAGTTCGAGTTCTCCCAGAACTACGCCATGTTCTGGGACAAGATCGAGCGGGCCAACTACTACCTCGAGGCGATCATCGAGACGGCAGGCTGCGACCTCGGCGACCGGGTCGTGGGCCATCTCCTCGACTCGCCGGCCGAGGACGGCGGCCAGTGGAACATGTTCGTGGCCATCGTCGCCAAGCACGGCCTGGTGCCGAAGGCGTTCATGCCGGAGACCCACAGTTCCCGTGACACCGGCCCGATGAACTCGGCGCTGCGCAGCCTGCTACGGCAGGGGGCCAGGTCGGTGCGCGCGGCGTTTGCCGCCGGGGGCATCGAGGCGGCGCGGGCCGCCAAGGCCGAGGCGCTCCGGGTGGTCCACCGGGTGTTGTGCATCCACCTCGGCACCCCGCCGGAGCGATTCGACTGGCAGTGGACCGACAAGGACCGCGAGTTCCACAGGGACGGGATGCTCACCCCGCGCGAATTCGCGGAGCGCTACGTGGACCTGCCACTTGACGAGTACGTGTGCCTGGTCCACGACCCGCGCCCGTCCAGCCCGGAGGGCCGGACGTTCACCGTGCAGTACCTGGGCAACGTGCTCGGCGCACCCCCGGTCATCTACCTCAACGTCGCCGTTCCGGTGATCAAGGACATCGCCGCCAAGGCACTGCAGGGCGGCGAACCGGTCTGGTTCGGCTGCGACGTCGGCAAGATGATGAGCACCGAGTACGGCATCTGGGATGCGAGCCTGTACGACTACGCCGGGGTGTATGACACCGCGTTCACCCTCGGCAAGGCCGACCGGCTGCTGTACCACGAGACCCAGATGACCCACGCCATGCTGTTCACCGGCGTAGACGTCCTGGACGGCAGCACCCGCAAGTGGCGGGTGGAGAACAGCTGGGGTGCCGACAAGGGCAAGGACGGTTTTTACACGATGAACGACTCGTGGTTCGACGAGTACGTGTTCGAGATCGCGGCGCGCCGCTCCGCGCTCCCCGCGGACCTCCAGGCCGCGCTGGACACCGCGCCGATCGTGCTGCCGGCCTGGGACCCGATGGGGGCGCTCGCCCAGTAGGTCACCGCACAGGACGGTTGGTGAGCTGGCAGCGTTCGGCCCGGCCGCCCTGGCGGAGTCCTGGAACGGGAGCACGTGGGCTGACGTCCCCAGCAGACCGGTCAAGGCACCGCGTCCCAGCACCTGATAATGCGTTGCCGTCGCAGGGCGCCGCATGCTGTACTCCACAGCAGTGTCGGCCGCCCCCTTGGAGAGCAGCATGCGTGCAGCGTTCATGTCCATCCAGAAAGGAATTCACGCCAATGCGTAAGGACATGACGCTTTGTGAGAACGCTGAATTTGGGGATTCTGGCCCATGTTGACGCGGGCAAGACCAGCCTGACCGAGCGGCTGCTGCATTCCGCCGGTGTCATCGACGAGATCGGCAGCGTCGATGCGGGCAGCACCCAGACCGATTCGCTGGCCCTGGAGCGGCAGCGCGGCATCACGATCAAGTCCGCCGTGGTGTCGTTCGTCGTCGGCGACGTCACGGTCAACCTGATCGACACGCCCGGGCACCCGGATTTCATCGCCGAGGTGGAGCGGGTGCTCGGCGTCCTGGACGGCACCGTGCTTGTCATCTCCGCCGTCGAGGGCGTCCAGGCGCAGACCCGGGTGCTGATGCGGGCGCTGCGGCGGCTGCGGATCCCCACGATCATCTTCGTGAACAAGACCGACCGGGCGGGCGCGCACACCGGACGGGTGCTCGCGGGCATCGCCGAACGGCTGACCCCGTCCATCGTGGCGATGGGCTCGGTGACCGGGCCGGGCACGCCGGGAGGCGCGTTCCGGCCCTACGGCCGGGACGACGCCGCGTTCACCGCGCGGCTGGCCGAGGTGCTCGCCGAGCATGACGAGGCGCTGCTGGCCGACTTCGTGCGCGACGAGGCCAGGCTTGTCCTACCGGCGGCTGAGCCGGGCACTGGCCGCCCAGGCCAGGCAGGGCCTGGTGCACCCGGTGTTCTTCGGCTCGGCGATCACCGGGGCCGGGGTCGCGGAGCTGACCGCCGGGCTCACCCGGTTCCTGCCCGCCACTGCACGGCGACGCGGCGGGCCCGGTCTCCGGCACGGTGTTCAAGGTGGAGCGCGGCCCGGCGGGGGAGAAGATCGCGTACGTGCGGATGTTCTCCGGCGCGCTGCATGTGCGGGACCGGCTGCCGCCCGGAGCCGAGCAGAAGATCACCGCGATCAGCGTTTTCGAGCGCGGCCCGGCGGTCCGGCGCGAGGAGGTCCGCGCCGGGCAGATCGGCAAGCTCTGGGGCCTGCGTGACATCCAGACCGGCGACACGCTCGGCGTGCCGCCCGCGGGGCGCCCCCGGCACCGGTTCGCCCCGCCCACGCTGGAGACTGTCGTGACGCCGCGGCGCCTCGCGGACAAGGGCGCGCTGCACGCCGCGCTCACCCAGCTCGCCGAGCAGGACCCGCTGATCGGCCTGCGCCGGGACGACGTCCGGGGCGAGCTGCTCCTCTCGCTCTACGGCGAGGTGCAGAAGGAGGTGATCCAGGCCACGCTGGCCAGCGAGTACGCCGTCGAGGCGGAGTTCAGCGCCTCCACGACGATCTGCATCGAGCGGCCCGCGGGGACCGGCGCGGCGTTCGAGATCATCGACACGCCGCCGAACCCGTTCCTGGCCACGGTCGGGCTGCGGGTCGACCCGGCGCCGGTGGGCTCCGGGGTCCGGTTCCGGCTGGAGGTCGAGCTGGGCTCGATGCCGTTCGCGTTCTTCAAGGCGGTCGAGGAGACCGTGGCCACGGCGCTGCGGCAGGGGATCCACGGCTGGCAGGTGACCGACTGCGTGGTGACCATGACGCATTCCGGCTACTGGCCACGGCAGAGCCACGCCCACGCCCACTTCGACAAGAGCATGTCGAGCACGGCCGGCGACTTCCGCAACCTGACGCCGCTGGTCCTGATGGACGCGCTGAAGCAGGCCGGCACCGGTGTGTACGAGCCGGTGCACCGCTTCCACCTGGAGATCCCGGCCGACGCTTACGGGCCGGTGCTGCCGGTGCTGGCCCGGCTGCGGGCGGTTCCCGGTGCCCCGGTCATGCGCGGCTCGCTGTGCCTGCTCGACGGGGAGATTCCCGCGGCCCAGGTGCGTGCGCTTGAGGAGCAGCTTCCGGGGCTGACCAGGGGCGAGGGCGTGCTGGAGGCCGCGTTCGGCCACTACAAGCCGGTCCGCGGGGACGTCCCGGAGCGGCCGCGGACCGACCACAACCCGCTCAACCGCGAGGAGTACCTGCTGCGGGTGGCGCGGCGGGTCGCCGCTCGCTGATCCGGGGAATCGGCGCGGGGCCGCGCGCGGTTGACTCTGGTCGATGGAGCCGGCACTGCAGGCGGACGGCACCGGTGGCCGGGGCGGCAGCCCCGCACCGGAGCTGTCCGTGCACGGGACCGGCCTGGCCCCGGTCACCATCGCCAGCCTCACCGCGGGCGGCTGCGCCCTGCTGGTATTCGTCTCCGAGCACTGCCCCACCTCGGCGCTGGCGCTGCGCCGCCTCGGCCCGCTGTGCCAGGCCTGGGCGCGGGCCGGACTGACCGCGGTCGCCATCTTCGAGGATCCCCTGGACCTGGCGATCCGGACGGCCCGCCGCCTCGGCTGGACCGGCCAGGTGGCCGCGCAGGAACCGCCGTACCCGGCATCCCTGGCCTACCGGCTGAGCACCGTGCCGACGGCCGTCCTCGTCGGCCGCGGCGGGCTGGTCGCCGGCGCCGTGGCCGGCTGGGATCGGCGGGCCCTGGCCGGGCTGCTTGCGCAGGCTCAGGCCCAGCTCGGCATCGAACTGGCGGTGCCGCCCGAGGCCGAGCCGCTGATCAAGCCGGGGTGTTCCTCGAAGGCAGCCATCGACCCCGGCCTGGCGGCGGCGATGTCCGGGCAGGACGGCGCCGACGAGCTGGAGGAGATGTTCGAGCGCGGCTGGACCGACGGCCTGCCGGTGATCCCGCCCACCGCGGAGCGGGTCGAGGCGACGCTCGGCGGGCGGGACGGGGAGGAGTCCCTCGGCCTGGTCCCGCCCGCGATGGGGGAGGCCACGCTGGCGCGGGTGGCCGCCTGCGCGGTGCTGGCCGGGCTGCCGGCCTGAGTACTTCCCCGTGGTGGCCGCGGCCGCGCGGGCCGTGCTCGACCCCGCGTTCAACCTGCACGGCCAGGCGGTGACCACCCAGCCGGCCGGGCAGCTCGTGGTGGTCAACGGCCCGGTGCGCGAGGCCATCGGCCTGAACAGCGGCATGGGCGCGCTCGGCCCGGGGTTCCGGGCCAACCTCACGATCGGCCGGGCGCTGCGGCTGCTTGTCTGCCTGACCGGCGGGGCGATGCCAGGGGCGATGGACAGGGCCACGCTGGGCCACATGGGCAAGCTCAGCTTCTGCGTCGCGGAGGACGAGGAGGGCAGCCCGTGGGAGCCGCTGCACGTGGAGCGCGGCTTCGCGGCGGGCCAGTCGGTGGTCACGGTCATCGGCAGCGATGCGCCGCTGTCCATCTCCGACCACCGCAGCCGCACCCCCGAGGACCTCGCCTACATACTCGCCTGGGCGGCGGCCAGCGCCTGGAGCACGAACTGGTGGCCGCTGGCGGAGCCGTCGGTGTTCGTGATCTGCCCGGAGCACGCGCAGATGTTCCGCGACGCCGGCTGGACCAAGCAGCGGCTTCGGCAATTCATGTTCGAGGCGGTACGCAAGCCAGCCAGGCTGTTGCGCCGCGGCGAGACGACCCCCGTGGTGCATGCCGCCGACCCCGGTGCGCTGGTGCCCAAGTGGGCGTCGCCCGAGGCCATCGTGCTGCTCGTGGCCGGTGGTGAGGCCGGGCGTTACTCTGCTGTCCTCGGCCCGTGTACCGGCATGGGATCCCAGATCGTCTCCCGGGAGGTGGAATCGCGTGGCCGCTGACTACGTGAGCCCGTTCGACGAGCGGGTCAGGGCGGAAGAGCCGCTCGCACCGCGCCCGGCCAGCGTGGCCGGGTACCGCGTGGTGCTGCTCGACATCAGGAAGAACCGGGGCGCGGAGTTCCTCGACCGGGTGGAGACGCTGCTGACCGCCGCGGGCGCGACGACCGCGCGGGTGACCAAGGAGATCTTCTCCAAGCCCGCGGCGCTGAGCCTGATCGACGACATCGCCAGCGGGGGCGGCCTGGTCGTGGAGGCCCTCGCCGATTGAGGCTCGTGTACGTCGTGCAGTTTGTGCGACCTCGTTCACCTGGAGCGCCGGGGAATCCCCGCCGTCGGCATCGCCACGGCGCCGTTCGCCGACGAAGCCGTGGCCCAGGCGCGCCTGCTCGGCATGCCCGGCGCCCGCGTGCTCTACATCCCGCACCCCGTCCAGTTGCTGACCCACGATGAGCTGGCCGGGCGGGCCGACGCGGTGTTCCCCGACGTGCTCGCCGCGCTGACCGCCGGACCGGTGGCCGAATTGAGCGGGCTCGACGTCACCGTCCGCGGCATCACGCTGCCGCCCGAGGAGCTGTCCTGGCGGTTCTCCCGGTCCACCGGGCCCGGCGGCCAGTCGGTGAACACCACCGACAGCAGGGTCGAGCTTTCCTTCGACCTGGAGGGTTCCGCCGCGCTGCCGCCGATCTACCGCGAGCGGGCGCTGCACGCGCTGGCGAGCCGTCTGGCCGAAGGCGTCCTGACCGTGACCGCGTCCGAGACCAGGTCCCAGTTGCGCAACCGCGAGGCCGCGGCGGAACGGATGTCCGCGCTGCTCACCGAGGCGACCGCCGCGCCGCCCCGGCCGCGGCGCCCCACCAGGCCCAGCCGCGCCGCCAAGGAGCGCCGGCTGGCGGCCAAGCGGCGCACGTCGCAGATCAAGCGGCTGCGGCGGAGCCAGGGGGACGAGTAGCCGAGCCCGCCGCGGATCAGCCGCCAGCAGTGAATCATTAAGCCGCCACCTAATCTCACCCCGGACGGGTGAGGAATAGGCAGCGCGTCCGCAACATGATCAACGGTGTCACGCAACGTTTCCCGGCAGCACCGATCACAGCGACCCGGTCAGCTCCGGCGCGGATGGCCGCATAAGGAGATAGCCATGCGGACCTGTGATCAGCCCGCGTCGGGTACGCGATGGAGCGAACGGCACACCGCTGGCCCTCCAACCGAAGGCGCACGAGCATGGGCGAATCCGCTGTGACTGGCGCGTCTGGCACCGGCGCTCCTGAGCTGGCCAAGGGTGACCGCAGGCTGGCCATCTTGCTGGCTATGGCGATGTTCGTCCTGGTCGTGGACACCTCGGTGATGAATGTATCGATCGCGGCGGTAGTGCATGATCTGCACACGACCGTCAGCGGGGTTCAGTCGGCGATCGCGCTCGAGGCGCTGGTGTCGGCGGCGTTCATCCTGATCGGCAGCAAGGTGGGCGATCTGATCGGGCGCAAGCGCGCGTATGTGCTGGGCCTCCTTGGCTACGGGATCGGTGCCCTTGCCATGGCTCTTTCGCAGGGCCTGATCGCGATCATCGTCTTCTGGGCGATCGTGGGCGGGATCGGCGCAGCGCTGCTGCTGCCGGCGATGCAGTCGCTGATCCATGGCAACTTCGAGGGCGCAGCCCAGCGCCAGGCCTACGCGCTGGTCGGGGCCGCGGCCGCGATCGCCGCGGCGGTCGGCCCGCTGATCGGCGGGTTCATCACGACCTACCTGTCGTGGCGGATCGCGTTCTTGCTAGAGGACGTCGTCATCGTGGTGGTGCTGTCGGGCATCCGGCTGGTCCACGACGTGCCCTATACCGGATCCCGGCGGATAGACCTCGTGGGTGCCGTCTTGTCCGTGCTGGGCATGGGCGGCATCGTGCTGGGCATCCTCGTCTGGGAAGAAGGCGGTCAAGCGGTAGGCCTGCTTCTGGGGCTCGGGGCGGTCTCGCTCGGGGCCCTGGCGTGGTGGCTGGTGCGGCGCAAGCGTGCGGGCAAGGCGGTGCTGCTGGACCCGGACCTGTTCAAAGCCAAACTGTTCAAGTTCGGGGTCTCCGGCCAGGTGCTTCAGCAGATCGGCCTGGGCGGCGTGATGATCGCGCTGCCGATCTACCTGCAGATCGTGCTGGAGTACAGCGCGATGGGAGCCGGCCTGTCCATCGCCCCGCTGTCGCTGAGCATGTTCGCGGTGGCCCTGCTCGCTGGCAGAAGAGGGGGGAAGCGGCGCCCGGCGAGCCTGATCCGGGCGGGATTCGCGCTGTTCACGATCGGGATGATCATCGTGGAGCCGATAGTGCCCCGGGCGACGTCAGGCTGGTACCTGGCGCTGCCTTTGATCATCGCGGGATCAGGGCTGGGCCTGATGGTCTCTCAGCTCAACAACTACACGCTGGCCCCGATCGCCGAGGAACGCGTCAGCGAGGCCGCCGGGGTGAACTCGGCGGGAGGGTCGTTCGGCCTGTCGTTCGGGCTGGCGTTCGCCGGCGCCATCCTGCTGGGGGCGCTGTCCATTGGCTTCACCAGCATGGCCCAGTCGAGCACCGTGCTTTCCAAGGCCGAACAGCAGCAGGTCGCCAAGGTCTTGGAGCACGACGCCCAGGTGGTGAGCAACACTCAGCTCGAAAAGCAGCTCGCTGACAAGCCGCAAGCCACGAAGAATGAGATCATCAAGATCAACACCCAGGCGAGGCACATCGCCCTTCAGGTGGCCCTTCTCGTTCCCATCCTCGCTGGCTTGGGTGGGCTGCTCATTTCGTTCCGCATGATGCGCCTGCCAGACCCCGAGCAGTCGGGCTCCGCCGAACAGATGGCCTTGGGCTAGCGCCAAGTCACCCTGACCGGAGGCAGGGGCGGGAGCCGGAGGGGAGTGCCCGCGCAGGCCGGCGGGCTGCGGTGGGTTACGGGCGGCCCCGAGTCGCGTCAGGCGGGCCCGGCCGACCAGACGAGCGCCGGGGGATGGACGCGGGCGCAGACCGGGTTGCCCCGGGGATCGGTGAGGCGGATCCGGGCGACCAGCCGGTGCCCGGGGCGCAGGGCCTCCTCGATCAGCGCGGGATCGACGTCGACGAGCCGGAGCTTGGCACCGCGGAACAGCCGCAACGTTCCGTCGCCGGGCACGTCGCCCCAGGCCAGGCCCAGGTTGCGGTCGTCGCGGGTGCCCCCGACGAACGGCCCGGTGAAGTCGAAGCCGTCCGCATCGCGCCGCACGGTAACCGGGAGCTCCCAGCGTGCCGACTTGGCATCGCCGGGCACGGGCTCGATGGCCAGCCCTGGCCTGTCCGGCACGACCAGGAAAGGCCGGTCCTTGCCCTTGCCGGACAGCGCGACGTGCACGTTGCGATGGCCGGACCCGCCTGGTTCCGGCCGGCAGGTGAGCCCGGGCAGGTCGTAGCCGTCGATCAGCACGGTGATCTGCCCAAGTACCGCTGCCGGGCGCCGGGCGGTGCGGCGTGGTGGCGGCGGTGCGGCGTTCTCTTCGTAGGCGCGCCGCAGCCAGCCAAGGGCCTCCTTGTCGAAGTCCCCGGGCCCGGTCAGCGGGATCCGCAGGTTGGCCGCGCCGATGTCCCTGGCCGCGAGCAGGCGCCCGCCGGGCTTGTGGTTGTCGAGCCGCAGGCCGAGATCCACCCGGTTCTTGGTGGTCGCCTGCACCACGGCGAAGGTGCGGCGCGGGCCGACCAGGCTGACCATCGTCTTGCGGGCCTGCACCGTCACCTGGCCCAGTGCGGGCAGCGCGGCGAGCACGGCGTCGAGCACCGGGCGCAGCTGCGGGCGGTCGGCGTACTGGGCGTCGATCAGTTCGTCCTCGGCCGGGTCGGCCGGTGCCGGGCCGCCGGCTGGCACATCGGGGCCGGGCGGTGCGGCCCCGGCGCGGCGCCGCTGCGCCTCGGCCTTGAGCCGCGGCCAGCTCGGGAAGCCGTAGTCCCTGGCGATGGCGAGCTGAGCGGCCGACAGTGTGACCTTGCCGGAGACCTGGCGGAGCCGCCCCAGTGCGCGGGCGTCGCCATCGGCGGCGGCGCGGTGCAGTTCGCGGGCCTGACGGCGAAGCTGATCGGTGTCTGGGCGGTCGGGAAGCCGGGACATGACGCGTCTCCTCACCGAGTCCGGGGCCCGCGTTCCGGCTCGCCTGAAGACGGTCGTGGCTGTCCAGCAGCGAAGCACCTGCGATGAACGGAGGCGGACTCAGTCCTTCCCGCGGACCCGGCGGCGCCCTCCCGCGCCACTGTCAACGTACCGCAACCGCGGGCCGGCGGCCGTGACCGGCCTGACCGGCCGGGACGCGCCGTAACGTTTCCCGAACGCTGCTCGGCTACGCTGCTCGAAATGCCCCAATTGTGGGGCTGCTTGAGCCTGGGGGGCACAGATGAGGCGACTGCGGCTACCGTCTTCGATCACCGCGGCGGCGCTAGCGGCCGGACTGGCAGCGGCGGTGCTCGCGCCGGCCGGGGCGCAGGCGGCCGCGTCGCGGGCGCAGGCCGGGCCTGGTGGGCCAGCCCCGCGGTCGGCCGCCCGGGAGGCGGGCGGCGGGGCGAAACTCGCGGGCTGCGCGCGGAGCACCGGGCCGCGCCGGGCACGCTGCTACCTGTCGGTGCAGCCCGATACCGCCCCCATGGCCGCCAACGCCGCCACGACCTGCACGGTCAACGAGTCCGCGGGCTACACGCCGTGCAACCTGCGGGCCGCCTACGAGCTCACCGCACTGTCGGCCAAGGACGGCACGGGCAACACGGTCGCCGTCGTCGATCCCGGCGACGACCCGAACGCCGCGGCCGACCTGAACGTGTACCGGGCTGCCTACGGCATCGCCAAGTGCACCACCAAGAACCCCTGCTTCAGCAAGGTGAACCAGGACGGCGTGGCGGGCAGCTACCCGGCCCCGGACGCGGGTGACGCCCAGGAGATATCCCTCGACGTTGACATGGTCTCGGCGATCTGCCCGAAGTGCCACATCCTGCTGGTGGAGGCCAACTCCAACGGCTTCGGCGATCTGGGCACGGCGATCGGCGAGGCGGTCACGCTCGGCGCGAAGGTGGTCTCGGACAGCTGGGGGACCGGCGAGTTCAACGGGGAGAACGGCTGGGACGGCAACGTCGACCATCCCGGTGTGGCCATCACGTTCAGCTCCGGCGACGGCGCCTACGCCGGCGGCGTGCAGTACCCGTCCGCGTCGCCGTACGTCACCTCGGTCGGCGGGACCCAGCTGACCCCGGCGACGAACTCGCGCGGCTGGACGGAGAAGGCCTGGGTGACCCCGGGCACGCCGCCGACCCAGGGCTCGGGCAGCGGGTGCTCGGCCTATGAGCCCAAGCCGCCCTGGCAGGCCGACGCCGGATGTGCCGCCCGCACCACGGCGGACGTGAGCGCGGTCGCGGCCAACGTGCTCAGTTACGACACCTACATGGCCAGCGGCTGGTACTTCTCGTTCGGCACGAGCGTCTCCTCGCCGATCGTCGCGGGCATCTACGGCCTGGCGAACAACCCGGCGAGCATCACGATCCCCGCCTCGGCCGCCTACGGCGCGCCCGCCGCCGACCTGCACGACATCACCTCGGGCAGCACAGGGACCTGCACGCCGCCAGCGTCGCACGGTTACCTGTGCAAGGCGGCCAAGGGCTACGACGGCCCGACCGGTGTGGGCACCCCGCACGGCATCGGTGCCTTCCAGGTGCCCGGCACCCCGCCGCCGAGCATCACCGGGGTGAGCTTCACCGGGACGTCCGCCGATCCCACGATCACCGTCACCGGTACCGGCTTCGGCTCAAGCCCGCCGATCGGCACGCCGGAGACCTGCCAGAGCGGGGACACCGGCGACGACTACGGGTCGTCCGGGCTGTGGTTCAGCGACGCCACCCAGGGCGGCTGGACGGCCGGCCAGGCCGGCGACTGCATCGGCCTGATCGTCTCGTCGTGGAGCGGCAGCCAGGTGGTGTACGGCTTCGGCAACGAGTACGCCAACTACCCGGCCATCCAGTCCGGTGACCAGGTCGAGGTCGACGTCCAGGGCGCCACGTTCTCCGGCCCGCTGACCTGACCGGCGGGCCTGACCCACCAGGCCGGCCGGTGGCCGCCGTAAGA
>CAVXMG010000037.1:0-12947 GCA_963762735.1 uncultured Actinomycetes bacterium | reverse complement strand
CAGCGGCCCCGCGACTGTCCCCCGGGAATTAGTCGGCGAGCAGGTGGCGGAAGTAGGAGGCTGGCTCGGTCAGGAAGCGGCGCCAGGCACCGACCAGGTGCAGGTCTTCCCACCGGGCGCGGCGGATGCCCCAATCGCCCAGTTCCAAGATGCTCGCGCCGGGAACGGCGGCGAGCATAGGTGAGTGGGTCGCGACGATGGTCTGGGAACCTTCCTGGGCGAGGTCGTGCAGCAGGGCGGCCAGCCCGAGGCAGGCGGTGAACGAGAGCGGTGCGTCGGGTTCGTCCATGAGGTAAAAGCCTGGCTGGTTGACCCGGGTGCGCAGGATCTCCAGGAAGCCCTCTCCGTGGCTGAGCTCATGCAGCCACTCCTGCCGGCGGCCGGGGTTGTCTTCCAGGTAGGTGTAGAGGGTGTGCATGGTGTCGGCGCGCAGAAAATAAGACCAGCGCGGCCGGACGGCCCCGCGCTCCACGATCAGGTGCTTACCCAGGCCTGGTTCGCTGTCGCGGATCCGGAATAGCCCGGCCTGAACCGACCCGCCCTGCGGGTTGAGCCCGCAGGCTTCGGCCAGCATCTCCATCAGGGTGGACTTGCCGGAACCGTTCTCGCCGACCAGCACGGTCAGGCCCGCGGGCAGCTCCAGGCCCTCGCACAGCAACTGTTCGACCGCCGGGACCGTCGCGGGCCAACGTGAGGTATCGACCGGGCTGCCCGGGTCCTGGCGGATCAGCCGAACCGTGCGACCGTCTGACGCCCACCCTGGGCTGCCGCCGAGGCCCATACACCAATCATGCCGTGCACGCCGGGCAACATGGTCGACCTGGTGCCACGCGTTCCGTCATCGACCGGCATGCGGCCTATGGGGCTCGCCGCGCAGGAGCGCGGCGGCCAGGCTGCGGCGTGAATTCCGCACGACCATGAACCCCTTAACGGGAGAATCCGGGGTGAATCGCCGCTGCGGCTGGCAGTCTGTCCTTCACGGGGGGGCCTTTGCTTGGACAGGAGGCCGGCGTCCGTGGCTACAGGAGATAGCTTGCCGGACCCAAGGCACAGGCACCGCGCGCACCGCAACCGCCATACCCGCTATACCGGCATCGTGGGCAACCGCCATGCCCGCCAGGCCGGCATCGTGGCCACCGCTGTCACGCTGCTGGCCATCCTGGCGACGGCCGCGTGGTGGGTGATAGGCGGGGAGGGCGACCCGTCCCCGGTGGCAGCAACGAGGGTTTCGGCGGCGGTGCACTACCGGCCGTGCCCACTGGCGTCCTGCGCTGGTTACCCGGTGCCCTCCCAAGTGCGCGGCATCACCATCGCCGCCCTGCAGAACTATCTGTCGTACGGCAAGGCGGTGCAGAATCAGATCAGCGCCGCCGCCCGAGGCTGGAATGTCAACGCAATCCGGCTGCAGATCGTCCAGGACAAGCTCGTCGGCGCGTCCGGGCACCGGTATTCGCTCGGATACTCGCGCGGATACATGTACAACATCCGGCGAATCGTCGACTTCGCCTTGCGCCGTCACCTGAATGTCATCCTCAACGCCCAGACCGAGATGAGCCTGGGCTACTCCGCCGACGAGAACCTGCCTACGGCCGCGACGGTCGCCTTCTGGCACGCCATGACCCGGTACTACGGCGATAACCCGCATGTGGTGTTCGACCTGTTCAACGAGCCCCGGTTCTGCAACTGGGCGCAGTGGACGCGCTCGATGCAGTCGCTGGTCGACTCCGTCCGCCGCATGGGTTCGCGGAACCAGCTCTGGGCGGAGGGGCTGTGGTGGGGGTCGACGTTCGCGGGGCTGCCGCACCTGCTGTCCGGGCAGGGCATCGTGTACAGCTTCCACCATCCCGGTGCCCCGTGGCCGTGGCAGGGCTGGGTGCCCGGATACCAGCCCGGTGTGATGGGCCCACCATTGTGGAACGCGGCGTTCGGCGATCTCGCCGCCCACGGCGTGCCGATGGTCAATGGGGAGTTCGTCAACTACATCGGCGGCTACTACTGGCCGCACTCGACACAGATGGTGTCGCAGTACATGCACTACCTTGCTGAACGTCACATCGGCATGATCGCGTGGAGCCTGCAGCCAGGCATCATGACCGCCAATACCGAGCTGGGGTCAGCCGTCAGCGAGCCGCAGGGAGCTGGCCGGCTGGTCTGGCGGTACTTCCATCACAAGTCCCTGCCAACTGGCCCGTACCGGGTGGAGACGGTGCGGCCGCGTTTCGGCCGCTAGCCCAGCCGCCGGGCCGAGCGAGGCCCGGAGGCTGGTGCCACCCACACCCCGGCTGCATCCCAGAATGTGGGTGGAGTGCCAGCGACGACAATCGATCAGCGGTAGGAATGCTCCGCGTCGGGGAACTGGCGGCCGACGACCTCCTCGGCGAAGGCTCGCGCGGCGGTGCCGAGGACCCCGGCCACGTCGGCGTACTTCTTCACGAACTTCGCCGTGTGCGGGGTGAGCCCGGCCATGTCCTGCCAGACCAGCACCTGGGCGTCGCACTCAGGGCCGGCGCCGATCCCGATCGTCGGGATGGACAGGCTCTGGGTGACCCGGGCGGCCAGTTCCGTGGGCACGCACTCAAGGACGACGGAAAAGGCGCCAGACGCCTCCAGCGCCTTGGCGTCGTGCAGCAGGCGCTCGCCGTCCTCGCCCCGGCCCTGCACCCGGTACCCGCCGAAGGCGTTGACCGACTGCGGCGTCAGGCCCAGGTGAGCCATGACCGGCACGCCGGCCTGCACCAGTTCCTCGACCTGGCGGACCACCCGCATGCCGCCTTCGAGCTTGACCGCGTGCGCCCCGGCCTCCTTGAGGAACCGGCTCGCCGTGGCGAACGCCTCGCGCGGCGAGGCCTGATAGGAGCCAAACGGCAGGTCCGCGACGACCATCGCCCGCCGGGTACCGCGGACCACCGCGGCGGTGAGCGGTATGAGGTCGTCCACGGTCACCGGGATGGTGGTGTCGTGGCCGAACACGACCATCCCCGCCGAGTCGCCGACTAGGAGCACCGGTATCCCGGCGTCGTCGAAGACGCGCGCGGTGAGCGCGTCGTAGGCGGTGAGCATCGGCCATTTCTCACCGCGGGCCTTGGCGGCGGCGAGGTCACGTACGGTGACCCGCCGGCTGGAACTGCCGCCGTAGAGGGGTTCTGCGGTCCGCGCCTTGGTCGCGGCCGCGCCCGAGTCACTGGGCTGTGCGGTCATGGGAATCCTCCTGCTGCCTCGTGGCGCCGTCGTGGCGTCCCCGGACGCCTTCAGCATGCCACGCCGTCCGGGCGGCGGATAGCCCGGGAATGTTTTGCGATACGGACCTGTTCCGTATTGTCGGCCTTCCCGGGGCGGCGAACCCGGCCGCCCCGGGATGAACGGGCCACGGCGGGGGCTGACAGGCCCGGAGAGGGGACCATGGACGAGCCAGGTGTTTCGCGGCAGGCAGGTAACTCCAGCGTTGCCCCGCTCGCCGATACCGACGCCAAGGTGTACCGGCGCCGCTGGATCATCCTCGGCGTCCTGATCACCAGCCTGATGGCGATCGTGCTCGACAACACCGTCCTCAACGTCGCGCTCAAGACCATCGCCGACCCTGTCGCGGGCCTCGGGGCGAGCCAGAGCCAGCTCGAGTGGGCGATCAACTCCTACACGCTGGTGTTCGCCGGCCTGCTGTTTACCTTCGGCGTGCTCGGCGACCGCATCGGCCGCAAGCGCATGCTCATGCTCGGCCTGGCCTCGTTTGGCCTGTTCTCGCTGATGACCGCCTACTCCCACTCGCCCGACCAGCTCGTCTGGGCACGCGCGGCGATGGGCCTGGGCGCGGCGGCGGTGATGCCGCAGACGCTGTCGATCATCTCCAACGTGTTCGACCCCGCGGAGCGCCCCCGGGCCATCGGGATCTGGGCCGTCGCCGTCGGCATCGGCATAGCCATCGGCCCCATCGTCGGCGGCCTGCTGCTCGCCCACTTCTGGTGGGGCTCGGTGTTCCTGATCAACGTGCCGTTCTGCGCCGCGAGCGTGGTGGCGATCGCTCTGCTCGTGCCCGAGTCGAAGAACCCCAGCCCCGGGCGGATCGACTACATCGGCGTCCTCGCCTCCATCGCGGGCCTGGTGCTCCTGGTGTACGGCATCATCCAGGGCGGCGATAAGGGCACCTGGGTGCACCCGGACGTGCTCGGCCCGGCGCTTGGCGGCTTGGCGATACTCGCCTTCTTCGTCTGGTACGAGGCCAGGGTCAAGTACCCGTCGCTGGATGTGCGGCTGTTCCGTGACGCGCGGCTGTCGTCCGCGATCGGCGCGCTGTCGCTGGTGTTCTTCGGCATGATTGGCGCGCTGTTCTTCCTGAGCTTCTACCTGCAGAGCGTCCGCGGTTACACCCCGCTGAAGGCCGGCGCCTTCTCGCTGGCGTTCGCCGTGGCGCAGATGGTGATGGCCCCGCGCAGCGCGGCCCTGGTACGGCGGTTCGGCGCCAAGTCCGTCGTGGCGACAGGCCTGCTGCTGGTCACCGCCGCGCTGGTCAGCTACCAGGTGCTCAACGTCGCCACGCCGATCTGGGTGCTGGCCGCGGCCTTCTTCGTCCAGGGCGCGGGGATGGGCCTGGTCATGCCACCCTCCACCGAGGCGGTCATGTCCGTAGTGCCCAGGGAGCGGGCCGGCGCTGGTTCCGCGCTGACCAACACTGCCCGCCAGGTGTCCGGTGCGCTCGGCGTAGCCGTGCTCGGCTCCATCCTGGCGCAGGCCTACCGCATCCAGCTCGGGCCGCACCTGAGCGCCCTGCCCGCCCCGGCGCGGAACGCCGCCACCAGCTCGATCACCGCGAGCCACGCGGTGGCCGCCAAGCTCGGCCCGGCGGGCCGGGACCTGGCGACGTTCGCCGACGCCTCGTTCGTGCACGCCATGCACCTCACCACGTTGATCTCCGCGGCGATCACGCTGCTCGGTGCGCTCGTCGTGATGCGCTGGATGCCCGGCCGTGCCGTGGCCGGTGCCGCGCGCCAGGCCCCGCCGGGGCGCCAGGCCATGGCCGGCGACGGCAGCGCCAGCGAGGCAGTGCCGATGAATGGGGCAGTGCCGGTGAATGGGGCAGTGCCCGCGAACGGGGCGGCGGTGCTCGTCAGCGAGGCCACGCCCGGCGGTGAGGTCGCGGCGGAGGGCCCGGGCGGCCCCACGGCGATGGAGTGACGAGCGGATGCCTCCGGCCGGAGTGAAGACAGATGCCGGGCCGGGCCAGCGCCGGCCCGGGCGGCCCCGCAGCGAGCGTGCCGACCGCGCCATCATCGACGCCGCGCTCAGCGTGTTCGCCGAGTCCGGGCCCGAGGGCCTGTGTATCGAGACGGTGGCGGCCCGCGCGGGGGTGGGCAAGGCCACCATCTACCGGCGCTGGCCGGGCAAAGAAGAGCTGCTCCTTGACGCGATCGGGACACTGACGACCCCGCTGCCCGAGCCGGCCGGGCGGTCGGTTCGCGAGGATCTGGTGACGTTGCTGGCCGCCATGCGCGACTCGGTCGCCGATCCGCGCCGGGCCAGGGAGTTCGCGCTGCTGCTCGGTGAGGGCGCCAAATACCCCCGGCTGATGGCGCGCTACGTGGAGACGATGCTGGAACCGCGGCGCGAGGTGATCAGGTCGGTGCTGCGCCGCGGCGTTGCCACCGGCGAACTGCGCGCGAGCACCGACATCGAGGCCGCGCTGTCCATGCTGACCGGCGCCATCCTCGCCCGCGGGAAGTACGACCGGTCCAGCATGCCGCCCGGGTATGTGGAGCGGGTGGTCGACGAACTGCTGCTGGGCCTGGCCCCGCGCTAAAAAGGATTCATGACCACACCGGACGGCGCGGCCGGCCCGCCGGAGCAGCGACAGGCGCAGCGGATGGCGGCCCAGTTGCTGTCCGGGCCCCCGGCCGATGGCGCGGCAGGCGTGGCTGGCCGGCTGCTCGCCATCCAGGCGCAGGACCCGCGCGGGGCCCGGCTGGCGGTGCGGGCCCGCAGCCGGGCGCAAACGGCCGCCGACGTCGACGCCGCCCTCACCCGGGATCGCTGCGTCGTGGTGACCTGGCTGAACCGGGGCACGTTGCACCTGGTGCTGGCCGAGGACTACTGGTGGCTGCATCCGCTGACCACACCGCCGCTGCTGCGTGGCAACGCCCGCAGGCTCGCACAGGAAGGCGTCCCGCCCGCCGACGCCGAGCGCGCGGTCGCGGTCATCAAGCGCGCGGTGACCGCCGAGGGGCCGCTGACCCGGGCGCAGCTCGCGGAACGGATCGCCGCGGCAGGGGTGCGCACGCAGGGCCAGGCCATCGTCCACCTGCTCGCGCTGGCCAGCCTGCGCGGGCTCATCGTGCGCGGCCCGATGGCCGGGCGCGACCATGCCTACGCCCTGGTCCGCGACTGGCTCGGTGCCCCGCCCGCGCAGCACGTGGCGTTCGACAGGGACCGGGCCCTGGCCGAGCTTGCCGCCCGCTACCTGACCGGCCACGGCCCTGCCACCGACCGCGATCTGGCCAAGTGGGCCGGGCTGCCGCTGCGCGACGCCCGGTACGGCCTGGCCGCCATCGCCGGGCGGCTCGCCGGCCGCGACGACGGTCTCGCGGACCTGGCCGGGCGGCGGGACGAGTACCCGCTGCCACCGCCACGGCTGCTCGGCGCCTACGACCCCCTGTTGCTTGGCTGGGACTCACGCGACCCGGTCGTCGGCCCGCACGGCCGGCTGATCGCGATCAACGGGCTGTTCCGGCCGTTCGCACTGGTCCGCGGGCGCGCCGTCGGCACCTGGAGCCTGCCTGGCGGCAAGGTCGCGCTGGCACCGTTCGCGCCGCTTCCCGGTGCCGACGCGGCCGCCCTGGCCGCCGACGCCGCCGAGGTCGAGCGCTTCCTGCGGCCGCCCTGACATACAGCAGGGGATCGCCCCCCGGGCTAGCGGGGCCTTGAGCCAGCGGGGGGTTCCAGGGGGGTCGTCCCCCCGGGCTAGCGGGGCCAAGGCCCCGTGACGGAGGAACGGTGCCTTGAGCCAGCGGGGGGTTCCAGGGGGGTCGCCCCCCCGGGCTAGCAGGGCAGGTCCGCACGGGAACAGCGGGTCACCATGTTCAGGGCGATCTCCTCCGTACCGGCCAGCGCCGGGTGCGTGTCGAGCAGATCCCTGACCTGGCCGAGCACCACGCGGCGCCGCTCGTCCGGCAACGTGATCACATAGCTGCGGGAGGCGACCCAGTCGGTCATCTCCGCCCGGGACAACCGGTACACCCAGGGCACGGTGCGCCGCTCTACCGGCCCGAACGGCGGCCCGATCTCCGGGAAATGCCTGCTGGACCCGGGGGTGCCGCGGCTGCCGATGATGGTGGACAGGTCCGCGACCCACTCCTCGTCCTCGACGCGGCGGTTCCATAGCAGGGCCAGCCGACCGCCAGGGGCCAGCACCCTGGCCACCTCAGGCACGGCACGTGCCGGGTCCACCCAGTGCCAGGCCTGGGCCACGATCACCACGTCCACGGTGCCATTGGCCAGCGGGATCTGCTCGCCCGTGCCGGCCAGGACCGGAACCTCTGGCACCGCCCGGTGCAGTTCCTCCCGCATGCCCGCCGACGGCTCCACGGCGATCACGTCCAGGCCGCGCTCGCGAAGCTGGCGGGTCAGCTTCCCAGTGCCCGCGCCGACGTCGGCGACCCGCCGTGCCTGCGGCGGGAGCAGCCAGTCGATCGCCTCCGCTGGATAGGACGGCCTGCCCCGTTCGTAGACGCTGGCTACTGCGCCGAAGGAATTCGCCTGCTGCCGGTGCCATTCGCCGAGCGCCATTCCTCCAGTCTGCCAGCCTGGCCGGCGCGGGCCGGTGCGCCCGCCGTGGCCCGGGCGCTACGCTCGGGCCGTCGGAGGCGGAGCGGCGGGGAGCAGTGGAGGTGACACGTGGAACTGGCGGACGACTGGGGTGAGCTGCTGCGCGCCGAGGCGGCGGATTACGCGCAGGTGGCGCTCACGAACATCAGGCGCGAGTTCCCGTCCGGGGTCTACCACAGCATGACCGCGCCCGGCGACTTCCCGTTCCGCCCCAAGGCACGCACCCCCGCCTTCTACGGCAGCTATGACTGGCACTCCTGTGTGGAGATGCACTGGCTGCTTGTGCGGCTGCTGCGCATCGCGGAGGACGTCGTCCCCGCCCAGGAGATCAGGTCCGTGCTCAACGCGCACTTCCGGCCGATGGCGCTGGCCGCCGAGGTGGAGTTCGTCACCAGCAGGGACGGCCTGGGGGAGCGCCCCTACGGCTGGGCCTGGGCGCTTGCCCTGGCCTGCGAGGCACAGTCCCTGGACGACCCGGACGGCAAGAAGTGGGCCGCCGCCCTGCAACCGCTCGCCGACGCGGTGACCGGCTGCTTTCTGGACTGGCTGCCGAAGGCGACCTACCCGGTCCGCTACGGCGTGCATGAAAACAGCGCGTTCGGCATGGCACGGGCGCTGGACTACGCGCACGCCCAGGCCCGGACCGGGGACCGGGCGCTGCTGGAGGCGATCGCCACCAAGGCCTACGACTGGTTCAGCGGGGACACCATGTACCCGGCCGGCTGGGAGCCGTCCGGGCACGACTTCCTGTCGCCAGCGCTGTGCGAGGCCGAGCTGATGTCCAGGATCCTGCCCGATGCCGAGTTCGGCACCTGGCTGTCGGTGTTCCTGCCCGGGATCGCCGGCGGGGAGCCCGCCACGCTGTTCACCCCGGCCGTGGTGTCAGACCCCGCCGACGGGCAGATCGCCCACCTGCACGGGCTGAACGCCAGCCGTGCCTGGTGCTGGCGCCGGATCGCCGAATCGCTGCCCGCCGGGGACCCGCGCGTCGGGCCGGCCGTCGCCGCGGCGCGCACCCACGCCGGGGCCGCGCTCCCGCACGTCGTCGGGGACGACTACAACGTTGAGCACTGGCTGGCCGCCTACGCCGTGCTGATGCTGAGTTAGCCCGGAGGGCGACCCCGGCTGCTGCGCTGATCGCGAACTGCGGCGGACCGTGGCCCTGCCGCGCGCGAAGATGCCCCTATGGGCACCGATCACGCGGCGGGCCGCCGGCTCACCAGTCACGGGCTTTACGCCGACATCAGGGGCGATGCCGCCGCCCCGGCGCTGCTGTTCCTGCACGGCGGGCCCGGGCAGGGCTGCCACGACTTCATGGCGCTGCAGGGAGACTTGCTCGCCGCGTCGGTCCGGCTGATCGGCATCGACCAGCGCGGCGTGGACCGGTCCGTGCCGCTGCCGGAGGACGCTCCACTGGCCATCGCCGACCTGGTCGAGGACTGTGAGGCGGTGCGGAAGGAGCTCGGCATCGAGCGGTGGGCGGTGCTGGGCCAGTCCTTCGGCGGCTCGCTCGCGCTGCGGTACGCGGCCGCCCACCCTGGCGCCGTCTCCGCCGTGGCGTTCGAGAACCCGGTATGGGACCTGGCGGCCACCGCGCGGGCGGCCCTGCCGCGCGTCGCCCTCATGCTGACCGAGCGGGGCAGGCAGGGCGCGGCACTGACGGCGCTGGCCGCGGCCGACAGGGAGACCTCGCCCCGCGCGCTGCGCGCGGCGTACGTGGCGGCGCTGGAGGCCCTTGCCGGGGACCGGGAGGTGTTCTTCGTGCCCAATCCGGCCACCCGGGCCCGCCTGGCGGAGATCCGCGCGGCCGGCGAGCGGCCGGACGGCGCGGCGGGCGACGAGGGCTCGATGCGCCACCACGTGGCGATCACCGCGGACGACGGAGCCTACGAACCGCTGCTCGGCCTGCTGCCGCGCCTGGCCGCGCCCGCGCTGCTGATCACCGGCGGGTACGACCCGCTGACCAGCCCCGGGCAGCGGGACGCATTCCGCCGCGCCTCCCCGGATCACCGGTCGCTCGAAGTCGCCGGAGCGGGCCATTTCGTGCACGCCGACGAGCCGCTGCAATACGCCAGCGCGGTGTCGGACTTCGTCCGTTGCGCCGCGGGGGATCTCAGCGGGACTGGGACCGGCCAGGTTCCCGCCACCAGTTCGTGATCGGCAGCCGCCGGTCCCTGCCGAAGTTGCGCGGGGTGATCTTGGGCCCGGGCGGGTACTGGCGCCGCTTGTACTCGGCCCTGTCCACCATCGTGACCACGCGGTCCACCAGTGCCGGGTCATGCCCGGCCGCCACCAGGCCGGCCACCCCCAGGTCCTTGACCACGTAGTCGTCCAGGATGGCGTCGAGCACCTGGTAGTCCGGCAGCGAGTCCGAGTCGAGCTGGCCCGGCGACAGTTCCGCGCTGGGCGGCTTGTTGATCGAGTTCTCCGGGATCGGCGGTGTCTCGCCACGGCGCGCAGCCTCGGTGTTCCGCCACCGCGCCAGATCCCATACCAGGGTCTTGGGCACGTCCTTGATGGGGCCGAACCCGCCGGCCGAGTCGCCGTACAGGGTGGAGTACCCGGTGGCAAGCTCGGACTTGTTCCCGGTGGTCAAGGCCAGATGCCCCTCGGCGTTGGACAGGCCCATGAGGATCACGCCGCGGACCCGGGCCTGCAGGTTCTCGGCCGCGAGCCCGGTCAGGTCCAGTTCGGCCTGGAACGCGTCCACCATGGCCTGGATCGGCACCGTGCGGGCATGGACGCCCTGCCGCTTCACCAGATCCTCGGCATCGCCCACCGAGTGCTCGGAGGAGTGCCGGCTGGGCATCAGCACGACGTGCACGTTCTGCGGGCCGATGGCATCGGCCGCGATCGTCGCGGTCAGCGCCGAGTCGATCCCGCCGGACAGGGCGAGGATCGCCGACGCGAACCTGTTCTTGGCCACGTAGTCCCGCACCGCGGTGACCAGCGCGGCGTAGACCTCGGCCATCGGGGACAGCCGTGGCCAGAAGTGTTGGCCTGCGGGAGCCACCTCCGCCGGGCTGGCGGGAGGGGGCGGCAGCGCCACGCGGTGGATCGTCATCTGGGTGCCGTCGCACGCGTCGGCGGGGGTGACCCCGGGCGGCACGGCGGGATCGGCGGCCGGCAGGTCCAGATCGGTGACCACGAGTGCCTCGGCGAACTGCGGCCCGCGGGCGAGCAGTTCGCCGCCGGCGGTCACGATCATCGAGTCGCCGTCGAAGAGCAGTTCGTCCTGGCCGCCCATCATGTTCACGTAGGCGAGCGTGGCACCGGCCTCGGCCGCCCTGTTCACGCACAGTTCCAGCCGCGCGCCGTCTTTGCCCCGCTCGTACGGGGAGGCGTTCGGCACCACAAGCAGGCCCGCGGCGGCCTGCCTGGTCACCGCGACCGGACCGCCGTCCTGCCAGAGGTCCTCGCAGATGGCGATCGCCACGTCCACGGCGCCGGCGCCGTTGTCCGGGCCGCTGCTGGCCCGGGGGAGCGACCCCCCGGAACCCCCCGCTGGCCTGCGGCCCGGTTCCTCCGTCACCGGGCCGCAGGGGAGGCGGAAGACCGGGAGCGTGTTCCCCGGCACGAAGTACCTGTACTCGTCGAACACCCCGTAGTTGGGCAGGTGGTGCTTGGCCGAGGTGACCACCACCTCGCCGGCGTACAGCAGTGCCGAGCCGTTCTGCGCCCCGCTGACGGGCTGGCCCGCCCGTGGCGCCATCCCGGTCTCCCGGCCCAGGTATCCGGTGACCACGGCGACCCCGCCCAGCCCTTCGGCGGCGAGCCGCCCCGCCAAGTCGTAAAGCATGGAAATCGAGGCGTCCACGAAGGACGCGCGCAGCGCCAGGTCCTCTACCGGGTACCCGGTCAGCATCATCTCCGGGAACAGCACCAGGCGCGCGCCGCGGCCCGCGGCCCGGCGGGTCCATTCCACAATCGTCTGGGCGTTGCCTGTCAGATCGCCCACGGTGGAGTTCACCTGGGCGAGCGCGATCCTCAGCTTCGGCACGCTCCCAGCTTAGGCGGGACGGCACGCCCGGGCCGCGGTGGCGACCGCGGCCCGGGCGTGCGCTGATGCGATTGACGGCCTTGTCGGCCCTGCCTGGTTACTTCAGCAGGAAGGCGCGAATCCAGACGCCGAAGTTCTCGTTGTTGGCGAACAGGAACGACGGGCTCATCACTATTTGCCCGGACGCGCCACCGTTGGTGGTGTCGACGACCTCGCTCGTGGTCCACGGTCCGGTCATCGTGCCGTGCACGCCGTTGTAGGTGGTCACGGTGGTGCCAGTGAACTGCCACAACCGGGAGTCCGCGGTGGGCGAGGCTGCCGGGTTCCTCAGCACGCAGGCAACCTCGGCGTCGTCGAAGACCGCGTTCTTGCCTTCACCGATGTTCTCGACCTGGGTCTTGTCGGTGGTGATGTCGGTCGCGGTCGCGGCCACGCCGCCGCCACTGCGGTTGTAGTACAGGTCGATGCGGACGAAGTCACCGACAGCCGGAGCCAGCGACAACGTGCCACCGCCCATGCCAAAGGGCGCCACACCCACAGCCCAGCCGATCGAGCCGGTGCCCCCGCCGGGCTTGAGGCCCAGGGTCACCGGGGGAACGTGGGTGCCGCTGAGCACCACCTCGGCGTACTGGGAGTAGGCCCCTGCCGCGGGCACCTTGACCGTGGTGCCGACGAACCGGATCCACCGGCCACTGGCTGTGTACCCAGCCTGGCTGGATGTGTCGATGACGGGGTACGCGGCGGCGTGTGTCCCCGCCGTCGCCGCGTCGGCGGCTGCCGGCCCGGTAAGTCCCCCTGTGAGAAGCGCTGCTCCTGCCGCGGCAACTGCCGCGAAGAAGGCGCCAACAATCTGCCTTCGCATCGCGAAGACCCCCTTTACGCCGGGCCCCCGCGGCGCAACTGCGCGGCGCGGCAGCGATACCGCGGTTACCGGCCATCTTTGAGAAAAACTGATCTGGCGCCGCTGAGCGGTCAGATTGCTGCCCTGCTGCAACCCCCGTACAAAAGGCTCATGAAGAACAGGACTGATCGCTCTTAAAGGCCCCCGTCCTGCGGGATGGAAGCTGTTCATCCGTTAAGACTCACCTTTGCCCGAAAAGGTTGTGGCTTTTTGTTCTGCCGGAACCTGTGGCGGGGG
>CAVXMG010000036.1:0-37769 GCA_963762735.1 uncultured Actinomycetes bacterium | reverse complement strand
CTCGACCTCAAGGCCACCACGTTCCGTACCGAGGCCGAGGCGATCATCAAGTCGCACCCGCAGGCGATCATGACCGAGGCCCTCGGCACCGCCGACGCCACTCTGTTCGCGGAGATCAAGCAGCTCAACGGGGGCAAGAGCATCCCGATCATCGCCACCTCGGCGGCGATCTCGCCGCCGTTCTTCAAGTCGGCGGCCGCGGCGGTCGGCGCGAGCACGTTCGCGTCCAGCTTCCACGCCGACAACCTGGTGGTGGAGTCGAGCGGTCCCGCTTACGCGCCGTTCAAGGCGGCGCTGCTGTCCCAGCAGGGCAAGGTGCCCGGCACCAGCGGGAACTTCACCACCTACCTGAGTGCTCCCGGCGGTGTCCACCTTTACGACGGCATCAACCTGGCGGCGCTGGCGATGCTGATGTCGAAGAGCACGAGCCCGAGTGTGTATGGGCCGGACATCATCAAGATCGGGAATGGCGTGCCCGGCGCCACGGTGTGCTACTCGTTCGTCCAGTGCGCCGCCGCGCTGAAGTCCGGCAAGTCGATCCGGTACGAGGGACCAGGTGGCCCGACCAACTTCGACGGCTTCCACGATTCGACCGGCATCTTCCAGATCGACACCTACAGCCCATCCGGCCAGGTGAACGTCGTCGGCAACATCACGGCCGCCCAGTTGCGGGCCGTCCAGCCTTGATCCGTACCACTACACGTCCCGCGCGGGCACTGGCGCCCCGGCCAGTGCCCGCCGGGGCACCATCTCGCCCCCCGGGAGCGGACGCACGGTGAGCCTGTTCCTCGCCTCCATCGGGTTCGGCCTGGTGACCGCGTCGGTGCTGGCGATCGCCTCGGTGGGCTTCACCCTCCAGTTCGGCGTCACCGACGTGCTCAACCTCGCCTTCGGCGCGATCATGATCCTGGGCGCTTTCGTGGCCTACTGGGTGAACGAGAACGGCTTCTCGGTGTGGCTCGGCCTGCTCCTGGCGGTGGCCGCCTGCGCCGCGGCGTCGGTGCTGCTGAACAGCGTCCGTCTACACGCCGTTCCAGCGGCGCGGGGCCTCGCCCGTCACCATGGTGATCGTCTCGCTCGGCGTGACCCTCGTCATCGAGTTCGGCCTGGCGGCGCTGGTCGGCGGCGTGGGGGTGTCCTACACGATGGGCAACGGCCCGACGTTCCAGGCCGGCGGGCTGATCCTGACCGGGGTCCAAATCGTCATCATGGCCATCGCCGTCGCCGCCATGGCCGGGGTGCACGTCCTGCTGCGCTACACCAAGCTGGGCAAGGCGATGCGGGCCACCGCCGCCAACCGCAACCTCGCCCGCAACTGCGGCATCCGCACCGGCCGGGTCATCGCGGCGACCTGGGCGCTGACCGGCGCGCTGTGCGGGCTGGCCGGCACGGTCTTCGCGATCGACGCGGGCAGCTTCGACGCGACTTCCACGGACCTGTTCCTGGTCCTCATCCTGGCCGCGGTCTTCCTCGGCGGCCCCGGCCAGCCCTACGGCGCCATGCTCGGCGCGTTGATCATCGGCCTGGCCACCGAGGTCAGCGCCGTCTTCATCCCGGCCGACTACAAGTACGTGATCGCGTTCGTGGCGCTGCTCGTCATGCTCGGCGTGCGCCCGACCGGGCTGCTCGGAGAGCGGACATGACACCGGAACGAGGCCGCGCGTGAACGCCTTCTACGTGATCAACCTCCTGGTCTACGCGGCCGTGGACGCCATGGCCTGCCTCGGCCTGAACCAGCAGTTCGGCGTGGCGGGCGTGACCAACTTCGGCTTCATCATCTTCCAGGCGGCCGGCGGGTACGCGGCCGCGATCCTGGCACTGCCCCGTGACACCGCCAACGGCGGCTTCCAGTCCTACATCGGCGGCTGGCACCTGCCCTTCCCGCTGCCGTGGATCGGCGCCGCCGTGGTCGGCGGGCTGGTGGCGCTGCCGTTCGCGTTCCTGTTCGGGAGGCGGCTGCGCGGCGACTTCGCGGCGGTCGGGCTGCTGGTCACCGCCGTGCTGCTGAACCTGCTCGTGACGAACTACCGGCCGTTCCTGAACGGGGACGCCGGCCTGTCGCTCATCCCGACGCCGCTGCGCGGGCAGAACATGTTCAGCGTGCAGTCCCTCGGCTACGAGTGGGGCTTCACCGTCGGCGCCATCGCCCTGGGCGTGTGCGTGTTCTGGTTCGTCGGCCGGCTCACCGAATCCCCGTACGGCCGGTCGCTGCGGGCGATGCGGGACAACGACGTGGTGGCCGACTCGCTCGGCAAGAACCTGCTGTCGATGCGGACCGCGATGCTGGTGACCGGCGGGGCGATCGCCGGGCTGTCCGGGGGGATCCTGGTCACCTACATCACGACGTGGTCGCCTGCTGAGTGGGGGTATGCGGAGACCGTCGTGCTCTTTGCGGCGGTGATCATCGGCGGGGCGGGGAATCGCCTTGGGGCGGTTCTCGGGGCGGTCCTGGTGCCGGTGGGATTCGAAGAGGTCACCAGGTATATACCGACCTCCAATAACCTGCCGCCGAACCTGATTCCGTCGCTGGAGTGGGTGGCCATTGGGCTTCTGATCATTGGGTTCCTGTGGTTCAGGCCGCAGGGGGTGCTGCCTGAGCGCAAGCGCGTGATTGCTGTGGTACCTCGGCCGGCTGCCGTGAGGAAGGAGAGAGCGAGCGGGGATTCGGCGATCGCTGGGTCCTCGACGCCGGCCGAGGTCGTGCTGGAGGCGGTGGGGGTCAGCAGGGACTTCGGGGGGGTGCATGCCGTTCATGAGGTGTCGTTCTCGGTGAAGAGAGGGACGCTTACCGGGTTGATCGGGCCCAACGGAGCGGGAAAGTCGACGTTGCTGGCGATGCTGGCGGGGACGTTGCCGGTGAGTTCGGGGCAGGTACTGTACCGCGGGGCCGATGTGACGTCGGTGGCGGCGTTCCGGCGGGCGCGGATGGGGCTCGTACGGACCTTCCAGCTGGCCAGTGAGTTCAAGCGGCTGACCGTGATGGAGAACCTGGTGTCCTCGGTGCAGGGGAACCGGGGGGACTCGTTCCTGGGGGCGATGGCGGGGCGGCGGTACTGGGGGCGGGACGAGGATGCCGCCGTGGCGCGTGCTTCGGCGCTGCTGGAGCGGTTCGGGCTGAGCGATTACGCCAACAACTACGCGGGGGACCTGTCCGGAGGGCAGCGGCGGCTGGTGGAGATCATGCGTGCGCTGATGGCCGAGCCGGCGATGCTGCTGCTCGACGAGCCGATGGCCGGGGTGCACCCGAACCTGGCGCGGCGGATCGGGAACGAACTCGTGGCCCTGTGCGCCGAGGGCATGACGATCCTCATGGTTGAGCACGAACTGGCCATCATGGACGAGTTCTGCGACCCGGTGGTGGTGATGGCCGAAGGCGCGGTCCTCGCGGAGGGAACCATGGCGCAACTCCGCGGACGGCAAGAGGTCGTGGAGGCTTACCTTGTCGGCTGACGTCACGCTGCGCGGCCTGCCGCTGCGCGCCGAGGGCATCACGGCCGGCTACGGCGGCGACCCGGTGATCCGCGGTATCACCGTCAGTGCCGACCCCGGTCAGGTGGTCTCGCTGGTCGGGCCCAACGGCTCCGGCAAGAGCACGCTGCTCAAGAGCCTGGTCGGCATCGTGCGCGTCTCGTCGGGCACGGTGACCGTCGGCGGCAGGCAGGTCACCAACATGGCGCCGGAGGAGATCGCCCGCGCCTCGGTGGGCTACGTGCCGCAGGTCGATGACGTGTTCGGCCCGCTGACCGTGCGCGAGAACCTGGAGATGGGCGGGTACCTGCTGCCGCGCGGCAAGGTGGCCGCCCAGATCGACAAGGTGCTCACGGTCTTCCCGCGGCTGGCCGGTATGACCGGCCGAAGCGCTGGCAAGCTGAGCGGCGGCGAGCGGAAGATGCTCGCCATGGGCCGCGTGCTCATGCTCGACCCCGGGCTGTTCCTGCTCGACGAGCCGACCGCGAACCTCGCGCCCGCCATCGCCATCGCCCTGCTCGAAGAGCACGTGCGCGGCCTGGCCGCCAGCGGCGCGGCCGTGCTGATCGTGGAGCAGCGGGCCAAGGCCGTGCTGGCCATCTCCGACCACACCTACGTGCTCGGCGGCGGCGAGGTGCGGATGGAAGGGACGCCGGCGGAGCTGTCGGTCAGCCCGGAGTTCATCGAGTCGTTCCTCGGCGGCCGCGCGCGCCCGGTGGGCTCGGCGGAAGGCTAACGACCTTCCCCGCGATCGGGGCCGGGGCATGCCTGAAGACGCGGTCAGGCGGGCTGCCACAGCTCGACCCGATTGCCCTCAGGATCGGTGACCCAGCCGAACCGGCCGACACCCTCCATGTCCTGCGTCTCTTTGGCCACGTCCGCTCCCTTGGCGCGCAATTGCGCGAGCACCGCATCCAGATCGCGGACCCGGAAATTCAGCATGGTCTGCTGGGCGCGGGACCCGAAGTAGCCGGTCTCGGACGCGAACGTCGCGAACACCGTCGGCCCGGCTTCCTGACACCACAGGCCGTTCTCATCGGCGTCCAGGCCCAGGCAATCGCGATACCACGCGCCCAGGGCCGCCGGGTCGGCGGCCCGCATGAAGTATCCACCGATGCCAAGCACACGTTCCATGCCGCAATCTTGCCAGGACGGCGATCGGGCGGGCTGGCACCACACCATGGCCGCTTCACCCCCCGTCTCAATCGCGGGGGAACTCGTAACCCCTCGGGCCGGCGGCTGGCTCAGGCTCCCGGCCGGCCACCCGCAGCGCGCCGCGAAGCGCTCTTATGCCCAACGGAACGCCTGCGGCCAGCGGGGACGCGCACGGCAGCGGCTCGCCGTCGGCCCCGGCGAGCATGGCACGGTCCGCACTCACCGTCACGCTGGCCGCCCGCGTGATGCCGACCTGGGCCAGCCGGGTGTGCCTGCCCCGGCTGGCCAGCAGCATCACCCGCACGAACGAAAGCTTCGAGCCGTCGCCGACCGTGATCACATCCAGCAGGCCATCGGTGACATCGGCGTCCGGCGCGGCGGGCGTGCCACCGGCGAAGTAGGCCGAGTTGGCCGCCACCACGCAGAAACCTCCGAAGGCGCCCCGGCGGCGCCCCCGGCCTGCGTGCCCACCGTGAAGCTGGCCGGCTGCCAGGCCAGCAGGGCGCGCAGGCCGGCGATCCGGTAGGCCAGGCCGCTCGCTGGCAGGCGGCTGGCGGCAGCGATCCGCGCGCCCTCCGACGGGATGCCCAGGTAGACGCTGCCCGCCACCACCTGCTCCGGCCCGTCACCTGCGCGGACGCCGATCAGGTCCACTGCACGGTGGCCGCCGCGGAGCAGGACCGCGGCCGCCCGGGCCGGGTCCGCGGGGATGCCGAGCATGCGGGCGAAATCATTGCCCCGGCCTGCCGGGATGATGCCGAGCACCCCGTCGGCCGCGGCCACGGCAGCGGCCATCCGGCCGACCATGCCATCGCCGCCCACCGCCACCACGATCTCGTCCCGGTCCACGGCCTCCTCTGCCAGTGCGGCGGCGTGGTCGAGGCTGGAGCTTTCCTCGACCTGGACGGTGCCGCCGGCTGCCGAGAGCGGCCCGAGCACCGCAGGCATCCAGCGGATTCCCCGGCCGTGGCAGGCAGCTGGGTTCACCACAAAGCAGTACGCATCGCCGGTCACGTCGGTGCCTCCCTCGCTCGCATCCGCGATCATCCCGCGCCGCGGGGCGGCGCGCCAGAAGCTGCGTCGCCCGCTGTGCCGGGAGGCGCGGCGCGGGGGCGTACGATCTGATGCCATGTCGGGTGACGACGAGCCGGCCGGGACTCGGCCATCCCAGGTGAGCGGCCATTTCCTGCAGGTGCAGACCACCACGGACTCACGCGCCGAGGCGGTGGAACTTGCCCGGGGAGCGGTAGCGGCCCGGCTTGCCGCGTGTGCCCAAGTCAGCGGCCCGGTAGCCAGCACCTACTGGTGGGAAGGCGCGGTGGAGCGCGCCGAGGAATGGCTGCTCACCCTCAAGCTGCCCGCCAGCGGCTACCCCGCGCTCGCCGACTTCCTCGCCCGCAGCCATAGCTATGACGAGCCGGAGATCGTCGCGACGCCGATAGTCGCCGGCTCGGAAGCCTTCCTGAGCTGGATCGAGGAGGAGACCCGCAAGTCCTGAACGCGGCCTCCAGTGCCCGGGCAGGCCGGACCGCCGCCATGCGCGGTTCCCGGGTCAGGTGGAGGTCCATTCGGTCAGGAAGCGGTCGCTGCCGCGCTGACAGTCCAGGCGCATCGGCCCGGGCCGGGGCGCGGGAAGGGTGAAGCAGCCGACCTCGTCCGCGTCGGCGGCCGCCTGCGGGCCATCGGGGGTCACCAAGGTGACTCGCGCCGGCCCCGGCGGTGTCAGCTGCCCCACTATCCCGTCTTCGTCGATTTCGATCTCCACGCTCAGCCGCTCGCCATGGAAGGCGTACCTCCGCGGTGAGCCCTGCTCGGCGCCGCGCACCTGGGCGGTATCGCTCATCGCCAGCCCGGTCTCCAGGCTGAGGATCTCCAGATCGGCATCCACGGTCCGCCATGTGAACGCGGCCTCGGCGGCCCGGATCAGTTTCTCGGCCACCGGTGGCTCCTGCAGTGCAGCACGTAGCTCGCGCAGGAGTTCGTCGTCAGTCCACTCGTCGTCAGTCCAGCGGGGCGAGCTCAAGCCGATCACCGCCCTTCTGATTCTCGGCGGCTGGCCTGGTGCCCAGATACCTGCGCACGGCATGAGTCTGCCGCAGCCGTGCCAGGCTGCGCCCGAGGGTGGGCCCGATGCTGCCGGTTTTCATCTGCAGTAGCTCGGAGACGTTCTTGTACGGCTCCGCCAGGGCGTACAGCCGCAACAAGGCCTGGTCTTCCTCGGTGAGCTCGGCGAGGCCGTCGCGAAGAGCCAGCCGCAGCTCGGCTCGCATGGCCGCAGCCTCGATATCCTCGGCGCCTGGCCGGTTCACGGCCGCGTCGGATTGCGGGTCCACCGGGACGGTGCGCTGTCTGCGCTCCGTCTGGCGCATGCATTCGTGCATCGTGGTGCTGCGCAGCCAGCCTGGCAGTGCCTCCGGGTCACGCAGGCTGTCGAGATGCTCGACCAGCTTCAGCCAGACAGTCTGGCAGACGTCCTCGGCGTCCGCTGGAGACAGGCGGTAGCTCCGTATCACGGCCATCACCAGGTTGCCAAAGCGGCGGACCAGCGCATTCCATGCTTCCTGGTCGCCATCCGCGCTTGCCCGGACCAACCGGCCGACCTCCGGTCTGTCCACCATGCCCACCATCCTCCTACCGAAGGGGGGATTTGGCACGACGGGATTCTCGCGACCCCGTCTACCCCTAGGGAGCGCGGCGGAGTGGCGATGATACGAAGTTGGCGAAATCGAGACATTTAAATGCCCTTGAGTATCTGCACCGCCCGGCCGAAGCCAGGTATCGGCACGGCTAGCTGCAGCAACTCGTCCAGCGCGCTGCGGAGCGTGGCTCCCGGCGCCTGGTACAGCCGGGCGATGGCCCCCGCGACCTGCGGGGCGGCGAACGAGGTGCCGCTCCACACGGCATAGGGATTCGGCCGGGGGAACTCGGTCTCGGCCGGGTCGATCAGCGGGCTCTCCGTACCGTAGACGTAGGTGGAGTGCAGCCCCTGCCCGACGGTCGAGCAGGTCACCCAGAAACCGTGGCTGGACCACGGCGACGGAGTCATGTTCGGGTTCAGGCCGGCCACCGAGACCACTCCGGGGAAAGCCGCTGGCCAGAACGGCCGGGTGTCGCCGGAGTTGCCGGCGGCCGCGACAATGATCGTCTTTTCCTCGTCCGGCTTGCCCGCATCCAGTTCGGCGATGACCGCCAATGCGGCCTCGAGGGCGACCGGCGGGAAGTCATCCTGCGTCTGGCAGCCGAGCGAGAGGTTGATGATCTGATTGCCAGCCCTGACCGCCTCGATCATGGCACAGGCCACGTCGACCTCGCTGCCGATGCCGTCGCTGTCGATCGCCCGGTACATGCTGATCGTGGCATCCGGGTCGACCTGATTGACGATCCCGGCGACGAACGTGCCGTGGCCGGCGTCGAAGTCGAGAAACTGATGCGGGCCCCCGATGGGGAAGCTGGTCAAGGGGTCGATGTTCTGCGGGGTGCGGGGGATCCCGGTGAGCAGGCCATCGGCCCGGACCACCGCCTGGTCGGCGATTCCGGTGTCGATGATCGCCATCCTGGCGACCTTGGCCGGCCGCGCCTCGGCCCGGACCGCCGGCGGTGGCGGCTGGCTGGGGGCTGGCAGCGGCGCGGGCGGGTGCTTGTGCACCGGCGCGGTCGGCATGCAGTGGTTGAAGGACGCGGAAAACCCCCGCAGCCGGAGATCCCTGGCGATGTCGGCGAGCACGTGAGCGTCGAGGTGCTTGCTGGGAACCAGCCGCAGGACCTTGTCCGCAAGCTCTTCGCAGTCCACCCGGGCCGGCTGCAGCCCGAGCGCGTCCAGGTATGGCTTGGCGCTCAGACTTGCGCCTGTCCATGGCAACCCGCCGGGGTAGCCGAGGTAGGACTCCGTAGTGATCAGTAGCTCGCCTTTGACCATCAAGGTGTCGAAGCCCACGTCGACCGGCAGGTAGTCGAACTGGACCACGTCCTCGCCGCCGTCCTCGCGGCGCTCCATCAGGAGCCTGAGCAGCTCGTGCCGGACAGCGGGCTCGTAGCGCAGCTGCGCCAGCTGCTGCACCTCCCATTGCACGTCCTCCGCAGTGCCTCCTGGAGTGTCACTGTGCCAATCCGAAAAGTCACCGGGAAACGGAACGCCCCGATTTGGCTGGTCAGAATCCATCTGATTCACCGATCCTTTATGCATGGCAGGTAGTGTCGGCTCGGGGGATGTGGCCGGACAGCCGCAATCGTCTCCTTCTAACACAGAGCCCTCAGACGGGCTCGTGATACGCGCTATACGGGCACACCAGGACGTGGCGGCCAATCCGGGCCCGTTCCGGCCGGTGGCCGAGGCGTTGGTGGCCGAGGCGAGGCAGGCACGTCAGCCGGAGGCACTGGCCCTGGCGCTGCGGGCGCTGGCGCTGGCCGAGCAATCCAGGCTCAACGACGCCATGGCGATCGTGCTGCTTGATGAGGCCTGCCGGATCGCACGCCGCCACCATCTGCGGGCCACGCTCGCGGATCTGCTGATGAGCCGTGCCGCCGTCCGGCAGGAGCTTGGCCGGTTCCCGGCGGCCCGCCGGGACCTCACCGCCGCTGCGGCGCTGGTCACCGGTCCGGCCGCCCTGGAGCTTGATTTCAACCGCGGTGTCTTACTGCAGAACAGCGGCCGTCTGGCCGACGCCGCGGCGATCTACCACCGGCTGCTCGCCGACTCCGGGATCGGCACGTGGCGACGCGCCGTGTGCGCGAACAACCTCGCCCTGATCGAGGCCGAGCAGGGCCGGTTCGGCTCGGCGCTGCGCCGCCTCGGCGAGACGCCCGGCCCCGCGGAGATCGGCCCCGCGCTCACCGCCACCCTCATCCAGACCCGGGCCTGGGTAACCATGAAATCCGGGCGGTTCGCCGAGGGCTTGCTGGTCTTCGAGGAGGCGGCCCGGGCCTACCAGGCCGCCGCGCTCTCCCTGGGCGAGCATTACATCGAGTACGCCGACGCGCTGATGGAACTGCGGCTGCTGCCCGAGGCCACCAGGGCCGCCCGCCGGGCGGTGCGGGAGTTCTCCGACACCGGGATCCCGCTCATGGCGGCCGAGGCGCAACTGCGCGTCGCGGAGCTCAACCTGCTGGCCGGTGACCACGACGCCGCGGTTACCGCCGCCCTCGCGGCCGCGGCCGCCTTCGGCCGGCAGACCCGCGCGGCGTTCCGGGCCCGGGCGGTCGTCGTCGCCGCCGAGGCGCAGCTGCGCGCCGGCACCGGGGGTGCGCAGGAACTGCGCCGTGCCGCCGCAGCGGCCCGGTTGCTCGCCAGCACCGGGTCAACCGCAGCGGCGGTGCAGGGCTTCCTGGTGACGGGGCGGCTGGCTGCCGCGCTCGACCGGCGCCGCCTGGCACTCGCGGCCCTGGCCCGGGCCGGATCGCTGGCCCGCGGGGCAGCGGTGCTGGTCCGGCTCCGGGGCCAGGTCGCTGCCGCGCTTGCGGCCAGCCTGCGGCACCGCGACCGCGAAGCGCTGGCACACTGCCGGCGCGGACTCACCGATCTGGCCCGGCACCGCAGCGGCCTGCCCTCGGTGGAGCTGCGGGCACTTGCCTCAGGGCATGGCGCTGAGCTGGGCCGGATCGGGCTGGGGGTGGTGGTCAGGGACGGTTCGCCTGCCCGGGTTCTGCGCTGGATGGAGCGTGGCCGCGCCGCCGCCTTGCTGGCCGTCGAGCCGCCGTCGTTCGCTCCGATCAGCGCGGACATCGCCGCCTTGCGGGCGGTGCAGGCCGAGACGCGGGAGGGTGCGAGCGAGTTGCCGGCCGCCGCGCGCGCCGAACGGCCGGTGCCCGGGCAGGCGGTCCTGGAAGAGCGGATCCGGCACGCCACCTGGCGGGGTGGCCCCGTGGCGGAGACCTCCGCGGCACCGGTAGCCATCGGCACGCTGCGTGACTTGCTGGCCGGGCGGCTGCTCGTCGCCTACGGGCTGCTCGGGGACGAGCTGATCGCGGTGGTCATCGGCCCGCGCCGCAGCGAGATCGCGCCGCTCGGGCCGTTGCGGCCGGTCAGGGAACAGGTGCGCGCGCTGCTGTTCGCGCTGCGCCGGCTCGCGCAACCCGGGGATCCGGCCGCGCACGCTGCCGCCCGTGCCAGCGCGGACCTGCGCCTGCGCAGGCTGACCGGGCTGCTGTTGGCCCCGCTGAAGGTAGGTACCGGTGACGAACTGGTCGTAATCCCCGTGCCCGGCCTGGACGGTGTCCCGTGGGCGGCGGTGCACGCAGGCCCGGTTGCCGTGGCACCGTCCGCGACCATCTGGGCGCGCACGGCGGCCGCTGCGCGTGCCACGCCGTCGGCCGCGGATGCGGGCCACGGTGTGGTGCTCGTGGCCGGGCCCGATCTGCCCGGGGCCATCGAGGAGATTGAGTCGCTAGCCGGCCTCTATGCCTCCGCGCACCGCCTTACGCCCCCCGCGAGCACGGCCGATGCGGTGGCCGGTGCCCTGGCAGGCGCCGGTCTCGCCCACCTTGCCTGCCACGGCGTGCTGCGAGCGGACAATCCGATGTTCTCCTCCCTGCTGCTCAGCGACGGCCCGATGACGCTCCAGGAGATCTACGCGCGCGGGCTCGCGCCGCGCCGGCTCGTCCTCGCGGCGTGTCAGTCCGGCTCCCAGGCCAGCTATGCGGGCGACGAGGTGCTCGGCTTCGTGGGCGCGCTGCTGGCCCGGGGGACCACCGGCATCCTTGCCAGCGCCGCGGTGGTCCCCGACATCCCGGCGGCCGGGATGATGACAGCGGTGCACCGCCGCCTGTCCCGGGGCGCCACCCTGGCCCGCGCGCTCCATGAGGCGCGGCAGGCACAGGACACCGAGGATCCCGGCAGCTTCGTCAACTGGTGCACGTTCAACGCCCACGGCGCCGGCTGAGCGGTGCTGGCCCGGGGGACGCCCCGGAGCCCCCCGGTGGCCTGCCTGCGACTTCGTCGCGGGGGCCTTGGCCGCTGCCCGGGAGCGACCCCCGGGACCCCGGTGGCGTCAGCCCGGGAAAACCGCCGGTGGCACGTTCCAGGAGGTGATCACCGGCTCGCCGTGCTCGGTGCCCAGCGTGCTCAGGGTCGCCGTTTTGAGCTGGAAAAGGCGCCCGGCCGCGGGCTCAAGCCGCAGCCAGCGGGCGGTCAGCACGCGCAGCAGGTGGGCGTGGGCGACGAGCGCGACGTCGCCGTCGGCCAGCAGTGGGCGCACCCGTGCCAGCACCGCGTCGGCCCGCGCGCCGACCTCGGCAAGGGTCTCCCCGGGGTGGGCGGCATCGCCGGGGATGACCCCGTCCCGCCACAGGTACCAGCCCGGCCGCTCGGCCTGGATGTCGGCCGTGGTCCGGCCCTCGTACCCGCCGTAGTCCCACTCCTGCAGGTCCGGGTCCTCCTTGGCACCGGCCAGCCCGGCCAGGGCCGCGGTCATGACGGCGCGCCGGGCCGGGCTGGTGAACGCGGCCCGCACCGGCCGGGCCGCCAGCGCGGGCGCAAGCGCGGCCGCCGCCGCCTCACCGGCCGGGGTCAGCGGCAGGTCGGTGCGGCCGGTGTGCCGCAGGTCGCGGCTCCACTCCGTCTCGCCGTGCCGCAGCACGATCAGCTCACCCATGAGCTCATCATGACGTGCCATGCCGCGGGGCAGGCACGGGGAGCCGCACCACGGCCGCTTTGATGCATCATGCTGCGGCTATATATCAATGTGCCGGGCCATGTATCAGATGGCGGCCTGCGCTCCTCCGCATTAGTGGCGGCGGTGGCCCAAAGCCCAGCCAGGAAAGGGGTACGGGCGAGGATGCGTCATGCGTGATGACCCCCTGGTCATCGATCTGGTCACCCGAGCGGCTGCCGGTGACCAGGGTGCCTGGAACGAGATCGTCGAGCGGTACACGCAGTTGGTGTGGTCGATCTGCGGGCGGTACCGGCTGAGCCGGGAAGACGTCGATGATGTCGGCCAGAGCGTCTGGCTGCTGCTCGTCGAGAACATCGGCCGGCTCCGCGAGCCTGCGGCACTACCAGGCTGGCTGGTCAGGACGACACAGCGCGAATGCCTTCGCGCCCTGCGGGCAGCGCAACGACAAGATCGTGCTGGGCTGCCCCTCGGAGGACCAGATGCCGCAAGACGCCGATGCCGTAATGGTCGAACAGGAGATCCTCGTCGCGGAACGCCACGCCACACTCCGGACGGCCCTCGCAGAGCTTCCGCGGCCCTGCCGCGAGCTGTTGTCCATGCTGGTCAGTGACCAGTCGCACCAGTACGAGGACATCAGCGCAGCGCTGGGCGTGCCGGTCGGGAGCATCGGCCCGAGGAGAGCCCGCTGCC
Source organism: uncultured Actinomycetes bacterium (assembly GCA_963762735.1). Taxonomy (GTDB): domain Bacteria; phylum Actinomycetota; class Actinomycetes; order Streptosporangiales; family Streptosporangiaceae; genus DASXKD01. The sequence goes on along the minus strand of CAVXMG010000036.1, from coordinate 24,849 downwards.
TCGAACGGCTACGCCGCTCCGCGCACATGGCCGCCATAGCCGACGGCGATCCTGAGGGCATCGAGCAGACAGGAGGTGGGCGGTGAACCTCGACGACTGGGACGACGATGAACTCCTGAGAGAACTGCAGCAGGCTCTTCGTGCCCGTCGGGCAGTCCCGCCCGAATTCGTGGAAGCCGCCAAGAACGCGTTCGCCTGGCGCAACATCGACGCTGAACTGGCCCAGCTCACCTACGACTCCATCGATGGCTCCGGCCTGATCGCGGCCACCCGTTCGGAGGCCGCGTCCATTCGGGCGCTGACCTTCACCCACCCGCGCCTGATCATCGAGCTTGAAGTCTCCGCCGATGCGGTCCTCGGCCAGATCGTTCCGGCCCAGAGCGGGACGATCGAGGTACAGACGCACGCAGGCACCGACCCGGAGATCTCCACCGACGAGATCGGCTGCTTTTCGATCCAGCCCATCCCGCCTGGCCCGTTCCGGTTGCGTTGTCGTGTCGCGGCCGACATCGACGTGCTCACCGGCTGGGTCACGCTGTGACCCCAGTCATGCCGCGCCGAGCGCCACCAGCGACTCCGCCGTGGCCTGCTGGATCGGGTCGCCGGCGGCCCTTGCCGGACCCGGTGGATCGCTTCGGCGAGGGTCTGGCCCGCCTTCAGGTACCGGTGCACGTCCAGCATCACCGGTACCACGGCGTGGTCGTTCAGCGGGACGATGGCCGCGAGGATCCCTGCCGTGCCCAGCGGCAGCAGGCTGCTGACCAGGCCGAGCAGTTCATTGGCGCCGGCCGATGCCAGGACGGCCGAGTCACAGCAGGAAAGCACCAGCCGGTACGGCGCGCGGCGCAACTGCTCGAAGTCGTAGACCGTCAGCGGGCCGTCATGCATGCGCAGCGCGGAGAACATGGGACTGTCCGCGCGGAATATCCCGTGCGCGGCGATGTGCGACAGCCACGCCCCGTCCAGTGCGTGCAGCACCTTCTCGGCCGTGGCCTCATCGCCGGCCAGCACCGTGACGTCGTCATACAACCGGGCCACGGCGGGCACCTCGGCTCCGTTGGTGGCCAGGCCTGGCCCGCGGGCGAGCGTGACATGGCGGTGGCTCGGCTGCCGGGCGGTGCGGGCCCGCAGCCAGGCCCCCGCCGAGGGGACGACGCTGACCACGCGATCACCGAGCGCGGGGATGAGCGTCCAGGGGATCGTGTGCGGCTTTCCCGGCGGGACGACCACGATAGGCCCATCGCCCAGATGGCGCCAGGCCGGGCCCAGGAGTGTGTCCTGGAGCTTTGGGCCGACCGACTTCAGGATGGCCGCCGCGCTTTCCAGGTCATCGTCGGCCCGGCTGCGGGCCAGGCGGCGCAGGGCAAAGCGGGCGAACCCGGCGGCCCGAGCGGCGTCGCTGGCGCGGCCCGCGGTGAACTGCCGTACCTGTCCGGCCCCGCAGACCAGCACGTGCAAGGTGCCGTCGATATCCACGATCTCGACCAGCTTGGCCGGGCCGAGCTGGTCGAGCAGTACCGGAATACGGACGACGCCCTGGTCCGAGCTGACGCTCCCATGGGCACGCAGCGCACAGGCACGCACCAGGCCCTCGAGCCTGCGTTGCTCGCGCTCGAGCCGGGCCACCTCCCGCTGGAGAGAAGAACTCGGGGCGCCCCTCCCGCGGGCATCCTCCAAACGCCGCATGACCCGCGCAGGGCAGCAAGGCCGGTGTTGAGTTCCGCGTCCGTGTGCGGCCGTACCGGGGGGACGGCGAGAGCGGTGGCGCGCCACCGTTCACTCCAGGTAAGCAGGAGTCGGGGGCGGCGTGCCCGGGCCGCGTGGCGCTGCGCCAATATGGCTAGTTCGGCGCCGTGCGCGGTCGCCTGCACCCTCAGCTCCGAGGCACCCAGGGTGAATCGGTGCTCATCCAGCACCTCCAGCCCGCGGCCGCAGGCAAGCAGCAGACGGCGCGGGCTGCTTGCGGCCTGGGCCCGGAGTGCCTCGGCGAGCCAGCCACTGGCGCGGGCCAACGGCGGACCGCGTCGGCGACCCTCGGCGGCCGCGATGAGATGGCACTCGGCTTCGCTGCCGCGGCCCAGGTCCAGTGCTACCCGGCCGGCCAGCAGATGCGCCTGAGCGGCATCGCCGGAGTGGAGTGCATCCAGCCCGGCGGCAGCCTGTGCGGCGTCCCGCAGCAGCCGCACCGAAGCTGGCCCGGCCGCGTAACGTGCCTGGCCCACCACCAGCCGGGCGCGCGCCAGGCACCAGGCATTCTGCTGTGACCGGAACAGGCGCCCCGCGGCCAGCGCCCACTTCCACGCTAGCTGTGGCTGCGCGGTGGCCAGGGCGCAGTTGGCCGCTGCCAGCAGTAGCTCGGCCCTCTTGGTGGACCGGCCACGGATCCGCTCGATGTCGCGAACGGCGGCGTCCGCCTCGGCGAACGCGTCACTGGCCAGTCCGGCGGCCAGCAGGACCGCGCATCTGTCGATGCTGAGGGCTGGCGTCGGGACACCCAGTGGCCGGAATCGCGTGGCTGCCTGATCGAGAAGACAGAGCGCAGTCGGCAGGTCTCCGGACCGGAAGGCGACGGTCGCGCGGTTGAGCACCGTATAGGTCGATTCGAGTTCTTGATCCACCTCGGCGAACAGGCGCCCGGCGATTACGAGGTCGGCATCCGCGCGCTTGGCCGCCCCGCGGTCCAGATGGACCACCGCGCGCGCGTTGAGCGCCCGGGCCAGCCACAACGTGTCGCCCGCGCGCCGTAGCACGGTCACCGCCTGGCGGAAGTCGGCAAGGGCCGCCGGGTACTGGCCCAGCGTCCACAGGGCTATACCCCGCCGGTGCAGCACCCGGGCGGCCTGCACGCCACGGGAGTGGTCTATGGCCTGGTTGAGCTTGGCCAGGCCGGCTGATGTCCGGCCCGCGTAGACAAGCGCCACGCCCAGCGTGGCCAGCACATCCGCTTCCCGCTCGGCCGAGAGGGCACGGCGTGCGAGGCGTAATGCCTCATGCAACTCCCGGATGCCGGCATCGACATCACCGAACTCGCGCAGGACAATTCCCGCGGCCTGGTGTGCTACCGACGCGTCATAAAGGCCGGGGTTGCTGGCCAATATCTCGCGGGCCCTGGTCAGTGCCTCCTGAGGGCGGGACAAAGCCAGCGGCAGCAAGTCATCGACAGCGTGCCGCGCGGCCACCCCCGTGTGGGCTTTCCCTGCCACGCCGTTGATTTTAGGCCTCCGCATTCGAATGGTCTAACCGTTACCTGGCGCATTAACCCGGCCTTACGCCACTTAGTGTGGCTCATCATGCGCGCAAGGTGACTGGCGGCGCACGGGCCTTCCTGAGATTTTCGGGCTGGCATGTATCAGCGGGCCATGCTCGCTGCTCTGTTTGGTTAGCGGGCCCTTGGGACCGTATTCGGCTTGCCTGCCGCCCGGCCAGCCCCCGGTGAGCGTCGGCACCATGCCATAGCGCAAGCTCTTATGGAGGAAATCGTGAGCGAAGACGACAACAATGGCCCAGACAGGATAGCGTCAGCATTTGCCCGGAGAGAGAGCGGGCTGGCCGAATATCATTTGTCTGAAGAGCTGGCCGCGGAAATGGCGCTGGCCGACCGGGTCAGAGAACAGGTTAGTTACATACAAGACGAGTTCGCCAAGGCCGATATCGAGGTCCAGACCGAGCCTTCCGAGCGCGGGGTCGGCTTTATGTACGCGGTCGGCCAAATCCTCGTGCGCCAGGAATACCTGGGCCAGGTGTGGGAAATCCTCTGGCATATCGCGAGTGAATCCGACGGGTACCGGCCAGGCCACCCCGCCCCGGACCTGCCGGCCGACGAACCGCAGGTGCGTGAGCCGGAATGGCGCGGCGATGATCGTGTGAAGGTGGCCATCGACGACCGGGCCAGGGCGACCGGCGGTGAGGGCACGGCGGATACCGGTGGTGGCGGGCGCATGAAGCCTGGCGGTGACAAGACCGGAGAGACCGACGGCGACCGGCCCGAGAAGCCTGACGGTGAAGGGCCGGGCGAGCCCCACGGGTACCGGCCGGTGGTCGCTGGCGTCGTCCTGCTCCAGTTGCCCTATCGGCTAGAGGTGCTCCCCGTTCTCGACGTCATCGACCGGAGGCTCGGCGAGGGCATCGCGACGCCCAATCACGTGCTGACCGTAGCGCCTGAGGTGGGTCCCTGCCCGGCCACCGAGCCCGAAGTGGTGTATGACGGCATCGAGCCATCCCCAGGGGTGTGCGTGGGGAACAGCGGCGCCGGGGTGCTGATCTACGTCGCGGACACCGGACTGCTCAAGGGCGCCGACCACAAGCACCCCTGGCTGCGGGGCGTGCGGCGCGGCCGCAGGCCCGACGGAGCGCTTCAGCACTGGGAAGCCGATCGCGAGATGTGGCAGGGCGAGAAGGTGATCCCGCCTTATGCCGGGCACGGCACCTTCGTGGCGGGCGTCGTCCGGTCCATGGCGCCGCAGTCAGATGTCATCGTCTCGAACGTTTTCAGGGTCGCGGGCAGCGCGCTGGAATCCCACTTCGTCCGCGAGCTGGTCAGGGCGCTCAAGCTCGGCGTCGATCTCTTTCACTTGTCGATTACCGCGCCGACACGATGGGATCTTCCGCTGCTCGCCTTTGAGGGATGGCTGAAGCTGCTCGGCCAGTACAAGGGGACCGCGTGTATTGTCGCAGCTGGCAACAATGGCTCTCGGCATCCGTTCTGGCCCGCCGCTTTCCCCGAGGTGTTGTCCGTTGGCGCGCTCGCGGCTGACCTGCGTGACCGGGCTGACTTCAGCAATTACGGTAGCTGGGTGGACGTATACGCACCAGGCCGGAACCTGGTCAACGCGTACGCCGATGGCACTTATGTGTGTCGCGTCGATCCTTACAAGGGCCAGAAGAGGCAGTTCTATGGCATGGCCCGGTGGAGCGGGACGTCCTTCTCGACCCCGGTCGTGACCGGTCTCATCGCTGCCCGGATGTCGCGCACCGGTGAAAGCGGTAAGCAGGCCGCGGCCGCCCTGGTCGCTGAGGCACGGTGCCAGGCGATCCCCGGCGTTGGGCCGGTCCTGGTGCCGTGTTCCGGTTCACGCGGGCCCGGAGCCTGCTGCCGGGAAGGCTGCGACTGCTCGTGCCGCCAGGAAGGCTGCGACTGCGGGTGCCGTCGGCCCGGTGCCTGCTGACCGGGTCATCCCGCCGCACGAGCGGGCAGGCAGCGGGAGCACCCGCCCGGGTAGCGACTACCCGGGCGGTCCCCGCTACGGCAGCGTGAGGATCTCGTAGCCGTCGCCGGTGACCAGGACCGTGTGCTCGAACTGCGCGGTACGCCTGCCGTCCTTGGTCACCACGGTCCAGCCGTCCGGCCAGATGTCGTACTCGATGGTGCCCAGCGTGAGCATCGGCTCGATGGTGAACGTCATCCCTGGCTCCATGATCAGGCTGACCGCGGGGTCGTCGAAGTGCGGCACGATCAGGCCGGAGTGGAACGTGGTCCCGATCCCGTGCCCGGTGAAGTCGCGGACCACCCCGTAGTGGAACCGGCGGGCGTAGGACTCGATCACCCGGCCGATCGCGTTCAGCGGCCGGCCCGGGGCCACCGCCCGGATGCCCCGCATCATCGCCTCGTGGGTCCGCTCCACCAGCAGCCGCGACTCCTCGTCCACATCGCCGGCGAGGAACGTCGCGTTGGTGTCCCCGTGCACGCCGCCGCGGAACGCGGTGATGTCCACGTTGACGATGTCGCCCTCGGCGATCACCGTGTCATCAGGGATGCCATGGCAGATCACCTCGTTCAGCGAGGTGCACAGCGACTTGGGGAAGCCCCGGTAGCCGAGCGTGCTGGGGTAGGCGTCGTGGTCGCACAGGAACTCGTGCCCGATCCGGTCGAGTTCGTCCGTGGTCACTCCGGGCATGACGTGGCGGCCGACCTCGGCCAGCGCCTGGGCGGCGAGCTTGCCCGCTGCCCGCATCCGCTCGATGGTCTGCGCATCCTTGACGTCTGGCTCCCCGGTCCTGGGGCGCTGGCGGCCCACGTACTCCGGCCGCGGGATGTGCGCGGGCACCTGCCGCATAGGAGATATCCGGCCGGGCTGGAGCAAGGTCGCCATGGTCTGCGAGTCTAATCGGCATGGACTCCGGACACCGCTGGTGGTATTGCCTCCGGCATCACACGGTTGAACCCGAACAAGGCTGCCCGGCCAAGGACCGGCTCGGGCCGTACTCGACGGAGGAGGAGGCGGCCCAGGCACTGGAGACGGTGCGCCGCCGCAACGAGGAGTGGGACGCCCAGAATGGTGATGACTGAGCACGGCTACTGAGCCCTGCCGGGATGGGCCGGTATCGTGAAAGCGGCGCCGGACCTGACGAAAGGGGGCGCGCGTGGCCGACGATGGCAGCGGAGCGGGCCTGCCCTCGGCGGCACGGTCGCGGATGGCCGAGATCCGGGACAGCGGTACCTGGGGCTCGGCGCTGTCGACAGCTGAGTTCGCGGCGATCCGCAGCACCGGGTTCGAGCCGGTCGGCCAGGTTCTCGGCGCGGCCGTCTACAACGTGGGCTACACCGGCGGGTTCTCCTGCCCCGGGGCCTGGACCGGGTTCGGGCGCGGGGTGCCCGCGGTAGGCGTCACCACGGTGTCCGGCGACGGCGACTTCGCCTCGTTCGGGCCCATGGTGGCAACGCTGTACCAGGCGCGGCGCAGCGCGATCGACCGGATGACGGCCGAATGTACCGCGCTCGGCGGCCATGGCGTGGTCGGCGTGACCCTCAGCATCGGCGCCTTCCCGGCCGGCGGCCTGGAGTTCAAGGCGCTCGGCACCGCCGTGCGCGGCCCCGGCCCGCCGCTGGCGCGGCCGTTCACCTCCGACCTGTCCGGCCAGGACTTCGCCAAGCTGTTCGTGGACGGCTGGATGCCGGTGGGCCTGGCGCTCGGCATCTCCGTCGGGGCCCGCCACGACGACTGGCTCACCGTCACCCAGACCCGCTGGGGGGCCGGGAACACCGAAGTCCATGGCTATACCGAGGTGATGACCCACACCCGCCACGACGCACGTGAGCAACTGGAGAAGGACGTGGCCCGGCTGGGTGCCGACGGGGTGGTCGTGACCACGGTGACCACCCGGGTGCGGGAACGTGACTGCCCGGCCGCCGAAGGCCGGCGTGACCACATCGTCGAGGCCACCCTGATCGGTACCGCCATCGCGCGCTTCCACGCCCGGGCGCGGTCCGCGGAGCGGCCCAGCCTGGCGATCATGTCTCTTGACCCGAAGCGCCGCCAGGCCGCCCGGGTCCGGCTGGGCCCCTGATGGGCACGGTCCACCATTCTGATCCGAGGAGAACGATGACCGACCAGACCTCCACCGAGCTGAACGCGGCCGGGGTGCCGCATGACGCGCTGGCACGCCTGGCCGAGCTGAAACCGGGCAAGCCTGGTTCCATCTTCACCTCCGACCTGTCGGTCAACGAGTTCCTGCTGGTCCGCGAGGCAGGGTTCCGCCCGCTCGGGCTGGTGCTGGGCACCTCCATCTACCATGTGGGACTGCAGTTCGGCCGGTGGGGCAAGAACCAGGAGCTGGACGTGCTGTCCCAGGCCATGTACCACGCGCGGGAGCTGGCCATGGGCCGGATGGAAGCCGAGGCGGACGCGCTGGGCGCGGACGGCATTGTGGGGGTCCGGCTGGATGTGGAGCTGAAGGAGTTCGGCGCCGACATCGCCGAGTTCATCGCGGTCGGCACCGCGGTCAAGGCCGAGGAGGGCGCCGCTGGCGGCGGGGTCAGCAACTGGCGCAACAACAAGAACCAGCCGTTCACCTCGGACCTGACCGGCCAGGACTTCTGGACCCTGATCCGGGCCGGGTACGCGCCGCTTGGCATGGTGATGGGCACCTGCGTGTACCACATCGCGCACCAGCGCCTGGGCGGCGTCCTCGGCAACATCGGCAAGAACGTCGAGCTCGAGCAGTTCACCCAGGCCCTGTACGACGCGCGTGAGCTGGCGATGAGCCGGATGCAGGCCGAGGCGGAGGCCTACCACGCGGAGGGGATCGTCGGGGTGCAGCTCCGCCAGCACAGTCACACCTGGGGCTCGCACACCACCGAGTTCTTCGCCATCGGCACCGCGGTGCGGCCGTTGCGCGAGGACCACGTCATCGAGCGCCCCACCATGGTCCTCAGCCTGGACGGCTGAGGGGCACCTCAGTCCTCGATGGCGCCCTGACCGGCGTCGCCGACGGCTCGCTGGCTGCCGCCCTCCACGGGCGCGCGCTTGGCCTTCACCGGCTTGCGCCGGACCTCGACGCCACCCATCAGGGCGAATCCGAGGACCCGCACCTGAGGCGCGCCGGGCACCCCGGGCCCGCTGGCGTTGTGGTCGAACCCGCCCATGAAGGCCAACCCGGACACGTCCACATCGACGTCCTCGGGGACGGTGATCTGAATGCCGCCCATCAGCGTGTAGGCGTGCAGGGTGACCACAGGCTCGCTGAACTGGGCCTCGCGCAGGTCAAGCTCGATTCCGCCCATCACGGCCACCGAGACGTACGTGGGCGGGACCACCCACCTGCCCATCCGCCGCGCGCCGCTCATGATCGCCACAGAGAACTTGGACTGCGGCGTGCCGCCGATCCGGCTGAGCTGGGTGGCTCCCTGGACTGGGGGGACCGGCATCTGTGCGGACCGCGGCAGGTCGTGGGTGACCGCCGCGAGGTCGGCGTAGGTCTTGGCGGCGTAGGCGGATTCGAGGCGCTCGTCGAGTTCGTCGAGGCTGATCCGCCCCTGCCCGGCGGCCTCGCGGAGCACCTCGGCAGCCTGCTCGCGGTCGCCGTCGGATACCCGCATGAGGCTGTGGTCCGCGGGCCCGGAAAGCTCGCTCATGCACCACACCTTAGGGGGAAACCGGGCCGCTGACCGTGTCGAGAATCCTGGCGAGCCGTGCACGCAGCCCCCGAGGTCGCTCAATGCGTTCCCCGGCCGCGGCGCTGACCAGGTGCTGGACGGCGTCGAACGTCAGCGGCGCGGACGGCGCCACGGTCAGTGCCTCGTGGGCCACATCCGCCAGGCGGCGGTCGCCGCGGTCCAGGGCCAGGATCGTCGCCCCGCCCTTGCGGGCGTCGCTGACCCGCTCGAGCAGCCGGTCCGGTGCCGCCTGCGGGCTCACCACCACGAGCGAGTCGCCGCGCCCGGCGTCGCGCAGCCGGGCCAGGCTCACGCTCAGGTGCGGCGGCCCCCCGGGCGGCGGGTTCCAGCGGACCAGGGTGGGCGCAAGTTCGGGCAGGCCGGCGAACCGGCTTTCGTCATCCAGGTGCGCGGCGAAGTGCCACGGCTCGTGCTCGGGCGTACCCACGAGCAACAGCCCCCCTGGCGTCCGCGCCGACCCGCGCAGGGCACGGGCGAACTCCGCGGCCCGGTCCAGCCAGCCGGTGGGGGCGAGCAGCGTCCGCAGCGCGGCGACCTGCTCGGCGTTCACGCCCCCATGGTGCCACGGCCCTGTACCGCTCTGGCAGGATCGGGGCATGTCTGACCCGCAGGCGGCACCCGGCCCCGACGTCGCCACCTTGGCTATCGGCATCCTGGGCGGCACCGGTGACCAGGGCCGCGGCCTGGCCCGCAGGTTTGCGCTGGCCGGCAACCCGGTCATCATCGGCTCCCGCAGCGCGGAGCGCGCCGTCGCGGCCGCGCAGGCCCTGGGCGCGGACCTGGGCATCCGCGGCATGGCGAACGCGGATGCGGCCGCCGCTGCCGACGTGGTGATCGTGGCGGTGCCCTGGGACGGCCATGGCGACCTGCTCAAGTCGCTGGCCGCCGCGCTGGCCGGCAAGATCGTCATCGACTGCGTGAACCCGATGGGATTCGACCAGCGTGGCGCCTACCCGCTGCCCGTGGCCGAGGGCAGTGCCGCGCAGCAGGCGGCGGCGGTGCTGCCCGGCTCGGTGGTGGTCGGCGCCTTCCACCATGTCTCGGCCATGTTGCTGCTCGATCCGGAGGTTGCCAGCATCGACCTGGACGTGCTGGTGCTTGGCGACGACCGGTCGGCCACCGACCTGGTCCAGGCGCTCGCAGCGCGGATTCCCGGCGCCCGTGGCCTGTACGCGGGGCGGCTGCGCAACTGCGGGCAGATCGAGGCGCTCACCGCCAACCTGGTTTCCATCAACCGGCGGTACAAGGCCCACGCCGGGCTGCGCGTCACCGACGTCTAGCTGACCCGCGGCCCCCGGTCGGTGCGCCGCCTAGTATGTTTAGCTTTCAACAAGACTCTGAGGAGAAAGGACGCCCGTGATTCTGCGCGTCAAGGCACGTGACCTCCCCGGCCGCATCGCGGCGGGCGCTTATATCCTCCACGCGGGACTGGAAAAATGGCACGCCGACGAGGCCCGCGCCAAGGGCGTGCACAAGGCGGCGTCCGGCGCCTTCCCTTTCCTGGAGCGCATCCCGCCGGAGCGCTTCGTCAAGCTCCTGGCCGCGGGTGAGATCGCGGTCGGCTCGGCCCTGCTCGCCCCCGTGGTGCCCAGTGCCCTGGCCGGCGCCGCGCTCACTGGGTTCTCCGGCAGCCTGCTCGCCATGTACCTGCGCACCCCGGCAATGCACAAGCCGGGCAGTGTGTGGCCGACCCAGGCCGGTACCGCGGTCAGCAAGGACGTGTGGATGCTCGGCATCGGCCTGGGCCTGATGGCCGGCTCGGCGGGCCGCGGCGGCGAAGACGAAGCCGGAGCGCCTGCCTAGCCGGCGTTGGCCGCCAGGTCTTGATAGGCAGGGATGAGCTCGGCCCACCGCGCCTGGGCGTCGCCGCGCTCACGCCCGGCGAGGTGGGCGGCGAGATCTTCGACGTGGACCTGCACCCCGGCCCCGTAGGGGGCGAGCAGGTCCAGGGGCATGCCCCGTTCCTCGATGACCAGGATGGTCTGGTTGCCGTCGGCGGTCAGCGTGGCCTCGATGGTGTGCTCGTCCGGTTCGCCCGCGTCCTCGTCCGGCTCGCCCGTTTCCTTGGTCAGCACCAGCAGTCGCTGCGGGGGCTCGCACGCTTCCACCCGCCCGGTGCCTTCCCATCCGCTGGCAAAAAAACGTGCCCGGAACTCACCGCCCAGGCGGAGATCCCCCTCGACCTCGCCGAGCCATCGGGCGAGACGGCGGGGATCTGTGAGTGCCGACCACACGTCGTCGATATCGGTGTCGAAGCGGTCCTCCATGCGCACGATGCCCTTGCCGTCTGCCGATCGCAGGCTGCCCAGGATGCGCGTGCCCGGACGTGCGTTGCCGGTCATCTGGTGTTCCTTCGCTCGCGTTTCCCCCGGGCTATCTCGGTGTGCAGGGCGTCCAGTCGTTGTTCCCACATGGCCCGGTACCGGCCCAGCCACTCATCGATCTCGGCGAGCGGCTGGGGGCGGAGGCTGTAGACCCGCCGCTGCGCTTCCTGGCGGACCTCGACCAGTCCCGCCTCCCGCAGCACCCGCAGGTGCCGCGATACCCCCGGGCGGGCAATCGGCAGCAGCGCCGCCAGTTCACCCGCGGTTGCCGGGCCGCCGGTCAAGGTCTCCAGCATCGTCCGCCGGCTCTGATCCGCCAGTGCCCGCAGCGCAGCTTCCATGGCGTGAATGTACCAAGATAGTTACGTAACTATCAAGGTACAGATGCACTCCATCCTGCAGGGAGCGGCCGCTCACCACGTCACGGTGATCGCAAGCTCCGGCGACAACGGCGCGTTCAGCGACAACCAGTTGGTCTCGTGACGCTCAGCGCGTCCTGGCCGCTGCGGGGCGCGCCCCGCTCATCGGCGAGCAGGGCAGGGACCTGGATGGCCAGGTCTGGTTGGATGCCGGTGACCACATCTTGCCGCTCTGGGAGGACCGGTCCTGAACGCTGCTGCCGCCGAGGCTGTGTCTGTCGCCGTCTTGGTGGTGGTTCTGGCGTGGGCGGTAGCGCGGCCGCGGGGGTGGCCGGAAGCGGTCGCCGCGGTTCCCGGTGCGGTCGTAGTCGTCGCGGCTGGCGCGATTTCTGGGCACGCTGCGCTGGCTGAGGCGCGGCGCCTGGGCCCGGTCATCGGTTTCCTGGCGGCTGTGCTTGTGCTCGCCCAGATGTGCGACGACGAGGGGCTGTTCCGCTGGTGCGGGGCGTGGATGGCCCAGTTGTCCAGCGGGCGCCCGCGCCGGCTGCTGGTGCTGGTGTTCGCGGTGGCGGCGGTGACAACGGCGGTGCTCAGCCTGGACGCCACGGTGGTGCTGCTCACGCCGGTGGTATTCGCCACGGCGGCGCGGCTGGGTGCCCGCCCGAGGCCGTATGTGTATGCGTGCACTCACCTGGCGAACTCGGCATCGCTGCTGCTGCCGGTTTCCAACTTGACCAACCTGCTCGCCTTCGCCGCCAGCGGCCTGGCGTTCCCCCGGTTCGCGGCGCTGATGGCACTGCCGTGGGCAGCCGCGATCGGCACCGAGTATGTGGTCTTCGGCCGGTTTTTCGGTGCCGACCTGGACGCGGGCGCGCAGGCCCTGCCCGCCGCGCCCCCGCCGGGCGTGCCGGTCTGGGCATCGTGGTGGCCGCCGTGGTCAGCAACGGGCTCGCCAGCGCGCTCGGCCCACTGCTCCCGGGCGGCACGTCGCTTCCTGCGCTGCTGGCCGCGGCGGCGGTCGCGGCCGTGCTCGCGAACCTCATCAACAATCTGCCGGCCGTGCTGGTGCTGCTGCCGCTGGCCGCGCCGTCCGGCCCCGGTGCCGTGCTGGCGGTGCTGCTCGGGGTGAACATCGGGCCGAATCTGACCTACGCCGGGTCGCTGGCCACCTTGTTGTGGCGCCGGGTCTGGCACCAGCACGGGTCCGCCTGACGCCGAGATCGTGCTGCTTCACGTCACCCCACAGGAGATCCCGGGCGCGGCCCACGGCGCCTACGCGGGGCTACTCGGCCGGGGCCACCCCGAACGAGACCCAGGAAACCGGGTGGCGGAACTCGCCACCGCATCTGCCACCGAGCTGCTCAACGCCGCCGCGCACCGCCTGGCGCGGCCCTGCACCCGGACACAGCGCCAGGGGCGGCCCGAACGGGAGGTCACCGCCGCTGCCGAAAGCGCGGACCTGCTCATCGTGGCCCGCGACGGCGACCGGACCCGCGCCGGACCCAAGAGCCTCGCCCCGGCCAGCCGCTTTGTCATCGACCACGCCTCGTGCCCAGTCCTGCTGGTATGGCCAGGACCCCCGCCCGCCGGGGGCCTCCCGCCGGCTCCACCGGACCGCCCGGGCCCATAGATGAATTCCCGGGACCCTCAACAAGGATGCGCCAAACCACTACCCACCACCGTGATTGCATGTCTAGTGCCCCAGAAGGTGGGTGGAGTGCCAGCGACGACAATCGATCAGCGGTAGGAATGCTCCGCGTCGGGGAACTGGCCGCCGACGACCTCCTCGGCGAAGGCTCGCGCGGCGGTGCCGAGGACTGCGGCCACGTCGGCGTACCTCTTCACGAACTTCGCCGTGTGCGCGGTGAGCCCGGCCATGTCCTGCCAGACCAGCACCTGGGCGTCGCACTCAGGGCCGGCGCCGATCCCGATCGTCGGGATGGACAGGCTCTGGGTGACCCGGGCGGCCAGTTCCGTGGGCACGCACTCAAGGACGACCGAAAAGGCGCCCGACGCCTCCAGCGCCTTGGCGTCGTGCAGCAGGCGCTCGCCGTCCTCGCCCCGGCCCTGTACCCGGTACCCGCCGAAGGCGTTGACCGACTGCGGCGTCAGGCCCAGGTGAGCCATGACCGGCACGCCGGCCTGCACCAGTTCCTCGACCTGGCGGACCACCCGCATGCCGCCTTCGAGCTTGACCGCGTGCGCCCCGGCCTCCTTGAGGAACCGGCTCGCGGTGGCGAACGCCTCGCGCGGCGAGGCCTGATAGGAGCCGAAAGGCAGGTCCGCGACGACCATCGCCCGCCGGGTACCGCGCACCACCGCGGCGGTGAGCGGTATGAGGTCGTCCACGGTCACCGGGATGGTGGTGTCGTGGCCGAACACGACCATCCCCGCCGAGTCGCCTACTAGGAGCACCGGTATCCCGGCGTCGTCGAAGACGCGCGCGGTGAGTGCGTCGTAGGCGGTGAGCATCGGCCATTTCTCACCGCGGGCCTTGGCGGCGGCGAGGTCACGTACGGTGACCCGCCTGCTGGCACTGCCGCCATAGAGGGGTTCTGCGGTCCGCGCCTTGGTCGCGGCCGCGCCCGAGTAACTGGGCTGTGCGGTCATGGGAATCCTCCTGCTGCCTCGTGGCGCCGTCGTGGCGTCCCCGGACGCCTTCAGCATGCCACGCCGTCCGGCCGGCGGATAGTCGGGGAATGTTTTGCGATACGGACCTGTTCCGTATTGTCGGCCTTCCCGGGGCGGCGAACCTCGCCGCCCCGGGATGAACGGGCCACGGCGGTGGCTGACAGACCCGGAGAGGGGACCATGGACGAGCCAGGTGTTTCGCGGCAGGCCGGTAACTCCAGCGTCGCCCCGCTCGCCGATACCGACGCCAAGGTGTACCGGCGCCGCTGGATCATCCTCGGCGTCCTGATCACCAGCCTGATGGCGATCGTGCTGGACAACACGGTCCTCAACGTCGCGCTCAAGACCATCGCCGACCCTGTCGCGGGCCTCGGGGCGAGCCAGAGCCAGCTCGAGTGGGCGATCAACTCCTACACGCTGGTGTTCGCCGGCCTGCTGTTTACCTTCGGCGTGCTCGGCGATCGCATCGGCCGCAAGCGGATGCTCATGCTCGGCCTGGCCTCGTTTGGCCTGTTCTCGCTGATGACCGCCTACTCCCACTCGCCCGACCAGCTCGTCTGGGCACGCGCGGCGATGGGCCTGGGCGCGGCGGCGGTGATGCCGCAGACGCTGTCGATCATCTCCAACGTGTTCGACCCCACGGAGCGGGCCCGGGCCATCGGGATCTGGGCCGTCGCCGTCGGCATCGGCATAGCCATCGGCCCCATCGTCGGCGGCCTGCTGCTCGCTCACTTCTGGTGGGGCTCGGTGTTCCTGATCAACGTGCCGTTCTGCGCCGCGAGCGTGGTGGCGATCGCGCTGCTCGTCCCGGAGTCGAAGAACCCCAGCCCCGGGCGGATCGACTACATCGGTGTCCTCGCCTCCATCGCGGGCCTGGTGCTCCTGGTGTACGGCATCATCCAGGGCGGCGACAAGGGCACCTGGGTGCACCCGGACGTGCTCGGCCCGGCGCTGGGCGGCCTGGCGATACTCGCCTTCTTCGTCTGGTACGAGGCCAGGGTCAAGTACCCGTCGCTGGATGTGCGGCTGTTCCGTGACGCGCGGCTGTCGTCCGCGATCGGCGCGCTGTCGCTGGTGTTCTTCGGCATGATCGGCGCGCTGTTCTTCCTGAGCTTCTACCTGCAGAGCGTCCGCGGTTACACCCCGCTGAAGGCCGGCGCCTTCTCGCTGGCGTTCGCCGTGGCGCAGATGCTGATGGCCCCGCGCAGCGCGGCCCTGGTACGGCGGTTCGGCGCCAAGTCCGTCGTGGCGACAGGCCTGCTGCTGGTCACCGCCGCGCTGGTCAGCTATCGGGTGCTCAACGTCGCCACGCCCATCTGGGTACTGGCCGCGGCCTTCTTCGTCCAGGGCGCGGGGATGGGCCTGGTCATGCCACCCTCCACCGAGGCGGTCATGTCCGTGGTACCCAGGGAGCGGGCCGGCGCTGGTTCTGCGCTGACCAACACTGCCCGCCAGGTGTCCGGTGCGCTCGGCGTAGCCGTGCTCGGCTCCATCCTGGCGCAGGCCTACCGCATCCAGCTCGGGCCGCACCTGAGCGCCCTGCCCGCCCCGGCGCGGAATGCCGCCACCAGCTCGATCACCGCGAGCCACGCGGTGGCCGCCAAGCTGGGCCCGGCGGGCCGGGACCTGGCGACGTTCGCCGACGCCTCGTTCGTGCACGCGATGCACATCACCACGTTGATCTCTGCGGCGATCACGCTGCTCGGTGCGCTCGTCGTGATGCGCTGGATGCCCGGCCGCGCCGTGGCCGGTGCCGCGCGCCAGGCCCCGCCGGGGCGCCAGGCCATGGCCGGCGACGGCAGCGCCAGCGAGGTCGTGCCGGTGAATGGGGCAGTGCCCGCGAACGGGGCGGCGGTGCTCGTCAGCGAGGCCGCGCCCGGCGGCGAGGTCGCGGCGGAGGGCCTGGGCGGCCCCAGAGCGATGGAGTGACGAGCGGATGCCTCCGGCCGGAGTGAAGACAGATGCCGGGCCGGGCCAGCGCCGGCCCGGGCGGCCCCGCAGCGAGCGTGCCGAGCGCGCCATCATCGACGCCGCGCTCAGCGTGTTCGCCGAGTCCGGGCCCGAGGGCCTGTGCATCGAGACGGTGGCGGCCCGCGCGGGCGTGGGCAAGGCCACCATCTACCGGCGCTGGCCGGGCAAGGAAGAGCTGCTCCTTGACGCGATCGGGACACTGACGACTCCGCTGCCCGAGCCGGCCGGGCGATCGGTTCGCGAGGATCTGGTGACGTTGCTGGCCGCCATGTGCGACTCGGTCGCCGATCCTCGCCGGGCCAGGGAGTTCGCGCTGCTGCTGGGTGAGGGCGCCAAATACCCCCGGCTGATGGCGCGCTACGTGGAGACGATGCTGGAACCGCGCCGCGAGGTGATCAGGTCGGTGCTGCGCCGCGGCGTGGCCACCGGCGAACTGCGCGCAAGCACCGACATTGAGGCCGCGCTGTCCATGCTGACCGGCGCCATTCTCGCCCGCGGGAAGTACGACCGGTCCAGCATGCCGCCCGGGTATGTGGAGCGGGTGGTGGACGAACTGCTGCTGGGCCTGGCCCCGCGCTAGAAAGGGTTCATGACCACACCGGACGCCGCGGCCGGCCCGCCGGAGCAGCGGCAGGCGCAGCGGATGGCGGCCCAGTTGCTGTCCGGGCCTCCGGCCGATGGCGCGGCAGGGGTGGCTGGCCGGCTGCTCGCCATCCAGGCGCAGGACCCGCGCGGGGCCCGGCTGGCGGTGCGCGCCCGCAGCCGGGCGCAAACGGCCGCTGACGTCGACGCCGCCCTCACCCGGGATCGGTGCGTCGTGGTGACCTGGCTGAACCGGGGCACGCTGCACCTGGTGCTGGCCGAGGACTACTGGTGGCTGCATCCGCTGACCACACCGCCGCTGCTGCGTGGCAACGCCCGCAGGCTTGCCCAGGAAGGCGTCCCGCCCGCCGACGCCGAGCGCGCGGTCGCTGTCATCGAGCGCGCGGTGACCGCCGAGGGGCCGCTGCCACGGGCGCAGCTCGCGGAACGGATCGCCGCGGCAGGGGTGCGCACGCAGGGCCAGGCCATCGTCCATCTGCTCGCGCTGGCCAGCCTGCGCGGGCTCATCGTGCGCGGCCCGGTGACCGGGCGCGACCATGCCTACGCCCTGGTCCGCGACTGGCTCGGTGCCCCGCCCGCGCAGCACGTGGCGTTCGACAGGGACCGGGCCCTGGCCGAGCTTGCCGCCCGCTACCTGGCCGGCCACGGGCCTGCCACCGACCGCGACCTGGCCAAGTGGGCCGGGCTGCCGCTGCGCGACGCCCGGTACGGCCTGGCCGCCATCGCCGGGCGGCTCGCCCGCCGCGACGACGGTCTCGCGGACCTGGCCGGGCGGCGGGACGAGTACCCGCCGCCACCGCCGCGGCTGCTCGGCGCCTACGACCCCCTGCTGCTTGGCTGGGACTCACGCGACCCGGTCGTCGGCCCGCACGGCCGGCTGATCGCGATCAACGGGCTGTTCCGGCCGTTCGCACTGGTCCGCGGCCGCGCCGTCGGCACCTGGAGCCTGCCTGGCGGCAAGGTCGCGCTGGCACCGTTCGCGCCGCTTCCCGGTGCCGACGCGGCCGCCCTGGCCGCCGACGCCGCCGAGGTCGAGCGCTTCCTGCGGCCAGCCTGACATACAGCGGGGGTCGTCCCCCGGGCTAGCAGGGCAGGCCCGCGCGGGAACAGCGGGTCACCATGTTCAGGGCGATCTCCTCAGTACCTGCCAGCGCCGGGTGCGTGTCGAGCAGATCCCTGACCTGGCCGAGCACCACGCGGCGCCGCTCCTCCGGCAACGTGATCACATAGCTGCGGGAGGCGACCCAGTCGGTCATCTCCGCCCGGGACAACCGGTACACCCAGGGCACGGTGCGCCGCTCTGCCGGCCCGAACGGCGGCCCGATCTCCGGGAAATGCCTGCTGGACCCGGGGGTGCCGCGGCTGCCGATGATGGTGGACAGGTCCGCGACCCACTCCTCGTCCTCGACGCGGCGGTTCCACAGCAAGGCCAGCCGACCGCCGGGGGCCAGCACCCTGGCCACCTCAGGCACGGCACGTGCCGGGTCCACCCAGTGCCAGGCCTGGGCCACGATCACCACGTCCACGGTGTCATCGGCCAGCGGGATCTGCTCGCCCGTGCCGGCCAGGACGGGAACCCCCGGCACCGCCCGGTGCAGTTCCTCCCGCATGCCCGCCGACGGCTCCACGGCGATCACGTCCAGGCCGCGCTCGCGAAGCTGGCGGGTCAGCTTCCCTGTGCCCGCACCGACGTCGGCGACCCGCCGTGCCTGCGGCGGGAGCAGCCAGTCGATCGCCTCCGCTGGATAGGACGGCCTGCCCCGTTCGTAGACGCCGGCTACTGCGCCGAAGGAATTCGCCTGCAGCCGGTGCCATTCGTCGAGCGCCATTGCTCCAGTCTGCCAGCCCGGCCGGCGCGGGCCGGTGCGCCCGCCGTGGCCCGGGCGCTACGCTCGGGCCGTCGGAGGCGGAGCGGCGGGGAGCAGCGGAGGTGACACGTGGAACTGGCGGACGACTGGGGTGAGCTGCTGCGCGCCGAGGCGGCGGATTACGCGCAGGTGGCGCTCACCAACATCAGGCGCGAGTTCCCGTCCGGGGTCTACCACAGCATGACCGCGCCCGGCGACTTCCCGTTCCGTCCCAAGGCGCGCACCCCCGCCTTCTACGGCAGCTATGACTGGCACTCCTGCGTGGAGATGCACTGGCTGCTTGTGCGGCTGCTGCGCATCGCGGAGGACGTCGTCCCCGCCAAGGAGATCAGGTCCGTGCTCAACGCGCACTTCCGGCCGATGGCGCTGGCCGCCGAGGTGGAGTTCGTCACCAGCAGGGACGGCCTGGGGGAGCGCCCCTACGGCTGGGCCTGGGCGCTTGCCCTGGCCTGCGAGGCACAGTCCCTGGACGACCCGGACGGCAAGAAGTGGGCCGCCGCCCTGCAACCGCTCGCCGACGCGGTGACCGGCTGCTTTCTGGACTGGCTGCCGAAGGCGACCTACCCGGTCCGCTACGGCGTGCATGAAAACAGCGCGTTCGGCATGGCACGGGCGCTGGACTACGCGCACGCCCAGGCCCGGACCGGGGACGGGGCGCTGCTGGAGGCGATCGCCACCAAGGCCTACGACTGGTTCAGCGGGGACACCATGTACCCGGCCGGCTGGGAGCCGTCCGGGCACGATTTCCTGTCGCCAGCGCTGTGCGAGGCCGAGCTGATGTCCAGGATCCTGCCCGATACCGAGTTCGGCACCTGGCTGTCGGTGTTCCTGCCGGGGATCGCCGGCGGGGAGCCCGCCACGCTGTTCACCCCGGCCGTGGTGTCAGACCCCGCCGACGGGCAGATCGCCCACCTGCATGGGCTGAACGCCAGCCGTGCCTGGTGCTGGCGCCGGATCGCCGAATCGCTGCCCGCCGGGGACCCGCGCGTCGGGCCGGCCGTCGCCGCGGCGCGCACCCACGCCGGGGCCGCGCTCCCGCACGTCGTCGGGGACGACTACATGGTCGAGCACTGGCTCGCCGCCTACGCCGTGCTGATGCTGAGTTAGCCCGGAGGGCGACCCGGCTGCTGCGCTGACCGCGAACGGCGACCTGATCGAGGACTGCGAGGCGGTGCGGCAGGCGTTGGGCATCGAGCGCTGGGCGGTGGCGGGCCAGTCCTTCGGCGGGCGGCTGGCCCTTCGGTACGCGGCCGCTCATCCCGGGCACACCTCGGCGGTGATCTTCGAGAACCCGGTGTGGGACATGGCGGCCAGCGCCCGCGCGGCACTGCTGCCGATCGCCGCGATGCTGGCCGAGCGGGGCGACACGGAGGCGGCGCAGGCGGCCCTCACGGCCGCCGGGGGCGACCGTGCCGCCGGCTCGCTGCGCGAGGCCGGCCCGACGGCTCGGCGGGTGATGAGGGCTCCATGCGTCACCATATGGCGATCGTGGCGGACCCGGCGTCCGAGGAGCCGGTGCAGCGCCTGCTGGCCGGCCTGCACGTCCCCCTGCTGCTGATCGTCGGCGGTCACGACCCGCTGACCAGCCCCGAGCAGCGCGAGGCTTTCCGGTCCGCGGCACGCAGCCGGGTGCTCGAGGTCCCAGCGGCCGGCCACTTCGTGCACGCTGACGATCCGCTGCAATACGGCAGGGCGGTGTCGGACTTCGTCCGGTCCGCCGCAGGGGATCTCAGCGGGGCTGGGACCGGCCAGGTTCCCGCCACCAGTTCGTGATCGGCAGCCGCCGGTCCCTGCCGAAGTTGCGCGGGGTGATCTTGGGCCCGGGCGGGTACTGGCGCCGCTTGTACTCGGCCCGGTCCACCATCGTGACCACGCGGTCCACCAGTGCCGGGTCATGCCCGGCCGCCACTAGGCCGGCCACCCCCAGGTCCTTGACCACGTAGTCGTCCAGGATGGCGTCGAGCACCTGGTAGTCCGGCAGCGAGTCCGAGTCGAGCTGGCCCGGCGACAGTTCCGCGCTGGGCGGCTTGCTGATCGAGTTCTCCGGGATCGGCGGGGTCTCGCCACGGCGCGCCGCCTCGCTGTTCCGCCACCGCGCCAGATCCCATACCAGGGTCTTGGGCACGTCCTTGATGGGGCCGAACCCGCCGGCCGAGTCGCCGTACAGGGTGGAGTACCCGGTCGCAAGCTCGGACTTGTTACCGGTGGTCAAGGCCAGATGCCCCTCGGCGTTGGACAGGCCCATGAGGATCACGCCGCGGACCCGAGCCTGCAGGTTCTCGGCCGCGAGCCCGGTCAGGTCCAGTTCGGCCTGGAACGCGTCCACCATGGCCTGGATCGGCACCGTGCGGGCATGGACGCCCTGTCGCTTCACCAGGTCCTCGGCATCGCCCACCGAATGCTCGGAGGAGTGCCGGCTGGGCATCAGCACGACGTGCACGTTCTGCGGGCCGATGGCATCGGCCGCGATCGTCGCGGTCAGCGCCGAGTCGATCCCGCCGGACAGGGCGAGGATCGCCGACGCGAACCTGTTCTTTGCCACATAGTCCCGCACCGCGGTGACAAGCGCGGCGTAGACCTCGGCCATCGGGGACAGCCGTGGCCAGAAGTGTTGGCCTGGGGGGACGACCCCCTGGAACCCCCCGATGGCTCAAGGCCCCGTTCCTCCGTCACGGGGCCTTGGCCCTGCTGGCCCTGGGGAGCGGCCTCCGCCGGGCTGGCGGGAAGGGGCGGCAGCGCCACGCGGTGGATGGTCATCTGGGTGCCGTCGCAGGCGTCGGCGGGGGTGACCCCGGGCGGCACGGCGGGGTCGGCGGCCGGCAGGTCCAGATCGGTGACCACGAGTGCCTCGGCGAACTGCGGCCCGCGGGCGAGCAGTTCGCCCCCGGCGGTCACGATCATCGAGTCGCCGTCGAAGACCAGTTCGTCCTGGCCGCCCATCATGTTCACGTAGGCGAGCGTGGCACCGGCCTCGGCCGCCCTGTTCACGCACAGTTCCAGCCGCGCGCCGTCCTTGCCCCGCTCGTACGGGGAGGCGTTCGGCACCACCAGCAGGCCCGCGGCGGCCTGCCTGGTCACCGCGACCGGCCCGCCGTCCTGCCAGAGGTCCTCACAGATGGCGATCGCCACGTCCACGGCACCGGCGCCGGTGGGGAGGCGGAAGACCGGGAGCGTGTTCCCCGGCACGAAGTACCTGTACTCGTCGAACACCCCGTAGTTGGGCAGGTGGTGCTTGGCCGAGGTGACCGCCACCTCGCCGGCGTACAGCAGTGCCGAGCCGTTCTGCGCCCCGCTGACGGGCTGGCCCGCCCGTGGCGCCATCCCGGTCTCCCGGCCCAGGTATCCGGTGACCACGGCGACCCCGCCCAGCCCTTCGGCGGCGAGCCGCCCCGCCAAGTCGTAAAGCATAGAAATCGAGGCGTCCACGAAGGACGCGCGCAGCGCCAGGTCCTCTACCGGGTACCCGGTCAGCATCATCTCCGGAAACAGCACCAGGCGCGCGCCGCGGCCCGCCGCGCGGCGGGTCCATGCCACGATCGTGTCCGCGTTCCCTGCCAGATCGCCCACGGTGGAGTTCACCTGGGCGAGCGCAATCCTCAGCTTCGGCACGTTCCCCAGCTTAGGCGGGGCGGCTGACGGCCCTGTCGGCCTTGCCTAGTCACTTCAGCAGGAAGGCGCGAATCTGCCTTCGCATCGCGAAGACCCCCGTTAAGCCGGGCCCCGCGGCGCAACTGCGCGGCGCGGCGCGGCAGCGATACCGCGGTTACCGGCGGGGACGCGGCCACGCCGGCAGGGGTGTGTAACCTGCCGGAAACAGGGGGGCGGCAGACTGGGGGGACGACCGCCCGCGTCAGGAAGCCACGGCCACCAGGGGCCGCAGGCGCTCGGCAGGGCCGCTGACCAGCGAGGCAGGAAAACATGGACAGGCAGGAAGAGTTCGTGCTCCGGACCCTTGAGGAGCGTGACATCCGTTTTGTCCGGCTGTGGTTCACAGACGTGCTCGGCTTCCTGAAGTCGGTCGCGGTGGCGCCCGCGGAACTGGAGGGGGCGTTCGCCGAGGGAATCGGGTTCGACGGTTCCGCGGTCGAGGGCTTCGCCCGCGTCTACGAGGCGGACATGATCGCCAAGCCGGACCCGTCCACCTTCCAGCTTCTGCCGTGGCGCGGCGAGTCCGGCGTCGGCCGGATGTTCTGCGACATCCTGATGCCGGACGGGTCGCCGTCGCACGCCGACCCGCGCTATGTGCTCAAGCGCGCGCTGGGCCGGGCAGCGGAACTCGGTTTCACCTTCTACACCCACCCCGAGATCGAGTTCTTCCTGCTCAAGGAGAAGCCGGAGCCGGGGGACCGGCCGGCGCCCATCGACTCGGGCGGCTATTTCGACCACACGCCGCACAGCATCGCCCACGACTTCCGGCACGTGTCCATCCAGATGCTGGAGCAGATGGGCATCTCGGTGGAGTTCAGCCATCACGAGGGGGGGCCCGGCCAGCAGGAGATCGACCTGCGCTACGCGGACGCGCTCACCACCGCCGACAACGTCATGTCGTTCCGGCTGGTGATGAAGGAGGTGGCGCTCCAGCAGGGGGTGTACGCCTCGTTCATGCCCAAGCCGTTCACCGAGCACCCAGGCTCGGGCATGCACACTCACATGTCGCTGTTCGAAGGCGACCGCAACGCGTTCTACGAGGCGGGCGCGGAGTTGCAGCTCTCCAAGGTGGGCCGCGCGTTCATCGCCGGCCTGCTCAGGCACGCCGCCGAGATCACTGCCGTGTGCAACCAGTGGGTGAACTCCTACAAGCGGCTGTGGGGCGCGGCGGAGCGGACCGCCGGGGCCGGCGGCGAGGCGCCCGCTTACGTCTGCTGGGGGCACAACAACCGGTCGGCGCTGGTCCGGGTGCCCATGTACAAGCCGCAGAAGGGGAACGCCACCCGGATCGAATTCCGGTCGCTCGACTCCGCCTGCAACCCCTACCTGGCTTTCGGCGCGATCCTGGCGGCGGGGCTCAAGGGCATCGAGGCCGGTTACGAACTGCCCTCCGAGGCCGAGGACGACGTGTGGGCGCTCACCGACCGGGAGCGCCGCATCCTCGGCATCTCGCCGCTGCCGCAGAGCCTGGACGAGGCGCTGAACGTCATGCAGGAAAGCGAGCTGATGGCGGAGACGCTCGGCGAGCACGTGTTCGACTTCTTTCTGCGCAACAAGCGGGAAGAATGGCGGGACTACCGTCATCAGGTCACCGCGTTCGAACTGGACCGCTACCTGCCCGTGCTGTGAGCCGGGCGGCGGGCGGCCGCCTGGAGGGCAAAGTGAGCGCACAGCAGCCAGGCGCGCAAGCCCGGCTGCCTGCCGGGGTGTCGGCCGGGCACTGGACCGATGCACGGGGCATGACCGGGTGCACGGTGCTGCTCGCCTCCGGGGGCGCGGTGGCCGGTGTGGACGTCCGGGGCGGGGCCCCGGGAACCATCAACACCGACGGGCTGCGGCCGGGCACCATCACCGAGCGGGCGCACGCCATCCTGCTGACCGGCGGCAGCACCTTCGGCCTGAGCGCTGCCTCCGGGGTGCTGCGCTACCTGGAGGAGCGCGGCATCGGGCTGATGTTCGGCTCGGTCGCGGTGCCGATCGTGGCCGGCGCGGTGATCTTCGACCTGCTGGCCGGCGATCCCGCCGCGCGGCCTGGCCCGGACGCCGGCTACGCGGCCTGTGAGGCGGCCACCGTCAGCCCGGACCAGGGCGCTGTCGGGGCGGGTACCGGGGCCAGCGTCGCGAAGGCCGGCGGCAACGAGCCACGCCCGGGTGGCGTGGGGCTGGCCAGTGCCGAGGCCGGCGGCGCGGTGGTGGCCGCCGTGATGGTGGCCAACAGTCTCGGCGGGATCTGGGACGACGACCGCCACGAGTGGGTCGCGCCGCTGACCGCCTGGGATTATTCGTCGCCGATGATCCCCGGCGGCAACACCACGATCGGGGCCGTGGTGACCGATGCCCTGCTCACCAAGGAGCAGGCCATCCGGGTCGCCGCCGTGGCGCACGACGGCATCGCCCGAGCGGTCCGCCCGGCGCACACGCTCTACGACGGCGACACCATGTTCTGCCTGGCCACGGGCACGGTCCAGGCTCCCGCCGACGCCGTGGAAGCGGTCGCCGCCCAAGTCGTGGCCCGCGCCATCGCGGCCGGCGTCCGCGCCGCCCAGCCCTAG
>CAVXMG010000035.1:0-6288 GCA_963762735.1 uncultured Actinomycetes bacterium | reverse complement strand
AGCCTAAGCACCCCCGGCTGCCCGTTCCAGGCGGCACCGGCATGCGCACCCCCGGCCGCCCGGTCCCTCGCAGCACCGGACACGGATCGCGGCCGCCTGGTCCCTCGCAGCACTGGCATAGGCGTGGTGCCTGGAAGAATGCCCTGGACCGGAGCGTGCCGTCGGCCTCAGGCAGGGTCTCCAATGGCCTCGCGGCGGCGCGGGGCGATGATCGCACACGTGTAACGGAACCGGTCGCGCAGCCGTTTCCACCACCGAGATGTCTCCCCCCGCCCACCGGAATCCTTACCCGGGGCCGTCCTCCCATGCCGGGCCAGTAGCCACCGAGCCCTCGGGTCGGCACGCGCGCCCGAATCCTTACCCCGGACCGCCCTCCTACGCCGGGCCGGTAGGCGCCGAGCCCCCGGGCCACCGTGCACGCCAGAGCCCTTACTCGGGACCGCCCTCGGACGGCGAGCCGGTAGTCACTGACCCCACAGGCCGCCGTGCGCGCCTGCACCTTTACCCGGGGCCGCCCGCCCGCGCCCGGCCGCGGCCGTTCGGCTACGGTCCGGCCAGGCCGCCCGCGCGTACCCGGCCGGTGTTCGCCGACTCCTCGGGCCGCCGTGCGCGCCGGATGCGGCTCGCCGGGATGTGTGCGGGCGGCGCGCTGGTGGCCTGCCTGATCGTGATGGCGGTGGGTTTGCTGGGCGGGCCCGGAGCCTCGTTCATCCCATGGGACGGCCATCACGGCAGTGGTTCCGCGGACACGGCGGGCGCCGGCCGGGCGAGGACCGCCGGCCAGGGGTCCGCTCCGGCGATCATGCCCGCCTCCGGCCGGTCCGGCGCCACGCGGGGCGGCTCGTCCTCGCCGTCCGCATCTCCCTCGGGTTCGCCATCGGCGGCCCCGAGCCCGTCACCGGCCGTGACGAACCGGGCAGGCAAGAAGCCACCGGGCCTCAACCGCACGCCGATGCCGTCCCATGGGACCTAACCGGACAGTCTCGCCCCACGAATCCAGGCACCGGGCCGCCAGGCCGCCCCGCGGTCACTGGCTCGTGGTGGGCCTGCTGCTGGTGGTGTTCACGCTGGGCCTGGCGGTAGAGGGATACACCCACGGCGTTCTCGGCGAGAGCGCCGCCGGCATCGCCCAGGCCACGGTAGGCGGCGCGGCCGCGCCCGCGGCCGTGCTGCACGGGGGGCCCGTCATCAACGCGGCCGGCCCGGGGCTGCGCAGCTACCGGATGCCCCGCCGGACCGTCGCGCTCACCTTCGACGACGGGCCCGACCCGGTCTGGACCCCGCGCATCCTCGCCATCCTCCGCCGCTACCGAGTGCCCGCCACGTTCTTCGTGGTGGGGGTGCATGCCGCAAGCTATCCCGGTATCGTCCGCCAGGAACTGAGCGACGGTACTGAGGTGGGGGCACACACCTACACCCATGTCAACCTGGCTGGCGGCTGGCCTGAGCAGCTTCAGCTCACCCTTACCCAGAACGCGCTGGCCGGTGCGGCGGGGATACGCACGGCGCTGCTGCGCCCGCCGTACAGCAGCCAGCCGGACGCGGTGACCGCGGCGCAGTGGCGCGCCTACCAGCAGGCCTGCCGGGACGGCTACCTGATCGTGCTGGCCAGCACCGACACCCGCGACTGGGCCCGCCCGGGAGTCGCCAAGATCGTCGCGGCGGCGATGCCAAGGCACGGCCGGGGCGCGATCATCATGATGCACGACTCCGGCGGGAACCGGAGCGAGACCGTCAGCGCGCTGCCGCAGATCATCACCCGGCTGAGGGCCAGGGGGTACCGGTTCGCGACGGTCACCGGCGCCCTCGGGCTGCCGAACGCGGACGTCCTCGCCCCCGCCGGCGCGCGGCTGATCGGCCGGGCCCTGGTCATCACCCAGCAGGCGGCCGACCACGCGGTGACGGTGCTGGCGATCATGCTGATCGCGGCCACGGTGCTGACCGTGTCGCGCGCCCTGGCGCTGGTGGTGTTTGCCCGGGCGCACCGGCGCCGTGTTGACCGTTCGTGGCGCTCCGGCTCCGGGTGGTACGCACCCCCCGTCTCGATAGTGGTCCCCGCCTACAACGAGGAGGCGGGCATCGCTGCGACCGTGACCTCCTTGCTGGATAGCGACTACGACGGCCGCTTCGAGGTGATCGTGGTCGACGATGGCTCCACCGACGCCACCGCTGCCATCGTGCGGGGGCTCGGGCTGCCCGGCGTCCGGCTGGTCAGGCAGCGCAACGCGGGCAAGCCCGCGGCCCTGAACCACGGCATCGCCGTGGCACGGCACGACATTCTGGTGCTGGTGGACGGCGACACAGTGTTCCAGCCCGACACCCTGGCCACGCTGGTCGACCGGATGCGGGATCCGCGCGTCGGCGCGGTCAGCGGCAACACCAAGGTCGGCAACCGTAACGGCATTCTCGGCCGGTGGCAGCACCTCGAGTACGTGATGGGGTTCAACCTGGACCGGCGGATGTACGACATGATCCGCGCGATGCCCACCGTGCCGGGTGCCATCGGCGCGTTCCGCCGCCGGGCGCTGGCGATGGCCGGTGGCGTGAGCAGCGAGACCCTGGCCGAGGACACCGACCTGACCATGGCGGTCTGCCGCAGCGGCTGGACCGTCACCTACGAGGAATACGCGATCGCCTGGACCGAGGCTCCCGCCAGCCTTCGCCAGCTCTGGCGGCAGCGCTACCGGTGGTGCTACGGGACCATGCAGTCCATGTGGAAACACCGGCGGGCGGTCATCGAGGGCGGCGCCTCCGGCAGGTTCGGCCGCCGCTGCCTGATCTACCTGGTGCTGTTCCACGTGCTGCTGCCCCTGTTCGCGCCCATCGTCGACGTCGCCATGGTCTACAGCCTGCTGTTCCTGAACCCGGGGCGGGCCATTGAGTTCTGGCTCGGGTTCGCCTGCCTGCAGGCGCTGATCTGCGCGTATGCCCTGCGGTTGGACGGCGAGCGGCTGACCCCGCTGTGGGCGCTGCCGCTCCAGCAACTGGTCTACCGGCAACTGCTGTACCTGGTCACCGTGCAATCGCTGATCACCGCGTTGCTCGGCAGCCACCAGCGCTGGCAGCCGATCCGCCGGGCCGGCGTCTTCGCCGCCGGCGGCCCGGCCAATGACAAGTACGCGATCCAGTACCAGCCGTAACCGCAGGCCAGCACACATGGGCGCACGCCCGTATGGTGCCCTGGACCGGGTGCCCGTCAGGAGCCTCCGGTAGTGTCTCGAACGTGATCCTGCACCCGCGTGGGGGGATTCGCACAGGCCGTCGGCCTGCGGGACGCCATGATCCTGCGCGCTCACCAAGGGGGGTTCCGGGCCGCGCGGGCCGGCCGCGGATGCAGCCGGCACCAGACAACCTGAGGCGCCGCTTCGCCACGACGCGCCGCCGCTCCAGGAGAGGGGAACGTCATGCCAACCCGCGATTCCTATGCGCAGGGCACGCCCAACTGGGTGGACCTGCAGACCACCGACCAGGCCGCCGCGAAGGCCTTCTACGCCGGGGTGTTCGGCTGGTCCTACGACGACCAGCCGATGGACGGGGATGCGGTGTACTCCATCGCCAAGATCGGCGACGAGAGTGTCGCCGCGATCGCGCCCCAGTCGCCGGAACTTGTCGCCGCCGGGGCGCCATCGATGTGGAACACCTACCTGGCCGTCGACTCGGTCGACGAGGTGTCCGCCAAGGTCGGCCCCGCCGGCGGCACGGTCGCCATGGAGCCCTTCGACGTGATGGATGCCGGGCGGATGGCCTTCGTCCTGGACCCGAGCGGTGCCGCGGTGGCACTCTGGCAGGCTGGCCAGCACATCGGATCCTCGCTGGTGAACGAGCCGGGAACGGTGATATGGAACGAGCTGATCACCGACAACCCGGCCGCCGTGTCCTTCTACGAGCAGGTTCTCGGGGTGACCACCGCCACCGCCGAGATGGGCGAGCGCAAGTACACCATGTTCCAGGTGGGCGGCAAGGAGGTCGGTGGCACGACGCCGCCGCAGATGGAAGGCGTGCCGAACCACTGGCACGTGTACTTCTCGGTCGCCGATGCGGACGCTTCCGCGGCCAAGATCACCGAGCTTGGCGGCTCGGTCATGCTGGCGCCGTTCGACACTCCGATCGGCAAGATGGCCGTGGTCACCGACCCACAGGGGGCCGTGTTCAGCCTGTTCCAGGCCTCGACGCCGGCCTGACGCCGGCCCAGGCTGCGCTCAGGGAGCCGACCATGGAAATACCCAAGCCAAACGAAGCGGACAAGGACTTCTTCAGGTCCGTGCTTCCCGACGACCCGGCGGTCGAGGTCAAGCCGATGTTCGGCAACCTCGGCGCGTTCGTGCACGGCAACATGTTCGCCGGGCTGTTCGGGCCTGCCGTGGGCGTCCGGCTCGACGACACGGGGCGCACCGAACTGGAGGGCATCGATGGCTCCGGCCCCTTCGGCCCGGCCGAGCGCCCAATGGGCGGGTACACCAGCCTGCCCGAAGCGTGGCGGGCCACGCCCGGCGTAGCGGCACAGTGGGTGGAGCGGGCGCTCGACCATGTCAGCACGTTGCCGCCGAAGGTCAAGAAGCCGAAGGCGCCCAAGAAGTAGCGTCGGCCGCCGGCAGCTCATCTCAGCTGAGCCGGCAGCTCATACGGATGAGGGGGCGGGCCCATTGGGCCTGCCCCCTCATCGCCGGTCGCTCGCGCGGCCAGGCGACCCGCACGGCCGGTCAGGGGCCCCGGGCCGCCGCACAATGCGTAGTCTCAATGAGACTACGCACTGCCCGGCTGGCGCAAGGGGTGGATCGGGTGGTGGATGCGCGAGTTCATCGGGATCCTGCGCGCGAAGTCTCCTGCGTAAGGTCGTCGATAAAGCTCAACGTCGCGTCGGTGGTGGCCCGGCGCCAGGCCAGCAGGGTCGCGTCGAAACCGTTGGCGCCGGGCCGCTCCGCCTTGATCGCTTCCGCGATCGGCTCCAGCGCCGCCTTCTGGCGTTCCAGCAGCCCGCTGGGGTCACCCCCGGCCCGGTCCAGCAGGGCCAGCTTGAGCAGCAGGTGCGAGCGGACCTCCCGGATGTGCGTCACGGGCGTATCCAGCCAGTGCCGAACCGCCTCGCGCCCGGCCGGGGTGACCGAGTAGACGGTCCGCTGCGGGCCGCGCCCGGATTCCACCGCCCCGGGAACCAGCAGCCCGGCATCGAGCAGCCGCCCGATCGCCCGGTAAACGACCGGCCTGGGGATATGCCAGATCCGGCCCAGTTCGCCCTGAGACGCGGTGAGCTGGGCAATGGCAAAGCCGTGCGTGGGACGCTCGTTGACCACCGCGAGCACGGTCCACTCCGGCAGCGACAACGTGGGCCACCCGCTCATGCGTCCGAGCCTAGAGGAGTCCGCGCCCGGGCATGCGGGCCGCCGGACGGGTGGCCGGGCAGTCGCGGCCGGGACGGACTGCCCGCGGGGTACCCGTGACGGGTGAGCCGCGAATGGGTAGTCTCTTTGTGACTAGCTAGCCTCTGCGGGAAGGCCGGTCATGTCCGCCGAACTGATCAGCGCCGCGTCCCGGTCCCGCTCGCCCGTGGGGGTACTGGCGGACGGCACCTTGTACTACGCCCCGATCGGTGAGGTCGTGGTGACCGGCGCCATGGTCACCTGCCATCTGTGCGGACGAGCGCTGCGGTCGGTCACCGCGCACCTGCGCGTGCACGGGTGGACCAAGCTGGCCTACTGCGAGGCGTTCGGCCTGGAGCGCGGCCAGTCCCTGGAGGGGCCGGAGACCCGCAAGCTCCGCGCCGCCGCGCTGACGTCCCGGCTGGTCTTCGAGTCCGCGATGCGCCAGGGCAGCGCGGCGGGCCGGGTGCGGGCGCGCACCGGGGAACTGACCCGCGACGCGGTCCGGGCGGCGCGAGGGCGCCGCATGCCCGAGCAGCGGCGCCGCAAGGCGGTGGCAGCGCTGGCGGCCATCCCGCCCCCGGTGGTGGCCCAGGCCAACCGGGACCGCGCCAGCCGTCACCTGACCGACGTCGCGGCGGCGGTGGCCCGCAGGCACGGGTACCCCGACCTGGGCAGCTTCGTGCTGGCCCGGATCGAGCAGGGCGCCAGCCTCGCGGCGGTCAGCCGGGAAGCAGGGCTCAACAAAGACTGGCTGTCGCGCCATCTCGACTGTGTGGACCCGGCGGCGGCCGAGGCGGTGCGCCGCCGTCTACCCAAGCGCATGGACGCCAGGTGGCTGCCCGCCACGACCCGGCTCGGCTTCGCTGACGTGCCCAGTTACCTGCGGGAACGCCACATCAACCGGCACTGGACGGTGAACGCCATCGCC
>CAVXMG010000034.1:0-60079 GCA_963762735.1 uncultured Actinomycetes bacterium | reverse complement strand
GAGCGGGTGACGAGAATCGAACTCGCACTATCAGCTTGGGAAGCTGACGTTCTACCATTGAACTACACCCGCGCGGCCCGTCGGCTGTGCCGCTGCTCGCCCCGACATCGTACCGGAACCAGCAGCCAGCCAAGCCCGGACAGCAAGCCCGCCACGGGCCCCTCCGGCCACGGCACGGCCGTCAAGCTGCTGCCGGGCGCGTTCATTCCGTCTCGGCGTCGTCCAAGAACTGGCGCAGCCGGTCGCGCAACCCGGCACACTCCTGCTCCAGCCTCGCGACCTGGGCCTCCAGTTCCAGGATCCGGCGGATGCCCGCCAGTGTCACGCCCTCACCGGTAAGGCTGACAACGTACTGAACGGTGACCACTTCACGGCGGGAGTACCTGCGCTGCCCACCGTCGGAGCGCGACGGGCGGACGACGCCGAACTCGTCGAGGCGCCGCAGGAACGCCTGCTGAACCTCGAGCATGCCTGACACCTGCCCCACCGTGAACAGAGGCAGGTCTTCATCCTCAAACGGCAACGACGGCACGGTCATCCACTCCCTGGCTCAGACTACGAGCAAAAACACTTGCGGGCCCGGTACGCCGCAACGCGCCGGGCCCACAGGGCGATCGGATGCCGTCAGGCAGCGATCTCCTTCTTGCTGTCGGTGTGGATCTCGACCTTGCGGGGCTGCGCTGTCGCCAGCAGCGGCAGGCGCACGGTCAGCACGCCGTCGGCGAAAGCAGCCTCGATCTTGTCGGCGTCGAGCGTGTCGCCAAGGTGGAGTCGGCGGGCAAAGGAGCCGGTAACCCGCTCGCGGGTGATCAGCTTCTCGTCCTCACCGGTCGTCTCGGTACGCTGCGCCTTCACCGTGAGCACGCCGCGGTCCACCGTGACGTCGATGGACTCCGGGTCCACGCCCGGCAGGTCGAAGCGGAGCTGGACGTCGTCCTTGCCACGGATCACGTCCATCGGCATGGCCGACCGCACGGCGGTCCAGTGGCCAGCGCCGAACGCGCGCCGGGCAGCGCGATCGAACTCACGCGTTGGGTCGAAAGATGTAAGCAGCACTGCGGTTCTCCTCCGGTCGCAGGATGTCCCAGACCTTGAATCTAGGCTTGATCCTATCTCTACTTCAGAAAACCTCTAATTTCGCTTACATATTCCTTCCCAGGACGCAGCAGTTACCGCGTTGCGGACAAGGGGAACCCCGGCCGTCGTAGCGCCAAGAAAATCAGAGGCGCTCGACGATGGTGGCATTGGCCTGGCCGCCACCCTCACACATGGTCTGCAGGCCGTAGCGGCCACCGGTCCGCTCCAGCTCATGCAGCAGCTTGGTGGCCAGCACCGCACCCGTCGCACCGAGCGGATGCCCGAGCGCGATGGCGCCCCCGTTCGGATTGGTCTTCTCCAGGGACGCACCGGTGTCGGCCGACCAGGCGATGAGCACCGGCGCGAACGCCTCGTTGACCTCGAACACGTCGATGTCGTCAACCTTGAGGCCCGCCTTGGCCAGCGCCTGCTCGGTGGCGGGAATCGGGCCGGTGAGCATGAACACCGGATCGGCGCCCGCGACGGCCAGAGCCGCGATCCGGGCGCGCGGGGTCAGCCCGTACCGCTGCACCGCCGCCTCCGAGGCGACCAGCAGCGCCGCCGCGCCGTCGGAGATCTGGGACGCGACGGCCGCGGTGATCTCCCAGCCCTCGCGCAGCGGCTCCAGCCCGGCCATCTTCTCCAGCGTGGTGTCCCGGCGCGGCCCCTCGTCCACGGCGACGTCGCCCACTGGGGTGATCTCCCGCTCGAACCGTCCCTCGTCGATCGCCCGGACCGCACGCTGGTGGCTGGTGAGCGCGAACTCCTCAAGCTGGCGGCGGGTGATCCCCCACTTCTCGCACATCAACTGCGCCCCGCGGAACTGAGAGATCTCCTGATCGCCGTACCGTTCCTTCCACCCGGTCCCGAACGGCAGCGGCATCCCCTTCTCCAGCGGCAGCATGATGGACGACCCCATCGGTACCACGCTCATGCTCTCCACCCCGGCCGCGACGACCAGGTCCTGCGTGCCGGAGAGCACGGCCTGCGCGGCGAAGTGCAACGCCTGCTGGGACGAACCGCACTGCCGGTCCACGGTGACGCCCGGCACGCTCTCCGGCAGCCCGGCCGACAGCCACGCCTGCCGCGCGATGTCCAGCGACTGCGGCCCGATCTGGGAGACGCAGCCCATGATCACGTCCTCGACCGCGGCCGCGTCGATGCCGGTGCGCACCACAAGCTCGCGCAGCACATGCGCGCCCAGGTCCACCGGGTTGAGCTTCGACAGGCCCCCGTTCCGCTTACCGACCGGGGTTCGGACCGCTCCGACGATGTAAGCCTCAGCCACGACGTCCTCCGGGGTGCTCGGGGCAGGCTTGCCGCCGCGCCCGCCTAGTGCAGATGTTACCGCCCAGTTTCAATTCTCCCCATTGGCCGAACGACGTCCCGTGGCTGCCTGCGTACTCCCGTCAACGGGCGCCAGCGCTTATGCTCGAAAGGACGAGGACGAGCGGAATGCCGGTCCGGGAGGCGAGTGATGAGCGGGCTGATCCTGCTGGTGCTGATCGGCGTACTCGTCGGCTTCGGGGTGTCCCGGGTGCGCAAGCGCATGGGCCTCGGGGTGACCTGGAGCACGTGGGTGACCACCGTGGTCGTGGTGGGCTTCATCCTGCTGCTGCTGTGGGTGACCGCGTACAAGCGCTGACCCCGGCCGCACGGCGTCCGTCAGTTGGCGTCCCGCCCGGGGCCGACCGGCACCTCGAACCACACTGCCTTGCCGTCCTTGGTCGGCCGGGACCCCCACCGGGTGGCCAGCTGGTCCACCAGGTACAGGCCTCGCCCGCCCTCGTCGGTCTCCGCCGCGCTGCGAATCCGCGGCAGCCGCAGGTCGGCGTCGAACACCTCGACCCACACCGCTGACGCCCCGCGCCGCAGGCGCAACGTGAAGGTCCGCGTGGGCGTTTCGGGGAACCCGTCGGCGAACTCGTCGGAGTCCCATCCCGCAGGGACGCCCGCGATCGCCGGGCCCGGCTCCGAGCGCGCGGGCGCGCCCGCCGGCTCCAGCGTCATCCGGTGACGCCGCCGCGCCGCGATCGCGGTGTGCAGCACTACGTTCGTGACCACCTCGGAAACCAGCAGGCAGGCGAGTTCGGTCTGTTCCCGCGGCAGGCCCCAGCGCTCGAACGCGAGCTGTGCGTGGCGGCGCGCCTCGGAGACCCTGATCGCCTCGGCCGGGAATGTCGCCTCCCACGAGGCCAGGTCCTCGCGCGAGGTGCTGACCACGACGATGGCCATGTCGTCGTCAATGTCGCCGGGCACCGCCTGCTCCGCGGCCTGCGCGATGACCTCCGCCGGGGAACCGGCCACGCCCCGGACGGCCGCGCACAGCATCTGCCGGGCCTCCGCCTCGGTGTAGTGGCCGCTGCCGTCGGCGCGCTGCCTGCGGTCGGTGAGCCCGTCGGTATAGAGCACCAGGGTGGTTCCCGGCTTGAGCGTGCGCGTCTCCTCGCGGTAGGTGGGCAGCCCTGCCACGCCCGTGCCGCGGACGCCGAGCAGCACGCCGTGATGCTCGATGTCCAGGTCCGCCACGTCGCCATCGGTGACCACCAGCGGCGCGTCGTGGCCGGCGTTGGCGAACGTCAGGCTGCGGGACCAGGCGTCGTAGACCAGGTAGGTACAGCTTGCCCGCGGCGAATCGAAATGCTCCCCGTCCCCCGAGGGCGGCGTGCTCAGGGTCCGGCACCAGTCGTCCAGCTTGCGCAGGATCTCCGCAGGTGCCTTGTCGTCCTGCGCGAAGGCCCGCAGGGTCGCCCGCAGCTGGCCCATGATCGCTGCGGCCCGGGCGCCGCGGCCTTCCACATCGCCGATGACGATGCCGACCCGTCCCGCGGACAGCGGAATCAGGTCATACCAGTCGCCGCCGACCTGGGTCTGGATGCCCTGGCCGTGGGTCTCCAGCGGCTTGGCCGGCACGTAGCGCCAGGCCACATCCAGGCCGTCGAAGGTGGGCTTTACCTGGGGCAGCAGGCTGGTCTGGAACGCCAACGCGGTGCGCCGCTCCTCCTCGAACAGCATCGCGTTGTCGATCGCGACCGCCACCCGGCTGGCGACCGCGCCGAGGAAATCCCTGTCGTCGATGTCGTACCGGGGCTCCTCGCGCTCGGTGAGCCGGGACAGGGCCAGGCTGATCACGCCGAGCAACTCGCCCCGGGCAACCAGCGGCGCGGCCACGATCGAGGTCAGCCCGGCGTCCTCGCTGGCGCGCATGCTCCGCGCGTGCGGCGCCGGGAACTCGGTGTAGACCAGGTTCGACACCAGGACCGGATCCAGCCGGGCCATGGCCTGCTGGCAGAAGTGCCCCTCCGGGTAGTCGATCTGCTCACCGACGGCCGCCCAGGTGCCCGGCGCGGGTTCCCAGCCGCCGGCGTTGATCTGGGCGCGGCGGAACAGCTTGTCCCCCTGGAACAGGTCGATGAAGCAGTGGTCGGCGAACTGCGGGACCAGCGTCTCGGCCACGTGCCGCAGCGTGAGGCCGAGCTCCAGGGAGCGGGCCAGGCGCTCTCCGATGCGCTCGAGCAGCCCGATCCGTTCCCCCTCCTGCTGGCTGCTGCGCCTGGTCGCCTGGCGGCCGACGATGACGATCCCGTCGATCGCACCGGACGGATTCCGCAGCGGCACCGCCTGGGCCCGGATGAACACCCGCGATCCCCGGGACCGGACCGAGGCGAACGTCCCATCCCAGGCACGCCCGCGGAGCACCTGCTTGACCAGGTCGGCGGCCTTGCCGAGATCCTCCTCCTCGAACCCCAGCGAGAGCAGCGAGCGGCCGACCAGGCGTTCGGGGGCGTCGGGGAAGTCGAAGAGTTTCGTCGCATAGGCGTTGGCGTACAGCAGGTTGCTCTGCTGGTCGGTCACCACGACCGCGGCCTCGATCTGCCCGAGCACCGTGTCCGGCGGCAGATAAGCACTCATGCCGGCCTCATCCCACACAGTCATGGGCACCCGCCAGAAACCGCAACCCAGGTCGTGGGGGTTCCGGGGGGCTCGGCCCCCCGGGCTAGCACAGCGGCCCGTAGCGAAGGCGGCCGGAAGGCCGCCGAGCATGGCAGGCCGGCTCGGCCGGAATCCTCAGGGCGCGGCGACAAAAACATGTGCGGCAACGTGGCGGGGCAGATCCGCCGTGATGCTCCCCGCACCGTCCTCACTTGTCACCCGCACACCGTCGTCAGCCACCGAGAGCGTAACCTTGCGTCCCGGTTGTATCCCACTCCGCTTGAGTTTAAGCATCAGGCCGATATCACTTTGGACTTGTTCGCTGATGCGCTGGATGACAACGGGCGCCGGGCTCTCCGAAGCGGCACTCATCATCGGCTCAACTGGCTCGCGCCGCGCCTGTTCTGCCTGGTCAGCGGCGGCGGGCGGGACGCCAAGCTCAGCGAGCCCGGGAATGATGTTGCCATGAGGGCAATGGACGGGGTAATCGAGCAGTTCCACAAGTCGCTGCTCGACCTTCTCTGAGATCACGTGCTCCCATCGGCACGCCTCGGTGTGTACTTCCTCCCAGGGCAGGCCAATGACGCTGACCAGCAGGCACTCGGCCAGCCTGTGCTTGCGCATCACCCGGGTCGCCAGCGCCTGGCCTGCCGGGGTCAGCACCAGCCGCCGATCGTCTTCCACCCGTACCAGGTCGTCGCGCTCCATCCGGGCAACCGTCTGGCTCACCGTGGGGCCACTTTGCGACAGCCGTTCGACGATGCGCGCGCGCAGCGGCGGGATGCCCTCCTCTTCAAGCTCGAAGAGCGTACGCAGGTACATCTCTGTGGTGTCGATGAGCCCGTAGGCGGTCACGGGGGCCTCCCTCCTACCTGATGGTAGTCGCCAGCGAGGACATCGTGGGGAAGCGCTGGTCAGGGCGACAATCGTTCCACCAGCCAGTGTTCTCCGTCGCGGCGGTAGCGCAGCCGGTCGTGCAGCCGGTTGACCCGGCCCTGCCAGAATTCCACCAAATCCGGCACAAGACGGTAGCCGCCCCAGAAATCGGGCATCGGCACCGTCGTCCCCTCCGGCCAGCGCTTTTCCAGCCGCGCGTACGCATCTTCGATCTCGGCCCGGGAACCGATCACCGACGACTGCCTGCTCGCCCAGGCGCCGATCTGAGAGCCGTGCAGACGGGAGTGGAAGTACGGCTCGCTGTCGGCCTGGGACATCGCGGTCACCGAGCCGTGGACGATCACCTGGCGCCGCAGTGCATACCAGGGGAACAGGGCGCTGGCGTGCCCGTTCCCGGCCAGGTCCTGGGCCTTCGCGGAGGTGCGGTTGGTGTAGAACACGAAGCCCGCAGGGCCGTGCTCCTTGAGCAGCACCGACCGGGACCGGGGCCGCCCGGCCGCCGACACCGTGGACAGCACCATGGCGTTCGGCTCCGGCAGGCCCGCAGCGGCCGCGTCGGCGAGCCACGAGGAGAACTGGTCCGCCGGGTCCGCGGCCAGCATGGATTCATCCAGGCCAGTGTCCTTGCCCGGAGATGTCCCGGTCCTGGGCGGGTGCTGATCGGTATCCACGGGTACCGATCCTCACACAGGCCCTGTGCCCGGGGCGAGAAAGAAGCGCTGGTGGCGCGTTTCACGCCATCCCGCGCTATCCGGACATGACCGACACGTTGTTGAATAAAGCGGCACACGGCGAGTGCGACCCACCGCCGGTCCCGGAATCGGGGTGCCGTCGCTCATCGCAGACACGAGGAGAGCACATATGTCCGACTTCAAGCCCGGGTTGGAAGGTGTCGTTGCCTTCGAGACCGTGATCGCCGAGCCCGACCGGGAGGGCGGCGCACTCCGGTACCGGGGGGTCGACATTGAAGACCTGGTCGGCCAGGTGTCTTACGGGCACGTCTGGGGCCTGCTGGTGGACAACTCGTTCACCCCTGGGCTGCCGCCCGCCGAACCGTACCCGATCCCCGTCCGGTCCGGCGATATCCGCGTGGACGTGCAGAGTGCCCTGGCGATGCTGGCGCCCGCGAAGGGCATGCGGCCACTGCTGGACATCAGCGACGAGCAGGCACGCGACGACCTGGCCCGCGCGTCGGTCATGACGCTCTCGTTCGTGGCGCAGTCCGCGCGTGGCACCGGGCTGCCCGCGATCCCGCAGGAACGGGTGGAGGAGTCGGACAACATCGTCGAGCGATTCATGATCCGCTGGCGCGGCGACCCGGATCCCCGGCACGTCAAGGCCGTCGACGCCTACTGGACCTCGGCCGCCGAGCACGGCATGAACGCATCCACCTTCACCGCCAGGGTGATCGCATCCACCGGCGCTGACGTGGCTGCCGCGCTCTCGGGTGCCGTTGGCGCCATGTCCGGGCCACTGCACGGCGGGGCGCCGGCCCGGGTGCTGCACATGGTCGAGGAGGTAGAGCGGATCGGGGACGCCACCCAGTACGTGCGGGCGGAACTGGACAAGGGCGAGCGGCTCATGGGGTTCGGGCACCGCGTCTACCGCGCCGAGGACCCCCGGGCCAGGGTGCTGCGGCGGACCGCCAAGGAACTGGGCGCCCCACGGTATGAGGTGGCGGCGGCGCTTGAGGAGGCCGCCCTCGCGGAACTGCACGCGCGCAGGCCGGACCGGGTGCTGGCGACCAACGTCGAGTACTGGGCCGCGGTCGTGCTTGACTTCGCCGAGGTGCCCTCGCACATGTTCACCGCGATGTTCACCTGCGCCCGCACAGCGGGCTGGTCCGCCCACATCCTGGAGCAGAAGGGAACCGGGCGGCTGATCCGGCCGAGCGCCCGCTATGTGGGCCCGAAGGCCCGGCCGGCCAAGGAGGTCCCCGGCGCCGAAGGCGTACTCGGCGAGGTCTGATACCCGCCGCCCGTGGCGGGCGTGACTGCCGAGCCTAATGTGGCTACCGGGACATAGCCCGCCCGGGTCTGTTTGTGATGGGTGGCACTCCGACCACAAAAGAATGTGGTGAATGCGCCACCCACTACATACGCCGGGCGCGGCCGGCGCGTTGTGGGTGTTGTCACAGCGGGGCGGCTGCGCTGCGGGCCGGGGCCCAAGGCCGGCCTCGATAGGCTGGCGGCATGGCCCCCATCGAGATCCCTGCTGGTCTGCGCCCTGCCGACGGCCGATTCGGCAGCGGCCCGTCGAAGGTCCGCCCCGAGCAACTGGCCGCGCTGGCGGCTTCCGGTGCCTCCTACCTCGGCACGTCCCACCGGCAGGCGCCGGTGCGCTCGCTGGTCCAGCGGGTGCGCGAGGGCCTTACCGGGCTGTTCCGGCTGCCGGATGGTTACCAGGTGGTGCTGGGCAATGGCGGCACGACGGCGTTCTGGGAGGTCGCCGCGTTCGGTCTGGTGCAGCAGCGATCCTCGCACCTGGCATTCGGCGAGTTCTCCAGCAAGTTCGCGCAGGTCACCCGGAGTGCGCCGTGGCTGGAGGAGCCAGCCGTCACCGAGTCGCCGGCTGGCAGTCACCCGCAGCCGCGGGCAGAGCCAGGGGTGGACACCTACGCGCTCACCCACAACGAGACCTCCACCGGCGTGGCCATGCCCATCCACCGGGTACCAGGTGCGGACAACGGCGCCCTGGTGATCGTGGATGCGACCAGCGGCGCTGGCGGCCTTCCCGTGGATGTCACCGAGACCGACACCTACTACTTCGCACCGCAGAAGTGCTTCGGCTCCGACGGGGGCCTGTGGCTCGCACTGATGTCGCCCGCGGCGCTGGAGCGCGCCGCGGAGATCGCGGCCAGCGGGCGGTACATTCCGGAGTTCCTGTCGCTTCAGGTCGCGATCGACAACTCGGCGAAGCAGCAGACCTACAACACCCCGTCGGTGGCAACCCTGCTGCTGCTAGCCGAGCAGCTGGACTGGATGCTTGCCCAGGGTGGCCTGGACTGGACCGTCGCGCGCACGGCCGACTCGTCGTCCCGCCTGTACACCTGGGCCGAGAAGGTGCCGTACGCGACCCCGTTCGTGACCGACCCGGCGCAGCGTTCCCAGGTGGTAGGCACCATCGACTTCGCCGACACCGTGGATGCCGCCAAGGTTGCCGCGACGCTGCGGGCGAACGGGATCGTGGACACCGAGCCGTACCGCAAGCTCGGCCGCAACCAGTTGCGGATCGCCATGTTCCCCGCGGTGGATCCGGCGGACGTGGAAGCGCTCACCGCGTGCATCGACTACGTCGTCGACCACCTGTAGCCGCAACTCAGCGGAGGATGGCTCCCACCAGGGCCACCAGGACCAGGAGCGCGAGCACGGTGGGGAGCAGCCAGCGCGTGGTGTGGTTCACATCAGGAGCCTAAGGCACCGCGCAGCGGCCAGGTGCCGAGGACCTCGTAGCGCGGATCCGCGTCCAGCCGACTGTGGATCAGGTGGATTTCCCCGGCTACCCATGGCGTCCCGGCGAACCCGGCGAGGGTTCCGACGAGCGGGTTCATATCGGCCGGCGCACGGCACCTGGCGAGGGTGAGGTGCGGCTGGTAGCCGCGCCCACTGTTCGCGGGCCGCGCGCCGGCCCGCTGTGCGCCCGCGCTGGCCGATGCGGCCAGCAGGCCAAGTCCGCGGCGGTCACCCTGGATGCCGGTCCACAGCACCCGGGCCCGGTTCGCGCCGGGGAAGGCGCCCGCCCCGGACAGGGACAGGGACAGGCACGGATGCCGCCGGGCGGCGCGCTCCAGTCGCACCGCCAACTCGGTGGTGACCGACTCGTCGACCTCGCCGAGGAAGGCCAGCGTGAGGTGCCAGGCGTCGCGGCCTGTCCAGCGCAGATCCGGCCAGGCGGGGCGCAACGGCGCCACCACCTCGTCCAGTTCGCCGGCCGCCTCATGGGGCAGCGCGATCGCGACAAACAGCCTCATGATCCCATTGTTGACTTCCACGCCGCCCTGAAGGGCAGAGTTCCCGCCTGTCACGTCACTTCCCGCTCGCCGGCCGTTGTGCGGGATCGGCCGACCCGCGAGGGCTATGTCTGCCTGCCTCAGCTCTCGGCGCGGGCCAGCACGGCCGGGCGCAGGACGGAGCGGAGGCGCGCGCCGCGCGCCCGCGCCAGCAGGAACGCCACACCGACGGCCGCGGCCGCGGAGATGACCCCGCCCCCGATCAGGCCCGCCCGGGCGCCGAACTGCTCGGCCGCCCAGCCGACCAGCGGGGAGCCGAGCGGCGCCCCGCCAAGGAAGACCAGCATGTACAGCCCCATCACCCGGCCGCGCACCTCGGGCGTGGTGCTCAGCTGGGTCGTGGAGTTGGCGGCGGTGCTGAACATCAGCACCGCCATCCCGGTCGGCACCAGCATGATCAGGAATGTCCAGAAGACCGGCATCAGGCCGGTGGCCACTTCGAGCAGCCCGAACGCGAGCGCCGTGGTCAGCATCAGCCGCATGCTGGGCCGGGCACGACGGGCGGCTACCAGCGCGCCGCCCAGTGCACCGAGCGCGAACATGGCCGAGGCGAGGCCGAACTCCGACGCCCCGGTTCCGAACACGCCCTTGGACATCAGCGCCGTGGTCACCTGGAAGTTCATGCCGAACGTCGCCACGAAGAACACCAGCACCAGGGTCAGCCAGAGGTCTGGACGTGCCCGGACGTAGGCGAACGCTTCCTTCAGCTGTCCTGGCGCCTTGGGCGCGCGGGCAACCGGGCGAAGTTCGCTTTCCCGCATGAGCTTGAGCCCGACCAGCACGGCCCCGTAGGAGCCGGCGTTGATCAGGAAGGCGACCGGGATCCCCACGGCGGCGATGACGAGGCCAGCAACGGCAGGGCCGACGATCCTGGCGAGGTTGAACGTGGCACTGTTCAGCGCGATGGCGTTCGCCATCCCCTCCCTGCCGACCATCTCGGCCACAAAGGTCTGCCTGGCCGGGTTGTCCACCACCGCGACCATGCCGAGCGCGAAGGCGAGCAGGTACACCTGCCAGACGGCCACGGCGCCGGTGAGCGCGAGTATCCCGAGGATGAGCGCGAGCATGCCCATGATCGCCTGGGTCGTCAGCAGGATGCGGCGCTTGCGATAACGGTCGGCGATGACCCCGCCCCAGAGGCTGAACAGCAGCTGAGGCAGGAACTGCAGGCCCGCGGCGATGCCCAGGGCGGTCCCGCTGCCGTGCGTCAGCTCCAGGACCAGCCAGTCCTGAGCCACCCGCTGCATCCAGGTGCCCGTGTTGGACACGACCTGCCCGGTGGCGAACAGCCGGTAGTTCCGGGTGGACAGCGACCGGAAGGTCTGGAACCGGGGCTGGCGGCCGCCGGGGCCGGCGGAAGCCTCGCCCGGGACAGGCCGGCTCAGGCCTGGCTGAGCTTCTCCAGGATCGGGGCAGCCGCCCGCAACGCTGCCCGCTCGGCCGGTGACAGTTCCTTCAGCCGCAGCGCCAGCCACGCCTCCCGGCGCCGCCGCGCCTTGATCACCAGGTCGCGGCCGACGTCCGTGGCCGTGAGCACGACCTGCCGCCGGTCGGAAGGATGCGGCTCGCGCCGCACGAGCTGCAAGTCCGCGAGCACCGAGATGACGCGCGTCATGGACGGCGGCTGCACCTTCTCGTGCTCGGCCAGCTCCCCCGGAGTCATCGCGCCGTGCCGCTCCAGCGTGGCCAGGGCGGCCAGCTGAGTTTCTGACAGATCCGGCTCGCCCAAGCCGGCCGCGGCGCGTTCGACCCGCAGGCGGCGGGCCAACCGGCTCACCGAGATCCGCAGCGCTGTGGCCAGGCCGGGGTCGGACCTGTGCTCCGAATGCATCATATTCATTAGCCTGACTCATTACTTTAGCTAACGGTACGCCATAGCGAAGGATTCCGCGAGCCGATTAACCGGGCG
This sequence comes from uncultured Actinomycetes bacterium, assembly GCA_963762735.1. GTDB lineage: Bacteria > Actinomycetota > Actinomycetes > Streptosporangiales > Streptosporangiaceae > DASXKD01. Next base: position 48,254 of record CAVXMG010000034.1, on the reverse strand, counting down.
GCCGCTGCCGGGCGTGGAGACAGTAGATCACGCACCGCGCCGGACCGTTCTTGGGCCGGGCACCTAACCTGGAACGGTGAGCCGCACCCTGCGCCCGGCGCCGCCACCGCTCGAGGCCAACGACCAGCTGGTGACGGCGATCATCACGGCCGGGTGGGCGGTCGCGCTGGTGGTGCTGCTTGTGCTGCGCGACCAGATCCCCCCCTCCGAGCGGTGGTGGATCTGGACCTGCGTGGCCGGCGTGGCGATGGGCTTGTTCGCGCTGTGGTACGTGCCCCGGATGAAGCGGGCCCGCGCCCGCAGCGCGGCCCGTCGCGCCCAAGCCGAGGACCCGGGACTCTAGGCAGTCAGTTGTGGTCGAGCGACTCGAAGACCGTCTCGTCCACCGACACGCCGGGCAGGTCCATGAGGTCATAACCGAGTTCGTCGATCACCGGCGGCACCGGCTGATCCGCGCTGCCTGGCAGCAGGGCCTCCGAGTGGGCGCCGCAGCCGTGGTCCACCGAGACCACCCGGCCGTCGTCGGGGGCGAACGCGTTGGCGCACACGCCGAACACCGAGCCGAGGGGGCCGCCCAGCCGGACGAAGAACCCGCAGCCCCCGCAGACTCCGGGTGCCGCGTGCGCGAGCGGGCTCTTGGGCCCGTGCTCGCTGGCGTACCAGCGCATTCCCGTCTCGTCGCGGCCCACGGGGGACAGCACCCGGCCCTGCGGCGGCACCAGGCCAGCGGCCAGGGCGGGGTTGCCGGCCAACGGCTCGGCCAGGGCGGCCACGAGCGCGGACAGGTCGCCGATGTCCTCCAGCCCGTCGTCTCCGGCCAGGGAGACCACGGGCACCAGTCGCTCGTCGTCGGCGGCCGTCAGCAGGATGTCGCCAACACCGAGGTCACCGGGACGGAGCCGCTCCCGCCAGGGAACCCATTCCGGGGCGAGGATGGACTCGGGGCCGGGCAGCAGGACGTTCTCGGCCACCGTGGCGGTCTTGGCGCGTGACGCCCGGGTCAGCGTGACCGCCCAGCGCCAGCCGCGGTAGGCGGGGTCGAGGCAGTCGAACAGGTGGGTGACGACCCGGTCCGCTTCGGCGTCCGCGCCGATGTGATCGCCTACCTGGGCGGCACCCGCCAGTTCGGCGGCGGCGGCGCGGGCGAGGTCGACCGCCTGGACGCAGATCTCGTCGGGCTCAGGCCTGCGGGCTCGAAGTGGGCTCACGGTCAGTAATTGTTCCCCATCCGGGTGCGTGCTCGCACCATGATGCGAGCATGTTAGGCAGCCACAGGCCGGTCCGCCATTTCGTAAGACCGGCCCGACACAGAATACTTGGACCATGGCGTGGGACGGTGCCTGGACGGCGGCCAAGCAGGCGGGCAGGACGGTCTCCTCGGCCGTCCAGTCCAGCGGCCGCGCCGGCGCTGGGGCAGCGCGGGGCACCGGCCGCATGGTGCACCGCCTGACCGGCGCCTCCGGGGCCAGCCGGACCGGCCTGGGGAGCCTCATCGAACTCTCCGCCGCGGGCGCCGCCGGTGACGCCTTCGTGACCATCGCCCTGGCCGGCACGCTGTTCTTCAGCACCTCCCTTGACCAGGCCCGGGGCCGGATCGCGCTCACCCTGCTCATCACCATGGCACCGTTCGCCGTGCTGGCCCCGGTGATCGGGCCGATGCTGGACCGTGCCCAGCAGGGCCGCAGATATCTGCTGGCGGGCACGCTGATGGCACGCGGCCTGCTGTGCTGGGGGATGGTCGACGCGGTGCTGCACAACGACGTGGTGGAACTCCTCCCCGCCGCGTTCGGCGTGCTGGTGCTGCAGAAGGCGTATGCGGTGACCCGGGCTTCGGTCACCCCCAGGCTGCTGCCGCGGGAGATCACCCTGGTCGCGGCGAACTCGCGCACCGGCATGGCCTCCCTGATCGCCTCCAGCGTGGCCGGGCTCACCGCCCTGGGCATCGAGTACGTGGCCGGAGGCGGGGCCAACGGCGCGGCCTGGGTCCTGCGCGTCGGCACGGTGGTCTACATCGCCGCTACCGCGCTGAGCTTCCGGGTGCCCGACCATGTGGATGCGTTCGACCGAAAGCCGCAGAGGGACGATCCCGAGGCTGCCACGGTGCCGAACCCGGCCGCGGCCGCCACGGCCGCCGACCGCGGCGCCCCTCGTCCCGAGGCTCACGGGCCCGGGCCACGTGGCCCAGGAGGGACGGTGCCACTCGGATCCGAACGGGCCCGGACGGCGGCGCCGGGCAGAGCGGCGCCGGGCGGAGCAACATCGGGCAACCCGGCGATGGGTGGCCGTGCCCGGCCATCCCCCCGGCCCGGGCTGCGCACGCTCCGCCATCTCGGGCCGGTCGTCGGCGAGGCGATGCGCGCCAATGCCACCCTCCGCGCGTTCTCGGGCTTTACCGTGTTCTTCCTCGCGTTCCTGCTCAGAACGGTGCACTTCCACGGAGTGAACGACAAGGTGGCGCTCGGCGGGCTGCTCGCGGCCGCCACCCTCGGAGGTTTCGCCGGCACGGCGCTCGGCTCAGCGCTGCGGTCCCGCCGCCCGTACCTCATCACGTTCGGCATGCTCGGCGCCTCCACGGTGGTGACGGCGGCCTGCGCCTTGTTCTTCGGGCTGTGGGCGGCGCTCGCGGTGGCACTGGTCGCCGCTTTCGGTCAGGTGCTGGCCAAGCTGGCCCTTGACTCGACCGTGCAGCAGGAGATCGGCGAGGACATCAGGTCGTCTGCCTTCGCCGCTTCGGAGACCCTGCACCAGCTTGCCTGGGTGTGCGGCGGGCTGGCGGGAGTGGCCCTGTCCCTGACCAACAGCGGGGTCGCGGGTATGACCGTGGCAGCGGTCGGGCTGTGCATGTCGTTCCTGTTCCTGCTGTCCCAGCGGCGCCGCCGAGTCCTCGCCGCGAGGCATTCCCGTCCGCAGGTCGTTTCCTGACCGAAGGGCCGACGGCACGGCCGGACGCCGCGCAGGAGGGGCCCTGCGGAGGCGGCCATCGCCGTGGCCACGGGGATCGCGGTCAGGACTCCACGTCGTCGGCCACCGCGCGCAGCAGTGCGGCGATCTTCTTGGCGTCCCTGGGGTCGGGGTGGCGGCCGCGCCGGTAGGAACCCGACAGGTCATCGAGCAGCTTGATCAGGTCCTCCACCAGGAGGACCATCTCATCTGGGCTCTTGCGGCTCACCTTGGCCACCGTCGGCGCTGGGTCGAGCACCCGTACCTGGAGGGCCTGCACGCCACGCCGGCCCTCGGCCACGCCGAACTCCACACGCTGACCGGACCTCAGCACCATGCCGGACGGCAGCGCGGAGGAGTGCACGAACACCTCTCCGCCGTCATCGCGACTGAGGAAGCCGAACCCTTTGTCGGCGTCATACCATTTGACCTTGCCAGTGGGCACGAACGGACCTCACGGGGAATAGCGGCGGGCAGGTTCACGCGCAAGCGCCATCCCAGGTTAGTCGCTCTCGCCTCCGCGAGGTCAGTCACGGTAACGCTCGTGACAGCGGCGTGACCCCGGCAGAACGCGCCGGGGCCACGCCATCCGCGGCCCCCACGCTCAGATGGTGCTGGGACGGGATCGCGTGAGTGACCGGGAATCAGAGCACACTGTGCCGCTCGCTCAAATTCAGGAGGTCTTGTCAGGCTTATACCCTGGAGTTATCGCAGATAATCACGGGATAGTTACCCGTAATCACCGAAATTCTTGACCCGCGCGGCTTAGCCCGCGCCCAAGGAGTTCCCGGCCTGCCGAGGCAAGCGCATTGGGCGGGGCGAGCGGGCAGTCCGGGCCTGTGGCAGCCTGGCGGCGGGCACTCCGGGCCTGTGGCAGCCTGGCGGCGGCCACTCCGGCGAACGGTCTCAGCGGGTGATGCGCTTCCAGGGGGGCACCTTGACCCGCGGTCCCTTGGACACCCGCCAGGCCAGGTAGGCGGCGGTGATCACCGAGCCCACACGCACCAGGAGGCCGAAGGACACGCCGAGGGCGTGGAAGTAGACCACGATGACGTTGCCGCTGCCGCCGACGAACGGGGCGGCGATCACCGAAAGCGCCAGCGTCACCAGCATGGGCCCGATGACCGCGATCGCTTTGTCCTTGACGTCCCACAGTCGCGAGAACATCGCCACGATGGCGCCGATCGGCCAGAACGGGAACGGCAGGATCAGCCCGCCAAGACCGAGCAGCAGGATGGCGACGCTCTCCAGGACATTCTCGCGGGCCAGCCGGCCGGTGTTCGCGGTGAACGTCTCGGCCCCTTCCAATCCGCGTAGGCCCGGGACCTGCCCGATCAGCCGCTCGATCGAACCGGTGTGGCCGTGCGGCGCGCGCACCGGTGCCCCGTGCGCTGACTCGCGTCCTGCGTACGGCGCCTGCGCCCGGCGGAACCGTGCCCTGCGGGCCTGGCCCCGGGGAGTCCGCGCTGCGCAGCCTGCGGAGGCCGGCGACGCGGGAGTCACCGCTGCCCGGGCCTGGGCTACGTGGGCTTGCGCTGCGCGGGCCTGTGCCGCGAAGCACGGAGCGCCGCGGGGGCCCCGCGCCAGGGGGCGGCGGCGCGGCCCCGATGACGGAGCCGTCCGGGCCGGTGACGGTCAGATCCTGCCCGGGCGGGATCAGCCTGCCGGTCAGGGGCTGGGTGTCGGAGCTGGGCCGCCGCCGTGCCCTCAAGGGCCGGTTCGCGCGCGGCGTGGTAAGGGCCGCCGCCGCGGCCTCCCCCTCCTCCTTGTTGGAAGCCCGGCTCTTGACCCAGCGCTGGTCGATCCGGGTCCGCTCCTCGGTGACGAGGTCCTCGGGCTTGCCCAGCCGCGCGAGCACCGTGGTGACATGCTCGGGGTCGGTACGCGTTCCAGGAGGGCCGACCTCGCGCTCGACGAGGGCCCGCGTGCGCCCGACAAAGGCCATCCTGGCCCCCTTGGGGAGCAGGCGCGCCGCTTGCGCCACCCGGGTCATGTAGTCCGTGACGATCTGCTCACCGGAGAGGTTGGGACGTGCCCTCATGCCCCGATCATCCCCTCTTATCCGCTAAATGTGGAGACCCTCGCACACTCTGAAAGTTGCAGCGCACACACACGCGCAAACAGGGCGTGAGCAAACGCGTGTTGTGCAACACCGGAGACGAATGCGCACCCCGGCCGGCGGGGGTGTTGCCGACCTGGCTGAGCCAGCCACCGACCAGCCTAAGCCGGCCGATGGCCCCGGCCCCGCCGGATGGCTGACCGGCCGGGCCGAGCCGGATAGGGGAAGGCCGGAGGGGTGGCCCCGCACGCGGGACCACCCCTCACTCCGGGCGCGGCCGCCCGGTGCCGCGGGCTATGCGCCCGCTAGCACGGGCTGAGCGCCCATGACATGGACTAGAAGTCCATGTCACCGCCGCCAGGGGCGGCAGGTGCCTTCTCCTTCTCCGGCTTCTCCACGATCACTGCCTCGGTGGTGAGGAAGAGACCGGCGATTGAAGCCGCGTTCTGCAGCGCGGACCGGGTGACCTTAGCCGGGTCGATGATCCCCGCCTTGAACATGTCGACGTACTCGCCGTTCGCGGCGTTGAGGCCGTGAGCGACCGGGAGCGACTTGACCTTCTCGACCACCACGCCGCCTTCGAGGCCGGCGTTCACGGCGATCTGCTTGAGCGGCTCCTCCAGGGCCCGGCGCACGATCGTGGCACCGGTGGCCTCGTCGCCGACCAGGTCCAGCTTCTTGAACGCTTGCGCGCCCGCCTGGAGCAGCGCGACGCCCCCACCGGGGACGATGCCTTCCTCCACGGCGGCCTTGGCGTTGCGCACCGCGTCCTCGATGCGGTGCTTGCGCTCCTTCAGCTCGACCTCGGTGGCCGCGCCGGCCTTGATCACTGCAACACCGCCGGCCAGCTTGGCCAGCCGCTCCTGCAGCTTCTCGCGGTCGTAGTCGGAGTCGGTGTTCTCGATCTCGACCCGGATCTGGTTGACCCGGCCCGCGATCTGGTCGCCGTCGCCGGCACCGTCGACGATCGTCGTCTCGTCCTTGGTCACGACAACCTTGCGCGCGCGGCCAAGCAGTTCGACGTCCGCGGTCTCCAGCTTCAGGCCGACTTCCTCGCTGATGACCTGGCCGCCCGTGAGGGTGGCGATGTCACCGAGCATGGCCTTACGCCGGTCACCGAACCCGGGCGCCTTCACCGCGACCGACTTGAACAGGCCACGGATCTTGTTGACGACCAGGGTCGCCAGCGCCTCGCCTTCGACGTCCTCGGCGATGATCGCCAGCGGCTTGCCGGACTGCACCACCTTGTCGAGCAGCGGGAGCAGGTCCTTGTTCGCCGAGACCTTGGAGTTGACGATCAGGATGTAGGGGTCTTCGAGGACCGCTTCCATCCGCTCGGGGTCGGTGGCGAAGTAGGGCGAGATGTAACCCTTGTCGAAGCGCATGCCCTCGGTGAGCTCAAGCTCGAGGCCGAAGGTGTTGCTCTCCTCAACGGTGATGACGCCTTCCTTGCCGACCTTGTCCATCGCCTCGGCGATCATCTCGCCGATCGCGGTGTCGCCAGCGGAGATGGAGGCCGTGGAAGCGATCTGCTCCTTGGTCTCCACATCCTTGGCGAGCTTGGACAGTTCTTCGCTGACCCGCTCCACCGCGGCCTCGATGCCGCGCTTGAGCGACATCGGGTTGGCGCCCGCCGCGACGTTGCGCAGGCCCTCACGGACCAGCGCCTGGGCCAGCACCGTCGCCGTCGTGGTGCCATCACCAGCGACGTCGTCGGTCTTCTTGGCTACTTCCTTGACTAGCTCGGCGCCGATCTTCTCCCACGGGTCCTCGAGCTCGATCTCCTTGGCGATGGACACGCCATCGTTGGTGATCGTGGGGGCGCCCCACTTCTTCTCGAGCACCACGTTCCGGCCCTTGGGGCCGAGGGTTACTTTCACGACGTCGGCTAGCTGGTTCATACCGCGCTCGAGGCCGCGCCTTGCGTCCTCGTTGTACGCGATCATCTTGGCTGCCATAGGCTCCAGTCCTCCGGAAACTATGTGGCTATCAGACGGATCGAGCCGACGCCCGCGACGGCCGGCCCTGCCCTGTGTCAGTCCCTTCCCGCACAGGTGAGGCCTCAACGCCCCGATCCCGCCTAGCGCTGTCACTCTCATGCCGAGAGTGCCAACGACCTGTTTAGCACTCTCGGGTCGAGAGTGCAAGCCGATCACCTCGGCCGGCCCCGTCTCAGGGCCGCTGACCAGGGACTTGCGGGGTACAGGCACGAATAGCAGCCGCCGGGATGGAACGCCCAAACGCGGCCCGCCGCAGGCGCCAACCGCGCCGATCAGGTTGAGACGAGCGTGCCGCCACCGGTATAACCAAGGTATGTCCGCAACGGAGAAGCTCGCGATCAGCCTGCCTAAGGACCTGATCGAGAAGCTGCGCCGGGCCAAGGACGAGGGCCGGATCGATTCGGTGTCCGGGTATATCGCTGAACTCCTGCGCCGGGAGGACGACTGGCACGACGCCCGGGCCACCCTGGACCGCATCTTCGAGCAGTGCCCAGGCCCTGAGGCCAAGCACTACGCCTGGGCCCGCCGGGCGCTCGGCGTGGGCCCGAAGCCCGTCGGGTGATCGGCGGCCGGATCCTCGACACCAGCGCACTACTCCAAGCGGCCCGAGGCACCCCGTACATGCAGGCGCTGCTCTACATCAGTCACGAGCACCTGATCCCGCTGGTCATCCCGGCACCCTGCCTGGCCGACGCGCTGGCCAGGCTGCGGGACCCCGAGCAGCAGGCACGGCTGTTCGACCTGTTGAAGTCCCCCATGGCGAGGGTGGAGGAGTTCGGCACCGCCGAGGCAACGGGCACCGGGCTGCTGCGGTCGAACGCGATGCCCGCCCGGGCTTCCACCGGGGCGGCGCATGCCGCATTCCTGGCCGCCGACCGTGGCTGGCCGGTGGTGAGCGCCCGGCCCGGCCCGATCCGGGCCATGCATCCCGAGGTGGAGATCGAACCGCTCCCCTGAGGGCGCCCTCCCGGGCGACTCTCCCCCAACGCGTTCCCGAGCGACCGGACTCGCGCCCCGATTGGCCGCCAGAACCCGGCCTCGTGGGCAAAGCATCTGGCCCGGCTCCCGCGTCCGGGTGCCGGGCCAGCTGTACAGCTTGATGAGCAGTTACGTTACACGGCGCGCACGGACTCCGCTTGAGGTCCACGCTCGCCCTGCGTGATGTCGAATTCGACCCGCTGCCCCTCCTCGAGGCTGCGGTAACCATCCATCAGGATGGCTGTGTGGTGCACGAACACGTCCCTGCCACCGTCGACCGCGATGAAGCCGTAGCCCTTGTCCGCGTTGAACCACTTGACGGTGCCCTGAGCCATTACTCAACAACCCCTAACTACGCTCGGGCTTTCGCGGATCCCGCCCTTGCTTTTCGGGATCCAGTGATCGCGGTTGTGCTAGGCGTGCTGACAAGCATCGCTTGTCGTTCGCGCCGACCGACTGCGACCGGGTATGACCATACCCCTTGCCGTGAGCGTGCGTGAGCAGATACTCGCTGAATGCGGTCAGGAAACTGGCGCAGGCCGACAGGGAACACGGACACGCTGGTCAGTCGGGGGGAAATCGGATCGTGCCCTATGCGGGGCACCGGCCGGGACCGGGTCAGCCGCCTGCCACCGCCGGGATCACCGACACACGGGACCCGGCAGGCACGGGGGTATCGAGACCTTCGGCGAACCGCACATCCTCGTCGCCCACATACACATTGACGAAGCGGCGCAAATTTCCCGCATCATCGACAATCCGGCCCGCCAGCCCTGGATACGCCGTGTCCAGGCTGGCGAGAACCTCCCGTAGCGTGCCCGGGTCCGCGCTCACCTCGGCCGAGCCACCGGTGAACGTGCGCAGTATGGTCGGGATTCGCACGGAGACGCTCATCCGCGGCCGCCTTTCTCTGTTATCGGGCCCGTGATCATGACTTCGGTGTTGCTATCACGACACCAAAGTCATGATCACGAACGAGTGAGCACGAGTCACGCCGCACGGGAGGACTCCCAGGCCTCGAACGCCTCCAGCGTGGGCCGGATCGCCGCGGCGGCGGCCGGTGCCACCGCGTCCAGGGTCTTCAGCCCGTCACCCGAGTTGATGATGACCGTTTCCGCGCCCGGGTCGAGCAGGCCGTCAGCGAGGAGCCGGCGCAGCACCCCGAGCGTCACCCCGGACGCGGTCTCGCCGAAGATGCCTTCGGTCTCGGCGAGCAGGCGTATTGCATGCACTACGTCCTCGTCGCTGACGTCGGCCACCGCCCCGCCGGTGCGCCGGACAACATCGAGCACATACGGGCCGTCGGCGGGATTGCCGATCGCCAGCGACTTGGCGATCGTGGCGGGCTTGACCGGCTGCACCACGTCGTGCCCGGCGCGGAACGCGGCCGCCACCGGCGAGCACCCGGTCGCCTGCGCACCGAACACCCGGTACTTGGTGTCGGCCACCAGCCCGAGCTCGATCAGCTCACGGAACGCCTTGTCGATCTTGACGAGCTGGGCGCCGGACGCGACGGGCACCACGATCTGCTCCGGCAGCCGCCAGCCGAGTTGCTCGGCGATCTCGTAGCCGATGGTCTTGGAACCCTCGGCGTAGTAGGGGCGCACGTTGACGTTGACGAACGCCCAGTCCTCGCGGTCGTCGGCAAGCTCGGAAGCGAGCCGGTTCACGTCGTCGTAGGTGCCGTCGATGGGCACCATGGCGCCGCCGTAAACGGCGGTGGCGGCGATCTTCTGCGGCTCCAGATCGGCCGGGATCAGCACCACCGAGCGGATACCGGCCCGGGCCGCGGCGGCGGCCACCGCGTTGGCCAGGTTGCCGGTGGACGGGCAGGCCAGCACCTTGTAGCCCATCTCGACGGCGGCGGCCAGGGCGACCGCCACGACCCGGTCCTTGAACGAATGAGTGGGGTTGCCGCGCTCGTCCTTCAGCCACAGCGCCCGCAGCCCCAGCTCCCTGGCGAGCTGGTCGGCGCGGGCGAGCCTGGTCCAGCCGGGGTCGGTGTTGGGCCTGGCGGCGATGTCCGGTCGCACCGGGAGCAGGCTCGCGTAACGCCAGATGCTCGCGGGCCCGGCCTCGATGTCGGCGCGGGTGATCGGCGGCAGTTCGTAGCCGACCTCCAGCGGCCCGAAACACTCCGCGCACGCATGGCTGGCGCCGAGCGCGGACGTGGCGCCGCATTCGCGGCAGAAGAGGTGACTTGCGAAGCCGAAACCGGAAGGAGTGCTCACTGATGTGGTCACGGTGCGGGGCCTTTCTCCCTCATCTGTCCCTGCGGCGCAGCAGCCGCGGGCCGGAGTTGGCACCTGCCATGACGAGCCCCGCCAAGCGCTCCGCAGACCCCCGCCGGGGGTTCCAGGGTCGCCCCGGGCTAGTACTGCGGACCAACGCGCCGCTGGCCCAAGGCCAGCAAGTAGCATCGCCGTCCGGTGGTTGCCGGGGCTTCACCGGGCCGTTCCCTCCACCCCTCTGGATGAGCTTTATGAAGTTGTACTCACAACCTTAACTGATACGGGCAACGAAGTTCTGAGCTGCTAACCCTGCCGGGCAATCGCGGTCAGATGCCTTAACCTCACGTTCCATGAGCGCCGAACCAGCGGGCCGGGTACTGATCGCATCCAACCGGGGACCGGTGTCCTTCAGCCTCGGCGACGACGGGAGGCTGACCAGCCGCCGTGGCGCCGGCGGGATGGTGTCCGGGCTATCGGCGCTGGCCGGCCGTGCCGAGGTGCTGTGGGTGTGCGCCGCCCTGAACGATGCCGACCGGGCCGCCGCCCGGGCCGCGGCCGACGGGCAACTGGACGTGCCGCTCAGCGCCGGCGACGCGGCACCGCGCGGCCCGGAGTCCGCGGTGCGGATGCTCGACATCCCGGCGCCGGTGTTCGACCGGGCCTACAACGGGGTCGCCAACTCCACCCTGTGGTTCATCCACCACATGCTCTACGACACCCCGAACCGGCCCCTGTTCGGGCTCGCGTTCCGCCGGGAATGGGAGTCGTTCCGCGTCTATAACGCCGCGTTCGCCGACGCGCTCGCCGAGGGAGCCGGGCCGCCAGGCGCAGGGACCCGGGCCATGGTGCAGGACTACCACCTGACCCTGGTCCCCCGGATGCTCGCGCAGCGCCGCCCGGAGCTGGCTATCGCGCACTTCTCGCACACCCCGTGGGCGCCGCCGGATTATTTCGCGCTGCTGCCCGACGACGTGGCGCGCGAGGTTCTCGAGGGCATTCTCGGCGCCGACCATGCCGGATTCCACGCGGAGCGCTGGGCAAGCGCGTTCCTCGACTGCTGCGAGGCCGTGCTCGGCGCCGAGGTGGACCGCGCCGCGCGGACCGTCCGGCACGCCGGGCACACCACCACGGTGGGCATCCATGCGCTTGGCGTGGACGCGGCGCAGCTTCGCGACCGGGCCGCGGCCGACGACGTGCTGGCACACATGGCCGGGATCAGCGAGGTCGCGGGTGACCGGAAGCTGATCGTCCGGATCGACCGCACCGAGCTGTCCAAGAACATCGTCCGGGGGCTGGCCGCCTACCGCGAACTGCTGATCACCTGGCCACAGTGGCGGGGAAAGGTCACCCACGTGGCGTTCGCCTACCCGTCCCGCCACGACCTGCCCGAATACCGCGAGTACACGGCCAGCGTGCAGCGGATGGCGCGGGAGATCGTGGACGAATTCGGCACCGAGGACTGGGATCCGCTGGTGCTGCAGGTCAACGACGACTATCCGCGCTCGCTCGCCGCGTACCGGCTGGCCGACGTGCTGCTGGTCAACCCGGTCAGGGACGGCATGAACCTGGTCGCCAAGGAAGTACCGCTGTTGTCGGATCGCAGCTGCGCCGTGGTGCTGTCCCGCGAGGCAGGCGCTGCCGCCGAACTGGCCGAGGGCGCTCTGCTTGTGAATCCTTACGATGTCTCCGCCACGGCACAGGCCTTGCACGAGGCACTGAGCATGAATAGTGCAGAACGAGACCGCCGTGGTGCCCTGCTTGCCCAGGCGAGCGCCGCCTGCCCACCGCAACAGTGGCTGGCGTCCCAGCTCAGCGCGCTGGAGGCGGCGGAGGAAGGGCCTCAGCCAGCGCAGCCAGCAGGGCGGCGACCTCCTTGGGCCCGTCGACTACCAGGTCGGCGTGCGCGGCGAGCGCGGTGACCTCGTCCGAGGCACTGCATACCGCGACCCCTTTGCGGCCAGCGGCACGGGCCGCGCGGACGGCCTCGAAGGCGGGCAGGTCGCCGAGGTCGTCACCGGCGAACAGGATCGCCGCAGGGTCACGTTCGGCGATCAGCGCGGTCAGCGCGGTGCCCTTGTCGATGCCGGATGGCCGCAGTTCGATGACCAGCCGTCCGGGCTTGCTGTCCAGCCCCGTCTGCTCGGCGAACTCCGCCATCGGGCCGGTCAGGCGCGCCAGCGCGGCCTGCGGGTCGGCGGTGCGGCGGACGTGCACCACGAGCGCATGGCCCTTGTCCTCGACCCAGGTGCCCTCGGGGGCGCCGGCCGCGGCGAGTGCGCCGGGCAGCCGGGCGCGGGCCGCGGCGACCTCGGGCGGCGGCGGGGGCGAGGTGAGCTGGCCGCCCTCCCAGCGCTCGAAGCCGTGATGCCCGATCACGATCAGGCCGGGGATGCCCGCGAAGCCGCCCAGTTCCACGGCGGCCGGGGCAGGGCGCCCGGTGATGATCGCAAGCGTGCCGACGCCGGTGGCGAGCCGCTCCAGGGCGGGCAGCACGTCCGGGTGCGGGCGCGCCGCGGAGGGCTCTGCGACGATCGGCGCGAGCGTGCCGTCGAAGTCCAGGGCGATCAGCGCGTGGCCAGGGTCCGCCACGATGGCGGCGAGGCCGGCCGCGCCCTCGGGGGTCGTTCCTTCAGGGACCGGCACCCGCGGCGGCGTCACGCGGCGCCGCCCTCCCCCCGCTCGGCCCGGGGCGAGCGGATCCGCTCACGGCGCGCACGCTGGCGGCGCAGCCGCTTGACCAGGACCGGATCCGCGGCCATCGCTTCCGGCCGGTCGATGAGCTCGTTGAGCATCTGGTAGTAGCGGGTGGCGGACAGCCCGAGCTGGTCGGAGATCGCCTGTTCCTTGGCACCCGGCTGGCGCCACCAGTGCCGCTCGAACGAGAGGACCCGCATCTCGCGCTCGGACAGTGCTGTCATCTGCCTCACGCCCTCCCGTGACCGCTCCCCCGCCCGGCGGGACTCCACCGGGCCCTCCATCGTAGGCAGTACCACCGGCCTTCCGACAGCGGCCGGCGAGGGTTCCGAAGAACCCTGGGGCTTCCGGCAACGGCCTTCGCGTCGTACGCTCACCGTTCGTGACCACCTTCGACTGCCTCACCCTCCTCACCGACTACGGGCTTGACGACGGGTTCGTCGCCGCCTGCCACGGAGTCGCCACCCGGATCGCTCCCGGGGCGCGGATCATCGACATCACCCACCTGGTTCCCCCGGGTGACGTGCGCCGCGGAGCCGCCGTACTCGCGCAGACCATGCCTTATCTGCCGGCCGCCGTGCACGTCGCGGTGGTCGACCCCGGTGTGGGCACCGCGCGCCGCGGCATCGCGGTCGAGGCGGGCGAGGCGATCCTGGTGGGCCCGGACAACGGACTCCTGTCGTGGGCGGTCGCGGCGCTGGGCGGCGCGCGGCGCGCGTTCCAGCTCACCAACGGCGAACTCTGGCTGCACCCGGTGTCGCAGACGTTCCACGGCCGTGACATTTTCATTCCCGTCGCGGCGCATCTCGCCGCGGGCGCGGACCTCTCCTCGGTGGGCACCGAACTGGATACTGGCGATCTGGTAACCCTGCCCGCGCCGACCAGCCGCGTGCACGACCGCGAGGCCGAGGGCGAGGTGATGTCGGTAGACCGGTTCGGCAATGTGCAGCTGTCCATCGCCGCGTCCGACGCCGACCGCATCGGCATCGGGTTCGGCGCCCAGCTCGTGGTCCGCTGCGGCCGCCGCCAGCTCACCGTGCCCTACCTGGAGACTTTCGCCGCCGTCGCGCCCGGCGAACTGGTCGCGTTCACCGACAGCGCGGGGCTGATCTCGCTCGCGGTCAACGCGGGCGACGCCGCGCAGCAACTGGGCCTGCCGCCCGGTGCGCACGTCCGGCTGGCGGCGGCACCTCCGTCCTAGCCGCCGCGGCTGTGCCAAGGCGCCGGAATAGACACGGAAAACCCGAGTCAAGCCCGGTCAGGCCATCAGCTCTGGCCACGAAACGGTCATGAACATGACAGAATGCGCAGGTGCACCCCCGGAGGAGGACGGCCGTGCCACATGGTCTCTCCCGACGCGCGCAGGCTGGCGTTTCACCCGGTTTCCGCCATCGCGCGCGAGTCGGCGTGGCCATAGGAGTCAGCCTCGCATTTATCGCGGCAGCAAGTTCGCCCGCACTGGCCGATCAGGTACGCCGGAATGAATGGTGGCTGCGCGCCCTTCACGTCACGAATGCCTGGGAGACAACGCGCGGATCCGGCGTCACAATCGCGGTGCTCGATACCGGCGTAGACCCAGCGCAGGCCGACCTGACCGGCTCGGTGACCACCGGCCCGGATTACACCAACTCGGGGCGCACAGCCAGCGGGCAGTACTGGGGGATTCACGGCACCGAGGTGGCCAGCCTTATCGCCGGCCACGGGCACGGTCCCGGCCAGGCCAATGGGATTATCGGCATCGCACCGGCGGCCAAGATCCTCTCCGTTCGGGTGACGCTGGAAAGCAACGACCCGATGCTGTCCAACCAGACCATTGCCGCCGGGCTGCCGAACGCCATTGCCCGCGGTATCAGGTACGCCGTCCGGCACGACGCGAGCGTGATCGACCTGCCCCTCGACCCGGTGACCACCTCTGGTGCGCCCGGCTCGGGTGGCAGCTCCGCCGAGCGGGCGGCCATTGACTACGCGATCGCCAAAAAGGTGATTCTGGTCGCCCCGGCCGGCGATGGGGGCGCAGGCACCGACCCGGTGAACTATCCGGCCGCCTACCCTGGGGTCATCGCCGTGGGCGCCTTTGACCGGCATTTCGTCAAGGCGCCGTTCACAAGCCACCAGTCGTACGTCCTGGTCACCGCGGCCGGGGCTGGCGTCGCCGCGGCCAGTCCGTCCGGCAACGCCGCGGCCAGTCCGTCCGGTAACTATCCCCAGCTCAACAGCACCAGCGCGGCGAGCGCGATGGTCGCGGGCATCGTCGCGCTCATCCGGGCCCAGTTCCCTGCGCTGACCCCGGCGCAGATCACCCACGCGATCACCGCGAGCACGGTGTATCACCCGCCCGGCGGGCGGGCCAACGGGTCCGGTTTCGGCACCGTCGACGCGGCCAAGGCGCTCACCGCGGCGGCCGGCATCGCCGAGAGGGTGTCCAAGTCGGCCACCTCGGGCACCGCCGGCCAAGCACCACCCCGTCAGCCGGCCGTGCACAGCAGCCCGATCCACCGGAACATCCGCGGCACCCTGATCAAGGACGCGGCGATCGCTGGCGTGGTCTTCCTGCTGCTGCTTGGCCTGATCTTCGCGATCACGGCCTGGCGGCGGCGGAACGCGCGCGCTGCGCGCCTCGCCGAGGTACGGGCGGCGGTCCAGCCCCCGGTGCGCAGGCCGCCGGAGCCAAGTCCGCGGCGCGGGGTTCGGCGAAGAAGGGCTTCCCCGCCGGTTCGCAGGCTGGAAGCAGCGGCCCGGATGCCGAGGCTGCCGAGCCGCAGCTTGAGCCGGCTGGCTTCATCGCCGCGCCGCTCGGCCCGGCGGCCGGCGGGCCGGGGACATCCGGCTTCACCGGCTCCGCATCATCCGGGTTCACCGGCTCCGCATCACCCGGCTTCACCGGTTCCGCGGCAGGTTTCACCGGATCCGCCGCCGGTTTCACCGGCTCTGGCTTCAGCGGTTCCGCGGCAGGCTTCACCGGATCCGCTTCTGGCTTCACCGGGTCGGCGTCGTCGGGGTTCGCAGCCCCGGGCCCGACGCCCCCCGGGCCCGCCGGCCTTGCCGCGCTGGGCGCGGCAGGCATGAGCCCGCCAGGAGGGATCAAGCCGCCGACAGTACCCGGGCCTTCGGCGGGGATCGGTTCGCCGACGGGCCTCGGGCCGGCCGGCATCAACCCGCTAGGAGGGGGCGCCCCCTCCGCAGGGCTCGGCCCGTCGGCGGGACCCAGCCCGTCGGCGGGGACTCGGCCCGTCGGCAGGGCCGACCGCGCACGACTCCGCCGCTGCCGGGGAGGCTCCGCCCGGCCCGGCTCAGCCGGGCGGCGCAGGAACCGCCATGCCGCCGTGGGCGCTGATCTCGCGAGACCCTGCTGCTCAGGCCCGGGACGCGGCCAGGTGTTCAGGCCCGGGAGGCGGCCAGCGCGGCGATCCCCGAGAGCGCGTTCCTGGCTGCTCCCGCACCCGGGCCGGCCAGCGAGCCAGCCAGCGGTTCGGAGCCGGCGCCCGGCGGCGCGGGCCAGACCCGGATGAGCAGCCGGCTCACTCAGGCACCGCGTCAGCCGCGGACACAGCAGGTATCCGGCCGCACCGCCCTGGGAGCCCGCAGCGGAGCCGAACAGCGAACTGCCCTGGGCTCAGGGTCCCGCGCCGTCCCGCAGCGCAGCAGCCCCATTGCCCAGGCGTGAGCAGGTGCGCCCCGAATTGCCTTCCTGGGAGGAACTGGCGCAGGACGCATGGCCGGGCGGTCCCAAGGCGGCGAGTCCTTATCCACCGCTTCCGTCGCCCGCCGGGCCGGACCAGCCGGCCGGGTCGTGAGGGCGGGCGCCCTGCCGAGGGTGCCTCAGCGGGGCGGGTGGTGCCCGCCGCCGGGCTGGTGCCGCCCCAGGCGGATTCGCCCGAACAGCCCAGGCGGACGGAGAACCGGCCCGGCTACGCGTGGAACACCGGGGCAGGGGTGGAACCGTTCCGTGCGGCCCAGTCCGAGCCCGGCCCCGCTCCCGGCGGCGCACATGCTGGCGGCGGTCCGCCGGTCGGCGCCGCACATGCTGGCGTGAGCCCGCCGGGTGTGAGTCCCTCCGCCGACAGCCAGCCGGGTGTGAGTCCCTCGGCCGTCAGCCAGCCGGGTGTTTCGCCGGCCAGAAGGCCAAGTCTCGCGCTGCCCAGGCGGCTCGGCAGTTCCATGGCGCGCCAGGCGGCGGACCGGTGCCGCCGGCTGCGGGCAGCGGCACGAATCCGGTCGGCGGAGGCCTCGCCGGGCAGGGACCGGCCGGTGGCGGTTTTGCGGGCCCAGGTCCGGCCGACAGCGGCCTTAACAGTTCCGGTGCCAGCGGTGCCACATCCGCCGGCCCGCCTTGGCCGGTGACCGGTGCCAGCGACGCCGGACCTGCCAGCCCGACCTGGCCAGTAACCAGTGCCAGCGACGCCGGACCTGCCAGCCCGACCTGGCCAGGGACCGGTGCCAGCCAGCCTCCGTTCCCGCCGGCCCCGAGGCCAGCGGAACCCAGCCTGCCCGGCGCCGACCAGCCCGAGCAGGGACCGTTCCCCCGGGCGATCAAACCCCCGACGGATCCCGGAGCGTCCGGTACCGCCGCCTGGGGTGCAGGCACGATTGATACCAGGCCATCCGCTGGCAGCCCGGCCGGGCCGGGATCCCCCGAGGGAGCCAGGCCCGCGGGCGGCGCCGATCTGGCGAAGGGCGCTCAGCCGGGCACGAGCGGCGCGCTCCCCTCAACGGCCAAGCCCGAGGCCGGGAGGTCCGACGCGGGCAGTACACGGCCGAAGACGGGCATCCCGCCTTGGGAGATCACCGACTCCTTCCTTGCCGTGCCGCCCGCCGGAGCCAGTACCACGCAGCCCAGCGGCGCGCCGACGACGGCCGGTCAGCCGGGCAACCCGAGCGGAGCGAGCACGGGGGGCGGCGGCCCGGCGGACAGCACCGAGAGCTTCCCCGCCGTGGGTTCCGGTGCGGACCAGCGGCCCTTCCCCCGGTCAAACCCGGGCGACGGCATCGAGAGCTTCCCGGCCATGCGGCCGCGGGCTGACTTGGAAGACGCGTTCCGCTTGTTCCCCCCAGTACGGGGAACCGAGAACCGCCCGCCCGCGGACGGCCAGGACTGACCTGCGCCGACGCCGGTGCGGCATCAGGGCGCCCGCCGCCTCCGCACCAGCGCGGGTAATATGCCCGGGCGTGCAGCCGGGCCGGGCGCTCAGCGGCCCCGCTCGGCCGCCTGTGTGGACAGCTCCTCCTTGCGGACCGACGCGTACATCGGCACGTACTCCTGCCCGGACAGCCCGCCGATGGCCTTTATCACCTCGTCGGTGACTGCCCTGCGGGCCTGGGCGGCGGGCTGGTGATCCCGGTATTGCTCGAATGTGAGCGGCTCGCCCACCCGGATGCCGACCCGGTGCAGGGACGGGACGGTGTGGCCGGGCGCCAGCACCCGGTCGGTGCCGACCATGGCCACCGGAATGACCGGCAGGCCCGAGGCCAGTGCCAGCCAGCCGACCCCGGTCCGGCCACGGTAGAGCCGGCCATCGGGTGACCGGGTGCCTTCCGGGTAGATGCCGAACAACTCCCCCGCCTGCAGCAGCCCCAGCGCCGCCTGCAGGGTTTCCTGCGCCGCGCGGGCACCTGCGCGGTCAACGGACAACTGGCTGGTGGCCCGCAGGTATGCGGCCGCGATCCGCTGGCCAGGGCGCTTTCCGGTGAAGTACTCCGACTTGGCGGCGAAGGTGACCGGCCGGGCGAGCACCAGCGGCAGGAAGATCGAGTCGACCAGGGACAAGTGGTTGGAGGCGAGGATCGCACCGCCGGTGGCCGGGATGTGCTCACCGCCGATGACCTCGGGCCGCCACAGCAGATGCAGTATCGGCCCGGCGAGCACCCGGGACACGCGGTACTTCACACGACCCTCCACGCCAGTCATTTGGCCAAGGTTCAACGATAACCGCGGACCGGGCGATAGCGATCAAACGGTCGCCGCAGCCGGTTCGCGCTTGCCGGTACCCGCCTGGTCGCTGTCGCTGGGCACGGACGAGAGGATCGCCGCCGCCAGCGGCAGCAGGAACGGCAGCGCGGCCGCGGGCACGGTGACGCCGGAGTCCTCGGCCAACCAGCCAAGTACCCCGATCAGCCAGATCGCCGACAGGGCGGGCTGGAGCAACGGGACCGCCTGGTACGCCCCGGCCAACGGCCGGGCACGCAGCATGGCCGGCCGTGCGACCACCACACCTGCCACGATCACCGCGACGGGGATCACCAGCACGAACGGGTTCTCGGTCAGCGATCCCAGGTTCGCCGCGATCTTACGGCGCAGGGTTGGCCCGGCACCGCCGTGCAGCGCCTGTCCCGCGAAGTGGCCGATGTCCGAGTGGCCCGTGGCGGCAACGAGGTAGTTGATAAGCGCGAACACGATGACGAGCACCAGGCCGCTGACCACGACGAGTGCCCAGCGCCGTGCGGTCAGCCGCACGCCGGCCGCGGCGGCGAGCAGCACGAGGAAGCCGGGCAGCATCGCGATGGTGCCGCCTACCTTGGCCCCGAAGCCCGGCCAGGCTGCCGCGACGACCGCCACCATGGTGACCGCCCCCATCACGGCAAGGGCCCGGCCACGTGCGCCCGCTCGCAACGCGGCGCCGCCAAGCCACGCGGCACACAGGATCCCGGCGGCGCCATACATCACCACGGCGTTGTTGCCCAGGCCGTAGAACCGGCCCGCTGTCAGGGCGGACAGGCCGAACGGCGTCTCCCGCACCAGGTGCGATCCGGTCATCATGTCAAGCGCGATCACCCCGGCGGTGACGGCCGCGACCAGGCCGGCCGGCCCAAGCGGGTC
Organism: uncultured Actinomycetes bacterium; assembly: GCA_963762735.1. Classification (GTDB taxonomy): domain Bacteria; phylum Actinomycetota; class Actinomycetes; order Streptosporangiales; family Streptosporangiaceae; genus DASXKD01. Next base: position 28,538 of record CAVXMG010000034.1, on the reverse strand, counting down.
CCGCCGCCACGGTCCGGCGAGGGCGATGCCCGCCACGACCGCAGCCCAGGCGGCCGCCAGCGTGTACAACACCGCGGCCGGGTGCGGCAGGGCCGCCCACGGAGCCAGGCCGGCCAGGAACGTGCCGGCCGGCACCGACGCGGCCCACAGACCGGCGGCACGGGTGACGGCCCGGCGCCGCCGGCCCGGTCCTCCCCCCGCCCCCACGGCACCACCCAGATAACCGCGAACACCGCGGCATAACCGAACCCGACAAGCAGGAAGAACGGCGTCACCGTGCTCCGGTACACCTGCGCGGCGGCGTCCTGGCCGATCAGCATGCCTATCGTCGCGGCCAGGCTGCCACCCCTGCGCGTGCTGGTCAGCGGCGACCCCACCACAGCAGCCGGGATCCCGCTGCCGAACCACGCCCGCACCGTCGGCGTCAGGTCGGTGAGCAACACCAGCCCCGGCTCCCGAGTCGACGCCGCACCAAGCACCCCATCCCGGTACCCGGGCCCATCAACCACGATCGCCCGCAGATGCGGCGTCACCCCGTCCCCGGGCGAGATCACCATCAACGTCGTTCCCGCAGGCATCCCCGCCCGGATCGCCCCCAGTTCGGCGTCATCCCGGTCAACCGCCGCCCGCCGCGCGGCAGCCCCACCCCGCACCGGCAGCGCCCCAAGATCAACGACGGTAAGCGGGCACTCCCCCAACACAATCGGGCTGAGGCTCGATGGATCAGGCAAGTACCCAGGCATCCACCCGTTCCGCCTGGCAACCGCCAGCCCCGCCCCTGGTCCCGCCGCAGTGACACACCGCCCCGCCCCCGGCGACGACCCAAGCAGCCCCCACTGCGGGTCCCAATGGAACTGCGCGTTGTAGGACTCCACCCGCCCAAGCCCCGGCACCCGGGCCCCCACCGGAATCCCGCCCGCGATCAGCCCCGCCCGCCGCTCCACCGCCAGCCCCGCCGGGCACGCCCCGCTCCCCGCCTCAGGCACCGCAGCCCGAGCAGCCCCATTCAGCGTGAGCCACCCATCCACCGGACACGCCCGCGGCCGCACCCCGCTCACATCCAGCGACCCCACAGCCCCCTGCTCCGCGACCCGCCACAATACAGGCGTGGCGCTAGGCGACACGTCGCTCCAAAGCAGCCCGCCAATCCCCACGACCACCACATGCCGCGACGCAGCCACGCCGCCGCCGACCGCTTCGTCAGCGCTGGCCGCCGATGCCGCCCACGCGAGCACACCCGCCACGGCGACGCCCACGCTCAAGACCGCCCCGGCGTGTCGCTTCCAGCCCTTCACGGCACGCACCTGATCACCGTAGCGACGCGATTGGTCCCGCTCACGGCATTCGACCAGCCACCCCATGAGCACACCGGAACCTCTCACAGGGCCGGTCGGAGGGTCACCTGGGCGCGGAGTTCTGTCCGCGCACAGGTGATCCTTCGGACGGCCCGAGACCGCAACTTCAGGCCGACGTGCAAATGTTCTGGCTGGCAGTCCGAGGCGCGAACGTAGACGCAGGCTGTGGAATCGTCGTAGCCGGCCCCATGGTGACCGAGGTCCCGTAGTCCGCACCGAGGAGCAAGGTGATGTGCCCGGTTCCGATCGCCTCCGCAGGCCCAGAAACCTGAGACAGGGAGACGCCGGGCAGGTCCTTGGCCAGCAGCAAGGCTTCCGCTTCCTGGCCCGCGTGGTAGCGGATCACCGTCTGGCTGACCGCCTGGCTGCTCGCGGTCCTCATGTGGGGCACCGTGAAGCCGTATTGCTGCAAATCCGCGCCCACGGTGTCCTGCAGCCCGAAGCTCGTGGTGCCGTTCATCACGACGACGGAGATCTTCGAGTCGGACAGGTGCGGGACGCGCGGATGGGCGAGCAGCGCCTTATTCACCGGCGCGTCGTTGCGGAACGCCTGGAAGATCAGGCTGTCCTGCGGCTGCGTCCAGAGCAGGTTGGCGGTGTCGGTCGGATCCACGTAGGAGCGCGGGTAGGTGGGCAGGGTGAAGAAGGTGACCTTGCCCGGCGGCAGGTTCTTCAGGCTGGTGGCCAGGTCGTAGAGGCCGTGGATGCCGCCGAGCTGGCTGTCTATCGTGATGGACCTGGTGGCCGCGTCGAGGAACCGGTACAGCGCGATCGGGTTGAGTTCCTTGGCCTTGACCCGGCTGACCAGTGCGGACATGAACGCCTGCTGCCGGGTGATGCGCTCAAGGTCACTGCCGTTGCCGAGGGTGTACCTGGCGCGGACGTAGCCGAGCGCCTGCCTGCCGTTCAGCATGTGGTGCCCGGCGGACAGGTGCAGTCCCGACTTGGGGTCGGCGATCGGGTGGGTGTTGCACTCCGGCACGCCGCCGACGGCGTTGACCATGTCCTTGAGCCCGTCGAAGTTGACCACGACGAAGTGGTCGATGTGGATGTGGGTGTTGCTCTCGACGGTCTTGATGACGCATGCGGTGCCGAGCGCGGTCTTGTTCCCGTACAGGTTGCCGAGGGTGAACGCCTCGTTGATCTTGAACGTCTGCGGCGAGGCCAGCTGGCCGTTGCCCATCCGGCAGGCCGGAATGTTCACCCATGAGTCGCGCGGGATGGACATCACGTCGGCCCACTTCCGGTTCGCGGCGATGTGCACGACCAGCAGGGTGTCCGAGTGGTCGGTGTTGAGCTGGGCGGCGCTGCCGTAGCCGCGGCCCTGCCCCTGCCTGCTATCCGACCCGATCACCAGGATGTTCTCCGCCTGCGGGTGCAGGTCCACGGGGCGGGTGCCGAGCAGTCCTGACACGTTCACCTGGTGGAGGTTGCCGTTCAGGTGCCGGTAGACGACGTAAGCACCGGTCGCGCCGAGGAGCAGAACGACGGCCAGCGAGCCGGCGACCCAGGCGAAGATCTTCTTCCGGCGGCTCCACCCGCCAGGGACGGCAGGCATCGGGGCCGTGGGAGGCGGTGGCGCGCTGGGGACCTCGGCGGGGGCGGGGCCCGTGTCCGCTTCCGTGGTCCCGGCGCTCCCCTGGGCGTCGTCCGCCCTGGGAACATCGGTGGCATCGGCAGGATGCATCGTCTCTCCCGTGTCAGGCACAGGGCGACCGCGATCCCACGTCACTTCAGACAAAACGCTAAAAAGGCCCGCAAGGTTTCCCGCTCGCAGGACCGATCCCGTCCGGTAGCGAATTAAGGCCGCCCGCAAGGTCCTTACCCGGCCGATGCCGGGGCATTCACGGCAGCCCGGCCCGTGCCGGGACCTTCTAGTCACCTGCCCGACAAGGTAGTGTTGGACAGGCTTTACCCTGACTTTACCTAACGGGCGCAGGCCCGCGGTCTCGGGTCAAGGTCAAGCCGGGCCGCTGGTCTTTTCCGGGTGGTTGTCCACCCCGGGCGGCACAGGCCCGCGGCCCCCATGGGCGGTCAGTGCGTTCGCTATCTCTTGTGTGGTCTGTTCCCAGCCGCGCAGGGTCGACCGCCGCTGTCGCGCGGCGGCCCGTAGCCGGTGCCGGTAGCGCTCGTCACCCAGCCAGTCTCCGAGCGCGGCGGCGAGGGCAGCCGGATCGCCGGGAGGGACCAGCTGGCCGGGGCGGGTGCCGTCGGCGGTGGAGCCGAGCGCTTCGGGCAGCCCACCGACGGCGGCGGCTATGACGGGCAGGCCGTGGGCGAGCGCTTCGGTGACGGCCATGCCGTAGGTCTCCGAGCGGGACGGCGCGACGAGCAGGTCGGCGGTGGCATACGCGTGGCTGAGCGCCGCGCCGGTCAGGACGCCGGTGAGCCGGACGCGGTGACCGTAGCCGAGGCGCGTGATACGGGTCTGCAATTGGTCGACGAAGTCCGGGTGGCGGTCGAGCGGTCCGGCCAGCACGCACTGCCAGTCCCGCTCAGCGAGGCCGGCGAGCGCCTCGACGAGGAGGTCCTGCCCCTTGTGGCGGCCGAGGACTCCGACGCAGATCAGGTGGCCGCGGACGGGCCGGGCCGGGGCAGCGACACGATCGACGCCGGGCCGGGCGACGTGCACCCGGTGGGCCGGGATCGCGTATCGGGTCAGTACCTGCTGGCGGGTCCATTCGCTGGTAACGACCACGCCGGTGGCCGCGCGGAGCACGACCCGTTCGGAGTGCTGCGCGCTGGCATCATGGTACGCGTCGAGGGCGGTGGCCAGTGGCATGTGCAGCAGCACTGTCATTCGTATCCGGCCGGTGTGTGGCAGCAGTTGCGCGGCGGCCGGCGAGGCGATGAGCCCGTCGATCAGGACGGTCGCACCGTCGGGGATGGCGGAAACGATGCGGGCCAGGTCGGCGCGGGCGCCCGAGCCGGGTACCGGCCACGCCGCGGCGACGGTCGTGACCAGCACATCCCATCCGGCCCCGGCCAGTCCGGCGCAGACGCGCCGGTCATAGATGTTGCCGCCGGTAGGCTGGCCGGGATCGTCGAACCCCTCGGGGACTACTACGTGGACCCGCACGATGTTCCGGCCCTCCAGATCGCCTGCCGCACCGAGCCAGCCTCCTCCCGCGGCCGGGCTGAACCACACCCGCCGCCGATCCGTCATACCTGACACAGTGTGGTACGCAGCAGCGGCGGACGCGGTTCGACCCGAGACGACCGGCGGCCGCTCGACACGGGGGGCGCGCATGCCAGATAGCTCTGCCGGGCCGGGTGGCAGCCGCTTGCCATGCCGGACCCGATGCGGGATCAAGAGAACGAGCACCATTTTTGACGGCGCTAGGGCGGGCCCGGGCGGCCGCCTACCCCGCGGGCGAGTATGTAGGCCAGGAGAGCTTCATGCGGGCGGGCGAAATCCGGGCGCTGGCTCACCAGGCCCGGATCGGCCCCGGCGTCTCGGTGCTCGACCTGTGCTGCGGGGTGGCCGGCCCCGGCCGGATGATCACGGCGGAATCGGGATGCCACTACCTGGGTGTCGATCACTCCGCCAGCGCACTGGCCACCGCCCAAGAGCTGGCCGGGAATCTCCCCTGCCGCTTCGAGCAAGCTCACCTCCCGCCGCTGCCCGAGGGCCGCTTCGAGGTGGTGCTCCTGCTGGAGACGATGCTGGCCTTCCCCGACCAGCAGGCCTTGGTGGGTGAGGTGGAGCGCGTGCTGGAGCCGGGCGGGCGTCTCGCTTTCACCGTCGAGGAAGGCCGGCCGCTCACCCAGCAGGAGCGGGCGCGGATGCCCGGCGCCGATAGAGTCTGGCTCATCGAGTTGGCGGAATTGACGGGCATGCTCCGCGAGACGGGGCTGACCACAATCTGGCGGCAGGAGTACAGCTCCTCTCATCACGAGATAGCGACGGCGCTGCTTCGCAGCTATCGAGCTGACTCATCCCAGATCGCAGAGCAGATCGGGACGCGGGCCACCGCCGAGCTGATCACAGCCCACCAGCTGTGGAGTGACTGGCTCGGCAGCGGGCGGGTGCGCAAGTTCGCGATGGTGGCCGAGAAGCAATGACCTTCGACTATGCCCGCTATCTGGCCGCGAAGACGACCGTGGATGACCGGGCACTTAACCGGCATGTGCTGGCCGAGCTGCGCCGCCTGATGCCCGCGGGTGCGCTGCGGGTGCTGGAGGTCGGCGCCGGCCTGGGGACGATGGTGGCCCGGCTGATGGACTGGGGCGCGGTCGGCGTCGGCGAGTACATCCTGCTGGATGCGGATCGGCAGCTGCTGGATTGTGCTCGCCGGTGGCTGCGCGATTGGGCGGCCACGCGGGGCCTGCGCAGCGACCCGCTGCCGGATGGGCTGCAGGTGGGTGATCTCCGGGTACGCCTGGTGCACGCCGAGCTCGGCAGTTACCTGGAGGCCGCGCACGGGGCGCCGGCCGATGTGCTGATCGCCAACGCCGTCCTGGACCTGGTGGACGTACCTGCCGTCCTGCCCGGATTGTTGCGGTTGCTGGTCCCCGGCGGCGTCTACTGGTTCACGATCAACTACGACGGCGAGAGCATCTTCGAGCCCGGCCACCCCCACGACGACCAGATCATGCAGGCCTACCACCGCGACATGGATGAGCGCATTCGCTACGGCCGGCCGCCGGGGAGAGCCGAACGGGCCGCCGCCTGTTTCACCACCTGCGGGCTGCGGGGGCGCCCGCGCTGGCGGCGGGGCCGTCGGACTGGGTAGTCAGCGCCGGCCCGGATGGGAACTACCCGGGCGATGAGGCTTACTTCCTGCGCAGCATCCTTAACACGATCCAGAACGCGTTGCGGAGTCGCCAGGACCGGGTGGAACCGGCGGACCTGGCCGACTGGCTGGCCGTGCGCGGCCGGCAACTGGCCGCGGGCGAGCTGGTCTACATCGCCCACCAGCTTGATTTCGTGGGCCGCTCGCCCGGCTAGCGCTGATCGCCCTACCGGGCGACGCCGGGCGGGCGTGCCGCCCACACGGCATCGGGCTCGGGGGCCGACTGCGCGCGCTCAGGCCTGAGGCGACGGGTAAGCACCAGGGCGTATGCGGTGGCCGCGATAAACACGAGCAGGGTGAGCACGTAGTAGTTGCCGACGATCAATTCCAGCCCACGCCAGGTGAACTCGACTGCCGCCCGGTTGTTGCCCCGGTTCGGCGCGAGAAGCAGCCACCCGCGCGGCAGTAGCTGGGCCTTAGGGTCGTAGCCGCCCTGGTTGCCAATAGGTACGGGCCACCAGCCAAACAAGCCCACCACCAGCGCGGCGCCGAGGATCCGGTAGCCGAGGCGGCGTGGCCCGTACGCGGCGAGGACAAGTGCCGGTACCACGTAAACGTAGTGGTGCGACCAGGTGACCGGGGACACCAGCAGGCCGGTCGCGGCGCACGCAACCAGGCCGAGTAGCTCGTGGCCACGCCGGCTCGCCAGTATCGAGGTGGCGAGCCCGGCGATACCGACGACGACCGCCGCGACCAGCCAGTACGCGTGCGCGTCGGGCCCGGCGTGGGTAAGGCGCAGTATGACGCCGTTAAGGGACTGGTTGAGCAGGTGGAAGGGTTTCCTGCCCGGCCGGGTGATCTGCCCGTCCCAGTAGACCGCGGAGGCGTGCGGCAGCAGGGCGAACCCAAGTCCTACCGTGACCGCGAAGGTCAGCGCGCTGACCGCCGCGGCCCTTACTCGCCGCGTGAACAGCAGGTACGGAATGAAGATCAACGGCGTGAGCTTGATCCCCGCCGCCAACCCGATTCCGATGCCTTTGCCCTTGATGCGGTCCGGCAGCGCGAGATCGCCCACCACCAGGGCCAGCAGCAGGAGGTTGATCTGCCCGAAGAACAGTGTCATCGCAACCGGTTCGAGCCAGAGGCCCACCGCGGCGATCGCAAACGCCGCCGCCGCCCTGGCCAGGCCGGCGGGCCGCCCGGCGAGTCCCAGGGAAAGGTACGCCACCACCGGCAGCAGCCCGATCGTGAGCACCGCCAGCCCGACCTGCCAGGTCGCGAACGACGCACCGCTCCCTAGAGCGAACAGGAGCGCGGCGAACGGCGTGTAGGTGAACGGCAGCTTCGCCGCCCCGAACGCCAGCGAGTAGAGCATCGCCGGCTGGTTCCGCACAGCGATGCCGCCGTCTCGGTAGACGGCCGTGTCGATCTGCGTCCAGTAGTACTGCGGGGACGCGTGGACGAGCAGGGCATAACCGGCCACGGCCAGCAGGAACAGTGCGACCGCGGCCATGACCCAGGCGGCTGGCCGTATTCGAGTCACCGCTCTGGCGCGTTGGTAGGCGGCGGATGCTCGCGGGTGTCTGTCATCGGCCCTCGGTCCCGAGGTGTGCCGGACCGAGCGCGCCGGCGTGCTGGTGCGGCTCGGCGGCGCGTTCAAGACTACGCGAAAGCAGATCATGCCCACCGCGCCGGGCCTTGGTGGCCAGGTAGGCGGCGTTGGTCCCGGTAAGGTGCAGGGCGGTGGGGACCTGCCTGGCGATCGTGATGCCCAGGCGGGCCAGCTGAGCGCCCTTGTCCGGGTTGTTGCTCAGCAGCCTGATGCGGTTGGCGCCGAGCGCGTGCAGCATCTGGGCCGCGCTGGTGTAGTCGCGCTCGTCGGCGCGGTGACCGAGCGCGAGATTCGCGTCGTACGTATCCAGGCCGCGATCTTGCAGCGCGTAGGCGTCGAGTTTGTCATACAGTCCGATGCCGCGCCCTTCCTGGCGCATGTACAGCACGTACCCGCCGTGCTTGGTGATCCGCTCGACCGCTTCGCGCAGTTGCGGCCCGCAGTCGCATCGCTCGCTGCCGAACACGTCACCGGTGAGGCATTCACTGTGCAGGCGCACCAGCGGCAGCCTGGCCGCGGCGGGCCGACCGAGTTCGAGGGCCACGTGCTGCTGCGAATCGGTCAGACCGGTGAAGCTGACGACCGTGGCAGTGGTCGAGTAGTCGCCAGCGAAACGCAGCGGGATGCGAATACGCCGGCGGATCGCTGCCGCCTTTACCGCCCCGGTCACGGGACGAGCCGATCGGCCTCGCGCCAGGCCGAGCGCCTCGTCAGCGGCGCGCCGAGGCCGGTCACCGGGTACGGCCGGTCAATCACGAACGGCCTCCAACGCCCGCGGCGCCGGATCGGGTCGTCTCGACTCGCCAGGTTGTCCCTGGTCGCGACGGCGGCGAACGGCGTCCCCCAGCAGCAGGCCCGCGCCTGGGGCAACCGCGACCAGCATGAGTACCGCATAGAGGGTGGCGACCGTGACCCCGGTCGCCGCGCCGAGCCCGGCTGCGGCGAAGGCCCAGGCGGCGGCTCCTTCCCTCAGCCCCCACCCGCCGATACTCAGGGGGATCACCACTACAGTCTGGACCACCATCAGCAGCGCGACCAGTTCGCCCAGGGGTGCGGTGCTGCCGGCGACCCGGGCCGCGATGACGAACGTGGCCGTGTGCCCGGCGACGACCAGCACCGAGGCCAGCGTGGCCTGGGGCCACACGCCTGGGGCCAGCAGGCCGTGACGAAGGTCAGCGGAAACGGCCCGGGCGGCGCGTGCCAGCCGCGACCGGCCGCGGCGGGCGGCGCCACGCACGACCAGCGCAGCACACCCCGCCATGCCCGCGACGCCCGCCAGAACGTACGGCAGCGCGGGGCGGACCGGCGAGGGCAGGGTCAGCAACACGACGACGGTCACCACGGCCTGGATGACCTGACCCCACAGCCGTTCCCACCCCACGGCGCGCAGTCCCCGCGGCACGTCTCCAGCGCGCCGGCCGTGCGTGACCGCCCGGTTCACGTCGCCGAGAACCCCGCCGGGGAGCACGGAGTTGAGGAACAGGGAACGGTAGTAGGCGCAGACCGCGCCCGGCAGGCCAATGTCGACGCCGAGTGCCCGGGCGACGACCCGCCACCGCCAGGCCGAACACACCGTGGTCAGGGCAGTGAGCGTGACGGCGGCCACGACCGCCTGCCAGGTGACCGCGCGCAGCCCGTCCTTGAACGGCGCCGCGCCCAGCTGCCGCACAGAGAAACCACAGCACGGTGACGCCGGCGGCCAGGCGCAGCAACGATGGGCCGAAACGGCGGACGGCCGGACCGATCCCGGCCGGAACTGAGTACAAGCCAGCCACACCGGTTACACGGGCCGGCCGGGCACATAGTTCAACCGTCCGGCTGCGGCAGGCGTAACGGGCCGCGGCCGGTCGCAGTGAACCAGCGTGGCCGCGGACCCGTTGTTCCCAATCAGGAACGGCGGCAGATGGCTGGGAGACGGAGGCGCGGTGCGTACAGTTAAGCCCGCGGATGATGGCGCGGCGCCTGCGGTTCAGTCTTCGGATGATGGCGCGGCGCCTCCGGTTCAGCCTGCGGACGAAAGCGCGCTGCCTACGATTCGGCCCGCGGGCAAAGGTGTGCTGCCTACGATCCGGCTCGCGGCGATCCTGGGGATGCTCGCCACAGCCGCCCTGCTCGGCGTCGTGTCCGCCACGGCTGGTCTCGGTGTCGCCGGCTGGATCGCCGGGCTGGCCACCGGTTCGGCGGCGACCGCGCTGCTTGTCACCGCCCGCATGCGCAGCGACCAGCCGGCGATACACCCGGCGGACTGGGTCACCCTGACCCGGGCGCTGCTGATCGCCGGGGTCGCGGGCCTGGTTGCCGACTCGTTCGTCCGGCCGCTGGCGGTCACGGCGCTGGTCACCCTGTCCGCCGTCGCGCTGGTCCTCGACGCGGTGGACGGGCAGGTGGCGCGCCGGACCGGCACCGCCACCCCGCTGGGCGCCCGCCTCGACGCCGAGGCCGACGCGTTCCTCATCCTGCTGCTCAGCATCGTCGTGTCCCGGGACTACGGCGACTGGGTGCTGGTCATCGGCGCCGCCCGCTACGCGCTGCTGGTGGCGGGCTGGCTGATCCCGTGGCTGGCCGCGCCGTTGCCACCCCGGTACTGGGGCAAGGTCGTGGCCGCGGTCCAGGGCATCGTGCTCACCGTCGCGGCATCCGGACTGCTCGACCGCCGTATTGGAATGATCGCGGTCGCCGCCGCATTGCTGCTGCTGGCCGAGTCGTTCGGCCGCAACGTGATCTGGCTGTACCGCACCGGCGCCGGCCCGCGCAGCCGCCGGGCGCTGCGGGTGGCCATCACCGTGCTTTCGGTCGTGCTGGTGTGGGGTGTTCTCGTCGCGCCAGACCGTCTCTTCCAGCTCACACCGGCCGCCTTTGCCCGCATCCCCGTGGAGGGGCTGGTGCTGGTTGCCATCGCGCTGGTGCTGCCGGCCTGGCCGCGACGGATCGTGGCCGCGGTCGCTGGCATCCTGCTCGGCCTGCTTACTCTCGTCAAGATCCTCAACGCAGCGTTCTACCTGGAGATCGGGCGGGCGTTCAACCCGGTGTTCGGCTGGCTCGACATCCCCCCGGCCATTGGCGTGGTACGCGACACGATCGGCCCCACGCGCACGAACATCGCGCTCGCCGCAATCTGGCTCGGTCTCATCCTGCTCGTCGGCGCAATCACCGCGGCAACGATTCACATCACCGCCGTGGCCGCCCGGCATCGCCGCGACGCGGTCCGCGGACTCGCCGCCCTCACCGCGGTCTGGGCGCTGTGCGCGGGCCTGTCAGTGCAACTCGTCCAGGGATCCCCGGTCGCCTCGACCAGCGCCGCCGGGCTGGTCGTCGCGCAGGTGCGCAGCACCCAGTCAGCGCTCCGCGACCAGCGCCGGTTCGAGCAGGCCCTGCACCGCCCCGACCCTGAAGCCAGCGTCCCCGCTTCGGACCTGCTCACCGGATTGGGCGGCAAGGACGTCATCATCGACTTCGTCGAAAGCTACGGGCAGGTCGCCGTTCAGGGCACGAGTTTCTCCCGCGGCGTCGACGCCGTCCTGCGCCGGAGCACCGCCGCACTGGCCCGCGCCGGCTGGTCCACGCGGAGCGCCTGGATCACCTCCCCCGGCTTCGGCGGGATCAGCCAGCTCGCCCACTCCACCCTGCAGTCGGGGCTGTGGGTCAACACCGAACTGCGGTATGCCGATCTGGTCAACAGCCACCGGTTCACCCTCAGCGACGCCTTCAATAAGGCCGGCTGGCGCACCGTGAGCGACAGCCCCGAGGACGACCCCGTCTGGCCGCCCGGCACGCGGTACTACCACTTCGACAAGCTGTACAACCGGTACAACGTCGGCTACCACGGCCCGAACTTCAGCTACGCCTCGATGCCCGACCAGTACACCTACGCCGAGCTCCAGCGGAACGAATTCACCCCAGGCCACAAGCCCGTGATGGCCGAGATCGACACGGTCTCCTCGCACACGCCCTGGGCCCCGTTGCCGACCATGGTGCCCTGGAACAAGGTCGGCAACGGCTCGATATTCGACTCCATGCCCGCGCGGAGCGAATCCGCGACCACGGTCTGGCGCAACGCCAGCACCGTGCGCCAGTTCTTCGGCCGGTCGCTCCAATACTCGCTGGAGACCCTCACCTCATGGGTTACCGAGCTCCACGACCCGAACCTCGTCCTCATCCTGCTCGGCGACGAGCAGCCCGGCAGCCCTATCACCGGCCCCGGGGCGAGCCACGAGGTGCCGATTTCGATCGTCGCCCACGACCCTTCGGTGTTCCGGCAGATTGCATCCTGGCACTGGCAGGACGGGCTGCTGCCCGGCCACTCCGCTCCGCGCGAGCTAATGGACGCCTTCCGCAACCAGTTCCTCGACGCCTTCAGCACGGCCTCGTCCCAAACGGCGTCGGCCCAGGGAACCGCAGCACCCGAACCGCCGCGGTGAGCGGGGGCCTCCGGGCGCTGACATCTTCTCCCGTGGTGCCGGCGCCACCTTCCCGGCACCGGCGCCCGGCTGGGCTTGGTACGCCGGCTTTGACCGCAACTCGCAGTAGGATTGATTCCTGTTGCGAGCCAGGTCACGCGATCCGGGACGGAGCGGATGCCGGTGAACCAATCGCAGCCGCCGTGCGTATCACGCGACAGGAGTGGCGGCGCAGATGGCAACGGAGCCCCGAGATCGTAGCTGGCCGCCTCCCTGAGCAGCCCATCGGCAACGCCGGCGAGCAGGTCGTGAACCGCCATTTGGTGGCCGCCGCGCTAGGCCGGCTGACGCGGGAGCATCGGGATGTGCTGCGGGAGTGCTACTTTCTCGGCAGCTCGGTTGCACAGGCCGCGCATGCCCTGGGGATCGCGCCCGGCACGGTGAAGTCCCGCACCTACTATGCGCTGCGTGCGCTGCGGCTGGCCATCGAAGAACTACGAGATGTCGAATGACGGCCGACCCGTACGCGCGCCTCGACGTTCGCGGCGACGGGACGGGCCCGGGGAGTCAGGGAAGGTGGCTGGTGTCGTTGACGCGATGGACGGCGGCAAATCCGCGGCCGTGCCATTGGATCTCGTTAATGCAGGCGGAGCCGAGATATAGCCGGTAAATGGTGCCAAGCGGGACGCCGAGAGCCCGGCACAGCAGGATCTTTATCGGGGTAATGTGACTTACCACCAGGACGGTCTGGCCGCCGTGGTCCCGCAGCAGCCGGTCACAGGCCCGGTTGACCCGGCGCGCGGTGTCGGCGAAGCTCTCCCCGCCCGGTGGTGCCTGCTGCGGGTCGCGTCGCCAGGCTGCCGCGGCTGTGGGCCATCGCTGCTGGATTTCTGCCAGGGTGAAGCCATCCCAGTCACCGAAGTCGGTTTCACGGAGATCGTCATCGATGACTGCGGTCAGGCCCAGTTCGCCGGCCGCAATGGCGGCGGTGGCGACAGCGCGCTGCAATGGCGAGCTGACCACGGCATTGATCGGGGCACCGGTGGCTAGGCGGCAGGCGGCGGCCTGGGCCTGCCGGGTTCCGTTGGCGCTAAGCGGGAGGTCACGCTGCCCGCTGAAGCGGTGTTCGGGTGACAGTTGGGTATCGCCGTGCCGCAGCAGGATGGTGGTGGTGGGATCTGCTGTGGGGTTATCCCAGCCCAGCGTCATATGGCTGTCCCGCGAGGATGACGAGAATGTTGTGTCGACTGTTCCCATGACAGCAAGACGAACATGTCAGCAGAACGGTTCAGCCCGCCCAACCTTGGCCTCGTCGCGCAGAACGTCAGCATCGTGCGTGGTATCCGCCAAACGCGACGGGAGTTTCCCACACCCGCACTGCCAGTGTCTCGCCGCCTGCGGCGGCGACGGCGGGCGAGAGGCTGTCATGCACCCAGCGGGCGAACACCTCGACTGTGACCGCCTCGGCCCCGGCTGGGCGTATCTCCTCCAGGTTGCGGCCTTCGACCCGGCTGGTCAGCTCGGTCAGCGCCGCTTCCAGTACATCCAGATCACAGACCATGCCCCGGTCGTCGAGCTGCTCGCGATCCACCACGATCTCTATCCGGTAGTCATGATCATGCAGTTGCCCCTCTGGCCCGGGCATTCCCGGCATGATGTGGAAAGCACGGACGCTTCGGCTCAACCCGACTTCACAGGTCACCGGCAGCACTCCTGTCGTAGTCGAGAACGGCATGCATCAACCCGGGTATCCCCTGGTCCACGGCTCGGAACGCCTCGGCTGCGTGGCCGAAGGCGAAGACGTGAGTGCACAGCTGTGCCAACGGTAGTTCGGCCATCAGCTCAACGCTCTCCCGGCGGCGCCGGGACCGGGTCCAGGTCCCGGACAGCCGGGCCGGCACCGTGGAAACTTGAGTGCTGCGGATGATCAGACGCCGCCGGTGGAAGGCGCCGCCGAGCGGCAGTACCACTGGATTGGTGCCGAACCACGACGCGATCAACAGGGTTCCCTCGTGGGCCAGCATGTTCAGCGCCATCGCTGGCGCATCGGGGTTACCGCTGGCGTCAATGACCAGCGGAACCTGCTCTTTCACCAGTTCCTCCGGTGCTGCGGCGGTGACGCCGAGGCTGCTGGCCATGGCGCGGCGCCACGCCTGCGGCTCGGCAATCAGCGGCCGCCACCCGGAGCGCTGCAACAGCAGGCCGGTCAGCAGCCCGAGCACCCCGGCGCCGAGCACGATGACCCGGTCGCGATATCCGGTCCCGGCATCGAGCGTCACCTGCAACGCCGTCTCGACCAGCGGGAACAAGGTTGCGGACGCGGGATCGATGGCAGGCAGCGGAATCAGTTCACCAGCCCGCGCCGCGAATACGTCCTGGTGCGGATGGAACGCGAAAACCATCTGACCGGACTCCACGGTGCTAGCCCGGGGGAGCGACCCCCCGGAGCCCCCCGCTACTTCGCCGACGCACGCGTAACCATAGGCGAAGGGATAGGAGAAGGTACCGCCAAGCGCGTCGATCGTGTCGTCCAGCGCCAACTCGGCAGGGACCTCGCCGCGGTACACCAGCCGTTCGGTGCCACCGCTGATGCCAGAGCACAAGGTGCGGACGAGGACCTCACCGGCCGCAGGCCGCGGTGTGGGCACTTCCCTGATATCCACGCAGCGCGGAGCGGTATGAAATAGCGCGTGGGCGGGCACTCAGTCACCGCGGGATCCGGCAGCGAGGAATGCGGTTCCGAAGAACAACTCGGTCCAGGAGGGATCGGTCAGTTCTTCCTGCATGGCTGCGCGAATCGCCTCCCACGGACGGCGCATGATCCACTCGTCTATGGAAGCGAAAGGCCGCACAATTGCGGTTCCGAGCTGCGCTAGCCACCCAGGCGTGTTGCCGGGAACCTTGAGATCCAGCACGACCCAGCGCCCGCCTCCGGAGAGGGCCGCGGCGCCGTGGGCGATGACCTCTGCGCACTCGGGCACCTGCGACAGGGCGTACGTGGACAGGATCGCGTCGACCTCGGCCGGGAAGTCGAATTCGGCCGCGTCGGCTTGCACGAGGCTGACATTGCTCCAGCCGTTCGTCGCTATCCGATCCCGGGCCTGGGCGAGCATCGCGTCGGTCAGATCGACGCCGACGATCCGGCCGTCGGGACCGATCACCTTCTCAATCAGCGGGAAGTTCAGACCTGTGCCGCATGCGATGTCGATCACGCTGTCACCCGCGCGAAGGCCGAGCGCTTGTACGGCCCGGAGGCGTTGTGCCCGCTGGGGGTAGCCGGGCACGGGGTAGAGCCGGGTGGTGAAGTCGTAGTGCTTCGCCTTCTTGCGGTATGTCTCGATCAGGTGCTCTCGCGTACGGTCTGTCTGGCTCACGGTGTGCCCCTCGATCTCGGTAGCGTCGCGGTAGAACCGCGCGCCACCCCACCTAGGATTCCGCGCCTCCCCGCGCATCGGACTCGACCGCAGCCTTGATCGCCGCCATCTCGCGATCGCTTACGCGCTGAAGACTGCCCTTGAGGATGCCGGGGACCGCGCGCATGATGCCCGCGAGGTCGACCTCAATCCACATCTTGGCGTCGGTCTGCCCATCGTCCACCGGCTCGAGTTCCATTCCCCAGCGCGCCGCGGACGTACCCATTCGCCCGGCGAACGCCACGTAGCCGGGGGCCTCGACAGCGGTCACTTCCTCGCTCCGGCCGTGAGTCCGCCCCAGGTCCTTCGCCCGCTGGTCCACCCACGAGCCGGGCTGCAGCGGCCCCCCTCCGCGGACCCAGCATTCGAGAACCGTTGGCGCCCACTCCGGCCAGCGTCCGACGTCACAGAGATACGCCCACACCTCACTGACGCTGCTGGAGATCTTTATGCGGCTCTCGGTTCTGATTGTCATGGGCGGATCTTATGTTGATCACTTTCCGGTTGCGTCAGGACTCCCGCGACGCTACAGCCTGGCTGAGACGCCTGCAAGTGCGCTCCGATGGCAGGCGGATCAGGCAAATCTCGCCACCCAAGCTCTGCAGTTTTCGGGTCTCAGGTCAATGCCGCGTAGGCTGCGGCCTGGCCGCCACGACCGGCCACGGCTGGAAATCACCTCGGCGCCCAGCGACCCGTCCAGATCCGCGGCAGGGCTAGGACTGCTGGGGCAGGATGCAGCCCCGCCCCCAGTCATCAGGCAGGACCGCCACTGCTAGTACTGCCCGATCTGCAGCACGATCTTGCCCCGGCTGTGCCGGCCCGCGACCCGCGCCAGCGCCTCGCGCGCCTGATCCAACGGCAACACCGCCCCGACCTGCGGGCGCAGGCCACCCGCATCGACCAGGCGGCGCAGCGCCTCCAGCCGCTGCCGGTTGATGTGGGCGGCGAACGATTCGCCGGTGATGCCCCGCTCCAGCTGCGCGGGAGGACCTTGAAGGACTATGAAGATCGCCCGGCCGCCGTCGCGGACAGCACCAATCGCTTGGTCGCGGGTCTGGCCGCCGGCGCCGTCCAGCAGCAGGTCGACCCCGCCGGGAACCGCACCAAGCACCTGCTGGATCCAGTCGGCGTCGTGGTAGTCGAACACCTCGCTGGCGCCCAGGCCCCGCAGGTAGTCATGGTTATCCGGGCTGGCCACGCCCAGGGGGCGGGCGCCTATGGCCGCCGCGATCTGCACGGCGGCGCTGCCCACCCCTCCCGCGGCGGCGGTGATGAGCACGGTTTCGCCGGCCTGCAGCCGCCCCCGGTCGACCAGGCCCTCATGGGCGGTCCCGCCGCCGATCACCAGCCCGGCCGCCTCGGCGAAACTCGCCTGGCCGGGCATGGGGCCAGGCGGTCCGCCGACGCCAACGCCAGTTCGGCGAACCCGCCACCCGCCGGGAACAGGCTCGCGTACACCGGCTCGCCCGGCTGGACGCCGGCCCATCGCCGGCCGCTTCGACGACACCGGCGACTTCTTGGCCCGGGACGAACGGCAGGGTAAGCCCTGGGAAGCCGCCGCTGAGGAACCCGACGTCCCACGGGCCGGCGCCCGCACCGTGAACCCTGACCAGCGCCTGTCCGGCCGCGGGTGCTGGGTCTGGCCGTTCGCCCAGCTCCACGCTGTCGATTCCGCCCAGCTCCTCCGCCAGCACTACTCGCATGGCTCTGGTCTCCTCACCTTGTGTTCCTTGCTGCCCGCGGGCCGCGCCCAGGGCCGCCCCCGCGGGCCGCGCCCAGGGCCGCCACCGCCACGGGTTCTGGCCAGCCGATGCCCCGCGGCAACGTCGCTCCCACCCGGCTGGCAGCAACCGGCAATCCTGAAGGTTCGTCCAGGCCCCTGGCCAGGAGGGCCATGCTGGTTCGGGCAGCCCGGCGGTGACGCTGCTGTCAGTGCCCCAGCTGGCTGCCGGTGCTGGTGGTGAAGACGGTCAGCTTCTTTCCCCAATGGCGCTGCAGGTGATGGATGGGGTCCCGGTGCAGGGTGCGGGCCAGCCAGCTGCCCTGTTGGTTGCTGGTCATCAAGATAATTTCGTCGTAGCCGTGCCTGCGGGTCTCGGCGTCTACGGCCTTCACCAGGTCCTCGTCGCTGATCAGGCCGCTGGCCTGGCAGCCGATAGCCGTCAGGTGCCGCACGGTAAGGTTCATGCGGTGCTCTGCGGCGGCATTGACGTCATGGCCTGGCCGGGGCGCGGCCGGGAACTTCGCCGGGGCGAACATGCCGCTGCTGGCGCCACCAAGCACGAGTTCCATCGAGGACAGCTTCGCCTGGCCAGTGTCCGCCAGGGACAGCACCACAACCTCACAAGGCTGTTGTTGTTGCTGCTCGACGAGGTAGTTGATCGGCTCCAGTTCCAGCTTCTCATCCAGGGCCAGCAGGTCCGAGTCCAGCACCAGCAAGTACCTTCGCATGCCCACCACGTCCTCACAGCTTTGATGGTGACCATTCCAGCTACCCACCATCAGCGCCCCAATGCCTGAACTGGCAGGAAGATTGGACTCACGCTCTGCCGGCTTTGGCATGTGAGCCGGCGCAAGATGCGTTCTGTTGCCAGACGCTCACGACTCCTTGGCCGTCAGCGGGCGGGAACTGGACGGTGGCTGGGGAGACGCGGCCAGCGGGGTCCCAGCCACCGCGCAGTGTCGCTGAAGAGATGGCGGGAGCTCCTTCGCTACCCGCCCGGTGCCTGCACCGGGCCGGCTCAGAACGTCATCGCTGATCGTGGTCCAGGCGAGCAGCGCGGCTGCGAAAGACATTCCGGCGGCGATGGTCATGGCGACGGGGAAGCCGGCTGCCATTTTGGCGGGGTCCGTGAAGGCGGCGCCGGAGAGCCCTGCGGCGAGGGGGAGAACCGCGACCGCGATCATCTGGCCGAGGCGCGAGACCGCGTTGTTAACGGCCGAAGCGATCCCGGAATGCCGCGCATCGACGCTCGCCAGCACCGTCGCCGTGATCGGGGTGATCAGCGCGGCGAGACCGACCCCGAACACGACCAGCGAGGGCAGCACCGCGGCGAGGTAGCTGTCGCCGGGATGGATCCGTGCCATCAGCAGCAGCCCCGCGCCGGTCAGGACGGCCCCGGCCGTCAGCGGGATCCGCGGGCCGATGCGCCCCGCGATCGCCCCCGATGGGCTGGAGAGGATCAGCAGCAGGATGGTGACCGGCAGGGTGGCGGCGCCCGCTTGCAATGCGGTGTAGCCGAGGGTGATCTGCAGGAAGGCGACGAACAGGAAGATCACGCCGCCGAGCGCCGTGTAGGTCACCAGCGCGAGCACGGTGGCGCTGGCGAACTGGCGGGAGCGGAACATCTCCAGCGGAAGCATCGGGTGTCTGCTTCGCCGCTCAACGGCGACAAAGATACCTGCGGCCACCACACTGGCGGCCAAGGCGGCAATCACCACTGGGGTCAGGCCACCGGAGGCCTGGATCAGCGCAAAGCACACACCTGCGATGGCCAGCATGGCGAGCGCGGCACCGGGCAGATCCAGGCCGCCAGCACGGGTGGGATCCCGGGTCTCTGGCACCCGCAGGACCGCGGCTACCACGACAAACGCCCCCAGCGGAAGATTGATCAGGAAGATCGCACGCCACGACACCGCTTCGGTCAGGTAGCCGCCGGCGGCAGGCCCGATCGCGCCGGCGACCGCACCCAGACCTGCCCACGCACCGATCGCCCGGGTGCGATCATCGGGATGAAAGACCGCGTCGATGATCGCCAGGCTCCCGGGGGTAAGGAGAGCCCCGCCAATCCCCTGAAGGAACCGGGCGGCAACGAGCAGCCCGATCGTCGGGGCGGCCGCGCACAGCGCAGATGCGGCCACGAAGACCACCACGCCCAGGATGAACACGCGACGCCGGCCATAGATGTCACTGAGCGAACCAGCGGCCAGGACAAGCGCCGCGAGCGTGAGCACATAGGCGTTCAGCGTCCACTGCAGCCCGGCGATGCCCGCGCCGAGATCGCGGCCGATCGACGGCAACGCCACGTTGACAACCGTCGCCTCCAGCAGCGTCATCGCCTCGCCCAGCACCGCCACCGCCAGCACCCAGCGGCCGGCGGCCGAAGCCAGCCGCACCGAGCCAGGCCCGCCGCCCTCATTCCCTGCCAACTGCACCCTTTCCTGCTGCTCCTCGCTACCCTGCACCATGGTTCCCGCGGCATCGCAGCCGGGCTGATCGGAGCGAGCGTATGGGGTCACGCGGGAGTAGCGCTGGCGCCGGCAAGACGTGAGCGATGCCTTGCAGGCCCCGGACACGGCCCAGCCGCTGCAGGAGACGAACTGATCTGGCCGCGAACAACGACCCCGGCGACGACCGGTTGTTGCTGGAAAGGGACAGCTGTAGGACGATCTCGCCATGAGAGCGCTCGCCGTGCACGGCACACCGGGAAGGCACTAACGCCCGTGTGCGGGTGATCAGATGCGCCTTCTGCTGATCGGCGCGCCTGGCGCCGGCAAGGGAACACAGGCTGAGCGGCTGTCGAAGCGGTTCGGTATTGCGCACATCTCCAGTGGCGACCTGCTGCGCCAGCACGTCAGGGATCAGACCTCGCTCGGGCAGACCATCAAGTCCTACGTCGACAACGGCGACTTGGTCCCGGACGGCGTTGTGATGGACATGCTGCGCAAGCCTGTCGTCGCCGCGGCCAAGGCTGGCGGCTATGTCCTGGATGGATTCCCGCGCACCGTCGAACAGGCGAAGGCGTCCTTCCCCACAGCCCACGCGCTCGGTGTTGAGGTGCAGGCCGCGGTACACCTCGACGTCGCACGCGAGGAACTGGTGCGCCGGCTGCTCTCCCGGCGCCGGGGCTTGGACGACACCGAAGCCGTCATCGAGAACCGCTTGCACGTGTACCGGGCAAAGACGGTGCCACTGCTGGAGTACTACGCAGGCCGGGAATGGATGTTCACCGTGGATGGGGCCCAGCCGCCGGACGCCGTCCACGAGGAAATCGTCGCGCGCCTCCAGAAACTCGCGGCGTTCGCCGCGCGGTTCCGGCAGGACACCCTGCCAGGACCGGGACCGGAGCATGCCTAGCCCGCCCCTGTCCCGCAAGTCTCCCTAGGCGACACTTGGTCAGCCGCGATCGCGGACCGTCCTGCGCCGATCGGCGATATGTGTGCTTAGCGGCGTCAAGGCACCGTTTACCTAGCTGTCGAGCCCCAAAGTAAAGGTGGGCTTCGGCGAGGTCTCGGGGAGGCGGTGCTCATCGCCGAGGCGCCGGATGGCGGTTCCGGTGGCGAGGAATTCGGTAGCGTGCTCGCCCCAGACGTGGTTGTTGACCTCGACGGTCACCCCGACGATGCCCGAGGACCCCGCCTCCGCTGCCTCCGCCTGCATCCTGGCGAGCGCGAGCTCCCGAGCCTCGTAAATGCCCTGGGTGAAGACCACCATCTCCTGGTTCCGGCCGACCTGCCGCAGTGACTGCATCGCCGACTGATGGGCGATGTGGTACACGCAGACTCCGAGCACGAACGCCACCGGCACCGCGCCCGCCGCGAGCAGCCGGAAGAAGTCCTGAGCCGACAGGTCCGAGGTGAACGCCCGGCCGTCCGGAGCCCGATGGGCGCCCGCGGTGCCGGTGCCGCCGCTGCCGAGCGCACGCACTGCCGTCCCGGTGGCGATGAACTCCAGGACGCCCTGCCCCCACACGTAGCTCTGCATCCGCAACTGAACGCCGACGATGCCGTCAGCCCCCAGATGATCGGCCTCGGCCCGCATCCTGGCCATGGCCAGTTCCCTGGCGTTGTACATCGCCTGAGTCAAGATCTGCAGTTCCTGGTTCTGCGACCATCTTCCGGCCTGCAGGCCAATGTGATAGATCGACGATCCGACCACGAAGCCAAGCGGCTCGAACCCGGCCTCGCCGAGCAGCACATACTCCGAGACCGACAAGTCGGAAGTGAAAACCCCCGACGCATCGGCGCCGGCGGTATGGGCCAGCCTGCTGTCTGCGGCCGCCGGCTCCCAGTCGGCATCACCGGCCGGCTTGTTGGCGAAAAGTGGCATTTGACTGTCCTCCGGCCAGATCACTGGGTACTCAACAGCACGCGAAGCCTATCTGCGGGCGCGCTCACGCGCGCGACTAGATAGGACCTGCCCGAGGAACGTGGAGCCTTAAGGCCGGGGAACGTGGAGCCTTAAGGCCGGGGACCAGCGGCCCGCGCCGCGGCGCGCGCATGGGCCAGCTCGCCGGCGACTATGGCCGCAGAAAACGAGGTGCCGCTCCAGAGCGCGAAGCCGTTTCCGTCGCCGTCCAGGCCGCGCGTCAGCGGCATGAGGCTGGTCACGGTGCCGGTCCGCCACTCGTGGACCCAGGACCCGTAGTTGCTGTAATGCTCGCGGTTCTCGGCCGAGGTGCCCGCGCCGACGCTGACGACCGGCAAAGACCGATCCGCGGCCAGGCACGCCGGGATCGTTTCTGTGTCGACGCCAGCGTTGCCCGCCGAGGCCACGATCGTGACGCCCTTGCAGCCCAGTTTGCCGAACTGCCGCACGAGGGAGGCTGGATTGTCTTCGCCCCGTTCCTTCGGGCGGCCGAAGGCCATCAGCACCACGTCGACAATCTGACCGTCGGCTCTGTACTGGATGAGCCAGTCCAGCGCCGACGCTAGGTCGTCGTCGCTGAGCGTGCCGTCGTCGCTCATCAGCTTCACCGACATCACCCGGGCGTCCGGCGCGGCCAGCCGGATGAGCCCGGCGAGGAACGTCGCGTGGCCCCAGTAGCCGTGGAATTCTCCCGTCGCCGGTGCCGTGTCGGGCCGCGGCAGGCCGAACGAGGAGCCCAGGTCGGGTGCGAAGCAGAACGACGGGTCCCCGTCCTTCGGCAACCAGGTGTGCGGTTTGACCCCGCTGTCCAGCACCACCACGACCGGCGGAGAGGGGGCGGGCTGCCACAGCGGAGCGGGCGGCATGTCCGCTGCGGGCACCTGGGTCCACGAGACCGTCCCGTGCCCGGACTTCAGCCCGCTGGCCATCAGAGTGGCGATGACATCGTCATCGGTCGCGCCGTCTGCGACCGTGTGGACGCGGTAGCCGGACGACACCTGAAGGTGGAGCTCGCCCGCTCCCGGGGCGGCCGCGCGCAGCGTGTCAACGACCCGGCGCGGGTCTACGTCCCCGGACACCGGCAGCACCGACACCGTCGGTGTGTTCCGCTCGGGTGGCCCCAGCGGGCGGCCGAGCCCGGCATCGGCCAGGATGGCGTTGAGCCGATCGATCTCACCGGGCCGGTCGACGGAGCGGGACGCGAGTATGGCACTGCGGGCCGCGGGCTCGGACATGGTTGCCTCCCCTGTCTGGATCAGATGCTGGCGACGGTGCCGCCGACAGACAAGGGGACCGGCCTGCCGTGCAGATACCTTTCGCGGTGACCCGATCCAAACAGCATGGCACCGTCGTGCCGTTCTGCCGGCGGGGTCGGCCGCCTCACCCGGGCACGGGCCGGATTTGCGATCGATGTATCACACGCGGCGGCCGGTCCCCTTGTCCATTGATCTCGCCGGGATCATCCCGGCGGCAGATGACCGACAGGGGAGGTCTTCCAATGACTCAGAAGGTTCTGGATTACTCGTATGCCCGGTTCACCCCCGCGCAGGTCCACAACCTCGGCGCCGTGGCGGTGTGCCGGTACCTTACCGTTGTCAATCCCAGCACCAGCGGGAAACTGCTGACCCGGGCGGAGGCCGAAGGCATGTCGGCGGCGGGGATCGGCCTGGTGTCGGTGTTCGAGTTCGACAGCAAGGACGCTACGGGCGGCTACCACCAGGGCAAGGAGTACGCGGCGCTGGCGCACGAGCAGCACACCGCGGCCGGCGGCCCGTCCGGGCGGCCGATCTACTTCGGCGTGGACTTCGACACTCCGGACTACGCCGCCCAGCTGCCCAACACGCCGGAGCACGCGCTCGCCAAGCTCGGCCCGATCGGGGAGTACTTCAAGGGCTGCAACGACGTGCTCGGTTCCCATCTGACCGGCGCCTACGGCGGCTACTGGGTGATCAAGCGGCTGTTCGAGGCGAACATGATCAGTTTCGGCTGGCAGACCGTGGCTTGGTCGGGCGGCCAGCGCTATCCGCGCGCGGCGCTGTACCAGACCGACTTTCACGGCAGCTACGACGTGAACTTCTGCGACGCCAGTGACTTCGGCCAGTGGCGGATCGGCTGGCGGCCCGGGGACGGGACTGTCCGACGTGCATCCGGTCACGCCGACGACCCAGGTCTGGCACAAGGTGCAGCCGGGCGACACCCTCAGCGGCCTGGCGCATGCCTACGGCACCACGGTGCAGGCTATCGCCGCCCTCAACCCCAGCCTGATCACCGATGTCGATCACATCGAGGTCGGCTGGAACATCCGGGTCAAGTAGCGGCAGGTTGCTCCGCGAGTTGCTCAGCGAGCAGGCCGTGGTTCTCGTTCAGGCCCGCTGCCAGGCTCGCCCGGCACGACGGGCAGGCGGCCGCCCCTCCCGTGACCGGCCGCCTGCCCGTAGCATGACGGGTGTGACGCTCGGTAGCGGCGGGGCGGGTACCAGCCAAGCCGGGCCCGACCGCGCGGCCCGGCTTGGTGAGCGCCTGGACCGGGCCAGGAACGGCGAGATGGGCGCGCTCGGCGACGTGGTACGGGAACTGAACCCGCTCCTGTGGCACGTTGCGCGGGCGGAGGGGCTCACCGCCGAGGAGTCCGCCGACGTCGTCCAGACGACCTGGCTGGAGCTGCTGCGCCGGCTGCACGACATCCGGTCCCCGCGTGCGCTCACCTCCTGGCTGGTCACCGCGACCCGCCGGGAGGCGTGGCGTGCCCGCGAGCTGTCCCGCAGGCAGGACCCGGACGGCGCGGCGCGGCTGGAGTCGGCGCCCGATCCCGGGCCGCTGCCCGGCGAGCGGCTGCTTTCCGATGAGCGGGACAGGGCGCTGTGGCAGCACTTCCAGCGGCTGCCGGAGCGTTGCCGCACGCTGCTGCGGATCGTCGCGCAGGCCGCTAGGCCCGACTACGCGGCGGTGGCGGAGGCGCTGGGGATGCCCATCGGCAGCATCGGCCCCACCCGCGGCCGCTGCCTGGCCAAGCTGCGCGAGATGCTGCTGGCCGACCCCGGCTGGAGGGAATCATGACAGACCCTGCCGACCTGCCGCTGGACGGCATGGACCAGGCGATCCTCGACCGGCTGGCGGCCATCCACACCCTGCTTGACCCGCCGCCGGGCGACCTTGATGAGCGGGTCTCGTTCGCGATCGCACTGGAGGGCCTCGACGCGGAGGTGGCGCGGCTCAGCGAGCAGCAGACCGTCGGGTCCGGCGCGCGCGGCGCCGAGCGCACCCGCACGATCACCTTCGACGCGGACAGCCGCGCCATGATGATCACGGTCTCGGACCACCAGGACGGAACGGTCCGCATCGACGGCTGGCTCGCGCCCTCCGCGCCGCTGCGGGTCGAGTTGCGGCTGCCGGAACCGGCGCCGCTCCGGGTCGTGACAGCGGATGCCACGGGCCGCTTCGCGTTCGAGGGCGTCCCGCACGGGATCGCCCAACTGCTGGTGCAGCCCCCTGAGGGCGGCGCGCTGCCGCGGGTGGTCACGCCGGCGTTCGCGCTCTGACGTGGCCGCGCCGTCGCTTGCCGACCAGGCCGCGCGGATGCACGCGGCTGGCTTGGTATCCAGCGACAACGGCCGGCCCGCGGCCGCCGTGCGCCAGCTTCGGGCCGGGTTGCGGCTCATCGGGCCTGGCGGGGACGCTCCGGGCGGCGGGGATCCCGCGGTCGCCGAGATCCGCGCCCGGCTACTGGTCAGCCTGGCCTGGGCGGAGTCGGAACGGGGCCGCGTGGACGTCGGGTTCCGGCTGCTCGATGAGGCGGAGCGGCTCATACCGCCGACGCAGCAGGCGATCCTGCTCGCCCAGCGCGGCCTGCTGCTCAAGCGCAGCGGCCGCAACGAGGAAGCGCTGCGGCAGTACGACCAGGCCGTGGCCCTGCTCACCGAGCAGGCAAGCCCGCTGGACCTGGTCAAGGTGCTCAACAACCGCAGCCTGGTGCACCTGGAGGCCGGCCACATCCGGCTGGCCCGGGCCGACCTGCACCGCTGCCGCCAGGTCGCGGAACGGCATGGGCTCGCCCTGCACGTGGTGCTCAGCAGGGTCAACCTCGGCTGCATGGACGTGGTCGCCGGTGACCTGCCGTCGGCGCTGGGCGCGTTCGCCGCCGCCCGGGAGGACTTCGAGGCGCTGGCCCCGGGGCGGCTGTCGAGCCTCGCGGTGGAGCGGGCCCGCGCCCTGGTGGCGGCGGGCCTGTTCACCGAGGCCGACCGCGAGCTGGCCTACGCCGCCGAGCAGGCCGCGTCGCAGCGGCTCAGCCACATCTACGCCGACGCGGTCCAGGTCCGCGCGGAAGCCGCGCTGCTCGCGGGCCGGGCGGAGGCCGCCCTGCGGTGGGCGCGGCACGCCAGGGAGCGGTTCCTCGGCCGGGACAACGCCCGCCGAGCCGCGCTCGCGTCGCTGCTCGAACTGCGCGCCGACCTCGCAGCGGCGGGCGAGCGCGGCGGCCCGTGGGAGGTGGGACCGGGAGGTGGGGGCGGACTCGGGGACAGGGGTATGGGCGCCGGTTCCGGGGCGGCGGACGAGCCGGCCGGGAGGATCGCGGTCAGGGCGCAGGCGCTCGCGGGGCGGCTCGACAGGCTGGGCCTGGCCGAGGACGCGCGGGTAGCCAGCCTGGTGGCGGCCCGCGCGCTGATCTCGGCAGGCCGGCCCGATCGCGCCGCCCGCGCCGTCGCGCGCTACGGGCCGCCCGGCCCCGTGGACCGCCTGGACACCCGCCTGCTCTGGCGGCTGGCGCGCGCCGAGCTTGCCTGGGCGGACGCGCGGCCTGCCGATGCGTCCCGGCAGCTCGTGACCGGCATGGCCGCGCTGCACCGGCACCGCACCCAGTTCGGCTGCCTCGACCTGCAGACCGGCGCCGCCGTGCACGGGCAGGACCTGGCGCGGGCCGGGCTCGCCGCGGCGCTCGCCAGCGGGTCACCGGACGCGGTGTACCGGTGGTCGGAACGCGCCAGGGCCCAGGCCCTGCTGCTGCCGACGGTCCGGCCGCCGGACGACTCCGCCGGCGCGGCGGCGCTGGAGGAACTGCGGCAAGCCAGGCACACGCTGCGCGCCAGGGAGCTGGCCGGACGGCCGACCCATGGCCTGCCTGCCCGCATCGAGGCCCTCCAGCGCAGCGTTCGTGAGCAGTCGTGGGCCACCCCCGGGCGGCGTGATGTCCCGGCCCCCGCGCCCGCCCCCATCCGCGCGATCCGCGACGAGCTGGCGGGCGCGGCGCTCGTGATCTACCTGCGGGACGGGCCCGGGCTCCGGGCGCTTGTCGTCGTCGGCGACTCGGCGCGGCTGCGGCCGGTGGGCGGGTACGCCGCCGCGGCGGAGGCCGTGCTGCGGCTGCGCGCCGACCTCGACGTCAAGGCGGGCCGCGCGCTGCCGGGCCAGCTCGCCGCGGCCGTGAGCGCCGCGGCGCGGCAAGACGCCGCCGCGGTCGCCGCCGCGGTACTCACCCCGCTGCTGGCCGATGTCGGCGACCGCGACCTGGTCGTGGTGCCGACCGGCGTCCTGACCACCGTGCCGTGGGCGGTACTGCCCGGCTGCACCGGGCGCCCGGTCACGGTGGCACCGTCGGCCACCGCGTGGCACGCCGCCAGGCAACGGCTGCGGACCGCTAGCCAGCGCGACCCCGGCTGGCCGGGCCCGCAAGTCCCCACCCTGCTCGTCGCCGGGCCCGGCAACGACCGCGGCGAGGCGGAGATAGCGGCGGTCGCCGCGCTCCGCCCCGGCGCCCGCGTCCTCACCGGCGCGGACGCGACACCCGCCGCGACCCTCGCCGCGCTGGACTCGGCGGCTATCGCGCACATCGCCGCGCACGGCCATCATCAGGCCGAGAACGCACTGTTCTCCACCCTGGACTTGGCCGGAGGGCCGTTGTTCGGCTATGACCTGCAGCGGCTGGCCCAGGTACCGCACATGGTCGTGCTGTCCTCCTGCGATCTGGGGCTGACCGACGTCCGGCCCGGCGACGAGACGTTCGGCATCGTCACGGCGCTGCTGAACGCGGGCGCCGCGACCGTCGTCGCCAGCGTCGCCAGGGTCGCCGACCACACCGCGATGGCCGCGATGGTCGGGTACCACCGCGCGATCACAGGCGGCACCCCGCCGGCCGCCGCCCTCGCCGCGGCGCTCGAACGCGACGCCGAGGCCAGCTTCGTCTGCTTCTGCGCCGGCTGACTCGGTGACCGCCGGGGTCAGGGCTTGAGCCCGACGGCGCACACCAGGCTGCGAACGCTGACGTTGTCGTTGGAAGTCATGAACACCTTCCCCTCGCCGACGGCCAGCGCGTAACTCATTGCCCTGTCGGCGGCAGATCCGTGCGGTGCCGGGGCGGGATACCTATGCATGGACATCCAGGCTCGGGCATTCTGCCGTGGGTGCATGCCGCGCGGCCAGGAGGGCGCCGGCACCGTGGTGGGCCTCTGGCCGGCACGCGCGGCTGTTCTGGCCGGGCAGTGGGCTGTTCTGGCCGGCGGTGGGCTGCGGGCCGCTGGTTGCCTCTTGACCGAAATGGTGCAGCACCGCCCCTTGCGAACGCTGGTCTGGCTGCCGGGCCGGTGACCACTGCCGGCGGATGGTGGCTAACTCCCCCGCGACACGGCATACAGCGCCTGATCAACCCACGGGCGTACTACCACCTCTGCGCCTTTAAGGTCAGAATTGAGGTACTACCGTGAGAATCCTCCTGCACCAGATGCGTCCCTGGCCACTCGTGTGGCGCAGGCCAGTGGAGGATCGGCCACCCTACGCCGTGTGGGTCATCGGCGGCCTGATCGTCTGGGCATTCCTCCTGGCTGGCTTCATGGTATGGGACCTGCACAGCACATCCCGTACCACCATCTGGGCCATCTTCGCAGGTTGGTGCATCGGCGTGCTCGGTGCATCCATTGCCCGGAAAATCTACAGGTAAGGCGCC
>CAVXMG010000033.1:0-48256 GCA_963762735.1 uncultured Actinomycetes bacterium | reverse complement strand
TTGGCCGCGAACCGGACAGGGCGACACGTTACTCTCGGGTAGGGGTCGCGCCAGGCGGGCGCGGCCGGGGGCACTGGGCCGGAGGGAGGCCGGATGGGCGCCTACCAGACCGTGCTGGTCGGCACGGACGGATCAGATTCCTCCTACCGCGCGGTGGACCGGGCCGCCGAGATCGCCCGGGACGCCGCGGCGAGGCTCGTCATCGTGTGCGCCTACGAGCCCGCTACCCCACGCGAGGTGGCCGCGGCCGAGGATGTGCTCGGCGACGAAGCGTTCTCCGTAGTCGGCTCCGCCCCGGCGGAGGAGACCCTGCGGACCGCGGCGGAGCGGGCCGCTGCCCGTGGCGCGGGCAAGATCGAGCGCGTGGCCGTCGCGGGCGAACCGGTGAAATCACTGGTCAGCGCGCTGGAACAACATCAGGCTGACCTTCTGGTGGTAGGCAACCGCGGGCTGAACACGCTCGCCGGGAGGCTGCTCGGTCTTGACCGGTGACCGTGCCCGCCGCTCACCGTGCGACGTGCTGATCGTGCACACCGTCGGCTAGACCACCTGGCCGGGGACACCGATGGATACCGAGACCTCCGCCGGGCGGATCGAGGAGACGCTGCTCGGCGGCCCGCGCGTTACAACCGGGTTGAGGTCAGCGAGGCGAACGGTGTGGACCGCGACCGGGCGCACCGGCTCTGGATGGCCATGGGCTTCGCCGAGATAGGCGACGACGAGGCCGTGTTCACCGACGGTGACATCGAGGCGCTGCGGACCTCGAACGCCCTGGTGGAAAGCGGCATGATGGTGCTGGACGACGAGATGCCGCATGCCCGGGTCATGGGGCAGACGCTCTCCCGGCTGGCCGAGTGGCAGGCCAGGGAGGTCATGGCCCGCGCCGATGCGCTGGCCCCGGGCGGGGCGGGCCGGGCGGCTGCCTTCGACATCGCCGACACGTTGCTGCCCGTGATCGAGCACCTGCAGTCCTATGTGTGGCGGCGGCATCTTGCCGCGGCGTACGAGCGCATCCTGCTGGCGCCGCCCGGTGAGCTGTCCGCGGCGACCATGACGGTCGGGTTCGCTGACATCGTCGGGTACACCAGGACGGCCAGACGCGGCTATTGAGGAACTGGCCGCCCTGCTCGAAACCTTCGAGGAGGACACCTCCCAGGCCGTGGTCGCCAACCACGGGCGGGTGGTGAAGATGGTCGGAGACGAAGTGCTGTTCGTCACAGACCGGCCGGCCGACGCTGCCGAGATCGCGCTGCGGCTGACCAGCCCCGGACGGCCGGAGCATGGCCTGCCCGCGCTGCGCGTCGGCATGGCGGCGGGCCGGGTACTGACCAGGTTCGGCGACGTATACGGGCCGGTGGTCAACCTGGCGGCCCGGCTGACATCGCTGGCCAGGCCGGGTACCGCGCTGGTGGACGCGGAACTCGCCGGGGCGCTGCGCGCCGTGGAGAGATACCGGCTTCAGGCCAGGCGGCAGGCTGCCGTGCGGGGCTATCACCACCTGCGGTCCTGGGCGCTGCGGCCGCAGCCATAGCGTCCCAAGCCTTCGCCCGGGCCCCGCCACGGCCCAGTCATCGGCACCAGGTGCGCGCCGCCCGGCGGCTATGTTGGCTGGTTGTGATGTCACTGAACGAGATCAGCCACTGGGCGCGCGGCAGCGGGCTCGAGATCGTGCTGCTGGTGCTCGGGACGATTCTGCTGACCCGGCTCGTGTCCTGGATCGGCGAAAGAATCACCAAACGGATCGACGCCAATGCCCGCGAGACCGACGCCCTGGTCCGCTCGGAAGCGGCGAAGCACAGGCACGCGCTGGCCCAGGTAATCACCTGGGCCACCCTGGTGGTCATCTACTGCGCCACCGGGATCGCGGTCGCCCAGCGCCTTGGCGTCCCGCTGACGAGCCTGGTCGCCCCGGCCGCCGTCGTCGCGGTGGCGCTTGGCTTCGGCGCGCAGCGCATCGTGCAGGACATCCTGTCCGGGTTCTTCATCATCACCGAGCGGCAGTACGGGTTCGGCGACCTCGTGCGCCTGGCCGTGCCGAGCGTGTCGAACTCCGCGATGGGGACGGTCGAGGACGTCACGCTGCGGGTCACCACGGTGCGGACAGCCGACGGTGAGGTGGTCATCACCCCCAACGGCCAGATCGGTCAGGTGACCAACCTGTCCCGTGGCTGGGCCCGGGCCGTGCTCGACGTGCCGGTGCCCGCCAGCGCGGACGTCAACCAGGTCAGCGAACTGCTCCGGCAGATCGGCGAAGAGGCCTACGCGGACCCGGAGTTGAGCCCGTTGCTGCTCGACCCGCCTGCCGTGATGGGCGTGCAGAGCATCGACATGACTCAGTTCCAGGTCCGCGTGGTCGCCCGGACGCTGCCGGGCAAGCAGTTCGACGTCGGCCGGGCGCTGCGTGCCCGGATCGCGGCCCGCCTGCTGCGTGAGGGCATTACCCTGTCGCCCACGCTGGAGGGCGCCGACCCCAATGGGGGCGGCTGATGCGGCGGATACGGACCTCCACGTGGGTACTGCTGGCCATCTTCCTTGGCACGCTCGTGCTCTACCTGTGGGTCAAGCCACCAGCGCCGACCGGCCTCGCGGGCAACAGCCCGGCGGCCGGACAGCAGAGCGACTCGCCGTCGCCGACACCCACGCCCGCACCGAGGCGGACGCCGCACCGCCGCGCGCCGACCCCGTCGGCCACGGCGTCCCCGCGCCGGACGGCCACGCCGCACCAGACCGTGACGCCGCAGCCGACCGTAGTGCCGACGTCCGCGCCCCCGACGGCCACCCCGTCGCCCACCCCGTCGGCGAGCGCGTCGGCGAGCGGGTCGGCAGCGGGCTGACGGACCGGCCGGTCAGTGCCGCCGGGCGTCCACCGCGCACTGCCTGGCCAGTGTGATCCTGGCCTGCCAGCGGGCGGGGCCGCGCTCGGTGTGCACGGTGCCCCCCAGGATCGACGCCAGTTCCGCCAGTTGCCCGGCGTCCGGCGCCCAGTCGCGCACGTCGCCGGGCTGGGTGAGGGTCAGCACGATCTCGGCCTCGTCCTCCCCGGCCTGCACGCAGACGTCCGCCTGGCTGAGCGGGCCGTCGCTGGTCATGACGAACAGAGCCAGCTCGACGACGTCCGTGATGAGCGGGGCCTCGGCGCGGAGCGCCGCGCAGGTCTGCCGGATGTCCACGGTGATCGAGGACAGCGGCAGCCACGCGGTCCGCTGCCGGATCGTGTCCGGCATCGAGGCCCCCGGCGGCAGGAACGGCCAGTCGCCATCGGTCAGATAACGCAGCGACCGGCCCGCCGCATCGATCTCCCCCTGCACTTCGCCGGGGAGCGCTGCCACGTCCGCGGACCCCTCCCGGCCGGCCATCTGCATGGCCAGCGAGGCGGCGGCGAGCTCCTGGATGGGGCCGTCGTGCACGAAGTCCGCCAAGGTGGCGCGCTCGCTCGACCGGAGTGCCCGGATGATGCCGAGCAGCCGCCAGGCGGCGGGCATCCGGCTGGCCTGGCTGACCGGCCTGGCCATCGTCGGCTGGGATCGCGGCGAGCCGTTCTCCGTGGCCACTGCGGCCGGCGGCGCCGTGGGCTGACCGTCCAGCGGACCGGGCCTGGACCCGGGCAGCGGTCCTGGGGTTTCGGCGGAGTCCGGCTGGTGCAGAGCGCGAACCGCATGGAGCAGGTCGGCGGGCCGGAACGGCTTCGCGAGGCAGGCGACGCCGCGGGGCACGATGGCGGTGCTGCCACCGGTGATCATCAGGCACCGCCCGGCGGCGGCCGGGTCCTGCGCCAGCATCGTCTCGATGAGATCGGTGCCCAGTTCCGCACCCAGGTGGGCATCGACAAGGACCACGTCGTATCCGGCTGGATCCAGGGCGCTCGCCTGAGCCAGCGAGGCCGCGGCGTCGACCTGGTACCCGTGCGCCGCCAGCGTCCGGCGGATCAGCATGCGGATCTCGTCGGTATCGTCCACGACGAGGACCCGCGCGCCGGGCAGGCTCGCTGTCACCTGCTCGCTGCTGGGCTCAGCCATCGCCGACCCGTTCGCCGATCCGGGCGACCAGCGCCGCCGCCTGGGACCGCCGGTTCATGCCGAGCTTGGTGAGCAGCGCGGACACGTAGTTCTTGACCGTCTTCTCGGACAGGAACATGTGCTCGGCGATCTCACGGTTGGTCAGCCCTTCCCCGATCAGATCCAGCACCCGCTTCTCCTGGCTGGACAGCGCCGCCAGAGGGTCGGTGGTCTCCGCCTTCCCGCGCAGCAGCGCCATCACCTGCTGTGCCGCCTCGGGCCCGAGCGCCGACCGGCCCTCGGCCACCGCGCGCACCGACTCAACCACGTCCATGCCCTGGGCATGCTTCATGGCATAGCCGGCCGCACCCGCCATGATCGCCGCCAGGAGCGCCCGGTCGTCGCCATAGCCGGTGAGCATCAGGCACGCCGTCCCCGGGCTGGCCGACCGGATCTCCCGGCACACTTCCACGCCATCGCCATCGGGCAGCCGCACATCCAGGACGGCCACGTCGACGCCAAGTACCGGCACCCGGCCAACGGCCGACTCAGCGGTCGCCGCCTCGCCTACTACCTCCATGTCCGGCTCGGCGTCCAGAAGCTCCTTCAGCCCCCGCCGGACCACTTCGTGGTCATCGAGCACGAACACCCTGATGTTCTTCCGCGCGTCACTCGCCTGCCCGGCGATGCCGTGCATCTAGACCCCCTTAGCCGCCAGCCCTTCGCTCGCGCCCATCGCAGGCCCGCCAGGCAGGCCAAGCTTGCCGAGCAGGGACAGCACCTCACCCTTGGCTATGTCTGCCGGTTCGTTCAGTCGCTGCGCGATCTGCCGGTCGGTGAGCCCGTCCCCGATCAGTTCCAGGACCTGCCGGTCCCGTGCGGACAGTCCCGGCCCGGCGGCCCGTTCTGCGCGCAGCAGGTCCATGGCCAGCTTGGCTGCGTGCGGATCCAGGGCGGACTTGCCTGCCGCCACGTCCCGGACCGCCGCCACCAGCGTGCCGGCGACGTGCTCCTTGCTCACGTACCCGGCCGCGCCGGCCATGATCGCCCCGATCAGTGCCTCGTCGCCGGTGTTGCCGGTGAGCATGAGGCACGCCGTATCCGGAACCGCTGACCGGATCTCCCGGCATATGGTCACGCCGTCGCCGTCCGGAAGCTGCACGTCCAGGACCGCCACATCGGGCTGGGCCGACTTCACCATGGCGACCGCCGACCGTGCCGTCGCGGCTTCGCCAACGACCTCGATGTCCGGCTCCCGGGCGAACTTGTCCCTCAGTGCCTGGCGTATCAAGGCATGATCATCTACGAGGAAGACGCGGATCTTGTCTCTTCCGGCGTCGTTCGTCACGTTCCACCCCCTACGCAGTGCGGCACGCGGCCCACTCGCCTTCAACGCTCACGGTTCAGCACATATAGTAATTAGTACACTACCTTAAGTAACTGATCGCCAACGGGCCGGCGCCCTGGAGATCCTCGGCGCCACCAGAACGAGGCGCTCCATGCAGGCGCCTGAGCGCCCCCGCCGTACTCAGCGCGTTCATCACATATAGTAGTTTGAAAGTTGCAATACGTAACTTAGGAGGACACCGGGTATCGCCGCTCCTTCGCGGCGCCCCGGGGGGTGGCGGGCGCCAGATGAACGAGCCAGTGAGCAAGCAGGCCAGCGGAGACCCGGCGAAGATTCGCGTATTCCTCCTCGATGATCACGAGGTTGTCCGGCGGGGGCTCAAGGGCCTGCTCGAGGCCGAGGCGGATATCGACGTGGTCGGTGAGGCCGGGACCTCGGAGTCGGCCATGGACCGGATAAAGGCGCTGCAGCCGGATGTGGCCCTGCTCGACATCCGGCTCCCCGACGGGGATGGCGTGTCACTGTGCCGTGAGATCCGTTCCGCGTTCCCCGGCACCGCCTGCCT
Source organism: uncultured Actinomycetes bacterium (assembly GCA_963762735.1). Classification (GTDB taxonomy): domain Bacteria; phylum Actinomycetota; class Actinomycetes; order Streptosporangiales; family Streptosporangiaceae; genus DASXKD01. Next base: position 42,348 of record CAVXMG010000033.1, on the reverse strand, counting down.
GATGCTCACCGCGTACAGCGACGACCAGGCGCTGATGGGCGCCATCATGGCAGGCGCAGCGGGTTACGTGATGAAACAGACCGCCGGCCCGGAACTGGTGGGGGCCGTGCGCACGGTGGCGGCGGGCCAGTCCACGCTCGACGCCCACACCGCGCAGCGGGTGATGCGGCGCCTCCGCGAGCGTACGTCCGGCCCGGGCCCGATCTCCGCGCTGTCCGGGCAGGAGAAGCGGGTGCTCGATCTGATCAGCGAGGGCATGACCAACCGTGAGATCGCCGAGCACATGTTCCTGTCCGAGAAGACGGCCAAGAACTACGTGTCGTCACTACTGGGCAAGCTGGGCATGCAGCGGCGCTCCCAGGCCGCGGCCTTCGCGGCCCGGCTGGCGGTTGCGGCGGGAGATTGACCGCAGTCGTACCGGCCTGCCCGGCAGGATTGTCCTGATAAACATTGAAAACTAAGTTCTCCCGCATGAATTCAGACGATTTCAATCGTTGAGTCAGCGGCACGGCGAAAGAGGCAAACCGACACATCATCCGGCACCTCGCACCAGGCTGTACGGTAATCAGCGTTCTTCTGCCGATCCTCGGTGACAGCACCGGGGACTTTCCTGTACTCTTACCGCGTGTTCCCGGGCTATGAGGTGGCCATAATCGGCCCGGTAAAACGGTCAAGGATGCTCATTTTCTGGCGTTACGATAGGAGTGGGTCATAAAGCGTCATCGCCAGTGCCTATCCGGCCGAAATACCGGCAACCCCCGGGGCTCAGCCTTTTATGCGGTACCGGTGCCAGCCTGTTAAGGCCAGAGCACCCTTTCGATATGCCTTAGGTGGCGTGAGCGGCACGCCATGCACCAGGCGGATATGTAAGTCAGGTTGGTTCCTGCCGGACGCCGCTGCCCTCAGCGCGGCATCGCCAGGCAGGGCTAGCGGCCGGCCCGGCCGGCCGTTGAGCAACGCACACCGTCACGAACAGACGCTGGAGGTAGTACCGCATGGGGCACGACGAGGAGCCCGCGCCGCCACGAGGGGACGATGCTTCGCCCAAGCCAGGCGGTCCCGCTCGCTCACCGGGATCGGGCGGAGGCAAGCGCGCCCTGCCAGAAGGGATCGGTTTCGACACCACCCGAGGCCGCCAAGCAGGCTTTTTCATCACGCCGGATACCGCGCCACCTGGGCTTAGCGTGCCGCGTCCGCGCTGGGTGACCCCGCTGTTCCTGGCGCTGTTCGCCACGTGCGCCGCAGTTCTCGACCGGTGGATCCCGCCGGCGACCCACGTGTACGGCCGGATGCTGCGGGCCATGGCCAACGTCCCTGAGGGAACGTTCGGCAAGCAGACTTCGGTGGCCGTGCGACCGCTCATGCTGCTGCTCGCATTGCTGTTCGCGCTGCTCGCCGCCGGGACGGTGCGGCGCGCGACTGCGGCTGTTCCTGACCACCGTGCTGGTCTTTGCTGTGCTGGCCGTGCTGACCGACCTGGCGCTGACGCGGTTGTCCCTGTACGGCGGGCCCGGCCCGTTCGGGGCGCTGGGCAACACGATCGCCGGGCTTGACGGCCTCGCGGCGCTGGCCATCGGGGTCTTCACCAGCGCGGCGCTCCCGGCCGGCGTGATAGTGCGGGCCGAGCGCAGACGGCCGCACCGGGACATCGCGCTGCTATGCATCGTGGTGGCCGTGGCGGTGCTGGCCGTCCTAGTGGTCAAAAGGCACTGGGGAGAACTGCTCCTGCTGCTGTCCAAGACGCCGCTGCTGGGCGGTATCGCGTCCACGCTCGTGGTGTTTTTCGGGCTCTTCCCCGGAATGCTCTATGCCGTCAACATCACCCGCCGCTGCACCAACCGCGGTAAGCACACCATGCTGTTCCCGGTCGGCATCCTCGTTCCCGCGCGGAACGAGGAAGGGCTCATCGGGGACTGCGTCCGGGCAATTGACGAAGCGGTCGCTGGCTATCCGGAGCCGTGCACGGTCTATGTGGTGGAAAACGGATCCACCGACCGGACCCTCGAGGAGGCCAGGGCCGCGATACGCGAGGCCAGGCACGTCCGGGGCGTCCTGCTCCAGTGCGAGTCCAAGGGGAAGGCGTTCGCGCTGAACTACGGGCTCCGGCACGTGACCGAGGAGATCGTCCTCCGCATCGACGCCGACACGCTGGTGACCCGATCGGTGCTCTTCGGCCTGATCCGGCACTTCGGTGACCCCTCCGTCGGCGGGGCCAGCGGCATGCCGTTGCCCCGGGTCCAGGAGAGCTGGATCTGCCGGATGCGGGCACTGGAGGTGTACTACCAGGTCGGGTTCAAGCGCGCCGGGTACAACGCGGTCGATGCCATCGGCGTGCTTCCCGGCGCACTGGTCGCCTACCGGCGTGACCTGCTGGTCAAGCTGAACGGCTTCGCCGAGGGGATAAACGGCGAGGACGCCGACATGACCGTCCGGGTGGGCCGCCTGGGGTACCGCATCGTGTCCGACGCCTCCGTCCGCGCCTACACGGAGATGCCGAGCACGTTCGCCTACCTGCGCGAGCAGCGCATGCGGTGGGCCCGGGGCACCTATCACATGCTCGCGAGGAACAAGTCGGGCATCTACATGCTGCAGGGTCTGCGCTGCGTCTGGATGCTCCCGTGGGCGGGCTTCATTATGTTCCGCCGGCTCATGATGCTCCCTTTCGCGGTGGCGGGGCTATTCCTGGTCCTGCTCAACCACTCTTCGGTGCCGCTACAGGAAATCTCGGCCGGCGGGGCCATATTCCTCGGGGTCCAGCTCATCCAGATGATCGCCTGCATGGTGCTGCTTGGCGACACCCGGCTCATCGCGTCGATTCCCAGCTATCTCGTTTTCCGGCTCATTGTCTCCTTCTACGCGTTGGAGACAGTGCTCACCCTGGCGTTTACCCGGTCGCCAGGCCGGCCTTCGCCGTCACAGAAACGGCTCGCCGGAAAAGCCAGGAAGAAGACCGCACGTCTCATTCAAGGTCTGTCGCCAAAGCGCCTCGGCGACGCAACATGACACACCAGTCGATACGAAAGGAACGGGGATGAAGATTCTGATCCTGGGCGGCGATGGATATCTGGGCTGGCCGACGGCCATGTACCTGTCCAACCGGGGGCACGACGTCCACGTCGTGGACAACTACCTGCGCCGCAAGGTTCACGCGGAGGGTGGCAGCGGCTCGCTGACCGTCATCGCCCCCGATCTCGCCACCAGGGTGGGCGCGTGGCGGGAGGTCACCGGCAAGACCATCACCGTGACCGAGGGCGACCTGACCGAATGGTCCGTGGTCGAGCAGGCGTTCCGGGAGTTCCCGCCGGACGCGATCATCCACTACGGCGAGATCCCGGCGGCCCCCTACTCCATGAAGGACCGCCGCCGGTGCGTGCTGACCCAGTACAACAACGTCATCAACACCCTCAACGTGATCTGGGCCATGAACGAGTTCGCGCCGGACGCGCACCTGGTCAAGCTCGGCACGATGGGCGAGTACGGCACCCCCAACATCGACATCGAAGAGGGCTGGCTGGAGATCGACCACAACGGCCGGCACGACCGGCTGCCGTTCCCCAAGCTGCCCGCCTCGTTCTACCACTGCTCCAAGGTGCACGACTCGACCAACATCGAGTTCGCCTGCCGGGTATGGGGGATGCGCGCCACCGACCTGAACCAGGGCGTCGTCTACGGCATCGAGACCGAGGAGACCAGGCTCGATGCGCGGCTGGCCACCCGGTTCGACTACGACGAGATCTGGGGCACCGCGCTGAACCGGTTCTGCGTCCAGGCGGTCATCGGGCACCCGCTCACCCCCTACGGCTCGGGCGAGCAGTGCCGCGGGTTCCTGAACATCCTGGACACGCTGCGGTGCGTGGAACTGTCCTGCCTCAACCCGGCCGACCGCGGCGAGTTCCGGGTGTTCAACCAGTTCACCGAGCAGTTCACCATCAACCAGCTCGCCGAGCTTGTGCAGCGGGCCGGCAAGGAATGCGGCCTCGACGTCGCGATCAACCCGGTTGCCAACCCCAGGGTCGAGAAGGAGGGGCACTACTACAACGCCAAGCACACCAGGCTGCTTGACCTGGGCCTGGAGCCGCACCAGCTTTCGGAGACCCTCGTCGAGCACATGTTCGACGTCATCAGCGCGAACCGCGACCGGGTCCGCACCGAGCACATCATGCCCAGGACCACCTGGCGCAGCGGGCGCACGATCCGCGCCGACGAGATGACGCCGCGCCAGGCGCGCCCGGTGGACGAACTGGTCAGGGACTAAGAGCAGCGACAAGCCAGGGGGAGTAGGCAGATGAGCAGGGGACGCGGGGCACGGGCCAGCATCAGCAGGTCCGTCATGCACGGGCTCGTTGGCTGGGGATGCCTGCTGAGCGTAGCGGCGGGCGTCGTGGTGACCCGGCTGCACACAGCCGAGGCCAACCGTGCCCCACTCCCCATGGTGACGGCGTCGCTCTCCGCTGACCAGTACCGCCAATGGGCATCGTTTCCCGACTACCACAAGATGGTCCCCGTGCTCATGTACCACAGCATCGGGGGCAAGGCCAGTTACCTGACGGTGTCCAGGCAGCTCTTCGCTGAGCAGATGCGCGCGCTGAAGGTGGCCGGCTTTCACACCCTGACCATCGCGCAGTATGCGCACTTCGTGAAGCACGGCTACCGCGGACTGCCGTCGCGCCCGATCCTGCTCACCTTCGACGACGGCAGGGAGGATGCCTACCGGGCCGCCAATGACCTGCTCAAGCGTACGGGTTCCACGTGACCGATCTGGTGGTGCCCGCCTGGGTGACCGGGCACCCGCACTTCAGCCTGTCCTGGTCACAGCTTCAGCAGATGGCGCAGACCAGCACCTGGAGCGTCCAGCTGCACTTCGGCTACGGCCGGGAGCAGATCAGCTACAACCAGGATGGTGACACCGGAGCCGCCTTCGCCTACCAGCAGTACTTCCCGGCCGAGGACGGCATGCCCGGCCACGAGGAGACGTTCGCGCAGTACCAGAAGCGGATCGCCGAGCAACATGGAGTGGGGCGAGCGCCAGTTGGAGCAGCGCGTGCCCGGGTACAAACCGTGGTCCATGGCGATCCCGGAGTCGGACTACGGGCAGGCGGGCACGAACGACCCGCGGATCCCGCCGTTTGTGCTGGGGTGGCTCGACCGCCACTTCCCCGTCGTCTTCGGCGGGGACTACCTCGACAAGGCGATGGGGCGCCGGTTCCAGATCGCCGGGCGATACTCACCGAGGCTGTCCTACCGGATATCGATCGGGCCGCTGGACACCCTGCCCGTGCTGCACTGTCGGCTCATGGACTACTTGCGTCACGTGGCGATCTGGAGGGAGTACGGGTGCCAGCGGCTCGCCGGCCTCCCACCGTCCACCCTGGCCGTCATTCATGCGCCGATCCACCCGCCTACGGCCGTCAGCACAGGTCCGCCTCCCCCGCCCAGACTGCGGCCTGTCCACCGCCTGGGCGCGCAGATCAACCCGCGCGCCATCCATGGGCAGCGGGTCATCATCGGTTCGCGGCCAGGCTGGCGGGTCGTCATCCGCGCAACGCCGGGAACGTCCTCAGCAGGAACGACACCGCAGCACGGGTAGACCGCCGCGTCAAGTTGAGCTGGAATCCCTGAACGTACGGCCGGACCGCCGCCGCCGCCCGGGCGAGCTGCCAGCCGTTGACCCACCCGGTACCGGTCTGCGTGCTGAGGGTTGCGATCAGGACCACCGAGGGGTTGGCCGCCCTGGCCTGCTTCGCGCAGGCGGCGGCGAAGCCGCGCAGTTCCGTGCTGCTCAGCTCGACCGGAGCGGTCTGGATCTCGAAGACCTGCGAGAGCCGGGCAGCCTCGCCCGCCAGGCCGCACCGCAGGAAGGCGGCGTCGAGATCCTCCCCGCGCTGTTGCCGGCACGAGCTCGCCGCGGCGAGCAGGTCGCGGCCGGGCATCAGGATCGCTGCGTAGCCGTGGCGGTGTGCCGCCCCGGCGAACAGCGCCATGTACCGCTTGGGATCGAGTCTTTCCAGGAACGGGGTGGCCCGCCACAGTTCGGGGTCGTAGGCCACGGCCCGCACCCCTGGCGGGATGGCGTGCCGCTGCAACCTGCCGATGAACTCGGCATAGCTGGTGAAGAAGGCGGTGCCGACCGCGGCACCCGGCGGGGTTAAGGCCGGTGAGCCGGGGGTCAGCACGATCGTCGTCCGGCGCGCGAGAAGCTTCGCCGTGAGCCGCGGCGCGACCGCCTGCAGATCGCGCAGAGGCTGCTCGGAGATGACCAGGTAGAGCCCATGGGCGGACCCCGAGAACCGCAGCACCGTGGCCGGGGCGCCCCCGGGCCAGCCGGCCGGACCGCCGCCGAGCACCATGGCGATCAGCAAGAGCATCGTCGGCGCGGAGAACAGCAGGCCCAGGCGGCGAGAGACGCGGCGCGGGGGGAGTTCCGTCGGTCGGCGCATCAGCAGAGTCCTCGGCAGGGTGATCAGGTCCCGGGCGCCGGCGCCGCGCATCGTCGTGAGCCGTTTCGAGCTGATGCGGCTCCGGCTTCCGCAAGGGAAGGCTAAAACCGGACTTTCCATTTTATGTCGGAATACGGGAGATTTTACCGGGCGGTTTGTTTTCTGCGGCCAGCTTACCTGCCCTAGGGGGGCCGTTCGGCCCATTGTCATGGGGACCTCCGGCCCCTGCCAAATTGCGCCGGCAAACCCGGGATCGCGGGGCCAAAAGGACCAGGACGAATTACCGGGGCAATACGAGCCACATTCCCTCTGGGGCCACCCACGGGATTTGCGTAGAATGCTCACGACACTAAAATCCGACGAGGTGGCCGGAGATACGTCATGACCGCAGCCCCAGCGTCACAGACCGGATGCTCAGCCACCTCCGCTGCCCCCCGCACCCGCCTGAGCATCCGGAGGCGGCGGCCGCTGCTGGGAACCCTCGGCTCGCTGGTGGCCGTCACCGGCGCCGCCTTCGCCACCACCGTCGGCGGCGGGGTGTCAGCGGGCTCGGCCAGCACGCACGACTGGATTGCCACCGGCTGGAACATCCACCTGGCCAACCAGTCCGACGCCGCCACCGCCAAGCACTTCTTCAACACCTCGAGCTCATTCGGCACCGGCCCCAAGGCGTCCGTCAACCCGGTCACCAACGGGTTCGCCGCCAGGGCCGTGCTGGTATACGACTCCTACGCCCAGTTCGCTTCCGACAGCCAAAGCGGCGCGATCAGCCCGGCCTACAAGTGGGTCCTCTATGACCCCGAGGAATGGTCGCAGACCCCGGTCGCCGAGCAGCTCAACCCCAGCAAATACCTGACCCAGTTCGGCCAGCTCGCCCACGCCCACGGGTACAAGGTCATCGGGGCTCCCGCCCGCGACCTCGGCAACCTGGCCCGCTCCGGCTCCGCCTGCCCGGAACTTGCCGGCGAGGACCTGGACCACTGGTACATCCGCTGTGACATTGCCGGGACGGCTGCCGCGGCGTCGGACGTGGTCGTCGTCCAGGATCAGGTGAACACCACCAACCCGGCCGAGTACGCCTGGCTGTTCGACAACGCCCGCCAGCAGGCCCTGGCCGCCAACCCGCAGGTCATCGTGGACTCCGAGCTGTCCACCAACTACGGCACCGCTGGTCAGATGGCCGCCGCCGCCAAGTCGGTCAACGCCGATGGCTTCTATGTCTCGATCACCAGCCCGGCCATCGGCCGGGCGGACCAGTTCTTCAAGCTGATGCGGGCGGCCGGCTACTGACCGCCACAGACCCCCTGGGTCGCGCCCGACCGGGGGAGCGCCCCCTGCCCCGCCAACAAGGAGGGCGGGGGGCGCCTCGGCGCTGCCGTACTTCTGGGCTATCCGGACCAGGGCCGATCGGGACGGGCATCGTCGCGCTTGACCTCGTCACGCTGGGCCGTCTCTGGCTTGAACGCTGCCTCGCCCTGAAGGGCCGCCCGCTCTGAAGGGCGCCCTGGGCTGAAGGACTGCCCCGCGGGCTTGAGCGCCGGCACTCGGCCCCGGCCGCCGCGCGGACGGGCTGGGTGAGCAGTGTGTCCAGGGTGTGCAGGAAGTCCCGGACGCTGATCGGCTTGGTCAGGTACGCGGAAGCACCCGCCGCCATCAGGTTGTCGATGCGCTCACCATCGGTCTTCCCGCTGATTATGACCACGGGCGTGGCACTGGTGGCCGGATCGGCCTTGATGTGGCGCAGCAGTTCCTCGCCGGGGATGTCGGGCAGGTTCAGGTCGAGAAGTATCAGGTCTGGACGGTATTCGGCAGCGAGGTCGAGCGCGGCACCGCCGAGCATGGCCGGGATCAGTGACGTGGATGGCCGCTGCTTGAGGATGTGCTCCACGAGCAGGAGGGTCTCCAGCATGTCCTCGACATACAGGATGGTCTTAGGGGCGGTGTAGGCACGGGACTCGACCACCGGGTCGGCTCCGGTGGCGGCATCGGCGGCGGCCACGGGCTGGGCGATGGGCAGCTCTACCCAGAACAGGCTGCCCTCACCGTGGGCGCTGGTAGCTCCGATGGTGCCGCCCATGGCCTCGATGAGCTGCCTGGACAGGGTGAGGCCAAGGCCGGCGCCCTCGATGCCCGCCTGGGCCGCGTCCAGCCGCTGGAACGGGGCGAACAGCTGGCCGATGTCGTAGTCGGCAATTCCCCGGCCGGTGTCGCGGATGCTGGATCCGCAACCGCTCGTCCGGCCGGGAGTCGATGCTGACGGTGACCCTGCCCGCTGGGTGGTTGTACTTGACCGCGTTCGACAACAGGTTCAGCAGCACCTGGCGCAACCGCCGCGGATCGCCGAAGACGTACTGGCCGGCCGGTGGTGGCGGGTCCAGGTGCACTCCGTGCGAGGCGGACAGCGGCCGGATGAGGTCAAGGGCGTCGGCAATCACGCTGCCGACCGGCACCGGTTCTATGGACACGGACAGCTTGTGCATCTCGGCGCGGGAGATGTCGGCGATGTCGTTGATGAAGGACGCCAGGTGGCGGGCAGCCTTGACCATCATGGACGCCCATTCCCGGTGCTCGGCGCTCAGGTCGCCGAGGCTGAGCAGTTCGCCGAAGCCGAGGATCGTGTTGAGCGGCGTACGCAGCTCGTGGCTGACCCTGGAGACGTACTCGGTCTTCGCATCCTGGGCCGCCTGCTGTGCCTGCTGGGCCTCCTCCAGTTCGGTCATCTGGCTGGTGACGTCCTCCAGCGCGTGAATGATGTAGCAGAGCTTCCCGCGCGGGTCGAGGACGGGGATGTTGACGGGCCTGAAGTAGCAGGCCTCGTAGGTACCGGGGCCGATGTCGGGCGGTGGCATGAAGCGCTTCTGGATTTCCATCGTGTCGGCCGACCTGGCCAGGCAGACCCGCTCCAGGGACGCGCGCAGGCCGGGCAGGGCACCTGGCTGCGAGCTGCCCGGGTCCTCGGGCAGCGCCTCCCAGACGCGCCGGCCCACCAGGCCGCTCGCGGCTGCCCGGGTGGACCGGGCATAGGCGTCGCTGACCGCGACGATCCGCAGCTCGGGGTCGAGCGCCAGGTAGGCGCCGGGCACCGCGGAGAACAGCTGCTCGAAGTTCACCGCCGCGCGCGGCTGGCTCAGCTCCAGAGCCGCGGGCGGTTCCTGCGCAGCGGTCGGGGGAGCGCCCGCCGATGGCGCCGGCGGTCCCGCCGCCGGTGGCGCCGCGCTGCTGCCTCAGGCGCCCCGGGCACAGGCTCCTGGGCAGCGGCCGTTGGCGCTGCTGCCTGGCCGGGTTCTGGGTGGCCGCTCGGCAGGTGGGCCGCCACCACCTCGCGTAGTTCTTCCAGACCGTATGGCTTCCCCAGCACCGCCACGCACCCCGCGGCGAGTGCGTCACTGCCATGCTCGGACGGTGCTCCGGTGAGCGCGATCACCGCTGCCGAAGGGCCCGGCTGGTCGCGCAGTTCGGCGGCCAGCGGCAGGCCGCCGCCATCGGGCAGCCGCATATCAAGCAAGACCAGGTCAATATGCTGCTCGGCGAGGATCGCCCGCGCCTGCGCCAGCGTGCCCGCTACGGTCACGTGCGCGTCCCGCAGGTGCGGCTGGTCCGACCGGGCCAGGATCGCCGGGACCAGCGCCTGGTTAAGGTCATCGTCTTCCACGAGCAAGATCTCGGCGCCAGGCACTGGCCACCCCCGTCATTAGTTCACCTTGAGTATTCACTCATATACCTAAAGTAACTGATAAACAGCCGACGGCGCGGGACGGGTCAGTCCTGCGCGAGAACGACGTGCAGCTTCGCGAGCAGGGAGGTTTCCGAGAAGGGCTTTTCGAGAAGGTGAACTCCTGGCTCGAGGATCCCCTGAACGCCGAGCAGGCCATGGGTGTAGCCGGACATGTAGAGCACCCGGACCTCGGGCCGCAGCATGCGGACGCGCTCGGCCACTTCCTTTCCCTGCATCCCCGGCATCACCACGTCGGTGAGCAGCGCGTCAAGGTGCTGGGTGCCGGTGGTCGCGAGGTTGATCGCCTGATAGCCGTTGGACGCCACCAGCACCTCGTAGCCGTTGCGGGCGAGAATCCGCCGGGTCACCTCCCGCAGGGCAGCCTCGTCCTCGACGATGAGCACCACCTCGCCGCAGCCGCGCACCGGACGCGGCGGCGGCTGGACATCGTTGGACGGGGCCAGGTCGGTGACTGGCAGCAGCAGGTTGACGGTCGTGCCGATCTCAGGCTCGGAATAGATTCGGGCACTCCCCCTGGCCTGGGTGATGATCCCGTACACGGTCGCCAGCCCGAGGCCAGAGCCCTCGCCCTTGGGCTTGGTGCTGTAGAAGGGCTCGAACGCCCGGTCGACCACCTCGGGGGACATCCCGGTGCCGGTGTCGCTGACCTTCACGGCGACATAACGACCCGAGGCCAGGCCCGGCCCGTCGGCGGCGTAGACCTGGTCCACGTCGGCGTTCGCGGTCTCGATGGTCAGCCTGCCCCCGCCTGGCATGGCGTCCCGGGCATTGACCGCGAGGTTGACGAGCACCTGCTCGATCTGCCCAGGATCCGCGAGCACCGGCCACAGGTCGCTGGCTAGTACGGTCATCAGCTCGACGTGCTCACCGAGGGTCCGGCGCAGCAGTTGCTCGACGCTCGCCACCGTCTCGTTCAGGCTCAGCACGCGCGGCTGGACCACCTCACGCCGGGCGAACGACAGGAGCTGGCGGGTCAGCCCGGCAGCCCGGTCGGCGGCCCGCATGACCTGCTCGATATCCGCCCGGATGGCTTCCCAAGCCTCACCTGGCCCGCGCCGCTCCGTCTCCTCCGCCACGAAAGCCGCGTAGCTGGAGATGACGCCAAGCAGGTTGTTGAAGTCATGCGCCACCCCGCCCGCGAGCTGGCCCAGGCTCTCCAGCCGCTGTGACTGCTGAAGCTGGCGCTCCATCCGTTCCCGCTCCGCCTCGGTCCGCAGCCGCTCCCGCTCGGCCTGAATGGCCAGCCGCTCGGTGGTATCCCGGACGGCCGCCGTGATCAGGATCCCGTCTCCGGATTCGACGGCCGACAGGGAAATCTCGGCCGGGAACGTGCTGCCGTCACGGCGGCGCCCGGCCAGCTCCATGCCCCCGCCCATGGGCCTCGGCTTGGGATCGGCGACGTACCCAGCCCGCTGAGCCGGGTGCATGCCGCGCATGATCCTCGGGCACCAGGATCTCCACCTGCTGCCCGATCAGTTCCTCCCTGTGGTATCCGAACAGCCGCTCGGTCTGCGCGTTGACCAGGGCGATCCGGCCGTCACCCTCGACACAGACCATCGCGTCAGGCGCCGCTTCCAGCAGCCCCAGGAACCTGCGGTCGGTCAGGTCCTGCATCGCCTGCCCCCCGCGCAACTGATAACGAGGGCGCCGCGGACCTGGCGCCCTCCCGTTCATGTAACATATAGTACGACCTTGGTAACTCATGAGTGAGAGCCTCCTTGTGTGGCAGGATGCGGCGCCTTCGCGCGGTCACTGACCGCCGGTCCGGGGCCCTTTCGCCGCTGCGGCACGGGGATATGCCCTAGGCTTCGGTCCCGGAAAGGACCGAAGATGACCGGTCTGTCCGATACGTCCGTCGCGGAACTGGGCGCCGCGCTGTATGCCGCGCGGCGTTCGGGCGTCCCGATCGAGCCGCTCACCGACGCCCATCCAGCGATGTCGATGCGCGACGCCTACCGGGTCGCGGACACAATCGCCGACCTGGCCAGCAGCGGCGCGGTCGTGCTCGGCTCGGTGGTCAGCCCGGTGGACGCCACGGCGCTGCGGCTGGCCGGCATGGTGTTCACCCGCGACAGCGAGGTGGTCGCGACCGGCGCGGGCGCCGCCGCGCTCGGCGGCCCGTTGCAGGCAGCCGCCTGGCTGGCCCGGACGCTGGCCAGCCTGGGTGAGTCGCTGCGGGCTGGCCAGTTCATCATGACCGGCGCGCTGCACGCGGCCCTGGACATCACCCCTGGACAGTGCTTCTGCGCCGAGGTGGACCGGCTCGGCCCGGTCACCATCCGGATCGCCTGACCGGCCGCGGGGAGGCGACCGGTGAAAGCCGCTGCGCAGTGGCAGGGCTGGGCAGATACCGTGCCAGTGCGGCTTCGGAATGCCCGGCAACAGGGCGGGTGGTTAGCAGTGTCCGGCAGTTCTTGCCAGATATGCGAGGCCAGTCGGGAGAGAACGGAAGGTGCCATGCCGAAGGCGGTGCGATTCGAGGAGTACGGCGGGGCCGAGGTCCTCAACGTGGTCGAGGTGCCCATGCCCGAGCCGGGACCCGCGCAAGTGCTGGTACGCGTCAAGGCAGCAGGCATCAACCCGGGCGAAGCCAAGATCCGCGAGGGCCTGCTGCATTCCCGGTGGCCCGCCACATTCCCATCGGGGCAGGGCAGCGACCTGGCCGGGATCGTGGCTCAGGCCGGTACGGACGTGACCGGGTTCGCCGAGGGTGACGAGGTCATCGGATATACCGACGACCGGGCGAGCGAGGCCGAGTACGTGCTGGTCGAGGCCGGCCACCTGACCGCCAAGCCGGCCGGTGTGCCGTGGCCGGTCGCGGGCTCGCTGTTCGTCGCCGGGGTCACGGCCTACGCGGCCGTCCGGGCCGTGGCGCTGACCGCCGGGGACACCGTCGTCGTCTCCGGGGCGGCGGGCGGCGTCGGCTCGATCGCCGTCCAGCTCGCCAGGCGGGCCGGTGCCACCGTGATCGGCCTGGCCAGCCCGGCCAACCACGAATGGCTGGCCGGGCACGGGGTGATCCCGGTCAGCTACGGCGACGGTGTCGCCGACCGGATCCGCCAGGCCGCCGCGAAGGTCGATGCGTTCATCGACACGTTCGGCGCGGACTACGTCGAGCTCGCCTTGGACCTCGGCGTCGAGCCGTCGCGTATCGACACGATCGTCCGCTTTGACGCGGTGCAGGAACACGGGGTCAAGGCCGAGGGCAGCGCCGCCGGTGCGAGCGCCGCGGTGCTCGCCGAACTGGCCGGGTTGATCGCGGCCGGCGAACTGGAGATCCCGATCGCCGCGACCTTCCCGCTCGATCAGGTGCGGGACGCCTACCGGCTGCTCGCGCAGGGCCACCTCCGCGGCAAGATCGCCCTGCTGCCCTGACCGCCGCTCGCGGCATCCCTCAGCCGCTGCCCGCGCCTCCTCCGCTGGCGGAAGCCATGACCACCGGGGCCGGGTCGCTGAACGCGGGCGTGCCCGTCGAGGCACCCGGAGTTGCGAACGACGTCGTCATCGAGGGCGTGGAAAGCGGTGCCGGGTTCGAGGCCACGGCGGTAGGCGCGATGGTCGGAGTAGTCGCCGTGGGCGTGATGCCCGGGGCAGGTATGGAGAGCGCGGGCGCCATCGGGGGCGGCGTCACCGAGACCGGCGAACCGCCCGCGGTCACGGTCGGCCCGGGGTTCGTCGCCGTCGGGTCGGGCGCGCTGGTGAAGGAGGACGGGGTGGCCGGCTGGCTGGCGGGCGCGCCGGCCGGAGCCGTGTTCCCGCCGCTGGCCGGGGCGGCGCTCTGGCTGCCGACGGCCGAGGTCACACCGCTGGCGGCCGCGCCGGCGTCCCCGGTGGCCGTTCAGCCCCATCATGAGCTGCCCCCACAGGGTGGGCGACCCGTCCGGGTTGGTGAGCTGGTTGTCCTGCGCCTGCTTCGCCAGTTGCGCCAGCGACGAGGCCTGCTGGAACTGGGTGATGAGCGAGAGCTGCGCCTGCACACCATCGGCGTTCTGCTGGTAGGCGGGGGTGATCTGGATGGACGGCGGCGGGTCCGTACTGACGGAGAAGCCCTGCTGGCCGCCGATGCGGTTGACCGCGGCGGCGAGCACTGGATAGATGGCCGACGCCTCCAGGCTCTGCCCGAGCGGGTTCGGGTGGAAGGAAGCCTGTCCCATCTGTGCCTGGCCCCAGCTGAACGGCACGACGCCGTTCATCCCCGGCTCGGGGTCGTTGAGCGTATGGCCGCTCAGGGCGTTGAGCATGTTCACGTCGAGGAAGGTGTTGCCGTTGTTCACGTTGGTGATGTTCGCGCTGCCGTTGGCGGCCTGCGCGTCCGCGTTCAGCCACTGGGCGAACTGATCGGAGAGGTTGACCGCGTTCGGGCCGAGACTCGACACGAACGGGGACGAGATGCTCCAGCTATCGGCGACCTTGCCCTGGAACGGCATCGGATAGCTCGGCGTGATGACCGTCGCGCCCGGTGCCAGCTGGGCAAGGCTGTTGAGGAACGCCGTCTGGGCCGGCAGGTCGGTGCCTTCCGGGTTCGTCGGCGAGGTGAACTTCGGCAGGTAGAGGCTGTTCCATACGGTCGGCAGGAAACTGTCGGGTGCGACGAGGGCGGTCTTGCCCCAGTCGCCGAAGTTGTTCCACATCGGGGCGGCGCTGTCGTTCCCGCCCGCGAAACCGTTGTAGATGATGTCGGCGTTCTTGACCGCGTCCAACTGCGCCGGCTGGGTGAAGTAGCTGTCCGGATAGGACGGGCTGGCCGCGCTGACCCGGCTCGCCCCGGAGACCGCGACGTTGGTGACCTGGATGTTGATGCCCCGGTTGGCGGCCTGCAGAGCCGCGATGGCCTGATTCACTGCGGAGGTACTCGCCTGGTGCTGGGGGTAGATCAGCGGCGGCATCACATCCCCGGTCGGGGAGATCTGCGTGGGGGTCGTGGAGTAGGTCGAGGAGTTCGCGCCCTCGCCGCTGGTGTAGGAGTCACCGATGACCACGACGTGGATCGTCGGCGCGAAGGCGTTTGTGGCCGCCGCCGGCGCGCCCTGAGTCATCCCCATGGGCACGGTGGCCCCCGCATTGCCGCCGGTCGCGGCCTGGCTGGCGCCTGGCGGAGCCTGGCCAGCGCCGCCCACGGTAGCCGCGGCGGCCATCCCGGGGGCGGCCAGTGCCGTCGTGGATCCCAGCACGCCGATCGCGGCCAGCCTGGCGCCGGCATTGGCCTGGGTGCTGACGACCTCGGTGACGGAGACCGAGGCCTCGCGGTGCCGTCCGGCATTCATGCGGTGCTGCGGCGCCCGCCGTACCGGTGACCCGCTCTTGTTCTTCTTGCTGCTCACGGCACACGCCTTTCACAGAAGCGGTGGTCCGCGGCGTGCGCCTCTCCCCGGTGCTGTGAGAGGCATGGGACCACCCAGGGTCCCGCTCGCCAGCTAAGGTGCCACAGCCATTCCGTCCAGGCAGACAGCTATGGCTAATGTTGCCGAACTGTTTCCGTTCTGGACGCCTAGGCCGATCTTGGGCGGCCGATTCTAGATATTGGATCAGTAATGGACACTGGAGCCATTGCACAAAATGGCAGGTGGAGGAGGTTCGGTGCGGTACGCGGCCGTCAGATCTCCCTGGCCCGCAGCCGGAGCACGGCCGCGGCCAGCGCCGCTGCGCTCGCCGCGACGGTCACCGCGAACGCTGGCAGGTAGTGCGAAAGCTGGTGCGTGCCGCTGAGCAGCGCGGCCGGGGCGTCCGTCAGGGCGCTGGGCAGCCAGTCGGCGATGGGGTGATAGACGCCCGCGATCGGCAGCGCGAACAGGACGGCGAGCGCAATGCCGACGGTCGCCAGCGTGCTGCGGACGATGGTCGCCGCGAAGGCGGTCACCGCAACGGCGTAACCCAGGTAGACGGCGCCGCACAACATCGCCGCGAGCATCCCTCCCGCGGCGGGCGCGCCGATCAGCAGAGAAGTCTCGTACCAGGCGGCGAGCGCGCCAAGAACGTATGCAAGCGCCGCGGCGGCCGCGTTGACGGTGAATCGCGGTGCGAGGAGCTGCCAGAATCCGGTGACCCTGGTGCGCAAGAAGATCGCCAGGCCGTGATGGGCGTCAAAGGTGAACGCACCGGCGGCGATGACGACCACCACGATGAGCCCGGTACCGGCCAGCTCGCCGAAGTAGCCGCTGACGCCGGCCGCGGGGGTGGCCGGCGGGAACGAGATACGGACCCCGTTGCCGACATGGCGGAAAAGCTGGCTCTGGTATCTGGTGAGTATCGGTTCGAGCAGCCCGAAGAAGACGAAGACCGCGGCCATGGTGAGGGCGCGCGGGGTCCGCTTGAGTCGCAGCCATTCCAGGCGCCACAGGTTCATCCCGCGCCACGTCACCCGTGCGGTCGCTGCTGTCATCTCGCTCCTAGGAACTCGCGCCGGTCAAAGCGAGGAACGCCGATTCCAGGTCGGCGGCCACCGGCTCGCAGGAAACCTGGCGGGCACCGCAGCCGGCGAGCACCGCCGGGATCCCGCGCTCGCCCGCCTCGATACTGGTGGCGTCGACCCTGATGATGTCGGCACCGACCGGCTCGGCCCGGGTCGCCCACGGCTCCCCGGCCAGCGCGGCGGCCACCGGGTGCAGATCGCCGGCGATGCGGACCAGCCAGCTTGGCTCCAGGTAGGTGTCGATGAGGTCCTTGGTGGCCCCCTGGTAGAGCAGCCTGCCATCGCGCAGGATGCCCACCTGGTCGGCGATCCGCTGCACGTCGGCCAGGATGTGGCTGGAGAAGATCACGGTACGGTGCCCGCGCATCGCGGCGACCAGGCTGAGCATCTCCGCGCGTCCGGCCGGGTCCAGAGCGGAGGTCGGCTCGTCGAGGATCAGCAACTCGGGCTCGCCGACCAGGGCACAGGCGAGCCCGAGCCGCTGGAGCATGCCGCGGGAGAATCCGCCGACCCGCCGGCCGGCCGAGCCGGCGAGGCCCGCGGCCGCCAGCGCAGTGGCCACTGCCTGCCTGCCCGCGGCGGGCGCGACGAGCGATCTGGCCAGGTCGGTCACCTCCGCGGCGGTCAGCCAGCCGTCGAACTCTGGCACGTCCGGGCAGACCGCGATCCGGTGGCGGGCGATGTTCATGCTGATCGTGCCGCGGTCGGGCCGCCGGGTCGCCGACAACAGCGAGAGGAGCGTTGTCTTGCCCGCGCCGTTCGGCCCGACGAGCCCGTAGATCGAGCCGCGCGGCACCACCAGGTCGACGCCGAACAGGCCCGCATCGCCGTAGTCCCTGGTGAGCCCGCTGGTGGTCACGATCGGCCGGCAGTCCGCCAGCGCCTGATCGCCGGGGTGCCGATCGGCTGCCCTGTCCGTCTCCTGGTCCACTCCGCGGCCCGTGCCTGTACCTGTCCCGGGATGCACGGGCGCGGCTGGTCCCTGGTCAGTCCCGGCATCCCCGCCGACGGATACTGCCCCGGCACGGCGGCCGGAATCCTGGCCGCGGTCACGGCCGATGAACAGATAGACCAGCGCGCCGATCGGCGCGCTGATGAACAGGATGACGAGCACCCAGACCCACTTGGGCATGTGGCGCACGGACTTGGCCCGGGCCAGGTCGATCAGGCAGTAGGCGTCGAGGGCGAGGATCAGCACGAGCAGCGGCACCACCGCGGGCAGCAGATTGGGCGGCAGCTTGCCGGAGCCGCTGGCCGCGGCCGCTAGCAGGTGGTTCGGCATGGGCGGCACCCTTACACAACTCGCTGGCCCACCAGGAACTCGTCAGCTCCGCCACAGCGGCGCCGAGACCCTACTCTCTCAGATATGAGAACGTTAGCAGCACTGATACCAAACGGCCACCAGGCCATGCCCGTGGCCCGGCGTGGCCGTGGCCTGGCGTGGCCGTGGCCCGGCGTGGCCGGCAGGCCGGCGCCGCAAGGCCGGTGCCGCGGGGCGCGGGGCATAATGGCGGGGCCGGTGCTGTTGGCTGAAGCGTCTGAGTCCGCCCAAAATCCCCCGAGGGGCCTTCACTGTGACTGTGCATGACATCGCCGTCAAAACCCTCAGCGGCCAGGACGCCTCCCTTGGCGACCTGGCCGGAAGCACCCTGCTTGTGGTGAACGTCGCGTCGCAGTGCGGCCTGACCCCGCAGTACGAAGGCCTGCAGCGGCTGCACGACCAGTACAGCAAGCGCGGGTTCGCGGTCGTCGGCTTCCCGTGCAACCAGTTCGGCGCCCAGGAGCCCGGCACCGCGGAAGAGATCGGGGAGTTCTGCTCGGTCAACTACGGCGTCAGCTTCCCGATGTTCGAGAAGATCGAGGTGAACGGCCCCGGCCGGCACCCGATCTACACCGAGCTGACCGCGGCGCCCGACGCTGAAGGTGAAGCCGGCGACATCCAGTGGAACTTCGAGAAGTTCCTTGTCGGCCCGGACGGGACGGTCATCGCCCGGTTCCGCCCGCTGATGGAGCCCGAGGACCCGGCGATCGTCTCCGCGATCGAGGCCAGCCTTCCCGGCTGACCAGACCGGGGACGATGGCTGCGGCGCAGGTCCGGGTCAGGCACGCCACCGCGGCCGACGCGGACGACGATGGCCGGCCTCGCCGAAGGACTGGCGCAGTCGTTCGCCTTTTCCCGGGCAAGCTTTGACGCCCACTACCCGGCACTGCTCGCGGCCGGGCATGCCTGCCTGCTGGTCGCGGTCACCGGCGCGGGCGACGACGATTACGTGGGATACCTGCTGGGTTTCGAGCACCTGACCTTCTACGCGAACGGCCGGGTGGCCTGGGCGGAGGAGGTCTTTGTCCGCGACGTCCTGCGCGGCCGCGGCATCGGCCGGGCCCTGATGGCCACGTTCGAACAGTGGGCGCTCGAGCGCGGCTGCGCGCTCGTCGCGCTCGCGACCAGGCGCGCGGCGCCGTTCTACCATGCGCTTGGTTACCAGGACTCGGCCGCTTACCTGCGCAAGCTCCTGCACGAGCAGGGCTGACCGCCCGGGTCATTCGGTGGTGCGCAGCACCTTCCGCGGGTGTGACCCATCGACGTAGCCGACGAACGGCGGGTAGATGTTGTAGCCGAGCAGTTCCTGCAGCCGTTCCGGAAGCTGCGCGACGATGTCGCGGGGCACGGCAAGGCAGTGGTTCTCCTGCGGGCGCAGCCAGGAGACCACGTACTCCAGGATCACTCCGAGGCGCGGCTCGCTGGTCCGGTTGGCCCCGCCGCCGTGCCAGAGGCTGCCGAGGTAGAACATGGCCGAGCCGGGCGACATGGTGGCGGCCAGGACCGGATCGCCGGGGCCCGGCTGGCGCCCGGGTTCCCATTGGTGGCTGCCCGGAACGTACCTGGTGGCGCCGTTCTCCTCGGTGAACTCATCGAGCGGCCACATGGTGTTGACCACGACCGGCGGGTGCGGCTGCGGGAGCGGGTAGATCGCGTCGTCCCGGTGCAGCATCTGGGCGCTCTCTCCGGGCCCGATGCGGATGCCCACCGGGGCGCTGAGCTGATAGTGCCCAAGCACCTGGTCGAGCACGTCGAGCAACAGCGGGTGCACGGCGAGCCGGTCGAACGTCCGGGTCTTGGCGAACAGCGCATAGACCCGCTGGGTGTCGAAGCCCTCGAACGCGTTGCGTCCCGTCGGGGTCGCCGCCAGGACCCGCGCCAGGTCGGCGCGGGCGGCCGCGAAGTCCCCCGTCGCTCATCAGCCCGGAGACGACCACGTAGCCGTCGCTGGTCAGCCGTTGCGCCACGTCCTGGCCCGTGCACGTCGCGCCTGCCAAGGTCACCATCGTCTGCGAGCCTAGACCAGATGCGGTAGCTTCCGGGGTGCCAGGCGAGGAGGAGCCAGTGCGGAGCAAGCGGTACGGCCCGGACGTGCTCGCAGCCGGGAATCAGCGCCAGCGCCGGGAGCTACGGCGGGTGCCGGCGGAACCCGGGCTGGTCGTGGAGGATGCCACCGGCCGGTTCTGCGGGGCCGTGATCCTGTGCGAGAAGGACGCGGTCACCCTGGAGGACCGGCACGGCAACCGGCGGGTGTTCCCGCTCGGACCGGCCGCGTTCCTGCTGGAGGGTGAGCCGGTCATGCTGGTCAGGCCCGCGGTGGCCGCTGGGCCTGCCCCGCGGGACGGCCGGCCTGCCGGGCGCACCGCCTCCGGCTCTGTGGCCGCCCCGCCAAGCCGGGCCAAGGTCGCCCGGGCGAGCCGCATCTACGTCGAGGGCCGCCACGACGCCGAACTGGTGGAGAAGATCTGGGGAGACGACCTGCGCGACGTCGGCGTGGTCGTGGAGTATCTCGGCGGCATCGACGACCTGCCCGCGATCGTCGACCGGTTCCGCCCCGGCCCCGGGCGCAGGCTCGGCGTCCTGGTGGACCACCTGGTGGACGGGTCGAAGGAGAGCAGGCTCGCCGCCGCCGTGCAATACCCGGATGTGCTCGTCGTCGGCCATCCCTACATCGACGTCTGGGCGGCGGTCAAGCCGTCGGTACTTGGCGTCGGCGGCTGGCCGCGGATCCCTCCGGGCACGCCCTGGAAGGAAGGCGTGCTGCAAGCCCTCGGCTGGCCACCGGACACCGCCGCGGCATGGCAGCGCATCCTGCACGCGGTGACCAGCTACGCCGACCTCGAACCGGAGTTCCTCGGCCGGGTCGAGGAACTGATCGACTTCGTCACGGCGCAGGGCAGCCACTGACCCGGAGCCAGAGGGGGGTCGTCCCCCCGGGCTAGCACCTCCATCGGGCATGATGGCGGCGTGCTGGCCTACACGGACTTCGCCAAGTTCTACGACGAGATCATGGGCGACCGCAGTTCCATCATCCAGCGGGTCCGTGGCTACCTGCGGCGCTACCAACCGGACGCGGGCTCGCTGCTGGAACTGGGCTGCGGCACCGGCGCGGTACTGGCCGGGCTTGGCAACAGCCTGGACCTCACCGGCATCGACCGGTCGCCGGAGATGCTCGCCGCCGCCGCCGCGAAGCTCAACGGGGTCCGCCTGGTGCAGGCGGACATCACCGGGTTCTCCCTCGGCACCCGGTTCGACGTGGTGATCTGCGTCTTCGACACGCTCAACCACCTGCCCGCGTTCGACGCCTGGCTGGCGATGTTCGACCAGGTGGACGCGCACCTGGCCGAGGAGGGCCTGTTCGTCTTCGACGTCAACACGGTCGGCAGGCTGCGGCGGCTGGCGGCCTCCCCCGCCTATGCCGAGGATTTCGGCCCGCACACGCTGATCATGGATGTGGCGGCGGGCGAGGGCGGCGTGTTCCCCTGGGATGTGCGGATCTTCGAACGGGTCGAAGGCGACCAGTTCCGGCTGCACCACGAGCGGATCGGAGAACTCGGCGTCCCGCTCGCCAGGATCCACGAGGCGCTCGCGCCGCGCTTCGAGCTACTGGAGGCGACCAACACCGAGGGCCGGCCGGCCAACGACGAATCCGACCGGGCGTACTTCGTCTACCGGCACCGCAGCCACCACAGCGCTTAGCCCGTGCCGCCCGGGAGGCGGCGCGGCGGCCCACGCCAGGGACCGGGCGGCCATCTTCCAGGTAGACCAGCGCCCGGTGGGCCGACGCGGCCCGGACCCGCCGCCGGATGGGCCCCCGGAGCAGCGGGAGAGCATCCGCCAGCGCGACGAGCCGGTACTCGGAGACTTCCTCGGGCTGGATCACGATGGCGGCGAGGTGCTCGTCGTCGACGGCACCGCAGTCGAACAGGAACCGGACGCCGCCCGGCCTGCCCGGGCGGGGCCGGCGGAAGTCCATGCAGGCCAGACGGCCGCGGCGCACCTCGATGCCGCACTCCTCGCGCACCTCGCGGCGGCACGCCTCCCAGGGCGTCTCGCCGCCGGACTCCATGACACCGCCGGGGATCGTCCAGCCGGACTTGTAGGTCGGCTTCAGGATGAGCAGCCGGCCTGCCCGGTCGAAGATGAGCGCCCCGGCGGAGACCGGGATCGCCGGAAGGGCATCGTCCTGGTGGCCTGGCTGTGCCGCCTGGCTACTGTCACTGGTCACGACGCCACGTTACGGCGCCCGCCACGCGATGATGATGCGGTGACCGACTACCTGTTCCGGCCGCCGTACAACACGCCCGAGTCACGGGCAGGCGGGCCACCGCGGCCGCGCACCGAGAAGCTGCCGGGGATGCTGATCGACCGCGACGTGGCAGTCACGGTTTCTCCCGGCGAGCCGATGTACGTCGACGTCTACCGCCCCGACTCCCCGGTTCCCGCGGCGCCACTGATCGCATGGTCGCCGTATGGCAAGCACAATCCAGCACCCATCGGCATCCTTTATCCCCGCAGCGGCGTGCGGCCCGAGCACACCTCACCGCTCACCACCTTCGAGGCTCCCGATCCGCAGTACTGGGTGCCCCACGGCTACGCGATCGTCACCGCGGACATCCCGGGCACCTGGTACTCACGCGGCCGGGCGACGTACTGCTCACCCGAGGAGGCGCGGGCCTTCGCGCAGCTCATCGAGTGGGCCGGGACCCAGCCGTGGAGCAACGGGCGGGTGGGCCTGTCCGGGGTGTCCTACCTGACCACGTCGCAGTGGCGGGTCGCCGAACTGAGCCCGCCGCACCTGGCGGCGATCAACCCGTGGGAGGGGTGGAACGACACCTACCGCGAGGTCGTCAGGCACGGCGGGATCCCGGAGACCTGGTTCTGGCCTTATATCTGGCAGCGCTGGGGCGCGAGCGTGACCGAGATCGAGGACCTGGCGGCCGAGACCGCCGCGCACCCGTTCTACGACGACTTCTGGCGGTCCAAGAGCGCGGGCCTGGAGAAGATCACCGTCCCTGCCTTCGTGGTGGCGAGCTGGTCCGACCACGGCCTGCACTCCCGCGGCACGCTGGAGGGGTTCCGGCGGATCTCCTCGGCGCACAAGTGGCTCGACGTGCACGGGCGCAAGAAGTGGGCCTACTACTATGACCCGGGCTCCGTCGAGCGGCAGCGCGTCTTCTTCGACTACTTCCTGCACGACCGGGGCCCAGGCCCGGTGGACTGGCCGGCCGTCCGGATGGAGGCGCGCGAGTCGTACTGCCGGGGCAGGCACCGCACGGCCAGCCAGTGGCCACCGGCCGAGACCGAGTACCGCACCCTCTACCTGCACCCACCGTCGGGCCCGGGCAGGCGGGGCACCCTCGCCTTGGAGCCCGAGCCAGGCGGCACCGAGGACCAGGTCAGCTACGACAGCCTCGGCTCCGGCCTGGCCCCGCGCCGGGCCGAGTTCGAGATCGCCTTCGACGCCCCGGCCGAGCTGATCGGCCACATGGTCGCCACCTTGTACCTGTCCTCGCCGGAGGCAGCGGATCTCGACGTCTTCGTGGCACTGTTCAAGCTGGACGCCGACGGCGCGCACGTGGGATTTCCTTACTACGCCCAGTTCGAGGATGGCCCGATGGCGGTCGGCTGGCAGCGGGCCTCGCACCGGGAACTTGACGCCGAGCGGTCCACGCCGTTCCTGCCGGTGCTGGCGCACCAGCGGGCGCTGCCGGTCCCGCCCGGTGAGGTCGTCCGGCTCGACATCGAGGTGCTGCCGTCGGGCACCAGGTTCGAGGCAGGCGAGCGGCTGCTGCTGGTCGTCCAGGGCACCGACGTGAACCGCTACCCGAAGCCTGCCGTGTACGCCCGGCACGAGGACACCGTCAACAACGGCCCGCACATCCTGCACATCGGCGGCCGGTTCGCCTCCTGCCTGGTCGTCCCGGTGTTCCCCGGGAACGGCTGAGGCGGGGCGTCCTTCGCTAGCGGCCTGCCTCCAGCCTCGCCAGCCTGGGCACGTCGGCCATCAGCCGCGCGGTGTAGTCGCTGGCCGGGTGGGCCAGCACCTGCCCGGCGGGCCCCGCCTCCACGATCTCGCCCTGCCGCAGCACAACGGCGGACTGGGCCACGCTGCGCACCAGCGCGAGGTTGTGCGTGATGAAGATCATGGCGAGGTGGCGCCGCTCGGTCACGGTGCGGAGCAGTTCCACGATGACCGCCTGCACCGAGACGTCCAGGGCCGAGGTGACCTCGTCGCAGACCAGCACTTCCGGCTCGACCACCAGGGCCCGGGCGATCGCGACCCGCTGCCGTTCCCCGCCTGACAGCTGGTCGGGGTACCGGCCAAGGAACCCGCTGCCCAGCGACACGTCGTCGAGCGCCGCGACCACCCGCCCGGCCTGCTCGCCACGCGGCAGGCCCAGGAAGCGCTGCAGCGGCTCGGCCACGATCTGGCCGATCGTCTTCCTGGGGTTGAGTGAGGTGTAGGGGTTCTGGAACACGCACTGGATCTGCTTCAGCGCCAGAGTGGGACGGTCCCTGGCGCCGTGCGCCAGCGGGGTGCCGTGCAGGGCGATCTCGCCGGTCCAATTCCGGTGCAGCCCGACGATGCACCGGGCCAGCGTGGTCTTGCCTGACCCGGATTCGCCGACGATCGCGATGCAAGAGCCCGTGGGTACGTCCAGGTCGATGGCTGACAGCACCGGCACGGAACCGTAGCTGGCGCACACGCCCTGCAACGACAGCACCGTGGTGCGCGGCGGTGGCGGCGGCCGCGGCCGCGCGCCGCGGCCATACCGGCGGTGCGGCCGCGGAGTCCATCGCGCGCCAGCAGCGCACCGCACGGCCTGACAACATGACCGGCTCTGGCTCGCGGGCCCGGCACTCGTCGAGCACCAGCTCACAGCGGGGAGCAAAGGTGCAGCCTGGGCCGCGTTGCCCGGGCGCGGGTTGCTGCCCGGGTATCCCGGTCAACCGCCTGGCACCTTCGGGGGTGGGGACCGAGTCGAGCAGTCCCCGGGTATAGGGGTGCAGCGGCCGGGGGAACAGCAGCGACGCGGGGCCCGCCTCCACGATGCGGCCCGCGTACATGACCGCCACCTCGGCCACCAGTTCGCTGACGACCGCCAGGTCGTGGCTGACGTAGACGGCCGCCACCCCGTAGCCGCGGCAGAGGCTGCGCATGGTGTCCAGGATGTGCCGCTGGGTGGAGACGTCGAGGCCGGTGGTGGGCTCGTCAAGCACGATCAGCGAGGGCCGGCAGGCGAAGGCCATGGCCAGGCCGACACGCTGCTGCTGGCCGCCGGAGAGCTGATGCGGGTACCGCCGCAGCAGATCCGGCGCCGCGTCCAGCCGTGCCTCGCGCATCACCTCGAGGATCCGGGCCTGTGGGTCGGACGTGGCGCCGGCATGCACCCGCAGCGCTTCCCTGAGCTGGTAACCGATCCGCAGCGCCGGGTTCAGCGCGGCCGCCGGGTCCTGCGGCACATAGCTGACCTTGGCTCCGCGCAGGCGCCGCAACTGGCCGGGCTTGAGGCGGAGCAGGTCCGTCCCGTCCAGCCGGATCTCGCCGCCGGTGACAGACAGGCCGCGCCTGGTGTGGCCGAGCAGGGCGAGGGCGACCGTGGTCTTCCCCGAACCGGACTCACCGACCAGGCCGAGCACCTCTCCGGGCCGCACCGCGAAACTGACCCCGCTGACCACCGCCGGCCCACGGCGGCCGCTGCGGATCTCCAGGTCCGCTGACCTCCAGCCGGGCCTGCCCGGCCGGCCGGCCGCGGGGATTGCCGGTGACCAGGGCCGGCGTCCCTGCGCTCACGTCGCCCTGCCCTCGGTCAGGCCAAGCCCGTCGGCGAGGGCCGCCTCGGCCGGCCTGCGGTCCACGCCGAGCGCCACCCGCCCGATCGCATCGGAGAAGAGGTTCGTGCCGATGGTGAGCATGGCGATCAGCACGGCCGGGACGATCACCGCCCAGGGATTCAGCGACAGGCCCGTCCGGTTCTCGTTGATCATGGTCCCCCAGTTGGGTGCCGGCGGCGGCTGGCCGAAGCCGAGGAACGCCAGCCCGGACATGACGATGATCGAGTAGGTCAGCCGCAGGCCCGCTTCCACCATCAGCGGGGTGCTCAGGTTGGGCAGGATCTCCTTGACCATCACCATGGCCGGGCGCATCCCCTGGAGTTCCGCCATCTTGACGAAGTCCCGCTCGGCGACGTCCAGCGTGGCGGACCGCAGCACCCTGGCGACGGCGGGCGCATGGGTCAGGCCCACCGCCAGCACGATCAGCCACAGCCGCGGCCCCAGGATGCTCAGCAGCAGCAGGGCGAAGACAAGCTGGGGGAAGGCCAGGATCACATCCACCGTCCGCATGATCACCCCGTCGGTGCGCCCACGGAGATACGCGGCACTGACACCGGCCGTGGCGCCCGCGGCGACCCCGATCGCTGTCGCGCTCACCGCCATCAGCAGTAACAGCCGCCCGCCGTTCAGGACCCGGGACAAGACGTCGCGGCCGAGGAAGTCGCCGCCGAGCGGGAACGGCCGGCTCGGCTTACCGAAGGAGAGCGTCACCAGGGCGTCCGGCGAATGCGGGGCCACGAACGGGCCGATGGCCGCGATCAGCACGACCAGGCCGGCCAGCACCAGGCCGGTGGCGCCCCGCGGGGTGCGCGCGGCCGTGCCAAGCACCGCCAGCCACTGGTGCCGGCGGATCCGCTCGGGCCGGGGCCGCTCGGGCCGGGGCCGGGCGGACCGTGCCGCGTGCCGGCCAGTGGTGCTCATGCCTGCCTCGCCCTCCGCCTCTACCTGGGGATCCTGTGCCGCGGCGTAGCCAGCAGCGCGATCACGTCGGTGACGATGTTCATGAACACGTAGAACGCGGCCAGCACCAGGACGATGAGCTGGATGACCGGGATGTCCCGGTTATCCACGGCGTAGACCAGTCCCTGGCCGATGCCGGGGAAGGCGAAGACGTATTCGACGATGACCACGCCGCCGGCCAGGTACAGGAAGTTGAGCCCGATCACCTGGACGGTTGGGGCGGTGGCGTTGGGCAGCGCGTGCATGAGCACGATGCGCCACCTCGGCACGCCCTTCAGCCGTGCCATTTCCGCGTAGTCGGACTCCAGCGCCTCGATCATCGCGGCCCGCGTCATCCGCTGTATGTACGGCACGATCACGATGACCAGGGTGGCCACCGGCAGGATCAGTAACTGCGGCGCGCTCCAGGCGTACGTGCCCGGTGGCAGCAGCGACACCGCGGGCAGCACGTGCATGACCACGGTCGAGAACAGGATGACCAGGCCGATGGCGACCACGAACTCCGGCAGCGAGGTCACCGCCAGCGCGGCGACCGAGGTCACGTGGTCGAACCAGCCGTCCTTGCGCAGCGCGGCCACGGCACCGAGCGCGACACCGATTGCCGCGCCGATCATCCCGGCGGCCAGCATCAGCACGGCCGAGTTGATCAGCCTGGGCTGGACGTAGCCCCAGACCGGCTGGCTGTTGACCAGCGAATGGCCGAGGTGGCCGGTGAACAGGCCGGAGAACCAGATCCAGTACTGGTCGAGCAGGCCCCGGTTGAGGTGCAGGGCCGCCTCCAGCCGGTGCAGCGCCACGGGGTTTGCTTCCGCGGTACGCCCGAGAACCGCGTTGGCCGCGTTACCGGGCAGGACCTCGGTGGCCGCGAACACCAGCACGGAGACGACTAATAACGTGAACACCCCGACGGCGGCCCGGCGGCCGGCAAGGGAGAGGACCGGATGGGCCGCTTGGGGCACCCGCGGCGCCGCGACGGCTCCGGGTTCCGCTCCCCCAGGTTGCCGCACGGCCGTGCCGGCGCCTGCCATGGTGCCGCTCCCTCCCGCCAGCTGAGCGGCGGAGTCCGCCAGCGCCCGTCCGTCGCCGGCGCCTGACCTCATCGTGCCCCACGGGCCCGGGCAAGGGCTGGCAACCTGGTGGATTGCTCGCGTTACCAGCGTAACCAGGCGGCTACGGTCCGGACAATACGATGCCGCATGCCTGGCGCTGCCGCGCCCTGGCGATGCCGCGCCTCTGGCACGGCCGGACTGGCTACGGCCGGGGTGACGGGGCGCGGCCCGAGAGGCCTGGAGGCGTTTCCGCACGCAGAGGCTTTTGCCGGAAACACCCCGTATCCTGCTCTTCGCAGCGCTATTCTCCTCAAAGCGCAGCCACTTCAACGCCGAGCACGCCGTTTTCGGTCGGCTGCCTGGCCAGGTTGATCCATTGTCTTCGAACCGCTGGCAGCACTGATGTCAGGTGTTACTCAAGTGGAGTTTGGGGCAGCCGGTGTCCGACGTAGAGTCTGAGCGCCGCGTTCACAGTGTGACCGGTGAAACGCGAGCGACTAGGCAGCCGCGCCGATTAGCCTCCTTATCCGGCCATTCTCCGTGCAGGCCGGCCGACGGCAACGCAGTTTTCAGGGACACCCCGGCACCAGATGGTGACCGTCGCGCGGCGGCACCCGTCCTAGCAGCGCGCCTCAGTACTCCTGACCCCGACGGCCCGCTGCGGCCCCACATCGCCGGCAGGCTTGCGTCACCTCTGCCGGTGTTCGATCCCCCCTCGGATTCGGAGGTAACCGGCCGGTGAAAGCTGCGGTGTTCTACGATTACGGGCCCGCGGAGGCGATGCAGTACGCGGACATCCCCGATCCCGACGTCGGCTTAGGCGACGTGCTGATCCGGGTGCAGGCCTGCGGCGTCAACCACTCGGACTTAGATTCCCGGGCCGGGACGTCGCGGTGGCCGTTCGAGCTGCCGATGGTCCTCGGCGCGGAGTTCACCGGAACGGTGGTCGAGGCGGGCAGCCGGGCGGGGCACATCCGTACCGGCGACCTCGTCACGGCCCTCCAGCAGTTCAACTGCGGCCGCTGCCCGCAGTGCGCCATGTGGCGGCCCGACCTCTGCGAGGACTTCGAGATCTTCGGTACCACCCGGTGGGGCGGCTACGGTGAGCTTGTCCGCGTGCCGGCCAGGGTCGTGGTGCCCCTCGATCCGGAGGACGACCCGCTGGTCATGGCCGCGGGGCAGTGCGTCGTCAGTACCGCGTGGCACATGGTGAACCGGCTGGCGCTTGTGCGGCCGGACGACCTGGTCCTCGTCCCCTCGGCCTCCGGCGGGGTAGCGGGCGCGCTGGTCCAGTGCGCGAAGCTGGCCGGGGCAACGGTGATCGCCACGGCCGGCTCGGCCGCCAAGG
Organism: uncultured Actinomycetes bacterium; assembly: GCA_963762735.1. Lineage (GTDB taxonomy): Bacteria > Actinomycetota > Actinomycetes > Streptosporangiales > Streptosporangiaceae > DASXKD01. The sequence continues at coordinate 13,249 of CAVXMG010000033.1, read as the reverse complement.
CCGAGCGGGTGTCCGCGCTCGGCGCGGACGCGGTCGTGGTCCGGGGTGACGGTGACCTCGCCACGGAGCTGCTGGGCGCCACCGGCGGCCAGCGCTTCGACGTGGTACTCGACACCGTGGGCGGCGACCTTTTCGGCGCCCACCTGTCGGTGTTACGCGAGGAAGGCACGCTGGTCACCTGCGGCGCGCACGCAGGCGAGGTGGTGCCGCTCGACCTGATTCCGCTGTTCAGGAACGGATGGCGCATCGTCGGCTTCCGGCTGGCGCCGCCCGACGACCTCGCGGCCTCGCTTGAGCTCATCCGGCGCGGTGCCGTCAAGATGCCCATCGCCGCCACCTTCCCGGTGAGCGACGCCGCCGAAGCGCACCGTTTCCTGGAGCGCCGCCAGCACGTCGGGAAGGTGCTCCTTGTCGCCGTCTGACCCCGCACGCCCGGCCGGCGGCCGGCGATTACCACACAGTCACAGCCCAGTGACGGGCTGGCACGACCGGCGGCCCTGTGAGACCATGGCCGCGTTATCCGACATGCCACTTTTCCAGCGGATCAGCACGTTGATGCCGCACTCGGCACAGGCGCGTAAATGTGAACATGCCAATGGAAGCCCACTCGCACCAATAGGCAGAACATCGTGGAGGTAAGCCCCGTGGATCGATCAGATCAGGACAGCACGCCGCGGCGGGCGGAGGGATTGGGACGACGCCAATTCCTTCGCGGAATTGCCGCCACCGGCGCCGTGGCGGGTGCCGGGAGCTTACTCGCCGCGTGCGGCGGCGGATCAAGCTCCGACGCCCCGAAGCAGGCAACCCAGGCCAGCCGCTCCTTACGGCGCGGCGGCAACCTGAAGCTGGGCCTCACCGGCGGCTCCAGCTCGGACACCCTCGACCCCCACAAGAGCCTGACCTACCTGGACACCTCGCGCCTCCAGTCGCTCTACCAGCCCCTTGCCCAGCTCGACGCCCAGGCGCAGGTGGAGTACGTGCTGGCGGAGTCGATCACCCCGCACGGGTCGCTGTCCAACTGGATCATCCGGCTGCGGCCGGGCGTGACGTGGCACGACGGCAAGGCCTTCACCGCCGACGACGTCATCTTCACGTTCCAGCGCGTGTACAACAAGGGCTTCACCGGCAAGTTCGGCCTCGGCCCGATCGACCTCAAGAACACCAAGGCGGTCGACAAGCTCACCGTCCAGGTGAAGATGACCAAGCCCTTCGCCAGCTTCGCCGAGCAGCTCGCCGCGTTCTGGTACAACCTGTACATCGCGCCGGTCGGCTTCAACCCGGCGAAACCTGTGGGCACCGGGCCGTTCGTCTACCAGAGCTTCACACCGGGCCAGCGCAGCGTGTTCACCCGGAACCCGCACTACTGGAAGTCGGGCCTGCCGTATGCGGACACCCTGACCATCATCGACTTCAGCGACAACACCACCCTCCAGGACGCGCTGGCCACGGGCGTCATTCACGGCGCCGGCGCGCTGGACGGGCCACAGGTCGCGTCGCTGGCCACCACCAGCGGCATCAAGACGGTCGTGTCACACTCGGGCGAGATCGTCCCGTTCACCATGCGGGTCGATCAGCCGCCCTTCAACGACGTCAACGTCCGCCAGGCGATGCGCCTGCTCGTCGACCGCCCGCAGTTGATCGACTCGGCGCTCGACAGCTACGGGGTGGTCGCGAACGACCTCTTCTCCCCCTACGATCCCGACTTCGACCACTCGCTTGTCCGCGCCGCCCAGGGCGACATCCCGCAGGCCAAGTTCCTGCTGAAGAAGGCCGGCCAGGAAGGGCTGACCGTGCAGCTCACCACCTCGGCGGTGGCCACGGGCACGGTGGCGATGGCGACCGTGCTGGCTGCCCAGGCCAAGGCGGCGGGCGTCACGATCAACCTCAACAACGTCCCGCCCGGCACCTTCTTCGGGCCCAACTACCTCAAGTGGACGTTCTCGCAGGACTACTACAACTACTACCCCTACCTCTCGCAGGTGGCGGAGTCGATGCTCTTCGGCTCGCCGTTCAATGAGACGCACACCAACGACCCGCAGTACACCGGCCTCTACAACCAGGCGAACGCGACGGCCAACCCGTCGGTGCGCAGAGAGATCCTGCAGGAGATGCAGCGGTTCGACTTCACCCAGGGTGGCTACATCATCCCGGCATACATCGACGTGCTTGACGCCTACAGCGACAAGATCACCGGGTACACGCCCGGCAAGGTCGGCCAGCCCCTGTCCAACTTCGACTTCGAGCACTTCGCGTTCGTCGGGTAGCACGCGCGATGGGGCCTGCCGGCTTGCCCGCCAGGCGCCATCGGCGCCCCGGGGGGTTCCGGGGGGTCGCCCCCCGGGCTAACACGGCCGGACCGCAAGCGCAGAAATGCCTGGCCCGGACGGCGGATCGCCGTCCGGGCCAGGTGTTTGCCGTGGCTGCTGCTCCCTAGCGCAGCAGCATGTTCTTCACGGACAGGGTGGTGTTGATCATGCCCGTGCCGTACATGAGGTCGGCCACGCGCTGGACCTGCCCGACACTCAGGAACGTCGGATACTGCCCGATCGTCACGAGGGACGCCTCTCGCGAGGACATCTCCGGCAGCGTGCGCAGCACCGACTGGACGGTGCCTGGCTGGGCCGTGCTGGCCTTGGCCTGGTCGAGCGCCTGACGGAAGGCCTGCAAGGCTACGGTGTTGCCGCGCGCGTAGCTGGCCGTGGTGAAGTATCCCGACAGCGGCAGGCCGGCGGTCACGCCACTGCACGCGTCAAGCAGCTCGATGGCGCCGAGCTGGGTTTCCGCCTGCAGTATGTAGGGCTCGGTGGCCACGATCGCGCTGACCGTGTGATCGCGCAGCGCGCTGATCATGCTGCTGGGGGCCATGGCGTCCCACACCACGCTCGACGGGCTGACACCGTCGCTCTGCAGGGTCGACTCGGTCGCCAGCGTCTCGATGTTGTACGGGGCGGACGCCGAGAAGGGGGCGAGTTCGCGCGGCGGGGTGGCGACGGCCTTGCCCTGTAAGTCCTGGGGAACCCGCACCGATGAGCCGGGGAGCGTGAGCACTTCCATCAGGCCCGGTGTCGCGTCGTAGCCGTCCGCGATCAACCGTAACTGCGCGCGGCGCGCGCGGGCCTGAACGTAGAGCAGCCCGGAGTAGTCACCGCTGACTACCTCCGCCTGGCCACTGGTCAGTGCCCCATATGCCTGCTGGAGGGTCTGGTACGTCTGCACCGTCACGGTCAGCCCGTGCTGGGCGAACAGCCCGTCCTTGACGCCTACCTGCAGCGGGGCGTTCTCGAATCCGGGGACGACCGCCACCGTGATCTGCTGGCCACCGCCCTGCGCCTGACCGCCCGCCTGGCCGGACGAGGCGCCCGTCATGGGGACGTGGCAGCCCGTCGCGAATAACACCAGCCAGGCCGAAGCCAGGGTCATGCCCGACCGGCGCAGCATCCTGCCGCGCCCGGTGCGGGGTCTAGCCTCACTAGGACCCAAGGAAGCTCCTCCAATTCCGATACCGGTGGTCCACGGATACCGGCATTTCCTAAGGATCCTAGTAATGCCGGGGCGCTCCGTTCCTGCTTACGCTAGACGTTCGGCCGCGCCCCCGTGCCCGGTCGATAAGACTCGTATGCCCTAAGTGCCCATTTAGCACCAGTAGCATCTTCTTACGCCGAAAGTATCTTTAGATAACAGTGGTAACACTTGATGTGGGTGACGCGGCCAGGCGTTAGAGTGAGCCCCAGACTCTGCTGAGGCGGCCGTGCGCAGAATGGCCGGCCGGGAAGTGCCGGTGGTTTCGGCTTCACGCGACATACCGCGGCTCGGTGGACGCCTGCCGTTCCCCAGGTGAGAGGTGCAACACTGTGCGGTCCAGGCGAGAGATAACGGGCAGCCCGGCCCGTGACACGCTTCTGCGGTCACCGGCGCAGGTCCCCACCGCATCCTTAGAGGCGCCCGCAAGCCGGGCCCAGTCCCGTGGCGGCGCGGCCGGTAACGGCACGGCGCACCATAACGGCAGTTCCCCGGCCAGCCCGCGCCGGGTCCCCCTCGCCGGGCGGAAGTCGTTACAGAACGGGCTGAAGAACTGGCGGGTGCGGTCCCGTCTCCTGCTCCTGGTCGTGTTACCGACGTTATCCGCGGTCATCCTGGGCGGCGTCGCCGTGGCCGCCTCCATCCGCAGTGCCGCCGCCTACCAGCGGGTGGAACAGTTCTCCAAGCTGGGCGGCGAGATCACCGGCCTGGTCCAAGGGCTGCAGGCCGAGCGCGAGGACACCATCAGGTACATCACGATGGGCCAGGCCGGCGGCGGCCGTGGCGCGCCACATGCCGCGGCCACGCCCGAGCTTGCCGTGCTCGGCCAGGACTATCGCGTCACCGACGGGCTCGCGGCCACGGTGCGGAACCTGGCGGGCAACATCGGCAGTTCCTACCCCGCGGTGGCACGGCAGGAGGCCCAGGGGGCGATCACCGCGATCAACGGGATCGGCGCCCTGCGCAGTGCCGCGACCGGCACCCAGATTCCTTCCTTAGCCGTGATACAGCAGTACGCCGGCACGATCGACCAGTTGCTCGCGCTGGAAGGGGAAATCGCCACCGGCGGCAACGACGCGGCACTCGCCGACACCGTCCGTGTCGTGGGCCTCATCTCCGGCATGAAGGAGGAGGTGTCGCAGGAACAGGCGATCCTCACCTCGGCCCTGACACCGGACCTGGTGGGCGCGGGCCAGTTCCAGCCCGGCCAGCTATCCGCGCTCAACGCCGCGCAGGCTGAGCAGCAGGCCGACGTGGCGCAGTTCGGCCTGGGTGCCACCGCCAGCCAGCGCCAGCTCTACGACAGCACGCTGTCGTCGGCACTGTCCGACCGGGCGCAGGCACAGATCCAGCAGGCGATCACCCTGGCGCTCGGCGGCGGCTCCTCGGCGGAGAACCCCGCCTACACCAACGCCGCCAACGGCTCCGCATACCTGGTGTCCAGCCTGCACTCGGTCGAGCAGCGATTCATGTCCTCGATCATCGCCCAGAGTGCCGCGCAGCGGGGCAAGGCGATCAGGTCGGCGCTCATCGACAGCGCCGCCGTGATGCTGGTGCTCGCGCTGGCCCTGTTCTTCACCACGGCCGTGGGCCGGTCGATGACCAGTCCGCTGCGCAGGCTGCGAACCGGTGCGCTCGACGTGGCCGGCGTGCGGCTGCCGGAGACGGTGCGGCGGATGACCAAGGGCGACGTCACGGACTCGGCGCTGGAGGTCGAGCCGATCGATGTGGACTCCACCGACGAGATCGGTGAGGTCGCGCGCGCCTTCGACCAGGTGCACCGCGAGGCGGTGCGGCTGGCCGCCAACGAGGCGGCGCTGCGCGGCAACGTCAACGCGATGTTTGTCAACCTCTCCCGCCGCTCCCAGTCGCTGGTCGAACGGCAGATCCGGCTGATCGACGACCTGGAGCAGGGCGAGCAGGACCCCGAGCGGCTCGCGAACCTGTTCCAGATGGACCACCTGGCCACCCGGATGCGGCGCAACTCGGAAAACCTGCTTGTCCTGGCCGGCCACGAGCTGTCCAGGCAGCGCACGGAGCCGGTGGCGTTAGTCGACGTGCTGCGCGCGGCGGTCTCCGAGATCGAGCAGTACGAGCGGGTGGTCCCGAACATCCAGCCGGGAATCTCGGTCCGCGGGCAGTCGGTCAACGACGTGGTGCACCTGCTGTCCGAACTGGCCGAGAACGCGACCACGTTCTCGCCCGCCGATACCCCGGTGAACGTGTCGGGTCACCTGCTCAACAGCGGCGGCGCGCTGCTTGACATCAGCGACCGGGGCGTCGGGATGGATGCCGACGAGATGGCCCACGCGAACTGGCGGCTGGACAACCCGCCGGTGGTGGATGTCGCGGTATCGCGGCGGATGGGCCTCTTCGTGGTTGCCCGGCTGGCGTCCCGGCACGGCATCCGGGTCCGGCTGCGGCCCGCCTCCATGGGCGGCCTGACGGCCCTGGTCTGGCTGCCGGACGAAGTGATCACACGCGAGGCCTTTCCCACGACCATGGGCTTCCGCCGGTCGCAGCCGCCCGCGAACGGAGGCGCGGGGCCATCGGACGGGCCGCCCGCCGGCGAGCCGGGCGACCGCAGCGCGACCGCGCGGGCAGTGGCAGCCGCCCGGATGGCCCGGTTCGAGCCGTTGCCCGGCCCGGATGAGGCACCCACGGATCCCGGTGGGCTCCCGGATGGGAGCCAGCTGGCCGCGGCGCCGACAGCCGAGCTGATCGCGCCCGAGCCGGTGGCGGACACCACCCAGGGCTACGGGATCAGCGGCGGTTACGACACCAACGGCAACCTCGGCGCCAACGACGGCCTGGGCACAAACGGCAGCCCCGGTGCCAACGGCAGCCCCGGTATCAACGGCAGCCCCGGCACGAATGGCGGCCCCGACGCCAACGGCAGCGGCGGTGCCAACGGCAGCCTCGGCGCCAACGGCACGGTTGGTGCCAACGGCACGGTTAGTGCCAACGGCACGGTGCCGGACGCGAACGGCGAGGCCGGCGTGAAGCCGCCAGGCGTTATCGTGCCGCCCCCGGCGACCGTCGGCGAGGAGAACCGGCTGCCCATCTTCGAGTCGGTCGAATCCGACTGGTTCCGGCGTGGCCGGCATGGCGCTGACTGGACCGCCACCGTGTCCAGCCCGGCCGTGGCCCCGGTCCCGGCCTCGGCCGGCTGGTCCTCACCCGCGGACGCGGGATGGCAGGCCGCGGAGGTGGCACATGCACCGGTGACCTCGGGAACGACCCGGGCAGGCCTGCCCAAGCGGGTGCCGAAGGCGAACCTGGTACCCGGCGGTGTCACCACGCCGACGGCGACGGCGCCCGCGCCACGATCCGCCGCCCAGACCAGACAGCGCCTGACGAGCTTCCAGCAGGGTGTCAGGGACGCCCGCGCGGCCGCACCGCCGGATGACGGCCATGAACAGGACGAGCCAGGAAGGGAGGAGATGGCGTGAGCCCGGTGACGTCCTCGGCGCAGGACCTGAACTGGCTGATCACGAACTTCGTGGAGCGAGTGCCCGCGGTGGCCCATGGCATCGTCGTGTCCGCCGACGGCTTACCCCTGGCCTTCTCCGAAGGGTTCCCGCCGGACCGGGCTGACCAGTTGGCCGCGGTGGCCTCGGGGCTGAGCAGCCTGACCCAGGGTGCGGCACGAGTGTTCGAGGGGGGCGCCGTTTTGCAGACGGTGGTCGAGATGGAGGGCGGGTTGTTGCTGTCGATGTCGATCAGCAACGGCTCCAGCCTGGCGGTGCTCGCGTCGTCCGACTGCGACATGGGGCTGGTGGCGTACGAAATGACGCTGCTGGTGGAGCGGGTCGGCCGGGCGCTCACCCCGGAGCCACGGGGCGGGTTATGGGCCCGCGGCGGCGGCTAGCCGCCGCGGTATCCGGCCGGACCTCTTCCACCTTGCTCGAAAGGCTACTCAGTGGACTTCGCAAGCTCGGCCCCCCTGCGTGGTGACGCCGGGGAAGCGGCGATGACATCAGTCAAGATTGTCGTGGCGGGCGGCTTCGGCGTGGGCAAGACCACCTTCGTCGGGTCCGTCTCGGAGATCACCCCGCTGACCACAGAGGCGGTGATGACTGCCGCCAGCACCGACCTTGACGACCTGTCCCAGGTGCCGGACAAGACCACAACCACGGTGGCCATGGACTTCGGCCGGGTGACCTTGGACGAGGGGCTTGTCCTTTACCTGTTCGGCACGCCGGGGCAGCACCGGTTCTGGTTCATGTGGGACGACCTCATCCAGGGCGCCATCGGCGCGGTGGTGCTCGTGGACACGCGGCGGCTGGAGGATTCCTTTCCGGCGCTCGACTACTTCGAGAATGCGGGCGTGCCGTTCCTCATTGGCATCAACGGCTTCTACGGCAAATATCCGCACACCGCAGCCGAGGTCCACGAGGCCTTGTCGGTGAACCAGAACGTGCCGATCATCGAGTGCGATGCCCGGCAGCGCCGGTCGACCAAGATGACCTTGATCGCCCTGGTCCAGCACGCCATGGCCACCCAGCTCAGTATGCGCTGACGACCATGCCATTCCCCCTGCCGCGATGGCCATCAGTCCTGCGACAGCCCCATCTGTCGCAGGACCGTCATGGGTACCGGCCCCCGGGTACCCGGCGGCCGGGCCTTGCCGATGCTGCCCGGCAAGGCCCGGCCGTTTCATCCGCGAGGCCGCTGTCAACTGGCCGCCGACCTGGGCTGGCAGGCTCCGGCGACCTCGCGGGGCCGGCGGCGGACCGGCGCTCGTTCCCCGCGCCGGAACACCAGCCACAGGACGGCGAGCGCGATGGCGAAGACCGGCAGCCAGGCGAGCCGCTCGGCGATCCAGATGGCGCCGTCCGGGGCCGTATGCAGGCCCGGCAGCCGGCCCACGAGCAGTGCAGCCATGGTGACCGCGAGGAAGGCGGTCTGGTGCCAGAGGAACAGCGTCATCGCGGACAGGTTGGCCGTGGCGACGGCCGCCCAGGCGAGCGGGCGGCGCATCAGCCTGGCCAGCGGCTCCCGCAGTAGCAGCGCGAGGCCGGCCTGGGCGATGCCGAAGGTCACGACGGCGAGCGTGGGCGGGTTCAGGTTGGAGATGGCGGCACCGTTGACGCCGACCATGCTGGCCGGGTACCCGGCCCACAGCACCAGGACCGCGGTGGCCGCGACACCACCGGCGAGCATGAGTGCGGGGCCTCGCCGACCGGGGAACGCGCCCCGCGCCCAGCCGATCCCCAGCAGGTAGGGGACCATCCAGCCGGCCACCACGTTGATCCAGCCGACCCACGACGGGCCGCCGAGGTCGAAGCGGACCGCGTCGGCCACGGCGACGACGACCAGGGGGATCGCTGCCGCGAGAATCCCGAGGCGGCGGACCATTGCGAGGGCGAGTGGCGTCAGCGCGGTCAGCACCACGAACACGCCGAGGAACCACAGCGGGTCGAGCACCAGCGTGAGCACGGTGTGCAGCGCCGAGCCCGAGACGCCGCCCAGATACAGGCCCGCAGCCAATGGCACCCAGACTGCGACGAGGAGCGCGACCGGCCGGGACAGCCGGACCAGGCGCTGGCGCAGCCAGGACCGGTAGTCGCCGTGGTAGCTGCGGGCGGCGGCGTACCCGCCGACCAGGAAGAAGATGGCGAGCGTCTGGAAGACCCAGGAGACCGGGGTGAGGTAGGGCATCGTGGCCAGCGGGCTCTCGTCGTGCAGGCCGTGCCCGGTCTGGCCGGACGTCATCACCAGGGCGGTGACCAGCCAGTGGCCCAGGATGACACCGGCGATGGCCAGCGCGCGGAGCGCGTCCACGGTGCGGTCCCGGTTCGCCGGGGTGGCGGCGTCGATCCGCGCGGCCAGGTGGCGGGCCCGGGTGAGCGCGTGCCCGGTCATCGGGTCACCCCGGCGGGGTTGCCGAGCGCGATCTGGGCCAGGTTGCGCAGCGCGACGCCGCCCGGCTTGAAGTAGCCGCTGTGCCCGCCACCGCCGCAGGAGAAGACCCGGGCGCCGAAGGCCGGTGCCATCGGGTCCTGGCCGAAGCCGAGCCCGAGGAAGTGGACATGCGGCACGTGCTGGATCCAGTCGCCCGCGCCCCGGCCCGCCCACACCCGGGCGGTGGTGTGCAGCGCGCGCACCGAGGAGGCGTCCATCCCGGGGCTGCCGGCCACCGCGATGTCGGTCACCGGCAGGTGCGGCGCGGCCAGGCCGCAGACCACGGATCCGTAGCTGTGGCAGATCAGCGCGACCTGATGGCCGTGGCTGACGAGATCGTCCACGAACGGGCGCAGCGCGTCCGCGCCCTGCCCAGCGTCGCCCGAGGTCATGACGGCGGGGCTCAGCGTGCTCGGGGTCTTGTAGCCGAGCCACGCGATGACCGCGAGGCGCGCATGGGGGTCCAGCCTGCGGGCCTGCGCCGTGAGGGCACGGGCCGCGCCTTCCGGCGAGGCCGTGCCCCGGGAGTCGAACGTGGTCAGTGAGGTGTCCGAGCCCGGTACGAGGATGGCCACCCGGGTGGCCGTGGCCAGGTTGCCGAAGACCTCGACCGCCAGGCCCTGCCCGGCGGGGTTGAAGTCGAGGAACTGCTCGCCGCGCATGGCCTGCAGGGAGCGGGCGAGCCCGGTGTTCCCGGCCCGGCTGGCGGCACTCGCGGCCCTGGCGATCTGGTGTGCGTCCACCGTGTAGCGGGCCGAGATCGCCGGGGCGGTGAGGGCCGGCATCGGCTGAAGCCGGTCGGCCGGGGCGCTCGGGTACACGGCGGCGGTCGTCGCGGCCACGGCGACCGCGATCGCCGCGAAGGCGCTGGTGCGGCGCAGTCTCATGACGAGTCCTTCCTGTGCGAATGTGCGGCTGACCAGGAAGTTACGGAGCGCGGCCGCTAGTCGGCGTCACCCTGCGGAGCCGACTGCCGGCCTCCCCCGCGCGGGTCATGAGGGCCACACAGGGACCGCGCCGGCCAGCGGCGGGGGCGGCCGAAGTAGTCGCCCCCCTACTCAGGTAGCGGTGCGAAGATGCCTCTCACGGGTCACGAAACTGCCCGTGCCGCCGCCTTACGCTGGCCCTATGAACCAGGGCTCCAGCCCCAGCCCCCGCACCGGGCGCAGTGCCACCACCGTGCGCCGGATCGCGGCCGTGGTCGCGGCCGGCGTGACCGGGCCTCCCGCGCCGCGCCCGCGGTGGCTGATGCGCGGACGGATCGACCTCGTGGCGGTCACCGACGTGATCGTCGCGCTCATCTGCTTCGCCGCCACGAACAGCAAGCTGACCAACCTGCACCCGGATAACGCCAGTTCCGTGGTGCTCCTGGTGATCTCGCTGGCTCTGTGCGCGCCCCTGGCTGTGCGCAGCTATCTGCCGCTGACGGCCTGGTGTGCCTCTGCGGCCGGCCTGTTCTGGGTCGGCGGGGCGTTCTCGTCGTTTGGCGCCCTCCCCGGCGCGATTCTGGTCTACGTCCTGTGCCTGTACGCGGTGGCGGTCCGCTGTGAGGCGTGGGTGGTGGTGACCGCGGCAGTGGTGACCGGGATCGGTGGCACCTTGATCTATGGCCAGCCCGCCACGACCGCCATCCTCACCGCCGCGGTCCCGGTGCTGGCAGGCGTGGTCGTGCGCACCCGGCGCGGAACAACAGAACGGCTCAAGATCCAGGAACGCCGGCACGAGGGCGAGCGCGCGCTGCTGCAGGAGCGCCAGCGCATCGCCCGCGAGTTGCACGACGTCGTCGCCCACCACATGTCCGTGATCGCGATTCAGGCCGAGGCCGGGCCGTACAAGGTCCAGGACCCGCCGAAGGAACTGGTGGACAGCTTCGCAGATATCCGCGCGAGCGCGCTGTCCGGCCTCAAGGAGCTGCGCCGGGTGCTCGGCGTGCTGCGCAGCGACACGCCGGAAATCGCGCCCCAGCCGGGCCTCGATGACCTGGACGGGCTGCTGGAGTCCGCCCGCAGCGCGGGCGTGACGGTCACCGCAGGTGTCAGCGGCACCGCCCGCCCGCTCCTAGCGGGGGTGGACCTGTCCGCCTACCGGATCATCCAGGAGGCGCTGAGCAACGCCATGCGGCACGCCCCGGGGGCAGCGGTCCAGGTAAAGCTGTACTACGGCGACGCGGCCCTGGTAGTGGAGGTACGCAACGACCACTGCCCGCCAGGGACGAGTACTGCCGCGGAACAGGACGGGGTGCCCGGCGACGGCGGCGGGCATGGCATCATCGGCATGCGTGAACGCGCCACCATGCTGGGGGGCCATCTTCAGGCCGGCCCGACCGAGAAAGGCGAGTTCCTGGTGACCGCCGCTCTTCCGCTGGACTCCGGCTCGGCGCAGGATGCGTCGTGACCATCCGCGTCGTGATCGCTGACGACCAGGGGATGGTGCGCTCCGGTTTCTCCGTCCTGCTGAACGCCCAGCCCGACATCGAGGTCATCGCGGAGGCGGTGAACGGGCAGGAGGCCATCACCCACGCCGGCGAACTGCGCCCGGACGTCATCCTCATGGACGTGCGGATGCCGGTGCTCGACGGCCTCCAGGCCACCCGGGCGATCACGGCCATGCCTGACCCGCCGAAGGTCCTCGTGCTGACCACCTTCGACCTCGACGACTACGTCTACGAGGCGCTGCGTTCGGGTGCCAGCGGGTTCCTGCTCAAGGACGCGTCCGCTCACGAGCTTGCCGAGGCGGTGCGGCTGGTCGCGGCCGGCGACGCGCTGCTTGCCCCGGGGGTGACCCGGCGCCTCATCGCCGAGTTCGCCCGGATGGGCGCGCCCCGGACCCCGGGCCGCAAGCAGATCGAGGGCCTCACCGAACGGGAATCGGAGGTGCTCGCCCTGGTGGCCCGCGGACTGTCCAACGCGGAAATAGCCGACCGGCTCGTGGTTGCGGAGCAGACCGTGAAGACCCATGTGAGCCGGATCCTGATGAAGCTCGGGCTGCGGGACCGCACCCAGGCCGTGGTGCTCGCCTACGAGACCGGCCTGGTGCAACCCGGTGGCTGAGCAGAACAAGACGCGGTGCGGCCGGTTGACACGGCATGCTCCCCCGGACCGGCACCCCCAAGAAATCGGGTTCGCCATCGCGGCCTGCGCCGTCCTCACCGCCTACAACAACGTGGCCGGCCTGCACTCCGGGCACGACCGCTGGTATGTGCGGCTCAACGCCGGTGCCACCGGCGCCGCGCTGGCGGCCGCGACGCTGAGCGGACTGACGCTCGCGGACCTCGGCCTCGGCCGCGGCAGGTGGCTGCCGGGGCGGCTCGCATGCGGGCTGGCGGCCGGGGCCGGTGCAGGCTGGCTGTTCATCGCCGCGGTGCCTGCCACCCGCCCACTGCTCGGCGACAAGCGCGCCGCCGGCCTGGACCGGCGCGATGCCGCCTATCAGGCTCTGATCCGCATCCCGGTCGGCACCGCCCTGTGGGAGGAAACGGCATTCCGCGGCGTGCTGCAGGCGGCACTGCGCCGGGTCATGTCCGATACCGCCGCCATCGTGGTGACCAGCGGCGTGTTCGGCGCCTGGCACATCCGGCCCACCCTTCAGGCGCTGCGGGCCAACGGGCTGCCGGCGACCGGCGCCGGGCCGTGGCGGGCACCTGCGCCGGCGTCGCGGCGACGGCGGCGGGCGGCGCGCTGCTGTCCTGGCTTCGGGCCCGCTCGGGCCGCCTGGCCGCCCCGGTGCTGTTGCACGCCGCCGTGAATTCCGGCGGCCTGATCGCCGCGCATGTGGTCGCGGCGCTGGCCCACGGTGGCCACCCCCTGGACCCCCGCCGGCCTAA
>CAVXMG010000032.1:0-260684 GCA_963762735.1 uncultured Actinomycetes bacterium | reverse complement strand
AACGGGGCCTTGAGCCATCGGGGGGTTCCGGGGGGTCGCTCCCCCGGGCTAATACCGCCTGGCTCGATGGCGGCCGGGGCTGACCAGCAACTCAAGGCCGCCTGCGGTCACGGCGGCGGCCAGCGGCCAGGCGGCGAGCGCCCCGCTCGCGCCGAGCGCCAGCGAGTCATGGAACCGGGCGCCGGCCGGCAGGGTGGCGAGCAGGTGCTGGAACGTGGCCAGCCCGGACTGTTCCCCCACCCAGCGGGCCACGAACGCGGCGGCGAGCGCCCCGCAGACCAGCCCGGCCATGGCCAGCGGCCCGTGCCTGCGCACCGCGAACAGGTAGCCGAGCACGCCGGACACCACTCCCACGGCCAGGCATACCAGGCAGAACGCGGCGTCGGCCGCGATGAAGGCGTTGGTCTCGGTATTGACCAGGGCGGCTGCCCCCGGAGAGGTCATCACGAGCAGCGGGCGCGGCGCCACCGCCGCCCAGCCGAGCCCGGCAAGCACGCCGAGCGCCATGGTCCCGACGGCGACCGCCAGCGCCGCAACCACGGCACGCACCCCGTCGCGCCGCCAGGAGCGCACGGCCTCGTCGCCGCGGGCCGGGTCGGGGAAGGGAATTGGCACAGACATGGTCGGGAGCAGCGTACGCGACCGGCGTAACGGCCGGCGCGGCAGCCGTTTCGTTGCCGCTAAGCAAACCTTGCTACGGTAGTGCGCGCGATTGTGTACCGCTCGTCCGATTCAGGGGGCACGAGCCGGCGGAGGCTAGGGAAATCACGTGATCGAGGCACAGGATCTCACCAAGCGCTACGGCGACAAGCTCGCGGTCGACCACCTGTCCTTCAAGGTCGAGCCCGGCCGGGTGACCGGGTTCCTGGGACCGAACGGCGCGGGCAAGTCGACCACGATGCGGCTGATACTCGGCCTGGACCGGCCGAATACGGGCACCGCGACGATCGACGGCAGGCGGTACGCCGAGCTTGCCCAGCCGCTCCGCACGGTCGGCGCGCTGCTCGAAGCCAAGGCGATGCATCCGGGCCGGAGCGCGCGCAACCACCTGCTGTTCCTGGCCGAGACCCAGGGCCTGCCCAGCCGCCGGGTGGACGAGGTGCTCGACCTGGTCGGCCTGCGTGACGTGGCGCGCCAGCGGGTCCGCGGGTACTCGCTGGGCATGAGCCAGCGGGTCGGCATCGCGGCGGCGATGCTCGGCAACCCGTCCGTGCTGTTGCTTGACGAGCCGGTCAACGGACTGGACCCGGAAGGCATCCTGTGGATCAGGAACCTGATGAAGCACCTGGCCTCCGAGCAGCGCACGATCTTCGTGTCCAGCCACCTGATGAACGAGATGGCGGTGACCGCGGACCACCTGATCGTGATCGGCAAGGGGAAGCTGATCGCGGAAAGCTCGACACAGGAGTTCATCGAGCGGAGTTCGGAGAAGTCCGTGCTGGTGCGCTCGCCGGACGCCGACGCCCTCGCCGGCCTGATCGCCGCCGAGGGCGGCAAGGCCATACCGCAGGATCCGGCCGAGGGCCGGGCGGCGGCGCTGAGCGTGACCGGCCTGGACGCGCCGCGGATCGGGGAGATCGCCGCCGCGAACCGGATCGTCCTGCACGAACTGGCCCCGCAGCTTGGCTCGCTGGAGGAGGCATTCATGGAGATGACGGCCGACAGCGTCGAGTACGGCGGCGACACACCCGCGGTAGCCGCAGGAGCCGGCCGCCAGCACCACCTCCCCGGGGAGCAGCCAATGACCTCCATCAGCCCGCCCGCGTCGGCGGCCACCACGCTCCCACCTCCGGCCCCGGGCCACCGGGCGCGCTTCGGCGGCCTGCTGCTTGCCGAGTGGACGAAGATCCGCTCGGTCCGGTCCACGGTGTGGACGCTGATCATCTTCGTCGTCGTCAGCCTGGGGCTCACCGGCCTGCTGACCTGGCTGACGCTGAACGCGCTGAACAACGGCAGGCGCCGTGCCGAGCGCGTCGGCGGCATCATCACCGACCCGGTCAACTTCATCCTCGGCACCGGGCTGGGGCTGGGCCAGCTCGCCATCTGCGTGCTGGGCGTGCTGGTGATCACCAGCGAGTACTCGACCGGCGCGATCCGCTCCTCGCTGCTCGCCGTGCCGCGCCGCTACCCGGTGATGCTGGCCAAGGCCTGGTCGTCTTGCGCGCGCTTGGTGCTCGTCGTCGGCGAGATCGTCGCGTTCGTGTCGTTCTTCATCGGCAAGCCCTGGTGAACGGGCACGTCGTGACGCTCCATGGGCGTGCAAGCGGGCCATGTCATCAGCGTGAACCACACGATCACGGTGGCGCTGAGCCAGCCAGGCGTGCTGCGGGCGGTGGTCGGGTCCGGCCTGTACCTGACCGTGCTCGGCCTGTTCGCCCTGGCCATCGGCGGCCTGATCCGGCACACCGCGGGGGCCATCACCGCGGTGATCGGCATGGTCCTGGTCATCTTCCCGCTGGCCGGGCTGCTGCCGGACAGCTGGGGCGCGCACGTCCACGCCTACCTGCCGACCGTGGCGGGCCAGCTGATCACCGCGGACAAGACCGACATCCGGGCAGCTGCTGTCGCCGTGGCAGGGCTTCGGCGTGTTCTGCGCCTGGACCGTGCTGCTCCTGGCCGCAGCGATCGTTCCTGCTCCAGCGCCGCGACGCCTAAGACCGGCCGCGGTACGGCCGCAGGGCTCCTCAGCCGACGCAGGCCGGGCCGAGCAGTTGTTTCAGGTCGGCGACCAGGCTCGGCGAGGGCTTCACCCGGAGCTTGTCGTCGAGCTTGACCACCGTGGTACGGCGCCCGTTGCACAGCCGCAGGTGCACCTCATTCAGCCCGGGATGGCTGCGCAGCACCTCCTGGAGCCGCTCCACCACGACGGGCACGCACCGCTGCACCGGGAGCGACACGACGAAAGGGCCACTGCCGGTCGCCGACAGGTCCGGCACGCTCACCTCCATCGCGATGAGCTTCGGCGACTCCTCCCGGCGGTCGAGCCTGCCCTTCACAAGCAGGATCGCGTCATCGGTGAGCAGGGTGGCACAGCCGGCATAGGTGGCGGGGAAGAACAGCACCTCGATCGCGCCTTCGAGGTCCTCCAGCGTGGCCGCGGCCCATGGGTTGCCCTGCCGGGTGACCTTGCGCTGTACGCCGGACAGGATCCCGCCGACAGTGACCGGCTGGCTGTCGCCGCGACCGCCCCGCCCGCCCCGCTCGGTCGGGCCCCGCTCGGTCGCGCCGCGCTCGGCCTCGTCGGCGGCGGAGGACAGCAGTTGCGCGACCGAGCAGTCGGTGCTGCTGGCCAGGAGGTGCTCGACCCCGAGCAGGGGATGGTCGGAGACATACAGGCCGAGCATCTCCCGCTCGAACGCGAGCAGGGTGGCCTTGTCCCATTCACCCTCGGGCACCGGGACCTCGAAGGTCGCCTCGGCCTCGTTGTCCGGCCCGAACAGCGAGTCCTGGCCCATCGCCTCGTTGCGCTTGACGTCGATCACCGTGTCGATCGCCTGCTCGTGAATGAGCACGAGGCCGTTGCGCGGGTGGCCGAGCGAGTCGAAGGCGCCGGCCTTGACCAGTGACTCGATGACCCGCTTGTTGCACACGTTGACCGGCACCTTGTTCAGGAAGTCGGAGAAGCTGGTGAACGCGCCGTCGGTGGTGCGGGTCGCGACGATGGCGTCCACCACCGCGGTGCCGACGTTGCGCACGGCGGCCAGCCCGAACCGGATGTCCCCGCCCACCGGGGTGAACGTGGCGGCCGAGGCGTTCACGTCCGGCGGCAGCACGGTGATCCCCATCCGGCGGCACTCGTTCAGGTAGAGGGCGCTCTTGTCCTTGTCCCCGGCGACGGAGGTGAGCAGGCCCGCCATGTACTCGGCCGGGTAGTTGGCCTTGAGGTAGGCGGTCCAGTAGGACACCAGGCCGTAGGCGGCGCTGTGCGCCTTGTTGAAGGCGTAGTCGGAGAACGGGACCAGGATGTCCCACAGGGTCTTGATCGCCGAGTTCGAGTACCCGTTCTCCCGCATGCCCGCGGCGAACGGCTCGAACTCCTTGTCAAGGATCTCCTTCTTCTTCTTGCCCATGGCCCGCCGGAGCAGGTCCGCCTTGCCGGGCGAGTAGCCGGCCAGCTTCTGGGCGATCGCCATCACCTGCTCCTGGTAGACGATCAGCCCGTAGGTGTCGCCCAGGATGTCGGCGAGCGGCTCGGCCAGTTCGGGGTGCAGCGGCACCACCGGCTTGCGCGCGTTCTTTCGGTCGGCGTACTCGTTGTGCGCGTTGGCGCCCATCGGCCCCGGCCGGTAGAGCGCGCCGACCGCCGAGATGTCCTCGAAGTTGTCCGGCCGCATGCTCCGCAGCAGGGCCCGCATCGGGCCGCCGTCGAACTGGAAGATGCCCAGGGTGTCACCGCGCGCCAGCAGGTCATAGGTGGGCTGGTCGTCCAGCGGCAGGTCTTCCAGGCTGATCTCGGTGTCCCGGTTGGCCTTGATCCCCGCCACCGCGTCGTCAAGGACGGTGAGGTTGCGCAGGCCCAGGAAGTCCATCTTGAGCAGGCCGAGGTCTTCGCACGCGGGGTAGTCGAACTGGGTGATGACCGCGCCGTCGGCTTCCCGCTTCCAGACCGGGACGTGGTCGACGATCGGCTCGCTGCTCATGATCACACCGGCCGCGTGCACGCCTGCCTGGCGGATCAGCCCTTCGAGCCCGCGCGCGGTGTCGATGACCTGGCGGATCTCCTGCTCCGCCTCGTACAGCCCGCGGATCTCGCCGGCCTCGCCGTGGCGGGGGTGATCGGCATCGAAGATGCCGGCCAGCGGGATGTCCTTGCCCATCACCGCGGGCGGGAACGCCTTGGTGATCCGGTCTCCCAGCGCGTAGGGGAACCCGAGCACCCGGGTGGAGTCCTTCACCGCGGCCTTGGCCTTGATGGTGCCGTAGGTGATGATCTGGGCGACCCGGTCGTCGCCGTACCTGTCGGTCACGTACCGGATGACGTCACCGCGCCGGCGTTCATCGAAGTCGATGTCGATGTCGGGCATGGACACGCGCTCGGGGTTGAGGAACCGCTCGAACACCAGCCCGTGGTAGAGGGGATCGAGGTCGGTGATGCCCAGGGCGTAGGACACCAGGCTCCCCGCCGCCGAGCCGCGCCCGGGGCCGACCCGGATCCCGTTGCTCTTGGCCCACATGATGAAGTCGGCAACCACAAGGAAGTACGAGCAGAACCCCATGGACACCATGACGTCCATCTCGAAGCTGGCCTGGTCGCGGCGCCGGTCGTCGAAGCCGTCCGGGTAGCGGCGGTCCATGCCGCGCCAGACCTCTTTGCGGAACCAGCTTTCCTCTGTCTCCCCCTCCGGCACGGGGAAGGTGGGCATGAGGTTGGACTTGGCGAACGAGACGTCGGCGCGCTCGGCTATCGCCAGGGTGGCGTCGCAGCCTGCCTGCCACTGTTCGTCGGTGCTGACCGCGCGCATCTCCTGCGGGCTCTTGAGGTAGTAGCCCGTGCCCTCGAACCGGAACCGGTTCGGGTCGGCCAGGGTGGTAGCCGGTCTGCACGGCGAGCAGCACCTCGTGCGAGGTGGCGTCGTCCGGCCTGGTGTAGTGCGAGTCGTTGGTGACCACGAACGGCAGCGACAGGTCCCGGGCGACGCGGGCCAAGCCGTCCCGCGCCCGCGCCTCGATGTCCAGGCCGTGGTCCATGATCTCGACGAAGAAGTTGTCCGGGCCGAAGATGTCGCGGTAGGCGGCCGCCGCCGCGACCGCCTCGGCGTACTGGCCGAGGCGGAGCCTGGTCTGCACCTCGCCCGACACGCAGCCGGTGGTGGCGATGATGCCCCTGGCGTGCGCCGCCAGCAGTTCGCGGTCCATCCGGGGCTTGCGGAAATAGCCTTCGAGCGAGGCAAGCGAGGACAGCCGGAACAGGTTGTGCATGCCCTCGGTGGTCTCGGCGAGCAGCGTCATGTGGGTGTACGCCCCGGCGCCGGACACGTCGTCGTCCTTCTGCGCCGGGGTTCCCCAGCGCACCGGCTGCCGGAACCGCCGGTGCTCGGGGGCCACGTAGGCCTCGATCCCGATGATCGGCTTGATGCCCGCGGCGCCCGCCTTGGCCCAGAAGTCGTAGGCACCGTAGACGTTGCCGTGGTCGGTGATCGCGACGGCCGGCATGCCCGCCTGCTGGCAGGCGGCGAACGTGTCCTTGAGCCGGGCGGCGCCGTCCAGCATGGAGTACTCGGTGTGCACATGAAGGTGCACGAATGAGTTCCCTGCTCCGGTTCCGCCCGCCGTCACGAAGAACCGCCTCCTTCAGGCATGCGTAGGACGCCCTCGCGGGCGCCGTGAACCAGAGCCGGGGGAAGAACCAGTGCCACATCAGGCAGTGCAGGGCACGAGAAGCACCTGCCGCCACGGTCGCAACGGTCCGGCGGAACGAGCCTAACCGAGGGAGCCGACGTTCCGTGCCCCGCCACTCCGTGGGATGCCGGGTTCGCGTCAACTGTCCGAGTGAAGGACGTCGAGCGCGTGCGCCAGGTCCGCCGGGTAGGCGCTGTGGAACTCGGCCCACCGGCCGTCGGCGGGGTGGGCGAAGCCCAACTGGACGGCGTGCAGCCATTGCCGGGTCAGGCCCAGCCGCTCGGCGAGGACCGGGTCGGCGCCGTAGAGCCGGTCCCCGGCGCAGGGATGGCGCAGGGCCGCCATGTGCACCCGGATCTGGTGCGTCCGCCCGGTTTCCAGCTTGACCTCGACGAGGCTCGCGGCACGGAACGCCTCGATCGTGTCGTAGTGGGTCACGCTGGGACGGCCGCCGGTGATCACCGCAAAGCGCCCGTCTCCCGAGGGGTGCCTGCCGATCGGCGCGTCCACGGTGCCCCGCAGCGGGTCGGGATGGCCCTGGACCAGGGCGTGGTAGCGCTTGTCCACCTCACGCTCGCGGAACGCGCGCTTCAGCGCGGAGTAGGCGGGCTCGCTCTTGGCCACCACCATCAGCCCCGACGTGCCTGCGTCCAGCCGGTGCACGATCCCCTGCCGCTCGGCCGCCCCGGAACTGGCGATGGTGTGCCCGGTAGCCCGCAGGCCCTCCAGCACCGTGGGCCCGGACCAGCCCGGCGTCGGGTGCGCGGCGACACCTGCGGGCTTGTCCACCACGACGATGTCCTCGTCCTCGGCGACGATGGCCATGCCGGGCACGGGTTCGGGGGCCTGCGTAATGAAGGACGAAGGGGAGGGCGGGGGGAGCGTCACCTCCAGCCACTCGCCGGCCGGGACCCGCTGCGACTTGGCCACCGGGTGCCCGTCGACCAGGACGTTGCCGCTTGTCACCAGGTCTGCCGCGGCGGCACGGGACAGGCCGAACATGCGCGCCAGCGCGGCGTCGAGCCGCTCACCGTCCAGCCCCTCGGGAACAGCCACCCGGCGCGGGCCGCCGGCCGTCACGTCTGACTGTCCCCCGCCTGGGCTCCGGCCGGCCCGCGGGCGGTGTCCTCGCTGCTGGCGGCCCGGACGTCCCTGCTGCCGTCCAGCCGGATCCCCCGGGCGGCCAGCATCACGGCGAGGAACCCGCCGCACACGATGCACGAGTCGGCCACGTTGAAGACCGGCCAGTGCGGCAGTTGTATCCAGTCCACCACCTCGCCGCGGAACACCCCGGGCGAGCGCAGCAGCCGGTCGGTGAGGTTCCCGGCCGCACCGCCAAGCAACAGGCCGAGCGTGACCGCCCAGGCCAAGCTGTACAGGCGCCGCGAGGTCCGCACGATGAAGAAGATCACGCCCACGGCGATGAGGGTGAACACGATGGTGATGCCCGGCCCGAAGCTGAACGCGGCCCCGCTGTTGCGCACCAGGTCCAGGGTGAGCAGCGTGCCGATCACCTTGACCTCGTGGTACGGGGTAAGCGTGGCCACCACGACGATCTTCGTGATCACGTCCACGACGAACACGGCCGCGGCGACGCCGAACAGCAGGCCCACCCGGCGCGGACGGCGCGGCTCCTGCGGGCCTGATTCCTGCACTTTTAACGCCTTTCCTCACGCTGCTTGCAGGTCACGCACAAGGTGGCACGTGGGAACGCCTGCAGGCGCGCTTTCCCGATCGGCTTACCGCACGATTCACACACGCCAAAGGTACCGTCATCCATCCGGGCGAGCGCACGCTCGCTGAGCGCCAGCAGTTCGCGCGCGTTCTCGGTCAGCGCGAGTTCGTGCTCGCGCTCGTATGTCTTGGCTCCGGCGTCGGCGGGGTCATCTCCGGCATCCACGGCCGCGTCGCCGAGCCGCGCGGCGATCGCCGACTCGGCCTCGTTGATGTCGGCGAGGAGCCCGGCGATGTCCGATTGAAGCTGCTGGCGCACCTTCTTCAGTTCCGCTTCGGTCCAGCGTTTTTCCCCCGGGCGCACGGGAAGGGCGGCGGCGCTGGCGCCAGCGGCTGTGGCCATGATCTGCCTCCCTTTGCGAACGGTGCCCGGTCCCGGCGTGAATCGATCTTGAGCGCGGGCAGTCACCGGAGGATATTTCGCCATGGCCGGGCTCCGCAAACGGCTCTATGCCTCCGGCCCCACCACCCCACACTCTGTCACTCTGGCCCCACCACCCCGCCCAAGCGACCACGGCGCGGTGCATCGGATATCGTGGCAGTCGCGAAGGCGTTGATGGGGACAGCTGCCGCGGGTAGCGGCCAGGAGCGACCCGGGGATGGTGAGAGCCCGGGGGCGCGCCCAGCGGACCAGATCACCCCGGAGCCGCCGGAAGAACGGCTCCCGCACCGGCCGCGCCGGGGCGGGAACAGCTCAGTAGAACCGGCCGCCAGCTAATTGAGCGGGCCGCGAACGCCCTGCGGGGCAGATCGCGGTCAAGGAGGGTGGTACCGCGGGGCCGCCGCCGGCTGTGTCCCGTCCCTCCGGCGATCCGAGCACAAGCCAAGCAATCCGGCAGTGCCACGACCGTTGGAGGAGTCCGATGCCCCCGTCAGGCGCTCATGACGCTGCCTATTTCCCGGCCGTGCCCGCAGCGATAGACCTGCCCGCGATGGAGCACGAGATACTGCGGCGCTGGCGGGACGGCAAGGTCTTCGACCATTCCCTGGACCGGACGGCCACCGGCCCGATCTGGACCTTCTACGAGGGGCCGCCCACCGCCAACGGCATGCCCGGCGTGCATCACATCGAGGCCAGGGTCTTCAAGGACGTCTTCCCCCGGTTCAAGACCATGCAAGGGTTCCATGTGCCCCGCCAGGCCGGCTGGGACTGCCATGGCCTGCCCGTCGAGGTGGCGGTCGAGAAGGAACTCGGCCTGTCGGGCAAGAAGGACATCGAGGCGTACGGCATCGCCGCGTTCAACCAGCGCTGCCGGGAGTCGGTGCTGTTGCACGTGGATGCCTTCGAGGAACTGACCGACCGGCTTGGCTACTGGATCGACCTGTCCAGCGCGTACCGCACGATGGATGCCAGCTACGTCGAGTCCGTCTGGTGGTCGCTCAAGGAGATCTTCCGCAAGGGCCTGCTGGTCAAGGACTACCGGATCAGCCCGTACTGCCCGCGCTGCGAGACGGCGCTGTCGGACCACGAGATGGGCCAGCCGGATGTCTACCGCACGGTGACCGACCCGGCCGTGACGGTGCGGTTCCCGCTGCTGACCGTGCCCGCCGGGGCCACGCCGCTGCTGGCCGGGGCGGATCTGCTGGTGTGGACCACGACGCCGTGGACCCT
Source organism: uncultured Actinomycetes bacterium (assembly GCA_963762735.1). Lineage (GTDB taxonomy): Bacteria > Actinomycetota > Actinomycetes > Streptosporangiales > Streptosporangiaceae > DASXKD01. Next base: position 250,999 of record CAVXMG010000032.1, on the reverse strand, counting down.
GGTTTCCAATACCGCCGTGGCCGTGCACCCCGACGAAAGTTATGTGGTGGCCCGCCGGGCGGGCGGCCAGGATGCCGTCGTGGTGGCCGAGCAGCTGATGCCCCGGGTGCTCGGCGAAGGCTGGCATGTCGCCGCGCGCCTGCGCGGGTCCGACCTGGTCGGGGCGACGTACCGGCCGCCGTTCGGCCTGGTGGACATCCCCGGGGCGCACCTCGTGCTTCCCGGGACGTTCGTGACCACCGAGGACGGGACCGGCCTGGTGCACCTGTCACCCGCGTTCGGTGCGGACGACATGGAGACCAGCCGGGCGCACGGGCTGCCGGTGGTCAACCCGATCCGCACGGACGGGCGGTTCGAGGAATCGGTGCCGATGGTCGGCGGGCTGTTCTTCAAGGACGCCGACGAGTCCTTGGTCCGTGACCTGGCCGAGCGGGGCCTGCTGTTCCACAGCGAGCCGTACCAGCACAGCTACCCGCACTGCTGGCGGTGCCACACGCCGCTGCTGTATTACGCGCTGCCGTCCTGGTACATCAGGACCACCCAGATCAAGGACCGGCTGCTGGCAGAGAACGAGCGGACCAACTGGCAGCCGCCCACGATCAAGGAAGGCCGGTACGGGGAGTGGCTGCGCAACAACGTGGACTGGGCGCTGTCGCGCACCCGGTACTGGGGCACGCCGCTGCCGTTGTGGGAGTGCGGGGAGCACCATCTGACCTGCGTCGGCTCGCTGGCCGAACTGAGCGAGCTGGCCGGCCGCAACCTGTCAGACCTGGATCCGCACCGGCCGTACGTGGATGCCGTGGTGATCGCCTGCCCGGACTGCGGCGGGCCTGCGCAGCGCGTACCGGAAGTCATCGACGCCTGGTACGACTCGGGCTCGATGCCGTTCGCCCGGCTCGGCGCGCCGTGGCGCAATGAAGAAGAGTTCCGCCGCGCTTACCCGGCCCAGTTCATCTGCGAGGCGATCGACCAGACACGGGGCTGGTTCTACTCGCTGATGGCGGTCGGCACGCTGGTCTTCGACCGGTCCTCCTACGAGAACGTGGTGTGCCTCGGCCTGGTGGTGGACGAGCGGGGCCGCAAGATGAGCAAGCACCTCGGCAACGTGCTCGAGCCGATCCCGCTGATGGAGGCGCACGGCGCCGACGCCATCCGCTGGTTCTTCGCCGCCTCCGGCTCCCCCTGGTCGACCCGGCGTATCGGGGCGGGCACGCTGGACGAAATCGTCCGCAAGGTGCTCCTGACGTACTGGAACACGGTCTCCTTCCTGACCCTGTACGCCAACGCGGGGGCCGCGCAGGGAGCGGCGTGGCACCCGGCGATGCTGGCCAGCGCCCCGCCGCCCGCCGCCAGGCCGCTGCTTGACCGGTGGGTCCTGAGCGAGCTCGCACTCGTGACGTCCGAGGTCACGGCTGCGTTGGAGGAGTTCGACACCGCTGCCGCCGGGCGCCGACTCGCCGCGTTCGTGGACGATCTGTCCAACTGGTACGTGCGCCGGTCCCGGCGGCGGTTCTGGGAGGGGCCAGGCACGCCCGGCGGCGCCGCGGCCTTCGCCACCCTGTACCAGTGCCTGGACACCCTCACCAGGCTGATGGCGCCGATCGTGCCGTTCCTCACCGACTACGTCTGGGGGATACTGCGCGGCCCCGAGGACCCCGAGTCGGTCCACCTCACCACCTGGCCGGTCGCGGACCCCGGTCTGCTGGACCGGGAGCTCTCCGAGCAGATGGGCCTTGCCCGGCGGCTGGTGGAGCTGGGCAGGTCGGCCCGCGCCGCGGCGTCCCTGGGCATCCGCCAGCCGTTGCCGCGCGCCCTGGCGGACGCGGGCGGGTTCGCCAGCCTGCCCGCTGAACTCCGCGGCCAGGTGGCCGGTGAGCTCAACGTCCGGGTGCTGGAGGCGCTCAGCACGGTGGGCGACGACCTGGTGGACCACGTCGTGAAGCCGAACTTCCGGACGCTCGGCCGCCGTTTCGGTAGCGGCACCCAGGCGGTCGCGGCGGCGATCACCGCGGTGGACCCAGGCACGCTGGCCGGCCAGCTCACCGCGGCGGGCGAGACGTCCGTCCTTGTGGACGGGGAGACGGTGGCGATCGGCCCGGATGACGTGATCGTGACCCAGACCCCGCGCGCGGGGTGGTCGGTGGCCAGTGATGGCGGCGAGACCGTGGCCCTGGACCTGGATGTCACGCCGGAACTGCGCCGCGAAGGGCTGGCCAGGGAGGTGATCCGGCTGGTGCAGGACGGTCGCAAGGCGGACGGCCTGGAGGTCAGCGACCGGATCGCGCTGCACTGGGAGGCGCCGGACGCGGAACTCGCGGCGGCGCTGACCGAGCACGCGCAGCTTATCGCCGGGGAGGTGCTCGCCACCGAGTTCGGCCCGCTCGGCGCCACCGGTGCCGGGCCTGCCGCCGCATCGGACGCGGGGATCGAGCACCGGGCCGCAGACCTGGATCTGACCTTCTGGATCCGCCGGTCCTGAGTTCCGAGGCCGCCGGGGTCAGGCAGAGGGGTCCGGCCTGTCTGGCTGACACGCCTTGCAGGGCACAGACCCGGCAGCTTCGGCTTCCCGGCGGGTCATGGTCTCCAGGTCGCCGTCGCTGAGGAAGCGAATCAGGATGCATCCCCTGCGGTGATACCTGGCGACACCCGGCACCATGGTCACCTCGTCGTCCAAGGGTGCGGCGGCGTCCGCTGCCTGGTCGGCGCCTTCGCCGGCATCGGTGTCTTCGGAGCCGCCGGCGCTGATGCCATCGCGTGCCACCGCGGCGCGGCTGGTGTCCATGGTGCCGTCCGCCTCGGCAGCGTCTCCGGCCGCGGCACCGTCCGCCGCCGTGACGACCGCACCGGGCTCGTCGGCCTCCTGACCGTCCTCGGCGTCCCCGGCACCGCCCCGTTCGTCCCCGGCATCCGCCGTGGGTTCCGCCGCTGCGATCTCATCATCGCCGGTCTCGTCGCCGGGAGCGGGGCTGCCGCGCGTCACTGCGTCCGCGGCTGCTCTGCCTGTTACCAGGCCACCCGCTGGCAGGCCGCCGTCGGCCGTGCCGCTGCCGGGCATGGCACTGCCGGGCACGGCACTGCCGGACAGGTCGCTGGCGGGTTGGCCCGCGCGCTCGTCGCGCCGCTCGTCCTCGCCGCGCTGCTCACCGCGCTCGGGCCGCTCGTCCCGCCCGCGTTGCTCGTCCTCGTCGCGCTCCGGCTGCCCGTCCCGCCCGGGCCGCTCGTCTCCGTCCTCGCCGCGCTGCTCGCCGGGCTCGGGCTGCTCGTCCCGCTCGGGCCGCTGATCTTGGTCGCCCCGCTCGCCCGGCCCACGAAGGTCGTGCCCGCCGCTCGCGGCCTGCTCCTCCTGGCGGGTGGCGCGGAAGCTGGACCATGGACTCCAGACGCTGCCGGGGTCCTGGCCGATCGCGCCCGCTGCGGCCCCGGACGGAGAGTCTTCGCCGGCCGGTAGGTCATCGGAACCGGATTCGGCGGGCTTGCGGTCCCGTCTCAGCCCGGTCGGGTCATCCACGTACGGCGGGACCATCCGGTCCCACCGGGACTCGCCGACCGTCGGCGGCTCGGCACGCCCGTCTTCCTCATCCGGCCTGCCGGCCGATCGCGAGGCCTCGCCGCGGTCCCGGGGCGCGGGTCCCCCCTGCCGGTACCCCGGCGATGACCAGACTGCGCCCGGCTCGTCCTCCCCCGTCTCGGCCGGGCCGTACTTGGCGGCGGAACCGGTTCCCATCGCCCGGGGTCCCGCGGTGGCCGGCCAAGCGGGCCGGGCCGGGCCCTGGCTCCCGCTGCCGGAGAGTTCCTCGCTGACCTGGTCCCAGAACTCGTCGCCCGCAGCCGGGGAGTCCGCGTGTCCGCGCCGCGCTGCGTCGTCCCGGTCGCGGGCGGTCCGCTCATCGGCCGAGGGCAGCCGGAACGCCTCGGCCTGAGGCGAGGCGCCTGCCTGGTCCCGCCCCTGTGCCGCTCGGTCGCGGCTTCCCCAGGCGGCAGGCTCCCGCTCCACTGCGGCTTGGCCCATGTCGGCCTTCGCGGCAGCGCCCCGGTCCCGGTCCCGGCCGCGGCTCGCCTGGTCGCGGTCCGCCGACGCCGCCGCCTGATCCCGGTTCCGGCCCCTCCAGCCCTGATCGCGCTCCGGGCCGGATCCAGCGTGCTCGCGCCCGACAGGCTCGCGATCAGCCCGGCCACGCCCGGCCGAATCACGCCCGGCCCGGTCACGTTCTGTCCCGGCTTGGTCCCCTCGCGCGGGCTCACGCGGGGCGGGGCCATGGACCGCCGGGTCGCTGGCCGCTGGCCCGGTCCCGGAGGCGGGCCGCGCGGAACGGCCGCGGCCGACCGCGTGGGCCGCCGAGTGCTCGCCGCCGCGACGGCCGGTCACCGAGGCGCCCTTGGCCGCTATCGACCCCGGCCACCGGCCGGAACCTGAGCCCGCGCCGGACGCCGCCTTCCGCGGTCTTGCGGCGACGTTGCCATCCTTCTCGCCACGGTCGCCGTTGCCACCGCGTCCGTTGCCACCGCGGCCGGCTCGCACCTGGTCGTCGGCCGCCTGCTCTGCACCTGCGGGCTGCCCTGCACCGATCGGCGCTGCACCGGTCGGCCTGGGCCCGGCGGCAGGGGTCCTGGCGGGCTGGATCCCCGCCGATCGAGCCCCGGCGACCTCGGCGGCTGCCCAGCCAGGCCGGATGTCTCCCGCTGCCGCTTCACCGAAAAGCTCTCGGCGCCGGAGCAGAACTCCGACGCCGAGGGTGAGCGCCGCGAGGATGCTCACGGCGATCGAAGCGTAGATCAGTCCCAGGCTGGCCGAGAACACCCCGGCCACCAGCACCGCCATTGCCGCGACGGTCAGCAGGGCGCTTGACCGGATCACGTGCGCCCTCCCACGACCCGGCGTGGCGCGCCGGGCAGTTGGTTACCGGCGGTCGTGTGAAGGGCCGTCCGAGGGGTGGAAGCCCCCGTTGTGCCCTCCTGGCTCCGGCGAGCCGACGTAGGCGCCGGTGACCGCTGGCTGCCCGTTGCGGGACTCCATGCGAGAAGGCATGCCGCCGCCGACCGAGGACTGCGGCCCGGCGACCGCGGGGAAGGTACCGCTGTCCGCGGCGCCCGCCTCCAGGTCGCGGAGCTGGCCCTCCAGGTACGCCTTGAGCCTGCTGCGGTATTCGCGCTCGAACGCCCGCAGGTCGTCGACCCGGCGCTCCAGCTCCTCCCGCTGCTGGACCAGGGAGCCCATGGCCTGACGGTGCCGCTCCTGCGCATCGCGCTCCAGGCTTTCCGCCCGTGCACGCGCGTCGCTGGTGATCTGCTCGGCCTGCCGCCTCGCCTTGCCGAGGATGTCGTCCGCCTCGCGGCGAGCCCGGCCCAGGGTCTCATCGGCCTCGCGGCGAGCATCGGCGATGGCCTGGTCGGCGGTCTGCTGGGCGAGGGCAAGGACACGGGCTGCCGTATCCATGTTGTCCTCGGACGGCATGCTCGCCCTGATCGGCTCGGGCCGGTGCTCCGGCTCGGGCATCATCGGCTCAGGAGCCAGCATCTCCGGCTCGGGGTCGGCCAGCGGGGAACTGAGCGCGGACACGGCTGACTTGCCCCCGCGCAAGCACTCAGCCAGCTTGGACCGGAGCTCCTCGTTCTCCTGGATCAGCCGGTCCAGCTCGACCTCGACCTCATCGAGGAAGGCGTCTACCTCTTCCTCGTCGTAGCCGGGGCGGAGCCTAGTGGTGCTGAACTGCTTGTTCCGCACGTCTGCAGGCGTCAGCGGCATCTCGTCTCCTTGGTGCGCTGCAAGTCTGTTCTATGGGACCGTACCTGATCACAACAGCCCCACGGCGTTGATCAGGAGAAGTACCACGAAGAACAGAACCATGAAGCTGAGGTCCAAGGCCACACTACCGAGCCTGAGCACGGGGATGAACCGGCTTAGGAATTTCAACGGCGGGTCGGTTGCGGTGAACACCGCTTCGGCCACCACGAGCACCGGCCCGCGCGGCGACCAGGACCGGGAGAACGCCTGGATCCAGCTGAAGATCAGTCTCCCGATGAGCAGCAACAGGTAGATCCATAGGATGTATGTCAAGACGATCTTTAGGAGACCCACAACCCTGTCCTGCCCTCACCACGACACGGCAGCCGCTCTGCGGTCGGCGCCGAGCCGCCTGACCTGGGCCGCCTAGCTCTGGTTGAAGAAGCCCCTCTCGGCCATCCGGGCCTTGTCTTCTGCGGTCACCTCTATGGACGCGGGCGACAGCAGGAAGACCCTGTTGGTCACCCGGTCGATGCTTCCGCGAAGTCCGAAAATCAACCCTGCTGCGAAGTCAACAAGTCGCTTAGCGTCACTATCGACCATTTCTGACAGGTTCATGATGACCGGGGTGCCCTCGCGGAAGTGTTCACCGATCGTCCGGGCCTCATTGTATGTGCGCGGATGCAGCGTCGTGATCCGAGTGAGATCGGCAGCCTGCCGTACCGGGGCAGGCTGGACTGGCTCGGCGGAGTCGGCGTCATACCCGCCGCGCGCCGCAGTCGCCGCCTGTCGCGCGGAATCAGGCGCCGCGCCCTCCTCGTCCTCGTAGCCGGCGTAATCCTCCTCAAAGGAGTCATAGCCGTCTTCGTAGGCCACCTCGTCCTCGACAAGGCCGAGATAGACCGCCATCTTGTGGATCGCGCCGGCCATCCGTCAGCCCTCCGTCGTCCCTGGCCTGCCGTTCGCTGCGACGGACATTACCTGACGAAGCCCGGCCGGCCGCCGAGCAACGCCGTACCGACGCGAACGTGTGTCGCGCCGGCCGCAATGGCTTCTTCCAAATCGCCGCTCATTCCCGCCGACACTATGACGGCTTCCGGATAAGCCGCGCGCACCGCGCCGGCGATTCGTGGAAGTGGCGCGAATGCCTCGGCGGGTGGCACCCCGAGCGGCGCCATCGCCATCACGCCGCCAAGCACCAGCCCTTCCTCCCCGGCCACGGCACCGGCAAGGACGCCCACCTCAGGCTCGGGCACGCCGCCGCGCGCCTCGTCCTGATCCAGGCTGACCTGGACCAGGCAGGTGACGGTCCGGCCTGCCTTCCTGGCTGCCGCGCCCAGGGCCCGCGCCAGCCTGAGCCGGTCCACCGAATGCACCACCCCGGCGTAACGGACCACGCTCGCGGCCTTGTTGCTCTGAAGCTGTCCGATGAAATGCCAAGTCAGTTCCGGGGAAAGGTCCGCGCATTCCGCGGCCTTGGGCGCCGCCTCCTGATCCCGGTTCTCCCCCACATCCCGCACGCCCAGTTCGCTGAGCAGCCGCACATCCGACGCCGGAAACGTCTTCGTCACGGCGACCAGCGTGACCTCCCCCGGGTCCCGCCCCGCCGCCACACAAGCGTTGCTCGATCCGCTCTCGGACCCCGGCCATCCGCCGCGCAACTCAGTTCCGCCGGTCCGCAGCGGCCTCACTTCCCTGATCGCATCACACCCACATCATGACTCCGGCGCACACCAGCCCCGGAACCACCTCCCGCTCTCCCCCCTTCACGGGCCGGACTGAGCGCCCCAACACGGGCGGGCGGGCAGGTGCCGCCCCCGCAGCGTGTAAGAGCCGAAGGCGAAAGCGCGGGGACGGCACCTGTTCGCCCGCCCCCGCATGCAGCAGGATCACTTCAGAAAGTCAGGCACGTCCAACTCGTCGTCCTCTTCGAAGACGACGCTGCGGCGGCGAGTGGTGGTGGCCGCGTCGAACATGCGGGCGGCGGCACCAGGGTCGGCCCGGTGCCGAGCCGGGACCGCTGCCGCAGCCACCGGTTCGGCATCCTCGTCGGCCCGGCCGCCGGAGTCGGTGCCGCTGGCGGCAGCAACGGACCTGGCGTCCTCGGCAGGCTCTGGCTCGGGGTCCGGCGCGGCCGCTGGCGGGTCCGTCACGCTGGCGGCCGGTTCCACGGCCACACGCTCCTCCACCACTCGCTCATCCGCCGCAGCATCGAGCGCGTGGCCGCCAGCGGAGTGCCCGTTGCTGGTGCCGAACCCGCCGCTACCGGAAAAGGAGGCAGCTGCCGGGGCGGAACCGCGGCTGTCCAGGCCCGGGCGGGCCAGCACTGGCTGCGCGGGCGGCACGTGACGTACGCCCGCCTCGTCGAAGCCTGCCGCGATGACGGTCACCCGCACCTCGTCGCCGAGCGCGTCGTCGATCACCGCGCCGAAGATGATGTTGGCGTCGGGCGCCGCCGAGTTCGCGACGAGCTGGGCCGCCTCGTTGATCTCGAACAGCCCGAGGTCCGAGCCACCCTGGATGGACAGCAGCACGCCGTGCGCGCCGTCGATGCTCGCCTCGAGCAGCGGGCTGGAGATGGCCATCTCCGCGGCGGCCACGCTGCGGTCGTCCCCGCGGGCGGAACCGATCCCCATCAGGGCAGAACCAGCACCGGACATGACCGACTTCACGTCGGCGAAGTCCAGGTTGATCAGGCCCGGGGTGGTGATCAGGTCGGTGATGCCCTGAACACCGGACAGCAGCACCTGGTCGGCGGCCTTGAACGCGTCGAGCACGCTGACGTGGCGGTCCGAGATGGAAAGCAGCCGGTCGTTGGGGATCACGATGAGCGTGTCCACCTCGCTGCGCAGCCGCTCGATGCCGACCTCGGCCTGGGATGCCCTGCGCTTGCCCTCGAAGCCGAACGGCCTGGTCACCACGCCGATCGTGAGCGCGCCGAGAGACCGCGCCACGTTCGCCACGACGGGGGCACCGCCGGTGCCCGTGCCGCCGCCCTCGCCCGCGGTCACGAAGACCATGTCCGCGCCCTTGAGGACTTCCTCGATCTCCTCACGGTGGTCCTCGGCGGCCCTTGCCCCGACGTCGGGGTTGGCACCGGCACCGAGGCCGCGGGTCAGTTCACGGCCGACGTCAAGCTTGACGTCGGCGTCGCTCATCAGCAGCGCCTGCGCGTCCGTGTTGATCGCGATGAACTCAACGCCCTTGAGCCCCTCTTCGATCATCCGGTTTACGGCATTGACGCCGCCCCCACCGATACCGACGACCTTGATGACCGCCAAATAGTTCTGCGGTGCTGCCACGAGGAGGGCCCTTTCCGCTTGTCTGCCGCTATCGTGTTCCTGCCCTGCTACCTGTGCGGCTGGTGAATACGCTCACACCGAGAATCGGCCGCGTGCGCAGTCCGCCGAAGCGCACCCCCACGGTGGCGGCCGGGCATTTCCACGATTTCCCGTGAGTCAAAACCCTCACTCTCAACCTGAGATTTAGAGTTATGCTATGGTGACGATTGATACGGACAGTAGGGTTGCCCAGAACCCGGGTCAACTCGCCACGCCCGAGGCGCCTCACCCTGCTCGCTGATCTTTTACAATCAGCTTCGCCGCGGCCCGCCGTCCCCCACCCCATTGCGCGCTAGCCCGCCGCCGCCGCCACAACAAGGGTCAGCCTCTGGTCATGGCCGTGCCGACGCCGCTCACGTCGTAGACGCGGGCATGCCGCCGCATCAGCACCCGCAACTCCTTTGCCTTGATCCGCCCCCGCTCCGCCCCGCCCCATACGACGACGGAACCGTTGGCCAGTTCCACCGACACGTCGTTCGGCCCGCCGGTGGTCACCCCGCGCACCTGCTTCGCGACTCGCCGCGGCAGTTCGCCCAGTACCGCTGCGGCGGCGCGCACCGCCGGGCTCCCGCGCAGGCTCCTGCTGGTGGTGTTCACGGTCAGCACGGGCATGCCTGGCGGCCGGCGGGTGACGTCGCGGACGCTCACGCCGAAGGGGTCCACCAGGGCGTAGCTGCCGTGCACGGGCAGCGCGAAGACCGGCCTGCGCAATTGGACGGTAATCACCAGCGTGGTCGGCCAGTCCTTGCTGACCTGGGCCGACTGCACCTGCCTGAGCTGCTCGACCCGGCGGGATATGGCGCCGGTGTCGACCCAGATGAGCGGCTGGCCGTTGGTCACCCGGGCGGCGGCGAGCACCTGCCCGGCGGAGACCGCCTTGCCGTTGCCCGCGACCTGGACCGAGCGCACCACCAGCAGCGAGGAGCCGAGCAGCGCCCAGGCCATCACGCCGACGATCACCACCGCGGTGCCCGCGAAAAACACCGCCTTCCAGTGCGGCCTGGGCAGGCTGCCCCGGCCGCGCCAGGGCCACCGGACGCGCCACCTGGGTGGCCGGGGCCCGGGGCGGGTACGCTGCCCCGGTCGCGCGCCGTCCCTGGCGCCGGTACCTGGTCCGCCGGGCCGCCGCGGCGGCCCGGAAACTCTGCTAGCCATCAGGCGGCTCCCCCCGTTGCCGCAGTGCCGTCACGATCAGCGGGCCGAGGGCCGTGATGTCCCCGGCGCCCATGGTGAGGACGAGGTCTCCGGGCCGGGCGGCCGCCGCCACGGCCGCGGGCAGGTCGCCGCGCTCCGGGATGAAACGGGCCCGCCCGCCGGGCACCGCCTCGGCGATGAGCAGCCCGCTGACCCCCGGCTCAGGGTCCTCCCGTGCCGCGTATACGTCCAGCACGAATGCCTCGTCGGCCAGGCCGAGCGCGGCGCCGAACTCCGCCGCGAAGATCCGGGTCCGGCTGAACAGGTGCGGCTGGAAGGCCGCGAGGACCCGGCCCTCCGGCCTGATGTCGTGGGCCGTGCGAAGGTCGGCGGCGAGTTCGGTCGGGTGGTGCGCGTAGCTGTCGAGCACCAGCACCCCGGCGGCCTCGCCCTTCGGTTCCATCCGGCGGCCCACGCCGCGGTAGGCGGCGAGGCCCGCGGCGGCCTGCTCAGGGCTCAGCCCAAGCTCGAGGGCGGCGGCGTAGGCGGCCGTTGCGTTCAGCGCGTTGTGACGGCCTGGGACGCCGACCTCGAGCAGGGCCGGCGCCGGCGCGCCGGCGCCTTCCCGGGGCCCGGACACCACGCCGAAACGCACGGACATGCCGTGCGGGCGCACGCCGGTGAGCCGGTAGTCGGCGCCCGGGTTCTCGCCGTAGCTGCGGACCCGCACCCCGGCCGCCGCCGCGGCGAGGGCTCGTGCGCCCGGGTCGTCGGCGCAGGCGATCAGCACCCCGCCTGGGACGATCCGCCGGGCGAACGCCGCGAACGCCGCCTCGATCTCGCCGAGGTCGGCGTAGTTGTCCAGGTGGTCGGCTTCCACGCTGGTGACGATCGCCAGTTCGGGGGCGAGCATCAGGAACGAGCCGTCGCTCTCGTCGGCCTCGGCCACGAACATGTCCCCGCTGCCGTCGCCGGCGCCCAGGCCGGTCTCGGTGAGGATCCCGCCGATCACATACCCGGGGTCGGCGCCGCTGTGCCGCAGGATCGTGGTGATCATGCTGGTGGTGGTGGTCTTGCCGTGGGTGCCTGCCACCGCGATCCCGCGCCGGTCCAGCATCACGCTGGCCAGGGCGGCGGCGCGGTGCAGCACCCGCAGGCCGCGCCTGCGGGCCTCGGCCAGTTCCGGGTTGTCCGCGCGGATCGCGGTGGACACCACGAGCGTGTCCGCGCCGTCGATGTTCTCCGCGGCGTGCCCGACGTGCACGTCCGCGCCTTCGCTGGCCAGGGCGGTGAGCAGGTCGCTGGCCGCGGCGTCGCTGCCGGAGACCTTCACCCCGCGGGCGATCATGATCCGGGCGATGCCGGACATGCCCGCGCCGCCGATGCCGGTGAAGTGCACCCGGCCGAGCTCCGCCAGGGGCACCGGGGCCGCGGGGCTGACCAGGCTTCCCAAGTCAGCTCACCGCCCGTGCGCCGAGCGGCTGCGGGAGGGCCGGCCCGCGATGATGTTCATGACCTCGTAGGCCAGCCTGTCGTCGGTGTCACGGCTGCCGAGCCGCGACGCCGCCGCCGACATCCCGGCCACGAGGGGGGTGTCCAGCATGACCGGCAGCAGCACCTCGCAGATCCACTGCGGGGACAGCGCCGCGTCGTCCACGATGAGCCCGCCGCCTGCCCGCTCGATCGGCAGCGCGTTCAGCCGCTGCTCGCCGTTGCCGTGCGGCAGCGGGACATACGCCGCGGGCAGCCCCACGGTGGTGAGCTCGGCACAGGTCAGGGCGCCGCTGCGGCACAGCGCGAAGTCCGCCGCGGCGTAGGCCAGGTCCATCCGGTCCACGTAGGGCAGCGTGACGTAGGGCGGGCCGAACGGGGGCATGTGCACCTCCAGGCCGCTGCGCGGGCCGAGCAGGTGCAGCACCTGGACGCCGGCCGCGCGGATCTGGTCCGCGGCGTCCAGCACCGCCAGGTTGATCGACCTAGCGCCCTGGGACCCGCCGGTGACCAGCAGCACGGGCAGGTCGGGCCGCAGCCCGAAGTGCTCACGCGCCTTGTCCGCCAGGGCCAGCCGGTTCAGCCCGGAGATCTCTTTGCGGATCGGGATCCCGACGCAGGTGGCGTGCGGCAGCTTGGTGCCGGGGTGGGCGGTGAACACGTGCCGGGTGAACAGCGCGCCGATGCGGTTCGCCAGGCCCGCCCTGACGTTCGCGTCGTGGACCACGATGGGCACCTGGCGGCGCCGCGCCGCCAGGTACGCGGGCGTGGCCACGTAGCCGCCGAAACCGACGACGACCTGCGCCCTGGTCCGGTCCAGCACGTCCCCGGCGGCGCGCACCGCGTGGGCCAGCCGTCCCGGCACGCTGAGCAGTTCCATGCTCGGCTTGCGGGGCAGCGGGACCGGCGGGATCAGCGCGAGGTCGTAGCCCCGCAGGGGGACCAGCCTGGTCTCCAGGCCGCGTTCGGTGCCGAGGCAGGTGAGCGGGATCCTGGGATCCATCCGGCGCAGCGCGTCGGCGACGGCCAGGGCTGGCTCGATATGTCCGGCGGTGCCCCCTCCGGCGAGTACCACACTCATCGCCAGGCCCTCCTGTTCGCGGTGCCTCATCGCCCGGGGTCATCCCCCGGCAGTGCGGTCCAGGGGATCGCCCCTGGCCCAGCACTGCGCGGGCTTCGGCGAAGGTAGCCTACGGCTACCGAGCAGCCTTGGCCGCCACGACGGCGCTCATTCCCGCCTACGGTCCAGGCCCAGCCAGCTTAGGGCGCGGCGCGCCGGGCCGGGGCTGGCCTCGGCAAGCGCCTGGGCGGCGCCTGGTTCCCTCCGGGCGAACGACATCAGCATGCCGAGCGCGACCATCGTTGTCACCAGCGACGACAGGCCAGCGGAGACCAGCGGCAACGGCACGCCGGTGATCGGGATCAGCCCGATCACCGCGCCGATGTTCACGATCGCCTGGCCCACGATCCAGATGGTGGCGCCTGCTGCCGCGAGGCGGACGAAGGTGTCCTCCACCCGCCGGGCCACCCGCAGGCCCGCATAGGCGAGGCCGCCGTACAGCAGCGACACGCACAGCGTCCCGACCAGCCCGAGTTCCTCGCCGATGATGGCGAAGATGAAGTCGGTGGTGTCGTCGGGCACCCACCCCCACTTCTGCGTGCTGGCGCCGAGCCCGACGCCGAACCAGCCGCCGGAGCCCACCGCCCACTTGCCCTGGATGGGCTGCTGGTCGGGGCCGACCGGGTTGCCCTGCGGGCTGAAGAACTGGGTGAGCCGGTCGGAGCGATACTTGGCGACCACCACCAGCATCAGCAGCGCCAGCAGGATGAGCCCGAGCATCCCCAGGTACAGGCGCAGCGGGGTACCGACCACCCACAGCAGCGCCAGGAAGATCAGCAGCAGGATGAAGGTGGTGCCGAGGTCATCGCCGAGCATGACGAGCATGGCCAGGATGCCGGCTCCCGGCAGCAGCGGTATCAGCAGGTACCGCCAGTCATCGAGGTGCGACAGCCGGTCCTTGCGGGCCAGCAGGTCCGCTCCCCACAGCAGGAAGGCCAGCTTGGCCAGTTCCGATGCCTGGAACACGATCGGGCCGAATATCAGCTCACGGGTGGCACCTTGGTACGTGACGCCGATCACCGGGGTGAGCAGCAGGCCCAGGATGGCGACGAACATGAGCGGGTAGGCCAGCGCGCGGAAGACCGTCGGCCCGGACCTGGCGGCCAGCCACATGCACGGCAGGCCGAGAACGACGCCGATCAGCTGGTGCTGGAACCCGGAGTACGGCGACCCGCCCTGGCCCAGGTTCTGCACCGAAGACGTGGACAGCACCATGACCAGGCCCAGGGCCAGAAGCAGCGTGGTAATGCCGAGAATCAAGTAGTACGAGGTGAGCGGCCGGTCGAGCAGCGCGAGCACCATGGCACGCCGCGAAGGGGGGGCCGGTGCATCGGGCACGAGACCGGACGGGTCGGCCGAAGCCATCCCGCCCGGTTCGCGCGCACCCGGCCTGGAAGCAACCTGAACTCGCTCCATCATCCCAGTCTCGGCGGTGAACCGGGGTATCAGCGGGAAATCCGCCCGCGTGTCGCGCACCGGCATGCCGCGGACGACGGCCCCACCTGGACATCCGCGCTGCCCCGGCGGCCTGGGGCGGCCGCCTACCTGGGCAGCCACTCCACGTAGAAGATGACCAGGCCCAGGGCCACGAACAGGCCGCTGATCAGCCAGAACCTAATCACGATGGTGATCTCGGCCCAGCCGATCAGCTCGAAATGATGCTGCAGCGGCGCCATGCGGAAGACCCGGCGGCCGGTCATCTTGAACGAGCCCACCTGGATGATCACCGACAGCGCGATCACCACGAACAGCCCGCCCAGGATCGCCAGCAGCAACTGGGTCTTCGTGCACACGGCCAGCCCGGCCAGCACCCCGCCGAGGGCGAGCGACCCGGTGTCCCCCATGAAGATGCGGGCCGGCGGGGCGTTCCACCACAGGAACCCGAAACAGGCGGCGAGCACGGCGGCGGCCACCACCGCCAGGTCCAGCGGGTCGCGCACCGGGTAGCAGCGCGGGGCCAGGTTGAGTGTGCAGTCGTTGCGCTCCTGCCAGACCCCGATCAGCACGTAGGCGGCCAGGACCAGGCAGGCGCACCCGGTCGCCAGGCCGTCAAGCCCGTCGGTGAGGTTGACCGCGTTGGACGTGCCGGCGATCAGGAAGACGATCCACAGCACGAACGGCGCCAGCCCCAGGGCCGGCCCGAAGTCGCGCAGGAACGACAGGTGCGCATCGGCAGGGGTGAGGTCGTATCCGTCGGCGAACCGCTGCTGCAGCACCAGCAGGGCGAACACCGCGCCCACCACGGCCTGCCCGGCCAGCTTCGCGCTGCTGCGCAGGCCCAGGCTCCGCTGCTTGTAGATCTTGATGAAGTCGTCGATGAAGCCGACAAAGCCGAGCCCGGCCATCAGCATCATGACCAGCAGCCCGGACACCGAAGGGACCTGGCCGGTGGCCACGTTCCCGACGAAGTACCCGACCACCGAGGCGATGACGATGACGGTCCCGCCCATGGTGGGCGTGCCGCGCTTGGTGACGTGCGCCGCCGGGCCCTCTTCCCTGATGAGCTGCCCGTACCCGCGCCGGGTGAACACCCTGATCGCCAGGGGCGTGCCGAGCAGCGCCAGCAGCAGCGAGACCCCGCCAGCTACCAGGATGGTCTTCACTGTGCTGCCTCCCCGGTCAGGGCAAGCGCCACGCGTTCCAGCCCTGCCGCGCGCGAGGCTTTGACCAGTACCACGTCTCCGGGGGCCAGGAGGTTCCCCAGCGCGGCCACCGCGCTGCCAGCGTCCGGCACGCCGATCAGCTCGCCGTGCCAGGACCGCTCGGCCTTGGCACCGGACAGCATGGGGGCGGCGTCCTCGCCCACCACGATCAGCCCCGCCACGCCGGCCCGCGCGGCGAGGCAGCCGACCTGCTCGTGCCATTGCGGTGACTCATCGCCCAGTTCGTTCATAGGGCCGAGCACGGCGAAGGCCCGCCGCCCCCTGGCCACGGTGGCGAGGGTTTCCAGCGCGGCCGCCATCGCCTCGGGGTTGGCGTTGTAGGCGTCGTTGATGACGGTCACCCCGTCCGGGCGCTCGGTCACCTCCATCCGCCACTTGCTGCGGTTGGTGGCCGCGGACAGGCCGTCGGCGACGTCCGCGATGCCCAGCCCGAGCTCGCCCGCGAGCGCCGCGGCGGCCAGCGCGTTCACCACGTTGTGCGCGCCGAGCAGGCGCAGCCGCACCGGCGCGGAACCCTGCGGGGTCACCAGGGTGAAGCCCGCGCGGCCCTGGCCGTCCAGGGTCACGTCCGCCGCGCGCACCGTGGCCTGGGCGTGCACGCCGAACGTCACCACCCGGGCCGCCGTCCGCTCCGCCATCGCCATCACCAGCGGGTCGTCGGCGTTCAGCAGCGCGACCCCGTCGGGCGGCAGGGCGGCGGGCAGTTCTCCCTTGGCCTGGGCTACCTCCGCCAGCCCGCCGAATTCGCCGGTGTGGGCGTGCCCCACGCACAGCACCGCGCCGAGCCGGGGCGGCGCGATCTCACAGAGCTGGGCGATGTGCCCGGCACCGCGGGCCGACAGTTCCAGCACCAGGTAACGGGTTTCCCCGGTGACCCGCAGCACCGTCAGCGGATGGCCGATCTCGTTGTTGAAGGACCCGTACGGCGCGACCGTCGGCCCCAGCCGCTCGATGAGCTGAGCGGCCAGGTCCTTGGTGGTGGTCTTGCCCACGGACCCGGTGATGCCGGCGACGGTGAGGCTGGGCAGGGCATCGATGACCGCCCGGGCCAGGGCGGCCAGCGCGGCAGGCACATCGGGGGCGATCAGTGCGGGCACGCCCACCGGCCGGCTGGCGAGCACGGCCACCGCGCCCTTCTCGACCGCGGCGACCGCGAAGTCGTGCCCGTCTGCCCGCTCGCCGGGCAGGGCGGCGAACAGGGCGCCGGGGCCGGCCTGCCGCGAATCGATGACGACCGAGCGGACCAAGGCGGCCGGGCCGGTGAGCGGGCCCAGGCGCGCCCCGGTGATGTCCGCTACCGCGGACAGGGTCAGCGGGATCACGCCGCCCCCTCACCGCGCGCGCCGGACCGCCGGCGGGCCAGCGCATCCGCGGCGACCTCACGGTCGTCGAACGGGATCATCTTCTGCCCGACATACTGCCCGCGCTCATGACCCTTGCCTGCCACCACAATGACGTCTCCCTTGTCGGCCATCGCGACGGCCAAGCCGATGGCGGCGGCCCGGTCGGGCTCCACGATGATCCGCGCCCGTTCCGGCTCGCCGACGGTGAGTACCCCGTCCAGCATTTCCGCGAGTATTGCCAGGGGATCCTCCGAGCGGGGGTTGTCACTGGTCAGGATGGCCAGGTCGGCGAGGCGGGCGGCGGCGGCGCCCATCAGCGGGCGCTTGGCGGTATCCCGGTCGCCGCCGCAGCCCAGCACGATGGCCAGGCGGCCGCCGGTCACCGGGCGTAGCGCACGCAGCACCGCTTCCACCGCTCCTGGTTTGTGAGAATAGTCAACGAGCACGGTGAAATCCTGGCCAACGTCGACTCGCTCCAGCCGTCCCGGAACCCCCGGGCAGGCGGCGACCCCGGCCACCGCCGTGGCCAGGTGCACGCCGGCCTCGACAAGCGCGACCACCGCGCCCAGGGCGTTGGCGACGTTGTAAGGGCCGGGGAGGGCGACGCTGGCGTCGGCCTCGACCCCGCCCGGGCCGACGATGCGGAACGTGCTCCCGTCCGCCCCGCCGCGCACGTCCGTGGCCCGCCAGTCCGCGTCCGGATCGCCGTCGGCGGAGAACGTGACGACCGGAATCCGCGCGCCGTCGGCCAGGCGCCGGCCGTGGGCATCGTCGACGTTCACCACCCCGACCCGTGCGTACCCGGGTGCGAACAGGACGGACTTGGCGGCGAAGTACTTCTCCAGGTTGCCGTGGAAGTCCAGGTGGTCCTGGGACAGGTTGGTGAAGACCGCCACCTCGTAGGAGGTGCCCGCCACCCGCCCGAGCGCCAGGGCGTGGCTGGACACCTCCATCGCCGCCGCGGTGACGCCGCGCTCGGTCATGGTGGCGAACAGCGCCTGCAGGTCGGTCGCCTCCGGGGTGGTGAGCTGGCTCTGCGCGGTCTCCCCCGCGATCCGGGTCTCCACCCCGCCGATCAGGCCGGTCAGGTGCCCGGCCCGGCGCAGCGCTGACTCCAGCAGGTAAGTGGTGGTGGTCTTGCCGCTGGTCCCGGTCACGCCGATGAGCAGCAGCCGGGCCGAAGGATGCCGGTAGACCCAGGACGCCACCTCGCCAAGCCGGGCCCTTGGGTCGGCGACGACGAACACGGGCACGCCGCACTCCCGTGCGGGCTCCCGGCCGGCCGGGTCGGTGAGCACGGCGACCGCCCCGGCCGACACCGCGTCCTGGCAGAACTCGGCACCGTGGTGCTGCCCGCCGGGCAGCGCCACATACAGGTCGCCGGGGCGGACCCGGCGCGAGTCGTGGGTCACACCGCAGACCAGCAACGGGCCGCGGGGCCCGGCGAAGGGGTCCGGGCCGGGCCCGGCCATGACGACCCCGAGCAGCGCGGCGAGGCCGGACAGAGGCCGCCCCTGCGCGCTGAGGGGACGCAGATCCGCAGGCACGCGCAGAGGCTACCGCTGTTCACCCTGCGGTGAGCGGCACGTCCGGGCGCTTGCCGTGATCCGGTGGGATCTTCAGCGACGCAAGTGCGAACTTCATTACCTGGTAGAAGGCCGGGCCGGCCACGTAGTTGCCGTAGTAATCGGCCCCCTTCGGGTTCTGGATGTTCACCGCCACCACGAGCTTGGGGTTGCTGGCCGGCGCCATGCCGATGTAGCTCGAGCCGTACTGGCACAGGCAGCCCGCCTTCTGGTCCCAGAGCTGGGCCGTGCCGGTCTTGGACGCCACCGAATACCCGGGGATCTCGCCCCAGGGCTGGTAGGCGATTGTGGCATCGAGGTAGGGAACCTGCTGCAGGATGCCGGTGAGCTCGGCGGCCGTCGAGGGCTGGATCACCCGCTGGCGGTGCGGCGCCGGCGCCGGGGTGTACCGCCCGCTGGGCCCGGTGGTGCCCGCCACGATGCTCGGCGACACCCGGACCCCGTGGTTGGCGATGGTCGCGTACACGCCGGCCATCTGCACGGCGGTGGCCGCGACGCCCTGGCCGAACGCCAGGGTGTACCGCTCGTCCCCCCACCACTTCGACAGCGGCGGGAGCTGCCCCTGGCTGGTGTTGGGCAGCGGCAGGCCGGTCGGCACCCCGACACCGAAGTTCCGGTAGTAGTCGTACTGCACCTGCGGGCTGACGTGCTGGGCGACCTGCACCATGCCGACGTTGCTCGAGTGCGCCACGATGCCGGCCAGGGTGAGCCGCTCGGTCGGGTGCCATTCCGCGTCGTGGAAGCTGAACCCGCCGACCGAGATCTGCTCGGGCACGGTGTAGCCGGTGGCCGGCGTCTCGCCGTGCTCAAGTGCCGCGGCCGCGGTGATCACCTTGGCGGTGCTGCCCGGCGGGAAGATCCCGGCGACCGGCAGGTCCACCGTGGCGGCCAGGCTCGTCACATGGCTGGGCTCGAAGGTCGGGTACTGGGCCATGGCAAGGATCCGCCCGGTCGAGGGCTGCTCGACCACGATCGTGCAGGAGTCCGCGTGGGTCACCCGCACCCGCTCCGCGCAGGCCTGCTGCGCCTCCCACTGCAGGCTGGCGAGGATGGTCAGGCGCACGTCGCCGCCGGGCACCACCGGCCGGACCTTCTGCGAGGCGAACGGGATCGGCTGCCCGGTGATCCCGGTCTCGACCTGCTCCTGCCCGTCGCGGCCGGTCAGCAGCGAGTTGAAGGACTGCTCGATGCCCGCCTGCCCGACCAGGTCGCGCGCGGTGCTGGTGGCGTTGGTGGTGGTGAAGCCGACCAGGCCGGCCGCCAGGTCCTTGCCGGGGTAGGAGCGGACGTAGGTGGACTGGAAATAGATGCCAGCCAGGTGGCGCGCGGTCAGCATGGCCTGGATGCGGTTGCCGACCAGGACGGGCACGCCCTGCGCGAGCTCGACGTAGTCCGTGGAGGAGGGGTGGTAGAGCTTGCCAAGGATGGCGGCCTTGGTCATGTGCAGCGGGCCCGCCAGAAGCGCGGCCATTCGCTGCCTGACCGCCGTGGTCGCCCGCGGGGTATTCCCGGCGATCTGCGGCGGGTCCGCGGTCACCGTGTCCTCCTGCACGGTCATCGCCAGGATCGTGCCGTCCGCCGTGGTGATGGAGCCCCGCTCGGCCGGGATGCGGATGACCTGCAGCTTGTAGTTGGCGGCCTGCTTACTGAAGGCGGCCCCCTCCAGGCCCTGCAACTGGACGAGCCTGCCGGCGATCAGGGACAGGGCGAACCCCACGCACAACAGGCTGGCGTGGAGCCGCCGGGCCGGACTGGCCCGGCGCAGCCTGGGCCGCCGCAGGGCGACACGGCGCACCGGGCCGGGACCGCGGCCGCCGGGACCGCGCCCTCCGGGGCGGCGCTCACCGCGGCTGCGCTCGCCGGGCCTGCCTGGGCCCTCGGCATGGCGGCCGGCCCGTGGCCGGCTTGCCCGGGCCGACGCGCTCCCGTCCGACGGTGGCCCGGGCGCACGGGTGCCGCCCGGATCGCGGGCGTCGCCGCCCGGATCGCCGCGCCGGTTCCCGCCGGCCTCACCCGGGTTCGGCCCGCCCGCCTCGCGG
Source organism: uncultured Actinomycetes bacterium (assembly GCA_963762735.1). Lineage (GTDB taxonomy): Bacteria > Actinomycetota > Actinomycetes > Streptosporangiales > Streptosporangiaceae > DASXKD01. The sequence goes on along the minus strand of CAVXMG010000032.1, from coordinate 230,560 downwards.
GCGCGGCCCGGCCCCGGGCGCCGCTGGCCGGATGCCCGGGGCGGGCGGCCGGGCCCGCGCGGGCGGTTCCGGCCGTTCATGCCGCCGCCAGGTGCGGTCACGGCGTGTACCCGGGGACGGTGGGTATCCCCGGCATCTGGTTGGGCGAGCTTTCCAGCCGTCCGGTCTTGAGGTTGAGGAAGTGCAGCCGCGGCTGGATCCGCATGCCCAGGGTGGCGGCACGCTGTGCCAGCGAGGCCGGCGACTCCTCGGCCGCGATCTGGGCCTGGATGGCCTGTTGCCGCTGGGCGAGGGCGACGTTGCCCTGCTGGAGCGCGGTGATCTGGAAGGCACCGGTAGCCAGGATCGTGTTGATCATCAACAGGCTCAGCAGGCCGCCGCCGAGCAGGCCCACCACGAGGAACACGAACCGGGTGCGCGTCTGCGGCGTGTGCCGCTGGCCGGCCAGCGGCGGGCGGGCGGTGCCGGACGGCGATCCCTGGCGGCCGCGGCGCGGAACCGGCGGCGCAGCGGCTGGCCGGGCACCCCCCGGGCGCGTGGCGGGGCGGGCCGGGGCGTACCCGGGCGGGCCTGGCCACTGCCGGGCGCCCGTCGGCGTCCGCCGCCCGGCGCGGAGCACGCCGCGGCGGGCTCCCCGCGGCCTGCCTTCTTTCCGTCACCTCCGTGCGCCCGTTCACCATGTTCCCCCTGCTCTCATCGGTCGTGCCCCCCGTTCCCGCTCACGCGGCTTCCTTGATCCGAATCGCTGCCCGGAGCCGGGCAGAGGCGGCACGTGGATTGGCTGCCACCTCGGCAGCGGAGGGGCGCTCGGCACCCCTGGTGAGCAGCCGGAGTTGCGGTCCGGCCGCCGCGAGCGGCACCGGCAGGCCCCGTGGCGTGGTGTCCACCGCGCGGGCCGCCAGGGCCCGCTTGACCAGCCGGTCCTCCAGCGAGTGGTAGGCCAGCACGACGATGCGGCCGTCCAGTGCCAGGGCGTCCAGCGCTGCGGGCAGCGCCCGCTCCAGCACGTCAAGCTCCCCGTTCACCTCGATCCGCAGCGCCTGGAAGGTGCGCTTGGCGGGGTTACCGCCGGTGCGGCGGGCAGGCGCTGGAATCGAGGCACGGACGATGTCGGTCAGCTCTGTCGTGGAGGTGAGCGGTGCCCGGGACCGCGCCCGCACGACGGCGTCGGCTATCTGCCGGGCGAACTTCTCCTCGCCGTAGTCACGCAGCACCTGGCGCAGCCGGGCGGCCGGGTAGGTGTTCAGCACCTCGGCGGCGGTCAGCGATTGGCTCTGGTCCATCCGCATGTCCAGCGGGGCTTCGTAGGAGTAGGCAAAGCCCCGCGCTGGCTCATCGAGCTGCGGCGAGGACACCCCCAGGTCGAAAAGGAAACCGTCCGCGGTGCGGCGGCCGTGGCTGCTCAGCACGGCGGCGACCTGGTCGTATACGGCGCGGGTGACGGTGACCCGGTCCCCGTACCTGGCGAGCAGGCGCCCCGACTCCTCGACCGCGGCCGCGTCGGTGTCCAGCCCGATCAGCATCAGCCCCGGATGGGCGTCCAGCAGCGCCTGGGCGTGCCCGGCCCGGCCGAGAGTGGCATCCACCAGGACCGCGCCGGCCCGGTCCAGGGCCGGCCCGAGGAGCGCGAGCACGCGATCGAGGAGGACCGGCCGGTGACCGCCTCCCGGTGTGCTCATGCCAAGCCCCTCTCCAGGTTCTCCGCACGGCCGCCGGCCCGGTGGGCGGCCTGTGCCCTCCACTCCTGCCATGCGTGCCCGGCCAGGTCTCCATCCGCGCGACGGGCAGGCGGCCCCTCGCCGCCTGGCGCCGGGGAAGTGGCGTCAGCCGGCAGGCCGCCCTGCCGCGGGTGGAGACCTCGCCGTGCACGGCTATTGCCGCCATCGGCGCCAGTCACAAGACGCCGGGCAGCACCTCCTCCGACGCATCAGAGAAGGCGTCCTCCTGGTCGGCCAGGTACGCCGCCCACGCTGCGTTGTCCCAGATCTCCAGCCTGGTGTTGGCGCCGATCACGACGCACTCCCGCTGCAGCCCCGCGTAATCGCGCAGCCCCTGCGGGATCGTCACCCGGCCCTGCTTGTCCGGCACCTCGTCCGAGGCGCTGGCAAAGAGCACGCGGCTGTAGTCGCGCACCGTCTTGGAGGTGACCGGCGCGGTGCGCAGGCCCTCAGTGATCCGTGCGAACTCCTCAGCGGGGAACACGTAGAGGCAACGCTCCTGGCCCTTGGTGATCACGACACCGGCAGCGAGGACTTCGCGGTACTTGGCCGGCAGGAACATCCGGCCCTTCTCGTCCAGGCGTGGCGAGTGAGTGCCGAGGAACATCGGCCCTCACCTCCACTCCCCGCACCGCACCCATGAGCCCACCCGGGCGTCTGTGCACCCCACCGCGCTCCACTGTACTCCACAATCCCCCACCGTCAATGCTGTTTGCTCCCCACAGTCCCCCACTCGCTCCCCCGCCCGCCCCACCGCGAGGCCCTCGACGGGCACGGGAAGGGGTGCGGCGGGCACCGGAAAGGGCTGCCACCGCCCAACGGGAAGGGGTGCGGCGGCACCGGAAAGGACTGACGGCGGGCAACGGAAAGGCCGCCACCGGCACCGGAAAGGGCTTCCGGCGGGTACCCGAAGGGGCCGCCGGCGGGCCGTTGCGGCCACGCCAAGCCGGCGCCAAGCCCACGCCAAGCGCGGCCGGGCCAACTGGGGCGGGCCGCACGCGGCAGGCCGGAGGGGGCTCAGCAGGGGCTATGGAGCGCAGGCGGGCATGGCGCCGCCTGAACCTGAGCGCCCCATCGCGCGTATTCCCCTGCAGGACGTACTGTCTGAAGCACGGTCAGTCGGGCACCACGGGCAGGCGGTGAGCCATCAGCCCGGCGCTCAGGATGAGCAGCTGAGGGAGAGGGTCAAGTGGTTCTTGATACGGGGCAAGGCAGCAGCCGGACCCTTGACGAGCTGGTCCGGGTAGCGCACCGCGTCGGCGAGGCCGTGGAGTCCATCATCGAGGGCAAGTCCGACGCCGTCCGCCTCGCGCTGACCGTCCTGCTCGCCGAGGGGCACGTGCTGATCGAGGACGTGCCCGGAGTGGGCAAGACGATGCTGGCCAAGGCGCTGGCGCGGTCCACCGGCTGTTCGGTCCGGCGCATCCAGTTCACCCCGGACCTGCTGCCCAGCGACATCACCGGGGTGAGCGCCTACAACCAGGAGCGCCGCGAGTTCGAGTTCAAGCCGGGGCCGGTCTTCGCGAACATCGTGGTGGGCGACGAGATCAACAGGGCCTCGCCGAAGACCCAGTCCGCGCTGCTTGAGTGCATGGAGGAGGGGCAGGTGACGGTGGACGGCCGGACCTACCCGCTGTCCCCGCCGTTCATGGTGATCGCCACCCAGAACCCGATCGAGATGGAAGGCACCTACCCGCTGCCAGAAGCGCAGCGGGACCGCTTCACGGCCAGGATCTCGATGGGCTACCCGAGCGCCGAGTCCGAGCTGGCAATGCTCGACGTGCACGGGTCGTCCTCGCCGCTGGACACGCTGGAGCCGGTGGCCCAGGCCGAGGACATCAGGGAGCTGATCGCCGCGGTGCGGGCGGTCCACGTGGCCGAGCCGCTGAAGCAGTACGTGATCAGGCTGGTCGCCGCGACCCGCGCCTCGCCGGAGCTGCGGCTGGGCGCCTCGCCGCGGGCCACGCTCCACCTGCTGCGGGCGGGCCGGGCCAGGGCCGCCCTGGACGGCCGCGACTTCGTCATCCCCGATGACATGCAGGCGCTGGCCCTGCCGGTGCTGGCGCACCGGCTGCTGCCGAGCGCCGAGGCGGTGGTCACACAGCAGTCGCCTGAACGGGTGCTGGCGGCGATCGTCGAGCGCATGCCACTGCCCCAGTTGCGCTGAGCACGGCCAGCCAGGCCGCCGGGAAACGAGGACCTTTACTTGGCATCAACGCGAGCTCGTCCGTAGGTTGAGAAGAGCAGGTTCGAGGAAGGGCGCCGCATGCGGTCGATGCTGGCCGGATTCACCACCCGCGGCAGGGCTTTTGTGGCCGCAGGAGCAGCCGCAGGCGTGCTCGGGCTCGGACTCGGGCAGCGCACCCTGCTCAGCATCGGCGGGGTACTGATCATCCTGCCGGTGCTGTCCGTCCTCGCCGCGAGCCGGACCAGGTACCGGATCAGCTGGGCCAGGGCGATCAGCCCGGCCCGAGTGCCGGCCGGGCATACCGCCTCGGTGTCCATCCAGCTCAACAACGTGTCCCGGCTGCCTACCGGGCTGCTGCTGGCCGAGGACACCGTGCCTTACTCGATCGGCAGCAGGCCACGGTTCATCCTGGACCGGATCGAGCCGGGCGGTTCACGCCGGCTGAGCTACCCGATCCAGCCCGATCACCGGGGCAAGTACGCCATCGGCCCGCTGAACGTCCGGGTGGCGGACGCCTTCGGCCTGGCCAAGGTGGGGAGCGTGGGGGCACCGGCGAGCACGCTGGTGGTCACCCCTGCGGTCACCGCGCTCCCGCGCGCCTCCCTCGCCGGATCCTGGCTCGGCGAGGGCGACGCCCGCGCCAGCACCGCGGCGGCGGCGGGCGAGGACGATGTGGTGCCGCGCGCCTACCGGGACGGCGATGAGCTCCGCCGGGTGCACTGGCGCTCCACCGCGCGGTACGGGGAGCTCATGGTGCGCCGCGAGGAGCAGCGCTGGCGAAACCGTGCGGTGCTGTTCCTTGACACCCGCCTCGGCGGCCACGGCGGCCGTGGCCCGGCCTCGTCCTTCGAATACGCGGTCAGCGCCGCCGCGTCCATCGGAGTGCACCTGGCGGGCGAGGAGATGGACACGGAGTTCGTCACCGACGCCGGCCGGGTGACCGCGCCCGGCACGTTCGAGGACGTGCTGCTCGACACCCTCGCCGTCATCCGGCCCTCCCGCAATTCCTCGCTGAGCACCGGGCTGGCGCAACTGCCCGCGGACACCAGCGGGCTGTTTGTCGTGGTGGCCGGGCACCTGAGCGCTGGTGAGGCACGGCAGCTCGCCACCGCCCGGCGGGCCACGGGCCCGGCTATGGCCCTGCTGCTCGCAGTCTCCACCTGGGCGGCCGAGCGGCCGGGCACCGGGGTGGCCGGGGAAACAGACGAGGCATCAAGGGTCCTCAGCGCGGCCGGCTGGCGGGTGGCCACGGTGACCGCCGACACGCCGCTCGGCGTGGCCTGGGACATGCTCAACCGCACCCACATGGTCCGCGGCGCCCCTACCGCGCCCGGCCCGGCCATCGAGCCCGAGCCAGGCCGCGGCGCCCCGAACGGCGGAAACGGAACCCCGGCGGCGAGCACCGCCACCCCGCCCGCAGGAGCTGGAGCGAGCCGATGAACACGCGCCTGACCGTGGCCGCAGCCCTCGCGACCGTGCTGGCATCGATCGCCCTGTACCCGCTGCTCGCCGGCGGGACATGGTTCTGGGGGGGCATCGGGGTGGTCATCGTGGTGGCCGCGGTCGGCGCCGCGACCCGGCGGCGGCCGATTCCCGCGATTCTCTGCGTCGTCGCCGCGGTCGGCGCGGAATTCCTTTACCTCAACGCGGTGTTCGCCGGCCGTCAGTCCTGGGCAGGCCTGGTGCCCACCGGCGCGTCCATGCGCCACCTCCAGCTGCTGCTCCACCAGGCCATGTCCGAGATGTCACAAGTACGCGCCGCCGGTCCCGCCCGCGGCCCGGGATCGTGCTGCTCACCGTGGCCGGGATCGGCCTGGTCGCCGTCCTGACCGACGTGCTCGCGGTGCGGCTGCACCGCCCGGCCCTCGCCGGTCTGCCGCTCCTTGTGCTCTTCTGCGTGCCGCTGACCACCGATGCCCGGCCGGGCGCGGTGGGCGGGACGCTGGTGTTCTGCGCGGGCATGGTGGGCTACCTGGGCCTGCTCTCGGCCGACGGCAGGCACCGGCTGCGGCTGTGGGGGCGGCTCATCCACCCCTGGCAGGACGACGGGGACAGCCTCGGCCCGGACGTCAGGCCGCTGGCCGCCGCGGGCCGCCGGATCGGCTCGGCCGCGGTCGTGATCGCGCTCGCCCTGCCGTTGCTGGTCCCCGGGCTGAAGGCACACCGGCTCTTCCCCGGGGAGGGCACCGGGAAAGGCAGCGGGGGCAGTCATGGCCGTATCTCCTTCCCCAAGCCCCTTGACCTGCTGAACACCGACCTGCGGGAGACCCGCCCGGTGCCGGTGCTGTCCTATCACACCCCGGATGGCACGCCGCCTTACCTGCAGGTCTACGTGCTGGGCAACCTCACCACCAACGCGTGGACCATGGGATCGGTGCCTGCCACGACGGCCCTCACCCGCCGGGGTTTCATGCCCGCGGTGCCGGGCCTGGCCAGGACGGCAGAAAGCTCTAGGTGGCCCTCTGTGCACGAGTGGATCACCCTGGGCAAAAACCTGGCGAGCCGGGGCAACGTCAACTACCTGCCGCTGCCCTACGCGGCGCGCCAGGTCAAGGTCGGCGGCGGCGGTGACTGGCGGGTCGACGGGAACACGCTGTCGGTGCTCTCGCCCAGCGCCCGGCTGGCCGGCCTGCACTACCAGGTGATCGCCAAGGACGTGAACCCGCTGCCCCAGCAGTTGCGCCCGCTGCCCGACGCGGTGGCATCATCCAGCGGGTATCTCAACGTCCCGCCCCAGTACCGGACGAAGAAGATCATGAAGCTGGTGAAGCGGATCACCAGAAGCAATACCACCCCCTACGGCAAGGCAGTGGCGATCCAGGCCTGGTTCACCGCCCCCGGTCACTTCAGGTACACGCTGAAGGTACCGTCGACGCAGAGCCCCTCCGCCCTGATCCAGTTCCTGACCAAGTCCAAGGCGGGGTACTGCCAGCAGTTCGCCTTCGCGATGGCCGTGCTGGCGCGACTGGTGGGCATTCCGTCCCGCGTCGTCGTGGGCTACACCCAGGGCTCCTTCATCGGGAACGACAACTGGCAGGTGAAGACCAGCGACGCGCACGCCTGGCCGGAACTCTACTTCCCCACCGTCGGCTGGCTGCGCTTCGAGCCGACCCCGCCGAACCCGGCCGGGCAGCCCGGGCAGGCCACGGCCTCACCTCCGCCCTATTCGACGCCGCTCTCCGACCAGCAGGTCATCAACCCGGCGACCGGCCAGCAGGTCACTACCAACCCCAACCCCGGATCGACACCGGAAAGCAAGAGCCAGGCGGGCCTGAACAAGCTGAAGAAGACCGCCCCCGGCGGTGCGGGCGGCAACGCGGCAGGCCGGCACGGCGGCACGTCGCCCATCGTGCCCGTGTTCATCGCACTGCTCGCGCTGATGCTGATCGCGCCCGCCACGACCCGGGCCGCGGGCCGCCGGTGGCGGTGGTGGCGGGCTCATGACGATGTGGCCAGGGCCCATGTGGCCTGGCACGAACTGCGCAACGACCTGACTGACCACCGGATCCCCTACCGGGACAGCGAGACGCCCCGCGCGCTTACCCGCCGCCTCGCCACGAGGCTGGGCCTGGCGGGCGCCGAGCGTGACGCGCTGGAGCGCATCGCCGTGGCCGAGGAACGCGCGAGCTACGCGATCAGTCCGGCCGATTCCTCCCGGCTTCAAGCGGACGAGGCCCTGGTACGGCGCGTCGTCGCGCGCTCCGGTGCGGCCTCGGCGCGCTGGCTCGCGATCGTCGCGCCGCCCTCGGCGCTGATTCCGGTTCGGGCCGGTGCCCAGCACCTGCTTGACGTGTTCGGCTGGATGGAACTGGCGACGACGAGGGCACGGCGCCACCTGTCACCTCATGGCGACGTATCGGTGGTCCGAAGCGACAAGCCCGCTCCCGTTTAGCCCCCGGACCGGGCCACCGTATGGCCTGGCCTGCGTGCTTTCTCCGGCCCGATCTCGGGCTACGGATAGGAACCCGCGCTGGCGGGCCTGCGTAACGCCGCGGACCTTACCTGCCACCCTCCTGGCGGCGGCGCCAGCGTTCCTCGAGCCGCTCCATGAAGCTGAGCCCGGACTTCTCCCGCGCCCCCCGGCGGCGCCTGGCGGCCGGACGGCGGCCACGCTGGCCACGCTGGCCACGGGCCGGGGCGGCCTCTGCGCGGGCCACGCCAAGGCCCTTGCCGCTCACGATCCCGCCCATGTGCCGCCAGCTGGTCAGCGCCCACATCGCACACGCCAGCATGACGAGGAACCCGCCGACGCCGACAAAGATGATCTTCGATATCACTCCGGCCAGGAGCAGGCCTACACCGATCACGAACCCGATCGCGGCCTCGACGACCCGGCGCTTGTAGTGGATCCGGGGATCCTGCGAGCGCACGGACTGGGCAAGCTTCGGGTAGTCGGAATAGAGCGCCTGCTCGATCTGCTCGAGCTGACGCTGCTCGTGCTCAGAGAGCGGCACTGCGCCTCCCATGAACCTCTCGCGTGGGGACGGGTGCGGTGACCTTGGCCTCACGGCGTCCGTATCCCTCCACAATACGAGGGCTGCAAGGTCGGGGAAAGAGCAGCCGGAGGCAAAGAGAGGGTTGGCTTGCGCGACCAGGGACGGGTTCCCGGCTCGTGCCGGATTCGGGCAGGAAGTCCCGGCATAGCCGCCAGGCCACCGGCCGCCCCCGGCGCGCACCGCCCGGAGGGCACGTCACGCGCTCTCCCTGGTGCGCGGCGGGCCGCCGCGCTCGGTGTGGCGGACCAGCGCCGCCGGGCGCACCGTCCCGGTGCCGAACCGCCCGGCGATCTTGTCCACCGCCTGCTCCGCGTCCCGCCAGGGAGGCGGTTCCTCGCCCAGGGCGAGCTGGGTCGTCACGGTCCCCACGGAGAGCAGGCCGGTCGCCCGGACCCCGACCAGGCGCAGCCGGGCCCTGGAGTCGAGCCCGGACCCCTCATGCAGGGCACACGCCGTGGTGTAGATCCGCTGCGCCACGTCGGTGGGCTCGGGCAGGGTCTTGGACCGGGTGATCGTCTTGAAGTTGGCCAGGCGGAGCTTGACCACCACGGTCCTGGCCATCCAGCCGCCCGCCCGCAGCCCCTGCGCCGTCCGCTCGGACAGCCGCAGCAGTTCCCTGCGGATCACCACGGGATCTGCCACGTCCGTGGCGAACGTCTCCTCCGCGCCGATGCTCTTGTCCGGCACCCCAGGCAGCACCGGGCGCGGGTCCCGCCCCCAGGCCAGGGCGGACAGGTGCGCGCCGGCCGCGGTGCCGAGTTGCCGCTGCAGGGTGTCGGCAGGCGTGCGCGCGATGTCCCCCACCGTGCGGAGCCCGAACCTGGCCAGCACCTCGCCGGTCCGCTCCCCCACGCCCCACAGCGCGGAGACCGGCAGCGGGTGCAGGAAGCCGAGGACGCCGGCGGCCGGGACCACGAGCAGCCCGTCGGGCTTGCTCACCGTGGAGGCGAGCTTGGCCACGAACTTGGTGGTGGCCACGCCGACCGAGCAGGTCAGCCCGTACTGGCCGCGGACGCTGGCCCGGATCCGCCGGGCGATGGCGGCGGGCGGCCCCAGCCGCCGGATGGCCCCGCCGACGTCGAGGAACGCCTCATCCATGGACAGCGGCTCCACCTCGGGGGTCACCCCGCGGAACAGGGCCATGATCTCCTTGGAGACGGCGCCGTAGACCCCGTGGCGCGGCGCCACGAACACCGCGTGCGGGCACAGCCGCTGCGCCCGGCTCACCGGCATGGCCGACCGCACCCCGTACGCGCGCGCTTCGTAGGTGGCCGACAGCACCACGCCGCGGCCGCCGACGGCACCCACGATCACCGGCTTCCCGGTCAGTTCCGGCTGGTCACGCACTTCCACGCTGGCGTAGAAGGCGTCCATGTCCACGTGCAGGATGCGGCAGCCTGTGTCGTCGGGCAGCCCCCCACCCACCTCTCCATCTCCCTTCACTGCCCTCCCCCTTCACTGCCCCGGCGCGCTCGGTCACCGGTACCCCAGCACGTGGACCTGGGCGGCGAAATCGTGGAAGGCCGGGTGGGCGGCAGCCGCCAGCTCCAGCCGCTGCAGCGCCTGGGCCGCGCCGGGGTCGGCGTCGGCGACGACGCGGGGCACCAGGTCGGCGAAGACCCGCACCCCCAGTGCCGGGCCCGGGCGCAGCCCGGCCTGCTCGATCAGGCCGGTGACCCCGGCCACGGTGAACCGCCGCGGGCAGGCGCCGGGCCCGTCCGCCGGGCCACCGCCGTCGCCGCTACCGCTCGCTGCACCGCCGAGGCCGTCGAGCAGCCGCCGTGCTTCGTCGAACCGGCCCGCCAGGCCCCGGTGGATGACCGCCGCCACCGCGCTCGCGGTCAGCACGCTGACCGCCCCGCCGGATCGCAGGACCGCCGCGATGGCCGCCATCGCGGCGGGCGGCGAGTCCACGTACTCCAGCACGCTGTGGCACAGGACCAGGTCGGCGCTCTGCTTCCCGGCGAGGTCGGCCAGGTCGGCCGCGTCGCCCTGGACGGCGCGCAGCGGCACGTTCTGCTCGGCCGCGCGGCGCTGCGCGGCGGCCAGCGAATCCGGGCTCGGGTCGATCACGGTCACGTGGTGGCCCAGGCTCGCCAGCGGCACGGCGAAGCCGCCGGTCCCGCCGCCCGCGTCCACGATGTCGAGGGCGGCCCTGCCCGTCTGCCCGGCCAGCGACGAAACCACGGTCTGCAGCACGTCGAGCACCACCGGGTTGCCTGCCACGCTGTCTCCTCACCGCCCGCCGCGACGGCGCCGCCCCACGCCCTTGCCGTGTCCCACTGTAGTGCCGTGACCTGACAATTCCTGTTGCAGGAGACGGATGGGTCGCTGCCGCAACCGACAGGGCCAAGGCCCCGCGACGAAGGAGCGGGGCCTTGGGCCAGCGGGGGGTTCCGGGGGGTCGCTCCCCCGGGCCAGCACGGCCCCGGCCCCGCGACGAAGGAACCGGGCCGTAGGCCAGCGGGGGGTTCCGGGGGGTCGCTCCCCCGGGCCAGCACGGCACTCAAAGGTGACAAAAACGGTCCTGTTGCCGGCTTCGGGTAACCAGCCGGCAGGGACCGCTTAGGCTCGGCGCATGCCGGATCACGTCGAGTTCCCCAGGCCGCTGCGGCTGCTGCGAACGATCTCGTGGAGCCTGACCGAGTCGGCCGGGCTGCCGATCGGCGCGCTTGCCCTGGGTGCCTGGCTGTACGGCAGGGACGCCGGGCTGCTGGCCGGGCTCGCCGCCACCTGGCTGGTGGCGCTGATCCGGAAGATCGCCACCGGCAGCGTGCCGAGCCTGCTGACGATCACGGCGGTGGTGCTGACGCTGCAGACGGCGATGGTGCTTGCGACCGGGCAGCTCTGGATCTACCTGCTCCAGTTCCCGCTCGCCAACCTCGTCATGTCGTTCCTGTTCGCCCGGACCGCGCGCGGCCCGCACCCGCTGGTCGCCCGGCTCGCCGCCGAGGTGGTGGCGCTGCGGCAGCCCGCGCGGCACCACCCAGGCCTGCACCGGTTCTTCCAGGGCGCCACCTGGTTGTGGGCCGGGATCTTCCTGCTGCTCACCGCGGGCCTGGCGATCCTGATGGTGACCGAGCCGCTGCAGGCGTTCATGGTCGCCTCCACCGTGGCCACCGTGGCGCTGACGGTGGCGGGCATCGCCATCTCGGCAGTGTGGTTCTGGTCCGTGCTGCGCCGCTCCGGCCTGCGCGTCCGCTTCGCCGCCAGCTGACGCCTGCGCTTACAGGCTGAGCGTGGGCTTGAGTTCAAGCAGCCGGGCGAGCAGCCCGTTCACGAAGGCCGGTGAGCCCTCGGTGGACAGGTCCCTGGCGAGCTGGACCGCCTCGTTGATCGCCACCGCGTCCGGCACCTGGTCCTGCCACAGCAACTCGTAGGCGCCGATGCGGAGGATGTTCCGGTCCACCGCGGGCATCCGGTCAAGCGTCCACCCCTGCGCGTGCTCGGCGAGCAGCTCGTCGATGCGCTCACGGTGCGCCTGCACCCCTTCGACCAGTTCCGTGGCGTAGGCGGGGACCGGCGGTTCCTGCTCGGCGGCGCGCTCGTTCAGTATCTGCAGGACCGGCTCGCCGCGCAGTTCCGCCTCGAACAACACGTCGAGCGCGCGTTTGCGGGCCTTGCTACGTGCGGCCACGGCCGGCCATGCCGGAGCAGGTCACGCGGGGGGAGGTGACGCGGTGGGAGGTCACGCGCGGCCGAGATAATCGCCGGTGCGGGTGTCCACCTTGATCTTCTCCCCGGTGGTGATGAACAGCGGCACCTGGATCTGCACGCCGGTCTCCAGCGTGGCGGGCTTGGTACCGCCGGTGGACCGGTCGCCCTGGACGCCGGGGTCGGTCTGGCGCACCGCCAGTTCCACCGCGGCTGGCAATTCCACGTACAGCGGCGTGCCCTCGTTGAACGCCACCACCGCGGTCTGGTCCTCCAGCAGGTAGCTGGCGGCGCCGCCGACGGTCTCCGCCGGGATCCGCGGCTGGTCGTAGTCCTCGTTGTCCATGAAGACGAAGTCGTCGCCCTCGCGATACAGGTACTGCATCTCGCGGCGGTCCACGGTGGCGACATCGACCTTGACACCTGCATTGAAGGTACGGTCGACGACCTTGCCGGACATGATGTTCTTGAGCTTGGTCCGCACGAACGCGCCGCCCTTGCCGGGCTTGACGTGCTGGAAATCCACCACGTTCCAGAGCTGGCCGTCGAGGTTCAGCGTCATGCCGTTCTTGAGGTCGTTGGTGGTGGCCACGTCTAAAGTCTCTCCTGGTTACCGAGGGGCCGACCGTTAGGGTTCGAGGACGAGCAGTTCCCCTTGGGTCACGGTCTTGGTCGTGGTGAGCAGGTCACGGGAGGCCGCAGGCCCGGCCCCGGAACGTACCACCAGGGTGTCCTCAATCCTGACGCCGCCCATGCCTGGCAGGTAGACACCCGGCTCGACGGTGATGGGAACCCGGTCCCCGAGTGTACCCGGCTTGGCCACCCCCAACTGCGGTGCCTCGTGGATCTCCAGTCCCACCCCGTGACCGAGGCCGTGGCCGAAGTGCTCGCCGTGCCCGGCCGCCTTGATCATGTCCCGGGCCACGGCGTCCACGTCCGCGGCGGCCGCGCCGGGCACGGCTGCGTCGATGCCCGCCTGCTGCGCGGCGGCCACCAGGGCGTAGATCTCCCGCTGCCAGCCGGCGGGCGGGCCGAGCACCACGGTGCGGGTCATGTCAGCGTGGTAGCCGCCGTACCGGGCGCCGCAGTCGATGGTGATCATGTCTCCGGCCTCGAACCGGCGGGCGCCGGGGGCGTGGTGCGGGATGGCGCCGTGCGGCCCGCTGGCCACGATCGTGTCGAACGCCGGTTTCTCCGCACCGGCGTCCACCATGGCGCGCTCGATCAGCACCGCCAGTTCCCGCTCGGTCATCCCGGCCCGGATCTGGGGCACCACCTGGTCGAAGGCGGCGCCGGTGATCGCGCAGGCCCGCGCGAGCAGGGCGATCTCCTCCTCGTCCTTGGTCACCCGCAGTTCTTCCACCATCAGGCCGAGCGGTATCAGCTCCAGGTCACCGGCCTGGGCCAGCGCCGCATGGCGCTCGACGGTCATCTCCTGGGCCTCGAACCCCAGCCGGCGCGCCCCCCGCTCCCTGGCCACGTCGGCGAGGGCCGGCTCGACGTTGCGGGCATTGAGCAACGTGAGGTCCGGGCAGTCGCGCTCGGCGGCCAGGAGGTAGCGCGAGTCGGTGGCGAGCACGGGCGGGCCGTCGGCGGGCAGCAGCAGCGCCGCGTTGGAACTGGCCAGGCCGGTCAGGTAACGCACGTTGACCAGCGAGGTGATGAGCGCGGCGTCCGCCTCGCTGGCGGCGACCGCCGTCCGCAGCCGTTCCCGGCGCAGGGCATGAGACTCGGGCATCCCCCGACTCTATGAGGCCGGGCAACCGGGGCAAAGCAGCGCCAGGATCCCGGGCAAATGCTTGCGGCCGAATGCTCGTCACCGTATACTCGTGCTCGGATATACGTTGACGAGCACTCGAATACGGACCTAAGGAGCACACCATGGCTGCCCGGCGGACGTCGATCTCCAACCCGCTGGCCCTGGCCGTGCTCGCCTGCCTGCACGAGCGGCCGATGCATCCCTACGAGATGGCCTCGACCATGCGCGAGCGCGGCAAGGAGCAGAGCATCAAGCTGAACTACGGCTCGCTGTACACGGTCGTGGACAGCCTGGCCAAGAACGGCCTCATCGAAGCGACGGCGGCGCGCCGCGAGGGCCGCCGGCCCGAGCGCACCGTGTACCACCTCACCGAGGCCGGCCGGGCCAGGCTCGACGCCTGGATGGCGGAACTGATCGCCGAGCCGGTCAAGGAGTACCCGCAGTTCGAGGCGGCACTGTCGCTGCTGCCTGTGCTGCACCCCGACACGGTCGCGGAACTGCTCCGCACCCGGATCCGGCTGCTGCAGAAGGAGATAGCGCAGGCCCGGATCATGCTCGACACCGCGCACAACGCCCGCCTGCCCAGGCTGCTGCTGATCGAGGGCGAGTACCACATGGTCATGCGCGAGGCCGAGCTGTCCTGGGTGCGGCGGCTGGCCAGTGAACTCGAAGCCGGGACGCTGGAGGGCCAGGACGGCTGGCGCCACGTCTACGAGACCGGCGAGGCACCCACGTGGGACGTGGACGTCGACGCCCTGGAGAAGATGCGCGAGGTCATGGAGGGAGGTGCCGAGCCAGGCTGACCGGCCAAATCGGCCCCCGGCGTGGTGTGGCAACACCTGGCCGGGGGCCGTGAACCCCGAACCGGTCCCGCGGGAGCGAGACCAGCGCGAGTGAGCACTCCAAGAGTACTTGGCTGCTCCCGCCTGGACCGGTGCACACACCAGACCATCAGGGAGAAAGCAGTATGACCATCCAGGCAACAGCACCGGCGCCCGCTGCCGCGGGCACGGGCGGCACGCTCGCTATCGAGGCACACGACCTCGTCAAGACCTATCCCAAGGGAGTCCGGGCCCTGGACGGGCTCAGCTTCGCGGTCCCGGCCGGTACGGTCTTCGCTCTGCTCGGCCCGAACGGGGCCGGCAAGTCCACCACCGTCAAGATCCTCACCACCCTGGCCCAGGCCGACTCGGGCACCGCCATGGTCGCCGGGCTGGACGTGCGGGCCAAGCCCGCCAGGGTGCGCCACCTCATCGGCGTGGTCGCCCAGCTCAGCGGCGCTGACCCGGTCGCCACCGGCCGGGAGAACGTGATGCTGTCCGGCCGGATCCAGGGCCTGCGCGGCCGGGAACTGGCCCGCCGGGCCGACGACCTGCTCGGCCGGTTCGGGCTGGCCGACGCGGCCGGCCGCCGGGTGCGCACCTACTCGGGCGGCATGCGGCGCCGGCTGGACGTGGCGATGGGCCTGGTCAACCGGCCGCAGGTGCTGTTCCTCGACGAGCCCACGGCCGGCCTGGACCCGGAGTCCCGCTCGGCGATGTGGACCGAGATCGGCCGGCTCGCCGCGGCCGAGGGCCTGACCATCCTGCTCACCACGCACTACCTGGAGGAGGCGGACCACCTGGCCAGCCGGCTGGCGATCGTGGACCGCGGCCGGGTGGTGGTCGCGGGCACCCCCGACGAGCTCAAGGGCGAACTGCACGGCGACGCCGTGCACCTGGAACTGGCCAGCGACACCGCGGGTGACCATGTGCTCGCCGCGCTGGCCCAGGTCCCCGGCGTCCGCGAGGCGCGGGTCGAGGGCACCAGCCTGAGCGCCCGCGCCGACGAGGGCGCCACCGCCCTGCCCGGCGTGATCGCCGCGCTGAAGGGCGCCGGGGTCACCGTCCGGGCCGCCACCGTCGCCCGCCCCTCGCTGGAAGACGTGTACCTGCGCTACTCCGGCCGCCGGTTCACCGACGCCGACCAGTCCCCCGCCGCGCTTGCCACCTCTGGAGGATCGGAATGACCACGATCGCCGCGCACACCACCTGGATGACCGGGCGGCAGCTCCGGGCCATCGCCCGCCAGCCCGCCTACCTGGTCATCATGCTGATCCAGCCGGTCATCTGGCTGTTCCTGTTCGGCTCGCTGTTCCGCAAGGTCGTGGAGCTGCCCGGCTTCGGCGCCCCGTCCTACCTGGACTACCTGGTCCCCGGCGTGGTGATCATGAGCGCGCTGTCGGCCAGCATGTGGAGCGGCATGACCGTGCTTGAGGAGATCGACCGGGGCATCATGGACCGGTTCCTTGTGCTGCCGCTGCACCGCTCGGCCATCATCAACGCCTCCGCCGTGACGCAGGCCCTGACCTGCGCGGTGCAGTCGATCATCATCGTGCTGCTCGGCTGGGCGGGCGGCGCGCACTACGCGGGCGGCATCGCCGGGCTGCTGGTGCTGATCGTCACCGCGGTGCTGGTCGCGATCGTGTTCAGCGCGTTCTCCAACACGGTCGGCATACTGGCCAGGCAGCGCGAGACGATCATCGGGATCAACTCGTTCCTGCTGCTGCCGCTCACGTTCCTGTCCACCGCGTTCATGGCCGAGGCGCTGATGCCGCACTGGATGCGGATCGTGGCGAACTGCAACCCGGTCAACTGGGCGCTGGAGGCGGGCCGCTCGGCGATGACCGCGAGCCCCGACTGGGCCCGGGTGGGCCTGCAGGGCGGCGGCCTGGCGCTGCTCGCCATCGCGGTCACCGCCCTGTCGGTGCTGATGTTCCGCGCCTACCAGAAGTCCGTCTGACCGGCAGCCCGTGAATGTGAGCCCGGTGCCCTTTCTAGAGGCACCGGGCTCACTTTCATGAGGACCGCGAGCCGGCCCCTAACTCTCCGGTGCCGTTCTGATGCCACGTAAGGGGGCGCACAGGTTCCGCCCCGGCGGCCGGCTCCTGAGCACCGTTCGGCGCGGCGGGCGGCATCGGCTCGGAGAGCCAGCGCGCCGGCTCGGCCGGGCCCCACTGGCCATCCTGGGCCCTTGCTGTCTCCTCGGGCAGGCCATGCCGCCTGCGGTTGACCCGCTCGACACCGCGCAGCACCACCTCGGCCATGGCAAGCTTGGCGTCCAGCGTCGCCTCGGCCACGGCGCCGAGATCCAGCGGCACCCGGTTGGCCAGCGCCTGGTCCCAGGGAGCCGCGACGACCGAGACGCGCGTTCCGTCGAAGTTCTCGCAGATCCGGGCGTACCACCGGGCCTGCTCCGGGTCGCTCGCGGCGAACTTGTCCACGACGATAGTGGCCTCGTCCATGAGGCCATTGAGGTGCCTGTTCTCCTCCTCGGTCAGCGGCCTCTCTTTTTCTCCTTCGTAGTTCCGGTACCGGCTGAAAACCTGACCTATTGACCAAAAACCGAGCTGGGATGCCTCGGTCACGAACACGTATTTGTCGCCATGCAGGAGCGTGCCGACCTGAAGTTTTGCGAACAGCCCCGTCCCGCCGTCGTTGATGACGATGTTGGACATGCACTGGAGAAATTCAAGGACCGTCAGGTACTCCTGCTCGCCGAAGTCGACACCCACGCATTCATCGGCGGTGTCGCCGCGGATCACGGCCACTCCCTGCAGCCAGGCGACCGCATCGCGCAGATCGGCGTAGACCTTGATGCTGCCTTCGGCGCAGGCTTGATAAAAGCCGCGAATGGAGAGCGTGCGCTGGTCCGGCGGCAGCGCCTCGACCGGCAGGCCACCGAGCCTGATGTAGCCATGGGGCATGTCGTCGTTGCTGTCGGCCAGAATGACCCGGTCGGCAGGCCGGGCAGCGGCATAGATGGCCGCGAGCGTCACCGCCACGTCGGTCTTACCGGTGCCGCCGAAGCCCGAGCCAATGGTTATCACGCCCGATTTGAGCGCGGGCTCGCGGATGCCGGCCACCGTCTGGCGCCGCCACTCGGCCGTCTTCTCCCGCCTCGCACGCTCGCGCTTGCCGGCCGGGACGACAAGGCCGTGCCGCAGCGCGCGCCGCGACATGGCCCCCCTCACCCCGTCCCTGGCCGGCGCCAGCGCGCCAGGCGCGGACGGCAGCCAGGCGGCCCGGTCACTGCCCGGGAACCCGGTCCACCACGCTCCCAGCTCGTCGGAGTATTGAGACATCGCATTCCTCCAGCCCCAGGTACGGTCCAGGACAAAATAGGCCAGCGCCCGGCCGAATTTACCAGCTATGCCCCGGCCCGATACCTTCGTACCGCCGATCAAGTTCTTTGCCATCAAGAATCTTGTGGTTCCGGTCGAGGGCATTTATACTGCCCGGCGCCGTCTATTTGCGGCGCGGCTGCGGTGCTCGCAAGGACGGCGCGGCTGCACGCTCTTTTCCCGGAAAACCTGGCGCCGTGTTTCTCGTTGCCGCCAATCCCGGCTCATAGCTTTTCTGGGAGCACGCAGATCCCACTAGTCACACCTGTCACTCATCAGGCGGGCCGCGGGCCGCACGTCAGCCGTCAGCACGCGTCGCCAAGTTCACCGTGCCACGGCGCGGCGTATGCGCCCCAGCAGGCAGAACGTGCGACTCTGTGGTGTCGTGAGGAGATATGCACAGGTCTGCGGTGATGTGCGGCCGCGGACGGCACACGGTGGGGCCGGGGTGCCCAGGAGGCTTGCGTGACCGCCGAAGGCGGGCGTGCTGCCCGGCCCCGCATGCCGCGACTGGCGCTCACCCGGCCTGGCACGCCGCGGCCGGCGCTCGCGGGCCGCGGCGGTGGCCCGCGGTCGTCCCGGCGCCTGCCCATGCTGGCCGCCGCGGGCACGCTGGTGGGGGTGGGCCTGGTCGTGGCGTGGATGGGCCAGCGCGCCGAGGCCGTGGCACAGGCCAGGCCCGGGGTCACGTACTCGGTGTCCGCGGCTGCCAACACGGTGACCGTCCGGCTGACCCCGGGTAGCGGGCCCTCGGCCGGCCACATCATGGCCAGCAGCCGCATCGTGGTCTCTGAGGCCGGAAAGAGGCACCGGTGGCGAGCCGCGCCCGGCCGCGGGATGGTTCGCGCGCCGGTCCCGCCAGGCAGGCGAACCCAGATTTCGATCCAGGTGCTCGGCCCGGAACCGGTCACCAGGACGCTGACCGTGACTCTGCCACCGCGGCTGGTCGCCACGGTTCACCACACCTCAAGCGGGCTGCTCATCCGGGCGTCCAGCCCGCTCCGCCAGCAACCGTTCAGGCCGCTCTGCGGCTCCGACCGGATCGGCTCTCCGGCGCCTGCGGAGGTCACCGTGGCCAGGAGCCCGCTGGCATGCCGTGCCCGGTTGCGGCTGGCCGCCCGGGATGGCGAACGGGCCACCGTGCACGTGACCCTCTCCGCCCTGCCAGAGATCCCGTTCTACGCCTTCGCCAGCCCGGCCGGCCGGGCAATCTACATCACCGTGGACGACGGCTGGACCCCAAGTTCTCAGGTCCTGGTCACGATGGACAGAACCCATCTACCGGTCACGGCCTTCCTCATCGAGCAGGCGGCCCAGCGGAACCTGGTGTACTGGCGCGCCTTCGCCGATGCGGGCGGGACGATAGCCGACCACACGGTCTCCCACCCCGACCTCACCAAGCTGTCCCTGAGCCAGGCCACCTCCCAGTGGGCACAGGCCCGCCTCGCACTCGGGCGGTGGCTCGGCAAGGCCCCGGTGATGGGCCGGCCGCCGTATGGCGCCTTCGACCCGGCCGTGGCGGCGGCAGGCTACCGGGCCGGGCTGAAAACCCTGGTGGGCTGGAGTGCCACGGTCACGAGCACCGGCATCCACACCTGGAACGGCAAGAGGCTTGAGCCTGGCGAGATCGTGCTCCTGCACTGGGTCCCCGGCCTGGGCCAGCAACTGACCAGGCTCCTGGCGGTCATCCACGCACGGCACCTGCACCCGATGCCGCTGACTCCTGCCAGCTTCGCCGGCATCGCCCCGCAGCGGCGCTCGCTGGGTGGTGACTAGCCGCCACGCAAGGCCGCGGTACAAGCGCCCGGCACGGCCCCTGCCCAATCCCGTCATGGCCGAAATTCGAATGACGACACGAATGCTGCTTACGGGACTATTAGCGACATAAGTGCTTGACTGAACCCGCTTATGGCGGTCATCGCACCCTGACCGAAGACGCAGGCAAATGGTCACCGCACGAGGGGACACAAGGAGCAGACGATGTGGGCACTGCCGGGTGGGCGACTGCCGAGAATTCTCATTAGCGTTGGAGTTGGCGTTGTGACGGTCGCCGCACTTTCCGTAGCGGCGGTCGCTGAGACGTCCGCGAGCTCCTCGGCACATGGGCGGCACGCGGCAGCCGCGGCCAAGCACCGCCAGCGGGTGAGCCATTTCAACGTCGCACGCACCCACTCGCCTAAGTTGCTCCGCGAACTCGCGGGCCATCCCGGTAAGCCAAAGAACGGCGTCACGGACAATACGCCGGGGGCGGGGCTCGCAGGAGCGTTGCAAGGCGTGGACGTGGCCGGCTATCAGCACCCGGGCGGCGCCAGCATTAACTGGCGGAAAGTCGCCAAGTCCGGCATTAAGTTCGCCGCCGTCAAGGCAACCGAGGGCGCTTACTACCGGAACCCGTACGCACTCTCGGACCTGGCCGGGGCGAAGGCGGCCGGCCTGTCGGTGATGGCCTACGTGTTCGCGATCCCGAACGGCAACGGCAGTTCGGGCAGCCCCGTCGCACAGGCGGACTACCTGCTCAAATACCTCAGCTCGGCGGGCGGCACCCCGCCGCCGATCATGCTGGACATCGAGTACAACCCCTACGGTGCCGAGTGCTACGGGCTCAGCCAGCCGGCTATGAGGTCGTGGATCTCCCAGTTCAGCGGCGAGGTCGTCGCCAAGACGGGCGAGGAGCCCGTCATCTACGGGCCGGTGCCCTGGTGGCAGGACTGCACCGGCAACGCCACACGGTTCGGCCAGTTCCCGCTCTGGGTGCCCGACTACACCTCGGCGCCGAAGCCGCTCATCACGGCCGGATGGCGCACCTACGCGTTCTGGCAGTACTCCAGCGCCGGCACCGTCAGGGGAATCAAGGCCCCGGGCGACACCGACCTGGACCAGATGAACCCGGCGAACATACCGCTGATGGACCCGGGCCCGCAGTCCAACGTGGCGGGCGGCACCGTCAACCTCCAGATCAACCCGGCCGGCCCGGTGTCGAGCAACAGCGTCTCGTTCTCCGCCGCGGGCCTGCCGCCGGGCACCTCCATCAGCCCGGACGGGCTGATCACCGGCTGGCCGACGGCGGTGGGCAGCTTCCCGGTGATGGTGAGCGCCACCGACAGCCAGGGGCAGTCCGGCTCGGTGTCGTTCACCTGGACCGTGACCGGCGCGCCCACGGCGGGGCCGACCGGGCAGGTCCAGTCGGCCCTGGGTGACTGCCTGACCGCTGCGGGCGGTACGACGGCCACCCGGGCCGTGATCAAGGCATGCACCGGCAGCAGCGCGCAGGCCTGGACCTACGCTCAGGACGGCACGCTGCGGATCGACAACGAATGCCTCACAATTCCCACCGCGGCGCAGGGCGCCCCGATGGGGCTGGCGCAGTGCGGCAGCACGCAGGCCCAGCAATGGCGCCTGATCTACCCGCGGGCGCTGAACCCCGCCCGGGGCGCACGCCCGACCGCGCTGCTCAACCCCTGGTCGGGAATGTGCCTCGCCGACCCTGGCTTCAGCACCACCAACGGGACCAGGGTCGTGCTCTGGCCGTGCAACGGCTACTCGAACCAGTCGTGGACGCTGCCCGCCGGGCCGGTGACCTCGCAGATCCCCGGGATGTGCGTCGATGACCTCGGCGACCAGGCGGCGAACGGCACCAAGGTCGTCCTCTCAACCTGCGACGGCACACCCGAACAGGCGTGGCAGGCCAACACGGACGGGACCTGGCGCATCAACGGGAAGTGCCTCGATGTCCAGCACGGCGCCAGCGCCACGGGCAGCGTGGTCGACCTGCACTTCTGCAACGGCACCAAGGCGCAGCAATGGCATCTGGTGCCCGCGGGCACCGGGACCAGCCTGGTCAATCCGGGCTCGGGCCTGTGCCTGTCCGATCCAGGCGACACCACGACCGACGGAACCCAGCTCGTGATCGGCACTTGCTCGGCCGGCGACCCAGGGATGTCCTGGCAGGCCTCCTGATAGCCAGCGCGGCCAGGCAAGACCCCCGCCCGGTTCTACGGCGTCGCATATGACGATTTCGTAGAACCGGGCGGGGCCAGGTCAGCGACCGGGCATCCGGGTCAGGGGGCCGGTATTCGCGCGGGTCAGGGACCGGACACGCCCACGGCGCCGAGCACGATGTTCACGCTCTTGCTGTGGTCGGCGCCAGCGGCCGCGCTGACCCGGTACTCGCCCGGGCGGACCAGGCTCCCGGTATCCCCGCAGCCTGTTCTCCGGTCCCAGGAGACGTGCAGGGCGGCGTGCGTGCCGCTGGCCAGGACGACCGGGTGCGAACCGGCGCCGCTCACGCAGTCCGCCGAACTCCAGATGGGCCGGCCGCCGGGGGTGTCGATGACCACCGACACGAACCGCGGGCCCATGTCGAAGTGGCAGGGCTGGCTTTGCGTGGAGACGGCGTGCACCGTGAACCGGGGCGTCCTGCCCGGCTGATACCAGTACTGCGGCGACGACACGGTGAGCGTCACGCCACCTGAGGCACAGGCCGGTGTGCTGGCGGAAACCTGGGCCTGCCGGCTGGCCTTGTGACGTGCGGGCGCGTGGCTGGGGCTGGCGGAAGGCGAGGCCGCCGGCGATGCCCGGCCCGCATCGTGCCGCGCGGGGGCATGCCGCGCGGGGTTGTGCCGCGCTGCCGTGGTGTGGCCAGCGGTGGCGGCATGGCCCGCCGTCGATCCGGTCGCAAGCAGGCCATTCACTGCCCAGCTCAGGGTGGTGAGCACTCCGGCGCCCACGCCGAGGACGACCACCCGGCGGCGCCAGTACGTGGCGGCCGAGACCCTCGGGCGGGGAACGGGCGTACCGCTGCGGCCCGGCCCGCCGGTGCGCTGCGGCACCCCGCTGCGGACCGGCGCGCCACGGGGGCGACCGGCCCTGGGCGGCGGATTCTCGCTCACATGCCCAGTATGTAAAGAAATCACCACAACCGGTTGAAGGCTCGCCGACCAGCGCCGGGACGGCCTGCACCGGACGGTCAGGGGGCCAGGTCGCGGACCTTCTCGATGAGGCGGACGCGGTCGGCGTGGGCGGGCGCGATCGGGGTCACGTTGAGCGTGGTCACCCCTGCCTCTTTCAGGCCGCGAGCCGCTCCGCCACATACCCCTCGGGCCCGACCAGCGAGGTCCCGGCCAGCAGTTCTTCAGGCACCAATGCGGCGGCCTCGTCCTTGCGCCCGTCGAGGTAGGCGTCCTGGATCCTGGCGGCCTGCTCCCCGAAGCCGTACCGCACCGCCAGCTCGTAGTAGAAGTTGCTGCCCTTGTCCCGGTGCGGGCCCATGCCGCCGATATACAGCGCCAGCATCGGCCGGGCCAGGTCCAGGTAGCCGCCCACGTCCTCGCCGATCGCCAGGCCCGCCTGCGCGACCACGTCCAGCGGCGGCAGCGCGGGATCGCGGCGGGCCCGGCCGATCGCCAGCGGCCCGTCCCACACCCCGGCGGCCCGCTCGGGGAAGTAGAAGATCGGCTCCCACCCCTCGGCCAGCTCGGCGATCATCGCCACGTTCTTCGGGCCCATCCCGGCCACGAAGATCGGGATCCGCTCCCGCACCGGGTGGTTGATCAGCTTCAGCGGCTTGCCGAGCCCTGTGCCCTGCCCGGCCGGCAGCGGCAACGTGTAGTGCTTGCCGGAGTACTCCAGCCGCTCGCGCCGCCACACCATCCGGCAGATCTCGATGATCTCCCTGGTACGGCCGACCGGCGCGTCGTAGGGCACCCCGTGCCAGCCCTCGATCACCTGCGGCCCGGACGCCCCGATGCCGAGCGTGAACCGGCCGCCCGACACATAGTCGAGCCCGGCCGCGGTCATCGCGGTCAGCGCGGGCGTGCGCGAGTAGAGCTGGAAGATCCCCGAGGCGATCTGCAGCCGCTGCGTCCTGGCGGCGATGAAACCGAGTTGGCTGACCGCGTCGAAGCTGTAGGCCTCCGGCACGAAGACGATCTCAAGTCCCGCCTTCTCGTAGTCGGCGAGTTCCTCCACCGTCTCGGCGAAACCCCCCGCGTAGTTCAGCGACATCCCGATGCGCATCCCGTCCCGCCTTTCGCTGCCACGCCCGCGCCGCCGGGCCGTTTTGCCGGTAATGCTTCGACGGTAACCGCAATCGTCCCTGCGCCGCCGGCAGGCCTCAGCCCGCGTCCTGCGCCGGGGCGCCAATCTCCGCGATGGCCTGCAGCGCGAGCCGGTAGGACAGCAGCCCGAACCCGGCGATCGTCCCGTCCGCCACCCCGGCCACCACCGAGGTGTGCCGGAAGGACTCGCGTGCCGCCGGGTTGGAGATGTGCACCTCGATCAGTGGCGCGGTGCGCTGGGCCAGCGCGTCGCGCAGGCCGTAGGAGTAGTGGGTGAACGCGGCCGGGTTCAGCACCACCGGCAGGCGCTGGTCGATGGCCTCGTGAACCCAGGCGATGAGCTCGGCCTCGTCGTCGGTCTGCCGCACCTCGACGTGCAGCCCGAGGCTGCGCCCGGTGGCCCGGCAGGATTCCGCCAGGCCCTCGAAGTCCACCGTGCCGTACACGTCGGGCTCGCGGGAGCCGAGCCGCCCGAGGTTCGGGCCGTTGAGCACCAGTACCGGCCTCACCGTGACGTCACCTCCGCGTATGCCTGCTCCAGCAGCTCCTCAGGGGGGTCGGCGAAGATGACCGGCCGGGCCGGGCCCTCGAGCACTACGAAGCGCAGCGCCGCGCCGCGTGCCTTCTTGTCCACGGCCATCGCCTTGCGCAGGGCCGGCCAGGCACCGGCCAGGTAGCTGGTGGGCAGACCGGCGCCGGTCAGGATCCGCCGGTGCCGGTGCAGCGTGGCCACGTCAAGCCGGCCTGCCAGGCGGCCCAGTTCCGCCGCGTACACCATGCCCACCGAGACCGCCTCCCCGTGCCGGATCCGGTAGTCCTCCACGAGTTCGATGGCATGGCCGAGGGTGTGACCGTAGTTGAGGATCTCCCGCCGCCCGGCCTCCCGAAGGTCGCCGGTGACCACCCCGGCCTTCATCCGGACGGCCCGCTCGACAAGCTCCCTGGCGTGCCGGCCGTGCGGGACCACCGCGCCGGCCGGGTCCGCTTCGATCAGGTCGAGGATGACCGGGTCGGCGATGAACCCCGCCTTGATCACCTCGGCCAGTCCGCTCGCGTACTCGCTGGCGGGCAGGGATTCGAGCACGGCGAGGTCGGCGAGCACCCCGGCAGGCGGGTAGAACGCCCCGACCAGATTCTTCCCCTCGCCGGTGTTGATCGCGGTCTTCCCGCCGACCGCGGCATCGGTGATGGCCAGCAGCGTGGTCGGCACCAGAACCAGGCGGACCCCGCGCAACCAGGTCGCGGCCACGAAACCGGCCAGGTCCGTGGTTGCGCCGCCGCCCACGCCGACGATGGCGTCGCTGCGGGTGACCCCGTGCGCGGCCAGCCGGGACCACAACCGCGCGGCCACGCCGATCTCCTTGGCCGCCTCGCCCGCCGGGACCGTCTCGGCGCGTACCAGGTAGCCGGCCCCCTCCAGCGCCCCGCAGACCGGGCGCGCGATGGCCGCCAGGCCTTCGGGGCTGATCACGACCACGGTGCGGGCCTTGTCCCCGACCAGCGACGGCAGCTCGCCGAGCACCCCGGTGCCGACGACGACCTGGTACGGGCGCTCCCCGCCGACGTCGATCCTGGTGACGCTCACTGGCCTGCCGCGGGTGCCCCGGCGGGCGCCGCGGGCGCCCGATCAGGCGTCCCCATGCTCGTCCTCCTCGGCGGCCCAGTCCCCCGTTCCGGCCCCCTCGCCGGCCGCCGCGGCGATCCGGGCGGTGATCGCGGCCGCGATCTCGTCCGCGATCTCCTGCGGTTCGCGGTCGTCGGTGACCACGGTGATCCGGGCCAGCGACTCATAGACGGGCAGGCGCTCGGCGAGCAGTTCGCGCATCCGCCCGCGCGGGTTGCCGAGCAGCAGCGGGCGGGGCGTGTCCAGGCCAACCCGCCGCACTGCGGCGGCGAACCCGGTCTGCAGGTACACCACGCGCTGCCCGGCCAGCCGCTGCCTGGTCTGCGGATCCAGCACCGCCCCGCCGCCGAGCGAGAGGATTCCTGGGTGCTGGCTCAGGGCCCAGGCCACGGCGGCGCGCTCCAGGTCGCGGAAGGCGGGCTCGCCGTCGGTGATGAAGATCTCGCTGACCGGCTTACCCGCCGCCTCTTCGACCAAGGCGTCGGTCTCGGTGAATTCCGCTCCGAGCAGCGCGGCGAGCAACGGGCCGACGGTGGACTTGCCCGCGCCGGGCGGCCCGATGAGCACGGCCACGGGGCTCACGCGATCACCAGCGAATCCAGGTAGCCGCGCAGGTTGCGGCGGGCCTCGGCGACCGAGTCGCCGCCGAACTTCTCCGTGGCCGCCTCGGCCAGCACCAGCGCCATCATGGCCTCGGCGACCACTCCGGCCGCGGGCACCGCGGTGACGTCGCTGCGCTGGTTGATGGCCTTGGCCGGCTCGCCGGTGAGCACGTCCACGGTATCCAGCGCCCGCGGCACCGTGGAGATCGGCTTCATTGCCGCGCGCATCCGCAGCGGCTCCCCTGTGGTCATTCCGCCCTCGATCCCGCCTGCCCGGTTGGTCCGCCGCCGCACCCCGTCCACGGAGCCCTCGATCTCGTCGTGTGCGCACGAGCCGCGGCGGCGCGCGGTCGCGAACCCATCCCCCGCCTCGACGCCCTTGATCGCATGGATGCTCATCAGCGCGGCGGCCAGGCGCCCGTCCAGCCTGCGGTCCCAGTGCACGTGACTGCCAAGGCCGGGCGGCAGGCCGTAGCCCACCACCTCGACGACCCCGCCGAGCGTGTCGCCGTCCTTGCGCGCGGCGTCGATCTCCGCCTGCATCGCCGCGCTCGCGGCCGGGTCCAGGCAGCGCACCGGGTCCGCGTCGACCCGCGGCGCGTCCTCCGGCCGGGGCATGACGCCATCCGGTGCGAAGACCGGGCCGATCGCCACGACGTGGCTCACGATCTCGATGCCGAACGCCTGCCGCAGATACCGCCGGGCCAGTTCGCCGAGCGCCACCCGTGCGGCGGTCTCGCGGGCGCTGGCCCGTTCGAGCACGGGCCGGGCATCGTGGTGGCCGTACTTCTGCATCCCGGCCAGGTCCGCGTGGCCGGGCCGGGGCCGGGTCAGCGGCGCGGCCCTGGCCATGTCGTCCAGCACGCCGGCGGGCACCGGGTCTGGCGCCATCACCGTGTCCCACTTGGGCCACTCGGTGTTGCCGATGCGGATCGCCACGGGGCTGCCGAGCGTCACGCCGTGCCGCACGCCGCCGGTGATCTCCGTCTCGTCCTGCTCGAACTTCATCCGCGCGCCGCGGCCGTACCCGGCCCTGCGGCGGGCCAGCGCCGCGGCCACGTCGGCCGTGCTGACCTCGACGCCCGCGGGCAGCCCCTCGCAGATCGCGACGAGCGCCCGCCCGTGCGACTCTCCCGCGGTGAGCCAGCGAAGCATGATCCCGATCCTCCCACGAAGCGGCCGGGCGCGATCACACCGCGGCGTCCGCTCCGCCTCCGGCCGCGCTGCCTTCCCGGCCGGCTGCCTCGGGGCCGGCGGCTTCCTGGCCGGCCGTCAGCTCGGCGACCGCGATCTGGATCCCGCGCCGCAGCCGGTCACCTGCACCGCCCATCAGCCGCTGGCCCGCTCGCTGCGCGGCGTCCCGCACCTCCTCCGGGCCGTGGCCCGGCACCGGAACGAGCAGCAGCGTCAGGTCGGTCCCGTCCGTACCCGGCTGCAGCCGGTACCCGGCGATGACAGGCTCGGCCGCCAGCGCCTCGTGGGCCAGCGCCATCACGTCCTTGTCCTCGTGCGGCAGCGGGGCCGGCCTGCCCTGCGCCAGCGCGGCCAGCCGGGCCCCGTCCACGGCGAACGGCACCGGCCCGGCGATGTCGATGACCACCGCGCTCGCGTCCTTGGCCCCGGACTGCCAGACCTGGGCCGCGGGCACCGGCACCGGCCGGGCCTCGGGCCGCCACCGGGCCAGCGAGGCCGCACTGGTGAACGCGGGCAGGGCGGCCCGGCCGTCACTGCCGATCACCGTAGGGAGGGCCATCTCGCTGGACTTCTCCCGGCGCAGCCCGTCCGGCCCCGGGGCGTCCTCCGCGGCGAGCAGGGCCACCACGGGAACCATCAGGCGGGCGGAGTCAAGCGCCGCCAGCACCGCGTGCTCGCTGGCCTGGCCCGCGGCATAGGCGGCCAGCGCCGCCGTCACATTTGGCCCGGCCGAGCCGTCGTCATCGGGAAAACGCGGTCCGGCAAGCGTTCGCCCAGCCACGGCTTCACCCTAGCCGCCCCGGCATACCTGCTACTTCCTCGCTCTCGATACAGCTACGGCCAAGCAGGTTGAGGCGTAAATTCGCATATGAGAGTCTTTGGAACTGCATCGCAGGTCAATCCACCGCCCCAGAGGACCGTGTGATTCAGGCTGAGCTGCCGACGAGATCCATCGAACCTGGCACCCCCATGGTGAAGGTCATTCCCCCGCGCCTCGTCGAGCCTTACCTGACCGGGCAACGCTCGGTGATAGCCGGCTATGTGTACCGGGTCAGTGACTGCACGTTCCACACACCGGCCGACTACTACCAGGCCCTGGCCCTGGGCTATGAGGGATCTGAGTTCTCCGCCGACATGGCCGAGCTGTTCGTGCTGCGCTGGATCGCGCAGGACATGTCGGCCTCGCTGGTGACCGGGCCCCGTGCCTTGTCCGGGAGCCCGGTCAGCGCCATTCCCGAGTTCTTCACGCTGCCCGTGCCCATCCCCGTCGGGGCCGAGATGAGCCGGGTCACGTTCGGTGCCGAGGAGTTCATCGGCCGGTACGACGGACAGGTGTGGCTGTCACCGCTGAGGGAGGCCTGAGACATGAGATACCGGCTGATGGCAACCTACCGTGGCGTGCCGTATGAGGCGGGGGTGGGCCCGTCCGGGTCCGACGTGGTGCTGTTCGCGGCCTGCCCGCCGCCGGAGGAACTCGGCTTCGAGCCGGCCACCGGGCACTGGCGCAAGCGGGTGATCCGCGCCGAGGTCGACGCGCTCTGGGAGTCCCGGCCGGTGGGCACGTTCCGCAACGAGCCCTGCCTGGTCCTGGACGACCTGGGTGACCGGCTGCACATCGCCTACCTGGGCGCAGACGCCGGCCTGGCGGCCAGCCTGGGGTACTGGCAGGTGGACCGGGGCGTGTTCGAGCTGCTCACCCCCCGCGACGAGGTCACCGGGCTCATCGAGGAGCGGATCGAAAAGCCGCTCCGGCTGGCCCCGCCGGTCGGCCCGGCCGCGACGCAGTCGAGCTACCCGTATCACCCGGGCCCGGACCTGAACCTGGGCCCGGCCCCGGACCTGGGCCCGGACCCGTTGCTGCCACCCGCGCCGGCCGCCCCCGCTCCCCGGCACGACCCCATCCCTGACGGAGGCGGCCGGGCCGCCCGGCGCCAGCGGGTCCAGACCAGGGACATCTTCTGCGAACTGGCCGACCTGGCAGCCGTCCCGCGGACGGCGTACG
Organism: uncultured Actinomycetes bacterium; assembly: GCA_963762735.1. GTDB lineage: Bacteria > Actinomycetota > Actinomycetes > Streptosporangiales > Streptosporangiaceae > DASXKD01. Next base: position 201,105 of record CAVXMG010000032.1, on the reverse strand, counting down.
CGCTGGAAACCGAGACCGAGGGCGCGTTGTGCCTGCTGGCGGGCCCCAGCGGATTCGAGGTCTTCATGGCGATGGATGGCGCCCGGCACGAGGCCCGGTTGTTCCCCGACGAGGAGGCCGCCTACTTCTACCTGTTCGGCGTCCTCGCCGCCGAGGCCGTCCGTAACGGTGCCCTGCTGCCCGCGGTTGCCCCCGCAGGTGCCCGGCACGACCTGAGCTAGCCCTGACCCCGCCACCCCGCCCAAAGCTAGCCCGCGCGGCCGTTCGCGGCAGCCCCTTCACCAGCGTCGTTGATGAACTTGGCGCGCATTCCTCCCCAGTACGGCTATCGTGCAATTGTCGGCGGGGCTGACGGTCCCCCCGCTCCCCAAGCAGCCCCGCCGGCACTGTGCCATCCAGGCGAAAAACCCCGCTCCGACAGCGACAATGTCTGTCATGACGCCTGCCGCCAGTCCACTCACCGGAGCACAGTACGAGATCGCCGAGGGCGACTACCTGGCCGTTGTCACCGAACTAGGTGCCGGGCTGCGTGAGCTGCGGCATCGTGACCGGCCACTGATCGTCAGCTACCACGCCGACGAGCTTCCCCCCGGCGGGGCCGGCCAGCTGCTGCTGCCCTGGCCGAACCGCATCGACGGTGGCCGTTACCCGATGGCGGGCACCGAATACCAGCTGGACCTGAGCGAGCCCGCCGCCGGGAACGCCATTCACGGCCTGACCCGGTGGTCGGCGTGGTCGCTGGCCAGGCACGACCCTCACGCGGTCGTGCTGCACCAGGCCCTGCTCGGCCACACCGGCTACCCGTTCCGCCTGGATCTGACGGTGGAATACCAGCTCAGTGGCGAGGCCGGCCTGATGGTGAGCGTGACCGCGCACAACGCGGGCACCCGGCCGGCCCCGTACGGCACCGGCTCGCACCCGTACCTGACCGCCGGGGCGCCGACGGTGGATGGATGCGAGCTCACCCTCCCGGTCAGCCAGTGGCTGCCCGCGGACGGCCGCGGCATCCCGTCAGGCCCGCCCAGCGACGTGGCCGGGACGCCGTTCGACTTCCGCGCCGCCCGGCAGATCGGGACGGTGACGCTGGATCACGCCTTCACCGGGCTGGAGCGCGACGAGGCCGGCCTGGCCTGGGCGCGGCTGACCAGCGACGGGGCCGGGGCCGCGCTGTGGGCCGGCCCGGGCTACGGATGGCTGCAGGTCTTCACCGGGGACACGCTCGGCCCGGAGCGACGCCGCCGCGCGGTGGCCATCGAGCCCATGACGTGCCCGCCGAACGCGTTCGTCACCGGCACCGACCTGCTAATCCTGGAACCTGGCCAGACCGTCACGCACCGCTGGGGGATCCAGGCCACCGGCGCGGCGGGCTAGCTAGCCCGGGGACCCGGCGGGGCCGGCCAGCAGGGCACCGACCCTGGCCAGGTCCTCCGGTGTGTCCACGTCGTCGGGGCGGCCGATGTCCCCGCACTCGACCAGCGTCACCAGGCCCGGATGGGCGCGCAGGTAGGGCCGTGCCCCGGCGTCGCCCTCGGCCGCCGCGAGCACCCCGGCCCAGTGCCCGCGGGCCAGCAGTACCGGGTTGCGGGCCCGGCCGTCGTAGGCGGCCACCGCCAGTTCCGCCCCGGCCCGGTAGGCGGCCAGCAGCCGCCGGACCACATCCGGTCCGATCAGCGGCTGGTCCACCAGGGCGATCACCACCGCGGCGCAGTCGGCGGGCAGGGCACGCAGCCCGGCCGCCAGCGAGGAACCCATGCCAGTGCGCCAGTCCGGGTTCGGCACGAGCGTGACGCCAGGAACGGTGACGGGCACCGCGCCGGTCACCACGAGCACCGGGGCGGTGCCGCCCTCGCGAAGCATGTCGGTGCCCCGGTCGACGAGCCGGCGGCCGCCGAGTTCGACCAGTGCCTTGGGGGTGCCCAGCCGTTTCCCCTCACCCGCCGCGAGCAGCACGCCCGCCACCTCACTGGCCACGGTCCGCCAGCCTACGGCCAGTGCTAGCCCGGGGGGGCGACCCCCGGACCCCCGCTGGCCTAAAGGCCTCGCGACTCCGTCGCGTGGCCTTTGCCCTGGTGGCTTAGGTAGAGTCTCCTGGAATCCCGGGGTCAGCTGTGGTGTATCCGCCCGGCGGTGTCGGTGAGCGGGCGGCCGGAACCGCCCCAGCGGAGCTGGATCAGCTCGGCGGCCACCGAGACCGCGGTCTCCTCCGGGGTCCGGGCGCCGAGGTCCAGCCCGATCGGGGACCGGAGCCGGGCCAGTTCCGCCTCGCCGAGCCCGGCCTCACGCAGCCGGGCGAGCCGGTCCTCGTGGGTCCGCCTGCTGCCCATGGCCCCGATGTAACCGGCCGGGGTGCGCAGCGCGACCTCCAGCACCGGCACGTCGAACTTGGGGTCGTGAGTGAGGACGCAGATCACCGTCCGCTCGTCCACCTGCGTGCCGGCCAGGTACCGGTGCGGCCACTGCACGACGACCTCGTCGGCGTCGGGGAACCTGGCGCGGGTCGCGAACACCGGCCGGGCGTCGCACACGGTGACGTGGTAGCCGAGGAACTTCCCGGCCCGCGCGACAGCGGCCGCGAAGTCGATGGCCCCGAAGACGAGCATCCGCGGCGGGGGCGCGAACGACTGGACGAACACCGACAGCTCGTCCAGGCGGCGCTCGCCGTGCTCGCCGTAGTGGCGCACGGCGGTGAGCCCCTGAGCGAGCATCCCGCGCGCGTCGTCATCCACGGCCTGGTCGAGCCGGTCCCCGGCGGCCAGCGTCCCGTCCTCGGAGTCCCCGGAGATCACCCGCCGCACCCCGGCCTGCCCGGGGCCGGCGATCACGGTGGCCACGGCGACCGGCCGGCCTGCCGTGATCGCGGCGGCCACCTCGCCGAGCTGCGGATAGCGCTCCTTGCTGACCGGCTCGACGAAGATGTCGATGATGCCGCCGCAGGTGAGGCCCACCGCCAGCGCGGTGTCGTCGCTGACGCCGTAGCGCTGCAGCACCGGCTCCCCGGTCTGCAGCACCTGCTGGGCGAGCTCATACACCGCGCCCTCGACGCACCCGCCGGACACGCTGCCGATGACTTCCCCGCCCGCCGACACGGCCAGCGCGGCGCCTGGCTCCCGGGGCGCGCTGTGGAATGTGCGCACCACCGTGGCCACGCCGAACGTCTCCCCGGCGTCCCACCACTTCTCGATCTGGCCCAGGATGTCGCGCACGCCCGCATCCCTCCACGAAACTTCGCCTGCTGGTGCTAACAGGTTCCGGCCAGCGGATATGCCGGGAGCCCGGCACCTGTCACAACAGTACGTCGCACGGACGCCGGCCCACAGGGCACCTTTACTCGACGATCTTGGAGATCGGGATCTCCAGGATGTCCCGCGCCCCGGCCGCCTTCAGCGCCGGGATCAGCGTGTTCACGCTGTGCTTGGGCACCACGGTCTCCACCGCGTTCATGTCGCCGCGCGCCAGCGTGGTGATGGTCGGCGAGGACAGTGCCGGCAGCATCGCCGTCACTGCGGCCAGTTCGGCCGCGGGCACGTTCAGCTTGAGCAGCACGTTGCCCCGCGCCTGGATGGCCCCGCGCAGCAGCAGCGCGATGTCCTCCATCGCGGCGCGCTTGTCCGCGTCACCGTAGGCGGCGACGCTGGCCACCAGCTCGGTGTAGCTGGTGAGCAGGGTGTCCAGGATGCGCAGGCCGTTGCGGCGCAGCGAGGACCCGGTCTCGGTGAGGTCCACGATCGCGTCCACGATGTCGGGGACCTTGGCCTCGGTGGCCCCGTAGGAGGGCACGATCATGGCCTTGATCCCGTGCGCCTCCAGGTACCTGCTGGTCAGCGCCGGAAGCTCGGTGGAGATCCGGATGCCCTCGGGGAGGTCGGCGACCGACCGCCAGGGCGCGGCGTCGGGCACGGCAAGCACCACCCGCACCGGGTTGGCGGTGACCTTGGAGTACTTCAGCTCGCCGAGCGAGACCAGGTCGGCGCCGGTCTCCGTGATCCAGTCCCGGCCGGTGATGCCCAGGTCGAACAGCCCGCGCTCGAGATAGGACGGGATCTCCTGCGGCCGCAGGAAGCGCACCCGGTCAACGCGTGGGTCGTCAATAGACGCGTGGTAGTCGCGGTCTGACGACCGGCGGACGGTCAGGTCCGCGGCGTCGAAAAGATCGAGGGTGGCCCGCTCAAGCGAGCCCTTGGGCAGGACGAGGGATAGCAACGAGCCTGCCTTTCACGGGGTTTCGCGCAGCGAGCGCAGCACCAGCGCGGTGTCGAGTGCCGCCACGACCGCCTCCCAGCCCTTGTCCTCATGGCTGCCGTCCAGCCCGCTCCTGTCACGGGCCTGCTCCAGGGTGTCACAGGTCAGCACCCCGTTGCCCACCGGGGTTCGCGCGTCAAGGGCGACCCGGGTGAGCCCGGCCGTCACGGCGTCACAGACGTACTCGAAGTGCGGGGTCCCGCCGCGGATCACCGCGCCAAGACAGGCCACGGCGTCGTGCCCGGCGGCGAGTTCCGCCGCGACCACAGGCAGTTCCACCGCACCGGCTACCCGCACCACAAGCGGCTCGGCGACGCCGCAGGCCTGCGCCGCGGCGCAGGCACGGCGCACCAGGCTGTCGGTGATCTCCGCGTGCCAGCGGGTCGCCGCGATGGCCAGGCTCAGCCCGGCCGCGTCCACCGTGCCGCCGGCCGAGGGCCGCCCCTCTCCGCTCACCGCGCTTCCGCGAGGCCGCTCACGTGGCCGGCGTGGCCACCGCCGTTCGGCTCGGGCAGCCCGTCGATCCGGTGGCCCAGGCGATCCCGTTTGGCGGTGAGGTAGCGCAGGTTCTCCGGGGTCAGGGTGACCGGCAGCGGGACCATGCTGCGCACCTCGATCCCGCAGGCCGCCAGCCCGGCCACCTTCGCCGGGTTGTTGGTGAGCAGCCGCACCGAGCGGGCTCCGGCGTCGGCGAGCATCTGCGCGCCGACGGAGTAGTCCCTGGCGTCCGCGGGCAGGCCGAGTTCCAGGTTGGCGTCCACCGTGTCCGCCCCGCCGTCCTGCAACTGGTAGGCGCGCAGCTTGCTGAGCAGGCCGATGCCACGGCCTTCGTGGCCGCGCAGGTAGCAGACGATGCCGCGGCCCTCCGCGGCGACGGCCGCCATCGCGGCCTCCAGTTGCGCGCCGCAGTCGCAGCGCCGCGACCCGAGCACGTCCCCGGTCAGGCATTCGGAATGCACCCGGGCCAGCACGTCCTGCCCGTCACCCAGGTCCCCGTGCACCAGCGCGATGTGCTCGGTGCCGTCGACCGAGTCCAGGTAGCCCAGCGCCCGCCATTCACCGTGCGCGTTGGGCAGCCGGGTCTCCACGACCCGGCTGACCTGCCGCTCGGAGTGCCGCCGGTACTCGATGAGCTGGGCGATAGTGATCATCGCCAGGCCGTGCTGGTCGGCGAATGCGCGCAGTTCGGGCAGCCTGGCCATGGTGCCGTCGTCGTTGAAGATCTCGGCCACCACGCCGGCCGGGGTGAGCCCGGCCAGCCTGGCCAGGTCCACTGCGGCCTCGGTGTGCCCGGCGCGGCGGAGCACCCCGCCCTCGGCGTACCGCAGCGGGAAGATGTGGCCGGGACGGACGATCTCGTAAGGCTCGGTCGCGGAGTCGACGAGCACCCGCACGGTCCTTGCCCGGTCCGCCGCGGAGATGCCGGTCGTGATGCCGTCGCGGGCGTCCACGCTGATCGTGAACGCGGTGCCCATGTGCTCCTGGTTGTCACTGGTCATCGGCGGCACCTGCAGCCGGTCCAGGTCCGCGCCCAGCATGGGCGCGCAGATCAGCCCGCGGGCATACCTGATCGTGAACGCCATCAGCTCCGTCGTGGCCTTGCTGGCCGCGAAGACGATGTCCCCCTCGTTCTCCCGGTTCGCGTCGTCCACCACCACGACCGCGCGGCCCGCCGCGATGTCGGCGATGGCCCGCTCGACGCTGTCGAGGGCGACGGTGCCCCGGGCCTGCGCCGCGGTCATGACCGCACCGCCGCTGGCTGGCCGGGCAGCATCCGTTCCACGTACTTGCCGATCACGTCGGCTTCCAGGTTGACGCTGGCGCCCGGCTGCAGGCGGCCGAGGGTGGTCGCCGCAAGCGTGGCCGGGATCAGGCTGACCTCGAACCAGGCCGGCTCTTCCGTACTGCCGCCGAGGGCGGACACGGTGAGGCTGACGCCGTCCACCGCGACCGAGCCCTTCTCCACCAGGTAGCGGGCCAGGCCGGGCGGCACGGCGATCCTGACCACGTCCCAGCGCTCGCCAGTGACCCGGGAGGTGACCGTGCCCACGCCGTCCACGTGGCCCTGGACCAGGTGCCCGCCGAGCCGGTCGCCGACGCGCAGCGAGCGCTCCAGGTTGACCGGCGAGCCCGGGGCCAGGCCGCCGAGCCCGGTACGGCGCAGCGTCTCGGCCATCACGTCGGCGGTGAAGTCGCCGCGGGACAGGCCGGTGACGGTGAGGCAGGTGCCGTTGACGGCGATGGAGTCGCCGGGCCGCGCGTCGGAAGTGACCTGCGGTCCCCGTACGGTGATCCGGGCCGTACCGTCGAGATGCTCGACGGACACGACCTCGCCGAGTTCTTCCACGATTCCGGTGAACATCCGCGCCTATGCCTCCTCCGGGCCGCCCTAACGCCGGCTCCGGGGTGCGCGCGAACGCGCCAGCACGGCCTGGCGCTGGCCCGCAGCGCCAAACCGAGAGCGTGCTGCCTCCCATCCGGGCTTTCACCGTCGGTCCCGGGATTCCACCGGGTCAACCGGCCAGGCGCTGGGCCTGGACGGGTCGCGGACTGTCACCGCCGGCTCGGAGTTTCACCGACCCCGGAGCACGCTGTCACTTCGGTAACCAGTGTGCCATGGCGGCTATTCCGCCGCGGCTCACGTGGGCGTGCCGGTCACCTCGGTGAGGCGGCGGGCGAGGAACTCGCGCTCCGCGGCGTTGTCGGTCAGGGCCAGCGCGTCACGGTAGGCCTGTGCCGCCGCCTCCCACCGGCCCAGCCGGCGCAACAGGTCCGCCTTGGCGGCGGGCAGGTAGCGGTAGGCGTCCAGCCGCCCGGCCGCCTCCAGTTCCCCGATATGGGCCAGCCCCGCCGCAGGGCCCTGCGCCATGGCCACCGCGACGGCACGGTTGAGCGCCACCACGGGCGAACTCCAGACCCGCAGCAGCGCGTCGTAGAGCGCGACGATCTGCGGCCAGTCGGTCTGTGCGTAGCTGGGCGCCTCGGCGTGCAGTGCCACGATCGCGGCCTGCAGCGCGAACCGGCCCGGCCCGCCGCCCCGCAGCGCCCACGGCACCAGCGCGGTGCCTTCGGCGATCGTCGCGCGGTCCCACTGGGACCGGTCCTGGTCCTCGAGCAGCAGCAGCCGGCCCTGCGGGTCGGCCCGGGTGGCCCGGCGGGCGTCGGTCAGCAGGATCAGCGCGAGCAGGCCTGCCACCTCCCGCTCGTCGGGCATCAGGGTGCGCAGCATGCGGGCCAGCCCTATAGCCCGGTCGACCAGGTCGGCGCGCACCAGGTTGTCGCCAGCGGGAGCGGTGTGCCCGGTGGTGTAGAGCAGGTGCACGACCGTGAGCACCGCGTCCAGCCGGTCAGGCAGTTCGGCAGGCGCCGGCACGCGGTAGGCGATCCGCGCCGCCGAGATCTTCTTCTTGGCACGGGTCACCCGCGCGGCCATCGTCGGCTCGGTAACCAGGAACGCCTGCGCGATCTCCACGGTGGTCAGCCCGCACACCAGTCGCAGGGTCAGCGCGACCTGGGCCTCCCTTGCCAGCGCCGGGTGGCAGCAGGTGAAGATGAGCCGCAGCCTGTCATCGGGAATCACCTCGTCCTCCTCCGCCTGCCCGGCCCCTGGCGGCGCGGACGCCGCGACCGGCGGGTCCGGCTCGATGAGCAGCGGCAGCTTGGCGCGCAGCACCCGGTCCCGGCGTTTCGCGTCGATCGCCCGGCGGCGAGCCGCAGTGGTGAGCCAGGCACCTGGGTTGCGCGGCACGCCTTGCCGGGTCCAGGCAGTGAGCGCGGCGGCGTAGGCGTCCTGGACGCACTCCTCAGCCAGGTCAAGGTCGCCGGCGACGCGCGCCGTCGCGGCGAGCACGAAGGCCCACTCGCGACGGTGCGCGTCCGCGACCGCGGCGGATGCCTCGCCCGCCCCGCTGCCAGCGCCGGCATCGGCGCCCGCACCGGGCCGGGGGGATTCGGTCACCTCAGCCGAACACCATGATCGGCCGGACCTCGACGCCGCCGAACCGGGCCGGGCACAGCTTCCCGATCTCCAGGGCGTGGTCGAGGTCACGCGCCTCGATCAGGTAGTAACCGCCGATCGCTTCCTTGGTCTCGATGAACGGGCCGTCGGTCACCACGTCCCCGCGGATCGAGGTGGCCGTGGACGTGGGCTGCAGGGCCCGGCCCTCGATGAGCTTGCCGCCCTTCTCGGGGACCTGTTCGGCGAACCGGGTGTGCGCCTCCATCACCTGCTGGAGCACGTCCGGCGTGGCGGTGGCGTAAGCGTTCTCGTCCTCGCAGATGAGGATCAGGTATTCAGCCATGCTGATCATCCTTCCGTGTCGTCAGGGTCTCGTCACTTATCCCGACGATCGGCCGGCCCAGGAATCGACAAGTCTCCCCGTTCTGGCCGGCTGCTGTTGTCCCTGGCGGCCCCGACGCCAGGATCAGTGCTGCCAGGCGGCACGGGCGGTGGCCTGTTCCGCGCGCCGGCGCAGCGCCTCCACGGCGGCCGCGGGGTTGTCGGCCCCGTAGACCGCCGTGCCCGCCACGAACACGTCGGCCCCGGCCTCCGCGCACCGCTCGATGGTTTCCTCGCCCACCCCGCCGTCCACCTGGAGCCACACCGACGCGCCGTGCCGCTGCACCAGTGCCCGCGCGCGGCGCAGCTTGGGCAGCACCACGTCGAGGAAGGCCTGGCCACCGAAACCCGGCTCTATGGTCATCAGCAGCAGCATGTCGAGTTCGGGCAGCAGGTCCTCATAGGGCTCCACCGGAGTGGCGGGGTTGACCGCGACCCCGGCGCGGGCGCCCGCGGCGCGGATCAGCCGCAGGGTGCGGGTCGGAGCATGGAGCGCCTCCGCGTGCACGGTGACGTTGCGGGCCCCCGCTTCGGCGTAGCTGGCGGCCCACCGGTCCGGCTCGGCGATCATCAGGTGGCAGTCCAGCGGCAGCTCGGTGTGCTTGAGCAGCGACTCGACGACGGGCAGCCCGATGGTGAGGTTCGGCACGAAGTGGCTGTCCATGACGTCCACGTGCAGCCAGTCGGCGACATCGGCGACCGCCGCCGCCTCGTCGGCGAGCCTGGCGAAGTCGGCGGACAGGATGCTGGGCGCCATCTGGACGGCCATGCTGCCGAGTCTAGACGTCGCTCCCGCTCACGCGTGGGTGGCGCCTGGGGTGGTACCAGGCTCCCCCGATAGGGTTCCTCGTGCGCCGCGGCCCGAGGCCGGGACTGTCACCGTCCGCGGATAACCTTCGGTCCTGTCAGCGATGGATCGGCCGACAGCAGGAGGGACGCCGGTGAACCCCGATACGCCGGATGCGTTGCTCGCCCGGGTCCGCAAACTGCTGGTCAAGGCCGAGGCGGACGGGGTGACCCCGGCCGAGGCGCAGGCGCTGACCGCCAAGGCTGCCGAGCTGATGGCGAAGTACGGCATCGACCGCGCCCTGCTGGCGGCGGCGCGGCCGGAGACGGACCGGCCGGACGACCGGGTCATGGACATCGCCAATCCCTGGGCCCGGGTGCAGGCGCACCTGTTGTGCGGGCTGGCGGCCGCGTTGCGCTGCCAGTGCGTGATCCTGCCGCGCACCGGCCCTGGATCCCGGATTCACGTGTTCGGGTTCGCCTCGGACATCGAGCGCACCGACGTCCTCTACACCTCGCTGCTGCTGCAGATGTGGCAGGGCCTGTCTACCGCCGAGCCACCGGCCTGGTCGCGGAATACCCGGGCCTGGCGGCGGAGCTGGCTGCTCGGTTTCGCGACCGCCGTGGTGGCCCGGGTCCGCGCGGCCGAGCAGCGAGCGGCACAGCGCGCCGCGGACGCCCCGGTGGGCACCGGCCCCTCGGCCGCGCTGGTGCTCGCGGACCGCACCGAGATCATCGAGCGAACCCTGCGGCAGGCCTACCCGGTCACCCGCACGTCCCGGGTGACCTACAGCGGCGCCGGTTACGGGACCGGCTACGCACAAGGCCAGCGCGCCGACATCGGCACATCCCGCCTCGGCCGCACCACCGGCCGGGCCCTGACCAGGTGAGGCCCGAACCCAGCCAGCCAGCCCGGGCCAAAGCACGATCGCGGTAGCACAGGGGGCTCCGGGGTCTCCCCCGGGCCAGCAGCGCCAAGGCCCCGTGACGAAGGAACGGGGCCGCTAGGCCACCGGGGGTCTCCAGGGGGTCGCTCCCCCGGGCTAACAGCGCCGCTAGGCGACGGGGGTTCCAGGGGGTCGCTCCCCTGGGCTAACACCTGCCGCAGCAGGGCCAGGAAGATGGCGTCGGTGCCGTGCAGGTGCGGCCAGAACTGCGCGTACGGCCCGCCTGGAGCGGGGCAGGCCAGGTCGGGCACCTCACCGAGCAGCGCGGGGGCATCGAGCACGAGGACGTCGTCGCGGGCGGCGGTGACCTGGCCGACCACCGCGCGCGTCTCCGCGACATGCGGCGAGCAGGTGACGTAGGCGATCACCCCGCCGGGCCTGGCAGCGTTGATCGCGGTGCGGAGCAGCGAACGCTGCAGCTCGCCGAGCGCCGCCACATCGGCCGGCGTCTTGCGCCAGCGTGCGTCCGGGCGGCGCCGCAGGGCCCCGAGTCCCGAGCAGGGGACATCGGCGATCACCCGGTCGAACGAGGCGGGCCGCCAGGCGGGCCTGATGCCGTCCGCCACGACCACCGCCGCGGTGCCGGCCGACGGGGCCGTCGCCGCGCGCACCAGCCGGGCCCGGTGTTCCCTGACGTCGGCGGCGAGCAGCCGGGCGCCGCGGCCTGCCGCCAGGCCGGCGAGCAGCCGCGCCTTTCCGCCGGGCCCGGCGCACAGGTCGAGCCAGCGGCGGTCGCCACCAGCGCCCCCCGGGCCACGGTCCGCTGGACCTACGTCCACGCGGGTCAGCGCGAGCGCGGCAAGCTGGCTCGCCTCGTCCTGCACGGCCACACGGCCCTGCCGGACCTCAGGTATCCCTGCGGGGTCGCCGCCGTCCAGATATGCGCCGAACGGCGACCAGCGGGCGGCCTGGCTGCCCTGGGCGACGAGGTCGGCGGGGGCGGCCAGGCCGGGGACGGCGCACAGGGTGACCCGGGGGCGTATCCCATTCGCGGCGAGGGCCTCCTCGGTCAGCGGCAGCCCGGTGACCGGCTCCTCGCCCAGCGACTCGCTGACCGCGGCGACGATCCAGCCCGGATGGCTGGTCTTGACCGCGAGGTAGCCGACCGGGTCGGCGGCCCGGTCCGGTGCGACCGCCGCGATCCAGGAGTCCAGGTCGCGGGTGGCGACCCGGCGGAGCACGGCGTTGGCGAATCCCGCCGCCCCTGCTCCGGCCACGTCCCGGGCCAGCGCGACCGACGTGGCCACCGCCGCGTGCGGGCCGATCCTGGTCGCAAGCAACTGGTGGGTGCCGAGCCGGAGCACGTCAAGCAGCGGGGGGTCGATGTCGGCGAGTGCGCGGGTACTGCACGCGGCCAGCACGGCGTCGTAGCTGCCGCGGCCGCGGAGCGTCCCGTAGGCCAGTTCGGTGGCGAGCGCCGCGTCGCGGCCGTGCAGCCCGCGCTCGGTAAGCAGCGCCGGGCAGCAGCAGGTTGGCGTAGGCGTCCCGGTCGGTCACCGCGCGCAGCACGGCCAGCGCGACTTCGCGGGCCGGGGTCGTGGCGCTGCGGGACGGGGGCCTGGCCGGTGCGGCGGGGCGGCGGGCGGCCATGTCAGTGCAGCACCGGGCCCGCCGCGCCGGTCTCGGCCGGAACAGGGGCTTCGTCTCCGGGCTCACCGCTCCCCGGCTGCCCCGCACCCAGCCGCAGCCCGCGGGCCCATTCGGTGGCGGGCATTCTGCGTTTGCCGCCCTGCTGTACGTCGCCGAGTTCCACGGGGTGCGTAGCGGTGCCTGCCAACACTGCCGACCTGGTGACCAGCAGCTCCCCTGGGCGCAGCGGCACGTCCGGCGCCTGCAGGCAGTCCCGCACCGGCCACAGCTTCAGCCGGCCGTCGCCCAGCATGGTCCAGGCACCGGGAGCGGGAGTGCAGGCCCGGATCTGCCGGCCGACGGCGAGCGCCGGGTCACTCCAGCGCACCCGCGCGTCTTCGGTGGTCAGCTTGGGCGCGTAGCTGATGCCCTCGACGGGCTGCGGGACGGCACGCAGGCCGCCCGACTCGATGCCGTCCAGGGTCTGGGCCAGCAGGCCCGCGCCAGCGGTGGCGAGCCTGGCGAGCACATCGCCGGCGGTGTCCTGCGGGCCGATCGGCTCCGTCATCACCCCGTAGACCGGCCCGGCGTCCAGTTCGGCCACGAGCCGGAACGTGGTGGCGCCGGTCATGTCGTCGCCGTGCCAGATGGCGTGCGGGACCGGCGCAGCGCCCCGCCAGGCGGGCAGCAGCGAGAAGTGCAGGTTCACCCACCCGTGCGGCGGTATCTCCAGCGCGGCGCGCGGGATCAGCGCACCGTACGCGGTGACCGGGCAGCAGTCCGGTGCGAGCGCGCGGAGCCGGTCCTGGAAGGCCGGATCCCGGGGCGAGCCGGGCTTGAGCACCTCGATGCCGGCGCTGGCGGCGCACTGGGCGACCGGGCTCGGGCCGAACCGCCGACCCCGCCCGGCAGCGGCGTCGGGCCGGGTGAGCACCGCCACGACCTCATGCTTGGACCGCAGCAGTTCTTCCAGGGAGGGCACCGCCGTCTGCGGGGTGCCGGCGAAAACCACGCGCATGGCTTAGCGGGGACTCGCGGGCTGGGCCCCGGGGCTGGCCGACCCAAGGCGGCGTGACGAAGTCACGTTCAGAGCGCCTTGCCCCAGGTGGGGTGCGGTGAGATCTTCACCTTGGCCGCGGCGTCGCCCCACCAGTCGGACTCGCGGATCTCCTTCATCGCCAGCTTCCGCTGTGTCGCGTCCAGCCGGTCGATGAACAGCACGCCGTCCAGGTGATCGGTCTCGTGCTGGACGCACCGCGCCAGCTGCCCGGTGCCTTCCAGCGTGACCGGCTCCCCGTGCATGTCAAAGCCCCTGGCGACGACGCCGTAGGCGCGCCTGGTGGGATAGACCAGGCCGGGGAAGGACAGGCAGCCCTCGTCGTCGGTCTCCTCCTCCTCCGACAGGCTCAGCGACGGGTTGATCAGGTGCCCGACCTGGTCATCGACGTGGAAGGTGAACACCCGCAGGCTCACCCCGATCTGGGGCGCCGCGAGGCCCACCCCTGGCGCGTCCAGCATGGTGTCGGTGAGGTCCTTGACCAGCCTGCGCAGCTCGGCGTCGAACACCTTGACGGGATCGGCCGGGGTGCGCAGCACCGGATCGCTGAAGAGCCGGACCGGCTTGATGCTGATGGCGCACCGTCCCTTCGGGTGGCTGCCGGAGACGCGGTCGGCCAGAGCCGCCCCGCCGGGCTCCGGCGGGTCAAGTCTAGGGGGTCTGGCAGGTTACGAGCGCCCGCCGCGCGCCTTACGAGCGCCTGCCGCGCGCGACGGCGAGCGCGCCTTGAACGCGGCCTTGCGCGCGGCCCGGGCCACCGCCGGGTCCGGGTGGTGCTCGCTGAGCGCGGTCAGCAGGTCGGTCACTGCCGGGTGGTCCACCTCCCACAGCCCCGCCACCATGTCGGCCTGGGCCTTGGGCGGAAGGTCGGGAAGCAGTTCCACCACCACGTCCCTGGGGTCGGCCTCCTCAAGCAGCCCGGCCCCGAGGTCCACGAGCAGCCAGGCCCGCTCCCCCGGCCCCAGTTCGGCTTCTTCGCCATGCTCGTGCAGCCACACCGCGGCGTGCGCCCGCAGCACCGGATCCTCGAGCGCGGCCTGCACCGCCGGCACGGCTTGGTCACCGATCCGGTCGAGCACCGCGAAGCCGGCGCCGCGCAGGCCGGGTGTACCGCGCCGGGCCGCGTTGATCAGTTCCCGCGCCGCCTTCGCCGGGGCCCGTGCCGCCAGCCAGGCAGCGATCTCCGCCTCGCCGTCTTCCGCGTCGCAACTGGCCAGCGTGGTGAGCAGGGCGGCGGCTCCGTCGCGGGCGCCACTGCCGAGCACGGGCACGTGCCAGCCCTGGGCGCGCAGGTGCCGGTGCATCCCCCATACCCCGAGCCGCGACAGGGCGACGGTCAGCCCGCCCGCGCTGTCGTCGGTGCCCAGCTCCACCACCCCGAGATCGGCCAACGTCTCCAGGGCGGAGGACAGGCCCGCAGCCAGGTCCTCGCCCGGGCGGGACGGCCGCTCCGCCTGGTCCCGGCTGCCGGCCGCCGCCATGTACGCCTCGAACAGCGCGTCCATCTTCACCGGGCCGCCCACGGTGTAGAGCGCTGTGGCCATGCCGTCGAGGTCCTCGGCGCGGAGCATCACCCGGAGGGCGTCCTCCCACACCGCGAGCACGTCACCGGCGTCGCCGCTGGCCAGCACGTCCACCCGTGGCCCGGGGACGGCCTGGCCAGCCGGCACTGCCACCATGCCGGTGCCGGCGGCCACCCGCCATGCCACGTCGAGTTCCGCGGACGTGAGTTCCAGTTCGGCCATGGCCGCCGACGCGGCGCTGGCCGAGAGCCCCTCCGCGGTCCCGGACCGCTGACCGGCCGCCGCCCAGCACGCGACCAGCCGGGCGGCGCGCAGCAGCGGTGCCACCCGGGCCGCGGCGGCCAGTTCCTCGCGGGGAGCCAGCCGCACCGGCGGCAGCTTGGCCGGCCGGGCCCTGGTCCCGGCGTCCTGCCTTGCGGCCCCGCCACCTGCCTGGGCAGCGTTCTGGGAGCCTGTGCCGCCGGCCCCGCCCTCGCCGGTGGCTGCGGGCGGCGCGGCCGCGCCGCGCACCGTGCGCGCGTTCCGTCGTGAGGTGGCCACCCAAGCACCCTATGACCTCGGCGGGGTCACGGCAGCGGGTGCGCGGCGACTGCCGGGGCAGTAACAAGTCATCCGGGCAGCTCAGCGGGCCAGGTTTCCAGGTCAGATCAGGTCGGCCGGGTCAAGCTGAACCCGTACCTGGCCGGTGTCCTTGCGCGCGGTGCGCGCTGCCTGGGCCTGCCGCAGCGCGGCAGCCAGCGCCAGACCGCCCGGCCGGGGAATCCTGATCAGCGCCTGGACCTTGTCCGCGCCGGCAGGGACCGTGCCGATCACCTCCGCCTGCGCCGGCAGCACGGTATCGGCGAGGAATCCGGCCACCGCCCCGGCGGAACCGCTCACGGCGGCCATCCGCACGGCGGGCGGGAAGCCGAGCGCCTCCCGTTCGGCGAGTTCCCGTTCGGCGTGGGTGACCGGATCCCAGCGGATCAGCGCCTGCACGACCGGCAGGGCAGCCTCGGCCACCAGGATCACCGTGCCGTCGGCGGCGGTCAGCGCCGCCGCGTTCAGCCACCGCCGCAGCGCCTCCTGCGCCGCCGCCAGGCTGGGCCGGCCGAGCAGCACCCAGCCGTCAAGCAGCACCGCCGCCGCATACCCGCCGTCCACTTGGGGCTCGGCACCGGGCGTCGCGACGACCAGCGCCGGCCGTGGCGGTACCGAGTCGATCGTGGCCGCGCCAGCGGAAACGACGACCGGGGCGCCGGGGAACGCCCGGGCGAGTTCCTCGGCGGTGCGCCGGGATCCCGTAACCACGGCCCGGAGCCGGCCGTGGCCGCAGGCCAGGCACCGCCACTCCGCGTCGCTGCGGCCGCACCAGCGGCAGCTGACCGGGGCGTCGCTGGCCGCTACCGCCATCGGGCCGCCACAGGTGCCGCAGCGCGCCGCCGCACGGCAGCGCTCGCAGGCCATGGCGGTCAGGTAGCCCCGCCGCGGCACCTGGACCAGCACCGGCCCCCGGTCCAGGGCGGTCCGGGCGGCGCGCAGCGCGAGGCTCGGTATCCGCGCCGACCTGGCCGCCTCGTCCCTGGCCAGTTCGGCGTCGTCGCCGGTCGCCCGGACATCGGGGGCGAACCGGCGCACCACGTCCCTCGGGGCCGTCACGGCACGCGCCCAGCCGCTCGCGACCAGGCTGGTCGCCTCGGCGGTGCGGGCGAAACCGCCGATCAGGGCAGCGGCGCGGGCCCGGTGCGCCCGCAGCGCGAGCACCTCCCTGGCGTGCGGGTAGGGGGCGCGCGGCTCGGCGTGCAGGTCATCGCCGTCGTCCCAGATCACGACCAGGCCAAGGCCGGCAACGGGGGCGAACATCGCGGCCCGGGTGCCGGCGACCACGCGGATCTCACCGCGCGCCACCGCCAGCCACCGGCGATACCGCTCGGCAGGCCCGAGCCCCGCCGCCAGGCAAGCGTGCCGGCCAGACCCGAGGATCCGGGCCAGGGCGGCGTCGACCAGGCCCAGGTCCCGTGCATCCGGGACCACGATGAGCGCCCCCCGGCCCGCAGCGGCCGCGGTGCCTGCGGCGCGCGCGATCTCCTCGGGCCAGTCCTGGCCCGGCAGGGCCGTCCAGACGGCACGCGGCGCCCGGCCGTCCGCCAGCGCCGCCAGGAATGCCGGCCCTGCCTGGTAGCGCTCCCACGGCCCGGGCGCGGCCGTCGGACTCGCCTCGCCATCCGGCACCGGCCGCGCCGGGCGCTCCCGCGTCTGCGCGCCGGGCGCATCACCGTTGCCCGGGCGCTCGCGGCACGCGGCCGTGCCGCCTTTTCTGCCCCTGCGTGGCGCGGCGGGATGGCCAGCCGCAGCACGTCCGCCATGGTTCCCGCGTACCTGTCGGCCACCTCCCGGGCCAGCGCCGCGATCTCCGGGGTGAGCACAGGCTCCGGCGAGACGACCCGCTCCAGGGCCGCGAGGCGTCCCTGGTGCTCGCTGACGGCGACCCGGTCCAGCAGGTAACCGCCCACGAGTTGCCCGGCGAAGCGGACCCGAACCCGGCAGCCGGGAACAGCCGATTCCGCCAGCCGTTCCGGCACCAGGTAGTCGAAGGGCCGGTCCAGGTGCGCCAACGGGACATCCACCAGGACCCGGGCGACCGGCAGGTGCGCCGCCGGGGCCTGCGCGGCCGGTGACCGCCGTCGCGGCGCCCGCGCACGGCCCGCCCGGCCCGCTCCTCGCGCGGGAGCGGCGGCCGGGCGCGGTGCCACCTGGTCCTGATCCGCTGCCACGCTCCTGTCCTACCAGACCCGCCCGACCCCGCCGCGAACCCGCGCCTCACGAGTGATCCCTGAGATGATCATGGAGTCTTGGTCGATGGTGGCGTGACCCGGCCCGCCCCCAGTAGGGCATGAACGTCACAACGAGGCCCCCCTAAGGGCACCAAGTTCACATTCACGGACCCTGGCGGCCAGCGAAGGAAGCGCTGGGCGGCCTGACCTTCCCGCAGGCTTCGCGGGCGCGGCGGGTGTCCTCCAGGGCCGGGTCAGATGCTGGCGGCGCGCCTGAGTTCCTCGACGCGGTCGGTCCGCTCCCAGGAGAAGTCGGGCTCCTCCCGGCCGAAGTGACCGAAGGCCGCCGTCTGCGCGTAGATCGGCCGGAGCAGGTCAAGGGCCTTGACGATGGCCGCCGGGCGCAGGTCGAAGACCTCGAGCACGGCGTCCTGGATCCGGGCAACCGGCACCTTTTCTGTGCCGAAGCACTCCACGAACAGGCCGACCGGCTTGGCCTTGCCGATGGCGTAGGCGACCTGCGCCTCGCAGCGGTCGGCCAGGCCCGCGGCGACCACATTCTTGGCCACCCAGCGCACCGCGTAGGCGGCGCTGCGGTCCACCTTGGACGGGTCCTTGCCGGAGAACGCGCCGCCGCCGTGCCTGGCCATGCCACCGTAGGTGTCGATGATGATCTTGCGGCCGGTGAGGCCGGCGTCGCCCATCGGGCCGCCGATCTCGAACCGCCCGGTCGGGTTGACCAGCAGCCGGTAGCCGTCGGTGTCCAGGTCGAGGCCGGCGAGGACCGGGTCCACAACGTGGTCGCGCACGTCGGGGGCGAGCAGTTCGTTCAGGTCGATGTCCGGTGCGTGCTGGGCCGAGACCACCACGGTGTCCAGCCGGACCGGCTCGTCCCCGGAGTATTCGATGGTCACCTGCGTCTTGCCGTCGGGGCGCAGGTAGGGCACGTCACCGCTGCGCCGCGCCTGGGACAGCCGCCGGGCCAGGCGGTGCGCCAGCATGATCGGCAACGGCATGAACTCCGGGGTTTCGCGGCACGCGTACCCGAACATCAGGCCCTGGTCGCCGGCGCCCTGGCGGTCGAACTCGGTCGAACCCTCGCCTTCGCGGTACTCGAACGCGTCCAGGACGCCCTGGGCGATGTCCGGGGACTGGGCGCCGATGGACACCGACACCCCGCAGGAGGCGCCGTCGTATCCCTTGGCCGAGGAGTCGTAGCCGATTTCCAGGATCTTCTCGCGGATGATGCTCGGGATATCGACATAGGTTTCCGTGGTCACCTCCCCGGCCACGTGTACCTGGCCGGTGGTGATCAGGGTTTCCACCGCGACATGGCTGCCCGGGTCATCCTTGAGCATCGCGTCGAGAATGGCATCGCTGATCTGGTCTGCCATCTTATCCGGATGGCCCTCCGTGACTGATTCGGAGGTGAAGAGACGACGGGCCACCTGACATCCTTTTCTGCTGCGCTTGGAGCGCCCGGCAAGGGGAGGCCCCGCGAGCCCGGCAGTCCTGTCGCCGGGTGCACTCCTGTTGCCGAGTGCGGGGGCTTCGCCGAATTGTACCGGGGCGCCCGGCCCGCCGCGCTCCGGTCAGGCCGGCGCAGGCAGCCTGGCCGCGACAAGATCCCAGATCACGTCGGCCAGGGCCGTCTTAGGCCCCCGTGGCACCTCGGTCACGCTCCCGTCGGCGCCGAGCACGAGGGCGGCATTATCACTTGTGCCGAACGCCAGTCCGGGGCCGACCTGGTTCACCACGAGCAGATCGCAGCCCTTGGCGGCGAGCTTCGCCCGGCCGTTTTCCGCGATGTTCTCGGTCTCCGCGGCGAACCCGGTGAGGACCTGCCCCGGCGGCCGGCGGCCGGCCAGTTCCTTCAGGATGTCGGGGTTCTCCACCAGCTCCAGCGGCGCTGGCGCCGTCCCGGCCTTCTTGAGCTTCTGCTCGCTGCGCGCCGCGGGCCGGTAGTCGGCCACCGCGGCGGCCATGACCACCGCGTCGGCATCGGCCGCGGCGGACAGCACCGCCTCACGCATCTGACGGGCCGAGGTCACCGCGATCACCTTGGCCCCGGCGGGATCGGCCAGGCCGACGTTGGCCGCGACAAGGGTCACCGCCGCGCCCCTGGCGACCGCCGCCTCGGCGAGCGCGTAACCCTGCCGCCCCGACGACCAGTTGCCGATGAAACGGACCGGGTCGATCTCCTCCCTGGTCCCGCCCGCGCTCACCACCACCTGACGGCCGTGCAGGTCAGGGGTCATCCCGGCGGCTCCCCGGGCCAGCACCCGGACCGCTGCCTGCCACAGCTCGGCGGGCTCGGGAAGGCGCCCGGGCCCGCTGTCGGCCCCGGTGAGCCGGCCCGACGCGGGCTCAAGCACCAGGCAGCCGCGCTCGCGCAGGGTGGCCACGTTGGCCTGGGTGGCCGGGTGTTCCCACATCTCGGTGTGCATGGCAGGCGCGAACACCACCGGGCAGCGCGCGGTCAGCAGGATGGAGGTGAGCAGGTCGTCGGCCCGGCCGCTGGCCGCGCGGGCGAGCAGGTCAGCGGTGGCCGGGGCAACGAAAACCAGGTCGGCTTCGGCGCCCAGGCGGACGTGCGGCACCTCGTGAACGTTCTCCCACGGGGTGGTCGTCACCGGCTGGCCGGACAGTGCCGCCCAGGTTGCCGCGCCGACGAAACGCAAAGAATCCGCGGTCGGCACGACCCGGACCCGATGCCCGGACTCGGTCAGCCGCCGCAGCAGCTCACAGGATTTGTAGGCAGCGATCCCGGCGCTCACGCCGAGGATGACGTGCGCCGGCATCGGTCAGCCGGTCAGGGCTCCGCCGTCTCCACGGCGGACAAGAGCCCTTCACGAATCTCGCGGAGCGAGATCGACAGGGGCTTCTCCTGCACCCTGGTCTCGACCAGCGGGCCCACATACTCCAGCAGTCCCTCGCCGAGCTGGGCATAGTAGGCGTTGATCTGCCGTGCCCGCTTGGCCGCCATGATCACGAGGCGGTACTTGCTGTCGACCACATCGAGCAGATCATCGATGGGCGGGTTGATGATGCCGTCCGCAGTGGTAATTCCTGCCACCGGGTTCCTTCCGTCGTTGCGCGCCGAAAGGCGCGATGGCCTCCTCAGGCCGTCATCAAGGTTACCAGTTGCCTGCACACGTCCCGGACGGATGTGTTCACCAGCGTGATATCGAACTCGCGGCCGGCCTCGATCTCTTCGCGCGCCGCTTCCAGGCGGCGAACGATCACGTCCGGCGGTTCTGTGCCGCGCCCGGTGAGCCTGCGGGCCAGTTCCTCGCGGGACGGAGGGGCGAGAAAGACCAGCAAGGAGCCGGGCACGCTCTGGCGTATCTGCCGGGCGCCCTCGATGTCGATCTCCAGAAGCGTCGGCACCCCGTCGGCGGCCCGCTCTGCGACGGGAGCCTTCGGGGTGCCGTACTTCTGGCCGGCGAACGTGGCCCACTCAAGCAACTCACCGCGGGCCACCATCGCGTCGAATGCCGCGTCGCTCACGAAATGATATTCGCGGCCGTTGACCTCACCCGGCCGTGGAGCCCGTGTAGTCACGGAAACCGACAGCCAGATGTCTGGGCGCTGTGCCCGCAAGCCCGCCACGACTGTGCTCTTGCCAACACCGGAAGGGCCGGAAAGGACCGTCAGGCGGGGTTCATGTGGGCCCCCCCGGGCAAGCGCGGCACCGCTTACGCGATGAACGGGCGAATCGGCCCCGGAGCTATGTTCCCCGCGCTCGTCCCTGGGATCGTAAGGCTCGGTCAGAGATCACCGCCGAACTCGTTCTCAAGCGCCGTGCGCTGATTGGCACCCAAGCCGCGGACCCGGCGCGATTCGGCTATGCCGAGCCGCTCCATGATCTGCCGTGCCCGCACCTTGCCAACCCCTGGCATGGCCTCAAGCAGCGCCGAGACCTTCATCTTGCCCACCAGTGTCGTCAGACTGCCCCTGCTTCAGGACAGCCGGGAGCGTGATCGCGCCACGCTTCAGGTTGTTCTTGACCTCAGCACGATCCTTGCGTGCCTTAGCCGCCTTCTCCAGGGCAGCTGCGCGCTGAGCGGGAGTGAGGGGAGGAAGAGCCACTCCGTGTCACCTCGGGTTTCGAATAGAAAACATTGGTTCGGGATGGGAAAGTAGCGAATTCGGCTCTCCAAGGCAACGCGAATGCCCGTTTAACACGCTATAAATTGACTGTTACTACTCCACGAAACCGGCTGGTTGCTCAGGGTAGTTAACTGGGGTGGTTGCCCGATCGTCAAGGGCCCGCCCGGCCGCGGCGTTGACCCCGGAACGTGAGGCCGCTGAGACAGGTCACGCCTGCTGACGGCCAGCTTTGTACCGATCGTATACCGTCCGGCGGGGTAAGGCTGGCCCGGGGTGGCTCAGCTCCCGGCGGGCTGGAACCGGCGCAGCGGGGCGGCGATCGCCGCCGCGGCCGCTCCAGGATCGGGAGCGCTCGTAATAGGCCGCCCAATAACCAACAGATCCGCTCCGGCCCGCAATGCCTCCTCCGGCGTCGCGGTCCGCGCCTGGTCGTGCGCCGCGGCGCCCTGCGGCCGGATTCCGGGAGTGATGAGCACGATGTCCGGGCCCACCTCGGCGCGCACCTCGGCGACTTCCCGCGGCGAGCAGACCAGGCCGCGGGCCCCGGCCTCGACCGCGAGCACGGCCAGCCGGCGCACCGCGTCGCTCAGCGGGCCCACGATACCGACGCTTTCCAGGTCGGCCGGGCCCAGGGAGGTGAGCAGGGTGACCGCGGCGATCATCGTGGACGGCGCCGCCCCGACGGCGGCGCGGATCACCTCGGGGCCGCCTGCGGCGTGCACGGTGAGCACGTCCGGGTGGAGCCGGGCGACCGCACGGGCCGCGCCCGCCACCGTGGCGGGGATGTCGTGCAGCTTCAGGTCGAGAAAGATCTTGACCCCGCTGGCACCGCGGATCGACGCCACGATGCCCGGCCCGTACCGCAGGTAGAGTTCCAGCCCCACCTTGACGGTGCTCACGTGCGGCGTGACCAGCCCGGCCCACCGGGCGGCGGTCTCCAGGTCAGGCGCATCGAGTGCGACGGCGATCGGCGCAGGCTGGGTCAAGGATCCTCCTCGTGGCTGGGCCACACGTTACAAGACGCTGCCCGGCCTTCTACGGCCCGCGACCTGGCTCGGCTCATGGGCGAGCCCGACCACGTCCGCGGCGCGCTCGATGCCCCGGCTGGCCAGTTCCTCCTCAAGTTCCCTGACAATGCGCGGGCATGCGGACGGATCGTGGAATATTGCCGTCCCCACGCTCACCGTGGCGGCACCGGCGAGCATCAGTTCGAGCGCGTCCCGGCCGGTCCGCACCCCGCCCATGCCGATGATCGGGATGTCAGGGAACGCCTCGTGCACCTGCCAGATGCAGCGCACCGCGACCGGCCTGATGGCCGGCCCGGACAGCCCGCCGGTGACGCCGGCCAGCACCGGGCGCAGGGTTTTCGTGTCGATCGCCATGCCGAGCAGCGTGTTGATCATCGAAAGCCCGTCCGCGCCCGCGCTCACGCAGGCCCCGGCGACCGCCACCACGTCGGTGACATCGGCGGAGAGCTTGGCGAAGACCGGGATGTCATAGCGGATCCTGGCCCGCACCGCCTCGATCACCGCCGCCGACGCGGCAGGGTCACAGGCGAAGACCTGGCCCCGGTCCTCCACGTTCGGGCAGGAGATGTTTACCTCGATCGCGGTCACCCCGGAAGTGTCGGACAGGCGGGCGGCCAGTTCGGCGTACTCGTCCACGGTGCCGCCGGCGATCGACACCACGGCGCGCGCCCCGCGGGACAGCAGCCAGGGCAGGTCACGTTGCAGGAACGCGTCGATCCCCGGGCCCTGCAATCCGATCGAGTTGAGCATGCCGCTCGGCGTCTCGGCCATCCGCGGGGTGGGGCGGCCCGAGCGCGGGGCCAGCATGACCGACTTGGTGACGACGGCGCCGATCTTGGCCACGTCGAAGAACTGGGCGAGCTCACGTCCTGCACCGGCACAGCCGGACGCGGTCAGGATGGGGTTCGGCAGTTCCACATGAGCCAGCCGGCTCCTCAGGTCAACGGCCATGGGGCCGTCCTGCCGCAGGCCCAGCGGCCGGCCCTGCCCGGCCCCGCTGCGCCCGTCCCGCCTGCGCCTTGCCGGAGGCCTGCCTGCCCGGCTGGCGCCCGCCCGCCTGCGGCCGGGCCGCAGGCTCCGGCCCGGCCTGCGGGCGCGGCTTCCATCCGGGCGCGCCAAGCGCATCGAACGGGACGGTGCCGACGTCGTCCCAGCGCACCAGGTCGCCGCGGAACACCGGGCCGTCCACGCAGGAGCGGGCCATCCGGGTGACCCCGTCCTCGCCCACCACGGGCAGCACGCAGGTCATGCAGACCCCGATCCCGCAGGCCATCGACTCCTCCACCAGCGCCTGCACCGGGATGTCGTAGCGGCTGGCCAGCGTGGTCACCGCGCGGAGCATCCCCATCGGCCCGCAGGCGTAGATGACGTCGGTCCTGCCCTCGTGAATGACCTGGGTGAGCAGATCGGTCACCAGGCCGCGGGCGCCCAGCGACCCGTCCTCGGTGGTGATCACCGCACTGCGCCCGCTGCGCCGCGCGGTGAGCGCGCCGAACACCCGGTCCGCGCTGGCCGCGCCCAGCAGGAAGTCGACCGCGCAGCCGCGGCCACGGAGCTTGCCGCTGAGCGCGAACAGCGGTGCGCTGCCGTATCCGCCGCCGATGAGCAGCGCGTTCACCGGATCCCGCGGCAGCGGGAACGGCCGCCCCAGCGGGCCCGCCAGATCCAGCGTGTCCCTGGTCCGGCGCTCGGAAAGCCACCGGGTGCCCGGCCCGGTCACCGCGAACACGAACTCGACCGTGCCCCCGTGATCGGGGCGTACCTCGTGGATGGAGAACGCCCGGCGCAGCAGCATCGAGGTCTCCGGGCCGCCGACCGCCACGGCGACGAACTGGCCGGGCCGGAACCGGGCGGCCACACCCGGCGCGATCACGGTCATCGCGTAGTAGGCGTCCACCCGGCGGACCGTCAGCACGGTCCCCTTGACCTGCGCCGGAACCAGCGAGGCGCCAGACTCGGCCCGTTCAGCCGTCATCGTGTATCACCGCGGAGGGCCTTTGCGTGTTCTTGCAGCGACCGCACACCCACCTCACCACGCGTGATCGCTTCGATGCCTTGCACGGCCGCGGCCAGGCCCTGGATCGTGGTCACACACGGAATCCCGCGCCGGACCGCGGCGGTGCGGATCTCGTACCCGTCCAGCCGCGGCCCCGACTGACCGGGGCTGCCGAACGGCGTGTTCACGATCAGGTCGACCTGGCCGTCCAGGATCTGGGCGACGATGTCCGGCTCGCCGCCGGGACCCGCACCGTCACTGTGCTTGCGGACGATCGTGGCACGAACTCCGTTGCGCCGCAGCACCTCACCAGTACCGCGGGTCGCCCAGATCTCGAAGCCCAGGTCGGCGAGCCGTTTCACCGGGAAGATCATGGACCGCTTGTCCACGTTGGCCACCGACACGAACGCCCGGCCCTTGACCGGCAGGGTGCCGTACGCGGCCGCCTGGGACTTCGCGTACGCGGTGCCGAACGCGTCGTCGATCCCCATGACCTCGCCGGTGGAGCGCATCTCCGGCCCGAGCACGGTGTCCACCCCGCGCCCCTGCTCGTCACGGAACCTGTTGAACGGGAGCACCACCTCTTTGACGGCGATCGGCGCGTGCTCGGGCAGCGTGCCGCCGTCCCCCGAGGCGGGGAGCATGCCCTCGGCCCGCAGTTCCGCGACCGTCGCGCCGAGCATGATCCGCGCGGCCGCCTTGGCCACCGGCACGGCGGTCGCCTTGGACACGAACGGGACGGTCCGTGAGGCACGCGGGTTGGCCTCCAGCACGTACAGCACCCCGGCGGCCAGCGCGTACTGGATGTTGAGCAGCCCGCGCACGCCCACGCTGCGGGCGATCACCCCGGTGGACTCGCGGATCCGCGCGATGTCGCTGACGCCGAGGGTGATCGGCGGCAGGGCACAGGCCGAGTCACCGGAGTGGATGCCGGCCTCCTCGATGTGCTCCATCACCCCGGCCAGGTAAAGATCCTCGCCGTCATAGAGCGCGTCCACGTCGATCTCGATCGCGTCGTCGAGGAAGCGGTCGATCAGGACCGGGTGCTCGGGCTGGCCTGCGTCGCCCTGGTGACGTAGGACTCCAGGGTGGCGTCGTCGTAGACGATCTCCATCCCACGGCCGCCAAGCACGTAGGAGGGCCGCACAAGCACCGGGTAGCCGATCTCGGCGGCGACCGCCTTGGCCTGGCCGAACGAGGTGGCGGTGCCGTGCTTGGGCGCGGTCAGCCCGGCGTCGGCCAGCAGCGCGCCGAACTCCCCCCGGTCCTCGGCCAGGTGGATCGCCTCCGGGCTGGTGCCCACCACCGGCGCGCCCGCGGCGGCCAGGCCGCGCGCCAGGCGCAGCGGCGTCTGCCCGCCGAGCTGGACGATCATCCCGGCGACCGGCCCGCTGGCCTGCTCGGCGTGCAGCACCTCCAGCACGTCCTCCAGCGTGAGCGGCTCGAAATAGAGCCGGCCGGAGGTGTCGTAGTCGGTGGACACGGTCTCCGGGTTGCAGTTGACCATCACGGTCTCGTACCCGGCCGCGGCCAGCGCGAAGGAGGCGTGCACGCACGCGTAGTCGAACTCGATACCCTGCCCGATCCGGTTCGGCCCGCTGCCCAGGATGATCACCTTGGGCCGGTCCCCGGCGGGCACCTCGCTCTGCTCGTCGTAGGTCGAGTACAGGTACGGGGTGCGCGCCTCGAACTCGGCCGCGCAGGTGTCCACGGTGTGGAACACCGGGCGGATCCCCAGCTCGTGCCGGTGGCGCCGGACCTCGGTTTCAGCTGTCCCCGCGATCTCGGCGATCTGGGCATCGGAGAACCCGGCACGTTTGGCCGCACGGAGGGTTTCCGCGGGCACGGGCCAGCCACGCGCGAGGCGTATTGCATGATCTTCAAGACTGGCCACCTGGTCGATGAACCATGGGTCGATACCGGTCGCGGCGGCAAGCTCGGCCACGCCGGCGCCGGCCCGCAGCGCCTGGTGCACCGTGGACAGCCGGCCGTCGTGCGGGACGGCGGCGGCGGCCACCAGGTCCGCCCGGTCCCCCGGCGGGCCGCGCCAGTGCAGCGGCGCGCCTGGGCTCTCCAGCGAGCGCAGCGCCTTGCCCAGCGCCTCGGGGAAGCTGCGGCCGATCGCCATCGCCTCCCCCACCGACTTCATGTGCGTGGTGAGCTCCGGGTTCGCGCCGGGGAACTTCTCGAACGCGAACCTGGGCACCTTGACCACCACGTAGTCGAGGGCGGGCTCGAAGCAGGCCGGGGTCTGCCCGGTGATGTCGTTGCGGATCTCGTCGAGGGTGTAGCCGATCGCGAGCCGTGCGGCGATCTTGGCGATCGGGAACCCGGTGGCCTTGGACGCCAGGGCGGACGAACGGGACACCCGCGGGTTCATCTCGATGACCACCATCCGCCCGGTCTGCGGGTGCACGGCGAACTGGATGTTGCAGCCGCCGGTGTCCACGCCCACCGCGCGGACCACGGCGATCGCCACGTCCCGCATGTGCTGGTACTCGCGGTCGGTGAGGGTCATCGCCGGGGCGACGGTGACCGAGTCGCCGGTGTGCACGCCCATCGGGTCGATGTTCTCGATCGGGCAGACGACCACCACGTTGTCGTTGCGGTCGCGCATCAGCTCGAGCTCGAACTCCTTCCAGCCGAGGATGGACTCCTCGAGCAGCACCTCGCCGACCGGGCTGGCGTCCAGCCCGGCCCCGGCGATGCGGCGCAGGCCCGCCGGGTCGTGCGCGATGCCAGAGCCCGCGCCGCCGAGGGTGAACGAGGGCCGGATCACCACCGGGTAGCCCAGTCCGCCCGCGGCCTGCTCGCACTCCTCCAGGCTGTGGCACACGGTGCTTGCGGGCACCTGCGCGCCGAGGCCGGTGACGATCTGTTTGAAGGCGCTCCTGTCCTCCCCCGCCTTGATCGTGTCGATGGTGGCCCCGATCAGCTCCACCCCGTGCCGGGCCAGCACGCCGGACTCGTGCAGCGCGACGGCGGCGTTCAGCGCGGTCTGGCCGCCCATCGTGGGCAGCACCGCGTCGGGCCGCTCGATCGCGATGACCTTTTCCAGCACCTCGGTCGTGATCGGCTCCACGTAGGTGGCGTCGGCGAACTCGGGGTCGGTCATGATCGTCGCCGGGTTGGAGTTGACCAGGCTGACCCGGATCCCCTCGGCGCGCAGCACCCGGCAGGCCTGGGTGCCCGAGTAGTCGAACTCGCAGGCCTGGCCGATCACGATGGGCCCGGAGCCGATGACAAGCACCGAGCGCAGGTCCTCACGCCTGGGCATGGCGCGCCCCGTCCATCAGCGCGCAGAACGCGTCGAACTCCCCCGCCGCGTCGTGCGGGCCCGGCGCGGCCTCGGGGTGGTACTGCACGCTGAGGGCGGGCGCGTCGAGCAGCCGGATCCCCTCGACCACGCCGTCGTTGAGGTTGACATGGCTGACCTGGGCCCGGCCGAACGGCGTGTCAAACGGGGCATACGCCTCTTGATCCTGCAAAACGGACAGCCCATGGCTGGCCTGGTCCGCCGCCCGGCCGTGGCCGGGGCTGGCCTCCGGCGCGTCCGCGCCGGGAAGGTCTTCCGCGCCGGGCGGGGCGACCGCGAAGCCGTGGTTGTGGCTGGTGATCTGCACCCGCCCGGTGGCCAGGTCCTTGACCGGCTGGTTCACCCCCCGGTGCCCGAACCGGAGCTTGTAGGTGCCCAGGCCGAGCGCCCGGCCGAGGATCTGGCTGCCGAGGCAGATGCCGAATACAGGGACGCCCGCGGTCAGCACGCCGAGCATCGCCTCGACCGCGTACCCGGCCGCGGCCGGGTCCCCGGGGCCGTTGGAGAAGAACACCCCGTCCGGGCCGGTGGCCAGGATCTCCGCGGCCGTCGCCGTGGCGGGCAGCACCTGCACCAGGCAGCCCCGGGCGGCCATCGCCGCGGGAGTCGCGGCCTTGATGCCCAGGTCCACCGCGGCGACCCGGTACCGGGTCGCGGTGCCGGCCGGCGGGCTCACCTGGTAGGGCTCGGCGGTGGATACCTCGCGCGCCAGGTCGGCGCCGGCCATCCGCGGGCTGGCGAGCACCCGCTGCCGCAGCTCTGCGGGGTCGGCGCCGATGCCGATCGCGGCCCGCATCACGCCCTGGTCGCGCAGCCGCCTGGTGAGCGCCCGGGTGCCGGTGATCGCGATGCCGGGTACGCCGTGGGCCGCGAGTTCCTCGGCCAGGCTGCGCTGGGCCCGCCAGTTCGAGGCGATCGGGGACGGCTCCCTGACCACGTAGCCGCTCACCCAGATCCGCCGGGACTCGCGGTCGGTGTCGTTGACCCCGGTGTTGCCGATGTGCGGGGCGGTCATGGCGACGATCTGCCGGCAGTACGAGGGGTCGGTCAGCGTCTCCTGGTAACCGGTCATCCCGGTGTTGAACACCATCTCGCCGAACGCCTCGCCCCGCGCGCCGAACCCGGTCCCGTGGAACGTGGTGCCGTCCTCGAGCACGAGCACCGCTGGCCAGTCTGGCTGCGCCGCCCCGGCCGGGCCCAGGCCCCGCGACGAAGGAGCGGGGCCTGAGGCCATCGGGGGGTTCCGGGGGGTCGCTCCCCCGGGCCAGCACGGGCTCGCCATCAGGCGGGCTTCCCTTCGAGCACCGTCGGGCGGCCGCGCAGGAACGTGGCCACCACCTGGCCGGGCAGCGTCATGCCGGCGAACGGCGAGTTCCGGCTCCGGGAGGCGTGCGTGGCGGGATCCACGACCTCGCGGCCGGCCGGGTCGTACAGGACGAGGTTCGCCGGCGAGCCGGGGGCCAGCGGCTGACCCTGGCCGGACAGCCGGCCGATGGCGGCGGGCCGGGCCGACATCCGGTCGGCGACCTGCTCCCAGCCGAGCAGGCCGGTGTCCACCACCGCCTCCTGCACCACCCGCAGCGCGGTCTCAAGCCCGGTCATGCCGTGGGCCGCCACGGCCCACTCGGTCTCCTTGTCCTCCACCGGGTGCGGGGCGTGGTCGGTGGCCACGCAGTCGATGGTCCCGTCCGCGAGCGCTTCCCGCAGCGCGGCCACGTCGGCGGCGGTGCGCAGCGGCGGGTTCACCTTGTAGACCGGGTCATAGGTGGCCACGAGGTCGTCGGTGAGCAGCAGGTGGTGCGGGGTGACCTCGGCGGTGACCCGCCAGCCCTTGGACTTCGCCCAGCGGATGATCTCCACCGAGCCCGCGGTGGAGACGTGACAGATGTGCAGCGCGGAGTCCACGTGGGCGGCGAGCAGGCAGTCCCTGGCGATGACCGCCTCCTCGGCCACGGCGGGCCAGCCGACCAGGCCAAGCCGCCCGGAGGCGACCCCCTCGTTCATCTGCGCGCCCTCGGTGAGCCTGGGCTCCTGGGCGTGTTGCGCGATCACTCCGTCGAAGGCCTTGACGTATTCGAGCGCCCGCCGCATGAGCACGGCGTCGGACACGCAGCGCCCGTCGTCGGAAAACATCCGGACCCGGGCGGCGGAGTCGGCCATCGCGCCGAACTCGGCCAGCCTTGACCCGGCCAGCCCGACCGTGACGGCCCCGACCGGCTGCACGTCGCAGTGGCCCGCGGCCCGGCCGAGCCGCCAGATCTGCTCGGTGACCCCGGCGGTGTCGGCGACCGGGTCGGTGTTGGCCATCGCGTGGACCGCGGTGAACCCGCCGAGCGCGGCGGCCAGGGTGCCGGTCTCGATGGTCTCGGCATCCTCCCGGCCCGGCTCGCGCAGGTGGGTGTGCAGGTCCACGAGCCCGGGCAGCGCGATCAGCCCCGCCGCATCGAGAACCTGGGCGCCTTGCGGGGTGTCTGCACCGGTGCCGACGGCGGTGATGGTTCCGCCGGCGAGGGTGATGTCGGCGGGCTCGCCGCCCAGCGGCCGCGCACCGCGGATGACCCAGGTCGTGCTTTCCGCGGTCATTGGGCGACCTCCAGCCCGCCGAGCAGCAGGTACAGCACGGCCATCCGGACGCTGACCCCGTTGGCGACCTGCTCGACGATCGTGGACCTGGACGAGTCGGCGACCTCTGCCGCGATCTCCACGCCCCGGTTCATCGGGCCAGGATGCATCACGATGGCGTCCTCGGGAAGCTGCCTGAGCCGGGCGGTGTCCAGCCCGTATCGGCGGCTGTACTCGCGCACGCTGGGGAAGTAGGCGGCGTTCATCCGCTCCTGCTGGATGCGCAGCATCATCACCACGTCGCTCTTGGGCAGCGCCGCGTCGAGGTCATAACTCACCGAGCACGGCCAGCCGTCGATCGCCACGGGCAGCAGGGTGGGCGGTGCGACGAGCGCGACCTCGGCCCCGAGCAGGTGCAGCAGCCAGACGTTGGACCGGGCGACCCGGCTGTGCAGCACGTCGCCCACGATCGTGACCCGCAGCCCGTCCAGCGCTTCGCCGCTGCCCCGGCCGAACCTGCGCCTGATGGTGAACGCGTCAAGCAGCGCCTGGGTCGGATGCTCGTGGGCACCGTCGCCGGCGTTGATCACGCTGCCCCGCACCCAGCCCGCCAGCCGGTGCGGCGCGCCCGAGGCGCTGTGCCTGATGACCACGGCGTCGGAACCCATGGCTTCCAGCGTGAGCGCGGTGTCCTTGAGGCTTTCTCCCTTGGCCACGCTCGAGCCCTTGACCGCGAAGTTGATCACATCGGCGGACAGCCGCTTGGCCGCGGCCTCGAAGGAGATCCGGGTCCTGGTGGAGTCCTCGAAGAACAGGTTCACGACGGTGCGCCCGCGCAGCGTGGGCAGCTTCTTGATGGGCCGGTCCGCCACCCGGGCCAGTTCCTCGGCGGTGTCCAGTATCAGCAGCGCGTCCTGCTTGCTCAGGTCGGCGGCCGAGATGAGGTGCCGGTTCATCGTCTCCTCCCGGTGACTCCGCCCCGCCGGGGCCGCGCCGCGGTGCCGACCGGTTCGAGCAGCACCGCGTCCTCGCCGTCGGTCTCGGTGAGCAGGAGCCGGACCACCTCCTCCTGTGAGGTCGGCAGGTTCTTGCCCACGTAGTCGGCCCGGATCGGCAGCTCGCGATGCCCGCGGTCGACCAGCACGGCCAGCTGCACGGCAAGCGGCCGGCCCAGGTCGTTGAGCGCGTCCAGGGCCGCGCGCACGGTCCGCCCGGAGTAGAGGACGTCATCCACCAGGACCACGGTCTTGCCGTCGATCCCCTCGGCGGGTACCTCGGTGGGGCCGAGCCGCCGGGCCGGGCG
Source organism: uncultured Actinomycetes bacterium (assembly GCA_963762735.1). GTDB lineage: Bacteria > Actinomycetota > Actinomycetes > Streptosporangiales > Streptosporangiaceae > DASXKD01. The sequence goes on along the minus strand of CAVXMG010000032.1, from coordinate 169,574 downwards.
CAGCCGCAGGTCGTCGCGGTACATCGTGATGTCGAGGGAGCCGTGCGGCACCGGCCTGCCCTCCACCTGGGTGATCCGCGCGGCCATGCGCTCGGCGAGCGGGACCCCGCGGGTGGGGATGCCCAGGAGCACGACCTGTTCGGCTCCCCTGGTCCGTTCGATGATCTCGTGCGCGATCCTGGTCAGCGCGCGGTTGATCTCCGCCGCTTCCAGGACGGTCTTGGGATGTGCCTGCGGGCCGGGCGGCGGGGTGCCGCCTGCCGGGCCTTGAACAGTGACGCTGTCACCGGGAGTGCCGGGCTTCCCGCCGGCCGGGTGCGCAGCATGCGCCATAAGGACCTCCTTGCCCGCCTCACGGGACGGGCCTTTAAAGGACGCCAGTTCGGACACACGGTACCAGCCGGGCGGTTCGCCACCGGGGAGCGCCACGCCCGCCGGCGGTGCCGGGCAGCCTGGGCGCGGCGGCCTGCCCGGCGCGGCGGGCTCCCGGGTGCGGCGGCAAACCGGGCGGGCACGATCCCGCGTTACCGTATGTGACCTACCTCACCGTGACCCGGCTGGGTGACCCGCAGTGGCGCCGGCGGGGCGTATTCGCCGGTCCAACCGGCCGGAACCCCCGTGGGCGTAAGGGCTCCCGGCCACTGAGCGGCGCGCCGGAAGCTTCGAAGGAGGTCCGCGCAACGCGCGTAAGTTCACCCACTTTTTGCCATTCGGCTTGACCTCGTCGTGGTTGCGGCCTACCGTCACTGTGCGTAACCATCACTCAAAGCGACGACTGGCCAGGGAGCCGAGACCATGCCATCTGAGTACGCCAAGACACTAGGTGGGCGCTTGCGCGCCATTCGCACCCAGCAAGGTTTGTCCCTTCACGGCGTTGAGGAGAAGTCCCGCGGCCGCTGGAAGGCGGTAGTCGTGGGCTCCTACGAGCGCGGCGACCGCTCCGTCACCGTGCAGAAGCTTGCCGAGCTTGCCGACTTCTACGGAGTGCCGGTATCGGAACTGCTGCCGGGCGACGCGGCGCCCACGGCGATGGCGCCATCGCCGAAGCTCGTCATCGACCTGGAGCGCATGTCCCAGTTGCCCCGCGAGAAGGCTGGCCCGCTTGCCCGCTACGTGGCGACCATTCAGAGCCAGCGCGGCGACTACAACGGCCGGGTGCTGTCCATCCGGCAGGAGGACCTGCGCTCGCTGGCGGTCATCTATGACAAGTCACCGGCCGACCTGACCGAGGAACTGATCGGCTGGGGCGTGCTCGACTCCGAGGCCCGCAGCGCGGTCGAGGCGTTCTAGCCGCCAGCGGCCATCGGCACCAGCGGCCATCCGGTGGTCGCGGCGTCCTCAGGCAGCGCGGCAGAGCGTCATGGCAGGGCCGGCGGCTCCCCGGCACCAGAGCGGCCCCACACGACGCCATGGCGTGCCAATTGCCTGTGTGACGCTGCGGCCAACGCCGCCTACTCGGCTCGCCCTGGGCGCTATCCGGCGCTTCTGAGCGGCAGCACCGGCTGAACGGCCACCCCCAGCGCATCCTCCACCAGCGACAGGAACGTCTCCGCGTCCCTGAGCAGGTCATCCGCCTCGGCACTGGACACGGCCCGGGCCAGGCCCGCCTCGGCGGCGGCCCGCTTGCGCGCACCGGCCGCGAAGAAGGCCGCCCACTCGGCGAGGGCGGGCTCGACGCGCGGCAGCAGCTCCCACACGCTCTTCGGCGCCTTCCGGCGCGGGCCCGTCCCAGCCTCGGGGCGGGCGGCCACGACCGCGGCCGCGGCCCGCAGCGCGGCGAGGTGGGCCGCCACGTACCGCGAGCCAGCGCTGCCTTCCTCGCCTGCCTCCGCCAATCCCTGCCTGGCTGATTGCAGAAGCGCAAGCGCGGCAGGGGCGACGCGGCACCGTGTCCGGCCTGGCCGTACCTGGCTGAGCGTGTCCATGGCTGCTCCTTCCTTCCGCAAAGCCAGGGCCGGGCGGGGCACTTCCCCAGCTCCGCCCGGCCCGGACCCGGCAGCAGGGGCGAACTACCGGGCGGCCTCGCTGACATCTATTCGAACATAAGTTCGGCTAGCTGTCCACCGCTCTCAGATCTGAGTTCGAAGCTACCCCCAGGCTCTGACAAAACCTGGCTCGCCGCCGGGGCCCTGAGCCCCGTCGAGTACGCTACGCGCGTGCAGCCCGGACTCATCCTGGCCGAACTCGACGGGAATCAGTTCCTGGCGAACCTGGCGGCGTGCGCCGGGGTCTACGCGGCGGCGATGAACCCGCCCGAGGACCAACTGCCCGGGCGGCACACGATCATGGAGCGGCATGCGGGTTACGCCGCGTTCCGTGCCGTCGCGGCGATCGTGCGTCCCGGGGACGGCGCTTCGGCCGACGGCGAGCCGATGGCCGGCGAGGTAACAGCCGGCGAGGCAGTCCCCGGCGAGGCACTGGCCGACGGGCCGGTAGCCACCGGCTCTGTACCGCTGCTGGCCGGGTTCGCCTACGGCTTCCACGGCGGGGGCGGGCAATGGTGGCATGACCTGGTCAGCCGCACGACCGCCAGCGTCCTTGGCACCCGTGCCGCCAACGACTGGTTCGGGGACTCGCTGGAGATCGCCGAGGTGCACGTGCTCCCCAGCTACCAGGGCCGGGGCACCGGCCTGGCGATGATGCTGCGGCTGACGGCCGGGCGGCCGGAACGGGCGGCGGTCCTGTCCACCATGGACGCCAACACGCGCGCGCGGCGGCTCTACCGTGGGCTCGGCTTCACCGACCTGCTGACCGGCTTCACCTTCCCCGGCACGGGACTGCCCTACGCGATCATGGGAGCACCGCTGCCGCTGCCCGGCGCCCCGGCGCGCTCGGCCCGGCCGGACAGTCCAAGCCGCTGGTAGATGTCCAACGTTGCGCGCGAGCCGTTCAGTGTGCAGAAGTGCAGGCCGGGAGCCTGCTCAGCGAGCAGTCGCTCACACAGGCCAGCGGCGTAGTCCACCCCGATCTCACGGACTGCGGCCTTGTCGTCTGCCGCCGCATTCAGCCGTTCCACGAGGCTGGGCGGGACCTTGGCGCCGGAGAGCAGCACGATCCGCTCCAGCGTGGCCATGCTGGTGACCGGCATGATCCCCGGAATGATCGGCACGTCACACCCGGCCGCCGCCACCCGGTCCCGCAGCCGCAGGTAGTCCTCGGCGTAGAAGAACATCTGGGTGATCGCGAAGTCCGCCCCCGCGCGGCACTTCCGGACGAAATGGTCGAGATCGGATTCGGGATCCGAGGACCGCGGGTGCCCCTCGGGAAACGCGGCCACCCCGACGCAGAAGTCGCCAGAGGCCTTGATCAGGCGCACCAGTTCATCGGCGTGCCGCAGGCCCTCGGGGTGAGCGTGCCACTCACCGTTCGGGTCGCCCGGCGGGTCACCCCGCAGGGCCACCATGTTCCGCACCCCGACCGCGGCGTACGAACCGACCAGGCGCCGCAACTCGGCCACCGAGTGGTTGACCGCGGTGATGTGCCCGGCCGGGGTCAGCGTGGTCTCCGCGGCGATCCGCCCGGTGACCCGCACCGTGCGTTCCCTGGTCGAACCGCCCGCGCCGTAGGTCACCGAGACGAACGTCGGCCGCAGTGGCTCCAGCCGCCGGATCGCCCGCCAGAGCTGGCGCTCGCCCATCTCGGTCTTGGGCGGCATGAACTCGAACGAGAACGACCGCCGGTTCCCCGCCAGCAGGTCACGGATGGCCGGCGCTTGGTGGTCAGGATGTAGCGGCATGCGCCCACGTTACCGGTTGCGCCTGCGGGGCCCTGGGCCCGGCGGATCCTCTAGTCTCGCGAGCATGACATCGGGCTCCGTGGTGCTGGGTCACGTCCGTGACCGGGTGGACCGCGCGCTGCAGGCGTTCCTCGGCCAGCAGCACGACGTGCTGCTGGCCGCCGGGCAAGACCTGCTGCCCGGAGCCGAGTCGATCTCCGGCCTGCTTGCCGGGGGCAAGCGGCTGCGGCCCGCGTTCTGCTACTGGGGCTGGCGCGGTGCGGGCGGGCCGGACTGCCCGGAGATCATCAACGCCGCGGCAGCCCTGGAACTGCTGCACGCCGGTGCGCTGATCCACGACGACCTCATGGACGCCAGCGACACCAGGCGGGGCCAGCCGTCGCTGCACCGGCAGTTCGAGGCGCGGCACGCCCGCAGCCACTGGCACGGCTCACCCGCGGCGTTCGGCATGGGCGCCGCCATCCTCATGGGTGACCTGCTGCTCTGCTGGACCGACGAGATGTTCCACGCCAGCGGCCTGCCCGGCGAGGCACTGCGCCGCGGGCGGCCGGTGCTCGACCGGATGCGCACCGAGGTGTTCGCCGGGCAGTACCTGGACCTGCTGGGGCAGGTGACCGGCGACGACACGCTGGAGAGCGCGCTGCGCGTGGTGGAGTTCAAGACGACCAAGTACACCATCGAGCGGCCGCTGCACCTCGGCGCCGCCCTGGCGGGCGGGTGCGCGGGCCAAGCGCCCGACCGCGGCACCGCCGGGCGGTACGACCTGCCCGGCGCGGGCGCGCCGCCCGCCGCGAGCGCGACTCCTGGCCTGGCCGGAGGCAACGCCGGGCTGGCCGCCGCCTACACCGCCTACGGGCTGCCGCTTGGCCTGGCCTTCCAGCTTCGCGACGACATCCTCGGCGTGTTCGGCGACCCGGCCCAGACGGGCAAGCCCGCCGGCGACGACGTCAGGGAGGGCAAGCGCACGGTACTGCTTGCCATCGCCAGGGACCGGGCCACGGCCGCCCAGGCCGACGTCATCGACAGGTACCTGGGTGACCCGATGCTCGACGAGGCGGGGACGGCGGAGGTCCGCGACGCGATCACCGCAACGGGAGCCGTCGCGGAGTCCGAGCGGATGATCGGCCGCCACGTCAGCGAGGCGGTCGCCGCGCTGGCGGGCGCGCCCATCACCGGCGAGGCGCGAGAAGCGCTGGCCGAGCTGGCCGTCGCGGCCACGGCCCGGGACGGCTGAGGCGGCCCGGGCAGGGCCGCGGGAGCGGGGCAGGGGCGGGGTGGCGGGTCAGAGTTCGGCCTGGCCGCGGATGCAGGTGACCGTGCCACCCGCCACCCAGATCGTGCCGTCGTCATCGCGGGAGACGTGCACCCGGCCCGCGCGGCCCAGGGCCGTGCCCTGGCTTACCACGTACGGAGCCTGGGCCCGGCCGGTGCGCAGCAGCCAGGGCGCGAGGGAGGCGTTCAGGCTGCCGGTCACCGGGTCCTCCGTGGTGACCCCGTCCTTGGGGAAGAACGCCCGGACCTCGAACGCCTGTGGCGATCCCGGGGGGTACGGGCCGACCAGGCCGAGATCCAGGTCCGACGGTCGCGGGCTTGACCGCCAGCACCGCCTCCGCGCTGGCGAGCAGCACCGCCACCCAGCCGGGGCCGTTGTCCGCCCAGGAGGCGTCGACGATGTCGGCCCGGTCGATGCCCAGGACCGAGGCGATCCGGCCGAGCAGTTCCTCGGCGACCGGGCCGTCACGCAGCACCGGCGGAGCGGCGAAGGCGAGGCCGTCGCCGGTCTGGCGCAGGGTCACCAGGCCGGCCCGGCACTGCTGCACCACGGTCCCGGCCTGGCGGGGCGCGCCGCCAGCCTCCAGCCAGGCATGGCAGGTCCCCAGCGTGGGGTGGCCGGCGAAGGGCAACTCGGCGACCGGCGTGAAGATCCGCACCTGGTAGTCCGCGGCCGCATCGGACGGCGGCAGCACGAACGTGGTCTCCGACAGGTTCATCCAGTGCGCGAACCGTTGCATCTCCTCGGTGGAGAGCCCCGCTCCGTCGAGCACCACGGCGACCGGGTTCCCCCGGTACGGCTCGGCAGTGAACACATCCACCTGGTACAGGGCGCGCATCACACACGCCAGGATGCCACAGCGGGCCGCCAGGCCCGCCGGTCACCCGGCCACCGCCCCGGCGTCAGAACGCCAGCGCCTGTGCCCGCCTGTTCACCTCGGTGCCACGGTGCTCGGCGATGGCCTGGACGGGGGTACCGGGCAGCGTGTCGTCGGCCGTGAACAGCCAGCGAACCACCTCCGGCTCGTCGAAGCCGCAGTCGAACAGCAGGGTGAGCGTGCCGTGGAGTCCCTTGATGATCTGATCGCCGTCCAGGAACGCGGCAGGCACGCCCAGCGTGCCGTCCGGCTGCCGGACCGCTACCAGCTTGCGGTCGCGGAGCAGTTGCTTGATCCGGCCGCGCGGGATGCCGAGGCGGTCAGCGACCTCGGGCAGGCTGAGACAGGGGCCGACAAGTGAGTTCGGCAGGGGGTCGTTCTGTGCCACACCCCCGATGTTGCCACCTGCGCACCCGGCCAAACCTGGAAGATCGCCACAACCGTTCCCCCCGGCTTCACCGGCTCGTTCCCTCAGCCGGCCCTGGCCGTTCCTCAGCCGAGCGTGGCATCGCGCAGCGGAACGGCCGGATCGGCCAGGCGCACCGGATCCACCTGCGTGCCCGCGGCGATCAGCCGCCGCCCCTGGAGCAGGTCCCTCGGCCGCGACACGGCCAGCACCGCGGTCAGCCGCTCCCCCCCGAGCCGGTCCCCGGCAGGCTGCTCCCCGGCTGGCCGGTCCCTGGCCAGCCAGCATGCCGTCCAGTCGCGGCCCTCGGTATCGCCGCGCCAGAGCAGCTTGTCGGTGGGTGAGTGCTGCCCGCAGTACTGGACCATCCGCCCGAACTGCTCCGACCAGAAGTAAGGCACCGGGTCATAACGCTCGTCACCGCCCAGGATGTTCGCGGCCACGACCTGCGGGGCGTGGATGGCGGAATCCCAGTGCTCGACCCGCAGCCTGCGCCCGAAGCGGCGCGAGAGGAACGCGGCGCAGTCCCCCGCGGCGAAGATGCCGGGGACCGATGCCCGCAGCCCCTCGTCCACCGCCACCCCGTTCTCCAGCAGCACCCCGGAGCCCGCCAGCCAGCCCACCTCCGGCCGGACGCCGACCGCGGTGACCACCTCGTCAGCGGCCAGCCAGCCGCCGCCGGGCAGGGCGAGCCCGCCTGGCTCCACCGATTCCACCGGCTGGCCCAGCCGCAGGTCCACCCCGGCGGCCGCGTACCACGGCACGGTCCGTGCGCCGGCCTCGGTGCCGAGCGCCCCGGCGAGCGGGGCGGGCGCCGCTTCCACCACGGTCACCTGGCAGCCCAGGCTCGCGGCGCTGGTGGCGAGTTCGGCGCCGATCCAGCCGGCGCCGACCACGGCCAGCTTGAGCCCGGGCCGCAGTGCCGTGCGCAACGCGGCGGCGTGGTCGAAGGTGCGCAGCACCCGTTGCGGGCCCGGGCCGGGCAGCCGCACGGGCGCGGCCCCGGTGGCGATCACCAGGGCGTCGAAGGCGAACTCCGCCTCGCCGGCGCGGAGCACACCGTCGCCCAGGCCGGTCGCCGCCTCCCCCAGCCGCAGGTCGGTGCCGAGCGCGGTCAGGTCAGCCCGCAGCGAGGTGTCGTCGATCTCGCCGGTCATGAACTTCTTGGTGAGCGGCGGGCGGTCGTAGGGCGGCCGGGACTCGGCACCGATCATGGTGAGGGCGCCCTGGTATCCACGGGCCCGCAGTTCCTCCGCGGTCCGCAGCCCGGCCAGGCCAGCCCCGGCTATCACCACCTGCCCGATCCGCATAGGCCCCAAGGGTAGGTGCGCGCGCGCCAGCCCGGGGGCAGCCCCCGGCCAGCCCCGTTGGCCACGCCAGCCGCCGGAGCCACGGCAAGCGCGGGGCTTTGGTCACTGGCTGTGGCCGCCTCGTCGCGTTCGCGCTGTTCCCGGGCTTAAATCTGGTGTCAGCTTTAGAATCGTCGCGATGGATACGACCCTGGCCCGCGTGCCTATCGGCCAGCTCCTCGATGGCCGGTACCGGGTGGAGTCCCATCTCGCGCACGGCGGGATGGCGACCGTCTACCTGGGCACCGATACCCGGCTCGACCGCACGGTCGCGCTGAAGATCATGCATGCGGAACTTGCCAACGACGAGGACTTCGTCCGGCGGTTCGTCGCCGAGGCCAGGTCGGTCGCCCGGCTTGCCCACCCGAACGTGGTCACCGTCTACGACCAGGGCGCCGACGGGCGCACCCTGTACCTGGCCATGGAGTACGTGCCCGGCCGCACCCTGCGGGCCCTGCTGCACGAGCGCACCAGGCTGCGCCCGCGCGAGGCGCTCGACATCATCGAGGGCGTCCTGTCCGGGCTGGCCGCCGCGCACGCCGCCGGGATCGCGCACCGTGACGTCAAGCCGGAGAACGTGCTGCTCGGAGTCGCCCAGTCGGTCAAGGTCGCGGACTTCGGCCTGGCCAGGCTGCTTTCCGACGTGACCCACACCAAGAGCGGCCTGCTCATCGGCACCGCCGCCTATCTCGCCCCGGAGCAGGTCGCCGGCGGCCGTGCGGACTTCCGCACCGACGTGTACGCGACCGGGATCATGCTGTTCGAGCTGCTCACCGGCCGTCAGCCGTTTACCGGCGACACCCCCCTCGCGGTGGCGTACCGGCACGTCAACGAGGTTGTCCCGGCACCCTCCAGCCTGGTTCCCGGGCTGCCGCCCGCGCTGGACTCCCTGGTGGCCCTGGCCACGAGCAGGAATCCGGACCTGCGACCGGCCGACGCCGGGCAGTTCCTGCGGGCCATCACCGGCACCCGGCACGGCCTGCCGCTCGACGTCCCGCCGCCCGCGCCCTACGGCGCAGCCCCAGGCGCCCTCCCCGGCGCTGCCGGCGCCCTCCCCGGCGCAGCACCAGGCGCCTCCCCGGCGCTGCCGCCGCCTCCCCGGCGCTGCCGCCGGCCTCCCCGGCGCTGCCGCCGGCCTCCCCGGCGGCGCTCACGGGCACGACGCCTCGAGCGCGGACACCGCCCCGCCGCGGCCGGTCGTCGCGCCGGTGTGGCCAGCCCCGCCGCCTGCCGACTGGCCCGCCCAGCCGTCCGCGTCACCGCCTGCCGAGTGGCCCGCGCAGCCGCCAGGGGCACCGTCGGGCGGATGGCCGCAGATGCCCGCCGCAGGCTGGCCGGATCCGGCGCAGAACGGCAACGACCTGGACATGATCCCCGGCATGGCGACGGGGACGGCGGTGCAGCCCTACGGCGTCACGGGCGCCGACCCCTACCGCCCGGCCACGAACCAGACCCTGATCGTCTCCGCGTCCGAGGCTCCGTACGGGACCATGGCGCGGGAATCCCGGCTCCAGCGGCTGCTGTTCAGCCGCAGGCTCGCCTACCTCGCGGCCGGCCTCGCCGTGGTGCTGGTGTTCGGCCTGCTCGGCTGGTGGATGATCGAGGGCCGGTACACGATCGTGCCCAAGGTCACCGGGGTCTCCGCGGCGACGGCCCAGGCCGACCTGCGCGACGTAGGCCTCACCCCGGGTGCCACCACCACCGTGCTGGACAACACCGTCGCCAAGGGCCTGGTCATCCGGACCAGCCCGGCGAACGGGTCCCGGATAGCGCGCGGCGGCCGGGTCGGCCTCGTCGTGTCGGCCGGCCCGCACATGATCGACATGCCGCAGGTGACCGGGCAGGCGCTGAGCGATGCGCAGGCGGCGATCAAGCACGCGGGGCTGGTTCCCGGGAAGGTCAAGACGGTCACGTCTACCACGATCCCCGTCGGGATCGTCATCTCCACCGATCCCACGGCCGGCACGTCCTGGCCGCAGCCCAAGCCGGTGTCCATCGTGCTGAGCGCGGGGCCGCCGCTGCCCAACTTCGTCGGCCAGGACAAGTCGGTGGCCGAGCAGTGGACGGCCGCCAACGGCGTGAAGCTCAACGAGGTGACCGCCGCGCACAGCGACCAGCCGGTCAACATGGTCGTCAAGCAGTCCGCCCCGCCGGGCAGCGCGTTCACCAACGGCGAGGTCATCACGATCCAGATCTCGCCCGGCCCGCCCATGGTCAACATCCCCGACGTCGACCGGCTTGCGGGTTCCCAAGGCGGTGGACATCCTGCGCAGCGCCGGCTTCGTGGTGCAGATCAACCAGGTCGGGCCGTTCAACGTAGTGTTCACGACAACCCGAAGGACAGGCGCCGAAGGGCAGCACGATCACGCTGACCACGGGACTGCCTCACTTCGGCTGAGCGCCCTGGCCCTGCAGCCGAGCGGGCGGCAGGCGCGGCCCGGGTCAGGTCTGCGCGGTCTCCTGGCCGGGCTTGCGCAGTGCCATCGCGGCTGCGATGCAGGCCAGCGGCACCGCCGGAAGCACGTACCGGTAGGTGTACTCGTGCTCCGCGATCGGCAGCACCATGAGGATGACGGCGCTGGCCCACAGCAGCGCCGCGACCGCCGTGCGGCGGCGCGGCAGGATGATCCCGGCCAGCCCGGTGAGCAGGATGAGCGCGAACAACGGTCCCGGCAGGAACACGATGTGCTGGTACTCGTTCATCAGGAACACGTACGGCGACTTCAAGCCGGGTGCCGTAGTCGTACCCGAGGTCCCCCGCCACGCCCTGGGCATTGCCGGTGTACCCCTTGATCGCGGCGACCGCATAGCGCCGGTTGGCTCTCGACAGGCCGGAGGAGCGCGGCTGCACGGTGGGGAAACGCAGGTTGTTGGTGAACACGAAGGGCTCGGCGCTCTCCGTTGCCACCACGCCGATATAGCCAAACGGCTGCGCGGCGATGGCCGTGATCGCAAAGTGCAGCGCCCGCGCGTTGTTGGCCTGGCTAAAGGCGGCGGTGTCCGGCACGAACCCGGAGTGCTCGTGCCGCCACTGCCAGGTGCGGTGGTTCCAGAGGTACCGCTTGGGCGGCAGCCGCCGTGACGGGTCCGGCTGGGCAAGGTGGCCCGGCTGGGCGCTCGGGCAGAGCGCCTGGAGGTCGGCGGGCGGCTGGATCACCGCGCAGTTCGCGAACGACATGGTCCGCGACCACAGGAACATCCCGTTGCTGTTGGTCAGGTTGAACGAGCCGTGCACCGCGGCGAACCAGCCCATGTACCCGGCCACCGGGATCGCCCCGGCCGCCAGCGCGGCGCCTGCCTTGCGCCAGCCGACCCGGCGCAGCAGCAGGAACAGCGGGATGAGCAGCACCAGCGGCAGGGTCGTCGGCCGGACGGTCACCGACGCGCCGGTCATCAGGCCCGCCGTCACGACCTGCCACATCGACGGCGGCCTGCGCAGCAGCAATACCCCGAACGCCCCGATCATCAGCGCCATGGCCAGCAGGTCAGCCATGACGAACTGCTCCACGAGAATCTGCGCCGGGTCGAAAAGCACCGGAGCGGCCGCGAGCGTCGCGCCCCAGTCCGGCAGCCCATAGCGCCGGACCAGTGCGTACACCAGCGTGGCGATGCCCAGGCCCAGCAGATGCTGCAGGGCCACCACAAGCACGATCGAGTGGAACGGCCGCAGCAGCCACAGGAACAGCGAGTACCCGCTCGGGTTCACCACGTTCGGCGCGACATGAACCGCGCCCCACAGGTAGTCGTAGGTGTCCAGCCGGAACAGCACGGCGGGCTGGAAGCCGATCATGGCCACCAGCCGTGGCAGCACCGCTGCGCCGAGAGCGCTCGCGAATATCCAGTGCCGCCGTATCAGGCCCGCCAGCCAGGGCCAGGCCCCGCGCCACCGGCGCCAGGCCGGCGGTGCCCCCGGGCTCGTGGCTGCCTGGCCCGCGCCTGTCCCCTCGGCGCCGGGCCCGGCCTCCTTGACCGTCGTCACTGCTCTCCTCGACCTGGTCCCTACCGGGCCTGCGACGGCTGCGCCGTACCATGGCGGCGCGTTCGTCCGACAGGGCTCAATTCCGACAGCGATGGCGGCCCGCGGCGCGCCGCGCCCGCCTGATCGATGGCGCCCGCCCGCCTGATCGACAGACCCAGGTCAGGCCCGCGTCCGCCATGCGAATCCCTCCGGGGCACAGAGCGCGCTCGCGATGCCGCTGCAAAGGTACCGTACCCGCGCAGGCGATGCCGGGACTGCGAAACCCGGCCGGATCCGCGTGCCGGCCGGCCAGGTCAGCGGCCATATCGCCGCAATCCGCCGCAGCTGCGGCGATCTATTCCGGCACCGGCATGCAGACCCGCGCGGCCGGGCGGAAAGGCGCCCGCGCTGACCGCCTCGGGGGTGGCCACGCAGGCCAGATGACCAGGCATTAGAGTTTTTTCCACAGGGTTTGACCTGGAAGTTACGCAACACTCGGCCGTTATGCCCGCGCTGGCCGGTACGATCCGCTTTGGGCCGGGATATTGGCCGCCTCCCCCGCACGCGCTGGGCTGCGCCCGGCGTCCGAGGTCGTCAGACGGCTCTGTCCACGGGTGAGAACAAGCAAAGGTTGAGGGAGACGCCAGCCGTGAGCGAGACGCTTGCCAAGACTTCTGCGGACGGGTCCCAGGGTGGTGCCCCGGCCCCGCAGCAGCGGCGCGCCGGCCTGGCTCACCCCGGTCAACCTGACGATCATCATCATCACCCTGGTCGCGCTCGCGCTGCGCGTCTACTACCAGTACACCCGCCCTGGATTCCTGCTCGGTGTCACCGAGTACGACGACGGGCCCTACTTCGGCAGCGCGGTCCGGCTGGTGCACGGCTCCATGCCCTACCGGGACTTCGTCCTCGTGCAGCCGCCCGGCATCACCCTGCTGATGAGCCCGGTCGGGCTGCTGACCTACTGGACCGGCACCGCCTGGGGCCTGGCCATCGGCCGGATTCTCACGGTGCTGGCCGGTACCGCCGGGGTCGCCCTCGCCGGGCCTGCTCGTGCGCCACCGCGGGCTGCTGGCGGTGCTGCTGACCTGCGGGATCGTGGCCGTCTACTCCGACGGCGTGGCCGCGGCGCACACGGTGCTCGTCGAACCGTGGCTGGTGCTGTTCTGCCTGGCCGGCGCGGTGACGGTGTTCGACGGCGACCGGATCACGGCCAGCACCAAGCGCCTGGTCTGGGGCGGTGTCCTGTTCGGTTTCGGGGGCGCCGTCGAGGCGTGGGCGATCGTGCCCGTGCTCGTCCTTGCCGTGCTCTGCCTGCCCCGGATAAAGCGCGCCGCTGTATTCGCCGGCGGGGTCGCGGCCGGATTCGTGATTCCCGTGCTGCCGTTCGCCATCGCCGGGCCCAGCCAGCTCTACCGCAGCCTCATCACCGCCCAGGTCGGGTACCGGGCCCACGCCGTGCGGGTGGGGGTGCTGCTCCGGCTCAGGAACATGATCGGCTTCCCGTACGCGCTGGGCTGGTCGAAGAGCCTCGTGCTGCTGGCCGTGCTCGTGCTGGTGATCTTCGTGGTCGTGACCCAGGCTGCCGCCATCTCGGTGACGCAGCAGCCACCGCCCGTCCTGGACTGGTTCGCGACCGTGACGACGGTGCTGATCGTCGCGATATTCCTGTGGCCGCCCCAGTTCCACTACCACTTCGCCGAGTTCCTCGCGCCGTTCATGGCGCTGACCCTCGCGTTGCCGGTGTCCCGGCTGCTCGGCGGCGCCCGGCCGGACGGCCTGGCCGTCACCTGGCCGTCCACGGGCAGCGCGAAGACCGCCCGCCAGGCCGGCCTGGCCATCGTCAGCGTGTCCGCGGTGGCGCTTGCGGTCGTGGCGGCCTTCCAGTTCCGCTTCGAGAGCGGGGCGCCGCGGGTTATCGGCCCGATACCGGCCGCGATCGACCAACTGATCCCGCCCGGTGCGTGTGTGCTGACCGACCAGGCGTCGGTCACCCTCGCGGCCAACCGGTTCGTCTCCACCGACCCGAACTGCCCCAAGCTGATAGACAGCCTGGGCACCACCCTGGCCCTGTCCAACGGCCTGAAACCGCAGACCGGGGCGGCGAACGTCGTGGCGGTGAACGCGGCGTGGAACCAGGCGTTCAGCAAGGCCCAGTACGTGCTGCTCACCGCTACCAACACCCGGCGGATCGCGTGGAGCACGCAGCTTGAGGCCTACTTCGCCAGTCACTTCCACCAGGTCTACAGGTCCCCCCGCAAGCTTGTCCTCTACGTGCGCAGCGGCCTGCGTGCGGGCTGACGCGGCGGCTGGCTCACCTGAGCAGCCGGTTAAGCGCGGAAAAGCAGGAAATCCCGCGCTCCTCGCCTATTTCCACAGCCACTTCCGGCTGGCGCGGCACATGAATACCTACAACCTCTACGTCCGGGACGGGATCAGGTGAAAGGCATACAAGCCGCATACGACCGCATGGGCGGGGCAGGGAATCGTCCCGATGCCGCACCCGGCCGGCGTCCTTTCGTTACCGTTGCATGGTGAAAATGAGAAACCTGCCAGATGATCCAGGAGAAGGCCGCACCATGACGGGTGCGGATGGGGAAGTAGCGGCGCAGCCGAACGGCCAGACCACCAGGCCGGCCGGGGAACAGCCGCAGGAAAGACCCGCAGCGCAGGCGCCGGCCCCCGAGACGGCAGCCGAAAACCCCAGGGAACGTGCCAGGCTGGCGTTCGCCAGCTTCCTGATGCTCTTCGTGGAACTCGCCCTGATCAGGTGGGTGACCGCGAACAACGTCTACGTGACCAAGGCCACCAACTTCGTCCTGCTCGCAAGTTTCCTCGGCATCGGCATCGGCTTCCTGAACGCCCGGACCAAGCGCGACTACCTGCGCTGGACGCCGGTGGCGCTGCTGCTGCTCGTGTCGTTCGTGCTCGCTTTCCCGGTGATCCTGCAGACGCTGAACGGCCCGCACCCCTTCCAGGGCCTGCACGGCACCCCGGCGCTGCCCCAGCCGGTCAGCCTCGGCGTGGTCTTCCTGCTGGTGACCGGCGTGATGGCGGGCCTGGGCCAGGGCACGGCCCGGCTGTTCGTCCGCTTCCGGCCGCTGCGCGCCTACCGGCTCGACATCCTCGGCAGCCTCGCCGGGATCGCGGCGTTCACCGGGCTGTCGTTCCTTGACCAGCCACCGGGCACCTGGGGCGTCATCGCCTGCGCCGGGCTGCTTGTCCTGCTCGCCCCCCGCATCCGGTGGTGGCAGATCCTCGCCGTCGCGAGCGTCGCGACCCTGCTGCTGCTTGAGTCGTTCCTCCCGGCGCAGGAGTGGTCGCCCTACAACAAGCTGGCGTACAACCAGACGCACGGCGCGACCGGGGCGCTGTACGTGTCCGCGAACAACATCCCCTACCAGGCGGCCCGTTCCCTGGCCTTGATGCACAAGCAGAAGGCCTTCTACTTCTACCCCTACCGGCACGTCACCAAGGCGTCGCTGGGCAACGTCCTGATCATCGGGTCCGGGACGGGCAACGACGCGGCCGTCGCCCTGTCCGAGGGCGCCAGGCACGTCGACACGGTGGAGATCGACCCGTTGCTGGTGCGGCTGGGCAACATGCACCCGAACCACCCCTACTCCAACCCCAGGCTGACCGCGCACATCGACGACGGGCGCGCCTTCCTGCAGGACACCTCGCAGCACTACAACCTGATCCTGTTCGCGCTGCCCGACTCGCTGACCGCGCTGGCCGGGCAGTCGGGGATCCGCCTGGAGAGCTACCTGCTCACCTTGCAGTCACTCCAGGCGGTGCGCGCCCACCTGGCACCGGGCGGCACGTTCGCGATGTACAACTACTACGCGCCGTTCCTGGAGAGCCGGTACGCGTCCACGATCGAGGACGCGTTCGGGCGGACGCCCTGCACCGAGGTCGGGCCGCCGCTCGGCGGGCGCCGCCTGGCGGTGCTCACCGTGCACCCGGCCGGGCCGGTGCCGAACTGCACCAGTTTCTTCCACGGCCGCACGATCGCCGCGGCGACCGACGACCACCCGTTCCCCTACCTGCCGGGCAACGACATCCCGAAGCAGTACCTGTGGATGATCGCGGCCATCTTCGCCGCGTCGCTGCTGCTGGTCCGGATCGGCGGTGGCTCGTTCTCCAGGATGCGGAACTACGTGGACCTGGCCTTCATGGGCGCCGCGTTCCTGCTGCTTGAGACCAAGAACATCGTGCAGTTCGCGCTGCTGTTCGGCACCACCTGGCTGGTGAACTCGCTGGTGTTCGCGGGCGTGCTGGTCGCGGTGTACCTGGCCGTGGAGACCGCCAGCCATCTCCGATTGCCACGCCCGGCCGTGCTCTACGCCGCGCTCATCGCGTCGCTCGCCCTCACCTGGGTGGTACCGCAGGAATCGCTGGTGGGCCTGCCCATCGTGGCCCGTTTTGTCGCGGGCAGCGCACTGGCCTTCGCCCCGATCTACCTGGCCAACCTCATCTTCGCCCAGCGGTTCTCCGACGTGGCGACCTCCGGGGACGCCTTCGCGGCCAACCTGCTCGGGGCCATGGTCGGCGGAGTCCTGGAATACATCGCCTTGATCACCGGGTACCGGTTCCTGCTGATCGTCATCGGCGTGCTCTACGGCTTGGCGTTCGTGACCAGCAGGTTCCTGACCAGGCGGCAATCAGCCGGCGTGACAGGAGCCGGGGTGCAGGCCCCCGTGGGCGTGCGCTAGGCTGCACCCGTGCGCTCGCAGTTCGAGTTTTGGTATGGCTACCGGCCCGGTTCCCGGACGGTCGCCCGCCAGACAATGCGCTGACGCGAAACGACCTAATGACAAGCCCCGGGCCCGCAAGGCCCGGGGCTTGTTTGTTGTGACACGCCGGCCGCAGCAACTTTTAGAGGAGACCCGATGGTCGTGGTGATGGCCCCGGAGGCCACCCAGCAGGATGTGGACACAATCGTTGACCTGGTACGGACGGTCGGCGGTGAGGCGTTCGTGAGCCGCGGCGTGTCCCGCACGATCGTGGGCCTGGTCGGCGACGTGGAGCAGTTCGGCGCGCTCAACCTGCGCAGCCGCAGCGGCGTCGTGGACGTGGTGCGGATCTCCGTGCCGTACAAGCTCATCAGCCGGGAGCACCATCCCGACCGGTCGGTGATCTGCGTCGGCGGCGTGCCGATCGGCCCGGACACGCTCACCGTGATCGCCGGGCCGTGCGCGGTGGAGTCGCACGAGCAGACGCTGACGGCCGCGCGGATGGCTAAGGCGGCGGGCGCATCGCTGCTGCGCGGCGGCGCGTTCAAGCCGCGCACCTCCCCCTACGCCTACCAGGGCCTGGGCGAGGCCGGGCTGCGCATCCTCGCCGATGTCAGGGCCGAGACCGGGCTGCCGGTGGTGACCGAGGTCATCGACCCGGGCAGCGTGGAACTGGTCGCCTCCTACGCGGACATGCTTCAGGTCGGCACCCGCAACATGCAGAACTTCGCGCTGCTGCAGGCGGTCGGCTCGGCCGCCAAGCCCGTCCTGCTCAAGCGGGGAATGAGCGCCACGATCGAGGAGTGGCTGATGGCGGCGGAGTACATCGCCCAGCGCGGCAACCTCGACATCGTGCTGTGCGAGCGGGGCATCCGGACGTTCGAGACCGCCACCCGCAACACGCTGGACATCAGCGCGGTGCCGGTCGCCCAGCGGCTGTCTCACCTGCCGGTCATCGTGGACCCGTCCCACTCGGGCGGGCGGCGTGACCTGGTCCTCCCGCTCACCAGGGCGGCGATTGCGGTCGGTGCCGACGGCGTGATCATCGACGTGCACCCGGAGCCGAAGCTGGCCCTCTGCGACGGCGACCAGGCGCTGGTGGATTCCGACATCCGGCAGCTCGCCAGCATCGCCGCGAACCTGTCCCCGCTGATGGGCCGCACGCTCACCCCGCCGCTCGCGGCCGCTCAGGAACACGGAGAAGACAGGCAGCCCAGCGCTGTGGCAGGCTGAGCGCCGTGGGGGCTGCCACGCACGATTGGAGACTCCCGTGCATCGCTACCCCCGCCGCCCTGCGGCCCTTCGCATTGGTATTGGACTAGCCGCGGCCGCGCTGGCCGCGACCGCCTGGCTGCCGGGCGCGGCGGCCGCCAGCACCGGCTGGCAGGTCGCCTTCCAGGCGCACACCGGGGCATCGACCATCTTCAACGGCCTGGTCAGCGTGTCCGCGACTGGGAAGGCCAGTGCCTGGGCGGTCGGCGGCACCGACCTGTCCGGCAGCACGCCAGGAGCCCCGCTGGCCGAGCAGTGGAACGGCACGAGCTGGCAGGCAGCCACGCTGCCCAGCGGGCTGACCGGCGCCTTGGGCGCGGTGAGCACACCTGCCAGTAACGACGTATGGGCGGTCAGCCAGCTCACCGGATACGCGCTGCACTGGGACGGCACGTCCTGGTCGGTGGCCAGGACGTGGCCCGAGCACCAGCTCGCCACCGAGATCACCGCCGTCACCGCGTTCAGCCCGGCCGACGTCTGGGTGTTCGGCGGTCCCGGGGCCTATCCCGGCATCGGCACCTGGCACCTGCGCGGCAGCACCTGGCACAAGGTCACCGGGCTGGCCGGGGCCATCTCCACGGCGAGCGCCATCTCCCGGTCGGACATGTGGGCCATCGGCGCGGACCAGGTTTCCCCCGATGACATCCTGCTTCGCTACAACGGCACCACCTGGCAGCAGGTAACCAGCACGGCCCTGAACGGCCTGCAGTTCGGCGACATTCTCGCCCTCTCTGACAGCAACGTGTGGGTCACCGCAACCAAGGAAGGCCGCCTGCCGCAGCAGTTGCTGCACTTCGACGGCACCAACTGGACCAGCGTGGCGGTGCCGTCAGGGGTCCAGCTCAGGAAGATTGCCCCGGACGGCAGCGGTGGCCTGTGGTTCAGCGCCGCCCGGAACTCGTCGCAGGCGCCGGTGGCGGAGCACCGGTCCGCCACCGGGACCTGGTCCAGTCACCCGCTGTCCACCGGAGCCGGGCAGGTGTTCGGGATGGCCCTGACCCCCGGCACCACGTCCCTGTGGGCGTCGGGATACCTGCAATCGTCCGGAGGCACGGGCTCGGACGCGGTGATCTGGAGCCACGGCTGAGCTGGAACCGCGGCCCCGCCGCCTGAGCCGGGCGGGCCCGGCCGTGGCGGGCACCCGCCCGCCACGGCCGGCCAGGCTCAGGACCGGTCGGGGCGGTATTCCTGGGCCAGGCCAGCGAGTTGCTCCGCCAGATCCCCCGCCTCCAGGCGAGCCTCGATCCGGCGCAGGTCGTCGATGCGCGCCTGGGTCTCCACATGCCGTGGGGTCAGCAGCGTGCAGCAGTCCTGGTCGGGCAGTTCGGAGAGCGCGAGCGTGCGGATCCGGCGCGCCTCCGCCATGATCTCCACCTTGTCGCGGCCGATCAGCGGGCGCAGGATCGGCAGCCCGACCGCGTCGTCCAGCGCGGTCAGGTTGACCAGCGTCTGGCTGCTCACCTGCCCGAGGGAGTCGCCGGTGATGAGCGCCGCCGCGCCGAGGCGGCCGGCCAGCGCCTCAGCGGTCTTGAGCATCAGCCGGCGCTGCGCCACGATCTGCAGCCGGCTGGCGCCCGATGCCGCGAGGCGCTGCTGCGCCTTGCCGAACGCGACCACGAACAGCCGGGACCTGCCCTGGAACCGGTCCAGTTGGTGCATCAGGCCGTAGGCCTTGTACACCGACTCGGGCCCGGTCAGCGGCATGCCGGAGAAATGCAGGAAGTCGCACCGCAGGCCACGGCGCATCATCCGGTACGCGGCCACGGGGGAATCGATGCCGCCGGACATGAGCACAAGCGCGTGGCCGCTCATCCCGACGGGCAGGCCGCCCTGGCCCGGCTGGCCGTCGGTGTAGACGAACACCTCGTGCTGGTCCACCTCGACGAACACCGTGTTGTCCGGATGCTTCAGGTTGACCGGGTACCCGTACTCCCGCTGGACCCGGGTCCCGATCGTGATGGCCAGCTCGGCGGAGGTGGCGGGGAACCGCTTGTCGCGGCGGCGGGCGCGGACCGCGAACGAGCCGGTCTTTCCCGCCATCATGGCGACCGCGGTGTCGATGGCGGCCTGGGGCTCCCTGGCCACTCGTACTGCCCGGCAAACTTTCGCGATGCCCATGACGTCCCGGGCACGCTCGGCGATCTTGTCCACCGCGGCTTCCGCCATGGCCGCATCGGTCCCGGCGTCGTCAGCGGCCCGCAGCACGATCACCCCGTAGCGCTGCCAGATCCGCACGGCCAGGCCAGCGTCGTCCATGGCCTGCCGGATGTTCGTTTGCAGCCGCTGCTCGAACTGCCGCCTGTTGCCCCCCTTGAGCACGATCTCGCCCAGTTTGAGCAGCACACATGGTTCATGCGCCGCGGGCAGGTCGGGCACGCCCGTCTGGGCATGCGCAGCGGGGGAGGTCACGGACATTCCTCTAGTCTGCCAGCAGCGGGGCGCGGCGGCGCCGGATGGCGGGCCGGGCCTTAATAGGCCGCCAGGCGTGTCGATCCGGGGCGGCGCCGTTCGACTCCATGCAGAGGCCGGCGTCCTGGCCGGCCAGGAGAGGTGGTGCATGGTGAAGTACCTGTTCCTGCTGTACGGGCGGCCGGATGAGCAGCTTCCCCGGCCCCGGCACCGAGGAGTTCGACCGGATGAGTGCCGAGTGGGGAGCGGCCACCGGCGCGATGGCCCAGGCCGGCGTGCTGATCGACTGCGCGCCGCTGCAGCCGCCGGCCGCGACCACCACGCTCAGCGTCTCCGGCGGCGAGACGCTGCTCACCGACGGCCCGGCGGCCGAGATCAAGGAGCACTTCGGCGGTTACAGCCTGGTGGAGTGCGCGGACCTGGACGAGGCGCTGAAGTGGGCGGCGACCCTCCCGGCGGCGCGGGAGGGCAAAGTGGAGGTGCGCCCGGTGGTCCAGGTGGTGGCTCCCGCTGAGCGACCAGCCGGATAGCGGCGCGCTCGGCGAAGTGTTCCGCGCCCACTGGTGGGCGGCGGTCGCCGCGGTGACGCGCCAGGTGGGCGACCTTGAGGTCGCCGAGGACGCGGTGCAGGACGCCTGCACCGCGGCCTTGGCGCAGTGGCCCGCCGAGGGAGTGCCGGCCAGCCCGCGTGGCTGGCTGATCGGCACCGCGCGGCACAAGGCACTCGACCGGTTGCGGCGGGAACGCCGCCGCGCTGACAAGGAGGCCGAGGCGATGCGCGAGGAGGCCGCGCCGCTGCCGGCGACCGGATGGGCCGCACGCACCGACGACGAGCTTGCGCTGATCTTCACCTGCTGCCACCCCGCGCTCGACCCGGCCGCCAGGGTCGGGCTGACGCTGCGCTGCGTGTGCGCGCTGACCACAGCGCAGATCGCGGCCGCGTTCTGCGTCCCTGAGCCGACCATGGCGCAGCGCCTGGTACGGGCCAAGCGCAAGATCCGCCAGGCCGGCATCGCGTTCCGGGTGCCGGTCCGGGAGGACCTGCCGCCCCGGCTCAGCGCGGTGCTGCGGGTGGTGTACCTGGTCTTCACCGAGGGACACCTGGCCGCGGGCGGTGACGCGCTCATCCGCGGCGACCTGTGCGACCAGGCGATCAGGCTCGCCCGGGCGCTGACCGTACTGCTCCCCGGGGAGCCCGAGGTGACCGGGCTGCTCGCGCTGCTGCTGCTCACCGACGCGCGCCGGGACGCCCGCCTCAGCCCAGCCGGCGACCTGGTCCTGCTCGCCGAGCAGGACCGCAGCCGATGGGACCGCGCCATGATCGATGAGGGCGAAGCGCTGATCGAGCAGGCCCTGCGGCTGGGCCGTCCCGGCGCCTACCAGATCCAGGCCGCCATCGCGGCGTGCCATTCGGGCGCCGCCACCGCGGCGGACACCGACTGGCGGGAGATCGCCCTGCTGTACGGCGAACTGATCCGGTACGAGCCCTCGCCGATGGTGGCGGCGAACCGGGCGGTGGCCGTGGCCATGTCCGAAGGCCCGGCGGCCGGACTGGTCATCCTGGACACGGTCGGCGGCGATGCCCGGCTGGCACGCTGGCCGCAGTTGCACATCGCTCGTGCGGAACTGCTGCGCCGCCTGGGCCGCCGCGCGGAAGCGGTCGCGGCCTACGAGGCGGCGGTCGCGCTGGAACCGCCCGCGCCGGAACGCGCCTACCTGGCCCGCCGGATGCGCGAGTGGTGACCGGGGCGGCAGGAATCCCCTTGGCGGCGGGGCGGCGGTGCGTGGCAGGGTGGGCCCGTGACGAAGATCGAGGTGCGCGCGGCCACAGAGGATGACCTGGCCGCCATCGCTGCCGTGGCCGAGGCGACCGGGCAGGTCGAGGAGTGGTCCGGGTCCGATCCGGCCTATGTCCGGCACCTGCTGGCGCACGGGCAGGTCCTGGTGGCCGAGCACCGGGCCACCGGAGAGCAGGGCACGGTCACCGGGTTCGGCGCGGCCAAGCGGATCGGGGACGGGCCTGCCGCCGTCACGATGCTGTGCGACCTGTTCGTGGACCCGGGGTCGCACGGCCGGGGCACCGGCCAGGCGCTGCTTGCCGCGCTGTGGGAGCCGGGCTCACCGCGCATGACGTTCAGCAGCCTGCACGCCCATGCCCTGCCGCTGTACACCCGGGCGGGCCTGGACGCCTGGTGGCCGCTGCTGTACCTGGGCGGTGACGTCGGCGCGCTGCCGCGCGCGCCCGGCTGGACGGTCGCCGCGACGTCGCCGGAGGAGGTGGCGGCGCTGGAGGCGGAGTGGACCGGGATCGACCGGTCGGCCGACCACCGGGCCTGGGCCGCGCGGCCCGGCGGGCAGCCGGTCATCGCACGGCGCGGCGCCACGGTACTGGCGGCCGGCACGGTGGCCGGCGAGGACGCCGAATACGGCATTGTCCACCTGGCCGTCCCGCCGGCCGCCGGGGACGGCGACGCGGTGGACACTGTCCTGGCCGTGCTCGCGTCCCTCGATCCCGCCGGCGGCCGGGCCCGGGTGTGCCTGCCCGCGCCGCACCCGGCGGTCCGGCCACTGCTGGCCGCGGGCTGGCACGTGGATTTCATGGATGTCTTCATGGCCACGGAGCCCGGCCTGCTCGACCCCCGCCGCGCCGTCCCCTCCCCCGCCATGGCGTGAACGACCTCCATGATCATGGGATCACCGCTCCCCGCCAGCACCTCTCCCATGATCATCGACGCGAGCCGGCTAGCACCGAGAGGCGGCTGTGACCGCAGCGGCCGATGTGGCCGACGGGATGGATCCCTCCCGGATACGTTTGTCGTCGTTGTGGCAACCACGACACTCTTATGTCGTGGTTGCCACAACGACGACATTTGGGGTGCAGGAGGGCAGGCGGGCAAGGGAAAGGGGGCCGTCAGGCGGGGGTGACGGCGCAGAGGATGCGGTTCTCGCCGTACTGCCAGAGCGTGCCGATCTCGGCGAACCCGGCCGCGCGCAGCGCCGCGACGTGCTCGATCAGCAGCACCGACTCCGAGCCGTGGTGGTCCTCGCTGAGCCTGCGCTGCGCGCGCTCGGCGGCGGGCCCGGCCAGCTCAGGAGCTGCGGTCGCCGCTTCCCACCAGGCCTTCCAGTCCTCCTGGTGCTCCCGGCCGGCGAGCCGGCGGTGGGTCGCGCGCTCGCTGACGGCGTCCCCGAGGCGGGCCAGGGCGGGCACCGCCGCCTCGTCCTCCATCAGGTGGTCGCCGTCGAGCATCAGCCCGCCGGGGCCCAGCACGGTCGCCAGCTCCGCGTACATGGCTCGCAACTGGGCCCCGTCCAGCCAGTGCAGCGCGGTGGTGCTCACTGCCGCGTCCGCGGCACGGTCCAGGCCCAGCGCTC
This sequence comes from uncultured Actinomycetes bacterium, assembly GCA_963762735.1. Classification (GTDB taxonomy): domain Bacteria; phylum Actinomycetota; class Actinomycetes; order Streptosporangiales; family Streptosporangiaceae; genus DASXKD01. The sequence goes on along the minus strand of CAVXMG010000032.1, from coordinate 146,183 downwards.
CCGCCCAGCCGGGTTCCCGCAGATCCCGGTCCGCGAAGCGGAGCCCGGAACGGCCGCCATACGCAGTGCGGCCGAGTGCCAGCAGCAGCGGATCGGTATCGACGGCCACCACGCGCGCCGCGGGCATCCGGTCGAGCAACCGGACCGCGAGGGAGCCGGGGCCGCAGCCCAGGTCGAGCACGAGCGGGTCGTCCCGGCCCACGCCGGCCTCGACCGCGTCGATGAGCACGGTGAACCGCTCCTCGCGGTCGGGCATGTACCACTCTTGCTGGGCGTCCCAGCGGCTGATCCACCGACTCGGCCCGGTCCAGGTCCACAACCGCCCCCTGCCATCCGGTCCCGGCGAACACCGCGACCGCCAGTCCCCAACCTAGATCGCCGGCCGGACAATGCCATCGGATTACGCGATACGCCGGGCCGGTGGCTCCCCCGGACGCGGCCAGCCGGGCAAAGTGCCACAATTTCCCCATGGAGCCTCACCAGGCCATCTCGGGCGGGCCTGGAACTGCCCCCAGCCCCGGCGGGGCCGCCCGCCGTTCGGGCATCCCCGCGCCGGTCACCGCCCTGATCGGCCGCCGCAAGGAATGCGAGGGCGTCACCGCGGCGCTGGACGCCAGCCGGCTGGTGACGCTGATGGGCCCGGGTGGCGTCGGTAAGACCAGGCTGGCGCTCGCCGTCGCGGCGCAGTTGCAGGCACGGTTCGGCGGCCGGGCCTGGTGGGTGGAATTAGCGCCGGTCAGCAGGGACGACATGGTCGCGCAGGCGATCGCGGACGCGATCGGGGCCAGGGACGCCTCCGGGCTCAACCTGGCCGAGTCCATTGCCACGCGGGTCGCCGATCACCCCGCGCTTATCGTCCTGGATAACTGTGAACACCTCACCGACGGCTGCCGTGAGGTTGCCGACCGCCTGCTCACCATGTGCCCGGGGCTGCACATCCTGGCCACCAGCCGGGAGCCGCTCGGCGCGGCCGGCGAGTCGCGCTGGCCGCTGCCACCGCTGACCGTCCCGCCGCTGGCCGCGCCCGCGGGGGCGTGGCCGACCGCGGAGCAGGACGGCGCCATCGCCGCGCCCGGCGTGACGGCGCTGCTGGCCGGCTCCGAGGCCATGCAGTTCTTCCTGGACCGGGCCAGGGCCGTGCTGCCCGGCTTCGTGATCACCGACGACAACGCGGAACTGATCGGCCAGCTCTGCCGCAGGCTCGACGGCCTGCCGCTGGCGCTCGAACTGGCCGCGGCGAAGCTGCGGGTGATGGCGGTCAGCCAGGTCCTGACCGGCCTGGACGACGTGTTCAAGCTGCTGGTGGGAGGCAGGCAGGGCGCCCCGGTCCGGCACCAGACGCTGCGCGCCGCGCTGGACTGGAGCTACGACATGCTCCAGCCCGCAGAGCAGGCGGCACTGCGCCGGCTGTCGGTGTTCGCCGGTTCCTTCTGCCTGGCCGCGGCACAGTCGGTGACCACGCTCGGCGGGGCGGACCCGGCGGACGCGATCGACCTGCTGGCCCGGCTGGTGGACCGGTCGCTCCTGGTGGTCGAGCACACCCCGGCCCAGGCCAGGTACCGGATGCTCGCGACGGTCCGCCGGTACGGCGCGCAGCGGCTGACCGATTCTGGTGAGTTCCCTGCGGCCAGCGAGGCAATGTTCGCCTCGTACCTGGACCTGGCCGAGCGCACGGAAACCGAATTGTCCGGGCGCGACCAGGCCCAGGCGGCGGAACGGCTGCAGGCCGAGGCGCACAACCTGCGTGCCGTGCTCCAGGCCGCGCGCGACCGGAAGGACATCACCGGCACCCTGCGGCTGGCCACCGCGCTTGTGCAGTTCTGGTACCTGCGCGGGCACTACCGGGAGGGCAGGGACTGGCTGGACTGGGCGCTCGCCGCCCCCGCAGGGGCGCCCGCCGAGGTACGGGCGAAGGCGCTGCAGGGCAGCGGCATGCTCGCGCACCTGCAGTGCGAGTACCCGGCGGCGGTGCGCCGGCTGGAGGGCGCGCTGGCGCTCTACCGCGAACTCGGCGACCGGCTGGGCGCGGCCGGGATTTTGTCATCGCTGGGCAGCGTCGCCAGGGAGCAGAGCCGGTATGCCCGCGCCAGGGAACTGCAGACGGAGGCCCTCGCCGAGTTCGAAGTGCTCGGTGACCGCCGTGGCATGGCCGGTGCCCGCGACTCGCTCGGTTTCGCCGCGTGGCTGGAGGGCGACTTCGAGACCGCGACGGCCGAATGCACCCAGGCGCTCTCGGCGTTCACCGAACTCGGCGACGCGGAGGGCGCCGCGGGCGCGGAACTGAACCTGGGCGTGGCGGCCATGTACCGGGGCGAGCACGAGGCCGCCGCTACCGCACTGGCGCGCAGCAGGGAACTCTCCGAGCAGGTCGGGTTCCGCGAGGGCGTCGCGTGGGCGCTGCACGAGCGCGGCCTGCTCGCGGTGCGGTACGGCGAGCCGGGTGCCACCGCGCTGCTGCAGGAGGCCCTGGACATCCACCGCGACCTCGGCGACCGGTGGCGGGTGACGAGCGTGCTCGACGACCTTGCCGCGGCGGCGCTGGCCGGGCAGCCGCCCGATGCGGCCCGGGCGGCACGGCTGCTCGGGGCGGCGCAGCACATCAGGGAGGCGATCGGCACCGCCATCGCTCCCTGCGAGCGCGCGGGCCACGCCAGGTCAGAAGCGGCGGCGCGGGCGGCGCTCGGCGACGCCGCCTTCACCGGCCTTGCCCGGGCCGGCGCCGCCGAGCCGCTGGACGACGTGCTGGCCGGCTCCCCCGCCTCCGCCGCACTCCCGCCGGATGCGGGCGTGGCGGCCGTCACCCACATCGATTTTTCTGCCAAACGAACTGCCACCGCTGACCACCGTCCGCAGGGCGAGCCGTGGTCCGTGGCGGAGGCTGGAGCCGGGGACCAGGCAGGCCCGCCGCCCGCCCCGGCGGGCCGGCCGCCCGGTGACACGCTGCGGCTCAGGCTGCTCGGGCAGGCAACAGTGCACCTGGCCGGGCGCCTGCTGACCCCCGCTGACTGGGGTTACGCCAAGCCCAGGGAGCTGCTCTGCCTGTTCGCCAGTTCCCCGCCACTGGCCAGGGAGCAGGTAGGCCTCGCGCTGTGGCCAGAGCTGGCCGAGGGCCAGTTGCGCAACGCACTGCACAGTGCGCTGCGGCAGTTGCGGCGGACCCTGGGCGACGGCGGCTGGATCGGGTTCGCCGACGGCCGTTATGCGCTGGATGAGTCGCGGCCGCTGGACTGCGACCTGCGTGACTTCGAGCAGGCGCTCGCGGCGGCCAGAGCCGCGCAGCCGCCTGCGGCCGCGCTCCCGCATCTGGACCGTGCGATCGCGGCCTACGGCGGTGACTTCCTGGCCGGCAGCACCGCCGGGGACTGGGCCGCCACCCGGCGCGCCGGGCTGCGCCGGGCCTACGAGCGCGCGCTGGGGGCGGCGGGCCGCCTGCTGGTGGCCGACGGCCGGGTGCGCGAGGCGATCGACGTGTACCGGCGGGCGATTGCGCATGAGCCGCTGGACGAGGCGGCACATCGCGCGCTGATGGAGTGCTGGGCCGCGGCCGGCCAGCCTGCCCGCGCCATGCACCACTACGAGGAACTGCGCGAACTGCTGCGCGGCGAGGTCGGCGGTGCCCCGGCGGCGCAGACCACGGCGCTCTACGCGCGGCTGCGCGACGCCGCCCGCTGACCTGCCGCCGCGCGCTGGCTTGCCGCCCGCACCGTCCGTCCGGACTCCGTGCCGCTGGGATCCGCGCCCCATCCCCCCGCGTTTCCCACAGCGCCCCCCGCGATTCCCACCCAGGCCCCGCGTAGCGTCCCAGGGTGTCCCGGCTGGCTGCCCGCTGAGAATATGCCGCTGCCACCAATCAGCATGGCCAGCCGGGTGAGAAGACCCGCTGCGGTGCCCCGGACCAGCCACCGGGGTACCGCAGCGGTTCCATGGCCAAGGCCCCCGCGACGGAGTCGCAGGGGCCGCAGGACAGCGGGGGTCCGGGGGTCGCCCCCCGGGATAACAAGGCCAAGGCCCCCGCGACGGAGTCGCAGGGGCCGCAGGACAGCGGGGGTCGCCCCCGGGATAACGGATAACAGGGTCGGCCGGCATGAATGGGAGGGGCGGTTGACCGAGGCACCGGATCTGATCGAGCCGCCGGCTGCCCGTGAGCCTGCCGAGGTCCTGTTGCTGGCCTGCGCCGCCCTCACCGATGGTGACCTTGAGGCCGCGGTGGCGCTGTACGAACCGGACGCGACCCTGTCCTGGGGCCAGGACCACACGGCGGCGGGGCACGCGGCGATCCGCCAGGTCCTGGCCGGGGTGATGGACATGCGGCTGCCACTGCGCGCCCGGGCCGTACGGATACTGCGGGCCGGGCCGCTGGCGCTGATCACCGGCGAACGGACACTCACCGGAACCGGCCTGGACGGCGTGGCGGTCACGCTGACCGGCCCCACCGCGTTGATCGCGCGGTGCCAGCCCGACGGCACCTGGCTCACCGCCGCCGACCAGTGGGAGCCGTACTCCGGCCCCGGCGCGGGCCGCCGTCTTCCATAGGGAATCAGCCGAAGAAGACCTCGGCCTCGGCGTAGCGTTCCGGCGGCACCAGCTTGAGCTCCCTGGTGGCCGCGCCCAGCGGGGCGCGGACGATCTCGGTCCCGCGCAGCGCCACCATCATGCCGAACGCCTGGTCGTGCACTGCTTCGATCGCGTGCACTCCGAACCGCGTGGCCAGCACGCGGTCGAACGCCGTGGGGGTGCCGCCGCGCTGGATGTGCCCGAGCACCGTGGCGCGAGCCTCCTTGCCGGTGCGCTTCTCGATCTCGTTGGCGAGCATCTGGCCGATGCCGCCGAGGCGGACGTGGCCGAAGGCGTCCAGCCGCTGGTCGGACAGAGCCAGTTCGTCCTCTTCGGGCCGGGCCCCCTCGGAGACCACCACGAGCGGCGCGTAGCGGGTCTGGAATCGGTGTTCCACATACGCACACACCCGTTCCAGGCTGAACGGCCGCTCCGGGATGAGGATCACGTTGGCACCGCCGGCCATCCCGGCGTGCAGCGCGATCCAGCCGGCGTGGCGGCCCATGACCTCGCAGATGAGGGCACGGTGATGGCTCTCCGCGGTGGTGTGCAGCCGGTCGATCGCCTCCATCGCGATGTTGACCGCGGTGTCGAAGCCGAAGGTGTAGTCGGTCGCGCTGAGGTCGTTGTCGATGGTCTTGGGCACGCCGACCACCGGCACGCCCTCGGCGTACAGGGTCGCGGCGACCCCGAGGGTGTCTTCGCCGCCGATCGCTACCAGCGCGTCCACGCCGAGCCCGGCCAGGTTGGCCTTGATCCGCTCCAGGCCGGACCTGCCGCCCGAGGCCGCGCTCTCCGCGAACGGGTTGGTCCGCGACGAACCCAGGATCGTCCCGCCGCGCGGCAGGATGCCCCGCACCGCCTGGATGTCCAGGGGGACCGTGTCGCCCTCCAGCGGCCCGCGCCACCCGTCGCGGAACCCGAGGAACTCGTAGCCGTACTCTGGGACTCCCTTCCGTACCAAAGCGCGGATCACGGCATTCAGCCCAGGACAGTCGCCACCACCGGTCAGCACTCCGATTCGCATGGGAGCAACATTAGCCGTCATGAGTGTCCTCGCGATTGACGCCGGAACAACCGGTGTGACCGCCTTGCTCGTGGCCGCGGACGGAACCGTGGCCGCCCGCGGCTACCAGGAGTTCCGGCAGTACTACCCGCGCCCCGGCTGGGTGGAGCACCTGCCTGAGGACATCTGGCAGGCCACCCTGGCGGCCTGCCGCCAGGCCCTGGAGCAGGCGGGCCCCGGCAAGCCGGCGGTCACCGCGCTCGGCATCACCAACCAGCGGGAAACGGCGGTGCTGTGGGACCGGGCGACCCTGGCCGCGCCGCGGCGCGCCATCGTCTGGCAGGACCGGCGGACCGCCCGGCTGTGCGACGAACTGCGGGAAGCCGGGCACGAGGAGCGGGTCAGCGAACTGACCGGGCTGCGGCTGGATCCCTACTTCACCGGTACCAAGCTGACCTGGCTGGCCACCGAGGAACCGGCCACCTGGGCGGGCCTGGCCGACGGCTCGCTCGCGGCGGGCACCGTGGACTCCTACCTGATCGCCCGGCTGACCGGCGGAAAGCGCCACGTCACCGACGCCTCCAACGCGTCAAGGACGCTGCTTTTCGACATCACCGCGGGCCGGTGGTCGGCCGAGTTGTGCGAGCTGCTGCGGGTGCCGGCCGCGGCACTGCCCGAGGTGGTGCCCTCGACCGGCATCGCCGGGCGCACAGACCCGGCCGCGTTCCTGGGGCTGGACCTGCCCATCGCGGGCATCGCCGGCGATCAGCAGGCAGCACTGTTCGGTCAGGCGTGCTTCTCGCCGGGCGACGCGAAATGCACCTACGGCACCGGGTCGTTCGTGCTCGCCAACACCGGCGCGACGGTGGCCAGGCCGGGGAACGGGCTGCTGTCCACGGTCGCGTGGATGGACGGTACCGGGGCGCTGACCTATGCGCTGGAAGGCTCGGTGTTCGTGACCGGCGCAGCGATCCAGTGGCTGCGGGACGGGCTCGGGCTGCTGGACGAGGCCGCGCAGAGCGAGGCACTTGGCGCCTCGGTTCCCGACAGCGGCGGGGTGGTGTTCGTGCCTGCGCTGACCGGGCTCGGGGCGCCGGACTGGGATCCCGACGCGCGGGGCGCCATCTTCGGCATCACCCGCGGCACCACCCGGGCGCACCTCGTCCGCGCCACGCTGGAGGCGATCGCCTACGAGGTCCGTGACGTGTTCGACGTGATGGTCGCCGGTGACTGGCGGGCCGGCCGCGCACTGCGGGCCGACGGCGGTGCCAGCGCCAACGGGCTGCTTATGCAGCTACAGGCCGATCAGCTCCAGGTGCCGGTGGAGCGGCCGGAGATCATGGAGACCACCGCCCTGGGCGCCGCGTTCCTCGCCGGGCTGGCCACCGGCGTGTGGTCGTCCACCGCGGAACTGGCCGCCACCTGGCGATTGGGCCAGCGCTTCGAGCCGGAGGCCCGCGACGACGAGGGACACCTGCGCTGGCGCCGCGCGGTGGAACGCGCCAAGGGCTGGGCCCGCGACTGACCGGCCCGGCCAGGTCATGCGGCGCGGGGCAAGCTTTGCTACGGCACTAGGGTGTCGATCTTGGCCACCCGGTCAGCAAGCCCGCGGCGCTGGCTGACAGCCCGCTGCAGGTCCAGCGGCGGCACCCTGACCGGCCAGCCGCCGAAGGTCACAGTCTCCAGCCGCGAGGCGGCCACCGGCCCGAAGTCGACCGGCAGCGGCTCATCCACGAAGGGCCTGGCGCCGCCGATCCACTCGATCCTGGCACCGCAAAAGGCGCGGCCCCACCAGTCACTGACCCACTCCTCGCCGGCGGGAACGACCGGCTCGATCAGCGTGTCGCAGAATAGGTCACCAAGCACGGTCGCGCCCTGCGCATCGCAGACCAGGTCCAGGTCGCCAGGCTCGACCGGGACACCGCGCACGGCCAGCGCCGCGCTGCCGCTGAGCCACCAGTCAACCGGCTGGCCATTCGTGCGCTGGCAGACCTCGCGGAGCGCATCACGCCACGGAACTGGGTCCAGCCGCGCGGCCTGACGCAGCGCCGCCTCGATGTAACGGGCGAAGTTCTGCCATGCCTGCTCCAGGTGCGGCGCGCCGGCCGGGTAACCGCGCTGCCACTGCGGCCCAGCGTGCTCATAGCCCATCAGCACCTGCGCTGCGGCCCCGGCCAGTTCGGGGCCGATACCACTGACAGCGAACCTGACTGTTCCCTCATCCAGCCATCGCCGGGTAGCAAGAGCGCTCACGATCCCACCGTGGCACGTCCTGCTGACAGTCCAGCCGCCGAGCCGGGCTCCCCCACATCAAGGCAGCCGCAGGCCAAGCCTGGTTCGGGATGTCGCGCCGCTCGGAAGGCAGGCAACGTTATTAGCTGCGGCGCTAGGAGGCGCCCGGGGTCGTAGTGGGGACCGCGTCCGGCTTGGCGGCGCCGTCCGGCTGGCGGCGCCGTCCGGGTGCAGGCGCGGCGTCCTGCTGTGGCGCGGCGTCCTGCTGTGGCGTGCCGCCGGGCCTGGCCCGCTTCTTGGCGCGCTGCGCGTCCTCGTCCACGTACTCCTGGCCGGACAGGTTCATGACCGCGTACATGATCTCGTCGGTGACCGCGCGCAGCACCAGCCGGTCCGACTTCAGGCCCGCGTACCGGGAGAAGTCCAGCGGCTTGCCGAACCTGACCCCGGGCCGGATCGACAGCCGGGGCAGCAGCCGCCCGGGCGGCTGCAGCTCGAAGGTCCCGATCATGGCGCAGGGGATCACCGGTGCCCCCGACTCCAGCGCGAGCCTGGCCACCCCGGTCTTGCCGCGGTACAGGCGGCCATCCGGCGTCCTGGTGCCTTCCGGGTAGATGCCGAGCAGCTTTCCGTCGGCCAGCACGCGCAGGCCGGTCCGCAGTGCCCGCTCGCTCGCCTCGCCGCCCGTCCGGTCCACCGGAATCTGCCCGACGCCGCGGAAGAAGGCCTTGCTGATCAGGCCCTTCACCCCGCGGCCGGTGAAGTACTCGGACTTGGCGAGGAACGTCACCTTGCGCGGCAGCGGCAGCGGGCCGAAGAAGTGGTCGGAGAACGACAGGTGGTTCCAGGCGAGGATGGCCGGTCCTTCGCGCGGTACGTTGTCCGCCCCCTCGGCCCACGGCCGGAACAAGATCGCGAGGAGGGGCCCGAGTATCGCCTTGACCACCCAGTAACCCATGCTGACATGCTCCCACGTCCAGACAACCACCGGCAGTCCCTGGCCGGAGGGACTTGGCCGGCCGGGCCGTTGCCCGTGGGCAAGTTGCCCGCGCCATGCCCGGCTCCTTATCTTTCGACGTGCGCTCTGTCGTGGTCGCGTGCGACGATGCGAAGAGCGCAGGTGCGAGAGGACGGCCGTCATGCCAGTGATGCCGGGGGCGGAGCCCTTCTTCCACTCCGGAGGCAACACCGGGGTCCTGCTCTGCCACGGGTTCACCGGAAGCCCGGCGTCGCTGCGGCCCTGGGCCGTCCAGCTCGCCGCCGCCGGGCTGACCGTGTCCCTTCCCCGGCTGCCCGGCCACGGCACCACCTGGCAGGACATGGCGCATACCCGGTGGGAGGACTGGTACGCGGAGGTGGACCGGGCATACGAGGAACTGCGCGGGCACGCCGATGAGATCTTCCTCATGGGCCTGTCGATGGGCGGCTGCCTCGCGCTGCGCATGGCCGAACTGCGCGGCGACGGCGTGGCCGGGCTGGTCCTTGTGAACCCCTCGCTCGCGGCCGACACCAAGCTCTTCCTGCTGGCGCCGGTGCTGAAGCTGGTGGTCCCCTCGCTCAAGGGCATCGGCAGCGACATCAAGAAGGAAGGCGTGACCGAGCTCAGCTACGACAGGGTGCCGGTACGGGCCGCAGCAACCCTGCCGAAGTTGTGGAAGGTCACCCAGCAGCAGCTTGCTGAGGTCACGCAGCCGGTGCTCGTCTTCCTGAGCACGACCGACCACGTGGTCGGCCCGGCCAGCATGCGCGTTCTGCGAGCCGCGCTGCCCGCGTCGCAGCTCACCGTGCGCGAGCTCGCCGACAGCTATCACGTGGCGACCCTGGACAACGATGCCGGCCAGATCTTCGACGGCAGCCTAGAGTTTGTCCGTGCCCACAGCCACGCCGGGCGGGAATGAGAGGGGGTGCGCGTGCCATGACAGAGGATGCCAGCGAGGATGCGGCGTGGCGGGACCTGGTCGCTCATTACGCCACGCCCGCCGTGGCGGACGGTGTGCCCGCTCCCTGGCCCACCAGGGAAGACCTGCCCGGTCCGGCTCCCCAGGGCCAGGAGGCGGCCGGTCAGGATGCCAGCGGCCCGGACACTGCCGATCTCGATGTCACCGGCCTGGACATGGCCGGGCCGGAAAGCGCCGAGCTTGACGGAACCCAGCTGCCCGGCCCGCGCCTGGGGCCGCGCCCCGGGCCATTCGGTGGCCTGCCTCCCGGGCCGCCGCAGATCCGCATCGTGCGGCCCGCCAGCGCCGCCCCGCCACCGGACGAAGACGATGACCACTTCGTCCCCCCGGTGCCGCCGCCACTGCCGCGGCTGGACCCAGTCACCAAAGGTGCCTGGGTGGCGTTGTTCGGCGGGCCCCTGTACCTGCTCGTCGCCGTGATGGCGAGCTGGCAGGTGCCGGACTGGGGCGCGTTCTGTGCCGTGGCGGCGTTCGTCGGCGGCTTCGCGACGCTGGTCGTGCGGATGGGCGACCGGCCGCCGCGGGACTCAGGCCCCGACAACGGGGCCGTGGTATAGGAACTGCCTGGCTCCCGGCCCGGTCAGCCGTTCTTGGCCAGGTCCGCGGCACCGACGATGCCGGCGTCCACCCCGAGCGCGGCCCTGGCGATCTCCACCCGCGGCCGGTAGCCCGCTCCGGTGAGCGCCTTTTCGAAGGCGGCGCGCGCCGGGCCGAGCAGCAGCTCGCCTGCCTCGCTGACCCCGCCGCCGACCACGATGCACCCCGGGTCGAGGATCGCAGCCAGGTCGGCCAGGCCCTGCCCGAGCCAGGTCCCCACGATAGAGAAACAGCGCAACGCCGCCGGGTCACCCTCCCTGGCGGCCTGGGTGACCTGCGGCCCGCCGATAGCGGCGGGATCCCCGCCAGCCAACTGGAGCAGCCGCATTGCTCCGCCGGGAGCGCGCATGGCGAGGTCACGTGCCTCCGTCACCAGGGCACTGCCGCTGGCGTACTGCTCCCAGCAGCCGCGGTTCCCGCAGCCGCACAGGCGGCCGTCGGGCACCACCCGGAAGTGCCCGGGCTCTCCCGCCATCCCCCACCTGCCGCGGTAGAGCCTGCCGTCCAGGATGAAACCGGCCCCGATGCCTGTGCCGACGGAGACGAACGTGACGTGCGCGTGGCCGCGGGCGGCACCGAACCTGAACTCCGCCCACGCGCTCGCGTTGCCGTCGTTTTCCACGGTGACCGGCAGCCCCACCAGGCCAGCCACCTTGGTGCGCAGCGGTTCGCCGCGCCAGGCCAGGTTCGGCGCGAAGGCCACGGTGCCGCCCGCCTCGTCCACGAAGCCGGCCGCGCCGATCCCGACCGCGCTGGCCTGATGACGGCCGAGCAACTCGGTGACTACGTCGGCGATCGCCGCAGCTGTGCGCTCCGGGCTCGCCGCGGGGGTCGCCCGGCGCAGCGTTTCGAGGATGCGACCGTGGTCATCCACGACCCCGGCAGCGACCTTGGTGCCTCCGACATCAACCCCGATCGTCAGGCTCATGCGGGGATTCTTCCGGATGCTCCGGCGCCGCCTGCTCGCCGGTGGCCGGTACCGCCTCTCCTGCCGCTTCCGGCTGAGCCGCTGCCGAGCCGGCCGCCGGGAAGCCACGGGTACCCGGGCCCGTCTCGGCGCCCCTGCCGTTGCCGGAGGCGCCGCCGCGGCTCGTCGCAGCCAGCGCCGCCTCAAGCACCGACACCGCATCCTGGACCACGGTGGTAAGCGCGTCGCCGACGGCCGCCACGCGGGTGTCCCGGGTGGGCTTGGCCTCCCGTACGAGCCTGGCGGCACGGCACAGCGGGCACCAGGCGCACTCCGGCGCCTCACCGGGCGCGGGCTCGGTGGTGGCGGTCTTCCACACGTCGCCGCCGGTCTGCTGCTGGGTCTTGCCCAGTGCCGTGCGGACCTGGTCGGTCAGTTCCCGGCTCATCCCGCGCGCACCAGCGCGCAGCAGCCAGCGCTGGAAGTCACCGATCAGGTCATTGCCCGACCCGCCTGGCTGTGTCACCTGCTGTCCTCTCCGCCGCCCGGCGCCACGCCAGGACGGCTCTCCACCCGGTTCTTCAGCCCCTTGAGGGCCGTATCGATGATCGTCTTCTCGGCGCGGCGCTTCAGCAGCCCCAGCATCGGGATCCGGAGCCCCACCGAGAGCTCGTAGGTGGTCTCGGTGGCCCCGCCCTCGTCGGCAAGCAGGTACCCGCCGTTCATCGCGGAGATCGCCGACCCGGCCTCGGCCAGGTGCCAGCGGACCGCGGCGTCGCCGTCCCAGTCGTAGCCGAGCACGTAAGTGTCCTTCACCACGCCCGCATCGAGCGTGAAGCGGACCCGGCTGGCCCGGCCGCCCTCCTGTTCAAGCACCTCGGCCACCCGCACCGCGGATGCCCACTGCGGGTACGCAGCGAAGTCGGCGATCACCGCCATGACGGCCGGGCGCGGCGCGGCGATCACGATACTGGAACTCGTCCTCGCTGCCATGCTCGGAGCGTACCGCCATCCGCGAGTTCCGCCGCCGTACTACAACGCCAGGACGTAGGGCCTGCCGGTCGCCCGGAAGTGCCCCACGTTGATGCACTCGGTCCGGCCCACCCGCACCCGGCGGGCGAGCGGCTGGTGGACGTGCCCGAACAGCAGGTAGCGGGGCTGGGATCGGTTGATCTCTGCCAGCAGGGCGGTGCTACCGCGCTCCAGCCGCCGCGCGACCGTGTCGTAGAGCAGTTCCGGCACCGCGGGCGGGATGTGCGTGCACAGGATGTCGGCGCCGCTGACCGCCGCCACCTTCGCCGCGTAGGCATCGTCGTCAAGCTCGTTGGGCGTCCGGTACGGCGAACGCAGCCCGCCGCCCACGAAGCCGAACGTCCACCCGCCGAGTTCCACCCGTTCGCCGTCGAGGACGTGATGGCCCGGCCGCAGATGCCCGGCCCACATCTGCGGCAGGTCCACGTTCCCGTAGGTCAGGTAGGCAGGCTCGGGGAGGGCAGCGAACATGTTCGCGTACTGCCTCGCGGCGGCGGCCCGCACGTGAGCCGCCGCGTCACCGCCGAGGCGCTGCCACAGGCCCATCGACATCTCCCTGGCCTCACCGAATCGCTTCTCGGTGCGCAGGGCGATGAACTGCCTGGCCGCGTCCGCGCCGAACAGGTCCGCGAAGATCCCCTGCGCGGGATCTGCGTAGTCCACGAACAGGAGCAAGTCGCCCAGGCAGAACAGGGCATCCGCGCCGGCCGCGGCCGTGCGAAGGGCGCCGGCCCGGCCGTGCACATCGCTGATCACATGCACCCGCATGACCACAGGCTAGAAGCCATCGGGGGTTCCGGGGGTCGCCTGCCCGGGCTAGCACTGGGCCGGGTGACCCGCCCGGATTAGTCTGGCGGGATGCGAGAGTACAGCACCCCAGCTTCCGTGGACATACCGTCATCGGCGGGCCTGACCGATGTCGTGTTCGAGCGGGCCGCCAGCGATCCGGGCCGCGTGGTCATGCGGCGCAAGAACGCCCCGGGAAATGCCGGCTGGCAGGACGTCACCGCCCGGCAGTTCACCGACGATGTGACGGCGCTGGCCAAGGGGCTCATCGCGACGGGAATCGGCACGGGAGACCGGGTCGCGCTGATGTCACGGACCCGGTACGAGTGGACGGTCATCGACTACGCCATCTGGGCCGCGGGCGCGACCACGGTGCCGATCTACGAGACGTCATCGGCCGAGCAGGTCGAATGGATCCTGACCGACTCCGGCGCCCGTGCCTTGATCGCGGAGACCGCTGGCCACTTGCAGACCGCCGCCGAAACGCTGGCCGCGGCGCCCGGGGTCGGACGGGTATGGATGATCGAGGACGGCGCCGCAGGCGACGGTGGCGGCCTGGCCGTGCCCGGCCACCCGGTACCTGTCGAGCCGCTGAGCGCCCTGGCCGCGGCGGGCGCCGACGTCACCGGCGAGCAGGTGGACCAGCGCCGCAGGTCGCGCGGCACGGCCGACCTGGCGACGATCATCTACACCTCCGGCACCACCGGGCGGCCGAAAGGGTGCGAGCTCAGCCACGGGAACCTGCTCGCGGATGTGCGGAACGTCATGCACGGCTGGCTCCCGGCCATCTTCGAGACGCCGGGCGCGTCCACGCTGCTGTTCCTGCCGCTGGCGCACTCGTTCGCGCGAATCATCCAGGTCGGCTGCCTGGAGTCGGGGGTCGTGCTCGGGCACACCCCCAGCGTGGCCAGCCTGCTTCCCGACCTGGCCTCATTCCAGCCCACGTTCATCCTCGCCGTGCCGCGGGTGTTCGAAAAGGTCTACAACGGCGCGGAACAGCAGGCATCGAGCAGCCCGGCGAAGAGCCGCATATTCCATGCCGCGGCGCAGACAGCCATCGAGTGGAGCCAGGCGTCCGGCACCGGCGAGGCGGCGCCCGGCGGGGGCGCGGGGATGCCGCTGCGGCTGCGGTACGCCCTGTTCGACCGGCTGGTCTACGCCAAGCTGCGGGCCGCGGTCGGTGGCCGGGTCCGTTATGCGGTGTCCGGCGGCGCCCCGCTGGGGGAACGGCTAGGTCATTTCTTCCGCGGCGTCGGCATCACCATCCTGGAGGGGTACGGGCTGACCGAGAGCAGCGCGGCGGCGACGGTGAACCGGCCGGAGCACATCAAGATCGGTACCGTCGGGCAGCCACTGCCCGGAGTCACCGTGCGGATCGCCGACGACGGGGAGATCTTCCTGGGTGGCCCGACCATCTTCGGCGGGTACTGGCAGAACGACGCCGCGACCGCCGAGGTGCTGGCCGATGGCTGGCTGCGCACCGGGGACATGGGAGAACTCGACGACGACGGGTACCTGCGGGTGACCGGCCGTAAGAAGGAGCTGATCGTGACCGCGGGCGGCAAGAACGTGGCGCCCGCGGTACTGGAGGACCGGATCCGCGCACACCCGCTGGTCAGCCAATGTCTCGTGGTAGGTGACGGGCGGCCGTACGTGGCGTGCCTGATCACCCTGGACGAGGAGGCCGTGGAAATCTGGAAGGCCAGGTTCCCGAACCTGAAGGACAAGCCCGTGGCCGACCTGATCGACGCGCCGGAGTTGCACGCCGAACTGCAGGCCGCGGTGGACGAGGCGAACAAGGCCGTGTCCAGGGCCGAGGCGGTCCGGCGGTTCCGCGTCCTGCCTGGCGACTTCACCGAGCACGACGGCTACCTGACCCCCTCGCTCAAGGTGCGCCGGAACGTGATCGTCAAGGACTTCGCGGCCGACATCGAGGCGCTTTACTCCTGACCCCGCGGCGCGGCCCCGCGCAGGGCCGGCAGGCTCACTCCCCGGCCAGGATCTCGGCGAAGCGCTGGGTGATGATCTCCCAGCGCCATTCCTGGTGCACCCAGGCAAGGCCCTTTTCGCCCATGGCCTTGGCCGCACCGGGATCGGTCAGCAGGCGCTTCAGCCGGTCCGCCAGGTCCGCCACGCTCACGCCGGGCACGACGTAGCCGGTCTCGCCGTCGCGGATCGCGTCGGCCGAGTTGCCCGAGTCACCCCCCACCACGGGCAGCCCGGTCGCGGCGGCTTCCAGGAAGACCATGCCGAGGCCTTCCACATCGAGCCCGCGGCGCCGGGTCCGGCAGGGCATCGCGAACACGTCGCCAGCGTCGAAGTAGCCGGGCAGCTCGGCACGGGACGGTGCGCCGGTGAACACGACCGAGCCGTCCACCCCCAGGTGACGTGCCATCCGCTCCAGGCGGCTGCGGTACGGGCCGTCCCCCACCAGGAGCAGGGTGGCGTCCGGCGTGGTGGCCAGTACCAGCGGCCAGGCGTGGATGAGGGTGTCCTGGCCCTTGCGGGGGACCATGCGGGAGACGCAGACCACCACCGGCCGGCTGCCGAGGCCCAGCCGTTCCCTGACCGCCTGACCGCCTGCCCCGGGGTAGAACTCAGTGGTGTCCACGCCGGGGGTGAGCCGGGTCATCCGGGCCGCCGCCGCCGGGGACAGGGCGCGCGCCAGCCGCACCCGCGTGTACTCGCCCAGGTAGGTGACCGTGTCCACGGAATCGCCGATCCGCCGCAGGATGGCGCGGGCGGCGGGGAGCGCGGCCCAGCCGACCTCATGGCCGTGGGTCAGGGCTATCAGCCGCTTGGCGCCCGCCTTGCGCAGGCCCGGTGCGAGCAGGCCGAGCGGCGCCGCCGCGCCGAACAGCACCGTGTCGCAGCCCTCGGCCTTGACGATCCGCTCGGCGCGCCGTGCCACCGAGGGCACCGGGAGCATCAGGGAAGTGGGATGCCGCACCACCCGGAAGGGCAGTTTCGCGTCGAACTGCGCCGCGCCCTCCCAGGCGGGCGCGTACACGATCACGTTTTCCGGCGGCAACCGCATCGCCAGTGCGTGCACGAAAAACTGGATACCGCCCGGCCGTGGCGGGAAGTCGTTCGTCAGGACAAGAACTTTCGGCATAGCACAGCGCTCCCCAGGCCGCGGGCCGGCAAACCCGCAGTGCGCCACCGGCACGCACCGGCAGCAATGGTAAAGATCATAAAGTACCTGGCAGTCCGCGCACCCTCAGCCTTTTCAGCTCGACCTCGGGAGTTTCCGGATTCGTCGACCACCGATCAGCGACGGTCCATGGACAGCGCCGAGCCCGCCACCCGGGGGGTCACCCCCGGGTGAACACTGCGGGCCAACGGCGAAGCCGCGCGGTGGCGGGGAGGCGGGGAGGGTTTCGGCGCCTCATCCCCCGCGAATCAGGGCCGGACGGCGGCGTCGAGGTTCGACTGGTACCAGGACGAGGACAGGCTCACCTTTTCGACATTCATTCCTGGTTGCGGCGCATCGATGAGCATCCCGCCGCCCACGTAGATTCCGACGTGGCTGTCCCCGGCGAACTCCAGGATGTCGCCTGGCTGCAGCGCGGACAGAGACACCGCCGGCAGGGTGGCCTGACCGTAACTGGTGCGCGGGACCGACACCCCGGCCGAGGCCCATGCCGACATGGTCAGCCCGGAGCAGTCGAACCCGGAGCCACACGGCCCGGTGCCACCGAAGACATACGGGCAGCCGAGCTGGTTGTAGGCGAACGCCACCGCCTGCTCGGCCTGGGTGCTCGTGGGCCCGGTGTAGCCGCCCCGGCCCGTGATGGTCCCACCACCGCCGAGCTGCTGCTGCTGTTGCTGCGGCGTCAGGCTGGCCAGCAGCGACTTCTGCTGGGCGATGGTCTTATTCAAGGCCGCGCGCTGGGAGCCGAGCTGCTTCTTGAGCGCGGCCACCGCCTGCTCGGTGCGCTTGGCCATCTGGCGCGCGCCGGCGAGCTGGCGCTCGGTCGTGATGACCTGCTGGAGCTGCTGGTACTGGTCGGTCGACAGGTGCGTGAGGAAGGCCGACTGGCTGAGCAGCGTCTGCGGGTTCCCCGAGGTCAGCAGCGCCGCGACCGAGCTCATGGCGCCGTTCTCGTAGACGTTCGACGCGATCTGGGCGATCTGGTCCTGCATGCTCCTGGCCGCGGCAGCGTCCTTGTTGACCTCGGTGTTCACCACGCCAAGCCGCTGGTGTGCCGAGGCAAGGTTCTGGTTGGCCTGGTCGTACCGCTGGACGAGCCAGTTTTCCTTGTAAGTCAGCTTCTTGAGCTTGGCCTGTACCTGGCTGGCAGTCGGCTGGGGCTGCGCCCCGGCGGATCCCGCCATCGTGAGGAGTCCCGCGGCGGCAATTGCGGCGACTGCGGCGATGGCGCAGCGCCGGGCATAGGAGAATTTGGCGACCGGATGCGTATCCACGTAGTGACGCGCTCCCTTTCCACCCCCGCCGACCAGGTGATCCGACGGGTCCGGGCCGACACGAGCACCCTACGACCTGTGCCGCGACCGGCCTTGGCGACACTCCGGCGGAGTTGTCCCGGAGCGGGGGCACGCCCGGGGGCCTTCCACCTGGTCACCAGCTCCCCAGCGGTCCCGCAGGGCCAGTGCCTGGTTACGGCGGTACCGATCACCGTCGCCGTCGTGACGACTGTGGAGTGATCAGCCGGGGCTGACACTAGTGAAAGACAAGCGCTGGATTCAACCGCTTCGCGCACTCTGGCCGCAACTTACCGAAGGTCATCGAGCAGCCTCAGCCGGCTCAGGATGCTCTCGGCAGGTCCGCGCGCAGCCGCAGCGGCGGGATCATCCGGGCATCAGCGAGGACCTTCAGCGCGCGGCGTTCCGCCTCGCCAAGCCCGCCGTCCGGGCCCGGCGCGGACAGCAGCACCGTGACCACACAGTCCGAGCACGCAATGTCGCGCATGACACATCGGTCACACTCGATCAGCATGTTCCCTCCTGGGATCTTGCGGGCTCCCAGCCCGGCGAAGCACTACGGTAGGCGGCAATGCCGACAGTTTCGCCATGGCAGCCGCGCCGCCGCCCTCCCGGGCACTACGGCGAAGCGGAGGCGGCGAGCCTGCGGCAGGAATGTCGGTGGCCCGTTTTACGGTTGCCTCGTGCTCACCCGGGACACGTCAGCAGAATCACTGATGAAACAGCTCTGGCGCAATCGCCGCCCGCCGGCCGCCCCCTCCCCCTTCGACCAGGTCGACTTCGCCATCGTCGACCTGGAGACGACCGGCTGGGCCCCGGAAGAAGCGACGATCACCGAGATCGGGGCGGTCCTGGTCTGCGGCGGGCGGGTGCGCGCGCAGTTTTCCTCTCTGGTCAACCCGGGCGGCGCGATTCCAGAGCAGGTGGCGGTGCTCACCGGTATCAGTGACGCCATGGTGGCTTCCGCCCCGCCCCTGGCCACAGTGCTCGCCGGTTTCCTCTCGTTCGCGCAGGGGTGCGTGCTCACGGCCCACAACGCGCCGTTCGACATCGCGTTCCTCACCGCCGCGTGCAAGGCCTGCAGCCTGCCGTGGCCGGAGTTCCAGGTGCTGGACACCGTGGAACTGGCCCGCCGCGTGCTGGGTGAGGAGGAAGTGGCCGACTGCAAGCTGGCGACGCTCGCCGCCCACTTCGACACGCGGATCAGGCCGCGGCACCGGGCGCTGCCGGACGCGCTGGCCACCGCGGACGTGCTCACCGCGCTGCTGCGCCGCCTCGCCGCCACCGGCGTGCGCACGCTCGCCGAGGCGGGGTGTGTATAAACAGGGAGGGCAGCGTTACGCAGCCCCGGGTTGAGCCGGGCGCGCAAGGTCCGGGGCCGCCCCGGCGGCCACCGGGGGGTTCCTGGGGGTCGCTCCCCCGGGCTAACAGGGAGGCAGATGTGGTCACGGCGATCGTGCTGATACGGGCGAACGTGGCGCGCATCCCGGAAACGGGAGCGGCCATCGCCCAGATTCCCCAGGTCACCGAGGTGTACTCGGTGACCGGCGACTTCGACCTGGTGGCCCTGGTGCGCGTCCGGGCGCACGAGGAACTTGCGGACGTCATCCCCGACACGCTCAACCGGGTCCCTGGTGTGACGCACACCGAGACGCACATCGCGTTCCGCACCTACTCCAGGCACGACCTCGAGGCTGCGTTCGCTCTCGGTTACCCCGAGGCGGGCGACTGACAGGTCTTCAGGAGCCCAGGCTCAGGAGTTCTCCGCGGCCAGACGCTGGCTCGCCGCGACCCAGCGGTCCAGCAGGGCCTGCGCCGCCCCGGAGTCCAGTGCCGCCGCCGCCCGGGCACAGGCACCCACGAGCGCGCCAGCCAGGTCCTCGGCACGGGGCACCCCCGCGGCCGCGGCCAGCGCCGCACCCGCGTTCAGCACCACCGTGTCCCTGACCGGCCCTGGCTCGCCCGACATCACCGCCCGGGCCACGGCCGCATTACCGGCCGCGTCGCCGCCGCGCAGGTCCCCCCGCCGGGACCGGGGCAGCCCGAGGTCCGCGGGGTCGAGCACGGTCTGGCTGACCGTGCCGTCGTGCACGACCCAGACCGTCGAGGTGTCCGCAGTGGTCAGCTCGTCCAGGCCGTCGTCGCCGTGGAAGACCAGGGCCGAGCAGCCCCGGGCGGCCAGGACTCCGGCGAGGACAGCTCCCATCCGCGGATCGGACACCCCTACCGCCTGGGCGCCCGGCCTGGCGGGGTTCGCCACCGGTCCGAGGAAGTTGAAGACCGTCGGCACCCCGAGTTCCCGCCTGGGCACCGAGGTGTGCCGCAGCGCCGGGTGATACAGCGGCGCGAACAGGAACGCGATCCCGACCTCCTGCACCAGGCGCGCGGTCGCCTCCGGTGCCAGGTTGATCACCACGCCGAGCGCCTCAAGCACGTCGGCCGCGCCACACGCGGATGACGCGGCCCGGTTGCCGTGCTTGGCTACCCGGGCGCCGGCCGAGGCGGCGACGATAGCGCCCATCGTGGAGATGTTCACGGTGCGCGCACCGTCTCCCCCGGTGCCCACCAGGTCGACGAGCGGCCCGGGGATGCTGAGCGGGGTCGCGCGCGCCAGCATCACGTCGGCCAGCCCGCTGAGTTCGGCGACGGTCTCGCCCTTCATCCGCAGCGCCACGCCGAAGCCGGCGATCTGGGTCGGCGTCGCCGCGCCTTCCATGATCTCGTTCATCGCCCACGCGGTCTCATCACCGGTGAGCGTCTCCCCTTTGACGAGCGCGCCGAGCAGCGCGGGCCAGGTGGTGCGGGAATCCATGGCGCCCCCTCACAGGCGGGGTGAGACGTTGGGACCGGTCAGGCCTGGGCGGCGGCGTGCCCGGCGCGTTCGCGCATCAGGCCGGCCAGCGCCGCGGCCAGGGCACGCGGCTCGATGGGATGACTGACCACCGCTTCCGCGCCCGACCAGGTGGCGAGCCAGCCGTCGTCCGGCCTGCCGATGATGAGCAGCACCGGCGGGCAGTCATGAATCTCGTCCTTGGCCTGCCGGCACACGCCCATCCCGCCGGCAGGCTGTGCCTCGCCGTCCAGCACCATCACGTCGACCTGCCCGGCGTCAAGCAGCCGGAACAGGGCAGGTTCGGTGGCAACCTCAATGATCTCGGCTTCCGGGACGTCCGGTGCCGGGCGGCGTCCGATGGCAAGGCGGATCCCGGCCCGGATGTCCGCATCATGGCTGTAAACGACGACCTTCATGGACTGGATGCTACCGACACGGGGGGTCGGGCGGCGCACGCCTACGTGGTGTCGTAATAATGGCCTTCGTGGCCACAGCATCCGCGACGAAGACGCCACCCCGCTCACCGGCTAGCAGGCCGAACCTGGTCAGCGTCGGGACGATCGTCTGGCTGTCTTCTGAGCTCATGTTCTTCGCGGCGTTGTTCGCGATGTACTTCACCATCCGCTCGGTGGACAAGGGGGAAGGACTCCCCTGGCCCGGCGCGCACCTGGACCTGACGCTCGGGTCGATCAACACGACGGTGCTGCTGCTGTCCAGCGTCACCTGCCAGATGGGCGTGTTCGCGGTCGAGCGCGGCCAGATCCGGCGCAGGGGCAGCATCTTCGACTTCCGCAAGTGGGGCCTGCGCGAGTGGTACGTGCTCTCCTTCCTGATGGGCCTGTACTTCGTGCTCGGCCAGGGATATGAGTACCTCGGCCTGATCCACGATGGCCTGACCCTGTCCTCCAGCGGCTACGGGTCGGTGTTCTTCATTCCCACCGGGTTCCACGGGCTGCACGTGACGGGCGGGCTGATCGCGTTCCTCTTCCTGCTCGGCCGCACCTACGCCGCGAAGACCTTCACCCAGGAACAGCAGGTCAGCGCGATCGTCGTGTCCTACTACTGGCACTTCGTCGACGTCGTGTGGATCGGCCTGTTCACCACCATCTACCTCATCCGCTGATATGCGCCGGCTGGGCCGGTCGCAGCGACCTGATGCGAAACCGAGGAACCACGTGAGCTGGATCACCGCACTGCGCAGGCGCCCTGCCGCCGGGTACGCAGTGGTCCTGCTGGGGCTCGTCACCGTCGGGATGGCCTACGGCGCGCTCGCCGGGCAGAGCAGCCCGGCGTCGGCTGCCGTCCCCGGCACCGTGTCTCCCCAGACCATCGCCCAGGGCAAGGAACTGTTTCAACAGTCGTGCTCTTCCTGCCACGGCGTTGACGCCCAGGGCACGTCGCAGGCCCCGAGCCTGGTCGGGGTCGGCGCGGCCGCCGTGGACTTCCAGGTGAGCACCGGCCGGATGCCCGCCAAAGAGCTCGGCCCGGAGATGGCCGCGCAAGCCGGTGACGTTCACGACCCAGCAGATTCACGCGCTTGCGGCGTATGTGGCCATGCTGGGCGGCGGCCCGGCCATCCCGTCGGCCGCCGAGGTGAGCACCACGGGCGCGAATACGGCGCTCGGGCAGAGCCTGTTCATCACCGACTGCGCGCAGTGCCACAACTTCGACGGGGCGGGCGGGGCGCTCACCAACGGGAAGTTCGCGCCGCCGCTGACCCAGTCCACCAACACGCAGATCTTCGAGGCGATGCTCACCGGGCCGGAAGCCATGCCGGTGTTTCGCCAACACCACCATCACCCCGGCGCAGAAGCGGGACATCATCGACTACGTCACCAGGCTCCGCGCCGAGCCGAACCCGGGCGGGTTCAGCCTGGGCCGCATCGGCCCGGTCACCGAGGGCATCGTCGGCTTCCTCGGCGGCATCGGTGTCCTCGTCTTCCTGGCCATGTGGATTACGATGAAACGGCGTGAGTCATGAGCGAGACGCAGCCTAACCACGGCCTTGCGCCGGAGGAGGACGGCGGCCAGTCACGCGCCCCGCACCGGGTGATCGGGACGCCGCCGCCGGCTCAGGCACGCACCCTGCTGGGCGAGGCACCGGGCAGCGCCGAGCCCGAGGCCCCCCGCGAACTGCCGGCCGGCCCGGACAACCCGGCCAAGGCCAAGACCGCCGAGAAGGTCATCGCCGCGTGCTTCCTCCTGTCGATGCTCGCGAGCTTCGGCTTCATCGCCGCCTACGTCGGCCTCGAGGTGCACTCGGTCGACGCGACGCTGCGCTCCAACCTGGCCCTGGGCACTGTCCATGTCGGTGGCCTTCATGGCCATGGGTGTCGGCGCCACCATCTGGGTCCGGTCGATCATGCCGGACGTGGAGCAGGTCGAGCAGCGGCATCCACTCGCCTCCGACGAGGAGGAGCGGGAGGCGTTCGCCAAGACGTTCACCGAAGGCGCCGAGGCGAGCGGCTTCGTCAAGCGGCCGCTGCTGCGGCGGACGCTGATCGCGGCCAGCGTCCCGCTCGCCGTCGCCCCTCTGGTCGTGCTGCGGGACATGGGCCCGCTGCCCGGCACCAGCCTGCGCCACACGGTGTGGCGCAGGGGCACGCGGATGGTCGTGTACGGGCCCAACACGCCGCTGCGCGCGGCCGACTTCAGCATCCCCGGCCAGATGATCACGGTCGCCCCCGAGGGCTTCACCGAGAACCAGGACGTGCTGGCGAAGGCGGTCACGATCATCATCAAGTTCGCCCCGGGCCAGCTCGTGCCGAACACGCCCAGCAAGCCGGGCACGATCATGAACTGGACCGTGGACGACATCGTCGCGTACTCCAAGATCTGCACCCACGTGGGCTGCCCGGTCGCGCTGTACGACCAGACGACCCACCACGTCCTGTGCCCCTGCCACCAGTCCACCTTCGACGCGACCGCGGGCGCCACGGTGCTGTTCGGGCCCGCGCCGCGGCCGCTGCCGCAGCTCCCGATCGGGGTTGACTCGAACGGGTACCTGATCGCCACCAGCGACTTCCACGAGCCAGTGGGGCCGGCTTTCTGGGAGATGGGATGAGCACGACAACCGGCAAGATCCTCGGCGGCACCGGCCGGTTCCTCGACGACCGGGTGCACGGCGCGCGGGGCGTCCGCGTTTTCCTGCGGAAGATCTTCCCCGACCACTGGTCGTTCCTGCTCGGCGAGATCGCGCTCTACTCGTTCATCATCCTGCTGCTCACCGGCACGTTCCTGACGCTGTTCTTCCAGCCCAGCATGACCGACGTCATCTACCACGGCTCCTACACGCCGCTGGACGGCGTGCACATGAGCGAGGCGTACGCGTCCACGCTGAACATCAGCTTCGACGTGCGCGGCGGGCTGCTGATGCGGCAGATCCACCACTGGGCGGCGATCCTGTTCGTGGCCGCGATCGTGTGCCACATGCTGCGGGTGTTCTTCACCGGCGCGTTCCGCAAGCCGCGCGAGCTGAACTAGCTCATCGGGGTGGTGCTGTTCACCCTGGCGTTCACCGAGGGCCTGTTCGGCTACTCGCTGCCTGACGACCTGCTGTCCGGCACCGGGCTGCGCATCCTCGAGGGGGTGCTGCTGTCCATCCCGATCGTCGGCACCTACCTGAGCTTCTTCCTGTTCGGCGGGCAGTTCCCCGGGCATCTCATCATCCCGCGGCTGTACATCATCCACGTCCTGCTGATCCCCGGCATCCTGCTGGCGCTGATCGCCGCGCACCTGTTCCTGATGTTCCACCAGAAGCACACCCAGATGCCGGGCAAGGGCCACACCGACAAGAACGTGGTCGGCCAGCCGATGTACCCGTACTTCATGGCGAAGACCGGGGCCTGGTTCTTCTTCATCTTCGGCGTGACCGCGCTGCTGTCCACCTTCGCGCAGATCAACCCGATCTGGATCTACGGCCCGTACAACCCCTCGGGCATCTCCGCGGGCTCGCAGCCCGACTTCTACATGGGCTTCATGGAGGGCGCGCTGCGGATGTGGCCGAGCTGGCACTGGAACGTCCTCGGCCATTCGTTTGCCTTCAACGTGTTCCTGCCCGCCTTCCTGCCGCTTGGCCTGGTGATCACCGGGTTCGCGGTCTGGCCGTTCCTGGAACAATGGATCACCGGGGACCGCCGGGAGCACCATGTCAACGACCGGCCGCGGAACGCCCCGACCAGGACCGCCGTCGGCATGGCCGGTGTCACCTTCTACGGGATCATGTGGCTGGAGGGCGCGAACGACATCGTCGCCAGCCAGCTGAGCATCTCCCTGTACCTGACCACGGAGATCGCCAGATATGCGATCTTCATCGGGCCGGTGGTCGCCTACTGGGTCACCAAGCGGATCTGCCTGGGCCTGCAGCGCAAGGACGTGCACCTGCTGGAGCACGGCGTGGAGACCGGGATCATCCGGCAGCTGCCCGACGGCGAGTACATCGAGGTGACCAGGCCGGTCGACGAGGACAAGCGGGCGGTACTGGAAGCACGGTCGCAGCTGCCGCAGATCGAGGCGCCCGTGGGCGACGAGGTGCCCGCGCCCTCGGCTCGCGGCGGCCTGGGCAAGCTGCGGGGGTCGCTGAACCGGGTCCTCAACGAGAGCATCCCGCTGCCTCAGGGCAACGGGCACGGCAACGGCCACCGCGGGAACGGCCACGGCAACGGCCATGCGGGCGAGCCGACGGCGGTCCCCGCCGGGGACGCCGGGCCGGAGAGCCTCGAGCAGGCGGGCGGAGACGGCAGCGGCGACTGAGGCGGGGCCCCGCCTTGAGTTGATCAGGTACTGCGCCGTAGCGTTACGGGTAGCTTCGTCACGTTTCCGCCAATCTGCTGGCAGGAGGCACGGCCATGGCTATCCGGGCGCGCCTCGGGTCATGGCCGGTCATGGGAACCTTCGCCGGCGCCAGCGCCATCCTGGCGGTCGCATGCTCCCCTGCCGGGGGAATGTCCGGGATGCGCGCGGACATGGTGACCTCCAGGGCCCCGCACGTCGCCGCCACGGCCAGCGTCAGCCCGGTCACCGACGTGAGCAAGGGCTGCACGGGCCAGAACGCCGAGGTGGAGACCGCCACCGGTGCCCCGCACTACGTCTACGACCTGTGGATCGGCTGTGCCGGGATCGGGTTCGCCCGGTCTGCCGACGGCGGCCTGCACTTCGGCAAGCCGATGAGGGCACCGGGATCCCGGGGCGCCAGCTGGGACCCGTCCCTCGCCGTGGCGCCTGACGGCACCGTGTACATCGCCTTCATGCACCAGGCCGGCCGCCACCAGTACCCCGTGGTGGACGCCTCGGCCGACCACGGCGCGAGCTTCCCGCAGGTTTCACCGCTGCTCCCGGCCAAGAAGGGCAACTGGGGCGACCGGGACTTCATCGCCGTGAGCAGGACCGGCACCGTCTATGTGACCTGGGACTACGGTCCCTCGGCGTCGCTGGTCACCTTTATCTGCGCTCCGAACGGCAGCTGCGCGTTCAAGACCGGCGACGTGAACACGGTCATCCAGCAGTCCACCGACGGTGGCAAGACCTGGGGCCCGATCATCCCGGTGAGCCCGGGCTTCCCGCGCGGCGGCGGGTACAGCGCGCCGGTGCTGGTCGAGCCGGACGGGCGGGTGGACCTGCTCTCCTGGGGCCACCTCGTGAGCCCGCCCCCGTCCTATGCCCTGCACCCCGGGCATGAGTTCTTCGCCTCCTCGGCCAACGGCACGACCTGGCCCGGGCACCTGACGGAGGTCGGCGCCACG
This sequence comes from uncultured Actinomycetes bacterium, assembly GCA_963762735.1. Classification (GTDB taxonomy): domain Bacteria; phylum Actinomycetota; class Actinomycetes; order Streptosporangiales; family Streptosporangiaceae; genus DASXKD01. The sequence continues at coordinate 120,091 of CAVXMG010000032.1, read as the reverse complement.
GCCGGCCGCATCGCGCTGCCAACCTGGTGGATCGACGGCGACCTGAGCCGGGACCAGGGGGGCACCCTGTACGCGACGTGGGACACCCAGACCCCGGCCGGGGACATCGGCTGGCTCTCCTTCTCCACCGACGACGGCAGGTCGTGGTCGGCCCCGGTGCGGGTCACCCCGGACACCGACAGGGCCGTGCACATCGTGGAGGTGCTCGGCGGGCCCGCGGGCGTCGCCTACGTGGCCTGGCAGACCAATGCACCGGCGGGCGGTTACGCCACCTACCTGCGGCCCTACGCGCCGGGCAGGGGGTGGACAGGCCCGCGCGTCGACGTCTCCGGCAAGTTCGGCAACCGCAAGATCTGGCCGGGCGACACCTTCGGCATCGCCCCCCTGCCCGGCGGGCCCGCCACCCGCCTGGCGCTGAGCTGGGGCAGTGCGGTCAGAGGCAACACGAATTCAGAGATCTACGCGGCCGTGGTGACCCTCACCGCTACGCGCTGACCGCCGCCGGGGATACCCGCCCTGGCCGCGGGCGCGTCCGCGGTCACGGCCCTCCCGGTGGCACCTGCCGCCAGCCTGCCGGGTCGTGACCGGCCGGCAGGCGCATGGAGCTGGGCAGGGTCACCTGCGCGGGGGCCAGCTGGCTGCCGCTGGCGCCCGCCACCACCATCATGTGCGTGGCGCTGCCGGCCACCAGCTTCCGCCAGGACAGGAACCAGATCGTCCAGCCGTCGCCCCAGGTGCCCTTGACCGGGCTGCCCACGATCGTGATCGGGTCGCCGATCAGCGAATGGTCGTAGTACCAGGCCGCGTTCCCCGGGGCCACGTTGACACACCCGTGGCTGACGTTGCTGAACCCCTGCTCGGCCACTGACCACGGCGCGCTGTGGACGTAGTCGCCGCTGTAGGTGAACTTCACCGAGTCGTAAACCAGCACGTTGTAGTAGCCGGGCATGCCGGGCATCACGCCATAGGTCGCCGAGTCCATGCGCACCGGGTTGCCCTCGGAGAACGACAGGTAATGCCCGTCCGGGGTGTCGTCGCCGGGCTGCCCGGTGCTGATCGGCCAGTTGCCCTTGAGATGGCCGTTCCACCACACCTTCATGTGATGCGTGGCGGCGCTGGCCACGGCCACGAGTGAGTTGCCTATCCGGAAGCGCTGGGTGAGATTCGCGTTGCCGTAGATCCCCCGTGCGCCCTGCACGCCCTTCAGATGGGCCTCGAACCGGACCCGGGTGTGGGCGGGCCAGTAGGTCCTGGGCCGGAACCACGCCTGGGTGTCACTCACCCAGTACCACGCTCCGGTGACCGGCTTGCTTGACCGGATCTGCAGCGACCGCTCGACCTCGGCCTTGCGGGTGACGGGGTGGCTGAACGTGACCATGATCGGCATGCCCACCCCGAACACCTGGCCGGTGCCGAGGCTGGTCATCGCGCTGAAGGTGTGGCGCGGCGTCAGGGTGCGGAACGAGCCCGCGATCGCGGTGGCCCGGCCGCGCGGGTTCACCGCGGTCGCGGTGACGTGGTAGGCCTGGCCAGGAGTCAGCGCCCAGTCCGCGTGCCAGCCCGCGCCACCGGCGCCCAGGATGCCGGGCACGGCCCGGCTCGCGCCGTTGACCGCGCTCACCCGCATCAGCCTGCCGCCGGTCACACTCACCTCGATGCCCAGGTCCGGCCGCCTGTCCACGAGGGCATGCAGCGCCGACCTGGTCACCACGGTCCCCCCGTGCGGTGCGGCACCGGCTTGTGAGGAGAAGGTCAGGTTGCCGGAGGTGATGGTGATCCGGGCGGGCGGGACCGCCGCCTGCCCGTACCGCGCGACCGGGCTCTGGCAGGCGGCCACCAGCAGGCCCAGGACGGCCATCAGGGCACCTCCCCCGCGCGCGACCGTCCTCGCATGCGACGCGGTGGCCGGCCCCGCCTGGGGCGGCCCTGCCTGCCCCGCCCGGGCAGGCGCAGGCTCAGCGACAAAGAAATTCCCCCGCACTTCTCTGACAACCCCCTCAGCTCATGTGCCAATGGCTGAGCCTCCGCGCCCCCGGGCGCGGCCCAGCACTCCCCGCAGGCATAAGAATACGCTTAGTAATCATCCCAGCACGCGGGCACTCGCGAACGGGACACATTGAGCCGGTTTATGGTTCACGCGGCACGGCAACAGGCCGGTCCGCCGATGTGCGGATGGCCAGGGGAAGGCGCCGGCTAATGGGCGTAAACGCCCCGGTAATACTCGAAGACAAAGCCGATGGCTGAAAGGACCACGAAAAGCATGCCGATCAGGAAAAGCCACCATCCGACCGCCGCGCCGATGGCAGCCACGGCGCAGGCCAGGCCGGTGAACAGCGGCCACCAGCTGTGCGGGCTGAAGAAGCCAAGCTCCCCGGTGCCCTCGCTGATCTCGCCCTGAGGGTTGTCCTCAGGGCGCAGCGGCAGCCTCCGCCCGGTGAACAGGATGTAGAAACCGGTGAGGAAGGCGAGGCCCACGGCCAGCGCCAGCGCGGTGGTCCCCGTCGGGTCCTTCGAGAAATGCCAGTACACGATGTCGGAAACACCGAAGAACGCGGCGCAGCCGACGAACAGGTACCCTTCGACCTTCATCTATGACCTCTCCACCGCCCGGCCTCCCGGCCAGGCTGGCACGATGGCACGCCGGATCACGGTGACGGCGCCGAGATGGACCCGTGCTCGGGCCGGCCCGACTTGATGTGCGGGTAGTGCAGGTCGAACGCGGGGCGCTCGGACCGGATGCGCGGTATCGACGTGAAGTTGTGCCGCGGCGGCGGGCAGGACGTCGCCCACTCCAGCGAGTTGCCCCAGCCCCAGGGGTCGTCCACGGTGACCCGCTCGCCGTAGCGGGCCGTCTTGTACACGTTGTAGAGGAAGAAGAATGTGGACGCGCCCAGGATCAGCGAGCCGATCGTGGAGATCTGGTTCAGCGTGGTGGCCAGGTGCGGCAGGTCCGGGTAGTTGGCGATCCGGCGGGGCATGCCGATGACGCCCAGCCAGTGCTGTACCAGGAACGTCATGTGGAACCCGATGAACAGGGTCCAGAAGTGCCACTTCCCGAGCGTGTTGTCGAGCATCTTCCCGGTGAACTTGGGCCACCAGAAGTAGAAACCGCCGAACATCGTGAACACCACCGTGCCGAACAGCACGTAGTGGAAGTGGGCGACCACGAAGTAGGAGTCGCTGACGGCGAAGTCCAGCGGCGGCGACGCCAGGATGACCCCGGTGAGGCCGCCGAACAGGAACGTGATCAGGAAGCCGATGATGAACAGCATGGCCGGCTCGAAGGAGAGCTGGCCGCGCCACATGGTGCCCACCCAGTTGAAGAACTTGATCCCGGTCGGCACCGCGATCAGGAAGGTCATGAACGAGAAGAACGGCAGCAGCACCGCGCCGGTGGTGAACATGTGGTGCGCCCACACCGTCATCGACAGGCCGGCGATCCCGATGGTGGCCGCGATCATGCCCTTGTAGCCGAACAGGGGCTTGCGGCTGAACACCGGGAGGACCTCGGTGGCGATCCCGAAGAACGGGATCGCCACGATATAGACCTCGGGATGGCCGAAGAACCAGAACAGGTGCTGCCAGAGGATCGCGCCGCCGTTGGCGGAGTCGAACACCACCGCGCCCAGCTTGCGGTCGATCTCCAGCACCAGCAGCGCCGCGGCCAGCACGGGGAAGGCCAGCAGCACCAGTATGGAGGTGACCAGGATGTTCCAGGTGAAGATCGGCATCCGGAACATGGTCATGCCGGGCGCCCGCATGCAGACGATCGTGGTGACGAAGTTGACCCCGCCCAGGATGGTGCCGAACCCGGACAGCACCAGCCCCATGATCCACATGTCCGCGCCGAGGCCCGGTGAGTAGACCGGGCTGGTCAGCGGCGAGTAGGCGTACCAGCCGAAGGAGGCCGCCCCGCCCGGCGTGAGGAAGCTGGCGAGCAGGATCAGGCCGCCGAACAGGAACAGGTAGTAGCTGAACAGGTTGAGCCGCGGGAACGCCACGTCCGGGGCGCCGATCTGCAGCGGCATGATCTCGTTCGCGAGCCCGACGAACAGCGGAGTCGCGAACAGCAGCAGCATGATCGCGCCGTGCATGGTGAACAGCTCGTTGTACTGCTGGTCGGACACGACATGGTTGTCCGGGCCGAAAAGCTGGATGCGCATGATCATCGCCATCAGGCCGGCGACGAGGAAGAACCCGAAGGACGTGATCAGGTACAGGTGGCCGATGATCTTGTGGTCGGTGGAGGAGAGCCAGTCGGCCAAGATGGAGCCCTTGCGGGCATTGCGCGGCGGCGCGACCGCTCCTTGGGCTGGATGTTCGAGCGTGGTCACTGTGCGCTCCCTGCCTTCTGCTGCGCTGCCTGCTGAGCGTGGATCCACAGGTTGAACTGGGCCGGCGTGACGATCCGCACCCTGAACAGCATCCGGCTGTGGTACAGCCCGCACAACTCGGTGCAGCGGCCGATCCCGGAGTAGGTCCTGGTCGGGGTGACCTCGAAGTGGTTCGGGTGCCCGGGGATGACGTCACGCTTGAACTCGAACGGGATGATCCAGAACGCGTGGATCACGTCGGTGGAGACGAGGTCGAACCTGACCGTCTCGTTTTCCGGTATGACCAGCACCGGAAGCTGGCTGTTGCCGGTCTGCGGGCTCCACGGTTCGCCGTTCTCCGTCACGCAAGCCCGTCGGCGAGCCCGGCACCGGGTAGTTCTTGTACTGGAACGACCAGCTCCACTGGTAGCCGGTGACGATCACCGTCACGTCGGGGTGGGCCGACAGCTTGTCGATGTAGTTCTCGTCCCGCGCCGTGAAGAAGAACAGGACGCCGATCATGATGAACGGCACCACGGTGTACAGCATCTCGATCGGCAGGTTGTAGCGCACCTGGTGCGGCGGCGGGGCCGACCCGCGCTTCTTGCGGTGGAAGATGATGGCCCAGATGATCATGCCCCAGACCACCGCTCCGACGATCCACGCGGCGATCCAGGACCCCTGCCAGAGGGTCAGCGCGACCTGCCCCTGCTTGGTGACGGGCACGGGCCAGCCGAGCCTGGTGAAGGCGTTGGAGGTGCATCCCGTGGTCGCCATGCCCAGCACGGCCAGCAGGACGGCGCGGGGCGCCAGGCGGCTCAGGCGGGTACGGGCCCGGGGCGGGCACGCCGCTGCGGACCGCCCTGAGCGGCCCTGGTCGTGAGCGTCCCGGCTGGGCGGGGCGCTGGGGGCAGAACTCACAGGTTGCCTTCCCTGCGGATGACGCCCGGCTGCGCGCTCTGGCGGCGGCACGGGCTGGTCATGGCTCGTCCTACAGGCTGTCGTGGAAACAGTATCGCGCGCGGCGCCGGGCGCGGCGAGGACCCCCGTCAGTGTCGCGGTCTGCGCTGCGCACGGTTAGGGTCGTGGGGTGCTGCACGTTGAACCGGCAGTCAGCGGTGGGGTGCTTACCCGCGGCGGCGGGCGGGTATCGCATTCGCATGGCATCTCACTCACCGCGCGCCGCCGCACGCTGCCCGGCTCCGCTGTCATTGCGCGGGGCACGGTGAGCCTGGTGCCCACCGGCAGGACAAGGGAAGGGCGCCCGGCATGAATTTCCCGGCGCCGCCCGCCCCGCTGCTCATCATCGACGCGCTCGGCCGCAAGTGCCCGATCCCCATCATCATGCTCGCCGAGCGGATCCGTGAGGTGCCGATCGGGCAGGTCATCGCGGTCCTCGCCGACGACCCCGCGGCCCGGACCGACGTGCCGTCCTGGTGCGCCATGAAGTCGCATGACTTCGTCGCCGCGACCGACCTCCCCCAGGGCTGGGCCCTGCTGATCCGCCGCCGCTACTAAGAAGCGCTAGCCAGGGAGTCGCTCAGAGGGGTCGCTCCCCCGGGTCAACACGCCAAGGCCCCGTGACGAAGGAACGGGGCCGCAGGCCATCGGGGGGTTTCAGGGGGGTCGCTCCCCCGGGTCAACACTGTGAAAGCGGCCGGTGAAGCGGGCGTCGCTCTCCCACCATGGCTGGTTGTCCGCCGTCGCGACCCCCGCCGTCGCCGCCGCCGCGGTGGCGCGAGCTCTGGCGTCCAGTTCCGCGTCCACCTGCGCGGCCTCCTGCTCGTCTTCCCTGATCATCTGGATGAGCTGGGCGGCGAGGAACGGCAGGCCCACGAGATCGCCGAGAATCCAGAGCGCTCCGCCACCGATCACCTGGTCCGCACGCAGCGACGGTCCCCATGGCCGGCCCAGCGCCTGGTAGTACGACCCGGCGATGAGGTGCTCGTCCGCGATGATCGCCAGGCCGAGGACCGCGTCAGCCACCACCTCTACGCCGGTGACCCAGAGCGAGACCAGGTACGGGTAGGCCTTGGGCACCGGGTCCACCCGCAGCAGGGTCCAGAAGAAGACCAGCCCAGGCACCATCAGCGCGGCGTAGGTCAGTTCCCGCACCAGATCGTTGCGCAGGCCCGCCTCGTACCACGGGGTGAAGTACAGCAGGAACGGCACGATCACCAGCACCATCGCGGTGATCGCGGGGAAGGTGAGCACGCGGGCGGCGCGGCTGTGCACGATCGCCTCGGCACGTGCCCCGGGCCCGGGCCGGGCGGCGATCAGCAGGGTCAGCGGCCGGCCCAGCGCCAGGAACAGCGGGGTGACCAGCAGCAGCAGGACGATCTGCACCGCCCTGGCCCAGAACAGCACGCCCTGGTACACGCCGAGGAAGGACATGGTGGCGAGCACCACGGCGCCCGTGCCGCCGGCCAGGAACGCCACCGCCCGCACGGCGGGCCAGGCCTGCCCGGTGCGGCGCAGCCGGCGCATTCCCGCCAGGTACAGGCCCGCAGCCAGGAGGACCGCCACCAGCACCGGGAGATCTAGCGTCCAGGACGTGACCGCGCGGGCCAGCGTGAGCGCGGGCGGTCCCGTGTACTCGGCGGCGATCAGGCTCCCTGCCACCCCGTCACACTATCGGCAAGCCAGCAGGGCTCCCCCAGGCCAACATGGCCAAGGCCCTGTGACGAAGGAACAGGGCCTCAGGCCACCGGGGGGTTCCAGGGGGGTCGCTCCCCCAGGCCAGCACTAGCAATAGTGCGCAGCGATCTCCGCCGCGGCTTCGTCACCGTAGGCCTCCGCCAGGCGTCCCGCCACTTCCCCCGGCTTGAGTTCGTATTCCTGTGGCCCCACGCTCTCCAGCGCGCTCACCGCCACAAGATTGCCAAGCTGAGCGGCGCGTTCCAGCGACAGGCCCCAGCCCACGGCCGCGAGAAAGCCAGCACGGAACGCATCGCCGGTGCCGGTCGGGTCCCGCTTGTGCACCTCGGCCACCGGGCCGACGAACAACGGGGGCTCCGTGCCCCGCTCGATCCGGACGCCGTTCGGCCCGAGCGTGGTCACCCGCACCCCGACCTGGGCCAGCACCTCGGCGCTTGTCCAGCCGGTCTTGCGCTCGATGAGCGCTTCCTCGTACTCGTTGCAGAACAGGTAGCGTGCCCCGGCCACGAGCGCCCGCGCGTCCGGCCCCTCCAGCCGGGGCAGCTGCTGCGAGGGATCGGCGGCGAACGGAACGCCCAGGCGGACGCACTCGGCGGTACGCGAGAGCATGGCCCCCGGGTCACTCGCGCCGATGAGGACCAGGTCGATCGCCTCACCCCGGCCGGCAAAGGGCGCGAGCGTGATCTCGGCGTCCTCGCTCATCGCACCTGGGTAGAACGAGGCGATCTGGTTTCCGTCCACGTCGGTGGTGCAGACGAACCGCGCCGTGTGATGCCGGACGGACTCGCGCACCCCGGAGCAGTCGACGCCGTGTGCGGTGAGCCAGTCGCGGTACGGGCCGAAGTCAGGGCCGACCGCACCGATCAGCAGCGGCTCCAGCCCGAGCACGCCCAGGCCGAAGGCGATGTTCGCGGCCACCCCACCACGGCGGATTTCCAGGTCGTCCACGAGGAACGACAGCGAAACCCGGTCCAGCTTCTCAGCGATCAGCTGCTCGACGAACCGCCCGGGAAACCTCATCAGGTGGTCGGTCGCAATGGACCCGGTGACCGCTATTCGCACCGCCGGGCCTGGAGAGCTTGCCATGCCTGCTCCCGCAGGCGGCCGTCAGGCTGGCCCGCCCGTCAGTGGAACGAGTCGCCGCAGGCGCAGGACCCCGTGGCATTGGGGTTGTCGATGGTGAAGCCCTGCTTTTCGATCGTGTCCACGAAGTCGATGGTGGCGCCCATCAGGTACGGGGCGCTCATCTTGTCGGTGACCACGTGCACGCCGCCGAAGTCGGTCTCAATGTCGCCGTCGATCTCGCGCTCATCGAAATAGAGCTGGTAGCGCAGTCCCGAGCAGCCACCTGGCTGCACCGCGATGCGGAGCCTGAGATCCTCGCGGCCCTCGGCCGCCAGGAGGTTGCTCACCTTCGCCGCAGCGGTGTTGGTGAGGATCACACCTTGCGTGGCCGCCTCGTGCTGAACCGTCATCTGTGATCTGCTCCTGCGTCGGTCTGCCGCCAGGGCGGCTCGTAGTAGCTTCCGTACCCGACAACCATATGCGGTTCGCTGTCATTCCGCCTTAACACCCTCGCGGTGCGGGTGCCGGCGTCAGCGGGCGAAGGCGATCCCGCCGGTGTCCGCCTCGCTGCCGTCCGGGCGGATCAGGTAGGCGGCGTAGCCGTCCAGGGCTGCCACGACCGTCAGCGCCTCGTCCCCGCCCACCGCCACCCCGGTGGCGAGGGCGTCGGCCAGCGCGAGGCTGGGGCCGGTGACCGTGGCCGAGGCCGCCCGGCCCGCAGGCCGCCCGGTGGCCGGGTCGATCAGGTGCGCGCCGCGCTCGTACGGGCCGGAGGTGGCCACCGCTGCGATGCTAGCCCGGAGGGCCGACCCCCCCACGGGGCCTTGGCCCCTGCTAGCCCGGGGGGGCGACCCCCCGGAACCCCCCGCTGGCTCAAGGCCCCGTTCCTCCGTCACGGGGCCTTGGCCGACCTCGATCACGCAGGCCAGCGCGTCCGCCCGCCAGGGGTGCCGGATGCCCACCCGCCACCGGTGCCCGTCGGCAGGCGACCCGAACACCGCCACATCCCCGCCGCCGTTGATGAGCGCACCGGACAGCCCCGCACTGCGGAGTTCCTCCAGCGCCTGCCCGGTTGCCCAGCCCTTGACCAGGCCGGTCGGATCGAAGCCGCCAGGCATGGCCCATGGGTCGAACCAGCCGCCCGAGGCCTGTTTGGCCGCACGGCACTCCCGCAGCACCTCGGTGAATTCCGGCGGCATCTGGCCGAGCGCAGCCTCGCCGCGGCGGAACCGGCTCACCGGGCTGTCCGGGTCCCAGGTGCTGAACAGGGCGTCGCAGCGGTGCAGGATCCGGCAGGCGGCGGCGAGCGCGGCCCGCACCGCATCCGGCGGCAGGTCACCGTGCACGGCGGTGAAGGAGAACACGGTGCCCATCGCCGGCTCGGCATGCGTGGTCAGCGGCGCCGGTTGCGCGGTCATCTGACGTGCAGTTTGTCCAGGGCCGACTGGATCGACTGGGCATACGCCTGGCTGGTGTACGTGGCACCGCTGACGCCGTGGATCTGCGCGTTGTGCGCCGCCAGCACCTCGGACCTGAGCATGGGAATGACCTGCTGCGCCAGTTGCTGCGAGTACGGCTCCGCGGTACGCAGCAGCGGGACGGAGACGGCGGTGATCTGGTTGCCGTGCACGGTCACCATGACCGACAGCTCCCCGTAGCCGTACGGCACCACCGCTCCGGTGGCGCTCCTTGCCTGCCCGGTGGCGCCGCCCTGGCTGGCCGCCGGGCCGGTGGACCGGGCCGGGCCCGCGGGAGAGGCAGACGGGATGGGCGTGCCGCCCGGCTTCTGCTGGCCGAGCAGGGCGGGAGCAGCCGTTCCCCCGCCGTGGAAACCGAGCACGCCGCCGAACCCGGCGACGGCACCGGCGAGGAGGTACCAGCCTGCCCGCTTCATCGGTAGGTCCTCTCTCCGGTCACAGTGCGTACGCCTCATGGTGCACGGCCTCGGCGGGGATGCCGAGCCGGGCCGCCAGGTCGACGATGGTGGTCACGAATCCTTCGGGCCCGCAGACGTAGATGTCCCGCCGGTGCAGGTCAGGAACCAGCCGCTGCAGAGATCGCTCGTCAAGCACGGCCTGCTCCCGGGTGCCGACCAGTTCGTGCAGCCGGCCGCGCCGGTAGCGGACCAGGTCCGCGACCTCCTTGCGCAGCACCAGGTCCTCCGGACGGGTGCCGCGCAGCAGCACCACCGGGGCGGCGCTGCGCGGCATGTCCTCCAGCAGCGACCGCAGCGCGGTGACGCCGATGCCCGCGGCCACCAGCAGCGCCTGGGGACGCTGCTGCGCGTACTTGGTGAACGCCCCGTACGGGCCCTCGACCGCGACCCGGGTACCTGGCCGGAGCGTGGCCACCGCGGCCGAGTGGTCACCGACGGCCTTGACCGTCAGCCGCACGTAGGGCGGCTGCGGCAGGGCGGACAGCGTGTACGGGTGCGCCTGCCACCACATGGACCTGGTCAGGAACCGCCAGAAGAAGAACTGTCCGCCGGCGATGGCCAGCTTGTCCAGATGCCGCCCCGAGCAGATGACCGAGACCACGCCCGGCCCCTCCTGCCGAACCTCATGCACCACGAGGCGGTGCCGCAGGCTGCGGACCACCGGCAGCCCGAAGCGGTAGCAGAGCACCAGGCCGGCGGTGGCCGCCCAGGCCACCGACCAGACGATCTGGGTCAGCGGGTGGCCGACGAAGGAAGGCCCCAGCGCGAGGACGTGGGCGAAGGAGAGTGCCAGGGCGAGGTACATGTACAGGTGGACCAGCCACCATGTCTCCCGGCGCAGCCTGCGCCGTATCGCCCGGATCGAGACGATTCCGATGACGCACATGATGCCGAGGCCCACGGTGGCGATCAGCACGTCCGGATAGCGGGTGAGCAGCACCGCGACCTGGTGCCCCAGGCCCGCCCGGGCCGCCTGGGCGTAGCCGACGGTGATGAACAGCGCATGCGCGATGAGCAGGCTGATCGGCCACGGGGCAAGGCGCCGGTGCCAGCGCAGCAGCCCGTCCTGCCCAAGCACCCGCTCGATCGCCGGGATCCTGCTCACCAGCAGCACCATCAGCAGCGCCAGGTAGATGCCGACCAGCCCGGTGAGGCTGCCGAGGAAGGTCGCGGCGCCGCCCGGCGCGCGCAACTCGGCTCCGGTCTCAGCGGTGATCGCCAGTGCGGTCACCGCCCCGAGCCCGGCGCCTGCGAGCACCAGGCCGGCCCGGGCCAGCGCCGGGTATGGCCGATGCGGCTGGGCCAGCGCCGGCGGGCGCTTCCTGCCCTGCCGCGACCGGGGTGCCACCACTGATTCGTAGCCCACGAACGGCAACACTCTCAATGCGAACTGGCCGGGAGGTGAAGGGTTCCTCTGTACCGCCTCTGAACGGGAATCCTGCCGAGCGCTTTTACAGGCCCGGGGCACCCCAGACCGGGAACCACCGGCTGAGGTCAGGCTCGATCTTCAGGTCCGCCCCGACGTTGCCGCGTACCTCAAGTTCCAGCGCGTTGTCGCGGTGCTCGCCGGCCTGCGGCGCGAACGGGTAGAACGTCCCCCTCTTGTAGAGGTAGACGATGCCCACCTTGCGGCCGGAGGCGTCGGTGAAGCCCACCAGCGTGCAAAGCAGTTGCGGGCCGAACCCGCCGTCCGCGAGCGAGGTGTTGACCGCATGCAGGTCGGTGACCAGCGACTCCATGTCGTCGGAGGAGTGCTTGCAGACCAGCCAGGTGAACCCGTAGGAGTCGCCGGTGACCTCCACCTGGGCCGCGTCCGCCCCCATGGACAGCAGTTCCCGCACCTCGGCCTCGATGTCGCTGAACGCCCGCCCCTCCGCCGCGCGGAAGCACACCGAGCCGCTGCCGGTCGGGGTGAAGCCCATCGCGGCCTGCAGCGTGATGGCCGCGGTGGGCAGCGAGAACAGCGCGTCGAGGTTCGGCTGGACCGGCTTGGTCCGGCCCAGCAGGGTGTCCAGGAAGCCCACCGGCTACCGGCCGAGCTGCGCGGAGATCTCCGACAGCTGCTGCAGCCGCCGCTCCAGCGAGGGGTGCGTCGAGAAGACCGTGGACAGGCTCACCGTGTCGCTCTTGAGTGCCGGGGCGAAGTAGAACGCGTTCATCGCCTGCGCCTGCCGCAGGTCCCTAGTGGGGATCGCGGACATCGCCCCGCTCACCTTGGTCAGCGCGCTGGCCAGCGCCGAGGGCTGGCCGGTGAGCAGGGCACCGGCCCGGTCGGCCGCCAGCTCGCGGTACCGGGAGAGCAGCCGGATCAGCAGGAAGCTGATCGCGTAGACGACCACGCCGACCGCCATCACGATCAGCATGATCGGCAGCGCCCCGCCGTTGTTGTTGTTGCCGCCGCCGCGGCCGCGCCCGCCGCCGCCGAAAAGCTCGCCATAGAACGCGAACCTGACCAGCAGGGCGGCGATGATCCCGAGGAACGAGGCGATCGTCATCACCACGACGTCCTTGTGCGCGACATGGGACATCTCATGCGCGATAACGCCTTCGAGTTCCTTCTGGTCCAGCCGCCTCAGCAGCCCGGTGGTCACGCAGAGGACCGCGTTCTTGCTGTTGCGGCCGGTGGCGAACGCGTTGGGCATGTCCGTATCGGCGATCGCGACCCGTGGCTTGGGCATGTTGGCCAGGGCGCACAGCCGGTCGATGGTCCCGTGCAGGTCCGGCGCCTCGGCCGGGGTGACCTCCCGCGCGCCGGACGCCCGGAGCGCGATCTTGTCCGACCAGAACAGGGAGCCGAACGTCAGCCCCGCGCCGAGGATCACGGCGAAGAAGATGATCACACCGGCGCCCTGCTTGAACGCCGCCAGGATGAACACCAGTGCGACCACCAACGCCACGAAGACGAGTCCCAGCAGGAACATCGTCAGACCCATCCGCGCTTGCAGCCCCCTGTCGGGCGCATAACGGGTTTGCACCATCGCGGCGCCTCCGTTCTGCCTGAACCGGCGACCGGTCAGGCACATCCTGCATCCAGTATCACGTACAAGGGGCACTGAAAATTCCAATGACCCCGCCGGACTACTTGAGTATCGGAGGCGATCCTGAGAACGAGCTGAACGCTGGCTCTAGGCCAACCGAGCACGAGCCCGCGCTCAGCCCGGAATGTACCCCTCGCCGGTCATCATGCTGCGCACCTCGTCGAGGTCGGCGTCCGCGCGCGGCAGGATCGAGTCCGACGGTTCCAGGGAATCGACAGCCAGCGGGGTCCCCAGTGCCCTGACCCGGTCGAGCAGGGCAAGCAGCGCGGACCGGAACGCGGCCTCGTCACCGGAGTTCACGGCCTTTTCCAGGGTAGCGTCGAGCGAGTTGAGCTCGGCGGACGCGGCGTCGTCCAGCTGCAGCTGCCCCTCGTCCAGAATCCGGACGATCATGCTCCTTCACCGGCTTGGGGCTGTTCCGCCGCGGCGGGCTGCGCCGCGCCGTCCGGCGCGCCCGCGCCGCCCTCGATCGCCTGCGTGGACCCGGTCCCCAGCTCCCCCTTGAGGCGCTGCAGCTCCAGCTCGATGCTCTGCCCGCCGCGCATCGAGTCCAGCTCGGCCTGGATGTCGTCGCGCGGGGTGCCGGTGACGTCGTCAAGCGCGCCGGAGGCCATCAGCTCGTCGAGCGCACCGGCCCGTGCCTGCATCTGCGCGGTCTTGTCCTGCGCGCGCTGCACCGCCATGCCGACGTCGCCCATCTCCTCGGAGATGCCCGACACCGCCTCGCCGATCTTGCTCTGCGCCTCGGCCGCGGTGTAGGTGGCCTTGATGGTCTCCTTCTGCATGCGGAAGGCCTCGACCTTCGCCTGCAGCCGCTGCGATGCCACGGTCAGCTTTTCCTCGTCGGCCTGCAGCGAGTGGTACTGGTTCTCCAGGTCGGTGAGCTGGCTGTCCAGCGCTGCCCTGCGGCCCAGCGCCTCCCTGGCCAGGTCTTCCCGGCCGGCCCCCAGAGCCTGCTTCGCCTGCCCCTCCAGCTTGTTCTGATTCTGCTGCAGGCTTTTCATCTGAAGCTCAACGCGCTTGCGCGAGGTGGCCACGTCGGCGACGCCACGGCGCACCTGGGTGAGCATCTCAAGCTGGCGCTGGTAGGAGTAATCCAGGGTCTCGCGGGGATCCTCCATCCGGTCCAGGGCCTTGTTGGCCTTGGACTTGAAGATCAGCGAGACCCTTTTCATCACGCTCATGGGCGCGACCTTCCCCTTCATCGTGTGCAACCGCTGTCGCTAGCCCCACGGCGCCGCCAGCCGCGCCAATCCTCGGCAGCGGCCTCCCTGCGAGCTTGGTTCACTCAGCCTACGCGGTCACCGCGTGCCCGTCATCACGACCGCCACGGCTGTGCTGGCCCGGGGGGCGGGCCAGTGCTGGCCCGGGAGGCGACCCCCCGGAGCGCCCTGCTGGCGGCCGCAGGCAACGTTTCCCGCGCCCCGTCCGCAACCTGGGCATCCGTGCGATTGATCCCGGTAAGCTGAACGCGTGTTCCGACGAAGCCGCACCGGCACCGACGAGGGGTCAGGCCAGGACGCCGTCAACGGCGCCGCGCCCGACGCCGACGCCTCCCCCGCACGGCCGGGCGCCGTGACGGCGGGCAAGGGCCGGCCAACCCCCAAGCGCAGCGAGGCCGAGAGCCGCCGCCGCCAGCCCTACACCGCCCCCAAGGACCGCAAGGAGGCCGCCCGCACCTCCCGCGACCGCCAGCGCACGGACCGTACCCGCAGGATGGAAGCGGTGCGCCGGGGCGAGGAGTGGGCAATGCCGCCCAGGGACCGCGGCCCGGTCAAGGCGCTCGCCCGCGACTATGTCGACTCCAAGCGGCGGGTCAGCGAGTACTACATGTACGGGCTGCTCGTCCTGCTTGTGCTGCTGTTCATCCGCACGCCCATCGTGCAGACGATCGTCCCGCTGCTGGTCCTGGCGGCCGTTCTGATCATGGGCATCGAAGGCGTCCTCATCGGGCGCAAGGTGAAGAGCCTGGCCGCCGAGCGGCTGCCCGGGCAGAGCACTCGCGGCCTCGCCCTCTACTCCGCGATGCGCGCCTTGCAGATCCGCAGGCTGCGGGTGCCCAAGCCACGGGTCAAGCCCGGCGACAGCTTCTAGACAGCCGACTCAGGCTGCAGTGCTGTCCGCGCTGTGCCCCGATGCGCCCGGAGCCGGGCCCCCGTTAGGGTCGCTAGTCATGGAGCATCGTCATCTGGGCCGCAGCGGCCTCAAAGTCAGCGAGATCGCCTACGGTAACTGGATCACCCACGGGTCGCAGGTAGAGGAAGACGCGGCCACGGCGTGCGTCGCGGCCGCGCTGGAGGAGGGCATCACCACCTTCGACACCGCCGACGTGTACGCCGGGACCCGCGCCGAGTCGGTAATGGGCAGGGCGCTGCAGGGAGTCCGGCGCGAGTCGATCGAGATCTGCACCAAGGTGTTCTGGCCGACCGGCTCCGGGCCCAACGACCGCGGCCTGTCCCGCAAGCACATCATGGAGTCCGCCCACGCCTCGCTGCGCCGGTTGCAGACCGACTACGTGGACCTCTATCAGGCGCATCGCTACGACCACGAGACTCCGCTCGAGGAAACCCTGCGCGCCTTCGACGACCTGGTGCGCCAGGGCAAGGTGCTCTACATCGGAGTGTCGGAGTGGCGCGCCGAGGAGATCTCCGCCGCGCTCGCCATCGCGGACCAGATGGGCCTGGACCGCATCGTCTCCAACCAGCCGCAGTACAACATGCTGTGGCGGGTGATCGAGTCCGAGGTGCTCCCGCTGTGCATCAAGGAGGGCATCGGCCAGATCGTCTGGTCACCCATTGCCCAGGGCGCGCTCACCGGCAAGTACCGGCCCGGTCAGGGCGTGCCCGACGGGTCCCGGGCGACCGACTCGAGCGGGTCCGGCTTCATCAGGGGCTACCTGACCGACACGATCTTGAGCCGGGTGGCGGAGTTGCACCCGGTCGCCCAGGAAGCGGGGCTGAGCATGGCCCAGCTCGCCATCGCCTGGGTGCTGCAGAACCCCGGCGTGTCCGCCGCAATCATCGGCGCCACCAGGCCCGAGCAGGTCAGGGAGAACGTGAAGGCCTCGGGCATCCAACTGGATGCCGAGATCATGCGCAAGATCGACGACGTGCTCGGCCCGGTGATCGAGCGCGACCCGGCGCGGACCATCAGCCCGCCTGCCCGCCCCTGACAGCGACCCCCAGGCCACTGCCGCACGCGCCCCGGCCCGGCACCCAGCCGTGCCGGGGCAGGCCGGCCCTCGCCCGGCGAGTCAGTCCGCGGGATGCAGGCTCATCGGCCCGTACTCGACCCGGCTCTCCTCCAGGAGGGTCACCTGATCGACGCCGGAGTCCAGCAGCGCGCGCCAGTTTTCCCCGAGCCAGCTTTCCGCGTCGCCCTGGCTGCCGAAGGCCTCCTTCGGCACATCGCCGGAGCTTGCCGCGGTCCCGTCTGCCTTCTCGAACCGCCAGGACCACACCATGTCCCGTCCACCTCCCCGGCCGAGCCTAGCGGAGGCATCCGGGGCCGCCACCGCACGTCGGCGGGGACCCGCCGCACGCCGGCCAGGGCCCCGCCGCACGCTCGCGCGGGGCATTGTGACATGACCGGAATGTCCGCACAGCGGGATTCAGGCCGAACGCCCCGAGCGGAAGGCTGCTACCTGTTAGGTTTTGTATCCGCTAGCCCTGCGCATCGGGCCGCTGCGGGGCGCGTCAGCGGCCCAGCTCCGTGATCGAGGTGGTGACGACATGACACGCATTGTCGTCGTTGGTGACCTGATGACCGACACGGTCGCCCGTGCAGCGCTTCCCCTTGCCAAAGGCAGTGACACCCCGGCGGCGGTCGCCACCTGCGGTGGCGGCTCGGGCGCGAACGTCGCCGCCTGGCTGGCCGTGGACGGGGCCGAGGTGGCTTTCGTCGGCCGCCGCGGGGCGGATATCGCCGGGCGCAACCGGGATATGGAGCTGATGGGCTACGGCGTGGACGCCCGGCTGGTCATGGACCCTGAGCGGCCCACCGGCAACTGCGTGGTGATGATCACGCACAAGGGCGACAACACCATGCTGTCGGATCCGGGTGCCAACGCTGCGCTCTCCCCCGACGACCTGCCCAAGGACCTGTTCGCGCCGGGCAGTCACCTGCACATGTCCGGGTACACGCTGCTGAACGAGGGATCCCGGCCGGCCGCCATCACCGCGATGAACTACGCCAGGCAGGCGGACATGACCATCTCGGTGGACGGGGCCTCGGTCGCGCCGCTGGAGCGGGTCGGCGCGGAGCCGTACCTGGAGCTGACCAACGGTGCCACCCTGCTGTTCGTGAACGAGGTACAGGCCGGCATCCTCACCGGGCGCGACGACCCGGCGCAGGCCGCACGGGTGCTGACCGCCTGGTATCCGCAGGTCGTGGTGAAACTCGGGGCCGACGGCGCCTTGTTCGCGAACGGCCGTCCCGATGGCGTCCGCGCCCCGGCCCAGGTGACCGAGCGCTTCGTGGACGGCACCGGCAGCGGTGACGCGTTCAGCGCCGGGTTCCTCATCCCCTGGCTGGATAAGAAGCCGCCGCTGGAGGCGCTGGTGAGCGGCTGCCGGCTCGCTGCGCGCGCCCGGTCACTCGTTGGTGCCCGGCCCGCGCTCTGACCAGGGCTTCCTGCTCTCGCTTTTCTCGCTGGAGGGCAGAGTTGCCCTGGTCACCGGCGGAAGCTCAGGGATCGGTCACGGGATCGCGCGTGCCCTGGCGCTGGCCGGCGCAAGGGTGGTGCTCCTGGCCCGGGGCGAAGATCCGCTGGACCGGGCGGTGCTCGCGCTGCAGGCCGCGGGCTGCGACGCGGCCTGGGTGAGCGCCGACCTCGCCGACCGGGCGGCGGTGCTGCGCGGTGCCGCGGCCGCGGCGGAGCCGTTCGGCGAGCCCGACATCGTGGTCAACGCGGCTGGGCGTCAACATCCGCCCGCCGCTGGGCGAGCTGACCACGGCCGACTGGGACACGCTGATGGCCGTCAACCTCACCGCACCGTTCCTGCTCGGGCAGCGGTTCGGCCCGGCGATGGCCGCCCGGGGCTGGGGGCGGATCGTCAACATCGCCTCCCAGCAGGCGGTCCGTGCCTTCGGCAACAGCGGCGGGTACGGTGCCGCCAAGGCCGGGCTGGCCGGGCTGACCAGGTCCCAGTCGGAGGCCTGGGCACCCCGGGGGGTGCGCTGCAACGCGATCGTCCCCGGCTTCGTCGCCACCCCGCTGACCGCCGACGTCGCCGCGGACCCGGTCCGCTCGGCGGCGCTGGCCGCCCGCACCATGATCGGCCGCAACGGGGAACCGGCCGACTTCGAGGGAGTCGCCGTCTTCCTGGCCAGCCGGGCCAGCGACTACGTCACCGGGCAGATGATCTTCGTGGACGGCGGCCTGTCCGCCACCTGACCCCCGGCGTGGAGACGCCGCGGGGCGGGCCGGGTGGTCAGTGCGTGTGGGAGAACAGCATCGGCCGGACCAGCGCCAGGCCCAGTCCATCATTCGCGGGCCGGGCGGAAGGCCGCCCAGGTCCGGGTGGTAATGCAGGAACGCGTATCCAAGACGCCGGGCCAGTGCCCCGTCGGTCGCGAGCTGATCGCCGATCACCACGCCGGGCCTGGGGAAGTCCCGGTAGTACCCGGTCCGCAGCGGCTTGCCCGCTGTCGCCAGGTAGACCACACGCACGCCCTCCCCCGCCAGTGGGGCCGAGGGGCGCCGGAACGAGTTCGTGGAGAAGCACACGAGCTGCACCCCGGGGACCGCCCGCGCCCGGGCGAGCACGGCCCTGAGCCCTCGGTCCAGCGCCTCCTGGCTGCTGTTCCAATCGGCTACCAGCGGCTCCACGTCGAAGACCAGAGTCTTCGACGACAGCTCCCCGGCCCGGCGCAGCACCTCGTCCAGGGTCGCCAGGCGATCGTAGGCAGGTCGCATGCCACTACTTCAGCACGCCTGCCCGCGTGCACCGTCACCCGCGGCGGAGGATGTCCCGCCGGATCAGGGCCCCGGCCCGGTGACGGAGGAACCGGGCCGCAGGCCATCGGGGGGTTCCGGGGGGTCGCTCCCCCGGGCCAGCAGGGCCCCGGCCCGGTGACGGAGGAACCGGGCCGTAGGCCATCGGGGGGTTCCGGGGGGTCGCTCCCCCGGGCCAGCAGGGCCCCGGCCCGGTGACGGAGGAACCGGGCCGTAGGCCATCGGGGGGTTCCGGGGGGTCGCTCCCCCGGGCCAGCAGGGCGCCACGGCCGTCGTAGCGCATGGAATGACGGCCGCAGGCGGCACAATGGCGGCATGGCCAGACGTTCTACGACCACAACCCCCCGGAGCGATGGCGCGGGGGGAGCACCGCCCGAGGCATTCGAAGAGAACATCGTCGACATCGACGTCGCCGACGAGATGCGCGGCAGCTACCTCGAGTACGCCTACTCCGTCATCTACCAGCGCGCGATCCCCGATGCCCGGGACGGCCTCAAGCCGGTGCAGCGCCGGATCCTGTACCAGATGAACGAGATGGGCCTGCGCCCCGACCGCGGCCACGTCAAGTGCGCGCGCGTGGTCGGCGACGTGATGGGCCGGCTGCACCCGCACGGCGACGCCGCCATCTACGACGCGCTGGTCCGGATGGCGCAGCCCTGGGTGATGCGGCTGCCGCTGGTGGACGGGCACGGCAACTTCGGCTCGCTGGGCGGCGACGATGCGCCCGCCGCCTACCGGTACACCGAGGCCCGGCTGACCGCGGCCGCGATGGAGATGGTCGCCTCCATCGACGAGGACACCGTCGACTTCCAGCCGAACTACGACGGCACCGAGGTCCAGCCCGAGGTACTGCCGGCCGGCCTGCCCAACCTGCTGGTCAACGGCGCGTCCGGGATCGCCGTGGGCATGGCCACCAACATGGCGCCGCACAACCTCGGCGAGGTGGTCGCGGCGGCGCGGCACCTGATCGCCAGCCCCGGCGCCGGCCTGGACGAGCTGATGCGCTTCGTGCCCGGCCCGGACCTGCCCACCGGCGGCAAGATCGTCGGCTTGGACGGGATCCGGGAGGCCTACGAGACCGGCCGGGGCATCTTCCGCACCCGCGCCGCCGCCAGGGTCGAGAAGCTCACCCCGCGCCGCACCGGCATCGTGGTCACCGAACTGCCCTACAACGTCGGCCCGGAGAAGGTCATCGCCCGGATCAAGGACCTGGTCGGGGCGAAGAAGCTCGCCGGGATCGCCGACGTGAAGGACCTCACCGACCGGCGGCGCGGCCTGCATCTGGTCATCGAGATCCGCTCCGGCTTCCACCCCGAGGCCGTGCTGGACGAGCTGTACCGGCTGACGCCGATGGAGGAGACCTTCGGCATCAACAACGTCGCGCTGGTGGACGGCCAGCCGCGGCTGCTTGGCCTGTGCGAGCTGCTGCAGATCTACGTCGACCACCGCATCGAGGTGGTCCGCAGGCGCAGCGAGTTCCGGCGCCGCAAGCGCCGCGACCGGCTGCATCTGGTCGAGGGCCTGATGATCGCCCTGCTCAACATCGACGAGGTGATCCAGGTCATCCGGAGCAGCGACGACGCCTCGTCGGCCAAGGACCGGCTGATGACGGTGTTCGAGCTGTCCGAGATCCAGGCCCAGTACATCCTGGACACGCCGCTGCGCAGGCTGACCCGTTACGACCGGCTGGAGCTCGAGCGCGAGCGGGAGAAGCTGCGGGACGAGATCGCCGAGCTGACCGCGATCCTGGAATCGGAGTCCCGGCTGCGCGAGGTGGTCTCCACCGAGCTGGCCAGCGTCGCCGAGCGGTTCGCCGACCCGCGCCGCACGGTGCTGCTTGAGGGCACCGGTGCGCCGCGCACCGCGGCCGTGCCGCTGGAGGTCGCCGACGACCCGTGCCTGGTGCTGCTCTCATCCACCGGCCTGGTCGCCCGCACTCCCATTTCTACGGCCGAACGAGACCCCGGGGACCTGTTCTCCGCTGGCACACCGGCCGGACAGGGCGGCCCTGCGGCGGGGCCGCGCAGCGCGCACGACGTGATGGTGTCCAGCGTGGCGGCCACCGCACGGGGTTCCGTCGCGGTGGTCACGTCCGCGGGCAGGCTGGTCCGGGTGGGCGCGCTGGAGATCCCGGCGCTGCCGCCGAGTGCCCATTCCCCCAGCCTGGCGGGCGGCGCCCCGGTGACCGAGTTCGTGGCACTGGCGGCCGGGGAGACCGTGGTCGGCCTGGCGGCGCCGGACGCGGCGGGCGCCGGGCTGGTCCTGGGCACCGCGGGCGGCGTGGTCAAACGCGTCGCGCCCGACTACCCGGGCAGTTCGTCGGAGTTCGAGGTGATCTCGCTCAAGCCCGGCGACCGCGTGATCGGCGCCGTTCAGCTCACCACCGAGGACTGCGACCTGGTGTTCATCAGCACCGATGCCCAGCTGCTGAGGTTCCCGGCGGCCTCGGTGCGCCCGCAGGGCCGCGCGGCGGCCGGGATGGCCGGCATCCGGCTGGCCGCGCGCGCCACGGTGGCCTGGTTCGGCGTGGTCACGCCCGAAGACCGTGGCCCGGCGGCGGCGAGAGGCACGGAGAGCGTTGTGGTGACCGTGGCGGGCAGCACCGGCGCACTGCCCGGAACCGGGGCGGCGACGGTAAAGGTGACCCCGTACAGCGAGTACCCGGCCAAGGGCAGGGCCACCGGCGGAGTGCGCTGCCATCGGTTCCTCAAGGGAGAGGACACCCTGGTACTGGCGTGGGCCGGGCCCGGCCCGGTACGGGGAGCCACCGACGCGGGCGTTCCCGTGGACCTGCCGGCCCCGGACGGCCGCCGGGACGGCTCCGGCGTCCGGATCCGCCAGCCCCTGGGTTCGCTGGGCGGCCTGGTGCCCCCCGCCTGACCGTGGTCAGGAGCGGGCGCCCTCGGCGGCTGTGGCGAGGGCCGTGACCAGGTCCTGCGGGCCAGCCTGGGGCGCGTCGCGGTACTGCCACCAGCGGGCGATCGAAATGCCCCGGGGCCCGGGGTCGAAGACCTGCCCGCGGAAGCAACCGCCGCTGGCCAGCAGGGCCAGCGTCCGGTCGTCATCCGCTAATCCGGCGGCGTAGGCCGCGGCGTCGAGGAGCGCGGCCGCACAGCGGGCCGCCCGGACAGGGTCGCCGTCGGCCCGGGCCAGCCGCCAGGCAGCCTGGGCGCGCAGGAATTCAGCCACGAGCAGTTGTCTTGTCACTTGCTGTAGCTTAGCGGTAACTTCCAGTTATCCGGCTCGGTTTTACCGGGGCGTGACTCCCCCGTCGCGCGCGGCCGCCGTGCTGACACGGAGGTTCCGGGCCGAAGCGACGTCCGGGCAGCCCGGCCAGGTGCATCGCCTCTTTCAATTCCTCGGCGAGCAGCGACAGCACCTGCGCCGCCCCATCCGGGCCGCCGCTGGCCAGGCCCCAGAGAGCAGGTCGGCCAAGCAGCACCCCATTGGCTCCGAGGGCCAGCGCCCTGAGCACATCGATACCGCCCCGGATCCCGCTGTCCAGCAGGACTTCGCACCGGCCCATGACGGTCTCGCAGACCGCGGGCAGGGCGGCGGTGCTCGGCACCGCCCCGTCGAGCTGCCGGCCGCCGTGGTTGGACACCACGATCGCGCTGGCCCCGTGCTCCACTGCGCGGCGGGCGTCGGCGGGATCGAGGATCCCCTTGATCACCAGCGGCAGCCGGGTCGATTCCCGCAGCCATGCCACGTCCGCCCAGCTCAGCGACGGGTCGAAGATCTGGTTGGTGTGCACCGCCACGCCGGAGGAGCCTGCCGCGCGCCGGTGCAGCAGCGCTTCCTCCGGGCCGCTCAGGTTGGCGGCGGTGACTCCAGGCGGCAGCGTGAAGCCGTTGCGCATGTCGCGCAGCCGGCGCCCGATCCGCGGCAGGTCCACGGTCAGCACCAGTGCTTCGCAGCCCGCCTCCTCTGCCCGCCGCACCATCTCGGTCACCAGGCCACGGTCCCGCAGCCAGTAGATCTGCTGCCACAGCGTCGCGCCCACGGCGGCGACCTCTTCGACCGGGCAACTGCTCATCATGGACAGGGTCAGCGGGATGTCCGCCTCCTTGGCCGCACGGGCCATGCCGATTTCGCCCTCGGGGTGCACCACCCGCTGATAGGACATGGGCGCGATGGCGACCGGCAGCGCGGACCGGCTGCCCGCGAGCGTGGCGCCGGGATCGGTTTCCTCGATCCCGGTGAGCACCCGCGGGGTGAGGAACACGGCGTCCAGCGCGGCCCGGTTCGCGGCCAGCGTGACCTCGGCTTCGCTGCCCCCGGCGATGAAGTCCATGACGTCCGCCGGAAGGATCCGCGCGGCGGCCCGCTCCGCGTCGCGCACGCACAACAGGGACTCGGCCATTGCTCCGTGGCGGCAGCCACTCCCGCTCTCCGGGACCCGCCGGGCAGGGTGGGTCAGGCGTCGATGCGGGACGCGTCCAGCTCGGCCGCCCCGCTGACAATGAAGTCGCGGCGCGGGCCCACATCTGAGCCCATGAGCAGGTTGAAGGTGGAACTCGCGGCGGCGGCGTCTTCGACCCGGATCCGGCGCAGCATCCGGTGCCGCGGGTCCATGGTGGTCTCCGCGAGCTGGCCGGCGTCCATCTCGCCGAGGCCCTTGTACCGCTGCACCGGCTCCTTCCAGCGCTGCCCCTTGCGCTCCAGCTCCAGCAGGATGCGCCGCATCTCACCGTCGGAGTAGGTGTAGTTGTACTTCTGCTGCCCCTTTCTGGGGTTGGTCAGCTCGATCCGGTGTAGCGGCGGCACCGCGGCGAACACCCGGCCCGCCGCCAGCATCGGGTGCAGGTATCGGTGGAACAGGGTCAGCAGCAGCGTCCTGATGTGCGCACCATCAACGTCCGCGTCACTGAGGATGATCACGCGTTGGTACCTGGCCGCGTCCAAGGCGAACGAACTGCCCGAGCCCGCGCCGATGACCTGAATGATGGCCGCGCACTCGGTGTTCTTGAGCATGTCGGCCAGGGAGGCCTTCTGCACGTTAAGGATCTTGCCGCGGATCGGCAGCAGCGCCTGGAACTCCGAGTCACGGGCCAGCTTGGCGGTGCCGAGCGCGGAGTCCCCCTCGACGATGAACAGCTCGCTCCGGTCGTCGGCGGACCGGCAGTCCACCAGCTTGGCCGGCAGCGTGGAGGCGGCCAGGGCGGACTTGCGCCGCTGGTTGTCCCTGTGCTCGCGGGCCGCGATCCGGGTCTTCGCCGCGGCGGCGACCTTCTCCAGCACCGCCCGCCCCTGCTGCTTGGCCTTCCCGCGCCCGGAGAAGTACGCCCGCAGCTGCTCGCCGACCACCTGGGCGACGATGCGGGAGGCGGCGGGCGTGCCGAGCACCTCCTTGGTCTGCCCCTCGAACTGGGGCTCAGGCAGCCGGACCGCGACGACGGCGGCGAGGCCCTCCACCACGTCGTCCTTGGTGACCGGCTCGTCGCCGTTCTTCAGCAGCCGCACGGCGCGCAACTGCTCGTTCAGCGACCGCACCAGGGCCCGCTCGAAACCGGTGACGTGGGTGCCGCCCTTGGGCGTGGCGATCACGTTCACGAACGACCGGCTCACCGTGTCGTAACTAGACGTCCAGCGCAGCGCCACGTCCACAAGCAACTCGCGGTCCACCTCGGTGGGCACCATGTGGCCCTGCCCGTCCAGCACCGGGACGGTCTCGGTGAAACTGCCGGACCCGGCCAGCCTGACCACGTCGGTGACGGGTTCCCCGGTGGCCAGTTCCGCGCAGAACTCGGCGATGCCCCCGTCGAACCGGAACACCTCTTCGTGCGGCCCGTCTGGCGCGCGCTCGTCCACGATCCGGATGGCCAGCCCTGGCACCAGGTAGGCCGTCTGGCGGGCCCGCTGGACCAGGGCCTCCAGGCTCCACTGTGCGTCGCGGACGAAGACCTGCGGGTCCGGCCAGAACCGGATCCGGGTCCCGGTGACCTTCTTGGCCACCCTGCGGACCTGGGTCAGGCCCTTGCGCTGCTTGAAGGCCGCCGCCGGGCCCGGGCCTGCGAATTCCCCGGGCACGCCGCGGCGGAAGCTGGCGGCCCACTCGTGACCCTCGCGCTCCACGTTCACGTCGAGGCGCACCGCGAGCGCGTTCACCACCGACGCCCCGACGCCGTGCAGCCCGCCCGAGGCGGTGTAGGAGCCGCCGCCGAACTTGCCTCCCGCGTGCAGCCTGGTCATCACCAGTTCCACGCCGGTCAGGCCGGTCTTCGGCTCCACGTCGACGGGGATGCCGCGCCCGTTGTCGCGCACCTCCGCGGACCCGTCGGCGTGCAGCACCACGTCCAGGTCGGTGCAGTGGCCGCCCAGCGCCTCGTCCACGCCGTTGTCGATGATCTCCCAGAGGCAGTGCATCAAGCCGCGGCCGTCGGTGGAGCCGATGTACATGCCGGGCCGCTTGCGGACCGCTTCCAGGCCCTCGAGCACCGACAGATGGCGGGCCGTGTACCCGTCGGGGGCGGGTCCCCTCGCCCGGGACCGGATCACGGCAGGTTCGGCAGTCACGGCTTTCTCCTCGGATGGGGGCGGCCGGAGCACCCGGAACCGTCCCACGGAATGCTAGCCCGCTCAGCCGACAGAGAACGCCAGCCACGCCGCCGGACACACAGAGTAATCTTGGATAAAGAGTGCGATACTGTGAGTAGCGAGACACCTGAGACGTGAAAGACAGGCGTTCGCTCTTGGCGTACCTGAGCCGTAGCTGGGAACGTCATGGTTCTACCCCTTGTTTGGGGTAGTAGATGGAAACGCAGGATGACGGCGCGGGAGGCGCGTCGGTGGTACGACGCGAGGGAGGCGACATGACCGGAGCTATGGCCCCTTTGAAGCCGCTCAATGCATTGGACCTGTGCGACCGGTGCGGCGCCCAGGCATACGTGCGCGTCGTGCTCCCTGGAGGGGGAGAGCTTCTTTTTTGCGCACACCACGGGCGGCAGCACAGCGAGGCGCTAGCGCGCATCGCCACGGAGATCCAGGACGAGAGCGACCGGCTGGACCCGGGCAAGGCAGAGGCCCCCAGCCGCTAAGCGGCCGGAGGCCCGCCTGACAGTTGTCATGTGCGCTAGGCCCGCACGGCCTCAATCCAGGTAGTCCCTGAGGACCTGGGAACGGGACGGGTGGCGCAGCTTCGACATGGTCTTGGACTCGATCTGGCGGATCCGCTCCCTGGTCACCCCGTAGACCTTGCCGATCTCGTCCAGGGTCTTGGGCTGGCCGTCGGTGAGCCCGAACCGCATCGAGACGACGCCCGCCTCCCGTTCGGAGAGGGTGTCAAGCACCGAGTGCAACTGCTCCTGGAGCAGCGTGAAGCTGACCGCCTCGCCGGGCTGGATGGCCTCGGAGTCCTCGATCAGGTCGCCGAACTCGCTGTCGCCGTCCTCACCGAGCGGGGTATGCAGGGAGATCGGCTCACGGCCGTACTTCTGCACCTCGATGACCTTTTCCGGGGTCATGTCGAGTTCCGCGGCGAGTTCTTCTGGGGTCGGCTCGCGGCCCAGGTCCTGCAGCATCTGCCGCTGCACCCGGGCCAGCTTGTTGATGACCTCCACCATGTGCACCGGTATCCGGATGGTGCGCGCCTGGTCGGCCATGGCACGGGTGATCGCCTGCCGGATCCACCAGGTGGCGTAGGTGGAGAACTTGTAACCCTTGGTGTAGTCGAACTTCTCCACCGCGCGGATCAGGCCCAGGTTGCCCTCCTGGATCAGGTCCAGGAACAGCATGCCCCGGCCGGTGTACCGCTTGGCCAGCGACACCACCAGCCGCAGGTTCGCCTCCAGCAGGTGGTTCTTGGCACGCCTGCCGTCCTCGGCGATCCACTCCATGTCGAGCCGTTGATCGGGCGTCAGGGCACCGCTGCCCGCGCCCAGCTTCTCCTCGGCGAACAGGCCCGCCTCGATCCGCTTGGCGAGTTCCACCTCCTGCTCGGCGTTGAGCAGCGGGACCTTGCCGATCTGCTTGAGGTAGTCCTTGACCGGGTCCGCGGTGGCCCCGGCCGACGCCACCTGGGCGGCGGGCAGGTCGTCGTCATCGTCGCCGTAGACGAAGGTCTCGTCGTCGCCTTCCTCGCCGGACCGGGCCGGGGCGGGCGGCGCCTCCCCTGGGGCCGCCGGGCCGGCGACGGTGGCCGCCTCGGCCCCTTCACCCGGGCCTGCCGCCTCGTCCGGGACGACCGCCGTCTCTTCCTCGGTGTCCTCGGCCTCGATCTCGGCCAGGGAGTCATCGATCTCGGCGACGTCGATGTCGTCGGGCACGCCCTCGATGTCCACGTCGACTTCCAAGTCGACGTCCACGTCTACATCGACGGCGAATACGTCCAGGTCAACGGCGTCCAGGTCCTCTACTCCTTCGAGCGTCACGACTACGTCCAGGTCGGTCCCTTCCAGGGCAGCGTCCCCCTGGAGGCCGGTAACCTCGCCCGCGCCGTCCTGGGCCACGGCAGCGTCCTCTGGCGCGCTCTCCGCGCCGTCCGCACGGGCCCGCTTGCCCTGGTGCCCTC
Source organism: uncultured Actinomycetes bacterium (assembly GCA_963762735.1). Lineage (GTDB taxonomy): Bacteria > Actinomycetota > Actinomycetes > Streptosporangiales > Streptosporangiaceae > DASXKD01. The sequence goes on along the minus strand of CAVXMG010000032.1, from coordinate 92,616 downwards.
GCGGCGGTCCGCCCGCCGCTGGCGCACTCTCGCCGCCGCCCGCTGCAGGCACGGATTTTGGTGCATTACGCTGCGCCCGCCGCGGCCGGGATCCCTTCTGGCGCACGGGCACCGTGCCGTCCGCGCCCGCGGGCTCATCCGCACCCACCAAGGAAACCGGCGCATCGCCCTTACGTGGCGCCTGCACCGGCGCCTGGCGGCCCTGGCCTTGCTGGGGCTGCCTTCGCGCCGCGGAGCCTTGCGCGCTTGCCACCGCGGTCACCCCTTCCTTCGCTGAACGACAGCGGCCTGCCAAGCCGCGAGTGACACGTGACTGTCCGACCGGGCAGACGACACAGACAACCTCTCCTGCGCACGTGGGCGGCAACGGGACCTACTGTGGGCACTCCGCTGCCGGGACCGTTCGGGGCCGATGGCAAGAGCTGGACGTCGTTGCCAGGCCCCGCCCTTCTCCCGTGATCCACCTTAGGCGGAGTTCACGGGTAGCTCGTACCACCGGCAACTTCCGCGACCTCGCCGGAGCCCCCCGGGGCAGGTGCCCCGCAGTCATGCCTTACCCGTTTTCGCCGCGATCATGGAAGCCGCCGTCGTGCCAGCCTGCGACTTGCCGTCCCGAACGGGCACATGCAGCACGAGCACGGTCACGTCATCATCTTGTTCATAACCGGTGAGCATCCGGTCAACCAGGTACTCCAGCAGGCTGGCGGGATCCTCCGCCACCGCGGGCGTCGCCTGCCCGGCCACCGCGACCAGTTCGTCCAGGCCGGAGTGCAGCCCGCGCCGCCGGTTCTCCACCAGGCCGTCGGAGTACAGCACGGCCGTGTGCCCAGGGGGCAGCCGGAACACGTACTGCTGGCGCGGGCTGGCCCAGCCAAGCGGCGTCCCCGCTTCGCCCAGGTCCAGCCGGGGCGGCGCGTCCCGCGACATCAGCAGCGGCGGCGGATGGCCCGCGTTTCCGGCCAGGCCCTCCCCGGACACCGGGTCGAACACCAGGTAGGCGACCGTGGTCACCTGCTCGTCAAGCTCGGTGGCGGTGAACAGCCGGTCAAGACCGGCCAGCACCGCGGCGGGCCTCGGGTCGGTCAGCGCCAGGGCGCGCAGGGCGTTGCGCACCCGGCCCATGCCCGCCGCGGCGGACAGCCCCTTGCCCATGACGTCCCCGGCGGCGACGGCCAGCCGGCCGTCGGGCAGCCGGAAGGCGTCGTACCAGTCCCCGCCGATCTCCATGTTCCGGGTCACCGGCAGGTACCTGGCGTCCAGGATGATGCCGGGCACGCTGGGCAGCCGGTCCGGCAGCAGGCTGCGCTGCAGCGTCTCGGCCGTGGTGTGCTCCCGCTCGAACAGCGAGGCCCGCTCAAGCGCCAGCGCGCACTGGCCCGCCAGCGCCTCGAGGAACACCCGCTCCTCGTCGGTGATCTTCCGCGGCCGGGAGAACGAGAAGCGCAACGCGCCGATCGCCGACCCCGCGGCCAGCAGCGGCATGCCCACCCAGGCCCGCTCGTCGGTGTGCGCCAGGAACAGGTCCAGGTCGGCCACATCGGCGAACGTGCGGCGCAGCCCGTCGGGGTTCTCCACAAGCACCGGCCGCCGGGTGGTGATGGCCAGCGTGACCACGCTGGGGATGTCCAGCGGGATGTCGCCGCCGGGGTGACCGGGGCTGTCCGGCACGCCGTCCGGGTTCACCGTGCGCACCCGGAGCCGCTCGGGGTCGAGCAGGGCCACGGCGCGAGCGGTCGGCACCGATCGCGGACCGGCCGACCTCGGTGATGACCTCGACGACCTGCTCCACGGTGAGCGCCTCGGCCAGCATCGACGTCGCCTGCTGCAGCCGGGCGGTGCGCAGCGCCGCCGCCGAAAGCTGCTCGGTCAGCCGCCCGCGCATCTCCTCGGCCTCACGCTGGGCGGTCACATCGGTGCTGGCGCCCACCCATTCGATGATCTTCCCGTCCCGCTCGATCGGCACCGCGCGGACGTCGTAGTGCCGGTAAGAACCGCTCTTGGTGCGCACCCGGTAGCGGCTGTCGAAGATCTTCCCGCCGCCCACGCACTCGCGCCAGTCGCGTTCCACGCGCTCGCGGTCCTCCGGGTGGACCGCGTCCAGCCAGCCGTTGCCCAGGTACTCCTCCAGGCTCTGGCCGGTGATCCAGCGCCACTCCGGCGAGTCCTCGGCGATCTCCCCTGTGGGCGTGGTCACCCACACCACCTGTGCTCCGGCCTGCACCAGCGACCGGTACCGCTCCTCGCTACGGCGGACCGCCTCCTCCGAGTTGCGCCGCTCGGTCACGTCCACGGCGATGAGCGCAACGCCGCTGATGGCGCCCTCGGGGTCGTGGGACGGGAACCAGGAGAACGACCAGTGCCTGGCCTGCGGCAGGGACCCGGGGTGCTCCTTGCCCCCGTTTTCCTCGCGGGAGCCGCGGCTGCTGGAGAGCATGCTGATCGGCTGGTCGGGCTCGAAGAAGGGCTGATCATCGGCGAGCACGCGCTGGATGGCGGACTCGGCGCTCGCGGCGAGCGCCTCGGGCCACACCCGGGATGGCGGCAGGCCGATATGGTCGGCGCCGTTCCGGCCATAAAGCCGGGCCAGGCTTCGGTTGACCCGCCGGAAGCACAGGTCGGTGCCGAAAAAGGCAAAACCGATAGGGGCTTCGCGCAGCAAGGTCGCCAGCAACGCGGAGTCGGAAACGTCCATGCCTGACATCCGCGGCTGAGGTACCGACGTGTCAGTACTCATCGCACCGCTTCTGGCCCGTGAGCGAGCCTGCCATCCCTCGGCTCCTTCCTGCTCACTGCGGACTCAAGCAGGCTATCGGGATCAACCTGGCAGCGGAGAGCCATCCGCACCCCCGGACTCGAGCGCCGCTGCCGCGCTCATCACGATGGTCGGCTGGTTAAGGCTTCCTTATCCTAGGCCACATCGTGGCGTGGGGTGGCCGCTACGCGTACCACACCCGCCCGTGGCGTCCTCAGGACGGCTCAGCGCGAGCCGTGGAGTACTGCCCCGCCGGGGCTCAGCAGGGCCAAGGCCACGGTGACGAAGGAACGGGGCCGCGAGGCCACCGGGGGTTCCGGGGGGTCGCTCCCCGGCCAGCAGGGTCGCTCCCCGGGCTAGCAGCGCCAAATTCCGCACTGATACTGCGGAACGTGCCCGTGACGCCGCAGATCTGGGAAGCTGGGCAGGTGAGTTCGCAGGGCCGCCGCCGGAACCTCCCCTCTGGAAGCGGCCGGTCCGGCCATCGCCGGGTTCCCCGGCCGTCACCGCTTCACGCCCCGCCGCCGAACGCCTTGTTCGAGGAGATGCTCCGGGCAGCGCGGGAACTTCTTGCCGTGCGCAGCCCGCTCGACGCGGAACTGATGGTCAGCGAACTGCTCGGCACCTGGTGGGGGGAGAAGGAGCCCGGCTCCAAGGCCCGCAGCGCCGATCTTGAGGAACTGCTCGGCGAGGGGCTCGTCACCTATGCGGCCCAGCACGAGAGCCCGGCGGCGCTGGCGCTGCTGTCCGGCATTGCCTGCCTGGGCACCCCGCATCAGGCCACCGCGGCCGAGGACGCCGCGCTGGGGCTGATAGAGCGCGGCATCAAGCGCCCCGGCTGGGCCGAGCACGTGGGCGCGGTGGTCGCGGCGGACTGCTATGTGAACTCGGACGCCTTCGGGGACCGCGACGAGGCCGTGTGCCTGTTCAGTTACGGCGGGACCGACCCGCACGCACTGGTCCTCTTGGTCGACTACAACGTCCACGGCATGCTGTCCGACGGTTGGGTCACCTCGAAGGTGGAGACGCTGCTTGAGCGCTGCCGGGACGGCAACGGGGAAGCCGGGCAGCCCGGGCGCGGCAGCTTCCGGCCGATTCCGCCCTCCCAGGCCAGGCACATGCTTGAGACCGCGCTCGCGGTCACCCACGCGGCTCCCGACCCGCCGGTGAGCAGGTCGTTCGGCGCCTACCACGCGTTCATCAGGTCCCGGATCCGGGCCCTTCCGCCCCCCGACCTGGCCGCGGCGGAGGTCGTCCTGCCGTTCGGCGGCGCGGCCGCCAGGCTGGCCACCCTGGAGCCCGAGTCGGCCTGGGCCGGCGCGGAGGCCCGCCAGCAGGCGTGGAGCAGTGACCGCAGGGCGATGCTGGTGGCCGAATTCCTCGCGTCCGACGAGGCCGAGGACCTGTCCGACCGCAGGGCGGCCAGCAAGTGCGCCGACCACATCGTGAGCTATGGATGCGAGCAGGACTTCGGCCGCCCGCTGCGGATGAGCCCGGCCAAGGCGGAGACCTTCCTGCTCGACTGGCTGCCCCGCAAGATCATGCTCTGGCCCGCCGAACAGCACGCCATGCCGCATGTGCTCGCCGCGTGGGCGCGCTGGTCCGGGCGGCGCCGCGGCCTGGGCACCGAGGCGGTCGGTCAGACCCTCGACGCGGTGTTCGGCGCGATGGGCACCTTCACCCAGGTCTACCTGGATCCGTCCAGCTTCGGCCTGGACACCAGGCTGGTGGGCAGGCTGCTGCCAGACGCCGACCTGGAGGCACTCCCCCGGCGGGCGTTCGCCTTCCCCGTGCTCCGCGGCCACTACCAGGGCATCGACCTGGGCTCGCTTGACCCGGCCCAGCCTGAAGCGCGGCGAACGCTGCTGGCCGCCGACCACGACGACGCGCACGGGCGCCCCGCCACCGACCAGCACATCGGCAGGCACCTGGTGCTCAGCGACCGGCTCTGGCGCGGCGACCCGCCGGAACTGTGGGAGGCCGCGCAGCGGCTGCTCGACCGGGGTGAGAACAAGCACGCGGTGCAGCACACGCTCATGTACCTGATCAGGGATGTCGGCAACGACACCGCCAAGCTGACGGCGGAACTGGACGATCTGCCCTAGGTCTGCGGACCTCGCCCGTTCCAGCCGCCGGCGATGCCGCCGTCGTCACCGGTGAGCCCGCCGACCGCGGCGTCGATGTCCGCCGCAGTGACCGTGGTGAGATCGGCGGCGGTAGCGGCCTCGCCGAGATCGGCGACCCGCAGGTCACGTGCGGCGCAGGCGCGCTCGAACAGCGAGCGCGTGAACCGGCCGTTGCCCAGCTCGTCGATGCGGCGCTGGTCCACGGCATCCCGGAAGATCCGCTCGAGCACGGGCAGCGCATCCGGGTCGAACGAGTCGCCCGCCTGTTCCGCGATGACGGTCATGATCTGGGCCAGCTCGCCCGGGGTGTAGCTGGGGAACGAGATGCGCACCGAGAACCGCGAGGCCAGCCCCGGGTTGCTGCGCAGGAAACGATCCATGTCCGCCGGGTACCCGGCCAGCACGATCACCAGCCGGTCCCGGTCGTCCTCGGCTCGTTTGAGCAGCGTGGCCACAGCCTCGGACCCGTAGGCGTCGCCACCGGAGTAGCCCTCGTTGTACAGCGAGTACGCCTCGTCGATGAACAGGACGCCGCCGAGCGCGGAGTCGATCAGCTTGCCGGTCTTGATCGCGGTCGAGCCGAGGTGCTCGCCCACCAGGTCGGCCCGGTGCGCCTCGACCACCTCCGGCCGGACCAGCAGGCCGAGCGCGGCGAAGATGCGGCCCAGGATGCGGGCGACCGTGGTCTTGCCCGTGCCAGGTGGCCCGAGTGAACACGAAATGGCGGGCCGGCGGCTGGCTGGCCAGGCCCTGCCGGTCCCGCAGCCGGGCCACTCGCAACTGGGCGACGATCTCGTGCACCTGCCGCTTGACCGGTTCCAGGCCGACCAGTTCGTCAAGTTCGGCCAGCGCGTTCTCCAGGGTGGGCGCCTCGGCGTAGCCGCGGAACCTGGAGGTGAGCTCGCCGAACGCGCGTTCCAGGTCTTCGGCCCGCAACGTCATCAGCTCGGAGGCGACCGGCTCCGGGCCTCCGCTCATGACCCGCACGTCGCGCGCCTGCCGCGCCTTCTCCAGCAGGTTCCTGACGAACCGGCCGTTCCCCAGCTCATCGATGAGCCGCCGGCGGCCGACGTCCTCCATCATCCGGGTCAGGCTGCGCAGCGCCTCGCCGTCCAGCGACTCCCCGCGCTGCGCCAGGGCGGTCTGCGCCAGGTCCACAAGCTCGGCCGGCGTGTACCCGCCGAACCGGACCCGCATCGGGAACCGCGAGTTCAGCCCCGGGTTGCTGGCCAGGAAGTCCTCCATCTGCCGCTGGTACCCGGCCAGGATCACCACGAGGTTGTCCCTGTCGTCCTCGGCGCGCTTGAGCAGCGCCTGGACCGCCTCGTTGCCGAACCTGTCCGCGTGCCCCTCGCCATCGTTGGCCAGGCTGTAGGCCTCGTCGATGAACAGCACGCCGCCGGCGGCCGAGTCGATCAGGTCGTTGGTCTTGATGGCGGTGGCGCCGAGGTACTCACCCACCAGGTCGGCGCGCTGCGCCTCCACCACGGTCGGGCTGTCCAGCAGTCCGCACGCGTAGTAGAGCTTGGCGATGATCCGGGCCACGGAGGTCTTGCCGGTGCCGGGCGGCCCGAGGAACACGAAGTGCTGCAGCGGCTTCTCGGTCTGGTAGCCGGCCGCCAGCCGCCGGTGCGCCGCCTCCACGGAGGCGGTGAGCTGGCGGATCTGGTCCTTGACCGGTGCCAGGCCGATCATCTGATCCAGTTCCGCCATGGCCTGCTCGATCGTGATCAGGGGCGCTTCCTGGCCGGCAGGCGCACGGTCCCGCGGCCCGGCGGTAGCTGCCTGCCCGCGTACCCCTTCCGTCTGGCGGACCGCGCGTGCCTGATCAGCCGGGTGCCCGGTGCGCCCGGCGGACGTGCCGGCCGTCCCGTAGGGCGCGATCATCGCGGCCCTGGCCCGTTGCCTGGTGTCCGCGCGCGCCATCTGCCAGGCCTTGCCGAGGCGCCACCCAAGCACGATCACCGCGAGCCCCCAGGCGATGAGGTACATGATGACCGGCTGGCTCCGGTCCAGCCACCAGGCGAGGACCGCCGGGGGCAGCGACCATGCCAGCACCAGCGCCACCGTGCGGCACGGCACGAAGGCGCGGGCCAGCGGCCGGGCGTGCGCCGCCAGCACGACACCCACCGGCAGCAGCAGCAGCGGCACCACATCGAAGCTGTTCTGCTGGAACTTCGCCGCCGCGATGGAGATGATCGCCAGCCCCCACAGGCCGACGCCCACCGACGCCAGGACGGATCGGCTACGCCGGACGACGGCGACCGGGCCGTATAGCAGCGGCACCACGACGATGAGATAGGCGAGGCGGCCCCAGAGGAAAGGGGTCATCACAACCAGCACCAACACAGCGATGACACCGGTCACCTTGACCGGTGCCGGGGTCGCGCGCAACTTCTGGCGCAGGAGGTCGATCCGGTCCCTGACCATTTGCATGGTCTGCCCGGATCCGTCGTTAGGCGGCATGTCGCTCCCTCGTGCTCATCCTTGTATAGCGCACTACCGGCCGTTTACGGGGGCACACAATCGGACACCAGCTTCGGAAATGGCCGGTTCAGGGGCTGTGCGGGGCTCCAGGGACGCCGCCGGCATTGACACAGACCGGTCACGGGGGGACGCTCTGCTGGGATTGCGCATCGGCTGCCACAGGCGCCTCCTACGTGCGCGCCCGGTTGGTTCGGTCCGTCCGCTGGAGGTGGCGATGGGGTCGGTGGCCCTGCTCCGCAGGCCAGGTATCGCGCTGCTGACGTGCAGCCTGGCGTTCACATCCATGCTCGCGCTCGCCACCGGCGGCGCCGCTTCCGCCGCAGGGCGCAAGGCGGCGCCCGCCGACGTGGCGCCAGGGGCGCCGGGCACGGAGTCATACTTCGACCTGGCCCGCAAGGACTGCGTGGGCACGGCCACCGGCACGCGGTCCAAGGTCTGGTACACGGTGGCGGGCGGGGTGCTGTCGGACACCTACGAGCCGACCATCGACAACACGAACGTCAGCACGCTGCAGTACGTCGTCACCGACGGATCCACGTTCACCGACCTGCAGACCAGGGACATGACCTACACGGTGGCGGCCGACCCCACCGGCATGGCCTGCACGGTGACCGCGACCGACGCCCAGCACGGCTACAAGCTCGTCACCACCTACATCACCGACCCGGCCCGCGACACCGTGCTCATGCACACCCAGCTTTCCGCGCTGCCCGGGTCCGGCACCAGCGTGGCGGGCCTGCACCTGTACGCGCGGCTGGACGCGCACGTCAACGGCAATGGCGGCGGCGGCAGCGATAACGCGGGCGGCAACACGGGCGTGGTCGACACCTCCACCGGCTCCCCGGTGCCGGTGATCTACAGCACCAACACGGTGACCAACGCGGTCAACCGCGACTACGCGGTGCCGACGTACATGGCCCTGGACGCGAGCGTCTCCTCGCCGGCCGCGAGCGTCGGGTACGCGGGCAGCGCCAGCGACGGCCTCACCCAGCTCGATGCCACCCACGCGCTCACGTCGTACGACTCGGCGCCGGACGGCCACATCACGGCAACCGAGGACGTCACTCCGGTGCATGGTCACTCGGTCACCCTGGCGCTGGGTTTCGGCCGCGACCAGGCGTCGGCGGTGGCGACGGCGAGCCAGTCGCTGCGGCAGCCGTTTGGCGTGACCGCGCTGAAGTACGTGGCGGGCTGGCTGCGCTACGACGCCGGGCTGCGGCCGCCGTTCGGGCATGTGTCCGGCGCGGCGGCCCGGCGGGACCGCACGTCGATCCTGCACTACTACCTGTCCGCCAACGTGATCAAGGCCAGCGAGGACAAGACATACCCCGGCGCGATCGTGGCGTCGCTGGCCAGCCCGTGGGGGCAGTCGGTACCGGCCGGGAACCTGTCCGGGAGCGTGCCGTCGTACTTCGGCTCCTACCGCGAGGTGTTCGCCCGCGACCTGTACGAGGCGTTCACCGGGCTGCTCGTCGACGGGGACCTGGCCACGGCGCGCGCCGCGACCAGGTTCCTGTTCGACCAGCAGCAGCAGGCCGACGGGTCCATGCCCCGCAACTCGCTGCTCAACGGCAAGCCAGCCCCCGATACCGGCGGCACCCAGCTGGACGAGACCTCCTATCCGATCATCATGGCGTTGCAGGCAGGGCTGGACAGCGGGTCGCTGTATCGCAACCACATCAGGCCCGCCGCCGACTTCCTGGTCTCGCATGGGCCGTCGTTCGGCGTGGAGCGGTGGGAGGAGCAGACCGGGTACTCCCCGTCCACGATCGCCGCCGAGATCGCCGGGCTGACCGCCGCGTCGGTGATGGCGGCCGAGCACCACGACAAGGCGCGGGCGCGGGTGTACCAGGCGACGGCGGACGACTTCCAGCGGATGGTCAAGTCGTGGACGGTGACAACGACAGGGCCGTACGCGCCGAGCTACTTCATCCGGCTGTCCAAGACCGGCGACCCCAACGCGGCGATCACCTACGGCCTGGGCAACGGCGGCCCGACGCTGGACCAGCGCGCCGTGCTGGACGGCGGGTTCCAGGAACTGGTCCGGCTCGGCGAACTGCCGGTTTCCGACCCCGACGTGCAGGCCTCGCTCGGCGTGTGGGACAAGCAGATCGCGGTGTCCACGCCGAGCGGGACCGGCTACTACCGGTACGGCAACTCGGCCGCGCAGGGCAGCGCCGACGGCTACGGCGACTGCTACCAGCCGAGCCAGACGTCCTGCTCGACCGTGGGCGCGCCGTGGGCGCCCACCGGCACCGGCACCGGGCACCTGTGGCCGGTGCTGTCCGGCGAGCGGGCCGAGTCCGACGTCGCCGAGGGCAACATGCCCGGCGCGGCGTCGCTGCTGAGCGCGATGGAGAACCTCTCCTCCGGGGTGGGCCTGGTGCCCGAGCAGGCCTGGGAGGACCCGGACCTGCCCGCCTCCCCGTACGGCAGCGACCCGACGACGGCCTCCATCGGCTTCACCGACGGGAAGGCGGCCGGCTCCGCCTCCCCGCTGACCTGGGCACAGGCCCAGGAACTGCGGCTGATCCTGGCGCTGGCGGCCGGCCACACGGTGGAGACGCCGCAGTTCACCACGCAGCGGTACGTGACGCACGGACCGCCCGGCGCGCTGACCGTGACGATCACCGCCCCGGTCAACGGGAGCACGCTCGCGGCGACGTCCACCACCGTGACCGGGACCACCACGCCCGGCGCGCGGGTGAGCGTCGAGTCGCAGGACGCCACCAGCGGGGCGCCGTCCGCGGTGACGACCACGGTGGCCGCCTCGGACGGTTCGTTCTCCGCGAGCGTGCCGATCGGGTTCGGCAGCAACGTGATCACCGCGGGTGCCACCACGGACAACGCCAAGAACACTGGTTATGCGCAGGTGACGGTCAGCAACGAGGGCGGCGGCACCACGGTGCTCGACGTCAACGACCCGGCCGGGGACGACAACGGGCCCGGCACCTACCAGTACCCGACCGACTCCGCGTTCCAGCCGGGCGCCTTCGACCTGACCAGGTTCCAGGTGCTCAGCGACGGCACCACCGCCTACCTGCGGGCCACCATCGCCAACCTGACCCCGACGTTCGGCCAGGTGGACGGTGCGCAACTGCTCGATGTGTACGTGCACGTGCCCGGGGCCGCGACCACCTCCACGAATGCCGCGTTCGCCACGCGCAACTACTCGATCGCCTCGTCCGGGGCGTGGAGCCAGATGCTGGAGGCGCAGGGCTTCGCCGCGCCGGTGTGGAAGGACGCGTCCGGCAACTCGGTCGGGACGCCGCAGGTCCTCGCGTCGCAGTCCGACGGGACCATCACGATCGCCCTGCCCGAGGCGCAGTTCGGCACCCCGGGCTCGGGCTGGGGCTTCACCGTGGTGCTCACCGGGCAGGACGGGTTCAGCCCGGACCAGGCGCGCGGATTCGCGCCAACCACCGCAGCCGTTCCTGTTCGGCGTGTGCGCGCCACTCGGGACCGCGCCGATCTGCTCGTTCGACCCGGGCTCGGTGCCGAAGGCCGTGGATGTGATCACCCCGGCCGGAGGTCTCGCAGTCCACCGAGCTTGACCCGACCCTCGGCCCGGTCGTAATCCAGCCGGTCACCGTGCCCTGAGCCTGGGCGGACACCTCCGCCCAGGCCGGGATTGTTGTCGTTGCCACATCGACGACACTCTTACGTCATAGTTGCCACAACCGCGGACGCCCGCCCGGCTCACCTCGTGGTTCTCCTCGCGCATGGTTGTGGTGATCACCTCACCCCGGGTGTTGCGAGGAATGGCCAAACGATCGGCGCCATCACGGCCCGCAGGGCTTGCCTCAATCGGCGGTCCCAGCTCGGGTGCGTTGGCTGGCCGCCGGGACGGTCGCTAACCCAGGGGGAAGGTGGCGATGGTGCGCCACTGGCCCGGCGGCGTTCCTGGGATACCGGGACGAGGACCGGCCATCAGGATGACCTCCGTGGCGACCGCCTCGATGGGCAGGCAGGGACGGACCGACTCGGCGGCGGCGCTCAGGGCCTGCGGGCCGCCGGCATGGCCGATGGTCAGGTGCGGGATCACCTCGGTATGCCGCCCGTCATAGGGCGGGCAGGAGGGGTACGCACTGAAGGTTAGGGCGGCGAAGGGCGCGGCGTCGCGCGGCCCGAGCCAGAGGAGCTCCCGGCCGAACCAGCCGACCTTGTCCAGCGTGAACCCAAACGCCGTGTGCCCGGCGAACAGCCTGCCCAGCGCCGCGAGCAGAGTTTTGTCGATCCCGGCGGGCGGCAGGAACGGGTACAGCACCGTGATGTGCGCGGGGACCCCGTCCCTGGCGGCCTCGTCAAGCCGGGCACGGTACTGGCCGACGGCCGGCTCGGCGGCAGGCACGGGCACCAGTAGCGCGGACTCCCAGTCGAGACCGGCACCCGGGATCAGGCCTGGCATGCTAGCCAAGCTATCCGGCCCGCCCGCGCATGCGGGAATACCTTGACCCACCGTCGGGCCGACCAGGATGGCGGCAGGTTCACGGCCGCCTTCGCTGGGCCGATAGGTTCCTCCGGCCGGGCCCTCAGGCGGGAGTGGCCTGCCGGGAGGACCTAGCCGGTGCGCCCGCTTGTCGTTCAGCGATACGAAAGCCGGGCTGCTTGGCCGGCGGTCAGATCGGCGTTCCTGCAGTGTACGGGCCTGTCGAGACCGTCCAACCGTTCTCCAGTGCATCGCGGGAGCGGCTACTGGGATGCACTCTCAGCCAGCCAGTTGAACTTTTCTGCCTCCCTTGCGCTGCCCTGTGCCCTGGCCCGGTGCCCGACCCGGGCTCGGCAGTCAAGATTGCACTGCGGGTCCTGGCCTGCCGCTCAAGCGGACGGTGTGACGGAGGACCGCACGCCGAACCACTGCTCGGCGCCGTACTCCTCGAACCGCTCCACCTCGGTGAACCCCAGCTTCGCCGCGAGACGCATCGCGCGCTCATTGGCGATCTGGGTGCAAAGCACCAGCGGCTCGCCGGGAAGCGCGCCGTCGAACCAGGCCAGTGCCGCTACGCAAGCCTCGTTGGCATACCCGTGTCCCCACGCCTCCGGCAGGAACATATAGCCGAGCTCGGCCTCCCCGGCCTCCGGGCGGACGTGACCCGGACGCCCCGCGTCGCGCCGGTCGAGCAGCGTGATGAAGCCGATCATCGCTCCGTCGAGATCGACCACGAACAGGCCAGGGCGCCACGCTGGCACCTCAGCCATCGCACGCTCGAACTCATCACGCGGCCGGGGGCCGCCGATATAGGTGCCCACCTCCGGCGAGGTGAACAACTCGATCAGCGCCGAACGGTCCCGGGCCTCGGGCCCGCGAAGCACCAGCCGTTCGGTCTTGATCGGGGCAGGCGGCCAGGCGACGGGTCCGAGCTCAATCATGGCGGGCAATCTATCGCGCGCCCGGCCGGGCAGGAGCCTGAGAGGCCGACAGCGGTCCCCGGTGCCTGCCGTCAGGTCCAGTTCCGCCCTGCCGACGGCGCCCGGGGGCGGGCGCGGTAGGCGGCGAGCAGGCGTGCGGCCGTTTCCGGTGGCAGCGGCTTGACCGCCTCCCGCAGGGTGACGCCGGAGACCTGGCCGATGCGCGGTTCCAGCCAGGCCGCGACCAGATCCGGGCGGCGCCGCCCGGTGTCGCGCAGCACCCAGCCGATCGCCTTGCGGATGAAGAACTCCCGCTCGGCCAGCATCATGTCGGCGTAACGGGCGAACCGGTCGAAGTCACCCTCTCCACGCCGCAGCGGCCGCAGCAGGGAAAGCAAGGCCGCGCGCCGTACCCAGAAGTCCCCGTCCGCGGCCCACCGGTCCAGCACCGCGGTCAGCTCCGGATACCGTTCGACCAGCCCACCCATCACCACCGGCGCCAGTTCGTCCACCAGGGCCCAGGTGCCCGACTTCCCTGATCAGCCGCTCCACCAGCGCTACGTCGGCCGGCCGTCAGGGCTTCGGCGTGATCGACGAGCAGCATGGACGAGGCGAGCCGGCACTCGAACAGCGGGCGCGCCCAGAGTTCGGTCACCACGGCCAGCAGGTTGCCCCGCACCATCGCGGGCCGGCGAGGCAGCAGGGCACGCACGATGCCGCGCACGCCGGGCAGGCCGACGCCAGCGAACTCCATGCTGCTCTTGAGGTAAGCCCGTGCAGCGGCCGCCCGCGCCGGAGCCCCCGCCTCGCGCAGCCGTCGTTCGATATCCACGGCGACGCCCGCGGCGTTGCGGGCATCGGGGCCTGGCCCGGCACTGCTCGGCACGGGTCAAGGCTAACGACGCACCGGGCACGGCCCCTCGCCGCCGCGCCACCGGCGCCCGGCGTGCCGGGCCCGGTCCGGGCAGGTCATAAGCCCGGCGTGGGCGCCTCCAGGAACTCAAGGACCGGGGCCGCCAGAGCAGGCGAGACGAAGATGTCGTAGTGCGTGGTGCCCGGCAGGATCGCCAGGCGCCCTGCGGGGCGCCCCGAGCCGTCCCAGTCCGCGTCCCGCAGACCGCCGCCGAGCAGCGCGAAGAACTCCACCATGTGCGCGGGCCGGATCGAGTCGGCGTCGGCATAGACCAGCATGGTGGGCGCGGTGATCCCAGCCACCCCGGCCGACCAGTCGTAGTCCCCCGACAGCAGTTCGCCCATCTTGGCGTGCAGCACCGGCCAGTCCCCGGGCCGGGGCGCGATCCGGGCGTACGACTCATACATCGGGGATTGCTTCATCGCCTCGGCGTGCTGCGGGGTGAACTGCCGCATCGCCGCCCCGATCTCGGGGAACCAGCCGTCCCGCCGGAACGGCACCGAGACGGGCACCAGGCGGTCCACCGCCTCCGGATGCTGGATCGCCGTGCGCAGGGCGACCCCGCCGCCCACGGAGACGCCCATCACGTCGGATCGGACCAGGCCGAGGTGCCCTATCAGCGCGGCGACGTCGTCGGCCATCGTCTCGAAGCGCAGCGGGCGGCCGACGTCCGCGGTGCGGCCGTGCGCCTGCAGGTCGACGGCGATGACCCGGCGGTGCTCGGCGAGCGCGGGCAGCACCGGGCCGAACATCTCACCCGAGCCGAACCCGCCGTGCAGCAGCACAAGCGGCTCACCGGAGCCGTGCTCGCAGTAGTAGAGAGACAGGCCGTTCACGTCCGCATAGCTCATGGCATCTCCTCACCCGGGCCGCCGGCATCCCCTTCGCGCCGACGGCATCTCAGCACCTCGCTCGCGTGCCGCACCGCAACTGAGACGGCCGATCGTGCCCATCCTCATCGCACCGGACGAGTGCTCAATGCCGCGCTGCCTCGCGGGCACCGGGCACGCCGCCGCCGGTACGGCGGCCGGGCGGTCAGGCGGGGTCCGGGGTCCGCTGGATGGTCCAGGCGGCGCCGTTCCAGCGCTCGGCCATGGTCGCGCCGTGGCTACTGCCCACCGTCACGCAGGCTGTGGCCGACGCACACGACACGCTGGCCGGGAGGACGAGGGGCTCCTCGCCCGGCGGGACTGGCAGGCGCCGGATCGTCCACCGGCTGCCGTCCCAGTGCTCCGCGATGCCGGAGATGCCAGCGTCATAGGTGCCCACTGCCATGCAGTTCGCAGCCGTGGCGCAGGACACGGCGGTCAGCGCCGAGTATCCGGTACGGCCGATGCCGGGCGTGCGCTGGACCGTCCACCGGACGCCGTTCCACCGCTCGGCGAGCGTCCGCCCGCCGCCCGCCGAAGACCCCACCACGAACCGCGCGGTGACGCACGAGACCGCCGCCAGGGTGAGGTTCTGCGGGACCGGCGTTGGCCGGGGAACCCGTTCCGCCCGCCACGTGCGGCCGTTCCAGCGTGCCGCGACCGGGCGGGTCCCGGCCGGCGGCGGGCCTGTTGCCTGGCAGAAACCAGGAACGGGGCAGGACACGCTGCTCAGCGGGCCAGCCGGTGGATTCGGCAGGATCGACCAGCGGGTGCCGGTCCATGCCTCGGCCGGGGTGCCCACGGCGAGGCAGGACGCGGTCGCGGCGCAGGACACATCGTCGAACTGGCTGTCATGGCCGTGGCTGGGGGCCGGTCAGGAAGTCGGCCCGCTTCACCTTGCCCGTGACGGCCGGCGCCGGATCCGGCCGCGGGGACCAGGGCTGGCCCGCCGGTGCGGCGGGAGCGCGCCCGGTGGCGCACCCCGCCACGAGAATCATGAGAATGGCCAGCACGGCGGGCGACCGGCCGCTGCCCAGGAACCTGACCATGGCAAAGACTCCAAGCCCGTTGGATCCCCTGCCTCTGAGACGGCGCTGGGCGCCCGCCAGTTGCGGACAGACGGCCGGGCGGACAGCCGGGCCGAGTCGTCATCCGCTCCGCTGAGCCGCTGCCAGCGTTTCACCGGCTGCCGTCCGGTAGTAGAGCACGGACCGGCCGGCGCGTCTGCGCTGCACCAGGCGGGCGTCGAGCAGGATCTTGAGGTGGCGGCCCACAGAGCCCAGCCCTTGACCGGTGAGTGCCACAAGCTGAGTCGTGCTTTTCGGGGTTTCCAGGAGGACCAGAACGCTTGCACGCGCGGGCCCGAGCAGCGCGCCCAGCGCCTCCGGCACCGGCGCCGGGTCCGCCTGGGCCAGTACGCCCGAGCATGGGTACATCACCGCGTACCGGTGCGGCAGGTCCCACGAGACCCAGCCTTGGCCGGGGGTGACCGGGACGAACAGCAACTGAGCCCCGGCGATCTTTCGCGGCGGGTATTTGTACGCGTTGATCTGCAGGCGGCCCTCCCCCAGCCACCGCATCCCCGGGCGCATGTCAGCCAGCGCGGCGGCCCAGCCACCTTGGCTCAGCTGTCTGGTCCGCGCGACGATATCGGCCTCCATGATCCGCCGTCGCCGCGGCCAGTAGGGCAGCACCGTCTCCGTCCATACCCAGTCCAGCAGGTCCGCGGCGCGTTCCGGCAGATCGGACCGGTGCAGGCTGGCGGGCAGCGGGCCGTCTAGTGACATCGTCAGGTCGGTGCGCGCGACCTCCGGCAACCTCTCGCGTATCCGCGCCAGTTCCTCGCCCAGGTCCGGTTCGCCCTCGCCTGCCGGGGCGACGGTGAAGAAGTCCGCGATCCAGTGGCGCCCCAGGGCAGCCCGGACGAGCAGCGCGGTGATCGGGTCACGGGCCAGCCGCTCCCGGTAGGCGGGCTGGTGCGCGTCGAGCCAGATCCGCTCGCCTGGGTGCGCGGCCGTTCCCCTCTCGAGTGCGATCAGGCTCGCGGTGGCCTCGGCCAGGGGCGAGATGACGAACCGGCTCTCCGCGAGCGTGTCCGCGGTGACCTGCCACCAGCCCATCGTTTCGCCTCCTCGCGAAACAATAACGCTCGCGTGCTCGTGGCGCCGAGACTGCGTGCCATGCGCACCTATCGCGAACTCTTTAGGGCGCCGGAGTTCACGCCGCTCTTCCTGACCTCATCGGTGCAGGTAGCGGCTACCACGGTGACCGGGCTGGCCCTGGGGACGTTGGTGTATGCGGCGACTCACTCGCCGCTGCTGTCCGCCCTTGTCATGTTCGGTCCCTCACTCGCGCAGTTGATCGGCGCTACCGCGCTGCTGTCGGCGGCCGACAGGCTGCCGCCGCGCGCCGCCATCGCGGGCATAGCGCTGGTCTTCGCCCTCGGCACTACCGGTCAGGCCATCCCCGGCCTGCCTGTGTGGGCGATCTTTGCCATTGCCGCAGGCCTCGGCACGATCGCCTCGCTGGGCGGCGGAGTGCGCTACGGACTGCTGAACGAGATCCTCCCGGCGGAGGGCTATCTGCTCGGCCGCTCTGTGCTCAACATGTCCGTCGGCATCATGCAGATCTGCGGGTTCGCGGTCGGCGGCGTGCTCGTGGCCATCCTGTCGCCTCGCGGTGCGCTGCTGGCCGGCGCCGTCTTGTACCTCATCGCCGCGGCCATTGCGCGATTCGGCCTCAGCCGCCGGGCGCCGCGTACTGCCGGACGGCCGTCGATCGCGCAGACCTGGCACAACAACGCGCAGCTATGGTCTTGCGTGCCGCGGCGTTACGTCTATCTCGCTCTGTGGGTGCCCAACGGCCTGATCGTCGGCTGCGAGTCCCTATTCGTGCCGTACGCACCGCAGCACGCAGGGCTTCTCTTCGCTTTCGCCGCCCTTGGAATGCTCGTGGGCGACACGCTGACCGGCCGGTTCGTTCCCGCTCGGTGGCGGAGGCGGCTCAGTGCCCCGCTGCGCCTGCTGCTCGCCGCTCCCTATCTGGTCTTCGCCTTGCAGCCGGCGCTGCCCGTCGCGGTGGCGGCCGTCGTACTCGCCTCGGTCGGGTATTCGGCGAGCCTGCTGCTACAGCAACGCCTGATGGCACTGACACCGGAAGAACTGAGCGGGCACGCCCTCGGGCTGTGCTCCTCGGGCATGCTCGCCATGCAGGGCGTCGGCGCCGCCGTCGCGGGTGCGGTGGCCGAGCAGACCTCGCCGGGCGCGGCGATGGCCGTGATGGCAATGATCTCCCTCGCCGTCACCTTGATACTGGCGCCCGGGCTGCGGCCGGATCGCACGCCTTCGCAGCCCGGCGAGCGCAGCGATCTCCCCGCGCGGGACCGTTCACCACAGGCCCGCAGCGCTGCCGCGGGGTAGCCGTCCCGTCGAGCAGGGCATCAGATGAGCGCAGCCGACCGGCTGCGCCCGATCTCACCAGGTAATTCATTCCAAAGGCCAGCGCCTGCAAAGTTGGCGCAGAGCACCTATTCGGAGGGTGCTGTCGTCCGGGTCCAGGTGGCCGAGCGGCCGGTCCCGTCAGATCTGACCTTGCCCTCGTTCTTGAGTTGTTCCAGGACGAGCCGGATGGTCTGGTCGCTGACACCTGGCACGGCTGTCCTGATGTCGGCGAGGCGGAACCTGGCTGGCGCATGGCACAGGATGTGCTCACGGACGCGCTGTTGCTTTGTTCCAGGGGTCGTGGCTGCGGCGGCGCGGTCAGCGAACACGGTGTAGGCGTCGGCCAGCACGCCGGTGAAGTAGCTGAGCCAGGGCCATGGGTCGGCTGCGCCGTCGTGCCAGCCGTGAGTGGACTCCAAGAGCGCCTGGTAGTAGGCATCCGCCGACTCCGCGACGGCTTGCTCGAGGCTCACGTAGTGTCCGACGGTATATCCGTGGTCGGTGAGCATGGCGCTGGCGAGCAGGCGGGCCACTCGTCCGTTGCCGTCCGCAAAGGGGTGGACGACTAGAAGGTCGAGGATGAACAGTCCGGTCAGCAGCACTGGATGGTGCTCGCCGGTGGCGACCGCCTGGTGGTACCGGCCGATGAGATCGTCGATGGCAAAAGGGGTTCTGGCGGCGGGCACCGGCGTGAAGCGGACGGTCGTTGAACCGTCTGGTGAGCGGTCCACAACGAGGTTGTCCTCGGTCTTGAACGCCCCACCGGGAACAGCGGTATGGGCGAAGAGCAGCCGATGCAGGTGCAGGAGCAGCCCGGCATTCAGCGGGCGCCAGTCCTCCCGGAACAGGTGGTCCTGGGCGTCGCGGTAGCCGGCCAGTTCCTGCTCGCTCCGGTTGCGCAGCGTAGAGATGCGCCGGTTGATGATCCGCTCGGCGCGGCCAGCGTCCGCAACGACGACACCCTCGATCGCGGAGGACGCAGTGATGCTCTGGACGCGGGCCCGGTCGGCGAGCCCGGTGAGCAGCCCCGGCATCTGGTCACGGTAGAGCGCCTCCGAACCCCGGCCAAAGTCGATCGCGCTGAGCTGGGTGACCACACGGGCCGGTACCCGCCCGATGAGCGCGTCGAGATCGGCGAAGCTGCGCACGAAACCCCCTAAGCCAACCCACTAAACGACATAATTCTAGCCACGGTTAGTACGTTTAGCCGACTCGTTAGCAGGTTCATGGCCCACAGCCCGCGCCACTCAAGCCGATGGAGCGGCGGAAGGCGGCGAGGCCACTGACCATCAGCGGGTGCTCGTAGCGAATCAGGTTGCCGCGCGATAGCAGGAAGCGCTGGTGCGGAACGGGCTTCCCTTCTCGGGCCCAGATGTCCACTCCGTTCTCGGTATAGCCGACCTTCCTGCTCACTGACACTGATGCCACATTGTCGCTGAAGGCTGCCGAGGTCACGTGCCGCGCGTCCAGGTGGTCGAAGGCGAAGGCGGC
Organism: uncultured Actinomycetes bacterium; assembly: GCA_963762735.1. Lineage (GTDB taxonomy): Bacteria > Actinomycetota > Actinomycetes > Streptosporangiales > Streptosporangiaceae > DASXKD01. Next base: position 73,189 of record CAVXMG010000032.1, on the reverse strand, counting down.
TATGACCTGGCGCGTGGCGGTGCCGATGCCACGGCCCTGGAACTGGCGGGCCAGCCAGGACCCAGTCTCGGTGGTGCGGTTCACCAGGTACTTGTCGCCAAAAAGTTCCTGGACTCCGGCAGGCTCGCCGTCCCAGAGCACGGCCAGCGGAGCCGTCCACCGATCGGGGGAGAATTCAGCACGCAGCTGCCAGTAGTACTGAGCGAAGAAACGAGGCAGGTCCTCCGGCGGCTCGGTTTTCCACGGGGCCAGGAACGGCGGCCCGCCGGGGGAGCTGATGCCCTCGACTGCTAGGTCGGCCAGAGGCCCGAGCAGGTCATCGGTGATGCCCCGCAACTCGATCGGCCCGGCGGTGATCCGCAGGCCCAGCAGGGGCAATGCCGCCTCCACCGTCGTCGCCATGTCCGCCGCCTGTGCCCTGTCAGCCGTTGACATGGCGCCATCCAACCGAGCCCCGCCACTGGGCACAACGGGTTATCGCCCATCCTGGCCGTGCGCCTGGGCGAGGCGATGAGCGATCCGGCCTCAGGCGGGGACCGCCACCTCAAGTTCCCGAGGTCCGGGGCAACCTCCCGCGCTTGAGTAACGGCGGCGCGGCGTCCGGCTAGCGCTCAGGAGGGGTGCGACTATGCGATCACACCCCTCCTGAGCTGGGAACTCTTCTGTTTCAGCGATGCATAACTAGCCCGTCCGGCTGCATCGCGCGGACCGCCTCGGGTACTTCGGTCAGGGTGATCGCGCTCGCGGCGACCCGGGCGCGGCGGGTGCGGGCGCTGTCTAGGTAGGCAGTGCCCGGGCATCGCCCGCCGCCAGCTTGGAGAGTCCTTCGCTGTCGAGGACGAGAGTCCCGCCCACGGCTATTCGCCGTCCGGCCACGCGGCACGCGCCTCTGCCATGTACTCCTCAGGAACTGGCCCATGCTCGGCGGTAAGCAACTCCGACAGCTCGGCGAGCAGGTCGAGTTCGAGCTGGCGGGTAACCGCCTCGGTCACATACTGGCTGAACTTCCCCCGCCCTACCCGCTGCTGGACGGCGGCGGTGAGGTCCTCGGGCATGGACACGCTCACCTTGCGGGCCAGGCCGGTGGCCCTCAGCGCCGACAGATCGGCGGCGGCAATGGCTTCGAAAGCCCGCCGGGTGGTTTCCTGGAACTCAGGTGAGGCCAGGGCCTCGGCGAAGCTGACATGCAGTTCCCGGATGAGCTGGGCCAGGACGGGTGGCAGCAGCACGGGGTGCTGGCCGAAAGCCAGGTAGGTGTTGCCGTCGGCGTGGCTGAGCTGGGTGGCCTTCAGCTGGACGGTGCGGCTGATGGGGTGGCCGTAGAGGAGGAGCAGGGCGCCCGCGACGCGGACCTGGTGCGGCAGGCTGGGTCGTGCAGGCAGCGCTGGAGCTGCTGCCAGCGCTGGTCTTCTGGCAGGATCTGGTCAGGGTTTTTGCGCATGCGCAGTGGGACTTGCACTGGCCCGGCCAGGTGGTGGCGGCAGGCCCAGTCCAGGAAGTAGCGGATGGAGTACCGCTGGGTGGATCCGCTGGTGAGCCAGGTGTCAATGTCGGGCTGGCCGGCGTGCGCCAGGTCGAGTCCGTGCTGGTCGAGCCAGGTGAGGAAGTCCAGGGCGGTGCGGATCTGCTGGCGGCCCACGAGGCGGATGCTTCGGTGAAGACGCGGGAGCGTGCCCGGTTGCGTGCCCGGCGCAGCACCATCCAGCGGGCGAACGGCCGCACCAGCTGGGCATGCTGAGGGGGCACGCCGGCGAGCTGGTCGCCAAGCCAGGCCTCGACGTCCTCGATGAGTTCCTGCCTGGCGGGCAGCACCTCGGCGTGGATGAGGGCCTGGCGGAGCTGGCTGCGGGCCTGGCCGCGCGGGAAGGTGTCGATCAGCTCGTGGGTCAGCGGCCCGTCGTGGCGGGCCAGGTCGGCCAGCATGCGGGCGCTGTTGCTGCGGGACAGCCAGGTCAGCACGCTTTTGGGGTTGCCCGCGCTGCAGCAGTGCGTCGCGGATCGGGGCGAGGTCGCCGCTGGCCTGGTCGCCGAGCACCTCGTCACGCGTTCGCCGAGCGCGCACCGCGTGCAGGTGCTGCGGGCAAAGCCCTCGGCCGGGCTGCCGCATTTGCGGCATAGGTAGGTCTCCGCGTGCCCGGCGCAGGCCTGGCAGACCGGCCGCCCGGTGTGGTCGAGGCTGGTCAGCACGCGCGGCTGCCCGCAGCCTGGGCAGGGCACCGGGTTGGCCCGGATTCGTGGGTAGCAGCTGACGCAGACCGCGCCGGTCTGCCACCGGGCCGTGATCGGCGCGAGCTGCCCGCAGAACCCGCACCGGTCGGGAGGCGGTTTATAGCAGCGATCGCAGATCGGTTTGCCGTCCCGGTAACCCCTTCTGGGCCGGAGCTGCCCGCATCTCGCGCACCGGTCCATCGGCCCCCGGTGGCAAGAGGCGCACAGGTCAGGCTCGCCGTCCCGGGCCCGCACCTGGATCTGGCGGATCTGGCCGCACCGGCCGCACCGCCGCGGCGGCCGGCGGTAGCACCGTGCGCAGACCGGGCGCGGCGGTGACGGCGGCCCGTCCCATCTGGCCGCAGATCGAGCAGGGCCGCTGCGGGCGCGGGTAGCACGGCGTGCACCAGGGGCGCCCGTCGGCGTCGCGGTAGGCGACCCGCCGCGCCTGGTGGCAGCGCGTGCATTCCTCCAGCCGGGCGGGATCGCGCTGATAGCAGCGGACGCAGACCGGCCCGCCCGGGCCGCGCGCTGCGACCCGCCCGGTGGTGCCGCAGTTCGCGCACGGCTGGCGGCGCGCATCCTGGTAGCAGCTCTGGCATGCCAGCCCCGCCCCGGGCCAGGACCGCAGGTCCGCGGCGGCCTTGCCGCAGCCTGCGCAGCCCGGCAGCACCACCCCGGCACGGCTGCTGCGGCCAGGGCGTGCGCCAGGCGCACCAGCGGCAGCGGCACCTGTGAGCTGCCCGAGCGCAGCGCGTCCGGGTGATGGTGCAGGTGCTCCAGCAGCGCGGCGCACCCCGGGACGGTCTTGGCGGCCTGCTCCACCGCCGCCCGGGCGGTCTCCTCGGCTAACCCTGGCAGCAGACGGGCCAGCAGGCTGGCGAGCCGGCCGGTCAGCTCGGCCCGCTGCCGCGCCGCCGGTGTCACCGCCCGGGCCGGCGGATCGTGGTCCGCCGCACCGGCGGCGCCGCTGCCCCGCGGTCACCGGCGGCCTTGCGGACCTGCTCGCCGGTCACCTCGACTTCGATCAGGTCGTTGGGCGAGCAATCCAAGATGTCGCACAACGCCGCCAGGGTGTCCATCGACAGCCGCTGCGGCGGCCTGGGTGACCAGCCGGAACACCTGCTCCCGCGACAAGGAGATCCCGCGCTCGGCCAGCAGCGGCACCAGGTCAGAAGTCTGGAACAAGTCCTTTTCGGCCATCCGCAGCCGCAGACTGCCAGCGGATCCCCATCTTCTTCGTCACCGCCGCTCCTCCCACAGGTCCCCGTGACGGGCCCGCAGCGACCGTTCCAGCAGCCGGTTGCGGTACTCATCCGACACCCCCGTGTACAATCGCCGTCGTCGAGGCATACGCGTGCCCGACCTGGTCTTGGACGAACCGCTCCGGGTAGTCGAACTCCACCAGGTGCGTCACATACGAGTGCCGCAGCGCATGCAGATCCAGCTCACCCGGCAGCCCGGCCAGGTCACGCGCCTCGCCGAACGCCGCGGTTCAGGCCGCGCAGCGACATCCGGCCGCACCGCTCGGTCACCCACAACGCCGGATGCTTCCCCGGGACCAGCAACGGGCGGACCTCAGCCACGTAATGCGCCGAGGACCGGCGACCACCCAGTCCATCTCCGGCACCGTCAGCACGGTGCGCCGCTTCGGCGGGCTGCCGTGTCGACGACTTGCCCCACCGCACGAACAGCGCCGCCGGCCTGCCCATAACGCCGGGGCCTTCGGATTGCGGCGCAAGTCCGCCACGTCCAGCCCGCACGCCTCCCGGCGCCGCAGCCCGAACGCATACACCGTCTTCAGCATCGCCGCATCCCGCATCGCCGCCAGCGCCCCCTTGCGGCGGCGGGCCCGGATCTCCTCCACCCGCCCATCAGCCGCGTCGAACAGCGCCTGCACCTCGTCATAGGTCAGCGGCCGCCGCCCCGGCTGCGCCCTCGTAGTCGCTGACATGAACGACCGTGTTCCACTCATGCAGGACCTGCTGCGGCGCCTGCCCGAACCACTCCACGCACCTGGCCGGCCAGCCATACCGGGCATCGGTGACATACTCGCAGAACATCCGCAGCGTGACCTGATAATTCCGCACCGTCGAAGGCGCGGCCTTCATCGACGCGAAGAACGCCTCCACCTCCGGCGGATCCCACTCCCACGGATACTGGCCCGAAAAGCGCGCGAACCGCCGCACCAGATCCAGCCGCGGCCGAATCGTGCACCCCTCCTTCAGAAACCGGGCACGCTGCTGGTCGCCCAGCCCTCCAGCATCGCCTCAAACACCGCCACCGGCCGGTCAAGATGCACCACCCCGGCCGGCAAGATCCCATTGGCCGCACCAGCAAGCACATCAGACCCAGCAGTCACCATGACGTTGCATCTAACACAACATTGATGCGCCATGTCAAGGCGGCTCGACCAGATTCCAGCACGGTCCGTCACAGCGATCAGCCGCCCTGGTCGTAGGCCCAGGACGGCGCCGATCACTACTTCTTCGCCTTGCGCGGCCGGGGCGGCGCCTGCGACAACGCGCTCGCTGCCGCGGACCGCTCATCACTCGTGGCGCCCGGATCTGCCAGCACCCTGCCAGCATCCGAAGCAGCCCTTGCACGAGTCTGCCGAGCGACATCGGCCACCTGCGACAGTGCACTCGCTGCCGCGGACCGCTCATCACTCGTGGCGCCCGGATCTGCCAGCACCCTGCCAGCATCCGAAGCGGCCCTCGGGCCGGTCTTACGAGAATTCCTCGCCATAGTTTCCACCCCCTCTCTGTTCTTGATCCACGGCCCGAAACGTGATGTCATCGTGGCCCACACCGCGCACGACATCTCAGTTCGTGCCGCAGCGGACGCCCGGGCCCCTACAAGCCCGGGCGTCCGCCGTATCGGCCGGGTGACCAGCCAACACAACTTGCCTGCTGCCGCAACTCCTCAAGGCCTGGCAGCAAGGCGGTCCCGCATCGCTAAGCGCGCTCATGTTGCATTCAATGCAATATGGCTCACTTCTAGCTGCAGCCGCTGGTGGCGCCGCAACCCTCGCAGACGTAGCAGCTTCCGGCGGGGCGCATCTTGGTGCCGCAGATGAGGCACAGCGGCGCGTCCGCGGTGCGTCCCTGGTGCGACTCGAGCAACTCGGTCGAGCTGTGCGGCTGGTCATGCTGGGAGCTGGCCGGTGGCTCCGGCTGCCCCGGGCCGTTCGCGGCCTGGCCGGCTGCGGGCACGCGAGGCGAGTCGGCGTGGCTGGCCGCCTGCTCCTGGTGCGCGGGCTCCGGCTGCCGCTCGCGCGGGGCGGACTGGGCCATCTCGGCCGGGTCCATTTCCTCGGCGGCGACCGCACCGGGGTCCTCCCCGGCGAGCTGGGCGGCCCGTTCGGAGGCCGACAGGATGCCTAGTTCGGAGCGGGTCTCGTAGGACAGGTGGTCCAGCGCCAGGCGGCGGAACACGTAGTCCATCACCGAGCTTGCGATACGGATGTCCGGGTCGTCGGTGACACCGGCGGGCTCGAAGCGCATGTTGGTGAACTTCTCGACCCACTTCTCCAGCGGGACGCCGTACTGCAGGCTGATCGAGATCGCCATCGAGAAGGCGTCCATGACGCCGGCCAGCGTGGAACCCTGCTTGCCCAGCTTGAGGAACACCTCGCCGACGCCGTCGTCGGGGTACTTGGAGACGGTCATGTACCCTTCCGCGCCCGACACGGAGAACCGGGTCACGCTGGCCGGGCGCTGCCGCGGCAGCCGGCGCCGCACCGGGCGCACCTCGCGCGCGGGTTCCACGGCCGCCGCCTTGTCTGGCTTCTTCCTGGCGTCCGACAGCGGCTGGCCGACCTTGCAGTTGTCCCGGTAGATGGCCAGCGCCTTGAGGCCGAGCTTCCAGCCCTCGAAGTAGATCTTCTCTATGTCTTCAATTGTGGCGCTTTCTGGCATGTTGACAGTTTTGGAGATGGCGCCACTGAGTCCGGGCTGGACCGCGGCCATCATCCGCACGTGGCCCATGGGGCTGATGGCCCGCTCGCCCATGGCGCAGTCGAAGACCTCGTAGTGTTCGGGGCGCAGCCCGGGCGCGTCCACGACGTGGCCGTGCTCGGCGATGTACTCGGTGATCGCCTCGATCTGCTCCGACTGGTAGCCCAGGTTCTTCAAGGCACGCGGCACGGTCTGGTTGACGATCTGCATGGAACCGCCACCGACGAGCTTCTTGAACTTGACCAGGGCAAGGTCCGGCTCGACCCCGGTGGTGTCACAGTCCATCATGAGGCCTATGGTGCCAGTTGGAGCCAATAGGCTAGCTTGGGCGTTTCTATACCCATTTGTCTCGCCGAGGACCAGGCACTTCTGCCAGGCGGCTTTCGCTGCGGCGTGGACGTCACTGTCGATGCCGCCCGCGGTCCTGATCTCAGCACAGGCGTCGGCGTGCTTGCGCATGACCCGCTTGTGGGCGGAGGCGTTGCGCTCGTAACCGTCGTAGGGCCCGACGACAGCGGCCAGTTCCGCGGACCGGCGGTAGGCGGTGCCCGTCATCAGCGAGGTGATCGCACCGGCGATCGAGCGGCCGCCTTCGGAGTCGTAGGCGTGCCCGGTAGCCATAAGCAGCGCGCCGAGGTTGGCGTACCCGATGCCGAGCTGGCGGTAGGCGCGCGTCGTCTCGGTGATCTTCTGCGTGGGGAAGTCGGCAAAGCTTATGGAGATGTCCATCGCCGTGATCACCAGTTCGGTGATCCGCTCGAACCGCTCCACGTCGAACGTGTCCTGCGGGCTCAGGAACTTCAGCAAGTTGATGCTGGCGAGGTTGCACGACGAGTTATCAAGGTGGACGTATTCCGAGCAATTTGCTACGACGGTGCCACCTACGATGTAGGAGTGGTTGCGCGGCTCGGTCAGGTTGTAGGTGAGCTCGAAACCCTTAGACTCTCGGCTGACCATGCGGACACTGCGGTCCGTTTTGTGGAAGTTCGCGTGCTCGACAAGATCTTCGAGCTTGGACTGCTTACCAGGCAGAGTGAAGCCGATAAGCCGGTGGTACTGCCGGATGGCATCGGCCGTAATGCGCAGATCGTACATCGGGCCGTCGGAGCCATACCGGGCCTCGGTGCCATCCTTCCGGGTGTAGCGGAAGGGAGCCTTCTTACCCTCGCCGGTCTTGTAAATACGCGAGGCGATGCCCAACGAGGCAAGCAATTCTTGGACACCGATCAGTAGCTCCTCGGAACGGCTGCCCAGGCCCACATACCTTGTCTCGTTGCTTAGCCGACGCACGACGCAGCCGTCCGCGTCAAACAGGCCCTGAAGGAAGGCGATCAGCGCATCCTCGGGGGCCTCGAAGACGGCGTCGGGGACCGTCTTCTCCGCTGCCCTGCCTCCGGAGACGCCCAGACCGCGCAGGAACTCGCCGAAGGCGCGCCGGGTGACCCGCAGTTGCAGCGTGCCGTTGGCCTGCACGCTTGGCTTGCTCTCGAAACCGGTGATCTGCGTGAGCAGGGCGTGGTGGCGCGGCATGACGATCTCTTTGTCTTCTGCCGAGCCGTAGACGGTGACGGCGGCGTTGTCGCGGTTGTCGATGCATCCGTCGCCGACGACCCAGCCCAGGTAGTGAGCGAGTTCCGGGTCCCACTTGACGGGCAGCTCAAGCGGTTTCCTGCTGCGCTCGAAGGACGCCATCACCAGCGCCTCGGCAGGCAGGTGGGGGTCGGCCATGGGCCGCGGAGCGTGCTGGAAGGAGCGCACGACCCGGTCCTCATTGCTCAGATCACAGGCGTGCACCCAGCCGCGGTTGGCCGTCCAGACCCGGTGATTGGGGGTGCAGCGCAGCCGCGAGCCGTCAGAGAACCTCAGTTCCACGATCTCGTTGCGGCCGGTCACCATGTACCGGGTCGGGCTGGTGGCGGTGATGCGGTCCTGCGGATCCTGCTTGGCGGTGACGTCGTTGGTGTAGACGGCGAAGCTGACCTCGTCGCAGGCCCGCCGGACCAGGTCGCCGATGGGAACGAGGCCGCTGTCGGTAACCACCCGCTGGTCAGCGGGGAAGCACGGGTTGCTGGCCGTGATGCGGCCGGTCTCCGGGCAGGTGTGCCAGTTGTTGATGGTGTCGTCGTACTGGATTCCCGGGTCGGCGCATTCCCAGGCGGCCTGCGCCATCTTGCGGAACAGGCCCTTCGCGTCCACGGTCTCGACGATTTCCCCGGTCATCCTGGCCGCGAGGCCGAAGCTGCCGCTGTCCTCGACGGCCCGCATGAACTCGTCGGACACCCGGACCGAGTTGTTGGCGTTCTGGTACTGGACGCTCGCGATGTCCTTGCCGCCGAGGTCCATGTCGTAGCCGGCGTCGCGGAGGACCCGGATCTTCTCCTCTTCGCGCGCCTTGGTCTCGATGAATTCCTCGACATCGGGGTGGTCCACGTCGAGGACGACCATCTTCGCGGCCCGGCGTGTCGCACCGCCCGACTTGATCGTGCCGGCCGAAGCGTCCGCGCCGCGCATGAAGGAGACCGGCCCACTCGCCGTGCCACCCGAGGTCAGCAGTTCCTTGCTGGACCGGATGCGGGAGAGGTTCACGCCGGAGCCCGACCCGCCCTTGAAGATCAGGCCCTCTTCCTTGTACCAGTCCAGGATCGAGTCCATCGTGTCGTCGACGGCCAGGATGAAGCACGCTGACACCTGCTGCGGGGACGTCGTGCCGACGTTGAACCAGACGGGCGAGTTGAAGCTGAAGACCTGGTGGATCAGTGCGTGCTTGAGTTCGTGGTCGAAGATCTCCGCGTCCTTCGGGGTGGCGAAGTAGCCGTGCTCGCGGCCGGCCGCGACATAGGTGCCGACGACACGGTCGACGAGCTGCTTGAGGCTCCACTCCCGCTGCGCGCGTGCCGACCGCGCCGCGGAAGTACTTGGTGGTCACGATGTTGGCGGCATTCACGGACCAGAATTCTGGGAACTCCACCCCGTGCTGCTCGAAGTTGACCGTGCCGTCGCGCCAGTTGGTCATGACGACATCGCGGCGCTCCCAGGTGACCTCGTCGTAGGGATGAACTCCCTCGCGGGTGTGGATGCGCTGGATCGTGAGCCCCTTGTGCGCCTTTCCGCCACCACGCGACGCGGCACCACTCGCCGTCTCGGTCATGTCGTCCCCCTTCCGGGATCCGCCTGGACCCCTCCGCGGGCCCTTGACCAGGCCCATACCGATAGTTCCGTGTGCCCAGGTCAGGGCGTCAGCACGCGGGCGTCATCGCGTTCGGCACCCTTGCGTGCCGAACGCAGCGCCACAATCTCTTCCTCGAAGTCAGCGAGTGACTCGAACCCCCGGTAGACCGAGGCGAAACGCATGTAGGCGACCTCGTCCAGTTCCTGCAGCGGACGCAGGATCGCCAGGCCCACCTCGTGCGAGGACACCTCCGCGCAGCCCCGTGACCGCATCTCGTCCTCGACCTGCTGCGCGAGTATGGCCAGTTGGTCGTCGGTGACCGGCCTGCCCTGGCAGGCCCGCCGCACGCCGTTGACGATCTTGTCACGGGTGAACGGCTCGGTGGCGCCGCTTCGCTTGGCCACCATCAGGATCACCGTCTCCTGCGTGGTGAACCTGCGCCCGCACGAGGGGCAGGCGCGCCGCCGACGGATCGCGGCGCCGTCGTCGGCGGTGCGGCTGTCGATGACCCGGCTGTCCGGATTTCTGCAATATGGACAGAACACGCAATCACCTCCCGCACCCCGCCACGGAGCCGGTTCTTTCGAACACAACTTGTGGATGAACCACATCCCTGTAACTACTACATGTTGTGTTTACCGCAGAACGATCCCCGACGCAACACCCGCCACGCCGCAACGCCGGATTTCCGCCGCTATCCGGTTACGCGGCGGGCCGCCGACGGCGGCGCACGGCGTGTCGCGCGCTCATCCGCGCGGCAGCCACAGGCGCTCACCCGGCTGGACCGAGGTGCCGCTCAGCGCGTTGAGGTCGATGATCTCCTGGATGACGCTGCGCGGGTCGGCTGTGGGCTCGTACTGCGTCGCAATGGACCACAGGCTCTGGCCAGGCATGACGACCACCGAGCGCAGGCTGTGGTAGACCGCACTCGACGGCACGCCACTGCCCGCCACGTCCGCCTTTGCCGTGCCTGCCAGCCAGGCCAGCGCGGCCACCAGCACCATGCTTGCGGTGATGAGCACGGCGACCACTATCCGGCCGCGCCGGGTCAGCCGCACGCTGGTGCGAACCGGCCGGGCCCCGGTCTCCTGGGGCCGGGCATCCGCGGACCCCGCCGCGACCGGCCATGCCATCGGCTCCAGGCGCCGCGTCACAGGGGACCTCGTCACGCCCGGCCGCGACACGCCCGGCAGCGCCACCTGCTGCGTCACCTGCCGCGTCACCGCGACTGCGTCACCGGCGGCCGGACCACTGGCACCTGTGCCGCCGCGGGCAGGGCCGCCTCCATCGTGCCCGCAGGGGGCTGGGGTCCAGTCGTCCCGGCCGCGCCCGGCGGCGATGGCCGTACCGCCGCGCCATGCCCACGGCCCGCTGCGGCCTGCCTACGGCCGGGCGCGGCGTGTGCCGTCCGGCCAGGCAACTCTCCTGCCCCAGGCCAAGGCCCTGCCATCACGTTCGGCTGGCCCGGCACGGCGGTCACGGCCCGCCGCCCGCGCGCTGCCCCGGCGCGCCGCTTCTGCTCTGCTGCGGTCATCACGCTCATCGTGGGCCTCCCTGTTCGAACGAGAGTTCTATCGCACTACTGTTCGATCAGACTATAGTTCGATCGAACGCTCGTGCGATTCCGTTGTAGCGCTGGGGTACGACATTTTTTGCGGCGCGTCGAACAGATGTTTGATGTCTAGCGCGGCAAGGGCTAACGTCGGCACTGGAATCTGGCACACAATCCGGAGGTGAGCACATGGGCCGCAGCGTGGAAGGCGACACGTCCGACGCTCCGCCCGGGAACCGCACCGGCACTGCGCACGGTGACAGACCTAAAGGCAGGCCGGGACGCAAGCCCAAGGGATCCGTTCCCCTTGTCGTGGCCGAGGTGCCTGAGCACCCCGACCCCAACCATGTGCTCACCTGGCGGCAGCGGAAGGTCCTGCAGGTCATCAGGGACTCGGTGCAGCGGCGCGGCTATCCCCCGTCGATGCGGGAGATCGGTGAGGCAGTCGGCCTGACCAGCACCTCCAGCGTCTCGTACCAGCTGTCGACCCTGCAGAGCAAGGGTTACCTGCGCCGGGACGCTGGCCGTCCGCGCACGGTGGAGGTGCGCCTGCCCGGCCACCCGGCCGTCCGCCCGGAGGCCGAGGAGCCGGAGGAGGCCGCTGCTTTCGACATCGCCTCGCAGGACGCCGCGTATGTGCCGCTGATCGGCCGGATCGCTGCCGGTGGTCCCATCCTGGCCGAGGAGGCCATCGAGGACATCTTCCCGCTGCCCAAGCAGCTGGTCGGCAACGGAACCCTGTTCCTGCTGAAGGTCGTCGGTGACTCCATGATCAATGCCGCGATCACCGACGGCGACTGGGTCGTGGTCCGCCAGCAGCCCGTCGCGGACAACGGGGACATCGTCGCGGCGATGATCGACGGCGAGGCCACCGTCAAGACGTTCAAGCGGGCAGACGACCACATCTGGCTGATGCCGCACAACCCGGCCTACACCCCGATTCCCGGCGACGACGCCACCGTCCTAGGCAAAATCGTCGCAGTCCTGAGACGCGTATAAGAGCGCCTGAGGCGGAGAAGCCTGCTCGTCGACCTACGGTCGCCTTCGCCGGACCTCAGTCGCTTGTGCTAGCCCGGGGGGCCGAGCCCCCCGGAACCCCCGCGCGCCGGTGCAGGCTGGCCACAACGCTTGCCGTGGGCACGAACTTGCGGACACCGGAGATCCGGCCAAGACAGGACCAGAAACGCTCACGCAGGCACGATGTTGACCAGCCTCGGCGGCACCACGATCACCTTGCGCACTCCCCCGCCGGCCAGCGTCCGGGTCACCCCCGGCGCGGCCAGCGCCAGTTCGCGCAGGTCGTCCTCGCTGATGTCCGGCGGGACCTGCAGGCGGTCGCGGACCTTGCCTGCCACCTGGACCACGCAGGTCACCGTCTCCTGGACCAGCAGTGCCTGGTCGGCCACCGGCCAGCCGGCCACGGCGACCGAGGGCTCCTGGCCCAGCAGCTCCCATGCCTCTTCGGCCGTGTAGGGCGCGAAGACCGACAGCAGGATGGCCAGCGTCCTCGCGGCCTCCCGGACCGCAGGGTCGCCAGGCCCAGGACCTGAGTCGATGGCGCGCCTGGCCGCGCTGGTCAGCTCCATCAGCCGGGCTACCGCGACGTTCAGCCGTGCGTTCTCCAGCAGCCGGGTGACCTCGTCGATCGTCCGGTGCGTGACCTTGCGCAGGGCCTCGTCCCCTGGCCCGGCGGCCGGGGCCGCCGCGCCCACGTCCGCCGCCACGCGCCACACGCGGCCCAGGAACTTGGCGGATGCCTCCGGATTCACATCCGCCCAGTCGATGTCGTCCTCCGGCGGGCTGGCGAAGATCATCGTCAGCCTGATGGCGTCGACCCCGTGTGCGGCCAGTTGCTCAGCCAGGTCCACGCCGTTGCCCAGGGACTTGGACATCGCCCGGCCGCGGTTGATCACCTGTCCCTGGTTGATCAGCGCGGTGAACGGCTCGGTGAAGTCGATCATGCCCATGTCGAACAGGATCTTGATGAAGAACCGCGAGTACAGCAGGTGCAGGATCGCGTGCTCGACACCACCGACGTACAGGTCCACCGGGGCCCAGCGGCGCACCGCCTCCACGTCAAATGGGCCGTGGTCGTACCTGGGTGAGCAGTACCGCAGGAAGTACCAGGACGAATCCACGAAGGTGTCCATGGTGTCGGTGTCCCGCTTGGCGGGGCCGCCGCACTTGGGGCACTCGGTATTGACCCAGTCGGAGGCCGCCGCCAGCGGCGAGACGCCGCGCGGGGCCAGGTCCTGGCCGCGCAGGTCCGGCAGGACCACGGGCAGTTGCTCGTCGGGGACCGGGACCTCGCCGCAACCATCGCAGTAGACGATCGGGATCGGCGTGCCCCAGAACCGCTGCCTGGACACCAGCCAGTCGCGCAGCCGGAAGTTGACCGCCGCGCGGCCGTTGCCCTGCCCCGCCAGGATCTCGGTGATCCTGGCGATGGCGGCGGCCTTGTCCAGCCCGTTGATCGGCCCGGAGTTGATCAGCGTCCCGTCGCCAGAGGTCGCGACGCCGGTTTCCGCGGGGTCCGGCCCGCCGGTGTCCACCACCGGCACCACCGGCAGCCCGTGGGCGCGGGCGAAGTCCAGGTCACGCTGATCGTGCGCGGGCACGGCCATGATCGCCCCGGTGCCGTAGTCGGGCAGCACGTAGTCCGCGGCCCAGACCGGGATGCGCTCGCCGTTCACCGGGTTGATCGCGTACCTGCCCAGGAAGACCCCGGTCTTCGGCCGGTCCGCCGACTGCCGCTCGATGTCGGTCAGCTTGCGCACCTGGGTCAGGTACTCCTCCAGCGCCGCGCGGTGCTCGGGCGCGCACACCTCCGCCGCCAGCGGCGAGTCGGCCGCGATGACGAAGAACGTGGCACCGTACAGCGTGTCCGGGCGGGTGGTGAATACCGTGACCGGCTCGTCCCTGCCCTCGATCGGGAACTCGATCTCGGCCCCTTCGGACCTGCCGATCCAGTTGCGCTGCATCAGCAGCACCCGGTCGGGCCACTTGCCGGCCAGCGGCTCCATGTCAGCCAGCAGCCGGTCCGCGTACTCGGTGATCTTGAAGTACCACTGGGTCAGCAGCCGCCTGATGACCTCGGACCCGCACCGCTCACATCTGCCGTCGATGACCTGCTCGTTGGCCAGCACGGTCTGGTCCACGGGGCACCAGTTGACGTAACCGTCCTTGCGGTAGGCCAGGCCCCGCTCGTAGAAGCGCAGGAACAGCCACTGGTTCCACCGGTAGTACTCCGGGTCGCAGGTCTGCAGCCGGCGCGACCAGTCGAACGACACCGCATACCGGCGGAACGAGGCGGCCTGTACCTCGATGTTCGCGTACGTCCAGTCGGCCGGATGAGAGTTCTTCCTGATCGCGGCGTTCTCCGCGGGCAGCCCGAAGGCATCCCAGCCGATGGGGTGCAGGACGTTGTGCCCGCGCTGGAAGTAGTAGCGCGCGATCGCGTCCGCGATCGCGTACGCCTCCGCATGCCCCATGTGCAGGTCCCCGGAGGGATAGGGGAACATGTCCAGCAGATAGGTACGCGGCCTGGGGTCGTCCGGGTCGTCGCTCGCCCGGAACAGGTCCATTGCTGCCCAGCGCGTCTGCCACTTCTCCTGGACTGCGCGCGGATCGTAGCGCTGCTGTGCCCGCTCGGCACTATCGGCGACTGTCATGACTTTTCCTCACCCGTGAGTCGGTCCTGCTCCGGCAACAAAAAGCCCCCCGGTCACGAGGGGCAGCCGCGCCAACGACAGATCGGTTGGCGCGGCTAGGTAAGGAGCAGCCGAGCGGAACGCATGCCTTCAGAGTAGCAAAACCGGTCACTGCCTCGCATGCGCGCGCCGGATCGCATTCGTCGCGCATGACGGCCGCAAGCGGGACACCGGCCCGTTCGGCGGGGACCAGCAGATCGGTGCCCCATCGCGGACGGGGAGATCGATGCGGTGCTGTGGGACATCCCGGTCGCGTGCAACCGCGCGCCCGCGGATTTCCTAATATCCTCGCCATTGATGGACTCCTATGCGCTGGAGCACGGTCCGGCGACCTAGCAGAAACCGCTCAAAAGTGAGTGCAAGAAATACAAAACACCGCGTCCCGCGTTCCGCCTTGACCTGCGGCGCCACCCCCGAATAACTTCGTTCCCGCCATCAGTCGCGACGGGGGTCCCGGCATCGGGTGCGCAGGTCGTCGCTCCAACACAGGGGTGCACCGATGCCACGTGCATATGGAGCGTGCCTGCGTCGCCGCCGTCGGGTGGGAAACCCCCGCCATGGCACCACGTTTGGCAAGTTATGGCCCTTATTCGGGGGAGTGATGGACGCAGGAGGCCTTTTCCAGCCGTCCGGCATGGGACGCGGTGAGCCCATGACGGCGCGGGACGCCCCGACGGCACGGGAAGGCGCGACCGGGCACTGCTCATGACCGAGAACCCCGCCCGCCAAGCCCCCGCCGAGCCGATCGCCATCGTCGGCATGGCCTGCCGCTTTCCCGACGCCACCGGGCCGGCCGAGTTCCTCGAACTCGTCCTGACAGGGCGCCGGGCTTTCCGCCGGATGCCACCGGCCCGGCTGGACGTGTCCGAGTACGGCGACGGCGAGCCCGGCTTCCCCGGCCCGAGCGGCCTGGCCCCGGGCGCCTTCGGCTCGGCGAGGGCCGCACTGCTGGAAGGCTGGCGCTTCGACCGGGCCGCCTACGGCGTCACCCTGGCCGCCTACCAGGCCGCGGATCCGGCGCACTGGCTGGCCTTGGAGACGGCCGCCCGGGCCCTGGCCGACGGCGGGTTCCCCGGCGGCCAGGGCCTCGCCAGGGACCGGACCGGGGTGATCATCGGAAACACGCTCACCGGCGAGGTGTCCCGGGCCGCCGCGCTGCGGACCCGCTGGCCTTACGTGCGCCGGGTGCTGCGCGCCGCGCTGACCGCCGGGCAGGTGTCCCCGGATCGGCATGCCGAGGTGATCGAGCACGCGGCCGCCGGGTTCCTCGCCCCGTTCCCGGAGATCGGTGACGACACCCTGGCCGGCAGCCTGCCCGGGGCTATCGCCGACCGCATCTGCGGGCACTTCGGCTTCCGGGGCGGCGGCCATGCCGTGGACGCTGCGCATTCCTCCTCCCTGCTCGCCATCGCGGCGGCCTGCTCCGCCCTGGCCGCCGGGGACCTGGACGCGGCCATCGCCGGGGGCGTGGACATCAGCCTCGACCCCTTCGAACTCGCCGGACTGGCCGGGACCGGCGTCCTGGCCAGCGGCGAGATGCGGGTCTTCGACGCGCGGCCGACCGGGTTCCTGCCGGGTGAGGGGTGCGGGCTTACCGTGCTGATGCGCGCGGCCGAGGCCAGGTCCGCCGGGGTGCCGGTGTATGCCGAGATCGCCGGGTGGGGAGTCTCCTCGGCCGGTAACCCGGCACTGACCAAACCCGGTTCGGCAAGCCTCTTGCTCGCCCTGCGGCGCGCCTATCACCGGGCGCGGGTGGACCCCTCCGACGTCCAGTTGATCGAGGGCGACGGCACCGGAACGGCCTCCGGTGACCTCGCCGAACTGACCTCGCTGGCCGAGATCCGCCAGGCGTCGCCGCGGCTGGCCGCGCTCGGCTCGGTCAAGGCGAACATCGGGCACACCAAGGCGGCCGCGGGTGCCGCCGGGCTCATCAAGGCCACCCTGGCGATTGCGGCCGGCATCATCCCGCCCGCTACCGGGTGTGCCCGCCCGCACCCCCTGATCGCCAGCGAGGACGCCCGCCTGCGCGCCCCGGGGGCGGCCGAGCCCTGGCTGGAGCGGATCAGGCTGGCTGGCGTCACTTCGGTCGGCCCGGGCGGTGCCAGCGTGCACCTGATCCTGCGGCGCACCCGCGACGGCCGCCGCCGGCGGGCACCAGGCCTGCCCCTGCTCCAGGCGAGCACCGGCAGGCCGGGCCATGCCGCATGGGCGGGCGCGGGGGTCCGCGCCGGCGGGCGGGGAAAGACCCCGGGCGCGGATCTATCACGGTCCGATACGCCGGCCCGTGGTACCCCGGCTCCCCGGCCCGCGGCGGTTCTCGCGCAGACCCCCGGGGTGGAGGCATTCGCGGTCAGCGGTCCCGACCGTCAGGCCCTCGCCGGGGAACTGACCCGGATCGCCGAACTCGCGCCCTGGCTGTCCGACGGGGAACTGCACGATCTCGCCTGCCAGTACGGACGGGCCACCGCCAGCCCGGACTGCGTGCGGGCCGGACTGGTGGCGGACAGCCAGGACCAGCTCGCCCAGGCCGCCAGGGAAGCCCTGGCCCTGCTGGCCGGGCTGGACCGGGGGAAGCTCGTGACCGCTCCGGGCATCGTCATGGCGGACCGCGGGCGAGGGCGGGTCGCGCTGCTGTTCCCGGGTGAGGGCAGCCTGCCGCCCAGGCCGGCGCACCCGGGGAGCGGGACCGGCGCGGGCGCGCACGACCCGGCACTGCACCCGGCGGTCGTCGCTGCCTCGCTGTCCGCGCTGGCCTGGCTGAACGGGCTGGGCGTGACCGCTGTGGCAGCGGCCGGCCATGGCCTCGGCGAGATCACCGGCCTGGTCTGGGCGGGTTGCCTCACCGAGGCCGGCGCCACCAGGCTGGTCACTCAGCGGGCGGCGCTGCTGGCGGTGCCGTCGGCAGAGCCGACCGCACTGGTCTGCGTGGATGCGGGCGGGCCGGAGTCCGAGGCCCTGTGCGCGGCCAGCGGCCTGGTCATCGCCGCCTATAACGGGCCCAGGTGCCACGTGCTTGCCGGGCCGGCCGCGGCCGTGCGTGACCTGGCGGAACGGCTGGCCGAGGACGGCGTCCCGGCCCGGCTGCTCGACTCGCCCATCGCGCTGTACTCCCCCGCGTTGGCCGACCGGGTCACGCCGATGCGCAGCGTGGTGCGGGAGTTTTCGTTCCGGCCGCCCGCCCGCCGGCTGATCTCCACGGTCACCGGGGCCGAGGT
Source organism: uncultured Actinomycetes bacterium (assembly GCA_963762735.1). Lineage (GTDB taxonomy): Bacteria > Actinomycetota > Actinomycetes > Streptosporangiales > Streptosporangiaceae > DASXKD01. Next base: position 55,376 of record CAVXMG010000032.1, on the reverse strand, counting down.
GACCTCGGGCGATGACATCGCGGCCATGCTCTGCACACAGCTCACCTCGCCTGTGCTGTTCGCCCGTGCGCTCGAGCGCACTGCCGCCGAGGCCGACCTGCTGATCGAGACTGGCCCGGGACGCAAGCTTTCCTGCCTCGCCGCCGACTGCTCCGACCTGCCGGCCTTCAGCCTGGCCTCCGGCCGGCGCGACGAGAGCGCGACCGCACACGCCGCGGCAGCGCTGTTCGGGTCGGGGGCCGTGCCCACGCTGGCGCCGCTGTTCGCGGGGCGGCTGGCCCGGCCGATCGACATCTGGCGGGAGCGCATTTTCATTCCGAGTCCCTGTGGCGCACCTGCCACGGACGGGGACTCGACCGGCGCCGGGAGGCAAGCCACGGACGGCGACATGACCGGGCGCGTCAGCCCGGCCACCCATGGCAGTACCGCGAGAACCGGTGCTGCCAGAAGCGGCATGCCAGAAGCGGCACTGCCAGAAGTAGCACGGCCAGAAGTGGCACGGCCACAAGCGGCGCCGCGACAAGCGGCGCCGGAAGCAGCACCGCCGACGGGGCCGCCGCGGACGGCGACTCCGCGCCGAGCGGAGAGCGTCCGGCGGGTCAAGTCCGCTCGGCGGTTGGGTGGCCTGCGGTGGATGACGGCCCCGTGGCTGGCGAAGCGCCCACAGCAGGCGGCCGCCCGACGGCGGACGGAGGTCCCGGCACCAGCGGAAAACTCGCCACGGGCCAGATCCGCACTACGGACGGATGCCCCACGGCGAATGGCGGACTCACGGCCGGCCGATGCCCACGACGGACGATCCCCCCGCAGCAGGCGACGGTCTCGCGGCGGACCAAGTTCTCATGAGTGCCGGTGGATCCGCTGTGGGCGACCTGTCGGACGGTGGCCGTGGATCGGACCGTGGCCGTGGTCGGGCGCGCCCCCCTCGCGGAGGGAATCCAGCCCCGTGGCGGTGGCACTGCCACGGACACCGGCCAAGCCCGCGGCCGCGGCGCCAGTGGGGGCGAGACCGCGACACCGGACACGGGCCAAGCCAGCGACGCAGCCCCGTCCGCGCCCGGAGGACCGGCCACGGAGGACACGCCCGCTCGAGGTGGGTTCCCTGCCAGGAGCGGGGCCCCCGCTCGAGCCGGGGAGACGGGCACGGGTGGTGGCCGGGCCGGGCACGCGACCCAGGCCCGGGATACGAGCATGGCCGCGGATCACGACGGCCGCGGACAGCCACCGCTCCCAGGCCGAACCTCCGGCCCCGGCACCGGCACACGCACGGCAACTGGGTTCCGTGGCTGGCCGGGACGCTGCTGCCCCGGAAACGCCTGACCGGCCGGCGGCCGGTCAACCGGGTGCATCAAGTGCCCGCCCCGCCAGCACCACGCGGCCGCCAGCGCCATACCGGCCCGCCGCGAGGCCGACGACGTCTCGCCCCGGAGCGGCCGGCCCGGGCACAATGACCGACCCGGACGCGCGGACGGCGCCCGAGCCGACAGCGGCCACGCCAGGCAAGCCCGCGGAGCACGTTGGCGGCGGGTCCGGCCGTGCCGACGACCTGGAGCCGCCCGGGGCAGCCCCCTGGGCCAGGTGCTTCACCGAGGAACGCCGGCCGGTCACCCCCCCTTCGCCAGGGCTCACGGATTCCTGGCAGGTCCGGGCCAGCGCGGCAACTCCGTATGGCGAAAATGAACGTCACGTCTTCGTAGATGACGCCGCCGCCGACACGGTGCTTGCCCTGCTCGGCGACCCCGCGGAGCCCGCCACGAGCGCCGGCCTGCTCGGCGTGGCCAGGGACGCGCTGCGCACCGGGCGGCTCGTCGCGATCGTGCCGGGACCCGGGCTGACCGGGCTGTGCGCCAGCCTGCACGTCGAGAACCCGGCGCTCGGCATCACGCTGATCCGGGTGCAGCCGGGCCACGGCCTGGAGGCCGCCCGCCGGTTCGCGACCGCGACGCCCGGCCAGTTCCGTGAGGTGATCCTGGACGAGTCAGGCGCGGCCACCGAGCCCGTCATGGTCGCCACCGAGCCCGCGGAAGACGGGACCTTCCCCCTCGGGCCCGCCGACGTGGTGCTGCTCAGCGGCATCACCCGAGCCGGCGATCTGGCCTGCGCGACCTCGCTGGCCAGCCGCGGCGCCGCGCTGGCGGTGATCGCGCCGCCCGGTCCTGAGGACCCGCGCATGGCCGCCCTTCTGACCAGGCTGCGGTCGGCGGGCATCCGGGTCAGCAGGAAAAAGGCCGACCTGACCGATCCCGGCCAGGTGACCGCGGCCGTGCGCAGCCTCGAACGAGGCCTGGGCCCGGTCACCGCGGTGGTCCACGCGGCCGCGTCCGGGCCGGTCGAGCGGTGCGCCCGGCTGTCCGAGCCGACGCTGCGGAGCTTCCTCGGCAGCCAGCGGGCCCGGTTCGGCAACGTCATCGGCGCGGTCGCGATGGAACGGGTGCGGGTGCTTGTCACGTTCGGTTCCGTCGCCGCGCGGTACGGCCGCGCGGGCGGCGCCTGCGACGCGCTGGCCAGTGGGCTGCTCGCGGAGCAGGCCGCGCGGCGGGCCGAGGCCTGGCCCCGGTGCCAGGTACTGCACCTGGACTGGGCGCCGTGGGCGGAGCCGGACCACGGCGACCAGGCGGGCAGCCGCCCGGGCGCGGCACCCCTGCCGGGGCAGGCCGCGCCGATACCGGTCGAAGACGGCTCCCGGCTGCTGCTGTCGCTGCTGACCACGGCCGACATGCCAGCCAGGGCCGCGGTGCACGGGCGCCTGGGATTGCCTGCCCCGCGGGCCGTGCGGCCCGGGCTGGCCAGCCCCACCGTACGGGGCAGGTTCGGTGAGACGGTGCGCGCGTATTACCCGGGCGTGGAACTGGTCGCCGACACCCGGCTGTCGGTGCTGGCCGATCCCTATCTGACCGACTACCGCATCGACGATCTGCCGATGCTTCCCGCGGCGATGGTCCTTGAGGCCATGGCACAGGCCGCCACGGCACTGGCCGGGCGGGAACTGCGGCACCTGACCGACGTCCAACTGGCCGCGCCGGTACTGCTGCTTGGGACGGGCCGGCCACGAGGAGGCGATGATCCGGGTCTGCGCCCTCCGGGTCGGCGACACCGTGGAAACGGTGCTTCGCTGCACGGAGACTGGCTTCCGGCTGGACCACGCCCGGGCCGTGTTCGCCGCGGCGGGGCGCCCCGCGCCGGCATCCTCCGCCGCGGGCTGGGCCGCTGGCCCGGGGCGGGGCACCGAGGGCGTGGCCCCGGGAGCCATGGTGGACGGCACCGACCTGTACGGGCAGGTGTTCTTCCAGACCGGACGGTTCCGCCGGGTCGCCTTCCTGCCGGAGGCCAGCTCGCGTGCCTGCCGGGCGCTGGTCCGCGGCGGCGACGACCTGCCCTGGTTCGGGGCGGTGCCGGGGCCGGTGGATGCCCCGCTGGTGCTGGGCAGCCCGGGGCTGAACGACGCGACACTGCACGTGCTCCAGGCATGCCTGCCGCACCGCCGCCTGCTGGCCACCGGCTGCGAGTCGGTCACGTTCAGCGGGCGCGAGGTGCGCGGCGCATTGCGGGTCCAGGCGGTACGCAGGCCGCCGATGGCCGGTGACGCGGCCGACGTGTGGGACGTGGTCGCCGCGGACGCCACCGGGCAGCCGGTGGTGGCCTGGCAGGGAGTGCGGCTGCGGGACGTGGGCGCGCTGGCCCCGGCCGGGGCCTGGCATCCGGCGCTGCTGGCCATCTCCATGGAGGCACGCGCGGCGGAGTTCGGGCTCGACCCTGCGCTGCGCGCGGTGATCAGCTGTGAGGCCCCGCCCCGGATTTCCGGCGCCACCCCGCCCGGCGCCACCCCGCCCGGCGGCAGCCAGGGCACGGGCGCCGCGGGCAGCGCCCGCGACGGTAGCGCCCGCGCTGGTGGCGCCGGGACGGGCGGTGCGGCCATCGCCGGCGATGGCCCTGGTGGGGACGGCCTGGTGTGGGCGGACCGGGCCGAGGGCACCGGGCCGCTCGAGGGCTTCGAGCTGACCGTGCGGGCCAGCCGCCCGGTCGCCTGCCGGTGGCAGGCGGTCGGCGGGCTGGCCGGGGGCAACGCCCTGCTTGACGAGGCCCTCATCGGGTTGCGGGACCAGCTCGCGGCCCGGTTGCGGGAGCCGTCGGCGGCCCTGGAGGCACGGCTCACCACGATCGCCGCCGCCCTGGCAGCACTGGGACGGGAGCCGGGCACGCCGCTGCGGGCCGAGGGCGCTTGTGACGCGGGCTGGATCGTGGTGCGGGGCCGTGACATGGCGGTCGCCAGCGCCGTCACCCAGCTCAGCGGCGTGGGCACCCCCGTCGCCGTGGCACTGGCGAGCCTGCTGACCTGGCCGGGCACGGCGGGCCCTGGCAAGGCCGGCCCCGGCGGGCGCGGCGAGCGGCTCACGACGAGCGGCTGCTGAGCCCGCCGGGCCGCGGATGCCAGGCCGGGTACGGTGGCGACGGCCTGAGGGGCTGACGGCTCGCCCGGGCCGGGTTCGCGACGGCATCCCGGCGTGACCGGCGTTACCAGGTGATCTGCAGCGTGCGGGCGAACGCGGCGAGGATGCCGGGATCTCCGGTCACCCGCAGCCCGTCCGGCGGGCGGCGGTTCCACAACGTGAGGTAGAGGTCGCGGGCCGGGCCGGTGACGTCACAGCCGGCCGGGCCGGTGCCGCGCGAGACGCCAGGCTCCCCTGCGCCGCCCGCGACCAGCCAGTCCGCGCTCGCGGCGCCGTCGGCGGCGTGGATCGCGAGGCTGGCCTCCAGGCCGGGCCAGCTTCCCCGCCTGATGTTCCTGGCGAGGAAGCCCATGATCAGTTCGTCCACCCCGTCGGCCGCGAACGCCGGCTCGAACGCCGAGTCGGATGTGCGCCCGGCAGCCTGCTCGGCATCCACCCGGTGGACCGCGGTCTCGTGGGCCTGGCGCCTGGCCCAGAAGGCCAGCGGCGAGGGTGCGGCCAGGAAGGCCCAGGAGTCCAGGTCCGGCGGCGCTTGCGACAGGGCGCCGACCAGCGCGGCATGACCCTCGCGGAACCAGCCGGGCAGTTCGGCATCGCTGGGCCCCTGGCCGAGAATCTCCTCCTCGGACGCGCCGCCCCTCGGGCGCGCGAGCCCGCCCGCCACGAAACCCGTCGCCCACCGGTGCACGTAGCCCGTGTGCTTGAGCAGGTCCCGCACCGCCCAGCGAGGGCAGGAGGGCACCGCGGCGGACATCCCGGCCCGCTCCGCTGCGGCGGCGAGCAACTCTCCCTCACGGCGGAGCGCCGCGATGTAGCCGGCGACGTCGTAGCGGCCGTAGGCGGGTGTGCTCACGCGGGCAAGGATGCCACACCTGCGCGGTTCCCCCGCGCGGCGGGCAATGCGACGATGGAGGCAGGACGGGACATCAAGGACATTGCTTTCCAGCGATGCTCCCCGGCGGAAGGTCTGCGGCGTGACGGCTCACTATCCCCCGCTCGCGGTGGAGCACATCGACCTGTCGGACACCGAGTTCTGGGGCTGGCCGATGACCGACCGGCAGGCAGCGTTCGCGATGCTGCGGTCCCTGGACCACCCGCCGTTCTACGAAGAGCCCGAGTTCATCTTCGAGACGGGCCCGGGGTATTACGCGCTGGTACGGCACGCGGACGTGGTGGAGGCCAGCCGGAATCCCGAGGTGTTCTCCTCGGGCAAGGGCGCCACCTCGATCGCTGATCTCCCGGTCGAGTTCAACGAGTACTTCGGGTCGATGATCAACATGGACGACCCGAGGCACGCCCGGCTGCGCCGCATCGTGTCGCGTGCCTTCACGCCCAGGATGATCCAGCGGTTCGCCGACGACGTCGCGGGGATCGCCGCCGGGATCGTGGACGACCTGCGGGCAACGGGTCCTTGCGACTTCGTCGAGCACGTGGCGGCCCGGCTGCCGCTGACCATCATCTGCCAGCTCATGGGCATTCCGGACGACAGCTACGCCATGGTGCTGCACAACAGCAACGTCATCCTGTCCGGCATGGACCCCGATCTGATCAGCGAGGACATGGACGAGGCGGTGGGCCAGATCCTGGCCTCGGGCGCGGAACTCGCCGACCTGGTGACCACCCTGGGCCAGCAGCGCGCCGACAAGCCCGGCGACGACCTCATCTCCGCCCTGGTCACGGCGAACATCGACGGCGAGCACCTCACCACGGCCGAGCTTGCCTCGTTCTTCATCCTGCTGGTCGTGGCCGGTAACGAGACCACGAGGAACGCGCTTTCTCATGCCCTGGTCCTGCTCACCGACTTCCCTGAGCAGCGGGAACTGCTGCTCGCCGATGTGAACGGCCGCCTCGAGGGCGCGGTCGAGGAGATCGTGCGTTACGCCTCGCCGGTGATGTTCATGCGCCGCACGGTGACCCGGGACTACCAGATGAACGGGCACGAATACCGCGAGGGCGACAAGGCGGTGCTCTTCTACTGGTCGGCCAATCAGGACGAGTCCGTGTTCACCGAGCCCGCACGGTTCGACATCACCCGCTCCCCCAACCCGCACGTCGGGTTCGGTGCCCCCGGGCCGCACTTCTGCCTGGGTGCGCACCTGGCCCGCCGGGAGATCACGGTGATGCTGCGGGAACTGCTGACCCGGGTACCCGACATCCGCGCCGCCGGTCCCCCGGACCGGCTGCTGTCCAGCTTCATCAACGGCATCAAGCACGTCCCCTGCGAGTTTGATAGGTAAGCGCACGCTCGCCCCACCCCAGCCACAGGGCTCCGGGAGTCGCCCCGCGACGGCCAGTCGCGGGGCACGGGCACTCAAGCCATCGGGGGGTTCCAGGGGGGTCGCTCCCCCAGGCCAGTACAGCTCAATCTCATAACGACGTGTGACTGATCAGTCGCAGTGTGTATAACTAGAACCGCGGCCAAACAGCCCGCGTCACTGATCTTCGTCTCGCGGGCGGCGCCACTCGGGGGCGTGGCGCCGCCCCCGAGCGAAGATCCCGCAGGACCTTGGGCGGGGTGGCGGGGTCAGGACTAGCGCTGTGTCACCTCAGTGCGCTGATCCGCCCTGCCAGGGCCATGTCGGCGGCCGTGAGCCCACCCTCCGAATGCGTGGACAAGGTCAGCGTGACCCGGTTCCACTGGATCAGGATGTCCGGGTGATGGTTCGCCGCCTCGGCCAGGTAAGCCACGGCCCCGGTGTACAGCATCGCCTCGCGGAAGTCGGCGAGTTCCACGGAGGCCGTGATGCTGGCACCGGACCTGGCCCAGCCACGCAGCGTGCCCAGTGCGGTGGTGATCTCTTCTTCGCTCAGCAATGTCACGTTCCCGACCCTACTGGTGCTCCTTAAGGCAGCCACCATGTCTTGCCGCGGGTGTGCGAGCACGGCGCGAGGGTCAGCGGCGTCCCGGAGGTGTGGTTCGCGTTCTGGTCGCGCAGGCACTGCCCGGTCTGGGCATTCTTCAGCTCGCCCGGGCCCTGCGCCGTCCAGGTCTGGCTCGCATCCCCGGTGCAGGCGCTGGCGGTCACCATGGGCGGGGAGTTGGCCGCCGCGGTCAGGCAGAACGTGCCGCTGCGCAGCGTGCCGCCGCCGATGGCCCACTGCTGGGTCGCCAGGCTCCGCCCGCACGCGCCGACCACCACGGCCGCGCCAGCGGCCCGGCTGGAGCGGGTGGCGCACACCCCGAACGCCGCGCTGACCAGGGCCCCGCTGTCCAGGCCGGTCACCGCGGTCTGGGCGGCCCCGACGTAGCGGGTGTAGCCGGTGCCGTCGTACACCGCCCACGGGGAGAACGTCGCGCCCTGCGCGCTGATGGCGTAGGCGGCATTGGCGTTGCAGGTCGGCTGGAACGCGCAGCTATCGGGCACCTGGGGCCACGCCTTGCTGTTCACCTGCCACAGGCCGCGGTCGTAGGACCCGCCGGGGCAGGTCACCGGCGGGTAGGTACCCACCGTCCCGTTCCCGTCGCAGTAGTAGATGCTGGCGTTCCCGCCGGACTCGGCGACGCACACCGCGGTCGCGGTGACCAGGTTCCCGCCGTAGTTGCCGTTGTTCGCCCACCCGGCCGCGGCGGCGTAACCGGCGCAGGTCTGCGCCGCGGTGGAGATCTGCTGGAAGGTCATCGGCCCGGCTGCCCCGTGCGGTGCCAGCGAGGCGAGGCGGATTCTGGCCACTGGCGGCGCGGGCGTATCGCTGGCCCCGGTGGCTCCGGCGCCCCCGACGAGGACAAGGCTGGCCGCCGCGACGGCGAGCAGCCTGACAGGGGATGGGACGGTGACACCACGCATCGACTCTCCCTCTCCTAGCGGCGGAAGGCTCCGCCTCACCCGCTCCCTGGCGGCATGCGAGGGAGCAAGAGGGGGTTTCGACTTGGGCCGCCACCTGGCCCAATGCCGTGACAATAACACCCGGGCCCGCTACGGCACCCAGGCCCCTCCTGGTACCGGAACCGGTGACATCGCTGGCTTTGGCTGACCAAACGGGCATGAATCAGGCCGAAGCGGAGCCGTTTTGCATGACAAGAAGGCCAGCGCCGGACGGCCGGAGCCGCGCGGGCGCCGGGAGCCGGCTCGGTAGGCTAGGCGGGCCCACGCTGGCGCCGCGATGGCACCGGCCGGACCAGGCATGGAGGCGAGGCATGAGCATGTCGGAGGCTGCGCCGCGGGCCACGCCGCTGCGCGCGGTCCACGAGGGCCTGGGCGCCACCATGACCGCGTTCGCGGGCTGGCTGATGCCGCTCAGGTACGCCGGCGAGATCTCCGAGCACCAGGCCGTCCGCAACGCCGCCGGGCTGTTCGACCTGTCCCACATGGGCGAGATCGCGGTGACCGGGCCGCAGGCGCCCGCCGCGCTCGACTATGCCCTGGTCGGCCGGTTGTCTACGCTGGCACCTGGCCGCGCCAGGTACACGATGATCTGCGCACCGGACGGCGGCGTCCTCGATGACCTGATCGTGTACCGGCTGGCGGAGGCCGAGTACCTGGTCGTCGCGAACGCCGCCAACACCGCCACGGTGGCCGCGGCGCTGCACGACCGCGCGGCAGGGCACGACGCACAGGTCCGCGACCAGACCGCCGAGTATGCGCTGATCGCCATCCAGGGGCCGCATGCCGCCCGGATCCTGGCCCCGCTGGCCGACATCGACCTCGACGGCGTGAAGTACTACTCCGGGTACCGGTGCACCGTGGCCGGGCAGCCCGTCCTGCTTGCCCGGACCGGCTACACCGGCGAGGACGGTTTCGAGCTGTTCACCGCGTCAGAAGGCGCGGAGTCCCTGTGGCGCGCCCTGGCCGCGGCGGGTGCCGGTGACGGCCTCGTGCCGGCCGGCCTGGCCGCCCGCGATACGCTCCGGCTGGAGGCCGGAATGCCGCTTTACGGCAACGAGCTGAGTGCTGAGGTAACACCGTTCGACGCAGGCCTGGGGCGGGTGGTCGTGTTCGACAAGCCTGGTGACTTCGTGGGCCGCGCCGCGCTGGCCGAGCGGGCGCAGGCCCCGCCGCGACAGGTGCTGGCCGGGCTGATCGCGGGCTCGCGCCGGGTTCCGCGGCATGGGTACCAGGTGACCTGGGACGGCGTATCCTGCGGAACGGTCACCAGCGGCGCCCCCTCACCGACGCTGGCCGTGCCGATCGCCATGGCGTACCTGGATCCCGAGACCGCCGGGCGCGCCCGGGACGACACCGGGAGCAGGCTCGCCGTGGACGTCCGGGGCAGGCCTGAGCCAGCCCGGATCACCGACCTGCCGTTCTACCGCCGGCCACGCTGACCACCGGCCAGCTGGCCCTGCCCGGCACCATCGACCCCAGGAGAAGGCGACCATGAGCATCCCCGACGAACTGCGCTATACCGCGGAGCACGAGTGGATCGCGATCAGCGGCTCCGTGGCTTCCGTCGGCATCACCGACTACGCCCAGCAGGCTCTCGGCGACGTCGTCTACGTCTCCGTTCCCGCCGCTGGTACCCGGGTGACGGCCGGCGAGCCGTGCGGGGAGGTCGAGTCGACCAAGTCGGTGAGCGACATCTTCTCCCCGGTCGACGGCGAGGTCAGCGAGGTGAACCCGGACCTGGAGGACGACCCGGCGCTGGTCAACTCCGATCCGTACGGGGCTGGCTGGCTGATGCGGATCCAGCTGGATGACCCCGACAACGACGCCGGCCTGCTGACCGCCGACGAGTACTCCGACCTGACCAAAGAGTCCAAATAGGCCCGCGGGAGGCGACTGCCTGGCCGCGCCGGAGCTCAGCTAGCCGCGGCGGCGGCGCCACACCACCAATGCCAGTGTGACCACGGTCAGGGCCGCGGCGCCGATCTGCACCTGGGGCCTGGACACCTGGTCCATGACCTTTGACATGGCCCGCTTGGTGACGTTGGCCGGGCTGACCCGCTCGGCGAGCGTGTCGATGGTCCGTGCGAGATTCACCCTGGTGCGCTCGATCTCCTTGACCAGAGCGTCCGAGTCCTGCAGCGCGACCTCGCCGTTCGCTTCCGCCATCGCAAGCATCCCTTCTCCCGCAGCGTCAGGTGCCCAGTCTTCCAGGCGGGCCGCGGATTGGCACGGCGGCCCGCCATTGGCCCGATTTACCGCAAATGCTCTGGCTGTGCCCGGCAGTTGCCGGGCACAGCCAGAGTGAAGCGGATCAGTGCCCGGAGGCGAGGTGCTGCGCCGCCCCGACGAGGACATTGCAGGCTACGGTCAGGCCGAACGCTCCCCGCACCGGGGCATTCTGGAAGGCCGCCGCCTCCAGGTCGCCCTTGATCACGCCCGCCAGCCGGTCTCTGGCAACATCCAGCCCACCAAGCACCCGGTCGGTGGCCAGGTATTGCCGGTCGCCGGGGCTGTTGCTCTCCATCGCCTTCGTCGCGACCTGCAGCGTGGACGTGCCGAACTCACCGACGCTGGAGTTGAGCTGCTTGTAGCAGGCACCCAGCGCGGTGACGCCCGGCCGGGACAGGGCCTTGTTCGGGTTGGTGAGAACCTGGGTGATCACGCGCCCGTCGTGCTCATAGTCGTCCTTGAGCCCGAGCAGGTACATGGTCGTGGGCCGGATGTCGGTCTCGTCGACCCAGGTCCCGGTGGTGCCCTCGTCGGGCACCGTGACCTGGCCGCTGTTCGCCCCTGCCGAGTTCGGGCCCGCGTCGGCCGCGGATCCGTCCAGGCCGAGGTTCTTGACCCCGGGTCCGGCCAGGCCGAGGTAGTTGGTGTCGATCTCGGCGGCGTAGTCGCCATGGTTGTAGGCGAAGCCGGCGTTCTGGCTCACACACGGCGAACTGCAGTTCGCCGCGCCGGTGCTCAGGAAGTAATCCGGCCTCCCGAACATCGTGAACGTCGCGGTCCTGGCCGGGTCGGCGTCCGACATGTGCAGGATCGCCATTTCGGTCGGATCAGCGAGGTAGTTGGTGATCGGCTGGGTGGTGCCCGTGTACGGGTTCGCTGCGGTGAGCCCGCCGGTGTCGCGTTCCAGCGCCCGGACCGCGGGGTCGTCCGGCCCAGGCTGCCCAGTGACCCAGAACTCCGGCGAGGAGTCGCTCACCACCGAGAACGGGGTGGTGTCGTTCTTCTCCGTCGCCAGCAGCCCCGTCAGGTTGCCGGACAGCTCACCGAAGGAGAGCGTGCCGTCGGGCTGCGCGGGGTAGGTGCAGAGCACGTCCGGGGTCACCGTGTCGCCGCTGACGGTCGCGCCGTCGCAGTTGGACGGCGTGGGCTGGATCGCCCGGCCCACGTTCGCGCCCGCCTCGTGGTCACCCTCGTCCGAGCTGAGGATGAACAGCGTGTTCTGCGGCGTGATCCCGTCCGCGGCCAGGCGCTGGAAGAACGTACCGAATGCCTGGTTGTAGTACTGCGCCTGGGCGACGTAGCAGGCGGTACCGGAGCCGAGCGCGGCGGGCGCGCCGTTACACGGGCCGCCGGTGCCCGACAGCGCGGGGATGTGCTCGTTCCCGTGGAGGTCGGCGATGTAGCCGCCGGTGACCGGGACACCCGCTTCCTGCATGTCGGCCAGGTAGGCCAGCGTCTGGGACGCGTTGATGTTGCTGAAGCCGGGGAAGCCAGGGTGGTTGGTGAGGAACGCGCCGTCGAGCTCGTTGCCGTTCAGGTCCACGAGGTTCCCCGCGGCGTTGGTGACCTCGAACCCGTTGTGGGTCACGTTCGGCGTGCCCGCCCCGAGCTGCGGGGCGACGTACCGGTGCCCGAACAGCCCCTGGAAGCCGTTGTAGCCACCGGGCTCGTTGGGCAGCAGGTCCGGAGAGGCCGTGGGGCTCGGCGAGGTCTGGCCGAACTTGATGCCCTGGGCGTCCGCGCAGAACGCGGCGCTCTGCGCGCAGTGCACCGCGACGCCGACGTAGTCCGCCGTCTCGGCGTCCTTGAACGAGTCCGGGTCCGCGGCGAGCTGCTGCGCCTCGGGGGAGTCGGGGCCGAACACCTTGGGGATGTCCACCGAGGTGTTCTCCAGCTCCACGTTCGCGGTCCCGACGTAACCAGCGTCGCATCCAGCGCGGGTGTAGGGCGCCCACGGGGCAGGAGCGATCGTGTTCGGCTGCGGCGCCGGGTGCGTGGTGGCCGGCGGTGTCCGCGAGTAGACCATGGACGGGTTCGTGTCGTGCCCCGTGGTCGGTGTGCTCGCGGTGTCGAAGATCGGATCGGTCCAATAGGCGAAGGCGCTCGCTGGGTCGGTGGTGCCGTCGGGGTTGAAGGTCCGGTAGGCGTTGTTGCCCGCCGACATCCCGTGCCGGTCCCCGTACAGCCCGGTCAGGGTGGTCAGGATGTCGTTGGCCGTGTGCGCGATGAGCGGCGTGTGGTTGTTCGACATGAACGTGCCGTTGTTCTCGAAGAAGTTCAGCAGGTTCGGCATCATCTGCTAGGTCGGAAGGCACGTTCGGGTTGTCACGGAAGAAATGGACGTTGTCGAACGTGAGCTGGACGACGTGCTTGATCCCGTTGCCGAGTTGGCAGGTACTGTCCGTCGTCGCGTGAAAGGCCACGCGGGGCGTTGCCGCCTTGGTCGCGGCCAGCCCCGTGGTGGCCTGCCCGGCCAGCGCGAGTCCCCCTAGGAGTGTCGCGCACCCGCCGATGGCGATGGCTCTGCCGGAGATCCATCGCCTGCCCTTGTGCTCTGGCATTAATTCCTCCTCATCCAGTCGCCTGCCCAGCGCCGGGCGGGCGACCCTGCCGTGACCCTAGGACGGCCCTGCTAACCCCTGGCGACGGGGGAAAGACGGCCAGGCCAACACTGCGCGTGCCGTGGCGAACGCGCCCGCCAACCCCGGGGGACACACCATCCATAACCTTTACTCACATTTGGGTCCACGGCTAGGGCCCCGCCGCGCGCGGCGGGGCTTGCGTCCGGCGGGTTTCGCGTGATTTACCGCCCGCCTATGGGGCATTTGGCCTTATGGTGACGCGCACGGCGGCGCCGCCGGGGGGAACCGCGGTGCCGACGCGGGAGGCAATTCAAGGAGCGGTCCATGGACAGTCAGGCAGACCAGCCGCCCGGCGGCGGCGCGGACCCTTCGGGGGGCAGCCAGTCCGGCGGCGGCCAGCCCACTGCCACCACCCCGCAACCGGAAAGCGGCCAGCCCTGGGGCGGCACTCCCCAGCCCGGCAGCGGCGAGCCCTGGGGCGGGACCCCGCAACCGGGCGGCGGCCAGCCCTTCGGCGGCAGCCCGCAGTTCGGCGGGCAGTACCCCGGCCAGCCGCCCATCATCGCCGGTATGGGCACCGGGCGGCCGCGGGTACGGCCCGGGCGCATCTGGTACCTGGTCCCCGTCCTGCTGGTCCTCGGCGGGATCGCCTGGGTGGTGTTCGGCTTCGTCTCGCTCAGCAGCAAGGTCGACTCGTTCGCCCGCGTGCCGTTGCCCTCCGGCGGCAGCGATCGCGCTGAACCACGGCGGCGGGTACGTGGTCTACTACGAGGGCCCCGGGGCGAACTCGGACCAGATTCCGAGCTTCAACGTGCGGATCGCTCCCGCAGCGCCCCCGGCCGCGGTGGGCAGCCTGCGGACCTACGGAGGCTCGGTCACGTACGCGATCGGCACTCACCAGGGCCGGGCGGTGCTGACCCTCCAGGTCGTGCACCCCGGCAAGTTCGTGGTCGAGCCGTCGGGCGCGAGCGCCGTGGCCGGTGGCAGTGACCTGGCGTTCGGCCAGAGCATCGGGGCCAGCATCGTGGGCATCGTGCTGCCCACCATCGGCCTCATCTTCCTCGGCATCGCCAGCTGGATCATCTTGTTCGTCATCCGCCTCACCCGCACCAGGCGTGCCCGGGCCCAGGGCTACTAACCGCCCGCGGATCCCGGCACATCGTCAGGTGATTCGGCGAGAGCTACGGCTTACTCCCTCGTCACCATGTCCTCACCGCACCTCGGAAGCGACCTGGACGCGGATGATGCCGCCGTACTCGCTGACGTACAGGTTGCGTCCGACGGCGAGCAGCGCGCTGGCGTAGATCTTTGTCCGGGCGGTGACGGTGAGCGTGACCGGATCGAGCCGGATAGCGGCGCCGACCCGGTAGAACCCTGTGGGGGTGTACCAGAGCCCGCCCAAGGCGACTATCAGCGGCTCGGAATTAGGCACGTTGAGGCCGGTGGCGGGTCCGCGGGCGGCGATGCGGCCGGTGGTGAGGTCGAGGCGGACAACGGCGCTGCCGACGGTCGCGTACAGCCCGTGCGGCCCGGCGGCGAGTCTTGGGGGCGCGTCGCAGCCGGTGCCCGCATGGAAGGTTCTCAGGATCGACATCTGCTGGGGACTGATCGCGTAGACCGGTGTGCCGGGGCCGGCGGCGAGGATGACTTTGCCCACTGCGAGCGTTGCGGCTGGCTGCCCAAGCCGCTGGCTGGCCGCAGCCCGGCCCCAGCCCGGGCAGCTGGTGCTCTGGTTGCCTGGCAGGCTCGCCAGGCCGGTCAGCTGGCCGCTGCCCGGATCGAACCGCTCCAGCCCGATCCCGTTGCCGGCGGGCCTGCCAGACGAGCCGGCTACCCACACCGCGCCATCGCCGTAAGCCACTGCGGTTGCATCCCCGCCGGTGCGCTGCCGGCCGGTGATGCGCATCGTGGCGGGGTCGATGCGCCACAGCTGCGTGCCAGATGAGCCGACCACCCACACCGCGCCGTCGCCGTAGGCGACCGGGTCCAGGTCGAAGCCAGGGGATCCAAGCGGGAGCGCCCCGGTAACCGCGAGACTGGCCGGATCGAGCCGGACCAGCCGGGCGGGATCGGTCAAGACCGCGAACAGCCAGCCGCCCCCGTACGCAAGCGCGGCCGACGGCGAGTCGAACCAGACTGATGTCAGCTGCCTGAAGGCAAGCCGCGCTGCCTGCGGGCCGCGGCCAGGTCGCCCGGGCGCCGCCAGCAAGGCCGCCACCGCGATGACGGCCACCACGATCGTGCTCACAGCCGCGATTCCGCGGCGCAGCCGCCGTCGACGGGCCCGTCCAGCCAGGTCCGCGAGGCCCGCCGCCCAGCCCCATTCAGGCAGCGTCAGCTGGTCAAGCGCATCGCGGAGCCTGCATGTCAGCTCCTGTGCCAAGACTCCCATGGGCACAGCCCGCCAACCTGCGCCCAGCGCGGTTTCCCCAGCCGCTGCCACCTCCCGCATGCCATGCTCGGCCTGCTTCTTTACCGCCCGGGGCGGTATCGCCAGCACTTCCCCGGTTTCCGCCTCAGACAGGCCGACATAAAGCCGCAACAGCACGCATGCGCGCCGCCGGGCAGGCAACCGGGAGACAGCCGCCAGCAAAGCCCCGTGCCCGGCGACACCCGCGTGCCCGCTGGCGAAGGCGCCTGCGGCAACACCGGCCGACAGCGCTCGCCGGCGGCGCAACGCCGCGCGAGTCTCAGCGACAACCCCACGCCGCAGGTAGCAGGGAGCCGCCTGCTGGTCACGCAATGCCCGCCTGCGGTAGACAATCCGCGCGAACGCCTTCTGTACGGTCTCCTCAGCCAGGCCGATGTCGCCGGTCATGCCAATCGCGAGCCGGACCAATTCCTCGCGATACAGGTGATAGAGCACGGCAATGCGCTCGTCCCGCCGGCCGGTGCCGCCCGCATCTGTGCCCACAACGGGCAGGACTACCAGCAGCGCCCGGAGCCCGCAACCACCAGGCCAGCCATCCCCGCGCACCTGTGATCCTGGGGCACCGGCCGACGGCGGGTGCCTGGGACCGGCACGCCTGCTACAACTGCAGGCGTGGTCCGCCCTGTCGAAGCTGAGGTGGTTGTCGTGGGGGCCGGCCTGGCCGGGCTGACCGCGGCTAGGGAGCTGGCCCGGGCTGGGCGCGACGTCGTGGTGCTGGAGGCGCGGGACCGGGTCGGCGGGCGGCTGCTGAACCACAGCCTGGGCGGCGGAAACGTCGTGGATGTGGGGGGCCAGTTCGTCGGGCCCGCCCAGCGGCACATCCTCGGGCTGGCCGCCGAACTCGGCGTGGCCACCCAGCCGATCTTCACCGGCGGGCTGACCGTCCTGGAACTCGGCGGGCGGCGGTTCGGCTACCGGGTCATCCCCCGGGTGAGCCCGGTGGACCTGGCCGACGCGGGCCGGGCCTTGTTCGCGCTCGACCGGATGGCGCGGCGGGTTCCGGCGCGGGCGCCGTGGCAGGCCGCCGGGGCGGTTGCCGCCGATTCCCGGACACTGGCGGACTGGGCCCGTCGCAACGTCAGGACGCGACTTGGGAGGTTCGCGGTCGAGGCATTCAGCCACGGGGTTCTCGCGTGTGAGCCGGGTGAGGTCTCGCTCCTGCACGTGCTGTTCTACCTGCGTGCCGCGGGCGGGTTCCGGCAGCTCACCGAAACCTCTGGGGCGGCGCAGCAGGACCGGTTCGCCGGCGGGTCGCAGCTCGTCGCGATCAGGATGGCCGAGCAACTCGGCCCGGAGCGGGTGCTGCTCGGCGTTCCGGTCACCCGGATCGAGCAGGCGCCGTCGCGGGTGACTGTGCACGCCGTCGGCGTGGCGGCCGCCGGGCGGCGCGCCGTGATCGCCGTCCCGCCCGCCCTGGCCGGGCGGATCGGTTATGACCCGGCGCTCCCCGGCGACCGCGACCAGCTCACCCAGGCGGCGCCGATGGGCTCGGTGATCAAGTGCCTGGCGGTGTACGACAGGGCGTTCTGGCGGGATGCCGGGTACAACGGCCAGGCGACGTCGGACGGCCCGGGGGCCCAGGTCACCTTCGACACCGGGCCGCCCTCCGGGGCGCCCGGCGTCCTGCTGGGATTCGTCACCGCCGGGGAGGCCCGCCGCCTGGCCCGCGCCGATCCGGCGCAGCGCCGCGCCGAGGTGCTCGCCTCGTTCGGCCGCTACTTCGGCCCCGCAGCGGCCCGGCCAGCCGACTACATCGAGCACGACTGGACCGCCGACCCGTGGACCCGCGGCTGCTACGGCGCACACTTCCCGCCCGGCACCTGGACCCAGTTCGGGCCGGCGCTGCGCCGTCCGGCCGGCCTGCTGCACTGGGCAGGCACCGAAACCGCGACCCGCTGGAGCGGCTACATGGACGGCGCCGTCCAGTCCGGCCAGCGCGCCGCCGCCGAGGTCCTCGGCGCACTGAGTGACCCCTCATGAGAGCTAAGGGGCCTGCTACTGAGGAGCATCAGGACGTCTAGAATCGCAGAGCTATCTTCCATTCGCGCGATGGCGTGCATGCCCAGATGCCTTGCGGCGACTCCCATATGGCTGGCGGCGTGCAGCCGTCAGCCAGCTTGAACTGGCGATCGTATTCACCCGGTGATTCCCATGAAAAGGTAACTGCCGCTGTGCCTGCGAGAAGGTTGGTACCTGGCGCCCAGACCCTGAAGTCGTCACCGAAGACGCTGGCGCCTCCGTATTCCCCGACCGAGAAGATCGGGGCACCATTCTGATCGAAGATCTCGAACTCCTGGTTATTCGTGCACGGTGCCCGCTGACAAATGTCGATCAGCGGCTGCGGCGGTGAGTGTGCGTGCCGGCTGACGCCACTGCTCGGTGTCATCCCCGTTGGTGCTCCCGCCCCCGGTGATGAGGTGCTGTGGCATGCAGCACAGAGCCCGAGCGCCGCGCTGAAAACGACTGCCAGTCCCAGATAGCCCAGCCGGGCCCGCGGGCCTTTGCCCGTGACGGCACGCAGGGCCGGGATCTTGCCCGCGCCGTTCCTGCCCGCAGGCCGGGCGATCTTGCCCGTGCGGGCCCCGGCCGTCAGCGCGTCCATGGCCACCACTCGCCCGAGGGGCCGGTAAGGCCCGGAGATCTCAAGCACGGCTGTTCCCATGGCGCACCTTCTTGGCGTGTCCTGCCGAAGCCTGCTGGCTTGGCGTGTCCTGCCGGAGCCTGCTGGCCGGTTTCTAATATGATATCACAATGATATTATGATATCACCGCCGCTCGAGTGGACGACCGACCTGTGACGGGCCGATCCACCGGCGCTGTCCTTGCGCTGTGGTTGGCTGCTCGTACCTGGGCGCGGCCGCTACACGCTGGCTGGTGGCCTGCCCCAGCCGGATCAAGCCCGGCTTGATGCTGACATCAAGAGGGGATAGACTATTAGTCATGGTGAAGCCGATGAAGCGCCGGGACGTCAACCGTGCGTTACGCCGCAGCGGCTGTGTCATCAAGAACGACAAGGGCCGCCACACCACCTGGATGTGTGGCTGCGGCGGCCAGCATACGGCCGACATTCCCCGCCACCTGGAGATCTCGGCGGGGTGATCGGCGACACCATCGAGCGGATGAAGTGCCTGCCAGAGGGGTGGCTCCAGTGAAGACCTACCAGGTTCGCGCCAAGCGCTGGGAACATGGCTGGGAACTGCACATCGAGGGAGTCGGTGTCACTCAGTCACGCACGCTCTGGGACGCCGAGGAAATGGCACGCGATCTGATCGCACGCCGTGAAGATCTGCCTGGCGACGGGTTCGCGGTGAGAATCACCCCCCAGATAGGTGGCGGTCTCGACGAGGAGACGCGCGCCGCGCGGGAAGCTGTGAGCGCAGCCGATCAGGCACAACGACTGGCGGCCGCGCAGTCACGAGCCACGGCACGGCGGCTGCGCCAAGCTGGCCTGTCCGGGCGTGACATCGCCAAGGTGCTCAACGTGTCACCGCAGCGCGTCTCACAACTGCTGCGGACTGGCACATGAGGACCTGACCAGCCGCCAGCCCTTCGGAGCGCCCCGCCCAGGGCGCCACGGAATGTGATCACGGCCCTGCTGTTAGGGGGGATGTCATGCCACGTATGAATTCCCAGCCCCGCCGACCAGGCTCCCCGCCTGGTGATAACCAGGCGGGGAGCCTGGTCGGCGGGGTTGTCCCTCTCTTCGCAACACGTTCTTTTGTCATGGTTGGCGCAACCGTCACAAACGGGGCTGGACGGCGAGCTACGGGCTGGTGATGGTGTCGGCCATGCCTGTCGCGGTTCGCGGGAACGCCATGACCTGGTAGATGAACTGATCACCACTGTGGATGTGGCCGCCGCAGCCGGTGACGTTGTAGGCCGTCAGGTTGATGAAATCCTGAGAGAAGTCCAGTTCACCGCCGGTGTTGGAGTATGAGAAGAGGGCCTTTCCGTTGTCGGCGTTCGGGCCGGTGCCGTCGATGACGCCGGTGCAGGGCGCATGCCCGGGGACGGAGGAGATCTTGATGTGGAGACCGGTGATCACCCCCTGGGTCACGCCGGTGGCGGCATCGTATTGCCTGGCGTTGATGTTCATGGGGAAGTGGCTGAAGGTGATCAGGAACGCGATGCCGGGCAGGGCGCAGGTGATCGTGCTGGTGCTAGGACCGCGCACGGTGGCGATCTGGCCGATGGCGTCGGCCAGGCCGCTGCCGCTGCGGAAGGTACCGGTCATTTTCACGGGCTGACAAGCGAAGCCCTTGTGAGTGAACAGGTCCGCGAGGCGTGTCTGGCGGGCGATGGGGTTGGTGAACGCCCCGCCCGGGATGACGGTCCAGGTGGTAGTGGCCGCGGCCGCCGGGCCGGCAGCCAGTCCCGCCGCCACGGCACCGGCCGTGACGACGGCGCACAGGAGCCTGCGCATCCGGATGACCTCCTCTGCGTTGCCTTGCGGAGTCCCGCGCATCGTCTCACCCGTGGCGCGGCGACGTAACCCCGCGCCGGCTCGGTCCCGGCGGTGGGCCGCAATGGGGGGCTGGTTCCTCGTGACCCTGCCGTGTGGGCGGGCGTGGCTGCCTACTCACTCGGCTGGCCGCTGCGGCGCGTGGCGGGTTGGCGCTATGAGTATTGAGGAGTGGGGCCGGAACCGGGCCGTGACATGCCGCCGGTCCATGCAATGGTCAAGCGTCGGTGCTGGTCAGAGAGGGCGACTTTGTCCCATTCTTCGCAACACCTTCTTCGCAGGACGATGTAACAACGGGCCGTTGGCTGGGGCATGCACTGTCCTCAGGGAGGCGAACCAGATGAGTTCCGCTGCCAGACTCCTACCGGATATCGAGCACCGGCGACTGCGGGCGCTGGTCAGAGCGGATACGGTCACAGCCGCCCCACTGCATGCGGACGACTACTGGCTCATCACCCCGAACGGCTCGGAGATGACCAAGGACGATTACCTCGGTGCGATCGCCTCGGGGCAACTGAGATACCAGGTGTTCGAGCCTGTTTCCGAGATTGCGGTACTGGGCGACGCGGCGATCGTGGTCTTGCGTTACCGGGCTCGCATCAGCTTCGATGACGGACCGGGCATCACCTGCTGGCACACCGACTGCTACCGGCTTCGAGATGAGACCTGGGAAGTCGTCTGGTCCCAGGCGACGGCGATCACCGCCTAGCGGGCCAAGCGCCGAGGGCCGAGCTTTGCGTGGTGATGCCTAGCTATAGCTAGGGTTACCGCTGCGGAGCGCGTCGCCGGACGTGACATCACAGTGCCTGGCCCCCGTTGCCGCGACTGAGTGCTTGTTTCTGAACTGGTGATCTTGGTGCGAGTTGAGTTGAGTTACTCGGGACGGCCAGCTCGTGGCATGCCAGTCTGGAGCCATGCGAATACGGGGAATCGGGATGTCCATGGCGGTGCTGGCTGCGCTTGCCCTGGCCGGATTAGCCGGCTGCGGGATCCAGCCCGGCTTCCCTGATGCAGCAGCCTCACCATCTGGCACCGGGCCGGGCTCCTGCCGGGCCGGTGACTCCGGGGCCGGGGCAAGCACGGCCTCTTGTCCCGTGACCAACCCTCAGGCGCTCCAGCGGTCCAACGAACGCTACCTCCAGCGCCAGCGCGTACCCGCGGCGCAGGTCGCGGCCGCCGAGCCGTTGCGGCGCAGGGTTCAGCGTGGGCTCCAGGCGCTGACCGCCCGCCAGCGGCTGCGGCCTGGTGCGGTCAAGGACGCGCTCGTCGCGGCGGGGCTGCCGGCCACCGTCTACCTGCTGACGGGGAATGGCGGCACGACGCTGGTAAACCCGATCACCTTTGAGGCTTACCCCTGGCAGAACGAGAAGCTGTGCATCTACGGCAGTGTCGCGGCCCGCCGAGTCGCCGTGGCCGTCGCCGGCATCACCGAAGACGGCAGCTGCCTGCCCGCACAAGGCAACGGCTAACTGAGTCCTGGTTTGTGAGCCTCATCCGGCCCTGGTGAGGCGGCGTGTCATGAGGATGGTCATGGCCCAGTAGACAACTGCTTGGTGGTGGGCGGGGAGGCGTTCGTAGTCGCGGGCGCAGCGGCGGTAGCTGGAGATCCAGGCCAGAGTTCGTTCTACTACCCAGCGGCGCGGCAGGACTTCGAAGGTGTGCAGGTTATCGGGGCGTTTGACGATTTCGACGGTGAGGTTGAGGTAGGTCGCGGCCCAGGACTGGAGTTTCCCGGCGCAGGCACTATCGGCCCAGGCCCGGCGGACGCGGCGGCGGGCCCGGTGCAGGTTGAACAGCAGCGGCCGG
Source organism: uncultured Actinomycetes bacterium (assembly GCA_963762735.1). Taxonomy (GTDB): domain Bacteria; phylum Actinomycetota; class Actinomycetes; order Streptosporangiales; family Streptosporangiaceae; genus DASXKD01. The sequence continues at coordinate 33,594 of CAVXMG010000032.1, read as the reverse complement.
GCCGCGTCGCGGTCTTGCACCGAGGCCGGGGTGGCCAGCACTTCCAGGAGCAGGCCGGTGGTGTCGACGGCGAGGTGGCGCTTGCGGCCGTTCCGGGGGAGACTAATGGGACCTTCTTGGCGGCATCCCAGCCCCGGGAGGCCTTGGGCACCGTCGCCGCGGTGCGCACCGACTGCGAATCGATCACCGCCGCAGTCGGTTCCACGGCCCGGCCCGCCGCCTGGCGGGCCGCCGCGCGTAACGCATCATGCAAGGCGATCGTGACCCCGCGAGCGTGCCACCGCTGGAACAGGCCGTAGACGGTGCGCCTATCAGCGGCGGAAAGTCAGCCGGCAGCGCCCGCCACACGCACCCGTTGTGGATGACATACCGGATCGCGTCCACCACCGCGCGGCGGCTGTGCTCCTCCGGCCACCCGCCTGCTGGGGCCTGGCAGGCCGGAACCGGCAGCAACGGGGCGACCAGCGCCCACTCGGCATCAGTGGTATCGGAGGGGTAGAAGCGTGGGCGGCGGCAACACGGGCGGCCGCATGCGCAGGCTGGCGTGGCAGAGCAGACTGGCACCAGGGCTCCTGGTGTGGCTGGCTGGTTTCGTCACCCCCGTCACTACCAGGAGCCCCGCTCACATTCCAGCCGTCCGGCAGCCGCCACCCGAAGACCACAACCCGCCGGGTTCAGAAACAGGCCCTTGAGCCGGCCTGAGCCAGGAGCACGACGCTCAGCCTCCCGTGTTCAGGCATCCAACGACGGCACAGTCGCCCGCGTCGGCCAGGCGACCGAAGAGGCCACGGTGGTCGAAATGCGAGTTCATCTCACAGGAGTTAAGGAGACACTCTCCGATCACGAGACCCGCCTCCGCGAGCTAGAAGCCGCCAGGGCCAAACTTCTAAGCGCTTGCCTCGTGCTCGCCCCCCTTGCCGGCAGCGCATTAGGACGGCTCGCCCTGGTGGTGATGCACCACTGAGCCCCTGACTGCTCGGTCGAGAGGCGCCGCCGGGCTCGAGCTCAAGCGGACGGTGTGACGGAGGACCGCACGCCGAACCACTGCTCTGCGCCGTACTCTTCGAACCGCTCCACCTCGGTGAACCCCAGCTTCGCCGCGAGGCGCATCGCGCGGTCATTGGCGATCTGGGTGCAAAGCACCAGCGGCTCGCCGGGAAGCGCGCCGGCGAACCAGGCGAGTGCCGCGACGCAAGCCTCGTAGGCGTACCCGTGTCCCCACGCCTCCGGCAGGAACATGTAGCCGAGCTCGGCCTCCCCGGCCTCCGGGCGGACGTGACCCGGACGCCCTGCATCGCGCCGGTCGAGCAGCGTGATGAAGCCGATCATCGCTCCGTCGAGATCGACCACGAAGAGGCCAGGGCGCCACGCTGGCACCTCAGCCATCGCACGCTCGAACTCATCACGCGGCCGGGGGCCGCCGATATAGGTGCCCACCTCCGGCGAGGTGAACAACTCGATCAGCGCCGAACGGTCCCGGGCCTCGGGCCCGCGAAGCACCAGCCGTTCGGTCCTTATCGGGTCAGGCGGCCAGGCGGCGGGTCCGAACTCCGTCATGGCGGGCAATCTATCGCGCGCCCGGCCGGGCAGGAGCCTGAGAGGCCGACAGCGATCCCCCGGTGTCTGCCGTCAGGTCCAGAACGGCTTGACAGAAATAAGAGCGTCCATAGAGGAACTGGCGCGCCCAAGATCATGTTTCAGACTTGGCATCACAACCTGGAGCGGCCAAAACCCGATGACCATCAGCGAACAGGGCTCTTAGGATCGGGGCATGGCGGTCAGCACGGTGATCTTCGACTGGGGCGGGACGCTCACCCCGTGGCACGCCGTCGATCACGAAGCCCTCTGGCACGGCGTCTGCGTGCAGCACTATCCGCAGGCCGAGGCGGCGGACCTGGCCCGCGCGATCTACCTGGCCGAACGGGCAGTGTGGCAGGGCATCGAAGACTCACAGCAGAGCGCGACGCTCGCGCACGTCTTCGAGCGCGCCGAGGTGACCGCGCCCGAGGCCCTGCTCGCCAGCTACTTCCAGGCGTGGGAGCCGCACACGTTCACCGACCCGGACGTGCCCGCGCTTTTCCGCGAGCTACGGCGCAGGAACATCAGGATCGGGGTGCTCTCCAACACCCTGTGGCCCCGGTCCATGCATGACCGGTGTTTCGTCCGCGACCAGGTGCTCGACCTGATCGATGGCACCGTGTATTCCAGCGAACTGCCCTGGACCAAGCCGCACCCAGAGGCGTTCCGTGCCGCGATGGCCGCCGTCGGCGAGGACGACCCGGCCGCTTGCGTGTTCGTCGGCGACCGGCCCTTCGACGACGTGCACGGCGCCAAGGGCATTGGCATGCGGGCGGTGCTCATCCAGAACAGCACGGTGCCGCCGTTCGAGGCCGCGGTGCCCGACGCCACCATCACCCGGCTTGCCGAGTTGCCCCGCTACCTCGACCGCTGGTAACCGTCGTTCTCGGTAGCCGGCGCACACCGCCCGCCGCCTGTGGCTGCCGTGGCAGGATGAAGCCCGTGGGAAGCCTGCTTCGCACCACACCTGCCCGTATCCTCGCGCTCACCGCAGCGCTGGCGTTCCTGGCGGCGTGCGGCACCGCCGCCGGTCCCGCCAGCAGCGCGGGCACCAGCCCCGGCAACCGCTCCCGGCACGGATCTGGTGCCTCGCCCGGCACGGTCCTGGCCGCGGGCGAGGATCAGGCGCCGGTCGCGGGCACCGGCAACGGCCGGGCGGCCATTCCCCCGCGCGCCACCGCCCCCAGCGGCGGCGGCACCACGGTCCCCGGTGCCCCGAACTGCCCGATGTTCCCCGCCGGCAACGTCTGGAACACCGACATCTCCCAGTTGCCGGTGAACGCCCACAGCGCCGCCTGGATGCGGAGCATGGACTCGGCCACCCTCGACCTGCACCCCGACTTCGGGCCGAATACCGGCGGGTTCCCCTTCGGCATCCCCTACAACATCGTCACGAGCGCGCACCCGCTGGTCCCGGTCAGATTCCAGTACGCCAGCGAGAGCGACAAGGGCCCCTACCCGTTCGGCCCGGACACGCTGATCGAGGGGGGCAAGAACGCGGGCGGCGACCGTCACGCGATCATGGTCAACAAGACCACGTGCACGCTCTACGAACTGTGGGAGGCCAGGTACTCGGCCTCGGGCTCGACGGCCGGCTCCGGCGCGATCTGGAACCTGACCTCCAACCGGCTCCGGCCCGCGGGCTGGACCTCCGCCGACGCGGCAGGCCTGCCCATCCTGCCGGGACTGCTGAACTACAGCCAGGTGAAGGCGGCGGTCAAGTCCGGCCGCCCGATCGCCCACGCGATCAGGTTCACCGCGCAGGCCACCCAGTCGGCCTACCTCTGGCCGGCCAGGCACGAGGCGGGCTCAGGCACGAACCCGGCGCTGCCGCCGATGGGCGCCAGGTTCCGGCTCAAGGCGAGCTTCGACGTCGCCGGGTTCTGCGCCAGTTCCGTGCCGAACTGCGCGGACGCCAAGGCTGTGCTGACCGAGATGCAGCACTACGGCCTCATCCTGGCCGACAACGGGAGCGACTGGTTCTTCCAGGGCAGCGCGTACCCGCAGTGGCCGAACGGCCTGGTCTCGCTGCTCAAGCAGATCCCCGCCCGCGCTTTCCAGGCGGTCGACGAGTCCTGCCTGATGGTCAGCCCGGACTCCGGCCGGGCCGCCGCGAAACCGGGCTGCCCGATCGGCTGATCTCAGCCGCGCGGCGGCGCGGCGATGTCGGCGACCACCGCGCCCGCGGCGCGGACCAGGTCGGCCGGTGCCAGTTCGATCTCAAGACCGCGCCGGCCAGCGCTGCAGTAGACCGTCTCGAACCGCAGCGCCGAGGAGTCGACCACGACCGGCAGCCGCCTGCGGTGCCCCAGCGGCGAGATGCCGCCGGTCACATAACCGGTGGCCCGCTCCGCCGCGGCGACGGCGGCCATCGCCGCCTTCTTCCCGCCCGCGGCCGCGGCAAGCGCCTTGAGATCGAGCTGGCCCGCCACCGGCACCACGCCTACGGTGAGCTGGCCGTCCACCTCGGCCACGAGCGTCTTGAACACCCGTTCCGGCGCCACCCCCAGCACCTGTGCGGCCTCGGCGCCGTAGGAGCCCTGCCGGGGATCATGCGGATACCCGTGCACCGAATGCGCGATGCCCAGCCTGCCGAGCAACGCGGTCGCCGGAGTCCCCTGTCCCGCCACGGCGGAACACTCTACTGGGGGTCCATGCCTTCGCTGGCAGGCGCGGGCACCGGCGGCGCGGATACCCCATACCCCGCCCCGTACGGCGGCCTTCGCGGCGCGCCATTCCCGCCAGGAGTGCCAGGCCTGCGGCGCGATGAGCGTGACCACAAGCACGACGATGGTCACCGTGGCATACCGCGAGACCAGCTGGGCAAGCGTGACGCCGTCGCTGCCGAGCAGGTACCCGCCGAACGCGACCACGGAGATCCAGGCCGCCGAGCCCAGCGTGTCCCACAACACGAACGCGAGCAGCGGCAGCCCGGCCCATCCGGCCGCGGCGTAGACCGCGGTGGACGCGCCGCCCGGCAGGAACGCCGCCAGCGCCACCATCGGGCCCGCCCAGCGGCGCCCCCGGGCTTCCGCGAGGCCGGCCAGCCGGGTCATCCGCGGGCTGCGCTGGCCGAGCCGTTCCACGATGCGGTGACCCCACAGCCGGCCCGCCCACCAGTACACCCAGTCGAACCGCATGATCCCCGGCAGCGCCGCGACGACCACAAGCGCCAGTTGCAGCTTGGTGTCCACGTCGGAGTACGCGCCCGCCGAGATGATCGACGACGTGGACCCCGTCAGCAGTTCGAGGAGCACCGGGTGGCTGGCGATCAGGGCCGGGGTCAGCGGGATGGTCGCCACGGCGTAGACGGCGCTCACCACGATCGCCACCAGGCAGAGCACATCCCTGGCGCGGGGCTTGCCGTACCAGGGCCGCCAGCCGCCCCGCTTCACCGCGGCCCCCCGCACCGGCAGGCCCGGCGGCTGGCACCATCGCGTGGCATCATCGCCGCGCCTGCCGTCCGGTGTCTCACTCAGGCATCCATTTCTCCTGCTCGCCGGGGGTTGAGCCCGGGCCCCGTGCTGTCCGAGGGGTCAGGTAGCGTCACGACCATGGCCACTCTTGTGTCATTTCATGCCCATCCGGACGACGAGTGCATCGCCTGTGGCGGGATTATCCGCAATGCCGCCGAGAAAGGGCACCGGGTCGTGCTGATCGTGGCGACCCGCGGCGAGCAGGGCGAGGTCGCCGAGGGCTTCCTGAACCCGGGCGAGGAACTGTGGCAGCGCCGGGTCGCCGAGACGCACGCGTCGGCGGAGATCCTCGGCGCGCAGCGGGTGGAGTTCCTCGGGTACACCGACTCGGGCATGATGGGCACCCCGGCCAACGAGGCGCCAGGCTCGTTCTGGACCGCATCGGTCGACGAGGCCGCGAAGAAGCTCGCCGCGCTCCTGGACGAGGAGCGGGCCGACATCCTGACCTGCTACGACGAGCACGGGGGGTACGGCCACCCGGACCACATCCAGGTACACAGGGTCGGCATGCGTGCCGCCGAACTGGCCGGCACCCGGCGGGTGTACCAGAGCACGATCAACCGGGACCACATCCTGCGCAGCCGGGACAGGTTCGCCGAGCCAGGCCGACGAAGCCGGCGTCGAGACCCCGGAGATCGACGAGGAGTCGTTCGGCATGCCCGAGTCGGTGATCACCGCGGCGGTGGACGTGACCCCGTACCTGGAGTACAAGCGCCGCGCCATGCGGGCGCACGCGAGCCAGATCAGCGAGCAGTCGTTCTTCCTGGCGATGCCTGACGAGGCATTCGCGTACGCGTTCGGCACGGAATGGTTCATCCGCGAGGGGCAGGGCCCGGGCATCACCGAGACCGACCTGCTAGCGGGCCTGGAGTAACGCCAATACGCATTCGGCCGAACGATTCCCCGGGGCACATGCCGCCCGGAACCGGACCCATCGCCGGCGCTATACCGCGAGCGCGGCGGGCCAGGTAGAGGACGGTGTCCTCGGCAAGCGGGACGCGGGCCGGCAGGATCGATGCGATCCGTGCGAACAACTCGTCCCTGGTGGCCGGGTCGAGGATCAGGTACAGCGAATGGGTGGCCAGGTACTGCACGTACTGCCGCCTGGACAGCACCCGTTCCCACCGGTACAGGCGGGCCTCCGGGGCGGTGAACGCCGCCAGCCCGGCGATCTCCGTGGCGGGCCAGCGGTCAAGCATGCCGTCCTCGGCCACCGGGCTGGTGTCCCACTCGATATGCGGGGTGAGTTCCCGGTGCGCCTGTGTCACCTCGTCCTGGACGGCGCCGTCGACGATACGGTCGAAGTTCCAGAACAGGGCCAGGCTGCCGCCGGGGGCGAGCACGGCGGCGGCGTGATCCCAGCGCACCGCCGGGTCGATCCAGTGCCAGGCCTGCGCGCTGAACAGCAGGCCGGAGGGCTGCGCGGGCACATACTCCTCGAACCCGCCGACGACGACGCTGACCTGCGGGTACCCGGTGCAGCTCGCGGCGAGGATGCCAGCCATCGCCGGGTCGGGCTCCACCGCGGTGATCCGCAGGCCCCGGGCGGCGAACGCCCGGGTCGCCTTGCCCGTGCCCGCGCCCGCCTCCAGCGCGGTGACCCCGGTGCCGCCGCAGTGCGCCAGCACCGCGTCGACCAGGGCGGCCGGATAACCCGGCCGGACCAGGTCGTACTCCTCGGCGGCCAGCCCGAACGCCAGCCGCCGCTCCGAATTCTGGGCCACGGGATCGCCCGCGGTGCTCAGTACCGCCCGCCGACGACCTGGCCCGCCAGCGGCTCCAGGGCGGCCAGTTCGTCGCCGGTCAGCGTGACGTCCATGGCCGCGACGTTCTGCTCAAGCCACTTCACCCGCTTGGTGCCGGGGATCGGCGCCATGGTCACGCCGAGCCGGGGCGCCTGCGCGTACACCCAGGCGAGGGCCAGTTGCGCGGGCGCGACCCCCTTGGCCTCCGCCACCGCCCGGACCGTGTCGGCTATCGCCTGGTTGGCGGCCCCGGCCGCGCCGGCGAAGCGCGGGTTGCGCCCGCGGAAGTCCTTGGCGTCCAGCGTGGCCACGTCCACGGTCCCGGTGAGGAAGCCGCGGCCAAGCGGCGAGTAGGGCACCAGGCCGACGCCTAGTTCGGCCATGGCCGGCACCACGGCGGCCTCGGGCTCGCGGGTCCACAGCGAGTACTCGCTCTGCACCGCGGCGATCGGGTGCACCGCGTGCGCCCGGCGCAGCAGTTCCCCGTCCACCTCGGACAGGCCCAGGTAGCGGACCTTGCCCGCGGCGACGAGTTCGCCCATGGCGCCGACGGTCTCCTCGATCTGCGTGTTCTCCGGGGACCGGTGCAGGTAGTACAGGTCGATCGTGTCCACGCCGAGGCGCAGCAGCGACGCGTCACAGCACCGCTTGACGTAGCTGGGCTCGCCGCGCCGCACCCGGCCGCCGTCCCCGGCCGACCGGTCGATGCCGAACTTGGTGGCCAGTTGCACCTCGTCGCGCCGCCCGGCGATGGCCCGGCCGACGAGGACCTCGTTGTGGCCCGCCCCGTAGATGTCGGCGGTGTCGATGAACGTCACGCCGAGTTCCAGCGCCCGGTGGATGGTGGCCACCGATTCGTCCCAGTCGGTGTGCCCGTAGAACTCGCTCATGCCCATGCAGCCAAGGCCCTGCGCCGAGACGGTCAGTTCTCCCAGTGTGGTCGTGTGCATGAGCGCCTTCCTTCCGTCCCGCCCCGTGCTCAAACCTGCGACCAGGCCAGCGGCAGGGATTCGATCCCGTAGATGCCTTCCACGCCGCCGAGTTCCGCCGGCGCGGCGGGGCGCAGGTCCCGCATCCGCGGCGCGAGGAAGCCGATGGCCTCTTCCAGTTCCGCCCGGGCCAGGTTGGATCCCAGGCAGAAATGCGGTCCGGCGCCGAACGTCAGCGCCCGGCCGCCGGGCTCGGCGGTGATGTCGAACTCCTCACCGGCGCCCTGGGCCCGGTTGGCCCGTTCCGAGCAGATCGCCACGATGCTACCCGCAGGGAAGATCACGCCGCGGTACTCGATCTGGCCGGTGCAGATCCGCGCGGTGAACGGGGTGATCGGCTCGAACCGCAGCACCTCGTCCACCGCGGCGGGTATCCGGTCCGGCTCGCGGGCGAGCAGGTCCCACTGCGCCGGGTGCTCGGAGAACAGCCGCAGCGCGTGGGAGAGCTGGGCCTGGGTGGTGTCCACGCCCCCGGCGATGACGTTGAGCACCAGGTTGATGCACTCGTCGTGGGACAGCTTGCTGCCCTCTTCCTCGGCGGCCAGCAATGTGCTGATCAGGTCGTCAGACGGCTCGCGGCGGCGCAGTTCGAGCAGCCCTTCCACGTAGCCGTACAACTCCTCGGTGGCCCGCTCGATCCGCTCCGGCTCGGTGGAAAGCGCGCGGATGTCGAACTGGCGCTGCACCCAGGTGGACCACTCGTGCAGCCGCGGCGCGTCCTCCTGCGGGGCGCCGAGTACCGCGGCGATGGTCAGCGACGGGTACGGCTTGGCGAACGACGCGACGAACTCGCACTCCGCGGTTCCCATGCTGGCCCACAGCCGCTGCGCGAACTCGCGCATGACCGGCCGCCACCTGGCCGCCGCCCGGGGGGTGAACGCCGGCCCGACCAGCGCGCGGAGCCTGCGGTGCCGCTCCCCGGTCTGGTTGAGGATGTTCGCGTCGATCTGCTCCCGCAGCCGGCCCCCGGTGACGCCGAACAGGTCCGCGATCTCCCGGCCGGGGAAGGCGGTGTCCCTGGCGCGCAGGAAGAACTCGCCGGACTCCTGGTCGAGCACCACCAGCGACAGCGGAGACCTGGCCAGCCAGCCCTGCCGCCGCACCTCGGCGAGCCGCTGGTGGTACACCTCCCCCACCAGGCCGGGCTCGTTGTAGTCGAAGAAGGGCAGGTCCAAGTCGTCGGCCGAGGGCAGCGCCTGCTCGTTCGCGGTCACCATGTCAGCTACCTCCCGCACTCCCCGCCATTGTCGGGCATGCCCCGCTCATTCGTGCCCGTGGCTGGTGTTGACGATGCAGAACCTGTTGCCCTCGGGATCGGCGAGCACGACGAAGTCCGGGTCGCCGGGGTAACGGTCCCAGTCGACCTTCTCGGCGCCGAGCCCGACCAGGCGCTGCACCTCGGCGGCCTGCTCGGCGGCGTTGGCCGCGTACAGGTCCAGGTGCACCCGCGGGTAGGCGTCCGCGGGCCTGTCGCTGCGCTGCAGCCCGATGCCTGTGCCCAGGCCGCCCGCCGGGGTCAGCGAACTCCAGTCCGCGCCTGCCCCGCCTTCGCGCACCTCGTAGCCGAGGGCGGCGGCCCAGAACCGGACCGCTCGCCCCATGTCCGCAGCGCCCATCACCACCATGCCAATGCTCACCATGCACCGATCTTGGCAACCGTCGCCGCCCGGCGCAAAGCGGGCGCCGTGCCCGGTGCGCCCGGGGGCCGGTGCTGCCATGATGTCTGGTACCGATACCGGCCTGGTGGGAGGACGGAGCGGTGATGAGCCGGAACCTGGCGCTGGCGCTGCCCTTGGCCGTTGTCGTCCTCACCGGTCCGCTGGCCCTGAGCGGGCCCCGGCCCGCTCTGGCGCGCCGCGCCGCTCTCGTTCGAGGTCACCACCACGGCCGACGCGCACGACGCCCATCCGGGCGACGGCCGGTGCGCCGACCGCGAGGGCCGCTGCACGCTGCGCGCCGCGACGGAGGAGGCCGCCGCGCAGCCGCCCGGCACCGCCGTGTCGATCGCCGTCCCCGCCGGGACCTATCGCCTCACCCTCGGCAGCCTCGACTTCGAAGGCGGCCCCGTCTCGGTGACGGGTGCCGGGGCGCACGCGACGGTGATCGAGGCCACCGGGAGGTTCCGGGTGCTTGAGGTCGGCTCCGCCGCGACGACCACCGTGTCCGGGGTCACGATCACCGGGGGGCGGCCGGGGGCCGGCAGCTACGGCGGCGGCACGTTCAACACGGGCCGCCTGCTGATCAGCAACAGCATCGTGACGGGCAACCGGGCCACGGCCGGCGGCGGCGTCGCCAACGCCGGCGGCACGGTGATCGTCAGCCACAGCGACGTCACCGGCAACCGTGCGCCCTTCTACGGCGGCGGCGGGATACAGAACGGCGGCATCGGCAACGTGGCCGGCACGGTCGAGGTGATCGCGAGCACCGTGGCGGGGAACGTCAGCGGCGGGGACGGCGGCGGCATCCTCAACGGCCAGAACGGCCACCCCGGCGCGGCAGGCCTGCCCGCCGCCCCGGTCCGCGGCGCGTGCTCCTGGATTCCCCGCTGCGCCCGCTCCGCGCGCCCGGCGATGGCCGCTCCCGGGCCACCCGCGCCGCCGGGGCTGCGCCTGATCGTCACCGCCAGCCGGATCTCCGGCAACACCGGGACCAACAGCGGCGCGGGCATCGCCAACGACGGCGGCACCGCGGTCGTCACCGGCAGCACCCTGAGCGGCAACAAGGCGGGCCAGTCCCCCGGCGGTGCCATCGCCAACTACGGCCCGATCACGCTGAGCCACGACACCCTCAGCGGCAACCTGGCGGCCTACGGAGGGGCACTGGAGGCCGCCTACGCGGGCACACCCGGACAGCAGGTCGTACTGGAAAGCACGCTGGCCGGCAACAAGGCCCTGGCCGGCGGGGCGATCGACGACGCGACCGACACGCTGTACGTCACCGCCAGCACCCTGGCAGGCAACAGCGCGAACCTCGGCGGCGGCATCGAGGTCGAGGGGGCGTCGTTCGTCTACCTACGCAGCAGCACCCTGACCGGCAACACCGCGAGGTCGGGGACGGGCGGCGCCATCGACACCTACGCCTGCGGCGGTGGCGTCGTGTCCTACACCACGATCGCCGGCAACTCCAGCGGGCTGAACCTGCCGTGCTCGAACCTCGAGGTGACCGGCTCGATCATCGCGTCCTCGGCCCCCGGCCCGAACTGCGCCGGAGCGGCGCCGCACGAGGCGGCCGGGTACAACCTGGACACCGGCGTCTCGTGCGCGTTCGCCAGGCCGACCGACATGACCGCCGCCGACCCGCAACTCGGCCCGCTCGCGGCCAACGGCGGCCCGACGCTGACCCGGGCACCGGGGAACGGCAGCCCGGCCATCGACCACGGCGGCACCCGGGCCACCGGCTGCCCGGCTACCGATCAGCGGGGCGGGCCACGCCCGCAGGGGCCAGCCTGCGACATCGGCGCCGTCGAGGTGCGGGCAAGCGGCTGACCCCAGCCAGCGCCGCGCCTGGCACGGTAACCGTGCGGCCCGCGCGGCGGGCCTGGCGGGCCGGCGTAGCGCATGAAATCAGGGGGCGCGGAAGGCGAAGATCGGACCGGCCGGCAGCCAGGCCGGCGGTGGGACCGTCAGGCGGCCGACGCCCACGCCGGTCAGCGCCTCGGTGCCGGGCGTGTCGAAGGCCACCTCGTCGAACCCGCTGGCCTGGAACCAGGCCCGGATCTGCGGGGTCAGGTCCGGCGGCCGGCGGTGCCTGGTCCAGATGACGGTGGCCCCGGGCGCGCACAGGGCCGGGGCGGCCTGCGCGGTCCGCTGGATGTCGGCGTCGCTCACGTTGCCGAAGATCCCGCACAGCAGCAGCACGTCGGCGGGCAGCGCGTCGGCGTAGTTCGCCACCCGCGCCGCGTCCGCCTGGCGCACCTCCACCTGCGGCAGTCCCGCCTGCTCGGCACCCTGGCGGGCCAGCGCCGCGTTCTGCGGGTCGAATTCGACAAGCACCGCCGACACCTGCGGCCCGCGCGGGTGCCCGGGCAGCACCCCCAGCACGTCGAGGCCCTGCCCGGCGCACAGGCTGACCAGGCGCACCGGGCCTGGCGGGGCCCGGTCGCAGCGCCTCCGACAGGTGCCCGCGGACCAGGCGCAGCCGCGTGCTGAGCGAGGACGCCGGGTCGTCGTAGGCCGCGTGCCAGGCCACCCAGTCCTTCACCGGGCCTCCTACCGGTAGTCGGGGTTGTCGAAGTCGAACCGGCAGCCTGCCTCCCACTCCGAGCGCTGGTTGCCGTGCGCCGGGATGCCCCCGGCCTGCTTGACGATGCGGGCCAGGTGCAGCAGGTTCCAGCTCATGAACGCGGTGTTGCGGTTGGTGAAGTCGTTGTCCGGGCCGCCGGAGCCGGGGTCGAGGTAGGACGGCCCGGGACCGGCCGTGCCTATCCACCCGGCGTCGGCCTGCGGCGGGATCACGTATCCCAGGTGCTGCAGGCTGTACAGCACGTTCATCGCGGCCAGCGGCTCGGTTCATCGCCATCCCCGTCCCTTGTTTCATGCGCTACGAAATACCCGGGCTCACCCTAGTGCCCGGGCCACCCGGCTTTCCGCGTGGCTGGCCCGGGCATGCGCCGGCACGGTCACCGGGCCGGGCGCGGCAGCGGTCAGAGCCGGGGGTCGACCGGCTCGCTTTCCAGCGCCAGCACGCCGAACACGCACTCGTGCACGCGGAACAGCGGCTCGCGCCGGGTGAACCTGTCCAGTGCCTCGGCTCCCAGCGCGAACTCGCTGGCCGCCAGCGACCGCTTACGGGAAAGGTTGCGCCCGGCAAGCCGGCTGAGGTTGGCCGGGATGGTGTACTCGGGTCCGTAGATGATCCGGAGGTACTCCGGCCCGCGGCATTTCATCCCGTGCTGGGCGGTCCCGTGCCGCACCCGGGCGACCGGGTCGAGTGGCTTGGCCACCATCCCCTCACCGCCGGCCGCGGTGATCTGCTCCCACCAGGCGGTCACCGCTGCGCTCGCCCCCTCGTCGCCGAGGTCTGCCACGATGTGCCTGGTGGGCACGATGAGCGGGTCGGCCGCGGCCAGGCGCTCCGCGGCGTTCATGTGCCAGAGGTGGTCCCGGGAGAAGAAGGTGCCGGCCGAGCCGGCCAGCACCTGGAACGGCGCCAGGCGCACGTCGGCCAGGGAGCGCACCGGCCAGACGTAGGGCCGGTACGCGGCGGTGTAGGACCGGGCCGCGGCGAGCCGCTCCCGGGTCCGGTCGCGCAGCGCCGCGACGTCCGCGCCCCGGTGCAGCGCTTCCTCGCATGCTTCGCCGGCTGCCGTCAGCCCGGCCAGGGCGGCGGCGCCCACTGCGGCGTACTGGCCGCGCACCAGGTCCTCGGCCTTGAGCGACCAGGGCATGATCTCGCAGTCCAGCGCTGCCCAGTCGCCGAGCTCGGCCCACAGCCCGGTCTTGTCCAGTGCCCCGGTCACCCGGCCGAGCAGAGCCTCTTCGAGCCGCTCGTCGGTGAAGAACCGGCGGCCGGTGCGCGTGTACACGATGCCGCCGCGCTGGCTGCCGAACCAGTCCCCGGCCGCCTCGGGCGTCCGGCAGGCGATCACCACCGCCCGCGAGCCCATGTGCTTCTCCTCGCAGATCACCTGGGCCACCCCGGCCCGCCGGTAGGCGTCCAGCGCGTCCGCCGGATGCTCCAGCAGGCCGGGCCGGGTGCTGGCGGGCACAGGCGGCATCGTCGGCGGGAGGTAGATCAGCCACCGTGGATCGGCCGCGAACCGGCTCATCACCTCCAGCGCCGCGGCCGCGTTCTGCTCAGGGACGGTCACCCGGCCGCGGAGCCCGGTGGTGATCCCCCGCCTGCCGAGCACGTCCGCGACGTCGAGGAGCCCGGCGCTGGCTGGGCTGGCCCCGGCCGGGCGGGCGCTGGGCGCCCCTGGGCTGGCCGGGGGTGCGGTCAGCGGTCGCGCGGGCTGGTAGTAGGTCGCTGCGGCGGGCACCGAGACCAGTTCCCGCTCGGGGTAGCGCAGCGCGGTGAGGCGGCCGCCGAAGACGCAGCCGGTGTCGATGCAGATCGTGTTGTTCACCCAGGTGGCTTCGGGCACCGGGGTGTGGCCGTACACCACGGCCGCCTTGCCGCGGTAGTCCTGCGCCCACGGGTACCGGACGGGCAGGCCGAACTCGTCAGTCTCCCCGGTGGTATCGCCGTACAGCGCGAAGGCCCGGACCGCGGCGGACGCGCGCCCGTGCATCTCCTCGCGCAGGCCGGCGTGCGCGACCACCAGCCGCCCCGAGTCCAGCACGTAATGGCTCACCAGGCCGTCCAGGAACGCGATGACCTGGGCGGTGAAGTCTTCCGGCTCCGCGCCGAGCTGGGCGAGCGACTCCGCCAGGCCGTGGCTCATCCGGACGTCGCGGCCGCGCAGTGCGCGCAGCAGCTTGGCCTCGTGGTTGCCAGGAACACACAGGGCGGTGCCGGATGCCACCATGCCCATCACCGTGCGCAGCACCCCCGGCGTGTCCGGTCCGCGGTCGACCAGGTCGCCGAGGAACACCGCGGTGCGCCCGGCCGGGTGGCGGCGGGTCCCGTCCTGGTCCGGCGCGTAGCCGAGCAGGTCCAGCAGGCTGGCCAGTTCCGGCTGGCAGCCGTGCACGTCGCCGATGATGTCGAAGGGCCCGTGCAGGCCGGACTTGTCGGCCCAGGCGGGCTCCCGGACGATCCGCGCCGCGTCCACCTCCGCCACGCCGCGCAGCCGGAACACCCGGCGGAACCCCTCGCGCTCCAGCCGCCCGGCCGACCTGGCCAGCGCCGCGTGCTGCCGCCGGACCACCCCGGCGCCGAACGCACGGTCCGGGCGGGCCTGGTTGCGCTGCACGCAGACCTGCTCGGGCACGTCGAGCACGATCGCCACCGGCAGGACGTGGTGGTCGCGGGCCAGGTCAACCAGCGGGCGGCGGGCGTCCGGCTGCACGTTCGTCGCGTCGACCACGGTGAGCCTGCCGAGCTTGAGGCGCTCGGCGGCGACCGCGTGCAGCGCGGCGAAGGCCGCCGCGGTGACCGACTGGTCGTTCTCGTCGTCGCCGACCAGGCCGCGGAAGGCGTCCGAGGACAGCACCTCGGTCGGCCGGAAATGCCGGGCCGCGAAGCTGGACTTGCCGGACCCGCTCACGCCCACCAGGACGATCAGGCACAGCCCGGGGATCTTGAGGTCGGTCACCGCCGCGGCACCGCCTCGCGCTCCGTCGGGGCCGGTGCGGCCGGGGCCTGGCGCCGCGCGGTGCAGGACCGCCATCTGCGTGGGCGGCCCGGCCTGCGGGTCCTCCGCGCCGACCGGCTCGAACCGCACCGAGTAGCCGTGCGCCTGCGCCGCCGCCCGCGCCCAGGCCCGGAATGCGGCCCGGCTCCACTCGAACCTGTGGTCCGGGTGGCGCATCTCGCCGGGGCGCAGCGCCGGGTAATGCGGGTTGTAGTCGGCGTTGGGGGTGGTGATGATCACGGTTCCCGGTGCGGCACTGCCCAGCACGGCCTGCTCGAACGCGGGCAGGCGGTCCGGGTCGATGTGCTCGGCCACCTCCATCAGCACGGCCGCGTCGTAGCCGGCCAGGCGGCGGTCGGCATAGGTCAGGGCGCCCTGCAGCAGCCGGAGCCGGTCCCGCTGCCGCGGCGCCATCTCGTCGGTGTGCAGGCGGCGCGCGGCGCGTTCCAGCGCGGCGGGGGCGGCGTCGACGCCGGCGATCTCGTCGAACTGCGGGTCGGCGAGCAGCAGCGCCAGCAGGCGGCCGTCGCCGCAGCCCAGGTCGAGGACGCGGCGCGCCCCGGCGGCCCGGAGTTCGCGCAGCACCGCCGCGGCCCGCAGGTCGCGCAGCCGGGCGTGTTCCGCTGCCCCGGTGCCGTCCTGCTCGGCTGCGTCGCGCTCGGCGGCCCTGGTCTCCGGCCCGCCGAGGTCCTCATCGAGCAGGCGGGCCGTGGCCTCCCGGACCAGGCCGGGCTGGTGGCGCAGGTACCGGCGGATGATCAGGTCCCGGTCGGGATGCCCGGCCAGCCACTGCGCCGCGCCGCCGGCCAGCTTGTCGATCTCGTCCCTGGTCACCCAGTAGTGCTTGTCGTCGTCGAGCACCGGCAGCAACACATAGAGCTGACCGAGCAGGTCACGCACCGGGCATGTGGCGGAGATGCGCACGTCGAAGTAGTCGCTGTCGCCCCAGCCGGGGAACGCCGGGTCCAGCGGTACCGCCTGGGCGCGCACCTGGTAGCCGAGCGGCTCGAACAGCCTGTGGAGCAGCCCCTCGCCGCCCCGGCAGCGCAGCACGGGCAGCCGCGCCGCCAGGTCCAGCGGGGTGCCGGCCAGGCCCGGCCGCTCCGCGCACTCGCCGCGAAGTGCCGTGCCGAACAATTTGCGCAGCGCCACGGCCAGTAGCGAGGATGCGGCGTATGGCCGGTCGTTGACGTAGGCGGCGAGCGGAAACAGCCCGTCCCGGCTGCGCCGCGCCAGCGTGACCGGGTCGACCTCGCACAGCAGCGCGGCGGTGCAGCGGCCGGGCTCTGCCTCGGGGTAGAAGACGTGCGCCGTTCCCCAGCCCATCGCGACCGAACGCACGGCCGCGGGGTTTTTGTGCAGCAGGAACCCGAGATCCGTTGCGGGCGGCGTGGTGTTTGTGAGGGTGAGCAGCATGGCGGGTTCCTGGTGGCAGCGCGTTACCGGAGGTTCAGCCTACGCAGGCGGCGGCCGCCCGTCGCCCGGGTTTACCCCCGGCGCCGCGCGGCCGCCCGGCCGCCCGCGCATGCAGGACGGTGTACCGGGGCTCGCGGGCCGTCCCCGGCCGCGACCGTGATCTCGTGGTTGGCCTTATGGACAGCAGGCGGCCTAACTTGTGAGCGGGAGGGGCTCGGCGGGCTGGTGTGCCGCGTGGTGCTCGGCCTCAGGCTGGGGACTGGCCGGGCGGGGCTGGCGACGGCGGGTGACCGCCAGCGCGGTGGCCGCACCCAGCACGGACAGGCCCGCCGAGACCGCCAGCGCCGGGCGGAACCCGGCCGCCACCTGGTCCGGGGTACCAAGGTGCCCGGTGGCGGTGAAGACCGCGGTGACGACGGCGACCCCGAACACTCCGCCGAACCGCTGCAGGGTGTTGTTCACCCCGGAGGCCTTGCCCATGTCCGCGGGCGGCACCGCGCTCAGCGCCGCGGTCGGCGTCGCGGGCAACACCATCGAGATGCCCACGCCGGCGATGATGAACGGCAGGATCAACTCGGTGTAGGACACCGTGGCGGTGGCGACCAGGGCGATCCAGGCGAACCCGGCCGCCTGCAGGATCAGCCCGAGGAGCATCAGCGGGCGCGGCCCGAGCCTGTCGGTCAGCCGGCCTGCCAGCGGCGCGATCACGGCGGGGGTGGCCGTCCAGGGCAGGAACCGCAGCCCGGCACCGAGCGGGGAGAAGCCGAGGCCGAGCTGGAAGTACTGGGCGGCCAGGAAGGCGGCCGAGAACAGCGCCGCGGACTGGAGGAACCCCGTAGCGTTGGCGGCGGTGAAGGCGCGGATCCGCAGCAGCCGGCTGGGCAGTATCGGCTCGGGTGCGTGCCGCTCCCAGACGGCGAAGGCGGCCAGCGCGGCCGCGCCGAGGGCGAAGGCCGCGATGACCTCGCCGGTGCCCCACCCGGCCTCGCCGCCCCGGACCAGGCCCCAGAGGATGCCACCGGCCCCGGCGGTCACCAGCACCACGCCGGGGATGTCGAACCTGGTGGCGGGCCCGCGGGATTCGCTGAGCTTGATCATCGAGCCGATCGCGGCGGCGAGCCCGATCGGCACGTTGACCCAGAAGATCCAGTGCCAGTTCAGGCCCTGTACCACCGCGCCGCCGACCAGCGGTCCTGCGGCGACCGCCAGCCCGGCGATGCCGCCCCAGATGCCGACGATGGTGCCGCGGCGCTGGGCCGGCCAGGCCGTGGTCAGGATCGTCAGGCTCAGCGGGGTGACGATCGCCGCCCCGATCCCCTGCATCGCCCGCGCCGCGATCAGGGTGCCCGCGCTGGGCGCGAGCGCGCAAGCGGCCGAGGCCACGGTGAACAACAGCAGCCCCGCGACGTAGACGCGGCGGCGGCCGAGCCGGTCGCCGATCGCGGCCGCGGTGATGATCCCGGCCGCGAACGACAGTGTGTACGCGTTGACGGTCCACTCCAGGGTGGACACGCTGCCGCCGAGATCGCGGTGGATGGCCGGCAGGGCGGTGATCACCACCAGGGCGTCCAGCGCGACCATGAAGAACGCGGCCGAGGTGAGTACCAGCGCCCAGCCGCGTGCGGATCCGGGCCGGGAGAGCTGCCGTGCTTGACGCCGGCCAGCAGGCCAGGTGAGTCTCATGTCAGTCCTCCGGGGCCGTGCGGCGGCACCTGTGGTGCCTGGTGACCGCCCGGCTCACCTGACCTACGCAAGGGGCGGCCCGGATTCGACAGCTACCCCGGATTTCCTTCGGCGGGACGCGTGGTGGCCCGGCTCGCTGCCCGGCGCTCCAGTTCGTCGCGGAGCGGGCCGTTGCCGGTGGCCTCGATGGCCCGGGCCCAGGCAGCGGCGGCCGCCTCGGTGTCACCCGCCCGGTCGAGCAGGTCGGCATGTGCCGCGTGCAGCGGCGCATATCCGGCCAGCGTGCCCGTGGCCAGGACAGGTGCCAGGATCGCCAGGCCCGCCCGGGGACCGTCGGCCATCCCGACCGCCACCGCCCGGTTGATCTCGATCACCGGGGACGGTGCCCGCCGGGCCAGTTCGCCGTAGAGCACGGCGATCTGCGGCCAGTCGGTGTCCTCAAACCGCCCAGCCTGGGCGTGCAGCGCCGCGATCGCGGCCTGCACCTGGTAGGGGCCAGGCGCCCGGAGTGCCAGTGCGGCGTCGAGGAGCCCTGCACCCTCGGCGATCATCCGCCTGTCCCAGCGCGCCCGGTCCTGCTCGGCCAGGGTCACCGGGCGGCCGCCGGCGTCCAGGCGGGCCGCCACTCGGGAATGGTGCAGCAGCATCAGGGCGAGCAGGCCGGCCGTTTCCGGGTCGGCGGGCAGCAGCCGGTGCAGCAGCCGCCCCAGCCAGATGGCCTCCTCGCACAGGTCCGCGCGGACCAGCTCCGCTGCGCTGCGGGTGGCCGCATATCCCTCGTTGAACACCAGGTAGACCACGGCCAGCACGCCGGCCAGCCGCGGTGGCAGCGCATCCGCGGCGGGCACCTCGAACCGGATGCCCGCCTCACGGATCTTGCGCTTGGCCCGCACCAGCCGCTGGGCGATCGTGGGCTCGGGCAGCAGGAACGCCGCGGCGATCTCCCGCGTGGTCAGTCCCGCCGCGTAGCGCAGCGTCAGTGCGACCCGCACCTCCGGGGCCAGGGCGGGATGGCAGCAGGCGAAGATCAGCCCCAGGCGCTCGTCTTCCATCACCGCGCCCTCCTGCTCCGGTTCGCCTTCCCTGCCGGGGCTGGCCAGGAAGCTCTCGTCCAGGCCGTGCCGGGCGACCGGCCGGTCGCGGCGCAACTGGTCGACCGCCTTCCGCCACGCGGTCAGGGTCAGCCAGGCGCCGGGATTGGGCGGCACGCCGCCGCGCCGCCACGCCGTGGCCGCTGCGGTGAAGGCTTCGGCCACCGCGTCCTCGGCGGCCTGCAGGTCGCCGAGCCGCCGCGAGAGCGCCGCCACCACCGCCGTCCACTCGTACCTGAACGCGCGTTCCAGCGCGGCGGCGGCTACCCCATCGCCGTCTGCCAACGCATGCCTTCCCGCACCGGCCGTACCTCCACGGTGCCGTAGCGCATGATGGGCATCTTGGCTGCCCAGTCAAGCGCCACGTCGAGGCTGCCGGCTTCCACCAGGTAGAAGCCGAGCAGGTGCTCCTTGGTCTCGGCGAACGGCCCGTCGGTGAGCAGCCGCTCCCCCTCGCTCTGCCGGACCGTGGTGGCCGTGTCCGGCCAGGTAAGCTGCTCCGCGCCGAGCAGCACGCCCGCCTCCTTGATGGCCGCGGTGTAGTCGAGCCAGTCCTCGATGACCCCTTCGACGGCCGGGCCCGGGTTCTGGCTGGCGCCCGGCACGGCGTAGATCAGCAGCGCGTACTTCATCGCGGCCTCCCTGGTCTGCGGTGCGGCCGCCGGCGGCGGCCAGGTTCACGGGTACAACGCACGCCCGGCGCCCAGATCGACACCTCCGGCCGGCGAATTTCCGCCTTCGGCCGGGCACCGAGCCGTGCCGGGGCTCGCGCCGCCGGCCCGGCTCCCCTTATTCTGGTGTTATGCAGCGCACCGGCACCTTCGCGTGGTGGCCGTCCTAGGACGGTCACCGACACGCTGTGCCATGCGGGCCGTCCGGCGGACGGCCCGTTTTGCTTCTCTGGCATGTGGCCTTCCTCCGGCGGCTCCCGACCCGAGGAGGAACGACATGACCGCCACCGCAACCCGTAATCTCGCCCCGGTCCCTGGCCCGCTGCCGGGAGCACCCCGGATGCTCACCGGGGACCGGCCGACCGGCCGGCTGCACCTCGGCCACTACGCCGGCAGCCTGGCCAACCGGATCCGGCTGCACCGCCGGTACGAGAGCTTCTTCATCATCGCCGACCTGCACATGCTCACGACAAAGAACAGTCCAGGGGAGATCGCCGAGGTCGGCCGTTACGCGACAGAAATGGTGCTCGACTCCCTTGCGGCCGGGCTCGACCCGGCGCACTCGGTGTTCTACCTGCAATCGGCCGTGCCCGAGGTCGCCGAGCTGAGCCTGCTGTTGTCCAGCCTGGTCACCGTGCCCCGGCTGCAGCGCATCCCCAGCCTGAAGGAGATGGGCCAGCACGCCGGCCAGCGCGAGATGCCGCTCGCGCTGCTCGGGTATCCCGTGCTCCAGGCCGCCGACATCCTGGCGGTCCAGGCCGCGGTGGTGCCCGTCGGCAAGGACAACGCGGCGCACGTGGAGATCGCCAGGGAGATGGCCCGCCGGTTCAACCGCCGCTACGGGGAGGTGTTCACGGTGCCTGCCCTGGTCCAGGCGGACGTCCCGGTCCTGCCGGGCACCGACGGCCGGGCCAAGATGAGCAAGAGCCTGGGTAACGCCATCTACCTGTCCGACCCGCCCGGCGAGGTCGCGGCGAAGGTGCGGCGCATGTACACCGACCCGGCCAGGACGACCGCCGGGGTACCCGGCACCGTCGATGGCAACCCGGTGTTCGTCTACCACGACGCCTTCAACGACCGGCCCGCCGAGGTCGCGGAACTGAAGGAGCGCTACCGGGCAGGGAAGGTCGGCGACGCCGAGGTCAAGGAGCGGCTCACCGCCGCGCTGAACCGGTTCCTGGACCCGATCAGGGAGCGCCGGGCCGCGCTGGAGGCCGACCACGGGCTGGTGGAGGAGCTGATCGTCACCGGCACCGCGCGGACCCGCCGCGAGGTCAAGCGCACGCTCGCGGACGTGCGGGCGACCATGGGGCTCACCGCTGCGCTGGCCGGGTTCCGCCGCGCCGCCCGGTCCCGGCACTCCGGTGTCAGGGATAGGGGCTAGTGTCGCCACCGGCAAAACTGTCCTGCCCGAACGCAACTCAGGGAGCATCCATGACCGACGTCGTCGTGTTCCATCACGCGCAGGGCCTCACCGACGGGGTCCGCCAGTTCGCAGAGCAACTCCGCGCCGCCGGTCACCGGGTGACCGTCCCTGACCTCTACGAGGGCAAGACCTTCGCCACCCTGGAGGAGGGCGTTGCCCATGCCGGGCAGATCGGCTTCGACACGATCATGGAGCGCGGCAAGGCCGCGGCCGAGGCCCTGCCGAACGAACTCGTCTACGCCGGGTTCTCGCTCGGGGTGCTGCCCGCGCAGATGCTCGCCCAGACCCGGCCCGGCGCCAAGGGTGCCCTGCTGTACCACTCCTGCCTCCCGCTCGCGGAGTTCGGCGGTACCTGGCCGGACGACGTGCCGGTCCAGGTTCACGCGATGGACGCGGACCCGTGGTTCGTCGGGGAAGGCGACATCGACGCCGCGCATGAGCTGCTCAAGGCGTACTGGGACACGGCGCTGTTCCTGTACCCCGGCGACAAGCACCTGTTCGCCGACGCCAGCCTGCCCGACTACGACGAGGCCGCCGCGGCACTGCTGTTGCAGCGCTCTCTTGGCATGCTCGGCCGCGCGGGCCGGATCCCGACCGATCCCCGCGGCGGCGAGCGCGAGTTGCTCGGCCAGTACCTCAACTTCCAGCGCGAGACTGTGCTGGCCAAGACCGCGGGGCTGAACCGGGATCAGATGGCGCGGGCACACGAGCCCTCGTCGCTCACGCTCGCGGGCCTGCTCCTGCACCTGGCGCTGGTAGAGGAGAGCTGGATGGAAGAGCGGTTCCTCGGCCTGCCGGTCCGCGAGCCGTGGGCCGCCATCGACTTCGACGCCGATCCGGAGTGGGAGTTCCGGAC
The DNA here is from genome assembly GCA_963762735.1 of uncultured Actinomycetes bacterium. Classification (GTDB taxonomy): domain Bacteria; phylum Actinomycetota; class Actinomycetes; order Streptosporangiales; family Streptosporangiaceae; genus DASXKD01. Next base: position 11,426 of record CAVXMG010000032.1, on the reverse strand, counting down.
CGCTGCCGAGATGGAGCCCGAGCAGCTTCGCCAGCGCTACCGGGAGGCCTGCGAGCGGAGCCGCCAAGCCGCGGCCCAGGCGGACGGCCTGGACCAGGAGTCGGTGAAGACGCTCCACGACGGCAGGCACTTCTCGCTGCGCTGGGTGCTGCTGCACCTGTTGGAGGAGACCGCCCGGCACGCCGGGCACGCCGACATGCTTCGTGAGGCCATCGACGGCACCGTCGGCGAGTAGCCGGCCCGGGCTCGCGCCTCGTCCTCCTGGTTTTCGATAGTCGAGCTTGCGGCCGAGCAGGGCAGGATCAGCCTAGGCCGGACCACAGGTACCGGGCACCGATCGCGACCACCAGGATGCCCACCAGGCGGCGGATCAGGACGTCGGGCACGCGGGACTGGATCCGGGCACCTGTATAGGCGCCAGCCAGGCCACCGACACCCAGGGCGATGCCTGTTGGCCAGTCCGGGGCCACGGTGCCGTGCTGGTGGATTGACAAGATGGTGAAGGTGATGACGCCGGCTACTGAGGTCACGAACGTGGAGGCCAGGGCGGCGGGGGCGACCTCTGCGGGACGTCTGCCCGAGCCGATCAGGATGGGTGCGAGGATTGACCCGCCACCGATGCCGTAGATTCCGCCGACGCAGCCCACCGCGACGGCCAGGGTCACCAGGACAGGGTCGGGGATCAGCCGGGCCGGGCGATCGGGGTCCTGCGGTCGGGATGGCCTGGTGAGCGCCAGCCAGATGCCGAGCGGCACCAGTACGGCGGCGACCACCAGGTCGAAGACGCGCGGGCCGGGCAGCAGTTCGACCCGGATGACGGATCCGGCGATGACACCGGGCACGGTTCCGGCGATGAGCATCAGGGCCAGGCGCCCGCCTGTCTGTTGCTGCCGCCAGTACCGGTACAGCGCTCCCGGGGTGGCGACCACGTTGTAGAGCAGGTTGGTTGGGGTGACCGCCGGGCTCGGTGTGCCCAGCACGCTGACCTGAAACGGCAGCAGCAAGACCGCCCCGGAGATCCCCGCCGGAGTCGCCAGCACCGCGACCACGTAAGCCGCGACCAAGGCGACGACTTCAGTCCAGCCGGTCCCGAGCACCCGGTCACGTTAGCGGTCTTTGACCTGGTCAGCACCTGCTGACCAGCCGATCCGCACCGGACGGCGAACGGCGGCAGCGGCGGATGCCGGCCGCCGGGATCGCCGCTGAGCCACCTGCCAATGAAGTCCGCCGCATCTGCGTTAGAGTCCCAGGATGCCGACGTTCCGGATCAAAGAGGCCGCCAGTCTTCTCGGGGTCAGCACGGACACGTTGCGCCGCTGGGCGGACGCGGGCCGGATCGGCACGACCACCGACGCCTCCGGCCGGATGGCCGTCGAGGGGACAGCGCTCGCCGAACTGGCGCAAGAGCTGGCCGAAGTCGGCGGACCAAGAGCAGACTCGGCTGGTCGTGGCGTCCTCGGCACGGAACAGGTTCAGCGGCCTGATCAGCCGGGTCACCCGCGACACCGTGATGGCTCAGGTAGAGATCCAGGCCGGGCCGCACAGATTCGTGTCACTGCTCAGCCGCGAGGCCGCAGACGAACTCGGCCTGGAGGCAGGAATGCTCGCGATCGCCGCCGTCAAAGCCACCAACGTCTCCGTCGAGATCCCCAAGAGCAGCTGAACTGGGTCCCCGGCCGTTTCCGTCAGCCGCCGATGGCGGACATGGGCCGGGCGGGCTGCAGGAACCCGGGGTCGTTGATGCCGTGGCCGGGCAGCTTGGCGGCGACGGCGGCGCGCCAGGCGGCGGCGAGCTGGTCGTCGCTGGCGCCGGCGCGGAGCAGGGTGCGCAGGTCGGTCTCGGTGGTGGCGAACAGGCAGTTGCGGACCTGCCCGTCGGCGGTCAGCCGGACCCGGTCGCACGTTCCGCAGAACGGCCGGGTGACCGAGCCGATCACGCCGACGCGGCCGGGGCCGCCGTCGACCAGGAACGTCTCGGCGGGGGCTGATCCCCGGCTGCCTGGGTCGTCGGGGGTCAGGGTGAACCCGGCGGCGAGGCGGGCGAGGATCTCGTCGGCGGTGACCATGTCGGTGCGCCGCCAGCCGTGCTGGGCGTCCAGGGGCATCTGCTCGATGAAGCGGAGCTGGTACCCGCGGTCCAGGCAGAACCGGAGCAGGCCGGGTGCTTCGTGGTCGTTGACGCCGCGCATCAGGACCGCGTTCACCTTCACCGGGGCCAGGCCGGCGCCGGCCGCGGCGGCCAGGCCGGCCAGGACGTCGGGCAGCCGGTCACGGCGGGCCAGCTCTTTGAAGGTCTGGGGGGACAGGGTGTCGAGGGATACGTTCAGCCGGTCCAGCCCGGCGGCGGCCAGCGGTCCGGCGAGGCGGGCGAGCCCGATGCCGTTGGTGGTGAGCGAGATCTCGGGCCGCGGGTCCAGTGCCGCCGCAGCGGCGACGAGGCCGGTCAGGCCGCGGCGCAGCAGCGGCTCGCCGCCGGTGAACCGGACCTCGGTGACGCCGAGCCGCTGCACGGCGACCGAGATCAGCCGGGATACCTCGTCGTCGGTGAGCAGCGCGGGGCGCGGCAGCCAGTCCAGCCCTTCGGGGGGCATGCAGTAGGAGCACCGCAGGTTGCACCGGTCAGTGACCGATACCCGCAGGTCCGTGGCGATCCGCCCGAACGAGTCCGCTAGCACGGCGTCGCACCTCAGTCCCGGTTCGCCTGCTGGTGATCTTCCACAGTACGTGCGCGGCCGGGCGCTAGCCGCCGGCCATGGCACCGACGATGAGGTAGGGCTCGGTGCCGGCGGCGACGGCCGGGGGAAGCGGGTCGTCGGGCGGCTGGTGGGACAGGTCCTGTTCGCAGGCGAAGAACCGGATGAACGCCCGCCGCGGCCCGCTGTCGTGGCCGCGGATGGTGCCGCGCAGCACCGGGTAGCTGGCTTCCAGCGCGTCCAAGACCGTCCGCTGCGTGACCGGGGCCGCGACCTCCAGGCGGACCTCGCCGTCGATGCGGGCGAGGGCCCGCAGGTGCGCGGGGAGGACGACCCGGATCATGGCAGCGTCTGCACCTCGACGGACAGGACGGCCGGGAGGTCCCGGACGATCGGCGCCCAGCTGTCCCCGGAGTCGGCGGACGCGTAGACCTGGCCGCCGGTGGTGCCGAAGTACACGCCGCACTCGTCCAAGGAGTCGACGGCCATGGCGTCGCGGAGCACATTGACGTAGCAGTGCTCCTGCGGCAGGCCCCTGGTGAGGGGCTCCCAGTCGTCGCCGCCGGTCCGGCTGCGGTAGACGCGCAGTTTCCCCTCGGGCGGGAAGTGCTGCGCGTCGCTGGTGATCGGGACGACGTAGATGGTGTCGGGCTCGTGGGCGTGCACGTCGATCGGGAACCCGAAGTCGGTCGGCAGGTTCCCGGAGATCTCGCGCCAGGACTCGCCGGCGTCGTCGGAGCGCATGACGTCCCAGTGCTTCTGCATGAACAGCACGCCTGGCCGGGACGGGTGCATCGCGAGCCGGTGCACGCAGTGCCCGACTTCGGCGTCCGGGTCGGGGATGCCCTCGGACTGCAGGCCCCGGTTGATCGGCCGCCAGCTCTGGCCGTCGTCGTCGGACCGGAACGCGCCCGCCGCCGAGATCGCGGCGAACATCCGCCCCGGCGCGGACGGGTCGAGCAGGATGGTGTGCAGGCACATCCCACCGGCGCCCGGCTGCCAGGACGGGGCGGAGTCGTGGCCGCGCAGCGCGGGCATCTCCTGCCAGCTCTGCCCGCCGTCGCGCGACCGGAACAGCCCGGCGTCCTCCACCCCGGCCCAGACCGTGTCCGGGTCATCCAGCGATGGCTCCAGGTGCCACACCCGCTCGAACTCCCACGGGTGCGGCGTCCCGTCGTACCACTGGTGCGTGCCCGGGGTCCCGTCGTAGGCGAACTGGTTCCCCGCCGGCGCCCAGGTCGCGCCGCCGTCGTCGGAGCGCTGGATCACCTGCCCGGACCAGCCGCTGCACTGCGAGGCATACAGCCGGTCCGGGTCCGCCGGGGACCCCTTCACGTGGTACATCTCCCAGCCCGCGAAATGCGGCCCGCTGACCTCCCACCGGTCCCGCCGGCCATCGGCGGTCAGGACGAAGGCGCCCTTGCGCGTGCCCGCTAGTACCCGTACGCCCGTCATCACTGCTCCCGTCTGCACCGCCAGGCACGCCGGCGCGCCTGGACCCGGCCGGCCATGAACCACCCGCCTGATCTGGCCGAGGTAAGCAGAAGATGTCACAGCCCGCTGACGTTGTGACGGCGAACGCACCGCAGACTCATCGCGGCGAGCGCAGAAAATCGCCGCTACGGCTGGTAAGGCGGGGCCACGCCCCAGCCCCAGTGCGGGACGGGGGCCTGCTGCGCGACTTCCGCGCCGGGCTGGGAGTTGTGCATGGCCAGCCGGGTGCCCCACTCCAGATAGCCGACCAGCGCCGCGCGGAACTCCGGGTCATCGGGCAGGCCGGCGTCGTCGGCCGCCAGGCTCATCAGCGACGCGAACCGGAACCGCTGCTCGGCCGTGATCCCGAGGTCGCGGTGGTGCGCCAGCATGGCCGGGTACCCGCCGAGCCGCTCGGTGTAGCCGGCCGGGCCGCCGAATACCTCGCACCACCAGGTCGTCACGTGCTCCCGGTGCTCCGCGCTGACCCCGCCCGGGAAGAACGGGCTGAGCAGGTCGTCGCGCTCCACGCGGTCGTAGAAGCAGTCGATCAGCCGGGCGATGGCCGGACGGCCCCCGGCCCACTCGATACAGCGTCGGCGGCTCGCTCATGGCGAAAGTGTAACAATGTAATCATGTACCGCCCGGCAGTGGCCGTTGAGACTCCTCTTCCGGCTACCCGAGCACCGGTTTGTCATGGGATTCCTGGTCAGCGGGGGAGCGCTGATCGGCCGGGTGGCCACTAGCCGCCGCGGCATGCTGGCCCTCACCCTGGCATCCAGCCTGCTCATCGCCGGATCGCCACCCGGATCCTCCTCCGTTGACCTGGCATGCCCGTCCAGCAGGCCACCCTGTGCACAGGCCCACCGCGAGCAGCCGCCTAAGGGATGGTTCCGAGGGCCGGTCAGGCAGGGCGAGAGAGCCGTTCAAGATCCAAGGTTCCGGGAACGATGCTGTATCAGCCGCCCAGTAGGCGTCTCTGAGAGAGCGGGGCATTACCTCTGCATCAAGGGTCGGCTTTAGCGGCGGAACGAATCTGATTGTTCCGGAGTGGCGGCTGACTGGTGTGCTGTGACGGCCTGCCGCGGGGCCTCCTGGGAGGAGCGATGCCGGACTGGGCTGTGGAAGGAGAGCGTCATGACTGGACAGGAAACCTCCGGCAGGAACAGGGTGCGGCTCTGCCCGCCTGCGCCGAAGGGCTTCGACCCGTTCACTGCCACCGAGGAGGACCTGAAAAGGCATGGGCTGCCGTTGCGGCCTGACCCGCAGACCCAGCCGGGCATGGCCGCGCTGTGGCAGCGAAAGGCACGCCGTTACCGCAACTTCGAGCATCTCGAGCCGCAGTTCGAGCCCGCAACGCCGCCAGTCATCGCCGCAGCTCCGCCTGCGGGGACTTTTGAGCTGTCACCCTACGAGTCGTGCGGCTACGAGCTCGACAGTTTCTCGGCGCCGTTCACCGCCCTGTTCGTCACCTGGACGGTGCCCGACCTGAAGTACACGGCTAACCCGCCGGTCGGCCCCGACCCTAACTTGTTCCGCACTTTCGTCACGCTCGGCTCGGTTCAAGGCGGGCTCGACGTCCACGTCGAGATGACCGTTGACTCAGCGAACGCAGTCACCAGCCAGCTCTGGGCAGAATTTGTCGGGAACATCAACCTGCCGGTCAGCCCAGGCGATGTGATCAGCGGCTCCCTGTGCCTTAACGCCCAGCCGCCCGGCGCAGGCGCCTACTTCTTCGCCAACGAGACGAGCGGGCAGACCATGAGCTTCCCGGTCACCACCGGACTTCCCCCTGCCACCTTCATCCTCGCGGGCGTCTCCCGCGCGGGGGACTTCCAGCAGCTGCCCCTCCCCGCGCTGGCCCGGTTCGGGGTCGTCTACTTCGACGAGATCAGCGCCTACACCACCAGCGGCCCGCGGTCGCTCACCTCGGGCGACGCCGTCACCATGACCGACCAAAACGGCAGCGCCATCGCCACACCCGAAAGGCTCACCGACTTCACCTTCAAGGCGGTGTGGCAATGATGATCAATCAGAATCGGGGTCTGTGGTGGCCGGGCCTGGGGAACACAGCTCGTTCAGGCCTGGTCATGCGGCAGTTCTATGGCCGCCTCGCATTGGCTGGCGCCAGGGTCGCGATGTGCTCCCCGCACCGGGCCGGGTCATAGCCGGGCAGGCTTGCCACCTGGTCGAGCAGCCACCGTGAGGTGAGGATCTTCAGCAGGCCCTGCACTTCGCGTGAGCCGTCCTGGCTGGCTGGGATGACCAGGTCGAAGTGCTCAACCGTCAAGGGGACGAAGGCCAGGCCGTAAGCGAGAGCGGCCGGCTCGCTCGCCACCCCTGCGTCGGCCAGCCCGGCCGCGATGGCGGCGGCCACCTGCAGGTGCCCGGTGGCGCGGGTGCCGTAACCGGGTAGCTGGCTGGCCTCGATTCCCAGCGTGGCCAGTTCGCGGTCGAGCACGCTGCGGGCCTCGGCGCCGGGCTCCCGGTTCACCAGCCGCAGACCGCGCCGGGCCACGTCGCCAACGCCGGAGATGACGCCAGCCAGATCTGGCCGCAGTACCAGCCCTTCGCGCCAGGAGCAGAACCCGGTCACCTCGCCACCGTGGGGCAGCAGCTCGGCGGCCGGGCCGGTGTTGTACTCACCGTCGCGCCCGCGCAGGTGGGCCCCGGCGACGTGTACGAGCCCATCTGCGGCCAAGCAGAGGGCTTCCCGGCTTGAGCACGGCCACCAGCTGAAGCGACCGGCGGGTCGAGCAGGCCGAGGGGGTGTTCCAGGAGTGGCAGCGCCGGGTCACAGCCCGCGGTCACCAGAGTCGGCCGCGGCGGCCCGATCGGCTGGATCTGTATGCCGGCGTCCGCCTTGCCCGCTGGGCGGGCCAGACCGCCCGCCGGGAGGAAGCCTGCCCGGGTCGCCGTGGCGCCCGACAGCGGCAGTGCGACGAACCCATTACCTACCGACGCGAGCGTGACCCTGCCTCCCTGGTCGCCAACCGGCGCGACCGCCCTGGCCGCGACCGGCGGGGCTGGGGTGAGCGGCCCGAACAGGTCCTCGACGGTCATGCCGAGTGCGTGGGTTAGTGCGAGGGCGACCCGCAGGGAGGGGTCGGTCAGGCCGGATTCGACGGAGGAGACGGCCTGCCGGGTCACGCCGGCCATGCCGGCCAGTTGCTGCTGCGAGTACCCGCGTGCCTGCCGGGCGAGCCGCAGCCGCGTGCCGCTTCCGGTCTCGTGCTCGTGACTCATACGGCACCTCCGGGACGCGCCAGAGCCTCTGTCTGGAATTTCATCAGGACAGCCAGCAGCCTGCAGGCGGTCAGGTCAGCATTTCCACCGAGCCGGACCGGGAGACGTCGTAGCCGCCGAGCGCGGCGATCGCTGACTGCACGCCGGGCTCACGCAAGGCGGAGATCAGCGGTTCGGCTGCTGGCAGGGCGTCACCGCTGAGCACGAGGTCGAACTCTTCCCAGACGACCGGGACGAAGCCGAGGCCGAGGGCGGTGGCGGCGGCGCGTACGCCCAGCCCGGTGTCGGCCTGACCGGAGGCGACCGACATGGCGACCTCCAGGTGCGATGCCGCCTCAGGGCCGGTCACCGACGCGGGCGTGATCCCTGCTTCGGTCAGCAGCCGGTCCAGCAGCACGCGGGTGCCAGCGCCGTAGGGGCGGCGGGCGACGCGCAGGGCGCGCAGGTCCCCCGGGCCGGTGAGGTGATCGGGGTTGCCCTCCGGTGTCAGCAGGCCTTGCTCGCGCCGCCACAGACGGATAATCGCCGGGCGGCGGCCGCGCAGCAGCGTACGGGCGAACGCGCTGTTGCGCCCGCCGGAGCGGTGCCGCAGGTGGATGGCGGCGGCATCGGCGGTACCGCGCCAGATCCTGGTCAGGCCGTGGAAGCTGCCACGCGCGCCGACGGTGACCACCGCAGCCCCGGTCTGGCGCAGCACAATATCCAGGCCGGGGTCATCGCTGCCAGCCAGCCGCAGCGCAAGAGGGCTATCGAGCAGCCGTTTGGCCGCGGTTGCGCCCCCGGCGGGAACCCGGGCCCGGCGCCGGTCGGCGACCTCGATCACACCCGCGTCGGCCAGGTGCCGGTAAGCACGGCCGATAGTCGAGCCCGTGGTCTGGTACCGGCTGGCAGCATCCCGGATGCTCAGCAGCTCATCTCCCGGCGCCAGCACCCCGGCTGCGATGTCGCTGGCGATCTCGTTGCTGACCTGCAGATACCTGGCCATGACCCGGACTCTACCGGCGGCACCCAGGTTGCGGCTGTCCATTGTGGTTTGCACGCCGTCGTGGCGCCCCCGCCCGGCCGGTGCTGCTGTTAGGCTCTGCCACGTTCTGTAGTAATACAGATGGAGGCAGTCATGAGTGGCAGACTCCGCCTGGCCGGGCTGGCCATAGCCGCGTGCCTGGTGCTGGTGGTGGCCGCCGCGTGCGGCAGCAGCCCAAGCCGTCCTCGGCAGCTCAAGCTCATCCAGCACAGGCCACGGCACGCTGATCGTGTTCGGCGCCGGGACGCTGGCGACGCCGTTCACGGCGGAGATCGCGGCGTTCAAGAAGGCCAATCCCGGCGTGACCGTGCATTCGCAGTTCGGCGCGAGCGGCGACATGGTCAAAGACATCACCCAGCTCCACCAGCCCGCCGACGTGCTCGGGGTGGCGGACTACTCGCTGATCCCCAAGCTGATGGTCCCTCCACCTCCGCGACCTGGTATCTGGGGTTCGTCTCCAACCAGATCACCTTCGCCTACACCAGCCACAGCAAGGGCGCCAGCCAGCTCACCCCGTCCAACTGGTACAAGATCCTGGCCGAGCCCGGCGTGCACATCGGCCGGTCCAACCCCGCCGCCGACCCGTCGGGCTACCAGATCCTGCAGATGCTCCAGCTGGCCAACGGCTACTACCACGACCCGAAACTCTCCGCCTCGGTGCTGAAGAACTCCCCGGACTCCAGCGTCGCCGAGACCGAGACCTCGCTGCTGGCCGCCCTGCAGTCCGGGCAGATCGACTACCTGGCCATCTACAAGTCCAGCGCGCTGGAAGAGCCACCTGAAGTACATCGCGCTGCCGGCGCAGATCAACCTGTCCGACCCGGCCATGGCCGCCGCCTACGCCAAGGTCTCCATCCACGCCGGCTCGCTCGGCACGCTGACCGCCAAGCCGATCATCTACGGGATGACCATCCCGACCAGCGCCCCCGATCGGCGCTCGGCGAGAAGTTCATCCAGCTTCGTGCTCAGCCCGGCCGGGCCAGGCGATCATGCGCAGCAACGGGTTCGTGGTCATCTCCCCCGCCCTCGCCAGCCCCAGGCCAAGGTCCCCGCATCGATCAAGCCGCTCACCACCCAGTGGCCCTCGACGGGCGGGTGAGACGCTCCGCAGGCCGGCCCGGCGGCACAATGACCTACGTGACATCGACAAAGCGCGGCACGGCCGGCGCGTGGCTGGCCGTCGGGCTGGTTCAGCGTGGTCACCTGGCTGCTTGGCGGGCTGCTGCTGGCGTTCATCGTGCTGCCGATCATCCGGCTGATCACGACCTCGTCGGTGGCCAGCCTGCATGCCGCCGCCCAGACGGCCGCGATCCGGGATGCGACGCTGCTGAGCCTGCAGGCGGCGGCGATCACCGCCGGGATCGCGACCGCTGTTCGGTGTGCCGCTGGCCTACATCCTGGCCCGCGGCAGCTTCCGGGGCCGCGGCGTGATCCAGTCCATCGTGGACCTGCCGCTGGTCGTGCCGCACACGGTCGCCGGGATCGCGCTGCTGTTCCTGCTCGGCCGGACCGGCTGGGTCGGCGGCCCGGCCAGCCACCTCGGAGTGTCCTTTTACGGGTCCCAGTGGGGCATCGTGGCCGCGATGCTGTTCGTCAGCTGCCCGTTCGCCGTCAACAGCGCCCGGGTCGCGTTCGAGACCATCGACCCCAGGCTGGAACGGGCCGCCCGCAGCCTGGGCGCCACCCCCTGGCACACCTTCCGCCGCATCACCCTGCCGCTGGGGCTGCGCGGCGTGCTGACCGGCGCGGTGCTGGTCTACGCCCGGTCGATCAGCGAGTTCGGCGCCGTGGTGATCATCGCCTACTACCCGGCCACCGCCCCGGTCGAGATCTACAACCTGTTCCTGCAGTCCGGGCTCACCCAGTCAGCCTCGGCCGCCGTGGTGCTCCTGATCGTCACACTGGCCACCTTCCTGGTCTTGCGGACCCTGGCCTCGGGCCGGCTGCTCGCCCAGGTCAACCGTGCCTACGGCTGACCCCGGGCTCAGCATCAGCGAGCTGAGCGCCCAGGCCGGATCCTTCACCCTCGGCCCGGTCAGCCTCGCCATCCCGCCCGACCGGGTGCTGGTCGTGCTCGGCCCATCCGGCGCCGGCAAGACCATGCTGCTGGAGACCATCGCCGGGCTCCGCCCCCTGCAGGCCGGGCAGATCAGCCTCGCCGGCACCGACATCACCGGCCTGCCGCCCGAACGGCGCCGTATCGGCCTGGTCTTCCAAGACGCCGCCCTCTTCCCCCACCTGACCGTCACCGAGCAACATCAGATTCGGTCCCCGGGCCAGCCACATGACCTCCCCCGACGGCACCAGCGACCTGCTGAACCAACTCGGCATCGCCCACCTCGCCGACCGGGCACCCCGCTCACTCAGCGGCGGCGAACGCCAGCGCGTCGCCCTCGCCCGCGCACTAGCGATCCAGCCCCGCCTCCTCCTGCTCGACGAACCCCTGTCCGCCCTCGACCAGCCCACCCGCGAAGACATGCGCGCCCTGCTGCAGCGGCTCCTGACCGAACTGGAGATCCCCGCCGCGCACGTCACCCACGACCGCGACGAAGCCCTGAGCATCGGCGACGACCTGGCCATCATCGTCGGCGGCCAGCTACGCCAGACCGGGCCAGCCGCCCACGTCGCCGCCGAACCGGCCGACCCCCACGTCGCCCGCCTGCTCGGCTGGACCGAACTCGGACACGGCACCGCAGAAGGCGGCACCACCCGCATCGGGCAACTCGTATTCCACGATGCGAGCGCCGCAGGCCTGCACGGCCCAGTACAAGCCTTCTACCGGCCCGAAGACATCGAACTCGGCCCTGCCACACCCGAGACACCGGCCGGCGCCAGCCTCACCGCGCACATCGTCCAGATCGTCCACACCCGGCCGCTCGCCCGCATCAGCATGGACTCCGACCCGCCCATCACAGCACTGATGCTTCACCGGGACATCGACCGCCACCGCCTCACGGCCGGCGACCTGATACAGGCCACACTGCCGCCCA
>CAVXMG010000031.1:0-166557 GCA_963762735.1 uncultured Actinomycetes bacterium | reverse complement strand
TCACCCCGGTTTCGTTGTCACGGATCAGCACGTCGCGGCCCGTACGTAGCTGGGTATCGATGAACTCGTAGAGCGTGATCGCACGATTGGCGATGTCGGTCTTGGACAGGCTCGTCCTGTCCTGTAGGCGCTGGAGATCCTCGCCTGCTTTAGGTATTAAGGCCACGGTGATTCTGTCCACGGCCGACGGGCGGGTAGCGTCGGTAATCACGGGCTCAGTGCCACTGCCGGCGGTATTGGCGGGCATGGTATGCGGTCCTCTCCGCTGAGGTAATCCTGGTGGCAGCTGGTGATGCTCCATAGACTCCCCTAGCTGTGGTTGCCCTCTTGCAGGGCTGACAGGGGTGGTAAGCCGGCCACGGGCCGGCACTCACAGCACACGAACCGCAGGGCGAGGCCCGGCGTCGGAGAGTTCCCGCGATGGCTGTTCCAGCCGCCGGTGGGGCCTGCCGACATCGACGCGCGCTCCAGCCCTCCAGTGCGATGTGGGAGGCCGGCACAAGGCCGGGATGGGAGTGGACTTGCCAGTTGATCTGGCGGTCGCGCCGAACCGGTGTCTGCCGGTCCGGACGAGGAGTTTGTTAATCGAGCGGTGTTTTCAGCTGGCAACTGCTCCAGAGGCCCCGGATCTACTCCAGTGTTGCCGTGCCGGCAACGATGACAAACATTGCGATAGCTGCCGCGAACAATGGCGGATGCATGATCTTCCCCCCTTCGGATCGTGTCAACCCCAGGTTGGCCCGGTCCGTTTTCGGTCTGCCGGCTCGCTAATTTGGCTCCCCGGCTTGACCGCGCCGTGTGGTGCGCTTCAAGCCGATGCCCGAGTGGGCCAGGCCTGCGGAATAAACGATCCGGGCCCGGGCTCAGGTCTCGCCGACGACGGCGGGGCGGGGATCGGCCGTCCCGTTCTGGACGCCGCTCCGGGTGCGGATCGAGTGCTGGCGTGGTTCCGCGGGGCGCAGTGGCGGCCCTCGATCTCAGCACTTTACTGAACCTCTGTTCGAATTCGGCTCTCAGCACTGTCATTTACCTACCTCCCTTCGGAAATGTTCGGCCCTCTGCCGACCCTTCCACCATCCATCCCATGGGCAGCCCCGACACCATCGAGGTCAACCCAGTCAATGTACAGCGGATGTATGCTGAATCTCAGGTTAAGCAGTACAATGACTGCAGTCAATATGTAAGTTTTAGCCGCACGGCCCACAGCAGGACGGGCTCATCCTGGCAACGCAACGGCCACCAGCTCATACCGGAGGTGAAGATATGGCGCAGGCACCTGTGCCCGAAGGGCTCAGCAGCATCCCTGATCACGGGGAACGATCGGCACCCCACGGCACGGCCAAGACCGCATCTGCGCGCCTCACGGAAGCTGGCAGGCAGACGTATGACCTTGCCAGCCGCGCCGTGAACGCAACGGGCGTGTCCCCACGAACGGATCGGCGCAGCCTGACCGCTTGATCATTTGTTACCGCGGCCGTGCGCCATATTCCTTGCCACGCAGGACGCAGGACCAGAGATGAGGACTGACCGGATCAGCACGGAAGCCGGAGGCGCCGTCACCGGCGCGGGCCTCCGGCTGCCATCTCGAACCAGTTGGCGGTGCTGGTCCCAGATGGCAGCCGGTTCTAGCGAACCGACCTCGGATTACTCCGAACGCTGGGAACGACGTGCCCGGCGCCCGGTGCGAACCCGGCGCTGGGAGAACCAGCCATGTCCGTACTTCCGGTCAGCCGTGACATGGGTGCTGCCGTCCGTTGTGCCATCCCCGATCGGGTACGGCTCGGTGACGATGAGAATTTCCGCGGCGATGGAGGGCATCTCCGGTGGAGCGCCGGATACGGCCGTGCCTGCGGGCTCCATGGCCATCGGCAGGGCTCCTTCCTCTGGGTGTTTGTCAGGGGCGAAGAGGAGATCTTGGAACAGGCCCGATACTCCTTCTGCTAGTGTGCTCCAGGGGTTGGCTTTCTGCAAGCTGGCTTTCTGCTACCTAGCAGATTGTGGGCAGTTGATTGGCTAACCACCCTGCTTGGTAGTGATCATCGCTATGGTCTTTCTCCTCCAAGCGGCGGCCCCGGTCGCCGCTTGGAGGCCTTCGGTCGTTGCGGATCAGCTGCCATGCAAGATGCTTACTGCCGCCTCCAGAGGGGGAAGCGGCAACGAGCCGGAGATGAGAAGGGGAACCGATGGCAGACGGTCCTAGACATGTGGTCAAGCGCCGGCGGCTCAGGGCAGAGTTGCGCAACGCCCGGCAAGAGGCAGACTTGACCCAGGATCAAGTGGCCGAAGCCATGGAGTGGTCTCCTTCGAAGATCATCCGCATCGAGGCGGGCTCGGTCGGCGTCTCCGCGAACGACATGAAGGAACTGCTGAGGCTGTACAACATCACCGAGTCCAGCCGGGTGAATGAACTACTGACGCTGGCCCGCGAGGCCAGGGAACGTCTGACCACCTACCGTGATGCGCCCCCAAGACTCAGTCAGTTCGTCGACTATGAGGCTGCCGCTTCAGCCATCCGAGGATTCCAGCCACTCCTGGTTCCGGGTCTCCTCCAGACGGAGGATTACGCCCGGGCCATCATCCAGGCGTTCATGCCCCAGTCACCTAAGGCGCAGGTGGAGGCCCTGGTCAAGATCCGCATGCAGCGTCAGGAGATCCTGACAAGAGCCGACCCTGTCGAGCTTCTCTTCGTCCTAGACGAAGCCGTCCTTCGCCGCCAAGTTGGCGGCCGGGACGCCATGCGCCGTCAGGTTCGTCATCTCGTGGAGCTGGCGAACGGAAAGAACGTGACGCTTGAGGTGGTGACTTTCGATGTCGGCGTTCATTCTGGAATGCAAGGTCCCTTTGTTATTTTTGAGTTCCCTGATGCCGAAGATGAAGATGTGCTTTACATAGAGAACTCGAAGGGGGACCTGATCATCAGGGATGAACCCAACGAGATCGCTGCCCACGAGGAGCGACTCGACGGCCTACGAAAGCTGTCCTCGGGACGCAAGGGCTCCCTAGCGTTCCTCGAGCATGTGGCGGCCGGAGGCGAGTGACCTGCCGCACGGACCGTAGTGGATCTGTGGACATTACCAGTTAGATGAGCAGACCTTTACTAGCGGTTTTAGGACCGCACGCATAGGACGCAATCTTCGCGGCGGGCCGGCTTGCCGCTGCTAACTACGCCGCTTGGACCGCATGGTCATGATCGCAGTTGAATCGCTTACTGCGAATCAGGGCTCTCAAAGCGGCGGCCGCCGACTGCTCTAGCCATCATGGCTATTGGCCGTAGCGCCCCTTTCGCTTACACTTTCACTGACAGATGCTTACGGGGATCGGTGTTGATCATGGGCCCGAGAGTGATCATGGGTGTCTTGCATTCATGACCGGCCCGGGTGTCGAAGCTTTTCTGACCAAGTTCGCTGCTGCACGGTTAGCCTGTACGGTCACCATGCACATTGACATCTCACACGGCGGACGATGAACCGTGCATAGTATTTGGCCTGATCGAAGGAGAGGCGCATGGCCGAATCAGGGCGGACCAGCATCGAGTGGCGGAAGAGCGAGTCCTCAGCGGCCACTGACTGCGTCGAGGTAGCCTTCGTTGACCAGTCGGTACTCGTCCGGAACTCCAAGGATCCCGCCGGGCCCGTGCTGGCCTTCACCCATTCCGAATGGACGGCGTTCCTGACCGGCGCGCGGAACGGAACCTTCGACGGGCACCTGCACTCCGCCTGACGCCTGGGCAGGAGATCGTAAGTAAGGTAAAGCCGAGGTAAATTCGGCGGACTGGCATCGCCGATGATGACCTTCCGCGCGCCATGCATTAGCCGGTTTCAGGCACGGCACTGAACCAGCAAAAGAGTGCTGAAATTCAGCCCCATGCGCGGGCAGGAAGGCCATACACCTCGTCGGCAGCGCTTGTAATGTCACAGCTTTCCCACGCCGATAGAGCAGCCCTATCCTTGCGCAACTTCGGTTGCGCAATGGAGCATGCCTGCGCCCAGTCAGCCAAGCCCACGGCCAAGGGCGGCGGCCCGCCGATTGCGAAGGGCCAGATGCCCCCCTCTTGGGCCAGTGCGGGCCTCGGCCGCCGGATCCGCACATCGTAATCGGGTCTCACCATGCCACCGTCGGGCTGCCGTCCTAAGGCGTCGTACCGGGTGGGTACTCGCTGAGGCCGCGCCGCCGGCCCGCCGGCCGTCCAGCGTCGCGAGCGGCCGCCCCGCAGGCCCAGGTCGCAGGTCTACATAAAAAAGCTGCTAAATTACTGTTGCTTCACTGCTCTAGAGCAGCTAGAGTTCTGGCATGACCCCAACAACACGAAGGGAGGGCAGGGCCGCCGGGAGGCGGCCGCCTGTGGTGGAAATAAGGTCCAGAGCTTCAACCGGGGCACTTACCGAGGAGGTGATCCCTATGAACGCCCTCCGGGCGGAGCATGTCGAAGGGTCGCAGTCATCAGGTGATCGCATCACGGTTACCTTGATCCCAAAAGCGGCGCAGGGTCTGCGACTGCTGCAGGAGCGCACGAGCCTGTCCAAGACCGATCTCACGAACCGCGCGATCACCTTGTACGAGTTTGTCGATGATCAACTGCGATCCGGCCACGACATCATCGCCCGGAACCAAGCAACGGGTGAGACCCGGCTTGTCAAGCTCGTTGCTGCCCCGGCAGGACAAGCAGTGGCCGCCGGCCCCGCCGATACCGGGCGGGGCCGCGCGGCCTCATCGCGCCGATGGCGGCACGGCCGCCATCGGCGCTCGCATCCGGTCCCCCGCAGGCCACGCATGCCGGTACTCCCCCGCAGGCCGCGCCTGGCGATCACCGCCTGGTTCATGTCCCTGGCAGGCCTCGATGTACGGATCACCTCATAGCCACGCTCGCACCTTTACCGCCCGGCTGAGCAGGGACAGCCGGCCGAGCGGTGGCGGCGGCCGAGCGGTGGCAGCCGACTGACCAGCGCTGACACCAAGCGCGGACATGGCCCGCGCCGCCCGGGGAACAGGGTGAGCGTGCGGGTCGTGGAATTGTCGAATCACCCCGGTGCCATGCTCAGGGAAATAAGGCTGCGGCCCGACGGGGAGGACGGGCGGGACGCGGCCAGATACGACGCTGCCCTGGCACAGCATCGTGAGCATGTGCGGCAGGCCGAGCAGGCACGGGACCGGGCTCGTGCCGAGCACCGATGGTGGGCATGGCTGCGCGGCGTCTTTGCTGCCCGCCGGGCGCGGCGGCACGCCCCCGAACGGCCGCGTAGCACCGCGTCGTCCGCCGACCGGCAGGAAATCCTGATGGCCGGGATCGAAGGTGAGCAACTGGTGGCCAGCGGGCTGGGACGCGTCCTGGATGACGAATGGACGCTGATCCGGGGCTACCGCAACAGGCGCGGCGAGATCGACCATCTGCTGCTCGGCCCCCGCGGGCTGATCGCCATCGAAGGCAAGCACCGTAATGCACTGGTTCACTGCGCCGGCGACCACTGGTGGTTCACCAAGTTCGACAGGTACGGCAACGCGGTTGAGCGCGGGGAAATGACCGACAACCGGGGACGCTCGCCCAGCCAGCAGGTCAACGAACCGGCCAGCCAACTCGAAGAATTCCTCCGCACCCGGGGCCACCCGGTAGCCATCCAGCGCGTGGTGCTGCTCACCCACCCCCGGTCCCGGGTGGGTAGCTGCGTCCGGCCGACCGTCCACGTCGCCACCACGACCGGCCAGGTCATAGGCACGCTCGACGATTCAACGACCGCCCTGTCCGAGCCGGAACGCGAGCAGGTCGAGCGGCTCATCATCCGCGATCACAGATTCCACGCGTCGCGGCGCAAAACCTGACGGACACCCGGAAACAGCAACACCAGCCTGCAAAATGGCCAGCCGCCTTCGCCACTGCTCTGCTCCGACATCTGAAGTCACACTGGCCCGGCCTGCGCTGGCGTTTTGCGCTGCACTACGCACCCCGTGCCACCCTGTCTCCGCCGCCATGACCAGCCCCGGGGCTGGCCCGGCCTCACGGCCCCAGGCTCTCCACTGACGGGCAGCCGCTGGCCTTATGTTCGAGCCATTCCCGCAGCGACAGGGTCGCCTCGACGTCGTTGCGGTTGTAGGTGAGCAGCCAGTCGCGGGCCGCGGCGGATTCGGCGGCCCCGGCGCCGCAGGAGCCAACGGCCTCGTCATACCGGAGCATCGACTCACCGCCGCCCGGATCCTCGACGTCCCAGGTGAAGCCGCTCAGCGCGGCGACCTGCTTGAGCCCGGCCGCGGCGCCGGTGATGAGCTGGTTATCGAACACCCGCATCAGGTCCACCCACTGGCCGGACCCGATGATCGCCGCTACCTCGTCGGCCAGCCCGGCGGCCGCGGCGATCCGGCGCATCTGGGTGTTCTCCGCGGTCGCGTTGTAGCAGTAAGCCCGGAACGCCAGGCCCGCGGCGGCCGCGTCCCTGCGCAGCCCGGTCAGCCACGCCCAGAACCGCGCGAACAACTCCGCTTCGGTGTCCCCGGTCAACGGCTCCCAGGTGCAGAACGGGTGATAACCGTCCCGCTCACTGACTCCTCCCGGGCCGGTGGAGAGCAGGGCGCCCCACAGGTAGACGCCGTCCTCGGTGTTCTCCATGTCGACGTCGACCTCGATGTCGCCGCGCGGCACCCGGACCCGCATGACACCCGGGCGCCGGTAGGCGGGTGACTGGCCCAGCCCGGCCCGGGCCAGGTCGATCTGCTCGGGCAGGTCCCGCATGGGCGCATCGCTGTAGGCGGCGGTGCCAGCGGCCAGTGCCCGGGCGTCGCCGAGCACGTGGATGCCCGCCCCGGCCAGCCGTCTCAGCTGCGCCTTCCTGCGGCCGCCGATGACGTCCGGCAGCGGGGTGTCATCCGGCATCGTGCCCAGGGCCGCGGTAACCGGTCGCAGGTCGACCCCGGCGGCGACCAGGGCCGCAGTGCGGTGGTCGAGTGCCGCCAGCTCGGCGCGGCTGGTCACCCCGTGATCGCGGTGGATGCGCCATTCCCGCCAGCCCACGCCGGGGACCACGCTCACATCGCCCGAGCCGGCCCGCAGCACCGGGCCGCACCACGACCACCAGGGGCACTCCGCGCACTCGCCAATCCGCACCGGCACCACCAGCAGGCCGGCCCGCGGATCGGCCTGGTGCTCGGCGGCTACGGCGAGGATGTCCAGCCGGAAGTTGAACTCGAAGTCGTACACGTCCATGGTCGACCGCTGCTTGACCCGCCCGGTGGCGGACGGGGTCTGCCACATGGGCGCGTCCAGGTCGTACCAGGTGACGACGCCGTCGACGCCGATGATGCCGCCGTGCCGCCCATCCGGCGCGGCCATGCCGCAGGCCTCCAGCATCCGCTGGTAGTGGGCGAGCTGCAGGAGGTCATCCCGGCGCTTGCGGGCCGAAAAATCCGCAGCAAGTTCCGCCGCCTCCCAGGCCGGCCGGGCCAGGGCGGAACGGAGCGCGGGCAGGCCGCCGCCGCCGGCATCCAGGCAGCGGTGGTGTTTGATGTCCACCGGCCGGTACCCCGACCCAGCCGCGGCCACCAGCAGATCCGGCTCCCCCACCCTGCGGCCCTCCGGGTCGGCGGGCAGCCGTCCGCCCACGATGACCGGCGCCCCGGCCTTCATCGCGGCGGCCGTTGCCGCTTCCCGTTCGTCCCTGTCCGGCTCCGCCACCACGCAGGCATCTGGGTGCAGCGGCGCCAGTTGGGCGACGACCTCGGCCTCGAACCGGCGGCCAGCCGCGAACCGCCGCTCGAGCACCCGCGACACCGGCAGCGGATCACACGGCCGGATCAGGTCCCACTGCGCCCGCACCGGGCACTGCTTGGCCAGGTAGCCGCCCTGCGGCGGTACCTCAGACACGTCGTAACGTGGCCCCACGCCACGATCGTAAGGAACGGCTACGTCATTTCCGCGGGCACGCAGAGCCTGAGGACGCCCGATAACGCACCGAGGACGTCGTCGAGGGTTTCCAGGAGCAGGGCCGCCTGGTCGCGCCGGAAGACGAGGGGCGGGCGGATCTTGAGCACGTTGCCGGCCGGGCCGGTGGTGCCGAGCAGGATCCCGCGGTCCCGCATGGCCTCGGTGACCTGGTCCGCCCGCTCGGCCGCGGGGGCCCGCGTCTCCTGGTCCTCGACCAGTTCCACACCGAGCAGCAGGCCATCGCCCCGGACGTCGCCGATGACCGGGTGCCGCCGTTGCAGCTCCAGCAGGCCTTCCGTGAGGTAGCCGCCCACCTCGGCGGCGTTCTCCGTAAGGCCCTCGTCCTCGATCACCGCGAGGACCGCCAGCGCGGCAGCGCAGGCGACGGGGTTACCGCCGAACGTGCTGAAGAGTTCCGTCTCCGCCGGCACCGCCGCGAGCACGTCGGACCGGACCACGAGCGCGGCGACCGGGAACCCGTTACCCATGGGCTTGCCCATCACCACCACGTCCGGCTCGATCCCGGACGGCTGGAAGCTCCACAGGTGGCTGCCGCACCGGCCGTGGCCGGCCTGGACCTCGTCGGCGATCAGCAGGCCGCCGTGCGCCCGCACCCGCCGGGCCGCGTCGCGCAGGTAGCCGGGCGGCGGTGCCAGGATGCCGTCCGCGGTGAAGGCCGGGTCCGCGAACATCGCCGCGAGCCCGCGCTCACCGAGCCCCGCCGCAGCCTCGTCCACATGGGTGGCGTACCGCTCCGCCCAGCCGGCCTGGTCCCGGCGGTAGGCGCCGCGGTACCCGTCGGGCGCGGGCACGGTGCCGACGTGGGCGGGCCGTTCGCCGACGGCCCATTCCTCGGGCGACAGCGCGTGCGTGGCCTCGGTCAGCCCGTGGTAGGCGTAGTCAGTTACCAGCGCGCCCGCATGGCCCGTGGCGGCGCGGGCGATCCGCCAGGCGAGGTCGTTGGCCTCGCTGCCGGAGTTCACCACGATCACGGCGTCCAGCGCGGGCGGCAGGGTGGCCTGGAGCCGTTCGGCGAGTTCGACGATCGCCTCGTGCAGGTAGCGGCTGTGCGTGGCGAGCAGTCGCTGCTGCTCGGCCACGGCACGCACCACCCGGGGATGACCGTGGCCGACCACGGGGACGTTGTTGTAGCAGTCGAGGTACCGCCGGCCGCCGGAGTCGAACAGCCAGGCGCCCTCACCGCGGACCAGATGTACCGGGTGGTCGTAGAACAGCGGTGACCGGGGCAGCGCCCGGCGACGGCGCTCGGCCAGTGGGGCGGTCGCGGACCGGCGGTACGGCAGCCCACGGCAGGCGTGGCGGAACCGCTCGGCAACCGTGTCAAGACCCGCGGCCTCGATGCTGTCCAGGAAGGCGGGCGCACCGGCCTCGCTGTCCGCGGCGTAGGCGGCGTTGTCCGGGTAGACCCCGAGCCGCCATGCGGTCAGCGTGATATCGGTGGCGAGCCTGGCCGCCACCAGGTCGGCGAGCAGGCCAGCCTCCTCGTCGTCCAGCGGTGTCACCGCGACATAGCCGGCGATCATGGCCTCGGCCGCGTCGATCGCGTCGTCCCGGCCGTGCAGCACGTCTGCGATGGCGACCGCCAGATCGCACACCAGCGGGGCGTGGGTCATGTCCCCGAAGTCGACGATGCCGCTGACCTGGAGATCCTCTCCGAGCAGCAGGTTGTTCAGGCTCAGGTCTGCGTGGATCACCTGGGCCCGCAGGCCGGGCAGCACCGGGGCGACCTGGGCCTCGAACCGGTCCAGGATCCGTGCCACCTGTGCGCGGCGCACGCTATCGGGGACGTGGCCGAGCAACGGGCGCAGCGCGGGCAGGCGGGTGATGTCCCAGAGGATCTCGTAGTCCGCCGCAGGGTGGAAAAAGCCCCGCAGCGCCCGGCCCAGGCGGGCCGTGGTCTGCCCGATGGACCGGAGCGCCCCGGTGCTTAGCGCCGCCGCTGACATGGTCTGCCCGGGCAGGAACGTGAACAGCCGCACCGGGTAGGTCCGGCCGTCCGGCCCGGGCACCTCCCCCCACGGGTCCCCGCTGGCGCAGGGGATCGCGCGCATCACCGGCAGGCCAGGATCGACCTGCTCGATGTGGCGCAGCGCGGCCGTCTGCATGCCCAGGACCGGCCGGGTGTCCGCCGGATTGGAGATCTTGAAAAGGAACCGCTGTCCTTCGGCGGCGTCCACACGGAAGTTCTGGTCCCGCTCGCCGGCCAGCGGGGTGAGGGAGCCCGTCACCCCGAAGCCGTCGCGGAGGATCCGCCGGGCATCCTCGTCGCCGAACGCGGGCGGCGCGCTCATCAGCGGATCGTCCGCCAACGGATCCCCTGCCGACGGGTCACCCGCCAGCGGGTCCAAGCGCTGCACCATAGGCCCGAAGAGTATCTTGCAGTCCCCGGGACCAGCTAATTTGGGGCCGTGGAAGAGAACCGGGCCCGCCGGGTGGTCGACGCGTTGCGCGACCGCGGCATCGATGCCCACATGCTGCACGCGGGTGTAGACCAGTTCGGGGTGCGGGTCAACCTGCACGACGGCCGCCAGGCCGAATGGGACACCGACGGCACCATAGGGCTGGAAGCCCAGGTCATGCAGGACGGGGACCTGGTCGGGTTCGTGCCCAAGATCGATGGCTCAGAGGACTTCGACGAAGCGCAGACCGTGGACGCCATCGCCCGGACCAGTTACGACCAGCCGGTAGCCACGGAGCGCGCGAAGGCACCGCCGCCAGCGCCCGCGCTGCCCCGGGAGGGCGGCCTGTTCCGCCGGTTCCTCGGCGGTTTCCGGGAGTAGCAACCCCCGCACCCTTGATCACGGAAGCAGCGGGGGTCAGGGCGGCGGGATGGCGAAGGAGTCGTAGGCGGGGCGGAGCAGGTCGGCGAGCGGGTGGCCGCGCAGCACCAGGCTCAGCGGGGGCACCTGATCCAGGACCGAAGCGTTCGACGCGGCGGGCGGGCTGGTCACCGGAAGCGGCGCGGGCAGTGCGAAGAACGAGCCGAGGCAGTCGGCCAGCGGCACCCCGGCCGGCTCGCCGGGATCCACCGTGACCCCGCCGCGAGCGGCGTGCAGGCCGGCCAGCAGATCCGCGCGGCTGCGCCCGCGCCAGGCCAGGATGCTGAACGGGTCGTCATCGAAGGCCTCGGCCAGCAGGTAGAACACGGCCGCGATGTGCTTGCAGGGGACCTCCCAGTCCGGGCAGGAGCAGTACATCGACAGTTCGGCCGCCGAGGCCGGGAACAGCGCAAGACCCAGTTCGGCGAAGACGTCCTCGATGTCCTCCGGCATCTCGCCCGCCAGCAGCTTCGCCGAGTACCAGGCACTGGCGGCCAGCGCGCGCTCGGCCGCATCCCATTCCGGCGTGCCGAACGCGTCAAGCCCGACGCGGACCCGGTACGGCTGCACCCGGCTGCCCTGGACCAGCGCGCTGACCATGCCCGGGGCCACGTCCAGCGAGATCACCTGGCCGCGGCGGGCGTAGTTGCGGCCGCGTTCCAGCCGGCCGCCCACGATGATGGCCTCAAGGACCGCGATGAACCGCCCGGACCACCAGGTCTGCCCGATCGCGCCGCGCGTGCTGTGTGCCTTGAGTCCGCCGGTCACCGCGAGCGGCCGCGTTGGCTCGGAGGGGAACCAGCGCCGCGGCCGCGAGCTGCCCGGGTCATTGGTCACCGATGGCCTCCGCGGACAGTTCGAACATCGAGCGCAGCTCACCGGTGGACAGCTCGGTCAGCCAGCCCTCCCCGTCGCTGATCACGAGGTTGGCGAGGGCCTTCTTCTCCTCGATCATCTCGTCGATCTTCTCTTCCAGGGTCCCGGTGCAGATGAACTTGCGCACCTGCACGTTGCGCTGCTGGCCGATGCGGAAGGCACGGTCGGTGGCCTGGTTCTCCACCGCCGGGTTCCACCACCGGTCGAGATGGATCACATGGTTGGCGGCGGTGAGGTTCAGCCCGGTGCCCCCGGCGCGCAGCGACAGCAGGAACAGCGGCGGGCCGTCATCGGAGCCGAACCTGGTCACCAGTTCGTCCCTGCGCTTCTTCGAGGTCCCCCCGTGCAGGTAGGAGATGTCGGTGCCGAAACGCGCGGCCAGGTGCGGCAGCAGCATCGCGGCGAACTCGGTGAACTGGGTGAAAAGCAGGGCCTTGTCGCCCTCGGCGAGGATCTCCTCGCAGATCTCCTCCAGCCGGATCACCTTGCCGGACCGGGAACCCACGGCGGACCGGTCGTGCAGCAGCAGCGCCGGGTGGTTGCACACCTGCTTGAGCTTGGCCATCGCCGCCAGCACGTTGCCCCGGCGCTCGATCCCGCGGGTGTTCTCGATCTTCTCCATCATGTCGTCGACCACCGACTGGTACAGCGAGGCCTGCTCGGTGGTCAGCCGGCAGTACTGCTTGATCTCGATCTTCTCCGGCAGGTCGCTGATGACGGCCGGGTCGGTCTTCAGCCTGCGCAGCAGGTAAGGGCGGGTGATGGTGCGCAGCCGCTCGGCGGGCTCGGTCTGGCCGTGCCGCTCGACCGGGATGGCGTAGCGGGTGCGGAACTTGTCGGCGGGCCCGAGCAGGCCGGGATTGAGGAAGTCCATCAACGACCACAGCTCGGCCAGCCGGTTCTCCACCGGGGTCCCGGTCAGCGCGATCCGCTGCCCGGCACGCAGCCGCCGCACCGCCCTGGCCGCCTGGGACAGGCTGTTCTTCACCGCCTGAGCCTCGTCGAGCACGACCCGCCGCCACTCGTAGCCGGCCAGTTCCTCGATGTCCCTGGTCGCCGTGGCGTACGTGGTGACCATGAGGTCGGCCTGCGCCAGCCGGCCAGTTCCCCCTCGCGCAGCCGCTCCCGCCCGTGATGGGCATACACGCGCAGCGCGGGCGCGAACCTCGCCGCCTCGCGCTGCCAGTTGCCGACCAGCGACATCGGGCACAGCAGCAGCGTCGGCGGGTCGTCCGGGCGCTCGGCGCGGTGTACCGCCTCCAGCGCGAGTAGCTGCACCGTCTTGCCCAGCCCCATGTCGTCGGCCAGGCACGCGCCGAGGCCGAGCGAGGAAAGGAAGGCCAGCCAGGAAAGCCCCCGCTCCTGGTAGGGCCGCAGCTTGGCGTGGAAATTCGCCGGCACAGGGATGAAACGCACATTGTCCGAAACGGAACCACCCAGCAACTCGCCGACCCAGCCGTCGGCCTGGATCCCGGTGACCGGCAGCGGGGTGGCCGAGTCCTCGGGATGAGCGGCAGCCAGGCGAAGGATCTCCCCGGCGGACATCCGCCCGGCCTTGTTCCGCGCGAGGAACTCCAGGCCCCGCCTGAGCTGGTCGGGGTCCACCGCCACCCACTGGCCGCGCAGCCGGACCAGCGGTGCCTTGGTCTGGGCGAGCGCGGCGATCTCCGCCTCACTGAGCGTGTCGTCGCCGACCGCGAGCCGCCAGCGGAAGTCCATGAGCTGGTCCTTGCCGAACTTGCCTGGCTTGGCCACCACGCCCCCGGTGGGGGTATTCGCGGACATGGTGAGCCCGAGCCGCGCCCGGCGGTCCCACCAGGACGGCAGCAGGACCCCGAAACCGGCCTCGTCCAATGCCGGGGCAACCGTGGAAAGGAAGCGGTAGGCGCCGTCGGCGTCCAGGTCCAGGGCGCACGGCTGGGCCTGGCGCAGGCCGTCCGCCAGCTCGGGGTAGACCCGGCTGGCCCGGCCCAGTTCGCCGAGCAGCAACTCGTGCGGGCGGGGCAGCCAGCGGCTCAGGGTGCCGTCGTCGGCCCAGGTCTCCTCGGCCGGGATCAGCAGGCTCGGGTCGGCGATGGACTGGAGCAGGAACTCCAGCCGCCACCCCGGCTCGGGCTCCTGGTCGTGGCCTGGCGCACCGCCGTCCCCGGCGGGATGCTCATCGGGTACCCCGGGCTCGTTCGCGTCGAGGAGCACGTCGTCCGGCTCCGCGGTGACCTCGGCCAGCCGGAACGTGGCCCTGGCCGGGCCGGTCTTGCCGGTGCCGATGTCCTCCCACGGTGCCAGCGCATGGGCGAGCGCGGACAACTCGCCCGGGTCGGCGTCGAACCGGCCGTCCGACCCGGTGAGCGCCGTAAGCCAGGCCTCGGTCGCGGGCAGCCGGGCGGGCAGGCGGCCCCGCCGGGGCGGCACCAGCGTGAGCCCGGCCGGCAGTGCGTCGCGGGCGGCCGCATCCACGAGTGCCGCCAGCGCCGCCGCCATCACCTCGTGCGGATCGGCGTGTCCCGGGACCGCCCGGCAGACCGGGGGCATCGCGGCTATCAGGGCGTGCATGGCCGCGACGTCGGGGCCCCGGATGACCGGGCGCCACCGGGCCACCGCGCCTGCGCCGTCATGATCCAGTGTGGGAAGGACCCGGCCGCGTGCCACGAGTTCGCATCGCGAAGGCGGCCAGGCCCGCAAGGTAGTCCATGGAGGCGCCGTACCGCAGGCCAGGTGCCCGCTCGGGGATGGCGGCCAGCGCGGGGGCTGCGTAAAGCATGACAATCGGGACTGTCCAGGGCAGCAGGGCCGGCTCCGAACGCGCCGCCGGGCGGGGCGTGGTCCTGATCAGTTCTGGTGAGTCGAGCGGGGCCATCCGCAGCGACGGCAGCAGCAGGTCTGCCTCGGCCGGCTTGCCCGCGTGCAGCGCGGTGAGAACGCTGGCGGGCGCGGCGAACGGGTGCGGCCGGGCTGACCGGAGTGCGTGGCTGGTGCTGGTGACCGGCAGCTTGCTGTCCTCGGCCCACAGGCACAGCCCATCGCGGGCGGCCCAGAACCCGTGCAGCACCAGCATGGGGATTCGCTCCAGCGACCGGGGTATGTCGCAGCAGCTTAACCGCAGGTGCCGACATTCGCGGCCGGCTTCCGGGCCGCGAGCAGAGTTGGCGGGCGGTGCGGCGTCAGCGCCGGCGCGAATGCGCGCTTGCCCTGTCGAAGCCGGGCGTCTGGGCGCGGGGCCGTTCGGCGACCACGGCCGGGCCGGGCTGCGGCGCGGTAGAGCTAAAGAAAGTGTCGCCGGGGCGACGAACTACTAGCCATCGGCTATCGGATGCGCCGGAAGGGTTACCAAGATGTTATCTGCTGCATCCCCGCATAGCGCCGTCTTGCCGCTCGACAGGCCTCAACCTCAACGGCTTGAGCTGCGAAAACGTCCCGAGCTTGGGGATAAGGCGCGGCTCGTGACCGATGGCCCTCGGTAGCCGGTGCCGCCGTCGACGGATGCTCGGCGGTCTCACTGGTCCCTTGCCGAGCCACCGCGAGCCGGACGGCAGCCCGCCGGAGCAGGGGATGCGCCGGGAAGGTGTGATTACGCCTGGAAAGATCCCGAATGAACTGCGACCATTGAGCGTGGGGACATGCTCACCGTCGTAATGGCGGAGCGGGGGCGCGACACAAGGGGGTAGGGGGTCATGCCGGGCTGGTTTGCGGGGGTCGCCGGCACATTCGTTTTGTCCATGGTGTCCGCTTACGCATTCCTCCGGCTGCGCTGCCGGGGGGCGGGGTATCCGTTCAGCCGGACGGCGAAGTGGTGGGCCGTGAGCGTCATTCTGCTCACGGCAATCCTCGCGACCGGGGTGAGCCTGGCAGCGGTCGCGGTCACCGACCACGTCCGCGCCGCCTTTCTCGGCCTGGTGATACCCAGCGGCCTGTGGATCGGCCAGGCCTCCACCCAGGACGGACGACGGCGAAGCACCGCATGGCTGCGGCCGCTGGTCGCCTGCTTGACGTTTCCCCTGGCCCAGCTCGACGACCGGATGAGCGGCGACCTGCAGGATTGGTGCGATGCCCGGCTGGATGCCGCATCGGGAACCCCGCAACGTGTCGCGGACGCGGCGCGGTACTACCACAGCCAGGTGGCCACCAGATTAAGGAACAGCCAAGCCCGGGAGCAGCTCAACCGCTGGCGGGAATCCATCGAGCACAAGGCAGGCATTGTCCGGCTGATTAGCCTGGACACGACACCGGCCAGGCTGCAAGCAGCATTGCAATGGCATCCGTCCACCCGGGATTCGGCCAGGTACGCCGCTGACGGCCTGCCCTGCCTCGCCGACCAGCTGGAAAGCGAGGCACAGAACGAGCTGTACCTGTTCCTGGCGCACGTGTACCGGCTCGGATTCCGCAAGCTGCTGATCTACCCGCTGCGGCCACCCGCGCCGGTGCGCGCCAGGCGCCCCCCGCTGGCCGACCACAACGCGACGGCGGACTAGGCCCAGGTCCGGGGGGAAACGGCGGCAATGACACCTCACGACCTCGCGGGTTGGCCCATCCAGTTGGGCGACGTCGCCACCTGGGTCGGCAGTATCGCGGCAGTGCTCGCCGTCGGGGCGTCCTCGGTGGTCTCCTACCTCAACCACCGCAAGCGGGCCGACAAGAGCGACGAGCAACCTCAGACGCCGACCGACCATGTATCTGGCTGGTCGGAGGGCACCCGGCAGATCTCGGACACCGCAGTGCACGCGGTCACGGTGATGGTGCAGAACTCCGGCGACCGGACAGTTTACAGAGTCCGTGCCGCAGTGGGCGATTCCTGGCTTGGCTACCCCATCAGGTTCACCGAACTCACGCCTCACCCTGAACTGGCGCCCAAGACCGACTACCAGCAGACGGTGACGCGGACCCTGGGTATGACGGCCGACGGCAAGTACGAGACAGCGCCGCCGGTCGAGCTTATTTTCCGCGACGCGACGGGAAGGCACTGGCACCGTAATCGCAACGGTGGCCTGACCGAGATCACTGATCTGCCACCTGAGGGACGCAAGATCTTCTTTGCCGACACTCGCTAGCCCGGCCCACTAGCCGACATCCGCGTACTTGGCCCGAAGGGTGGCGAGTTTCCCGGCCGCGGCCTCCAGATCCGCTTGGTCGCCGATGCTGACCAGGATGGTGGCTGCATCCAGGCAATCGGCTTCGAACGTCACCTTCCTGAACTCCCAGGCGGTCAGCGCGTCGGCAAGCTCCCTGCCTTTCTGGGTGGTCCTCCCAGCCTCGGCCAGATCATTTTCGAGGGTCCGGGCCCCATCGTTGAATAGCAGCCTTACCTCGCCGCGCCATTCGATGAACTCTGTCCACCGCTCGCCACGGTCAGCCCGGAATACCAGGTTCAGGCCATCTGGCGCATCGGTCAGTGCATCCCGCACCACCTCGCGCACCTGGCCCACTTTCATGGACTGCTTAAGTAGAAGGTCGGCGAGGCCCAACCGCTCCCACATTTTTTTCACGGTCCCGGGAGTCATGCCGGTCAGTGCGATACGTGTTACCCAGGGATAGTGCTCCTTCAGTTTTTCAAGGAGCATCTCGCCAAGTTGATCCGTGCCTTCCTCGATCAGGTTCAAGTCAACTATTGCCGCGTCATAAAGCGCGCCATCCTGCAGTAACTCGAGCGCCTCATCATATGTCGCCGCCGCGTCAACCTGGCACCCGCTGGGCAGGAGTGCTTCCCTGACGATGCGTCGATATTCTCCGTCATCTTCCGCCAGCAAGACCCTTATCATTCAACCACACCCGCGGATCCACCTCAGTTATCCCGATGTACTATCTCAGCGAGCTCACAGCCCAACCATTCACAGAAAACCTTGCTGTGATCTCAAATTCGACTTGCGAACGCCCTCAGTGATCGCGGAAAGCAGTCCGGACTTGTTCTTTCATCATAAAGACCCCACCCTTGACACCAGGCCCCTCCAGTTCCCTGATCGAATGCGCCACAGCGTCGTTACCGAGCGCTTCAAGAGCCGCCTTGGCCCTCGCGTCGAACTCGTCCGGAGCGCCCACGCAGATCATCACGGCCGCAGCGATGGCCCTGCTCCAGTAGCCGCCGTAGACAAGCTTCCGCTCCTGGTCCACGATCGTGGGGTCGCCGTCGCGCCTCGGGACAATCGGCAGATACTCGCCGAACAGCTTGCCGAGGAAGTCGTAGAACGCGCCCATGTCGCCCTTGAAGCCAATCGCCCTGGTGACCCGGTCGTCCCAGACGTTGGGGTTGGCGTTACCACTGAGGGCGTCGCGGGCGGCCAGCCGGGATGGCGCTACCGTATTCCGGTATGCCTCGAGGCCGCCTTCGAGGAGCCTTCTGATGTCGGCAGGCCGGACGGTGCTCTTCCCGACCGTGTCGTAGGCACCGTATTTCTTGATCGCGTCCCGAGCGATCTGCAGGACGTCCTGGCCGCTGCGGCCGGTCACTACGACAATGCTGGTGTCGGGGTCGGCGGCCCGGATCTTCTCCATCACCCGCACACCGTCCACGTTGCCGTCATCGGAGATGTCCAGGCCGATGTCAACGAAGGCGACGGCGAACTTAGCGGCATCGATCAGCCGTTCGGCGCTGGCCAGATCCGTCGCGACCCTGACGGTCTGGCGCGATCCCTGGGCTCCCACAGCACGCTCATAGATCCCGCGCCATTCCTCTTCGTCCTCGACGATTAGGATGTTCTCGTGAATTCCCACGTCCGCCTTCCAGAATTGTCAGTCGGCACTACGATTTAGTTGGCGTCGGCCTGGATGCTGCTGTCGGGCCGGTCAATCGGAATCTTGATGGTGACCTCGGTCCCGTTGCCCGGGGAGCTCCGGACCGCAATATCCCCGCGGGCGCGGCGCACGAAGTTCCGGATCCACCATAGCCCGAAGCCGAGGCCCTTTCCCTTCTCGGTCTTGGTGGTGAAGTTAAGCTCAAAAATCTTCTTCTGGATCTCAGAAGGAATGCCGGCACCAGTGTCCTTGATGACCAGCTGGAGGTAGCCGGTCAGCTGGGTGGGGTCGATCACCTGCGCCGTGGACACAGTGAGCGTTCCTCCCGTTGGCATGGCATCGATGCTGTTTCGCAGGAGGTTCTCCACCACGATGTTGAAGTTGTACAGGGGCAGCGCGGGAATGCCGTCGGTCAGCTGCAGATCCAGCTCCACCGGCCCGGGCAGGTCGACCTTCTTGACCGCGCCCCTGACACAGTCATTGACGTCCACCTTGCGGCTCTCATTACCGAGCAGCATGGTGATCTCATCCGGCATTCGCAGTGTGCGCTCCGCGAGGTTGAACAGGGCAACGAGGGAGTCCCGCAGGAAACCGTCCTCTAGCTGGCCGCGCTCCTGCACGTCCTGCAGCTCAAGGATTCGCAGCCGCATGGCGCCCACAGTGTTGTTCAGGCGGTGGATCATGTGGCTGGTCTGATCCCCGACTGCAGCAAGCACATCATCGGCACTGCGCCGTTCCAGCATCTCGGTCAGGTCGGAACGCACTTTCGCGAAGGCCAGCAGCCCCTGGACCTTCCCGGCAAAGTTTTCCAGGATGAGCTTGTAGAAGTCGGAGAAGGCGTCTTCCTCTTTGCTCTCGACGTTGATCACGCCGATGACTATGTCTTCCCCGCCAAAAAGAATTGGCACAGCTATTTCGCTGCGAATGGACTTACTAAGCAGACTCTTGTATTCAGGGTCGATCTCGACGTTGCCAACGATGATCGTCCTCCGGTTCCGAACGGCACGGCCACAGACGGAATTTTCGATGCGCAGGGTCAGCCCAATTTCCTCGGGGATTGTGCTGTGCACGACCTCAAGATCGTCCTGGCCAGAAATGAACATTATATGCGCACTCGAATGCTCGACGTGCTCCAGGCGCCCCAGTTCGGCCATGACCGTCTCCAGCGCTGTCTGGATGACATGCTGCGATTCATGCACCACGTGCGTCGAGTCATCGATCCCCAGCATGAGGCGGTCGACGTCGGCGAACAGGGCTGAACTCGCCAGCGTTTGCGTACGCTGGAGGGCGATCGCGATCTGTGCAGCGATAGCCCTCGCGATACGCTCGTGCACTGGCTTGAACGCCTTGGGCTGCGCACTTTCGACATTCAGCACGCCCACCGCGACACCCTGGATACGGATCGGCGTGGCGAGCAGGCTACGCATGTCCGGGCCCACGTAGCCGCGCGGGGGGATATACCTCCTGCTCAGAGGACTGTCAGCGAGATCCGTGACGTTGACCATATCCTCCTTTTGGAGGCTCAGGCCGGTCAACGATTCGGGGATCGGTACCCGTTGCCCGATCACCGACCTTAAATTTGAATACATCAGTTCCAGGAACGTGCTGCGGCGCAACAAAATCGTTGCGTGGCTCGCCTCCAGCAGTCCCGCCGTCTCCATCACGATATATTCGAAAATACTTTGCGCGGATGTCTCGGGTTCCATCAAACGGAGATCAATGTTGTGCAGGAGTTCAAGCTCTCGCTCACGCAGCGTCAACTCCGCCCGGAGCTCAATGAGAAGGCGATCCCACTCTTCCATGATGGGTCAGTCCAGACCTTGTGACCGAGGGTTATCTGGAGGCTGATTGTAGCGCACCGGGCAGTTGACCTGCGGTCATGCGCGACGTTGGGGTCGCCTCGCAGCCACGGACGGTCCCCCCCTGAGCAGCATGCCTCTGCCAGGACGTTTACCAGCCACGGGGTATCGTCCAGGAGCCGATAACACAATCCCCCAGGGGGCCGCGGCTCCGTTGCGGGGCGCCGCTGAACCGTGGTACAACGAGCCGAATGATCACCGATCCGGGCCCAGCGCCGCCCGCTGCCGCAGGTGACCCGGCTGCCGCAGCGGTAGCCGTGCACGTGTCCGGCCTGCGGAAGCGCTATGGAGACGTGGTCGCGCTCGCCGGGGTGGACCTGGACATCGGGGCAGGCGAGTTCTTCACGCTGCTCGGCCCGTCCGGGTCGGGCAAGACAACACTGCTACGGCTGATCGCCGGGTTCGAGCGCCCGGACGCCGGCCGGATCGAACTCGGCGGCGCCGACGTCACCCGGGTGCCGCCCTACTCCCGGAACGTCAACACGGTGTTCCAGGACTATGCGCTGTTCCCGCATATGACGGTGGCGCAGAACATCGAGTACGGCCTGCGGGTGCGGCGGGTGGCCAAGGCAGAGCGGCGCGACAAGGTAGACCGTGCCCTGGAAATGGTCCGGCTGCCCGGGCTCGGCGCCCGCAAGCCCGCCCAGTTGTCGGGCGGCCAGCGTCAGCGCGTTGCGCTGGCCCGCGCGATCGTGAACGAGCCCGAGGTGCTCCTGCTCGACGAGCCCCTCGGTGCGCTCGACCTCAAGCTCCGCCAGGAGATGCAACTCGAACTGCTCCGGGTCCAGCGCGAGGTGGGCATCACCTTTATCTATGTCACGCACGACCAAGAAGAAGCGCTGACCATGAGCGACCGCATCGCGGTGCTCAACGGCGGCAGCATCGAGCAGATCGGCGGGCCCGTCGAGGTCTACGAGCAGCCCCGGACGGAGTTCGTAGCCGGCTTCATCGGCGTCTCGAACCTGATCGAGCGGGACGGCCGCACGATCACGGTGCGGCCGGAGAAGCTCACCCTGATCGAGGACGACGAGCCGGAACAGCCCGATGCGCACACCGAGCCGGGCCAGGTCCGCGATGTGATCTACGCGGGAGTCCTCACCCGCTACGTGGTCGACCTGGACGCCGGCGGCGAACTGGTCGTCAGCAGGCAGAACGCCGAGGCCCGGACGGGCATCGCCACGGGCAGCCGGGTGCGCATCGGCTGGCGGCCCGACCAGGCATTCACAATTCCGCGCCAGCCCGGTCAGGGTTCGCGCTCTGGGGAGGATAAGCCGTGATCCCAATACACCGGCGGGGCATCTCGCGCCCCCTATCGGCCGCGCTCGCCCTAACCGTCGCATCGGTCATCGCCGCGGGCTGCGGCAGCAGCGGGAGCAGCGGCGGTGGCAGCACGCAAGGATCTGGCGTCGCCGGGCAGAGCGTGCCGACGGCGAACCTTCCCGTGCTCAAGCAGATCGGCAAAGGCGAGGGCCAGCTCAACCTGATCGCCTGGGAGGGTTACCTGAACCCGATCTGGGTGAAGCCGTTCGAGCAGCAGACCGGATGCCAGGTCAACGCGAAATACGCGGGCAGCTCCGACGAAATGGTCGCGCTGATGAAGAACGGCGGCGGCGGCCAGTACGACATGGTGTCCTCCTCGGGCGACGCGGACCTGCGCATCCTTTACGCGGGCGACGCGCACCCGGTGAACATCAACCTGATCCCGAGCTGGAAGGACTTCTTCCCGGCGTTCAAGTCGCCGCCGT
Organism: uncultured Actinomycetes bacterium; assembly: GCA_963762735.1. Lineage (GTDB taxonomy): Bacteria > Actinomycetota > Actinomycetes > Streptosporangiales > Streptosporangiaceae > DASXKD01. The sequence goes on along the minus strand of CAVXMG010000031.1, from coordinate 144,608 downwards.
TCAACACCATCGACGGCGTGCACTACGGCGTCTCCCTGCAATGGGGCCCGAACGTGCTCATGTACAACACCAAGAACTTCCCGACCGCCCCGCCGTCCTGGAGCGTGATCTACAGCCCCAAGTACAAGGGCCAGGTCACGGTCCCCGACAACCCGATCCAGATCGCCGACGCGGCGCTTTACCTGTCCAGGCACAAGCCCAGCCTGGGCATCACCGACCCCTACGAGCTGACCCAGCCGCAGTTCCAGGCCGCGGTGAGCCTGCTCGCCGGGCAGCGCCCGCTCATCGAGAAGTACTGGGACCTGGCCTCCCAGGAGATCTTCGACTTCAAGAACGGCAACGCGGTCGTCGGCGCGGGCTGGCCGTACCAGGTCAGCGCGCTCAAGGCGGCGCACTTCCCGATCGGTGACGAGATCCCCAGCGAGGGCGCGACCGGCTGGGCGGACACCTGGATGCTGGCAGCCAAGGCACCGCACCCGAACTGCGCCTACATGTGGATGCGGTACATCAGCACGCCCAAGGTCCAGGCCGAGCAGGCGGTCAACTACGGCGAGACGCCGGACAACAAGCTCGCCTGCCCGATCATGAACCAACTGCAGGCGGGTTCCTGTGACCAGTACCACGCCAACGCGCCGACCAGTTACTTCGACACCATCAAGCTGTGGAAGACGCCGATCGCGACCTGCGACAACGGCAAGCCCGACTGCGTGCCCTACTCCGGGTGGGTGTCCGCGTGGAATACCCAGGTCAAGTGAGGCTGGCCCTGCCGACCCGGGGGAGCGACCCCCCGGAACCCCGCCGCCAGCAGCCCCGTTCCTTCGTCACGGGGCCATTGGCCCCGCCGACCCGGGGAGCGACCCCCCGGAACCCCCCGCTGGCCAGTGGCGGTGACCACGGCCGCCGGGCCGGGAACGCCGGCCAGGCGGGAAGGGATGTGGTCCCGCGTCACCGCGGCGCTGTGGCGCCGGCCGTGGGCGCGGGCCACCATGCTGCTCACCCCGCCGCTGGCCTGGTTCGTGCTGATCTACCTGGCCGCGCTGGCCGTGCTCCTGGTCACGGCGTTCTGGCAGATCAACCCGTTCACCACGAACATCGAGCGGATCTGGAGCCTGGACAACCTGCGCATGATCGTCACCAGCCCCGCCTACCGCGACATCATCCTGCGGACGGTCGGGATGGCGGCGGCGGTCACGGTCACCGACGCCGTCGTGGCGTTCCCGTTCGCCTACTTCATGGCCCGCATCGCGTCCGGGCGGACCAGGACCTTCTTGTTCATGGCGATACTGCTGCCGCTGTGGGCGAGTTACCTCGCCAAGGTCTACTCGTGGCTGCTGATCTTCACCCACAACGGGATCCTGGACTGGACGCTGGGCAAGGTCGGCCTCGGCCAGGTGCACCTGATCTACACGAACTGGGCCGTGTACACCGTGTTCTGCTACCTCTGGCTGCCGTTCATGATCATCCCGGTGTACGCGGCGCTGGAGCGCATCCCGGCCTCACAGATCGAGGCGTCCCAGGACCTGGGCGGCCGCACCTGGCGTACCACGCGCATGGTGCTGTTCCCGCTCGCGCTGCCGGGAATCGTCGCCGGGTCGATCTTCACGTTCTCGCTGACGCTCGGCGACTACATCACGCCGCTGCTGGTCGGCGGCACCAGCGCCACCTTCATCGGCAACATCATCTACTCGAACATCGGCATCGCGAACAACGTGCCGTTCGCCGCCGCGATGGCCCTGTTCCCCATCGCCATCATGGCCGTCTACCTGCTCGGTGCCCGGGCGCTCGGCGCGTTCGAGGAGATCTGATCGCAATGGAACCGAAGGGCCTGCGCGTCGCGCTGCGGATCTGGGTGGGGCTGGTCCTGGCGTTCCTGTTCGTGCCGATCGCGCTCATCGTGCTGTACGCGTTCAACTCCTCGAACATCGAGAGCTGGCCGATCTCGCACTTCTCGCTGCACTGGTTCGCCGTTGCCTGGCATGACGCGCAGGTGCGCAGCGCGTTCCTGCTGTCGGTGCGCGTCGGGCTGATCGCCACCGCCCTGGCCCTGCTGCTCGGCTCCGCGGTGGCCTACGCGCTGTACAAGTTCACCTTCTTCGGCCGCGGTGCGATCTCGCTCCTGCTGTTGCTGCCGCTGGCCCTGCCCGGCATCATCACCGGGGTCGCGCTGAACTCGTTCTTCTCCTTCACCGGGATCCAGCTCGGCACGCTGACCATCGTGATCGGCCACACCACGTTCTGCATCGTGGTGGTCTTCAACAACCTGATCGCCCGGCTCCGCCGCACGCCAGGGTCGCTGGCCGAGGCGTCGATGGACCTCGGGGGGCGCGGCTGGCAGACGATGCGCTTCGTGATGCTGCCGATGACCGCGACTGCCCTGGTGTCCGGCGCGCTGCTCGCGTTCGGCCTGTCGTTCGACGAGGTCATCGTGACGGTGTTCACCGCGGGCGCGCAGAACACACTGCCGCTGTGGATCTTCGGCGCGATCCGGCTCGGCCAGCAGTTGCCTGAGGTCAACGCCGTGGTGTCGATCGTCATCCTGCTGACGATCATCCCGGTGGTCCTGGCGGCGCGGCTGGCCGGGGCCGGTTCGGTCACCCGGGCGGGCGCCGCCGCTGCGGCGGTCACCGCCGCCGGCGCGGGGGGCTAGCGCGCTCCGGCGCGCCGCCGGGAGCCGTGCGCCAGGCGGCACATGCCCTCGTGGCCATTTCGCCCTAGCGCCGGCTGCGGTACGATCCAGGGCTACCCGCGAGTAGGGAGCTGCCATGGGACTGGCCTACGAGCGCCTCGGGTCGGGACCGCCGCTGGTGCTGCTGCACGGTGTGGGGCACCGTCGCCAGGCCTGGTACGCGGTACTTGACCGGCTGACGCCGCACCGGGACGTGATCCTCGTCGACCTGCCCGGGCATGGCGAGTCACCTCCCCTGGAGCAGGACCTGCCGGTACTGGACGCGCTGCTTGGCCCGGTGCGCGCACTGCTCGGCGACCTGGGCGTGGAACACCCGCACGTGGCAGGGAACTCGCTGGGCGGCAGGCTCGCCCTCGAGTCGGCCGTGGCCGGATGGGCCGCGTCGGCGACCGGGCTGTCACCCGCCGGGTTCTGGCGCAACGAGCGCGAGTCCAGGATGGCGCGGGCGACCTTCAAGGCGATGGAGGCCGCGGGAGGCCGGCTGCAGCGCTTCGGCCCGGCACTGTCGCGGCACACCGCGGGCCGGGCCCTGACCTATGGCGCCATCGTGAACCGGCCCTCGCGGATGACCGCCGAGCAGGCAGCGGGTGACATGACCGCGTTCCTGGCCGCCCATGACGCGCTCAACGTGATCCTGGCGGAGCTGACGCCCTTCACCGGCCAGATCCCCGAAGGCATCCCGGTCACGATCGCCTGGGGAACCAAGGACCGGCTGCTCCGGCCGCCTCAGGTGCTGGTCGCCAAGGCGCGGCTGCCGCAGGCCCGGATCCGGCCACTGCCCGGTTGCGGGCACGTGCCGATGACCGACGACCCGGCGCTGGTCGCCGACGTCCTGCTGCAGGGCAGCGGCCGCCTGGCCGATCAGGCCGCCTGCCGCCGCCGCGGGCGTGATCCACTTGGCCGACGCCCCGGCAAAAGGTTGCGCTCCGGGATGTCAGCACGTCCCGCTCAGGGGCCGTCCTGAGGGGGCGTGAGCGGCAGGCGCACCTGGAACCGGGTGTCCCCGGGGACCGACACGGCGCGCAGGTCACCGTGGTGCCGGTTCACCACGATCCGCCACGAGATGTCCAGCCCCAGCCCGGTGCCCTGGCCGACCGGCTTGGTGGTGAAGAACGGCTCGAAGATCCGCTCCTGGATGCCGGGCGGGATGCCGGGGCCGGTGTCGGCGAACTCCACGAGCAACCGGTCGTCGTCCATCGCGGTCCGGACGGTGAGCGTGCCCCGGCCTGCCATGGCAGCGACCGCGTTGTCGATCAGGTTCGTCCAGACCTGGTTCAGCTCGCTGGGGTAGGCCGGGATCCGGGGCAGGCCCGGCTCGTAGTCTCTGACCACGGTGATGCCGTCCCCGATCTTGGCGGCCAGCATCGTCAGGGTGCTGTCCAGCAGGTCGTGCACGTCCACCACCTGATACGGCGCCCGGTCGAGCTGTGAGTACTGCTTCGACGCGTCGACCAGGGACGATATCCGGGTGACCGAGTCGGCGATCTCGTTCATCAGCAACTCGGTCTCGACCGTGTAGCCCAGCCAGCGGACCGCGCCGTCCAGCCCGTCGCGCGGCGCGGTGGCACCGCCCGGTGCCGCCGCTCCGGTGCCGTCCACCTCGCAGGCCTCCAGGGCCTCCTCGGCCATGGTCGCCGCCACCTGGTCGAGCCAGGCCGTGTCCAGGCCCGCCTGGACGAAGACCGGCGCGAGATCCCAGCCATTGGTGACGCCGTGCTCGTCGAGCCAGTCGGTGAGCGCGTCTTCGGCGTCGGACGCCTCCAGCGGGCTGAGCGATTGCGCCTTGGCGACCCGCTCCGCCGCCTCCTCCTGCAGCCTCACCAGCGCGGCGAGTGCCATCGGCGGATGCGGTGACCCCGCGATCATGCCCAGCTTGTGGCGCATGCCAGCCACGCGCTCGCGTAGCGCAGCGGTGGCGCTCACCGCCGCGGACGCCGGATTGTTCAGCTCGTGGGTCAGCCCCGCCGACAGCGAGCCGAGCGCGAGCAGCCGCTCCCGCTGGCCGATGGCTTCCTGGGCGTTCTTGTTGCCGAAGATCAGCCCTTCGAGCAGGTGCACCGCCATGGGGAACCAGTCGTTCATGAGCTGCTGCGAACTTGTCCGCTTCGAGCACGAAGAACCGGGACGGCTCGATGATCCGCACCGAGTTGTTGTAGACCTGCGGCACCCGGTCGCCCAGGTATGCCATGAACGCCCCCGCGTACACGCCGACGCTGGACGTCCTGCCGGTCTCGATGTCGTCCGTGCCGACCCGGCGCGACATCACCAGCGTGCCTTCCAGCAGTACGTACAGCTTCTCCGCGGGCTGGCCCTCGGCGTACAGCGGGCCGGGCTCGACCTGCTCGACGTGGCCCTGGCCGCACAGCCAGGCGAGCTGGTCGTCGGTGAGCTTCTCGAAAAGGAACAGCGTGCGCAGCTCATCCGGGTTGCACATGCCTGGAGGCTGGGCGCTCATGTCCGCTCCAGATAGCGGTGCACCAGCATGACGGCCATCGCGCCCTCCCCCACCGCCGAGGCGACCCGCTTGGCGGATTCCGCCCGGACATCTCCGGCCACGAAGATGCCGGGCACGCTGGCCTCCAGGTGGTACGGTGCCCGGTCCAGTGGCCAGCCGGCCAGCCAGTCACCCCCGACCGGCAGGTCGGGACCGGCCAGCACGAAGCCCCGTTTATCCCGGTGCACGACACCGTCGAGCCAGCCGGTCAGCGGGGCCGCGCCGATGAACACGAACAGCCACTGCGCGTCGACCACTTCGGTGCTGCCGGTATTGCTGTCCCGCAGGGTGAGCCGCTCCAGGTGGCCGTCACCGTGGGCCTCGGCGATCTCGGTGCAGGTGCGCACCGTGATGCGGGGGATCTTCTCGATCTGCTCGATCAGGTAGTGCGACATGGATTTGCGCAGCGACGGGCCGCGCACCAGGATCGTCACCGATCTGGCGCCACGGGCCAGGTACACCGCCGCCTGGCCGGCCGAGTTGGCCCCGCCGACGATGTACACGTCGTGGCCGGCGCAGGTGGTGGCCTCGGTCAGCGCCGACCCGTAGAAGACCCCGAGCCCGGTGAGGTCGTTGACGCCGGGCGCGGCGAGCTGCCGGTAGGCCACCCCGGTCGCGAGAATCACCGCGTGGGCGTCGATCGCGGTCCCGTCGGAGAACCGGATCGTCCGCGCCGGGCCGTGCACCTCCAGGCCGGTCACCTCACGGGTGGTGAGCAGTTCCGCGCCGAACTTGGTGGCCTGCCGCCTGGCCCGGTCGGTGAGCTGGGCCCCGGACACCCCGTCGGGGAAACCGAGGTAGTTCTCGATCCGTGAGCTCTGGCCCGCCTGCCCGCCGGTCGCGGTCCGCTCCACCAGGACGGTGCGCAGCCCCTCCGAGGCACCGTAGACGGCCGCGCCCAGGCCGGCCGGGCCGCCGCCGATGACCACCAGATCGTAGAACTGCGCCGACGGCGTGGTCGCCAGCCCCACCCGGGCCGCAAGCTCAGCGTCCGAGGGCCCGACCAGCGCCTCGCCGTCCGGGGTGATCACCACGGGCAGGGTCATCCCGTCCGCCTCCGCCGCGTCCAGGAGCCGCTGCCCCTCCGGTTCGTCCGACTGGTACCAGCGGTAGGGCACCTGGTTGCGGGCCAGGAACTCGCGGACCTCCGAGGAACGCGCCGACCAGCGATGACCGACCACCCTGAGTTCCTGCACCGGCCGGTGATCCGCCGTCAGCCACGACTCCAGCAGCGAATCCACCACCGGGTAGAGCTTCTCCTCGGGCGGGTCCCAGGGCTTGAGCAGGTAGTAGTCCAGGTCCACCACGTTGATCGCTTCGATGGCCGCGCCGGTGTCGGCATAGGCGGTCAGCAGCGCCCGCCGGGCCGCGGGATAGATGTCCATGGCCTGTTCGAGGAACTCGATGCCGTTCATCTCCGGCATCCGGTAGTCGGCCAGGAGCACGGCCACCTGCTCGCCGCGCAGCTTCATCTGCCGGAGTGCGTCGAGGGCCGCCTCCGCGGACTCCGCGCGCACGATGCGGTGCCGCTCCCCGTACTTGCGCCGCAGGTCCCTGGCCACGGCACGGGACACGCCCGGGTCGTCGTCCACGGTCAGGATGACCGGCCGCGCCGGTGCCGCTGGCCCGTCCGGCGGGCTGGGGGCCGTCACGGGCGCCCGATCACGGAGCTGGGAGCTGAAACCGGCCGATGCCACCGCATCCCCTCATGGTAAGTGGCGCGGCCGCCGATGGCTCCCCGGGATTACCAGGGGAGGACGCCGGAGGCCTCTGGGCCGTCTGTGGTCCACAGGTGCCCCCAGAGCACCCCGGACGGGCCGTCGGCCGGCAGCGTAGCCAGGTGCACGCTCACCTGGGCGCCCTGCTCCGGGGTACGGAACCCGCTGTGCCCGTTCAGATCGGTGGCGCAGTAGCCGGGGTTCGCCGCGTTGACCTTGACCTTGGTGTCCCGCAACTCCTTGGCGTACATCGCGGTCACCATGTTCAGCGCGGTCTTCGACGACGGGTACGGTATCGAGGCCATCCCGGCCATCGGGCCATCCGGGTCGGTCATCGAAGCGATCGAGCCGACTTCGCTGGACACGTTGACGATCCGCCCGGCAGGCGCGCGGAGCAGCAGCGGGAGCATGGCATTGGTCACCGCCACGACGCCGAACACGTTGGTCTCATATACCTCGCGCAGCGTAGCCAGGGTCGTCTGGCTGGGCCGGCCGTCGCCGTCGCCGCGGGCGATGCCCGCGTTGTTGACCAGGATGTCCAGCACGCCGAACTCTGACTCGATCCACTTCGCGGCCTGCCCTGCCGAGGCCTCGTCGGTGACGTCGAGCTGGACGAACCTGGCGTCGGCACCCCCGTCCCGCAACTCCTGTTCGGCCTGGCGGCCACGGGCGGCGTCCCTGGCGCCGACGAGCACGGTCATGCCGCGGGCGCCGAGCAGCCGGGCGGTTTCGAGGCCGATGCCCTTGTTGGCACCGGTAATCAGCGCAGTCGTTGTCATGAGTTAATCGTCGGCACGACCGCGCCACAGCGGGAGAGCCTCGCCAAGCCTGGGACTAACGGTCCCACCCTGGGCGCGCCGCGATGAGGCAAGCTGGAACGATGAACCGCGGCGAGCTTGCCACGTTCCTGCGCAGCCGCAGGTACCGCCTGCGCCCCGCCGACGTGGGCCTGCCCGGCGGCGGCAGGCGGCGCACGCCGGGGCTGCGCCGTCAGGAAGTCGCCCAGCTTGCCGGGATATCGGTGGACTACTACATCCGGCTGGAGCAGGCGCGCGGGCCGCACCCGTCCCGCCAGGTGCTGACCGCGCTCGGCCGCGCCCTGGTGCTCACCGCCGACGAGCGCGAGTACCTGTTCCGGCTGGCCGGCGAGAGCGCGCCGCCGACCGCGGGGCCGTCCCGCGAGATCAGCCCGGGCATCAGGAACCTGCTGGACAGCATGCCCGAGACCCCGGCTTACGTGGTCGACGCGCAATACGACGTGCTCGCCTGGAACTCGCTGGCCACGCATTTCGTCGGTGATCTGTCGCAAGTTCCGGAAGAGGACCGGAACATGATCCGCTGGATGTTCCGGCTGCCCGCCACCGCGGCACCGTGGACCGACGAGGAGACCGTCCGGTTCACCCGGGCCATGATCGCGGACCTGCGCGCCTCCTACGCCCGCTACCCAGCCGACCCCGGCATCCAGGCCCTGGTCACCGAGCTGCTCGGCACCTCGCCGCAGTTCGCGCAGATGTGGCAGGAGCACGACGTCGCCACCCGCAAGCCCATCGTCAAGCGGGTGGACCACCCGCTGACCGGGCCGCTGGAGTTCGAATGCCGGGTGCTGCACATCCCGGAGAGCGGCCAGCGGCTGATCGTGTACTGCGCCGCGCCCGGCTCGCCCACCCAGGCGGCGTTCCGCCGCCTGGCTGAGCCCGGCATCCGCGACGGTTCCCCTGTAGCGCGCCACAAGCATGAATGTAAGTTCGGTGCCCCTAGAAGGTGTCGCGGCGAGGGGACAACCCCACACCCGCTGCACTCATGAATTCAGACGAAGCCCGGCACGACGGGCAGGCGGGCCAGCCATATCACTACCGCTCGCGGCGGCCCTAGATATCAGAATTGGTCGCCTCCCTGGAATTGCTGTTCCAAGCGGTCTGCAGTGCCTGTGACCAGGCCGAGCGGCCGCTCGAATTCATTGATATCCAAGTTCAGCAGTGGCACCGAGTGACGGACGGTCACGAGATCCTCCGTGGCGGCGATACCACCGCAGACTGTCTTGCCCATTGCCTCGAGGGCGCCGCGGAGATTGATAGAGTCCAGCCTTCCAAAAGGAGATTCGATCTGGACCCACTCCTCCTCGCCATCGAGCAGACTCATCCGCCACAAAAAGACCACTTGCGACCGCAGATCTCCGACGTCGAAGATAAGCTTTATCGAGCCAGGCTTCTCGTCTGCGATCTTGTAGTGGGACCTAACATACTCCGCCAATGCCGACCATGTGGCCATTGCTACTCCCCCACTAAAGTCCCCACGCTGCCGCTGAACGGCGGCAACATCACTGATAACTTTCGGAGCATATGCAGGCTGCAACGAAACAGCCTCTCACACCTACCCCTTTAGGGCAGACCTCCCACCCCACAGCAGAACGGTCTATCACAAAGTAAGACGCGTAGCCAGATCCATTCGGCTACATATCTGGGGGAACGACTCGAAGCGATGGTGACCAGGCCGCCCGATTTGTCCAGGGTTGTAGTGTTAACTGATAGGTTGATGTAACCGTTGAGTTTGACGCTGTCAGCCGTGACGGCAGGCCTAGCCAGCCCATAGATTGCCTGTGAGCAGGCAGGATCTGGCTGTGTCAATGGAGCCGCTCTATCTGACAGAATGCGGCGCGGGTAATACGGCTATTCACCCGGGTGACAATCTTGTAACTCCATCGGTAGGCAAGTCGCAGCGATCGACGAGCATCTCAGGCCCTGGGCACAAATACGGCGGCTAGTACGACGCGGTGATCGTGCGGGCCGGGCCGTCGACGGTCAGCGTGCCACCGTAGGGGAGCACCCACTGCGGGTCGGTATGGCCGAAGTCCACGTTGAAGACGATCATCGCCTCGGGGTTGTAGGCCTCGAACGCCGCCAGCACGGCATCGCGCTGCGCGGTCCGGTACGGCTCCCGCTTGTCCGGGCTGACCGGCCGGTCGATGCTGGTCGCCTTGGCAGTGCCGAACACCACGGCGGGGAACTGGGCGAGCAGCCCGCGCTCGCCCATGTTGCGCAGCATCCGGAACACCTCCTCTGACGAGGGCATCTCCTCGGAGGTTTCCAGGATCAGCACGCATCCGGCGTAGTCCTCCGCCGGCCAGATCCAGCGCCCGACGGCGAGCGTCCAGTGCAGGATCTCCAGGTTGCCGCCCCAGGTCGGCCCGGTCACGACCCGGTCGGGCCGGTGCCACACCCAGCCCGGGGCCGGAGAGGTCGGCGCTGGATAACGCAGCCCTTCCGGGTCCGCCCAGCTCAGCTCGACCTCGCAGAACCGGTCCACCTGATGCAACGGCAGCTCGCGAATGTCGAAGAGTGCCGCCCGGAGCGAGGCGGTGGACACCGGATGGAGCCCGCCGGGGCGGCCGAGGTGGACCATGGTCGAGCCGCCGTGATACCCGGCGACCCCGTGGTACCACAGCCAGTTGAGCAGGTTGGTGTTGTCGCTGTAGCCGAAGAAGGCCTTGGGGTTCGCGGTCATGACGGCCGGATTGAGGTACGGCAGGACGGTGATCTGGTCGTCCCCGCCGATCGTGGCCAGCACGGCCTTGATGTCCGGGTCGGCGAACGCCGCCATCAGGTCATCCGCCCGGGCCCGCGGGGAGGCGCCCAGTTGCCGGGTGGTCGGGTACTCCACGGGCTCAAGCCCGATCTCCTCCCGGAGCCGGGTCATCGCCAGTTCGTGTACCTCGGGGAACGGGCCCGGCGCGGCGAACGAGGGCGACACCACCGCGACCTTGTCGCCGGGAACGAGCTTGCCAGGGATGGTCAGGTGTGGGCGCACCTGACCATCTCACCACGCCCCCGCTGAGCCCGCCGTCCGCGCGCCCCGGTGACCGCGTCCCCGGGCAGTAGGGTGATGCGCATGCCTGGTGACCGCGTCCTGGTGACCGGCAGTGCCGGGCACCTGGGTGAGGCGCTGGTGCGCGTGCTGCGCGCCGGCGGGCGTGACGTCGTGGGCCTTGACCTGCTCGCCTCCCCGTTCACCACGACCGTCGGCTCCATCGCCGACCGCGCCACGGTCCGCGGCTGCCTCGCCGGGGTCGGATGCCGTGCTCCACCCGGCGACGCTGCACAAGCCGCACGTGGGCTCGCACAGCCGCCAGGATTTCGTGGACACCAACATCACCGGGACGCTGACCCTGCTCCAGGAAGCCGTCGCCGCGGGTGTCGGCAGTTTCGTGTTCACCAGCACCACGAGTGCCTTCGGCCGGGCGCTCACCCCGGCTCCGGGCGCGCCCGCCGCGTGGATCACCGAGGAGGTCACCCCGGTGCCGCGCAATATCTACGGCGTGACGAAGACCGCGGCGGAGGATCTGTGCGCGCTCATCCACGCCGACCACGGCCTCCCCGTCGTGATCCTGCGGACGTCTCGCTTCTTTCCCGAGCCTGACGATGTCGATGCGGTACGCACGGCCTACCCTGACGCCAACATCAAGGCGAACGAGTTCCTCTACCGGCGTGCCGATATCGCCGACGTGGTGGACGCCCACCTGCTCGCGGTCGACCGCGCGCCAGCGATCGGTTTCGGGCGCTACATCGTCAGCGCGACAACGCCGTTCAAGCCCGCCGACCTGGCCGCGCTGCGTGCCGGCGCGCCCGCGGTGGTGCGCCGCCTGTTCCCCGACCAGGAAGCGGAGTACGCGCGGCGGGGGTGGCGGATGTTCGGCCACATCGACCGGGTCTACGTGAACGAGCGCGCCCGCGCCGAACTGGGCTGGACGCCTGTCTACGACTTCCGACGCGTGCTCGACCTGCTCAAGGCCGGCGAGGATCCGCGCAGCCCGCTTGCCCGCGCGGTCGGCGCCAAGGGGTACCACCCGGTCTCCACGGGCCCGTACACGGTCCGCTAGGCCGCCAGTGAGGCGAAGTCACCGCGAGCATCTGGCGTAGACGCGGCGATATGGCTACCGGCCTTCGAAGTGCCGTGGGCAGGTCCGTGGCGGGACCTGACCACGGATGACGAGCGCGCACGTGCGGCGAGGCCTTCAGTTCCCGGCTTGCCGCGCCCGGCCGGGGCGCGAGGCCACGGCGCGGGAACGCCGGGCGAGTTCCTTGGCCCGGACGATATCGGGGTCACGCGGGTCCAGCGGCAGCGGCTCAAGCCGCCAGCCGCGCCGGCGATGCCGCTTAGTGATCCTCAGTTGCTTCATGGCGGCCCCCTCCGCACTGCACCCGGCCTCGCGCGCACCTGGTGAGCGGCGGCCCGGCAGCGGGGTACCAGGATCGCGGCCAGGCCGCCGGGCGTCATCCGCCGATTGGCGGATAGCGCATCCCTCATCTGTAGGAGGCGCCAACCTCCCTACAGATACCAGCGATCACGGGGGCGCCGGGCCGGACGGTCGGCCGCCGGCGGAGTAAGCCCGGCCTGGCCGCCTCGCGGGGGGTGCCAGCGGCCGCTTCCGCTGGCACCCCTCGCCGGGCGGCGGCTAGGGCGGGCCGCCTGGAACCAGCTTCCGGCAGGCCTGCTGTGCGTTGCGGAGCACGGCCGAGTTGGGCGCGACACCGCTGGGCATCTGGATCTCGATGCCCTGGGCGTTGACCTTGGGGTCGGGGAACGTGGGCAGCCCGTGTGCGCGCATGCACGCCACGAACTTCAGCGCCTGCGCGGTGAGCTTCTGCTGCTGCGCCGCGGTCATCGGGGCGGACTCTCGGCATCAGGTGCTGGCAGGCCTTCTGGGCCGAGGCCATCAGGGCACCGTTGAGGTGGTCCTTCTGCCCGTCGATGAGCAGGTTGCCGTTGGCCTGCGGGTCGGGAAAGCCCGGCTCGCCGTGGGCGCGCATGCACGCCGAGAACGCCACGGCCTTCTGGTAGTTGGTCTCTTTCGCCGAGGCGGGCGCCCCGCCGCCGCTGCAGGCGGCCAGCAGCGCCGTTCCGGCCAGCGCCGAGACCAGGGCGGCGGGCCGGGCGCCCGGCAGCCGCGGGTACCGCCGCTGGTGACGGCGCGGCCCCGGTGCGCGCCCTCGTGTCCGCCGCCCCGGAACCAGGCCAGCCTCGCGCAGGCCGCCGGCCACCGCTGCTGTTACCCATCGCACCGCCTCACGGTTGCCCCGATGATCGTGCGCCACCATCCTCGGCGGCCAGCCTCAGGGCACGTCGCGGAACGCGTGTGAGTTCCGTGTGGATCCGGTGCACGAGGGTTCCGCGGGCCCCGTGCGCGCGTCGCGGGATCACGGCCGGCCACGGCACGTCGTATTGCACAAATCAAGAGCTGAGCTGGGAACCCTTCCGTGCCATCAGGCGCTGGCGCGCCGCTTCGTACAAGACGGCCGTGGTCGCGCTCGCCACGTTCAGCGAACTCGCGGCGCCGGCCATGGGGATGCGGACGACCACGTCGGACAGTTCGCGCCACGCGGCGCTCAGCCCTGCGCCCTCGCTCCCGGCGAGCAGCAGCGTCGGCTGGGTGAAGTCGAAGTCGAACACGTCCTTGTCACCGCGCTCGTCGGCGGCGGCCAGCACGACCGGGCAGCCCCGGGCACGCTGCGCCGCTACCCAGCCGGCCACCTCCCGCGGCCCGGGCGCGCGGACCACCGGCAGCGCGAACAGCGAACCGGTGCTGGCCCGCACGCACCGGGGATCGTAGACGTCCGCCGCGTGCCCGGTGACGATCACCCCGCGCGCGCCGAGTGCGTCCGCCGACCTGATGATGCTGCCCACGTTGCCAGGGCTGGCCGGGCGGTCGAGCACCACGCCGAGGAAGCCGTCACCGGCTTCGATGCGGCCGAGGTCATCGGCGGGCATCTCGACCACTGCGACCAGTTCCGGGACGCCCTCATCCTTCTCGCCGAGTTCGGCCAGCAAGTCGGGCGCCATCGGCACCAGTGTCGCCCCGGCGTCGCGCAGCAGGGCCTGCGCCCATTGCGACAGCGGGCGCTCGCTGTCGTGGATCAGCGCGCGGAACCGCCAGCCGAACCTGGCGGCAAGCGAGATCGGCCGGACCCCCTGGACCAGGAACTCCCCGGCACGCTGCCGCTTGTTCCTGTTGCCGAGCAGGGCCTGCCACTGCTGGAAGCGGGCGTTGCGGGAGGAAACCCGCAGCACGCTCGCCACCCCTCAGCCCGCCGGGCGGACGCCAAGCAGCGTGCGCAGGTGGCGCGCGGGCGGCGAGGCATGGGCGAGCATCGAGTCGTGCAGTTGCCGTTCGGGCCAGTCGGGGTGCTCCCGCCACAGATCGGCGGCCAAGCCGTCGACCTCGAGGAAACCCACGTAGTAGGTGGACAGCTGGGTCGAGGTCAGCAGGACGCGGCGCCACTTGCCCGCCGCCTCGCCCTCCTCCTGGTAACCCGCGCCGGTCATCAGGTCCATGGCCTCCGACTCGGTCATCCCGAGGCAGTGCACGCGGGTGTCCATGATCGCGTTGATGATGGTCCTGAGCTTGCCCTTCAGCCGTTGGGTCCGGAGCGCGGCCGGGTTGCCCTCGCCGGGGTAACCGTGGGCGTTCATGACCTGCTCGGCGTAGACGGCCCAGCCCTCGACGAACGAGCCCGACCGCCAGGCCGCGCGCACCGGCGTAGCGCCGGTGAACCTGCGGGAGTGCTGGAGTTGCAGGGCATGGCCGGGCATGGCCTCGTGGACCATGATGTTGTGGATCATGTGGCGGTTGTATTCGCGGTAGAACGACCGGACCCGCTCCTGCGTCCAGCCTTCCGGCGTCGGTGAGACCGCTATGAGCGTGGGCAGCGCGGCGGTCTCCAGCGGGCCCGGTGAGTCGCAGTAGGCGACCGCCACGCCCCGGTCGATCTCCGGCATCGGGATCACATCCACCGGGTCATCGAACACCGTGACCAGGTCGTGGGCGAGCACGAACTCACGCTGCACGGTGTATGCCGCGCGGACGAAACCAAGAATGGTGGCGTCGTCGAGTGCGTCGGCGGAGAGTGAGTCGAGGGCGGCGCGGATCAGGGCCGCCTCGTCCCGGGCCGTGCTGGCCTGGGTGCCCATGAGTTCGGCCGCCGCGACCGCCAGTTCCTCCGTCATCCGGGCCAGGTCGGCTTCGGCGCGGGCCAGGATCTGTTCGACTGGGAGTTCGGTGTCGAGCACCAGGCGCAGCTTGCGGGAGAACAGTTCCGTGCCAAGCCGTGGCTCGCGGAAGCCTTCGCGTGAGCCGCTGGCCAGCCGTTCCTCCAGCCACCGGGTGTGCTACGGCCAGGGCCTCCAGTGCCTGCGGCAGCACCGCGGCAAGGTCTGCTTCGCCGCCATTGACCTCGGCGGCCCGCCGGGTGAGTTCCCCGGTGAGCAGCCGCTCGGTTCCGGCGAACTGGGTGAGCGCCGTCTCGATGTGGACCTCGGGCATGGCGCCGAGCACCGACCGGGCGGCGGCCAGCGAATCCGGCAGCATGGCGAGCCGCCGGGTGGCGCTGCGCAGCCGGTCCGGCAGGGGCGCGAAGTCGCGGGCGAGCAGGTTGTAGATCGCCCGGCCCGGGTTGGCGACCATCGGATTCCACTCGTGCTCACGCAAGCTCGTCGATCATGAACCGAAGCCGGGTGAGCTGGTTCGCCAGGATCTGCGCGTCCACACGGTACTGCGGGGAAAGGCGATCGGCGTCGATGGCCGCCAGTTCGGCCAGCCGGTCACCTGCCCAGCGGCTGGCCTCCTCGTAGTACCCGGCGGCGCCGACCGTGAGCCGGTCGTCATGGCGGTGATCGCCGACGCCCGTGGCCCACTCCGGCTGGCGTTCCAGCAAGCCGTCGAGGGTCGCGGCGGCGTAGCTGGCGAAGGCGCCGTCCATGTCGTCTGCCATGCCCCTAACCTACGGCTCCCGCCGCTCGCGGAGCTGCCTACCCGTGGTTGCCGGTGGGGTGACGCCGCGGACTCCCGATACCCGGCCCGCCTGCCCAGCTCAAGCTGTGCAGGCGGGCCGGCTTCGGCTGGGCGGCCAGCGGAAGCTGGACGGTCACCGGTGTTCTCCGTTCAGGATCAGGAGGTTTTCCATCGGGCGGCGGGCCGGGTAGACCGTCCACGAACTGCGCGTGTAGACGCCGTTGGCGAACCGGGCGCTGCCCGCGCGTGCGTGCTGGGCAACTCTCTTCCCGCCGATCATGGCGTCAGCAAGGTGCGCAGTGGCTGCAATCGCCGACCCCGTCAAAGAGCTTCATGACGTTGGGGCGCAGACCGTCTAGTTCCTCCCGGAGCACGTCGATCCTGCTGGTCGCGGCCTCGGGTGGTGGCCGTTCCAGTTTGGCAACGGCTTGCAGGAGGGTGATGTACGGCAATGCTTCAGGTCGTTCGCAATCGCCAGGTTGCAGGCTTCTCCTGAGCACCGCGCCAGCCTTGCTGGCATCGGCGGCCTGGCGCCGTAGAGCTGCCCTTGCCTTGATGGCTTCGGTGACCGCGGAAATGCGTTCAGAGCGTCGGCGGAACAGCCGGAAGAGCCGGCGGGGAACCCTGAACAGCAGCAGGCCCAGGATCGCAGTATTGACCGTTATCAGGGCAGCTTCCGCAGCGTCATATCTCTTGAACTCCAGCGCAGCCAGAACGTCATGAAGCCAGCTCTTGCCGAGCAGCGAGACGGTTACTGCCAGCGCAAGCAGAAGAACCGCGCCCAGCACCGGCGGTGCGGAGCCAGTCCGCAGGGAAGAGTACTTTCTGGAAGCATGCCGCCCAGAAAGAGGATTTCCCGCCCTTGCAGCAGAAAAGTCTGGGTTTTCGCCCGACGCCCTTTTAGCCGAACAAGCTATTTCGGATGCCGCCACGTCGCTGGCTGTTTCCAGCGCCAGGCTGGCCGCATCCAGCAGGTTGCCCGCTGCTTGCCGTGAGAGAGCCTTTCCTTCAAGGCCCCGGTGCAGATCCTGGAGATTACTTGCTGCCGCTCTCAGCAGCACCGCGGCAGATCCGCCTGCCTGGCTCTGCCGCACAAGCTCCAGGATGCGAAACCGCAGACGTGCGATTTGAGTACTGACATCGACTGCGCAAAGGTACGGATCCAGCCGCGGCCAGCCACCATCGGGCCGGGGGGCAAAGGACAGCAGCCGCCCCCAGTTGCTCTCTTCGGGTGACCCTGGGGAACGAACCTCCACCTGGGGCGGGGCCCCGATGATCCGGGCGAGGCCGGCATCGAGGTCGAAGCCCTGGCGGATCGCGGCGACCATGCCGGCGTTGGCTGCCGAGAAGGCAGCGTCCAGCGCCGCGTCACTGCGGTCACCGCTAGAAGCGACCGGTACAGCGCCCTCATCATCGATGTGGCTCATGTCCCCGCCCCTCCCCCGCAGACGGGTCCCCCGTAGACGGTCCCTGATCAGTCCAGGGATGGTCATTGAGGTTCAGCGACGCCTTGAGAGTGGCGCGGGCTCCCTTCAGGTTCCTCCGGACCGTGGCCGGTTTCATTCCCAGTATTTCTGCGATCTCGCGCGTCTGGAACCGCTCATAGTGCAATGCGAGCACTGCCCTCTGGGTCGTGGACAGCAGGCGCGGCATGTCGATGAAAAGCCGCTCCTCGTCGCCGAAATCGAACCATGAAGATGCATTCGATGATATCGGCTTGTCGTGATTCTCTTCCGGAGATGCCGCGTTGCTCACCGGCCGGCGGAGGAAGACAGGGAAAGCCACCTTTCGAAGCCACAGCTTCGGTTTGTCCACCGTCTTCCATTGCTCGAATAGTTCACGGAAGGCTTCCTGTGCGGCTTCGGGGGCGTCGCCTGGATTTGCACCGCATTTAATGAGGAAGCTGATCAAGGCAGGCATCTCTGCCTGATAGCAGGTGGCGAACTCCGGGTCAGCGGCGGCCTCGCGCGGACCGGGGATGCCTTGCGGCGGCCAGGCTACAGTGATGGAAACGTCCCCCGGAAGGCTGTCGGCCGGCTGCTCGTTCCCCAGAGGCAGGATAACGATCACCAGTCGCGCAGCGGCGGTCGGGACCTCGCCGTAGCCCAGCGGGCGGTCGTCAACCATAGCGGCTCCCAGTGCCCGCGCTGATGGCGTCGGCCATCGCGCCGCTTGCGGTGCCGGTATCCTTCGCGACGGTATTCATTAAGAACCTGCCTTCAGACGGGCGTGCATATCCCGTCATGGTCCGCCGGCCCTCACCGGTACGCATACGTGTAATTACAAGAAGCCGTGTGCACCGGACGTGCGCACAAGGGCAGGTAAGGGCGCGGACCTGCGCGCGGCGGATTGCACCGCCCGGACCCTGGGATCTCGTCCGTTGGCATTGCGCAGTCGGGGTGGCAGCAACCGGAGCCGCAGGGTCTCTTGCCAGCCACCAGAGCGCGGACCGAGGGAAGGCCGCAGCGCACACCGTAGCATCACCGGGTCCTTCGGCCGCACGGCCGATCCACCGCAACCGGCGGCCACCGGCACCGCGGCACCGTGGGCAGGCCGGAGGCCGCTGCGCCCCCACCGCTGCTAAAATGAGGCGATATCCGCGTTTCATGACGCTGGAAAGCGCTACGGTCCTGGTGTGAGACGAACGGGAAACAATTTGCCACCGGTACCTGTATATGTGCCAAAGAGGCGACCTGATGACACTGAGCCGTGGATTGCATTTGGCTCTGACCAGGTTGAATATCAGCGCTGGATCCCAGAGATCTGCGGAATATGCTGCCTGAAGATGGTCGGCGATACTATCGGCGTCACCACCGACCTGAGCCTTTATCAGCTAACTACGATGGCCACAGCGAACGGCACGTTCGTCGTGAGCCAGCAGGGCACCATCCAGGGCGCATTTCATTATCCTCTCGCTGAACTTGCGGAGCGCCTCGGCATGCGTTGCCGCGTCATGAGAACGCTGGGCATGGGCGAGATCACGGAGGCGCTGGCCCAAGGAATGTATGCAATTCTATCCATCAGTGCCGCGAAAGTTGACAGCTCTCTGCAGGGCGGGCATTTGGTGCTGGTATACGGGTACGACGAGCCTGCCGCCTCCTTCTTGCTACATGACTGTTCGTCGATGGTGCGGCCGGATGGGTGTGGCATGAGGATTTCCGCGCATGCGCTGGCAAGCATCTCGAACAACAAGGGCCTTGTCGTGGGCCGGGCTACCCGTGCCCGCGAAAGCTGACTCGCCGGTCTTAACCCTCTCTGAGCACCGCAGTACCGTCGGCAGGCAGCGCCTCCACGAGCATCTGATATTGCGAGTTTCACCCGTCGGAGCTTATAGGAGCAGCGTGCCAGAAGAATACGACACCGGAGTTCCTCTCTATAAGCGAGCCGTTACCACCGATCTCGACCGTCAGTCGGCTCCCCGCGACGCCGCTTCGGTACTCCCATGACGGGGTCTGGCCAAGAAAGCGCAGCGCGTGCGGCCGCCCGGCGCACTTAGGATCGGTCACCATAATGATCTTGGCACGCCCTGTCACCGCGTAAGCTCCGAGCATGGCGGGATACATCGACAGGTCTGCCGGATAGGGCAAGCTCGCGGTGAGCCTGATTTCTGCGGCGGAAACCTCTTCGTTGTCAAATTGACAGATTTGGCCGCCCTCATGGCTCTCCTGGATCGATGGCTCTCTGACCGTGTCGCTGTTGGCGGGCTTGTAGAGGAGGGCCGGCGGGGTGTCCCGCAAGGCGGCCATCGCCGTGGCGAGCGCGTCAGAGCCGACCGGCACCAGCTCCCGGAAGATGCATTGGTCGCGCGCCCAAGCCTGCACAAGGTCCTTTTCGTCCGGGGCGATCACGACGCTCGCGTTCGCCGGCAGGCGACCCTCCCAAGCCAGGTTCACATCAAGCCGGTGGCAGTCCTCAGTCAGGCCACCGTGCAGCTCGACCTGCATCGTGAATGAGGTACGGGTTGCGGAGTTCACCCGGAACGACTCGGCGATGAGCGCAGACATCACTTCACTTTTGAGGTTGTCGGGCAGGCTGCGGAAGCGAGTTAGCAGATCGGGTACCTCGCGCTTGGTCCCCAGCCTGTCGTCGTTCCAGGCCTCCACAATCTCTGGGTCACCCAGCTCGTCGGCGAGGCGCCTGATGAATTCTCCATCCGACGGGGTCGACTTACCTTGTTGCCACCTGTCGAAGGTAGTGCGGTCATGGGCTTGTATACCGGGCATCGCACAGACGCGGTCGAAGGCTTGCCTGAGGCGTGCCGACGTGTGACGCCTCAGCACATCGGGAAGCCGCCGCTTCGGGGGATGCATCTCCAAGGCTATGACTCGCCAACTTACAGACGAAGATCCGCAGGAAGGATCGCTTCCACGAAGTCTAGCACCCATAGAAGCACTTACACTTCCGTTTCCGGAATGTCTAGCATTATTCGCCATACGGTCAATGCCGCCACTCAGCCGGATAGTTCACAAATCCGGCGGCGGTCATTGGGCCGGCGAGTATAGCAGCCTTTCGAGAACCGATAATCGTACCCGGCGACGCCAAGTATTCATGCGCTGCGCCCGGCCGATACTCCCGTTGCCAGACGGCGTGCCTTCTGACAACGGCTACCGGGGGACGGTGCCGTTCTCGTCCGCGCAGGTCTCGGTGGGGGCCGTGCGGGTCCGGCGTTGTCGACCAGGATGTCCAGCCGGCCGTACCGCCAGGATGAGCACCGGCCCGATGTCGCTGATCCGCCGGTGCCCGCCTTGTCAAGTAGCGGCCGGGGAAGCGGCGGGAAGCTTGCCCAGGAAACGATCGATCCGGACCAGTGCCTCCTCGAGTTCCGATAGTGCCGTCGCATAGCAGCATCGGACATATCCCTCGCCTGACGCGCCGAAGACATCTCCAGGAACCACGGCAACGCGCTCGGCGTAGAGGAGTTGCTCAGCGAATTCCTGGGAGGTCAGGCCGGTGCTGCTGATGGAAGGGAACGCATAGAATGCCCCGCCGGGCTCTGCGCAGTCCAGGCCAATTTCGCAGAGGCCCTTGACAAAGATACGACGGCGGCGGTCATAATCTGCAATCATTTCATCCGCGTCGGCTTCGCCGGAACGCAGCGCCTCCAGTGCGGCTAGCTGCGATATATGTGACGCGCAGAGCATGGTGTACTGATGGATCCGGCAGGCCAGCTCCGATATGGCCGCAGGAGCGCACAAGTAACCGACGCGCCATCCCGTCATGGCGTAGGCCTTTGAAAATCCGCCCAGCAGGATGGTCCGCTCCCGCGCGCCCGGCAGGGTGGCCACGCAGACATGTGGCGAAAGGTAACTGAGCCTCTCGTATATCTCATCGGAAATCAGGTAAAGGTCATGCCGCACGGCCAGTTCGACTACGGCCGCCAGATCCTCACGCGCCTGCACGGCTCCCGTCGGGTTGGCGGGCGAACTGAGCAGGATTGCCTTTGTCCTTGGTGTAATAGCGGCCGCGATCCGGTCAGCATGCAGGCGGAAGCCGTCGGTCCCACTGGTGGCAACGGTCACCGGCTTGCCGCCCGCCAGGCTCACGCATGGCTCATACGCAACATAACAAGGTTCCGGGATCAACACCTCATCTCCTGGCGCCAGCAAGGCCCGGAGCGCCAGGTCAAGCCCTTCCGAGACGCCGGCGGTAATGAGGCATTCATCTGCAGGCTGGTAACTAATGCCATAGCGGCGATGAAGATCCGCACAGATGGCCTCGCGAAGTTCCAGCAGGCCCGCGTTCGATGTATAGGTGGTGATGCCACTTTCCAGAGCGAATATTCCGGCTTCCCTTATACGCCAGGGGGTCGCATAGTCAGGCTCGCCCACTCCCAGCGAGATGACGTCTTCCATGCTGGCCGCTATATCGAAGAAGCGACGTATCCCCGACGGCGGGCAGGCAACGACGGCCGGGTTCAGGGGTTTCATGGTGCCACTCTCAGGCGGTGATCCTCGGCGGCTCCGGTAAACAGCTCGCCGTCATCCTTGTACGTCTTCAGGACGAAATGTGTGGCGGTAGCGGTTACCCGACTTATGGTAGCGAGCTTTTGCGCGACGAAATCGGCAACATCATGCATGCTGCGGCCGGTTACCACACAACGCAGATCTTGGACGCCGGATACCAGGTGCACGGACCGGACTTCGGGAAACTGCGATATCCGGGCAGCCACGTCGTCGAAGCCAACACCGCGCTCCGGGGAGACCGATACATCGATCAGCGCAGTGATCACTTCAACGCCCGCGATCTTGCGCATCTGATCCGGGTCGACGACGGCTTTATAACGCCTGATGATGCCCTCCCGCTCCCAGGTAGCGATCTGATCACGCACGCTATCGGCGTCGAGTCCGGTCATGATCGCTATGCGTTCCGGGGTGGCGCGCCCATCGGCTTGCAGGATGTCAATGATCTCTCGCATCAGGCAAGCCTACCGTGATGCCTTTCTCAGCACCGCCGGTTCGCGAGCGCTGATCAATGTTGGGTCAGCACCCGCAGGACCCGCGGCTGGACCCGGGAAAGTAGTTCATAGGGGATCGTGTCCATTGCCGCTGCCACTTCCTCGATGGGGACGATCGACCCCCCGTGGCGACCGTAAATCAGCACATCGCTGCCGACCGCCGCACTTGGGCAGTCGCTGACATCCACGACCATCGAGTCCATGGACACTATCCCCAGGATGCGGCACTTGCGGCCATCGACGGAGACGTAGCCGAAATTTGAAAGGCCCCGGGGAACGCAATCGTGGTAACCAGCGGCTACGACGGCGACCCGCCGCCCTCCGGCCGGCACCCGGTAAGTCCCCCCGTAGCCGATGCGATCGCCCTCGGACAGGTCTTGGATTTCGACGATCTGGCTGACCAGCGCCACGACAGTCGTGAGGTCGATCTGGTGCGCCGTCTCGGATGAAGGATAAACTCCGTACAGGCCGATGCCAACGCGCACCATGTCGAGTCGCGCCGCCGGAAAGCGAATGGCTCCGGCAGTATTTGCCGCATGCCTGATAAAGTCCCTGAAGCCAAGCTCCTCCGCAGTGCGTGCCACCTCCATGAATCGTGCGATTTGTTCCAGCGTGAAGTCGTCCTCATTAGGCTGATCCGCACAGGCAAAGTGCGTCATGAGCCCGGCCAGGCTGACCGACGGCTCGTCGCGAATACGTTCCAGGGCTTTGATGGCATCGGCCGGCTGGAATCCCGTCCTGTGCATGCCTGTTTCAACTTCCAGGTGAACCTTTACCGGCTGCCGCCGTGTATTCAGGCGGGCATGGAAGATCACCGAGTCAAGCATGCTTGATGTATAGATCTGTGGAGTCAGATCATTCCTGATTACCTTGTCCATCTCGGTCGATGTGGCGAGGGTGACGAGAATCGGCAGCGATACCTCGGCGCGCCGCAAGGCAACGCCCTCATCCACGGTTGCCACGCCGAGCTGGTCGACTCCTGCGGCTTGCAGCGATCTGCTGACATGGATCGCGCTCGTCCCGTATGCCAGACCCTTGACCATCGCGAGAAGCTGGACCTGTGGCCCGATCAGCCGGCGGAACGCGATGACATTGCTCTCCAGGGCCGCCCGGTCGATATAGAGCCGGGTAGGGGCGAGCGGCTCTATAAGGATTGAGGTCACGTCCGCGAGAGAGCGTTCCCGGGGAGACTCGATCAGGACGACATCGTCGTTGCCGAGGTTGTCACGAAAGGCAGGGCGCATCGCCTCGAGGCTCGCGAAGTAGCGAACCTCCACGTCGGAGCCCATCGCGGTAAGGGTTTTCCCGATCTCCCGGTGCGAGTCACACTCAAGCGCCCAGAGGCTGTCGACCTTGGAGTTTCCAAGAGCGCGGCCCAGGGCGTGCACGCTTTCGGTCTTGCAGGACCCAAGGGGGTCCGACAGCACGACGCTGAACCGGCTCGACTGGCGTGCCAGGCGGCGGGATACCTGCAGCGCCGTGCCCAGCGTGACGGCATCCGTTGTCGCGACGTCGCGCACCACGGTCCATCCTTCCGGCGATTGCCAGACCTCCATCCGGGTCTCGGTCGGCACGTAGTCGGTCAGAGCCTGGAGCGCGGTGCTTGGTTCCACGCCCAGCAGCCAGGAGGCGGCCAGGGCCACCTCTACATCCATGAGGATTTCCTCGAACGGCGTCTGGATGACGACATGCCCGTCAGCCGCGCCGGGGAAGCTGACCAGGGCCAGCGTGCTCCTCGGGTCGCTTTCCAGGATCGTAAAGGCAGGGATCGCGGCGGAGTCGCCGCGGTAGTAGCTGCGGACGGCCAGGTTCTCGGCCACGGCACGGACCACCGGCTGCGGATCGCCGACGACCAGCCAGCCGTCCGCACCGGCCCCGGTGATGGACAACAGTTCCCTTACGTGCGCCTCAGGGCCCGGAAAGTTCGAGCCGTGCCTCGTGCCGAGGTTGGTGAAGACAACGTGATCGGGGCGAATGATGTCCTGCAGGAGAGACATTTCACCCGGTTCGGTCGCGGCCGCTTCGATAATGGCAACCTCACAGTCGGCAGGGCAATCCAGGAGCGCAAGCGGAACCCCCAGCTTGCTGTTGAAGCTTCCTGGTGTGCCAAAAACACGCCGGTCAGCGCCCAGAATTTGGACTAGAGCATCCTTAGTAACGGTCTTGCCGCTGCTGCCCACAACCGCGACAACGGTTGCCGATAGCTGAGAGCGCCACCACCTCGCCAGCCGCTGCAATGCTTCCAGTGGGTTCCGCACTTGGACGACGGGACCGCCATAGTCGTGCGCCTGGCCCTGGTTCTCTGCGAGTACCACACCGACGGCGCCGTTCGTCAGCGCCTCGCGGGCGAATTCATGCCCGTCAGTTCGCGTGCCCGGCAAGGCGAAGAAGACGCTTCCTTGCATGATGTGCTGAGAGTGAGCCGTCACATGCCTGACGAGTTCGGCTTGTGGCGTCCAGCCGGTCACCCGGCCACCGACTATGTCGGCCAGGTCGGCGATACTGACTGCATCCACGGGGCCCTCCGAGCCATCGAGCTTCGAGCGGCACGCCACGACTGCGCTGCTAGATAGGGGTTTGTCACGCAGGACGGCGAGAGGCGCCGCTCGGCCGGGCCACCAAGCTTACTAGCGGGCGCGGTCCGCGCTCGGCTGCCTGCCGCTGGCCGGGGCGGGCAGGCCAGGAGGCCGCCGGTTACGTCCCCGGTGCATCAGCCAAATCGACGATCATCTCCAGGATGTCGCGCGGTGGCAGTGGCGGTTCCTCGGCGAGCCCCTGATGATAGAACACGGTGGCAGGAGTCAGCCCCGGCAGGGAGTTGGCCTCTATTACGATGACCTCGCCGGTCTCACGATGCATAAACGCATCTATTCGCCCATAGCCAGCCATGCCGAGAGCATTCGCCACACGGGCTATTCTTTCTTTCGCCATATGCACAGCCTCGGGGCGGACTCGGCCAAGTGGTGGCGCAGGAGGCGGGGTGATGTTGACACCGGTGCCGCCCATAAATTTCTCTTCGAGCGAAAGGATACCGCTGCTCGCAACGGTGATGCTCGGATTCATGGCGGCCATGGAGCCCTTCTTCCCGAGAACTCCGACGGTTACCTCCACCCAGCCCGTGTCGCGTTCTTCACCCCAGATAAGGCTGGCTGCCCTCGAGGTATCAGGGTTGATGTCATCGACCCGGATATCATCGGTGGCGATGTACTCCTCGAAAAGCAGGCGCGTCTGCCTTTTGGTCGGCAGCTCAATGATCTGACCAGCCGTCAGCAGGGAGAACGAATCCCCCTGCAGCCGCGGTGCGCCGCTGTCGATCAGGCTCAGGTACAGCGCAAGATCCTCAGGACAGCCAAGCGGCACCACGCCCGCCGAGCAACCGTCGTCCACGGGCTTCACCACCACACGGGAAGCTCCGCAGGCGGCCGCGATCTCCTGCCACAACTCGGGCACGTCCCGCGCGAGCGCATCGGCCAGCGGCACACAGATCCGCCGCGCCGTGTAGATGCCCTCTGGGGCCAGCTCAGCGACGATTTTGCCGGTCTCGTACTTGTCCATGCACAAGCGGGACGCGGCTACGTCTGAGCCGTTGTAGCGGACGCCGTGCTGGTTAAGCACTTCTTGCAGCGTGCCGTCCTCTCCCTCGCCGCCGTGCAACGCGATGAACACCAGGTCATGCAGGTCAAGGAACTCATCCATAGTGAACCGGACAGGCGGCGATACGGGTGAGCTAAGGTCTTCCCCGGACAAGCCCAGCCGGTGGAGTATCGAGGACGCGAGCTCGCTGCGGACGCCATCGAGCCGTTGCGCGTCCCGGCATGATTCCACGATCTCCTCGACGGAATGGCGGAGCGCCGCCGAGTACGACAACCGCCATACCGACCCATCGGGATCCAGCAGGTAGGGCACTGGCATGTAGCGTTGCGAGCCGAGCAGCTTCAGCCAGACGTTGGTGCCGGACAGGACCGACACCTGACGCTCGGCCGTCTCGCCGCCGAACAGCACCGCGACCGGCTGACGCACCGCGGCAGCGCCGGCATCGACGGGGCTTCCGCCGGCCTCTTCGATGCCGACCCTCCTGGCCGCGGTGTGAACAATAAACCGCAGGATGTCCGCATGGCTCATTCCAAGCTGCGCGGCGGAGATAAACAGGAAGCTATTCTGTTCCATGCCGCTGATGGGATTTATCTCGGAGACGAGAATCTCGCCGTCCGGCCGTAGCCAGCTGTCGATCCTGGCGAAGTCCCTGAGGCCGAGCAGCGAGAACGCCCGCTCGGAGACACGTTGAATCTCCTTGATAACCGCCATGTCCTGCGCAGGGGGGCAATAATAGTGCGAGTCGTTGCTGGCAAGGTACTTACGCCGGTAATCGAATATGTCGTTTTCGCCCAAGCGATTCCTCAGCTCAATCTGCAGGGGAATCGAAGCAACAGGCCCTGACGGCCCTTGTATGACAATGGTCGTCATCTCGATACCGGTGATCCACGGCTGGATGACGACGCGGCCGTACCGGCTCACCATGCCTTCGAGGATCTCCACGCCCGCGCTTCGGTCGGTCAAGACATGAACATCGATGCTGGAACCGCCCTGAGCAGGCTTGACGACAACCTTGGCAGCTTCGGGGAATGCGCCCAGAAGCGCTGCTTCTCTCGTGGCGGCTGACTGCTGCGACGTGACCAGGATGCCGGGAACGGCACCTACGCCCGCCATGCGCAGCGTGTCTGTTGCCCGGAACTTATCGAACGCCACCTGGCAGGCGCTGGCACCCGTCCCGATGAACGGGACGTCTGCCGACTCGAGCAGGGCCTGCAGTTGCCCATCCTCGCCGAAGGCGCCGTGAATTGCCGGGAAGACGAGGTCCACGCTCTGGAGACGGGCAAAGAGATCCCGCTCGGCCAGTGCGCCGCCGGCCAGCGTCAGCCTGAAGTCGAAATCCGAAGGAGTATTGCAGTACAGAAGGCTCTGCGAAATAGGGTACGCGCGCAAGCGGCGGTCGAAATAAATAATCTCTTTGAGATGGACATCCGTGCCCACCAGATGATCAGCGACGGAACGTGCGGAGTTGAGAGAGATACCCCGCTCCCGCGAGGGACCGCCGAGCAGTAGCGCAAGCGATACCATCAATGACCCACTTATCCTTGGCAAGTATTTTACGAGTACCCGTACAACTCAATTCCCCCGCGGGAGGCCCGAGAGGCCAGTGCCTCGTCAACCTTGGACTGCGTTGTAGCATAGGCGATCCGGGCGGGAGGTCGAGCCGCTTGGAACAAAAGAGGTTGCCAGGCAGGACGGCCACGCCGGTAGGCTGAGTTTGCCAGATGCCCGCAGGACAGATCGGTGGGCTCACCAAGTAGCTTCAAGATCGCCTCTGCCCGCAAACTTCAGCCCCCGCGAAACGTTTAAGGCGCTGATCCCTTAGCTGCCTGATTCGCGGTTAGCCTCCGGGGTATCACCCCAGGTAGGAGCAGAGGTCACGACGATGGCAGCACTGCAGCACGGGCTCGGGCCAGAAGGCAGTACGGCAGCAGAGCGCGCGCGCACGATCGTGCGGCTGGACATAGCCCCTATCGCAGTGCGGCTGACCGAGAGCTTCGCCATCTCCAAGGGCGCGGTTGCCACAGCCAAGAACGTGTTGGTGCGGGTGGTATTGCAGGATGGCTCAGCCGGATACGGTGAGGCCGCCCCGTTCGAAGTGATTACCGGGGAAACTCAAGCCAGCACGCTCGCGGCACTGCACGACATGATCGCGACTGTCAAGGGACGCGACGCGGCCGGCTGGCGAGTTCTGGCGGCTGACCTGCGAAGCCTGCTTCCCGAGGAAGCCGCGGCGAGGTGCGCCGTGGAGCAGGCGGTGGTCGATGCCCTGGCTCGCCATCTCGGCTTGTCGCTGCCTGCCTTTCTCGGGGGATTCCCGCACGAGCTCATGACCGACATCACCATCGGAGTGGGCGACATCGGGCACAGTGTGGAATCTGCACATCATGCCGAGGAGTCTGGATTCAAAACTGTCAAGGTAAAGGTTGGCGCCGATGACTGGGAGCTGGATGTCGCACGCGTTGCAGCTATTTCCCAGGCGACGCCGGAGCTTTCCATCATAGTGGATGGAAATGCCGGGTTCTCCCGCTCGCAGGCCCATAGGTTCCTGGGCGGCGTGACCGGGGCAGGCGCGGCGGTTATCCTTGTTGAGCAACCGGTGGCGGCTCCTGACATCGCCGGCCTTGCGGAACTGGAAAGAGAGCACGGCATTCCTGTTTGCGCTGACGAATCCGTCCGCTGCCCTGCGGATGCCATTCGCGTTGCGGAGTCGGGCGGCATAAGCTCGGTCAACGTCAAACTGATGAAGTGCGGTGTCGCGGACGCGCTCGACATAATATCGATTGCCCGGTCAGCAGGGATGACCGGAATGATCGGCGGCATGGTCGAGACAGCGGTTTCCATGACATTCTCAGCCGCGGTCGCAGCGGCGAGCTATCCCTTCTTTACCTACATCGACCTCGACACTCCCTTGCTTATGCCCAGGAAGTTCGTCCGCGGCGGGATGCGCTACAGCGGCCCGACCGTCCACCTTCCGGGGCACGCCCTGGGCACCGGCGTCGACGCGGCGGCACACTTCGCGGCCAACTCCCCCGGCTAGTGCGGCCCACTGGCCCCTTAACGATTGGGCATGAACGTGACGACGAGGCCCTTCTAGGGGCATCAGACTTACATTCATGACGCCAAGAGCGGGCTTACCCAGCGTGCCTGGTAGCTCCTGCTGACCTGCCGCGCCGACCTAGGGTGAGGGGATGACCGCCGACCATGCGGCCGGGTCGCCCGGGCCACGGTGAGCGAGGCCGCACTCGCCCTGGTGCTCGCAGCGGCCGTGCTCCATGCGGCCTGGAACCGCGTACTGCACGGGGCCGGGGACCGACTGGCCGCTGCGGCGGTCGGCGCGGCGGTGGGAGCCGTCCTGCTGATGCCCGCCACTATCGCGGCCCCGCCAGTGCGGGCCTGGCCGTCGGCCGTCGCCTCGGGCGTGGCCGAGGCCGCCTATTTCGCCTGCCT
Organism: uncultured Actinomycetes bacterium; assembly: GCA_963762735.1. Taxonomy (GTDB): domain Bacteria; phylum Actinomycetota; class Actinomycetes; order Streptosporangiales; family Streptosporangiaceae; genus DASXKD01. The sequence goes on along the minus strand of CAVXMG010000031.1, from coordinate 115,433 downwards.
GGCGGCCGCGTACCGGCGCGGCGAGCTTTCCTTCACCTACCCGGTGGCTAGGGGCATCGCCCCCTTCCTGATCACGCTCGGCGGTGCGGCAGTGCTCAGCCAGCCGCTGAACGCGGCGCGGGTCGGCGGGTCGCTGGCGCTGGGCATCGGCCTCGCGGTCATCTCGCAGGCGGGCCTGGCCCGCGGCCGCGGTGCCGCGCTGGCGTTCGCGGCGCTGACCGGCGTCACCATCGCCATCTACTCCGTCATCGACGCCGGGGCGGTGCGGTCCGCGAACGCGATCGGTTACCTGGGCGCGGTCACCGCCGTCCAGGCTGTGATTCTGCTCTGCGCCGTCCGCGTCGACTGGGGCCGGCTGCGTGCCGCGGCCCGCGCCGGGACCGGAATCGGGATCGGCTCGGTCGCCGCGTACCTGCTCGTCCTGCTGGCCTACCAGCGGGCCCCCGCTTCGCCCGTCGCCACGATCCGGGAGCTGTCCATTCTGCTTGGCATCCTCATAGCCAGGGACCGGCCGGGGAAGCGGGTCTGGCTCGGCGGCGCGCTATGCGTCCTCGGTGCGGCACTCACCGTGCTGTGACGCGAGCAGGCGGCGCGGACCCCGGGGCGGCCCGGCGGACGACGGGTGCTCGAATATGTGTTTGATAATGACTTATACTCGGTGGCGTGAAGACCGCACTCCAGGGTTCGCTGCTGGATGAGTCGGACGAGGCAGGCCTGGGGCCACTGGGCCCGGCCATGCGGCGGACGCGGCTTTCCCACGGCGCCTGGGTCGATTTCCGGCCGGGCTGGATCGCGGGCGCCGATGCACTGTTCGAGCGCCTGGCCGGGGCGGTGCCGTGGCGCGCGGAGCGGCGCATGATGTACGACCGGGTGGTCGACGTGCCGAGGCTGCTCTGCTTCTACGCCGAGGGGCAGGCCCTGCCCGACCCGATGCTCGCCCTGGCCAGGGATGCGCTCAGCGAGTACTACCAGGCCGAACTCGGCGAACCGCTGTGCACGGCGGGGCTGTGCCTGTACCGGGACGGGCGGGACAGCGTCGCCTGGCACGGCGACACGATCGGGCGAGGCAGCACCGAGGACACGGTGGTGGCGATCGTGTCGCTCGGCGTGCCACGGCCGCTGCTGCTGCGGCCGCGCGAGGGCCACGGGCCGGTGCTGCGCCATGACGTCGGCCACGGCGACCTGCTCGTCATGGGCGGCAGCTGCCAGCGGACCTGGGAGCACGCGGTGCCCAAGAGCACACGGGTCACCGGACCGCGGATCAGCGTGCAGTTCCGGCCGCGTGGCGTCCGCTGAGCCTGCCCGCCCGCGATGGTGACCCGCCAGGGAAAGGCACGGATACGCACGGCCCAAGAAAATGTGTTTGCGGGGTAACTGAAGGCACGAACGGCCAGGACGCGGTCATACTTGGCGCGGGGCGGCGGGGAAGCGCTGCCGGGTGATCCCCGCGAGGAGGCAATCATGCCAGGGAGTGGCCTGTCGGCAATCGAGCACGTCGTGGTCCTCATGCTGGAAAACCGGTCGTTCGACCACATGCTCGGATTCCTCTACAGCGCCGAGGGGAACGTGTCGCCCACGGGGCAGCCGTTCGAGGGGCTCAGCGGCACCGAGTCGAATCCGGACGCCTCGGGCCAGCCGGTCACCGTTTTCAAGATCGAGCCGACGACGCCCAGCGCGTACTTCATGCCCGGCGCCGATCCGGGTGAGGGCTACATGGCCACCAACAGCCAGTTGTTCGGCAGCACCTCCGCGCCACCCTCTTCCGCGACGGTCCCGGCCATGCAGGGATTCGTGAAGGACTTCGCGTACACCCTTTCCTGGGAGTCACACACCAGCGGATACACGATGGTGCCAGGCACGACCGCCAACGACATCATGGGCTGCTTTACCCCGGAGGCGCTCCCGGTGCTGTCCGCGCTGGCCCGCGGCTATGCGGTCTGCGACCACTGGTATGCGTCCGTGCCCACCGAGACGCTGCCCAACCGGGCCTTCGCCTGCGCCGCCACCAGCCAGGGGCATATGGACGACAAGACACACACGTTCACGTGCCCGTCGATCTTCGGCCTGCTCGATAACCATCAGCTCGGCTGGTCCATTTACGGGTACGACGCCGAGCCGCTGACCAAGTCCAATTTCCCGGATATCTCCTCGGCGGCCGCCAATCACTTCGGGCACTTCACCGACTTCACCGCGGCCGCGGCGGCGGGAACGCTGCCGCCGTTCACGTTCCTGGAGCCGAGCTGGTCGTCGAGCGGGAACAGCCAGCACCCGAACTACAACGTCGCCCTCGGGGAGCAGTTCATCCACGACGCGTACGAGGCGCTGCGCAGTGGCCCCGGATGGGCGCAGACTCTGCTGGTCATCACCTACGACGAGCATGGCGGATGCTACGACCACGTGCCGCCGCCAGCGGGCGCCACCCCGCCGGACAACGACGCGGGCGAGTTCAGTTTCGACTTCACCAGGTTCGGCGTGCGGGTGCCGACGGTCCTGGTGTCACCGCTGATCCCGGCGGGGACGGTGTTCCGCGTCCCGGACGGCTCTGTGCCGCTGGATCACACCTCGACCCTCAAGACCGTGGAGCAGCGCTGGAACCTCCCCGCGCTCACCGCCAGGGACGCGGCCGCGCCCGGCGTGGGCGACGTGCTCAGTCTCACCACGCCGCGCACCGACGACGTGCTCTCCGGGGTGACCGTGCCCACGGCCAGCGGCGCGGGCCCGTCCGCCGGGCAGCCCGTCCCACCTGCAGGAGGTCGAAGCGGAGCTGATCTCACGGCGTTACCCGGCCGGGCAGAGCGACATCCCGGGCGCGGCGCACGCCCAGTTCAGCGAGGCAGCCCTGTCCGACTACATCCACACCCACGGCGGGACGCACCACGTCTGAAGCACATAGGGGTAGCCTTGAGACCATGCGTCGGATCGGCCAGATCGTCGGCGCCGCCTCCTGCTACTTGGCGTCTTCTGGGCCGGGCGGGAGAGCAGCCACGGCCTTACTGCCTTCTGGGAGCACTGGTGGTGCCCGATTCCAGTTGCGCTGATCGTGCTCGGTCTGGCGGCCGTGTTCGTGGCCCGGCGGCCCGTGTCAGCCGCGTGAGGCGGCCAAGGCCAGCCAGCTAGCGGACGGTGCGGGCGCCGGTGGACATCCGGGCGGCGAGTTCGGAGTCGATCTGCCGCGCCGCCTCCTGGAGCCGGGGCAGGAACTGCTTCTCCAGCGTCCGCATCGCGACGCGGGCCGCGTGGGCGCTGGCGTTGATGGCGGCCACGACCTTGCGCGAGCTGTCCCTGATGGGCACGGCGATCGAACGCACGCCCGCCTCAAGCTCCTGATCCACGGCGGCCCAGCCACGGCTGCGGGCCTCCGCGAGCACTGCCCGCAGTTCGCCCTCGTCGGTGATGGTGTGCTCGGTGAGCTTGCGCATCGTGGTGCGGCGCAGGTACGCGTCGAGTTCCGGCTCGGGCAGATGGGCCAGCAGGATGCGGCCCATGGAGGTTGGATACGCCGGCAGCCGGGTGCCCACGGTGAGCGCGATGGTCATGATCCGGTTCGCGGACGCGCGGGCCACGTAGACCAGGTCATCGCCGTCCAGCACGCTCACCGAGCACGACTCGTGCAACTCCTCGGCCAGGTCCTCCAGGTGCGGCTGGGCGATCTGGGACACGCTGAACGACGACAGGTAGGCATAGCCAAGGGCCAGGACCCGGGGGCGCAGCGAGAACTGCCGCCCGGAGCTGCCGACATAGCCCAGTTCCTGCAGGGTGAGCAGGAACCGGCGGGCGGCGGCCCTGGTGAGCCCGGTGCGCTCGGCAACCTCGGACAGCGTCAGCGAAGGGTGCTCGGAGGAGAAGCACCGGATCACGGCAAGGCCACGGTCCAGCGACTGGACGAAGTCCGTGCGGCGGGGCGGGGCGGCCCGGGCCGCACCGGCCTCGCGGCGGCCGTCCGCCGCGCCGTCCTCCCGGGTACCGCGCGCGGGCCCGGCGGAGTCCTCCCGAACGTTCACATAGCGAACGATACTGCCCGGACCGCCCGCCCGGCCAGACGCACCTCGGCTGATCCTGCCCTGATGGGTGCCACCGGGTCGGGCCGGAGCCGGCAGACTCGGGTCTAACCGAGGGCGGCGGCCTCGGCGCGGGCCACGGCGACCAGGTCGAGCAGGGCGGCCGGAACCAGGTCGTCGTGCCCCCAGTCGGCGAGCAGCGCAGCCAGCGGGCGGGCGGCAGCGATCGCGGGATCGCGCAGGCACGCGGCCAGGGCCGGGTAGGCATCCGGGGACCGCGCCCGGCCCACCGCCTGGATGGCCGCCCTGACCTCATCCTCCGAGCCCGTGCATTCGAAGGGCTTGACCCCGGTGAGACCGGCCATCTCCTGGTAAACCCCGGCAAGCGCCGGATCGGCGAACATGTCTCCGCCGGTCTTGCGTATCGCAAGATCGTGGCCAAACAATGCGGCAGTCGCCAGGAACACCCACGCGCACTTGGCACAGGACAGGCACCAGCCGCCGCCGCGCACCTGGTTGCAGCTCGCCGTGCGCAGGTAGGCGTCCACGTCACCGGCCAGCGAGGCGATGACCTGCACCTCATACAGCGGCCGGAGCGGGCTGCTGTAGCCGGGCGCGGCGGGCAGCCAGCGGTCGCGATAGGACCTGAGGGCGGTCTCGAACTCGTAGCTCTTGGTCCACTGATGGTTCACCGGCCGGCCGAGGTAGGACCGCACATTCGGCTCGTCGTCGCTGCGCGAGTTGCCCGCCATGACCGGCCCGCTGCCGCGCAGGTAGCCGGTAAGCATCGCGGCGAACGCCAGGTAGGCGGAGAAGGGCGTGTGCCCGTTGGGGTGGTCTGCCGCGTTCAGCCGCAGCAACTCGGGCAGGATCGTGCGGCGCACCTCCACCAGGCGCCCTCCTGACGCCAGTGATCCGGCCAGGCCGCGCAGCCGCTCACCCGGGTTGTACAGGAAGAAATCGACCGGCGCGGCACCGGCATTGGCGGAGACGATGCGGGCCAGCGCGAGCGAGTCCTTGCCGCCGCTGAACAGCACAAGCGGTGGCCCGGCCGGCGCGTCCCCGGCCGAGCCAGGCCCGCCGGGCCCGCCAGGTCCGCCGGCGCCCGCCGATGCCGCGGTGCCGCCCGCCGGGCCCTGGATGACGAGGAACCCGGGCGCGGTGTAGTCGATCTGGTTGCGGTAGAAGAACTCCCCCATCGCCCCTGGCCAGAACGCCTGCCACCAGTCAAGTTCGGCCGCGTCCGGCGCTGGGAGCGCGACCTCGATGACCGGGCTGCACAGCGCCTTCCAGTAGGAGAACGCCTCCACGATGGCCAGCGCGCGGATCATCCGCTGTGCCGTGGCCGTGACCACTCGCCCGGCCTCGTCCGGGCGCAGCCCGGCGAACTCCACAACCGGCCGGAACCGCAGGTCCCCCGCGGCGAACGCGAACTCCAGCGTCACCCCGGAGGGACCGGGGACCGCACGGGCGCCCTCGATCCGGAACACCGGGTACTCCTCGCGCAGCCGCCGTACCTGGTCGCCCCGCGCGGCCCGCGCCATGGTCACGTCCTGCACGCCCGGCACGCTATCAGGACCTGGCGGCCCGGCTCGCCGTCACCGCGTGCAGGGCGATGCCCGCCGCGACCCCGGCGTTCAGCGATTCGGTGTCCGCCGCCATGGGGATCCGGGCCAGCACGTCGCAGCGCTCCGCGACCAGCCGGGACAGCCCGCGGCCCTCCGAGCCAACGACGATCGCCAGGGGCGCATCGGCGACCGCCAGGTCCTCGACCGGGGTGTCCCCCCCGGCGTCCAGGCCCACCACGAACAGGCCGGCCTGCTGGTAGGCGGCGAGGGCACGGGCCAGGTTGGGCACCTGGGCGACCGGCACCCGGGCAAGCGCGCCCGCCGACGCCTTCCATGCCCCGGCGGTCACCCGGGCCGACCGGCGCGCCGGGAGCAGCACGCCGTGCCCGCCGAACGCGGCGACCGAGCGGGCCACCGCACCCAGGTTGCGCGGATCGGTGACCCCGTCCAGCGCGACGATCAGCGCCGGGACCCCGGCGGCCCGCGCGCGCTCGGTCAGGTCCTCCGCCGCGGCGTAGGAGTAAGGGCGGACCCGCAGCGCCAGGCCCTGGTGCACCGACCCGCCGGTGAGCCGGTCCAGTTCGGCCCGGCCGGCCTCGACCATGGGCACGCCCGCCGCGGCGGCCAGGTCCACCGCCTCGCGCACCCGGTCGTCGGCATCGCGGCGCGGTCCGGCATACAGCGCGGCCGCGGGCACGCCCGCGCGCAGCGCCTCGAGCACCGCGTTCCGCCCGGCCACCACCTCCGCCGCGTCGCCCGCACCACGCGCCCGGCCGGCGGCCTCTGCGCGGGGCCGCGCCTCGCCGCTTCGTACTGTTGTTTTTGCTGCCGAACGACGGCCGCTGCCCGGGCTGGCACCGGCACCGGCCGGGTTCCGTGGCCCGTCGCCTGGTTCGGGGCGCCCGGCGCGCCTGGTCCCGCCGCGGGCGGCAGCCTCGGCGCGGCGCTGCGCGGGATGCCCGGGGCGCAGGTGCGCCGGCGGAGTCGGCCCCTTGCCCTCCAGCTTGTCCCGGCCCTTGCCCCCGGTCCCGCTGCGCGGCTTGCCTGACTTGGTCCGGCCGCCGCGGCCGCCCGCGTTCGCGCTCATGCCGTGGCCCGGCAGCGCAACGGGATACAAGGTACCCGTACGGGAGTCATCGCTTGATCGTCCAACGAGGGCCGTCCGGGGTGTCTTCGATGAGGACCCCCGCGGCGTACAGGCCGTCCCTGATCGCGTCCGCCGCCTGGTAGTCCTTGCGGTCCTTGGCCGCCTGCCGCTGGTCGAGCGCCACACCGACCAGCGCATCGACCACGGCCCGCAGGTCGTCGTCCGCACCGGCGGTGGCCCATTCGCGGGCAAGCGGGTCCAGGCCGAGCACCCCGAGCATGGCCCGCACCTGCGTCAGCGCCGGGGCCAGTGCCGTCTCGTCCCCGGCGGCCAGCGCGTTGTTGCCGTCGCGGATGGTCTCGTGCACGACCGCGAGCGCCTGGGGGACACCGAGGTCGTTGTCGAGCGCGGCGGCGAAGGCAGGGGGGATCGCATCCCGTCCCGCCGCGGCCGGGTCCTGGGTGTCCCCGGTCAGCTCCACAGCGCGCGCCACGAAGCCTTCGATGCGCCGGTAGGCGGTCACCGCCTCGTCCAGGGCCTCCGGTGAGTACTCGATGTTGGACCGGTAGTGGGCCTGGCCGAGGTAGTAGCGCAACTCCACCGGGCGCACCTCGGTCACCATCGCGTCGACAAGCAGCGAGTTGCCGAGCGACTTGCTCATCTTCTCCCCGGCCACCCCGACGAGGCCGTTGTGCACCCAGTACCTGGCGAACCCGTCACCCGCGGCGCGGGACTGTGCCAGCTCGTTCTCGTGGTGCGGGAACACCAGGTCCAGGCCGCCGCCGTGGATGTCGAACGTCGGGCCGAGGTACTTGGTCGACATGGCCGAGCACTCCAGGTGCCAGCCGGGCCGGCCCGGCCCCCACGGCGTCTCCCAGGAGGGTTCCCCTGGCTTGGCCCCCTTCCAGAGGGCGAAGTCCCGCGGATCGCGTTTGGCGTCGGCGATCTCGGTGTCCTCGGCGGGCCGCATGTGGTCAAGGCGCTGCCCGGAAAGGGCACCATAGGCCGGCCAGGAGCGGACGTCGAAGTACACGTCGCCGCCCGAGGCGTAGGCGTGCCCCCCGTCGATCAGCCGGTGCATCAGCGTGATCATCTCCGGGATGTGGCCGGTGGCCCGCGGTTCGACCTCCGGCGGAAGGCAGCCGAGCACGTCGTAGGCGCGGCTGAACGCGCGCTCGTTGCGCTGCGACACGGCCCACCAGGCAACCCCCTCGGCGGCGGCCACCCGGAGGATCTTGTCATCGATGTCGGTGACGTTCCGGCAGAACGTGACCTGGTAGCCGCTGAACCGCAGCCAGCGGACCAGGATGTCGAAACTCACCCCGGACCTGATGTGCCCGATGTGCGGCGGTGCCTGCACCGTGGCGCCACACAGGTACAGCGAAGCCTTCCCAGGCTCGACCGGGGAGAACTCGCGCTCGGAGCGCGTTGCTGTGTCATGGAGGCGGAGCGTCACGCCGCCAAGGCTACCGCCGCCGCTACCGCCACCCGACCGATAATCCCAGCCCGCAAGGCCCGGTACGCAGCCTCGAGTCGCCACTTCCTTGATCACGGACGATTTTCGCGCCGGGAATCGTCCATGATCATGGTTGCGCGGCGGTGCGCCGGGCGGGCTGAGCCGCTAGGCGGCACATGTCCCGCCGTGGCTCGACAGGCCGACCCGGACCGGCTGCCGTCCGGCGACAGAGATCTCGAGCGGGACGCAGCTCAGTCCGCTGTCCAGGTAGGGGACCCAGAAGACGGTGACCGGCCCCATGTACGACACCGGGCACGCGGCGAACGTGATCCCGTCCGGCCCCGGGCGCGGGCGGTACCGGTCGGTGCGGTTGAACGTGCGCAGGAACTGGAACCGTGATCGCCCGGTGGGCGCCACGCGTACCACCACCGTGGCGCCCGCCCCGACCGCCACAATGCCGCCCCCGGCGGTCCATTGGCCATTGCCCAATGGCTGACCCGGGGCCCAGTGCCGGTTCGGCGTGCGCGCCCAGACGAACCACACCGGGCCGGCCTGCACGCTGCGGGCGCGGTAGCCCGGGATCTCCTGATTGCCGCCGTTCGCCGACTGGCAGTCGCGCAGCATGGTGCCTGGCGCGGCCTTGGCGGAGGACGCGGGTGGGCCACAGAACACCGGGCAGGTCTGCGGCGAGGCCGCCGCGCTCGGGCCGACATACCGGGAGCAGCCGAAGAACGCAGGAGGCGTGGTCGGGCAGGGCGATGGGCTGACCGGACCACCCACCGCGGGACCTGGCGCGCTCACCGCCGACCGGAGCGCGTGCGCGGCTGGCGGTGCCGCCAGGGCGAGCACCGCGATGACGGCAGCGAACCCGGCAACGACACGGACGAGATGCCGTCTGTGGCGGCGACGGATCCCTTCCATCAGCCCGGCTGGCGGTGGGCTGGCCGTAGCGGACATAGCGGCCCGCAGACGGCGTTCGAGATCATTCATGGTGCACCGTTCCCCCCGGCGGCGTCTGGCCGGGCTTCGGGCCTGCCGGGGCGTCTCCGTCCCGGCGCACTGCATCGCATTCGCCTGTGAGCTGGCGCAACCGCGCGAGGGCGCGGGCCGCCTGGCTCTTCACCGTCCCGACGCTGCAGCCGAGAGCTTCGGCGATCTGTGCTTCGGTGAGGTCCTCGAAGTAACGCAGCACCAGCACGGCCCGCTGCCGGGCCGCGAGCGCGGCGAGTCCGCGCAACAGCAGGTCCCGGTCCGCGATCTCGACAGCCCGATCGGCAACCGGGGGGTCGCCGCCCGGGAACCGCATCGGCTCTTCTGGCCGCCGCTTCAGCCGCCGCCACCGGTCGACCGAGGCGTTGACCAGAATCTGCCGGACGTAGCGCTCGGGATCCTCACGCCGGCTGATCCGGTTCCAGTGCCGGAACGTGCGCTCGTAGGCACCCTGGAGCAGATCCTCGGCCTCCGCCCAGTGCCCGCCGGTCAGCAGGCGCGCCAGCGCGAAAAGGTGCGCCGAGGAGCCGGCGACGAACTCTTCGAACGAGACGTCGCCCGGGCTGGTCGCGGCGGGCCGCTCGCCCTCGCTCATCACCGACCTCGCATGGGTGGCCACATAGATAGTGCACGACGCGGCCGCGCAAAAGGTTGGCTAGCCTCCGGGCATTCGTTTCCGCCGGTGAGTGGCGGCACCGCACGGTGAAAGTGACGTCCGGACGGTGAAAGTGACCCCAGGAGACGGTCCCGGCCGGGTTCCGCCGGGCGCACCCGCTGCACCACATGCCCACCGTCAACTTCACCCTGTCCACCTCCCCGGGGCACACCGCCACGGCACCGCACGGTGAACTGACGTCCGGGCCGGGGATCAGCGGCGGGAGGCGCGGGCCCAGGTCCAGGCGTACTCGGGGTCCTCGGCCCGGCGGGCGGCCGGGCCGAGACCAAGCGGGCGGAACGTGTCGATCATCACGGCGGTCTCGTCGGTGGTCGTCTTGCCCTCGGCCAGCCCCGCAACCGCGGCCTCGACGGCACCCGGCTGAGGGCCGTGAGTGAACCCGCCGGGGTGCAGCGTGATCGAACCGAGCCCGACCCCGGAGCCCTGCCGGGCGGTGTAGTCCCCGCCGACGTAGAACATCATCTCGTCGGAGTCCACGTTGTGGTGGTTGTAGGGGATCGGCACGGCCTCGGGGTCGAAGTCCAGCGGCCGGGGGCAGAACGAGCAGATCACGAAGTTCGGCCCCTCGAACGTCTGGTGCACCGGCGGCGGGGCGTGGGTCCGCTTCACCACCGGCTCGAAGTCGGCGATGTTCAGCGCGAACGGGTACAGGCAGCCGTCCCAGCCCACCACGTCGAACGGGTGCCTGGCGTAGGTGAGCCGGGTCAGGCCGGCCCTGGTCCGCACCATGACCGGCACGTCCTCCCCCTCGGCAAGCAGTGGGCCAACGGGGCCGCGCAGGTCACGCTCGCTGTAGGGGGCGTGTTCGAGGAACTGCCCGTACTGGGACAGGTAGCGCCGGGGCGGCCGGATGTGCCCGGCGGCCGCCACGGTGAGCGCGGTCGCGCCGTCCCCGCCGGGCAGCCAGCGGTGAATCGTCCCGCGCGGGATCACCACGTAGTCACCGGCCACGGCGTCGATCGACCCGTAGACGGACTCCAGCCGCGCACTGCCGTATTGCAAATAAATGGCTTCGTCGCCGGCGGAGTTCCGGTACAGGTCGCTGGAGACGTCAGCGGCGGCAAAGGAAATCCGCACGTCGTCATTGGCGAACAGCAGTTGCCGGCCGAGCACCAGGTCACCACCGCGGGGCAGGTCGGTGGTGCGCACGTGGCGCGGCATCAGCGGATAGTTCGGTGCGGCCTGGCCGGCCTCGGTGCCGGAGATCCCCTCGCTCTTCACGATCGCCGTCGGCGGGTGCACGTGGTAGAGCAATGAGGAGTCGGAGACAAAGCCTTCTTCGCCCATCAACTCCTCGGAGTACAAGCCGCCATCGGGGCGGCGGAAACGCACGTGGCGCTTGCCGGGAATCTCCCCTGCCACCCGGTAGTACGGCATATCGTCTCCTTTGACGCCAAGATCGCACGGCCCGGACGGCCGGCGGCCGCTCGCCGTCTGGACGCCGCCCGGCGCCAACGCCTTAGCCGTACGGCCTTCCCGTGCGGCGCGGCGCCCCCTGCGTGCCGAGAAAGGCGCTGTAGTTTCGACTATAGGCGGGTGCTTTGCACCCGAGCAGTGCCGCAGGAAGGACCACCACCCCCCGATGAGTAATTACCCTGTTGGCCGGCACCCCCGTTCCGCGGACCCGCACTCCACGCTCCGCCTCGCCGCGCTTACCGCGGTCGTCGCGGGCGTGGTGCTGCTGGCCGCTGCCGCCTTTGTACTCTCCTACGCGGGAATACACTCGGTCGCGCTCCAGGCCGGGGTTTCGCCCGACCTCGCGAAGCTATACCCGGTCATCTTCGATGCCATGCTGGTCATCGCGGGCGCGGCGGCCATGGCGCTGCGCGGAGCCGGCTGGTGGAGCCGCTTTTACGCGTGGGCCTGCCTGATCGCGCTGCTCGCGGCCGTGGCCATCGGGGACGCCGTGCACGCCACGGGCACGGTCCTGCCGCAGCGTGCCTCACGCGCTGCGGTGGCGATCACCCCGTGGGTGCTCCTGCTGCTCGCGTTCGGCCTGCTGCTGACCATGCTCCGGCACTTCCGCAAGGCCCGGACCGCGGTGGCGGCCAGGCAGGAGGCGCGGGCCGCCGCGGTCGGCGGCGGTCAGCCGGGCGAGGCCAACGGCACCGCGACCGGGCGGACGACGGTGACCTGGGCCACGGCAGGCGGGGCGGGCACCTCCGCCGCGGCGGAGGGCCGTTCGCTGCCCCCGCCCAGGTCCGGCCTGGACACGCTGCTGGGGCCCAGGCCGGGCCCAGCGCCGGCCATCGAGGCGCCCCACGAAGCCGATGCCGTGGACACCGATGCCGGCCAGCTCGACGACCCGGTCAGCTACGGCGAGGAGACGGGCTACGTCCACCCGGACAGCTACCGGGGCGAGGGCGAATATTCGCCACACGGCGATTCCGGTGGGCCGGAGAGCTACGCCGGTCCCGGGTACCTGAGCCAGGACGAGCCGGCCGAAGACCATGCCTGGCCCGTCGGCTACGGTCCCCGGCATCGCGCCGCGGGGGACGGCGGGGACGGCGACCAGAGCCCCGAGCACGCGGAACCGGAGGCCGGCCAGGCGTCAGCGGGCCACGCACAAGCAGGCCAAGCGCAGCCGGGCCACGCACAGCGCAGGCCAAGCACAGCCGGGCCAGGCGCAGCCGGGCCAGGCACAGCCGGTCCAGGCGCAGCCGGTCCAGGCGCCAGGCGGGCCAAGCACAGCCGGGCCATGCACAAGCGGGCGAAGCGCAGGCGGGCCAGGCAGATGCCGCACCGGGAGACGATCCGGCCGGGGAGCACGCCGGTGACGACGCCAGCGGCGAGACGGCGGCTGCCGAGAGCCCTGGGCTGGAGCGGCTGCGGAGCACGCCGACCCGGCCCGAGGAGTAACCCCGCGGCCGACCGCTCAGGCGCGCGTTACCAGTGCCGTGGCGACCGCGGCGATGCCCTCGCCGCGGCCGGTCAGGCCAAGTCCGTCCGTGGTGGTACCTGACACGCTGACCGGAGCCCCGCCGAGGGCCTCGGAGAGCACCTTCTGCGCCTCGTCCCGCCGCGGCCCGATCCGGGGCCGGTTCCCGATCACCTGGATCGCGACGTTGCCCACGACGAAACCGGCACCGGCGAGCAGTGTGGCGGTGGCGCGCAGCAGCGCGGGTCCTGACGCTCCGGCCCACTGCGGTTCGGCGCGTGCCGAAGTTGGCACCAAGGTCACCGAGACCGGCCGCGGACAGCAGGGCATCGCAGGCGGCGTGCGCCGCCACGTCCCCATCGGAATGCCCGGTCAGCCCGTCTTCGCCCGGCCAGAGCAGGCCCGCCAGGTAAAGCGGCCGACCCGCCGCGAGTGGGTGCACGTCAACGCCGACGCCCACTCTGGGCCCATCATTGGGTGACAGGGCATCGGGCACGTAAAACCAGCACCAGGAAAGGCCGCTGGGTCAGGAAGCAAGGATCTCGTCGAGCAGTGCCTCGGCCTTGTCCTCGTTCGTCTTCTCGGCCAGGGCAAGCTCGCTCACGAGAATCTGCCGGGCCTTGGCCAGCATCCGCTTCTCACCTGCGGAAAGCCCGCGCTCCCTGTCCCTTCGCCACAGATCGCGAACGACCTCGGCCACCTTGTTCACGTCACCGGAGGCGAGCTTTTCCAGGTTGGCCTTGTACCGCCGTGACCAGTTGGTCGGCTCCTCGGTGTGCGGGGCGCGAAGCACCTCGAACACCCTCTCAAGACCTTCCTGCCCGACGACATCGCGCACACCCACCAGTTCGGCGTTGTCCGCGGGCACGCGCACTGTCAGGTCCCCTTTATCGACCTTGAGGACCAGGTAGCTCATTTCCGCACCCTTGATCGTGCGGGTTTCGATCTCCTCGATGCGAGCAGCCCCATGGTGGGGGTAGACGACCGTGTCGCCGACCTTGAAAGTCATGTGGCACATACCCCTTCCGCTACGCCAATGCTACCACGACGACCGCTGTCCAATGGCCTGCCTTGACGGTAAACATGCAGGTCAAGGAGGCAATTAACTGATCTGAAAGAGATGCAGGCCAGCATGGGCGCACGTTGCTTCCCTGCTGGATGCTGGCTCAATGTGTCCTTGGCGATACCCCGGGTGGCGATCGGCCGTGCCACCCTGCGTGACCAGGGAACCAGTACCGGCCGGCCGGAGCCAGGCACGGTAGGCGTTGCCAGTGACGTCACGTGCCTCGCGGGCTCATACTGGAGATGAATCAGGCCGCTCGTGCAGGAGAGATGTGCGTGAATACTGGCGGCGACCAGGGGCGGGACGATTACGGCCTGCCGCCGGTCGACATCGAGATTCCTGACGATGCGCGGGAACTCGCCAGGGATGTGCAGGCATATCACCGCGAGCTGAGGTCGCGGCGCAGGCGGCACCTGGCCAGGCGGCTTTACGGGCCGCTCACCAGGGACGGCGTGGTGCTGCCGCTGCTCGCGGTCTGCCTGGCGCTGACGCTGGTCGCCGCGACGATGCTCACCGTGTTCACCGCCAAGCAGCCCACGGCCAGCCTGCGGCCGCAGCGCCCGGCCATCCGGCACCGGCTCCGCGGACACCCGCACTCGGCCGGGCGCGGCGCTGGTCGACACCATTCTCTTCGCTGCGGGCCAGCCGACGCCGCTGAGCACCCTCCCCGGCCCGGTCGTGGTGCTGGCGCTGATCCCGCCCGCGCTGCCGCTGCCTGGCCGACCTGCAGGAAGCTCACCGTCGCGGCGTCGGAGGCAAAGACGCTGATCTACCTGGTGGGCGTGCACAACGCCTCGGTGACCGCCATGACCGCGGACCTCGGGCTCGGGCCCACCCAGGCCCTGGAGGACCGCGACGGACTCGCTGCCCGCGCCCTACAAGGTCGCGGCGCTGACGGCCGTCGTGGTCCGCCCGGACGGTTCGGCGCGGACCGGTGGTGATCCAGGACCGCGGTCACGGGTTCCAGATCGACAACGACGTGCGCGCACTGGCCACGGGCGGCACCGCGAGCCCGGCGCGGCTTGTGCCTGCGAGCGCGTCGCCGGCCGCGGCCAGCGCCAGCGGCAGACCCACGGCCAGCGGCTCGCCGGCCGCAAGCGGCACACCGCCTGGGTGAGTCCGCCAGGGGCTGCTGTGATCGCCGCGGCCCTGAGCCGATACTCTTTCCCGCGACGCAGACGTGCTCGTTCGAGCCGGAGGAGAGCACACAGTGATCCGCAGCAGGCGCGGCCTTCTGTCGCTGCGCGACCTCGTGGTGGTAGCCGCCGTGGGGCTGATTCCTGTTATCGCTGGCTGTGAGGCCGGAAACAACGCGCCCACCCAGCAGTGGCATCAGCCCACGCCCGGGGCGTCGGCGATCGTGGACAACACGCTCCGGATCAACAACATGTTCGTGCTCGGGCCGACGCCCGGCTTCACGCTGCCGCGCGGCGCCTCGGCGGGCGTGTTCTTCGCCCTGTCCAACGACGGTGCCCCGGACCGGCTGCTCAGCATAAAGGCGCCCGGCGAAGCCACCTCGGTCCTGGTGCCCGCCGGGGGCATCACGCTCGGCCGGGAGCAGACGCTGTTCCTCACCGGCCCGTCTCCCCGGGTGGTGCTCCAGCACCTCACCCGCACCCTGAACGGCGGCCAGTGGGTCCTGCTGAACCTGCAGTTCCAGAACGCCGGCTTTGTGTCCATGCGGGTCCCGGTGATGCCACGGACCGAGTCGTACGGCACCTTCTCACCCGCGCCGCTGTTCCTGCGCCCGCACGCCACTGCGACCCCGTCGGCGCCCGGCACTCCGTCCCCGACGCCCAGCTCTTAACGGGCCGCTACGCACCACGTGCCACCGTGACACCCGGGCGCGCAGGCCCCCGTGGTGCCCGGCCGCGCAGGCCGTGCACCGCACAGGCAGGGCCGGACCGGCGGGCTCAGTCGCCGGGCTCGAACTTGTAGCCGAGCCCGCGCACCGTGATGATGTGCCGCGGGTTGCCCGGATCGGTCTCGATCTTGGCCCGGAGCCGCTTGATGTGCACGTCCAGGGTCTTGGTGTCGCCCACGTAGTCCGCGCCCCAGACACGGTCGATGAGCTGCATCCTGGCCAGCACCCGGCCGACGTTGCGGAGCAGGACCTCAAGCAGCTCGAACTCCTTGAGCGGCACCTGGACCTGCTGACCGCGCACGGTCACCACATGCCGGTCCACGTCCATCCGGACCGGGCCCGACTCCATGACCGAGCCACCCGGCTCGTCCGGCTCGCCACGGCGCCGGAGCACCGCGCGCATCCGGGCGACCAGTTCCCGTGAGGAGAAGGGCTTGGTGACGTAGTCGTCGGCGCCGAGTTCCAGGCCGACGACCTTGTCGATCTCGCTGTCCTTGGCGGTGAGCATGATCACCGGAACGTTGGAGCGCTCGCGCAGCGTCCGGCAAACCTCGCTGCCGGGCAGGCCGGGGAGCATGAGGTCGAGCAGCACCAGGTCGGCGCCGTGCCGGTCGAAAGCCTCGATCGCGTCCGGCCCGGTCGGGCAGACCGCCACCTCGAAGCCCTCACGGCGCAGCATGTAGGACAGCGCGTCGCTGAAGGACTCCTCGTCTTCGACCACCAGCACTCGGGTCACTTGATCGCCTCCCTGACATGCTTCGGGGGACCGCCGGCCGACTTGGTGCCCGCGGTCGGGGGCTTGCTCACGACAGGCATCTGCAGGGTGAAGGTGGATCCGACGCCTTCCTGGCTCCACACCGTGACCTTGCCGCGGTGTGCGGCCATCACGTGCTTCACGATCGCCAGCCCCAGGCCGGTTCCCCCGGTCGCCCTCGACCGTGCCGGGTCCACACGGTAGAACCGCTCGAAGATCCGCTCAAGGTCGCGCTCGGGGATCCCGATCCCCTGGTCGGCGACGCTGATCTGGGCGGTACGGGTGCCGTCCCGGGACACCGAGACCACCACCCTGGTCCGTTCCGGGCTGTAGGCGATCGCGTTCTCCAGCAGGTTGCGCAGCGCGGTCACCAGGAGATCTTCGTCGCCGAGCACGAAAATCCGCTCCTCGCAGGCGGCGACAAGCTCGATGCCGTCCGCGCTCGCCTTCATCCGGACCCGGTCGACGGCCTCCGCGACGATCGCGCTCAGATCCACGGCTCTCGGGTCGGGCATGGGCTCGGCCGCCTGGATCCGCGACAGCGTGATCAGGTCCTGGACCAGGTAGGTCAGCCGGGAGGCCTCCTGGCGCATCCGGCCGGCGAAGCGCCGCACGGCCTCGGGGTCGTCGGCCGCGTCCTCCATGGTCTCGGCGAGCAGGGCGAGCGCACCGACCGGCGTCTTCAGTTCGTGGCTGATGTTGGCTACGAAGTCCCGCCGGACCTCCTCCACCCGCCGGCTCTCGGTCTGGTCCTCGGCGAGCAGCAGGATGAGGCCTTCGGCGCCCAGCGGGGCGACCCGCACGGCGAAACTGGTCCGCCGCCCGCCGAACGAACTGCCGGACAGGTCGACCTCCCCCTCACGGGTCTGCCCGTCCCGCCGGACCTGCCGCACCAGGGCGAGCAGTTCCCCCACGATGAGCTGGCCGTCTTTGACCAGGCCGAACGTGCGGGCCGCCTGGCTGGCCATCAGCACCTTGTCGACGGGATCCAGCACGACGGCGGAGGAGGAAAGCACGGACAGGACCGACGCCACTCCGGGCGGGAGCCTGGTGGCGCGGGGGCGGTCGGCGGCGGGCTCCAGATCAGCGACACGCCCGCGGGCGGTCACCAGCGGGCCTTTGCCGTGGCGGGGCGAGATGCTGGCGCCAGACCACCAGCACCAGCCGTCACGTGCACGCTCACGCTTCGATGGTATGCGGAGAACGCCCGGGGTGCCTCTGGCGGCCTCCCCACCAGTTGCGTGTTCCTCAGGTATTCATAAGTCGGTCACTATTTGGTCACGACAGGATCTTCCGTACATAACGAACCGCCTCCAGCCGTTTCCGCATCGTCACCCGGACGGTCATCGGCCCTGGTTACGCACTGCCTCGGCCGCGGCCGAGGCCGCCTCGGGGTCCAGGTACCGGCCGCCGGGCACCTTCGGCCGGAAGCTCCCGTCCAGCTCGTACACCAGCGGGATGCCGGTCGGGATGTTCAGCCCGGTGATCTCGGCGTCGCCGATCTCGTCGAGGTGCTTGACCAGGGCGCGCAGCGAGTTGCCGTGCGCGGCCACGAGAACCGTCCGGTTCGCCGCCAGTTCGGGCACGATGGCGTCGTACCAGTACGGGAGCATCCGGTGGAGCACGTCGGCGAGGCACTCGGTGCGGGGCAGCAACTCGGGCGGCAGGTGGGCGTAACGGGGGTCGGCCGCCGGGGAGAGCGGATGGTCGTCGGGCAGCGGTGGCGGCGGGACGTCGTAGGAACGGCGCCACACCATGAACTGCTCGTCGCCGAACTCCTCCCGGGTCTGCGCCTTGCTCTTGCCCTGGAGCGCGCCGTAGTGACGCTCGTTCAGCCGCCACGACCTGGCCACCGGCAGCCAGAGCAGGCCCGCCTCCTCCAGCGCCAGGTTGGCGGTCTGGATGGCGCGGGTCAGCACCGAGGTGTGGACGACTTCCGGGCGAAGGCCATGCTTGCGCAGCAGCGCGCCGCCGGCGACGGCTTCCCTGGCGCCGGTGTCCGACAGCCCGACGTCCACCCAGCCGGTGAACAGCCCCTCCGCGTTCCAAGTGCTCTCGCCGTGCCTGAGCAGCACCAGTGTGGACATGGCCGAGAGCCTACGGGAACACGTGGTGCGGCTGCGTGGTTGGCCCTGGCGGGTACACGTGACGCGGCCTCCAGGTCGCCCTGTCGGAGGTGGATGCCTGTGCCGCGACGGGTCCCAAGGCGGATCGCGACCATCAGCGTTCATACCTCGCCGCTCGAACAGCCGGGCACCGGCGACGCGGGCGGCCTCAACGTCTATGTCGTCGAGGTCGCCAAGCGCATGGCCGCCCGCGGCGTGGAGGTGGAGATCTTCACCCGGGCGGTCTCCCGCGACGCCGCTCCCGTGCACGAACTGGTACCCGGCGTGCTGGTCCGGCACGTCCCGGCCGGCCCGTTCGAGGAGCTGGACAAGGCCGACCTGCCCGCCCAGCTCTGCGAGTTCACGCTGGGAGTGCTGCGCACCGAGGCCGCCTACGCGCCTGGCCGGTACGACCTGGTGCACGGCCACTACTGGCTGTCCGGCCACGTCGGCGCGGTCGCCAAGGAACGGTGGGGCGTGCCGTTCGTGCAGTCCATGCACACCCTCGGCAGGGTCAAGAACGCCGCGCTCGCCCGCGGAGACATGCGGGAGCCGGACACCCGGCTGCGCGGCGAATCGGACGTGGTCGCCTCGGCCGACCGGCTGGTGGCGAACACCGAGGAGGAGGCCCGCCAGCTCGCCATGCTTTACGGGGCGGAGCCGGCCAAGATCTGGACCGTCAACCCGGGGGTGGACCTGTCGATCTTCCGGCCCGGGCCGGCCAGCGCCGCCAGGCACCGCCTGGGCCTGCCCGAGAACGGCCCGGTCATCGTGTTCGCGGGCCGCATCCAGCCGCTGAAGGCACCGGACGTGGTGCTGCATGCGGCCGCGGACCTGATCCGAGGCGACCCGGCGCTGGCGCAGGCGCTCACGGTTGCCTTCGTGGGCGGCCCGAGCGGGACCGGCCGCGCCGACCCCGACCAGCTCACCGAGGCCGCGCAGGCACTGGGAATCGGTGCCGTGGTTCGGGTCGAGCCGCCCTGCCCGCAGGCGGAACTCGCCGACTGGTACCGGGCCGCCACGGTGGTCATGGTGCCGTCCTACTCGGAGTCGTTCGGTCTTGTGGCCGTCGAGGCGCAGGCCTGCGGAACCCCGGTCGTCGCGGCCTCGGTGGGCGGGCTGCGCACCGCGGTCCAGGACGGTGTCTCCGGCATCCTTGTCGAAGGGCACGACCCGGCCCGCTACGCCGACGCGCTGCGCCGGCTGTTCGCCTCCCCGGCGCTGCGGGCCAGGTTGTCGGCGGGCGCGGTCGAGCACGCGAGCCGGTTTGGCTGGGGGAACACGGTCGACCGCCTGCTCAGCGTGTACCGCGGGGCCATGAGCGCACAGGCCGAAGGGCGCCCGGCGCTGGCAGGATAGCCCCATGGAGAGTGCTGACCTGGGAGGGCGGCCCCGATGGCCTGCGGCCCCGTTCCTTCGCGATGGCGGCCCTGGCCGTGACTGAGATGCCGACGGCTCAGGCGGCGGCCACGGCTGCGGTCGAGGCGGCACTGGAGGCACTGGAGCTGACGCCGGAGAGCCCGGCCCCGGGCAGCTACCTGGTCCGGCTCGAAGGCCAGCGCAAGCTCGCGACCATGACCTGGCTGATCGTGGGCGCGCACAGCCTGCATGTGGAGGCGTTCTTCTGCCGTCAGCCGGATGAGAACCACGCTCGCTTCTACCGGTTCCTGCTGGAGCGCAATGGCCGGATGTACGGGGTGCATTTCGCCGTGGACGAGCGCGGGGATGTCTACCTGACCGGACGGCTGCCGCTGGCGTCGGTCTCCACCGAGGAGATCGACAGGGTGCTCGGTTGCGTGCTCAGCTACTCCGACGACAACTTCAACCCGGCGCTGGCCATCGGGTTCGAGTCCTCGATCCGCCGGGAGTGGGCGTGGCGGATCAAGCGCGGCGAGAGCACCGCGAACCTCCGCGCCTTCGCCCGCTTCGCCGCGCCTACCACAGACCAGCCCTAGCCAGCAGGGCCCAGGCTCCTGTGACGGAGGAACGGCCCCCCGGGCCAGCTCGGGGATGGGGTCCTGCCGGGTCGTCCCCCCAGGCGCCAGCAGGCGCCCCGGCCGGTTCCAGGAGGATCGCTCCCTGAGGCCAACACGGCCAAGGCCCCGTGACGGAGGAACGGGGCCTTGGGAGCCAGCGGGGGTTCCAGGGGTCGCTCCCCAGGCTAGGACCGCACGAGCCGGGTGATGGCCGCCGCGGCCTCACGCACCGACTCCGCGCCCTCGTCCCCGCCCTTGCGCACCGCCTCGGAGACGCATTCGCCAAGGTGGTCTTCGAGCAGCCCGAGCGCGACCGCCTGGAGCGCCCTGGTCACCGCCGACACCTGGGTCAGCACGTCGATGCAGTAGACGTCCTCGTCCACCATGCGCGCGATCCCGCGCACCTGGCCCTCGATGCGGCGGAGCCTGCGAAGATAGGCGTCCTTGTCCTGGGTGTAACCGCGCATGCTGCGACCTTACGTGGCGCCCCGGATTCCGCCCACACCTAGGACCCGGAGAGCAGAACGGGACCCTGATGCCCGGCATTGCCTGGCATGGCAGGCTATCGGGGTGGACAGACGAACAGGCCCCCTGGAAGGGCTCAAGGTCATCGAGGTGGCGAGCCTGGCACCGGCACCGTTCGGCTGCATGGTCCTAGCCGACCTGGGGGCGGATGTGCTGCGGATCGACCGCCCGGATCGCTCGGGGCGGCAGCAGTTGCCGCCGGTGGACCCGCTGCGCCGTAGCCGCCGGTCGATCCGGCTTGACCTGAAGAACCCGGCAGGCGTGGACATCCTGCTCCGTCTGGCGGCTGGGTCGGACGTGCTGGTGGAGGCGTTCCGGCCCGGGGTGGCGGAGCGGCTCGGCTTCGGGCCCGACGTCTGCGCCGAGCGGAATCCGCGGCTGATCTACGCCCGGATGACCGGCTGGGGGCAGGATGGCCCGCTCGCCGCGACAGCAGGCCACGACATCGACTACATCGCGGTGTCCGGCACCCTGGATCCCATCGGGCGGGAAGGCGAGCGCCCGCTCCCCCCGCTGAACCTGATCGGGGATTTCGGCGGGGGCGGCATGCTGCTGGTGATCGGGGTGCTCGCCGCGCTCCTGGAGCGTGAGCGGTCCGGCCTGGGCCAGGCCATCGACGTCGCGATGGTCGACGGTTCGGCGATGCTCGCGTCTTTCCTCTACGGGCTGCGCGCGGCGGGCGGCTGGCAGGACGGGCGGGGCACCAACGTCCTCGATGGCGGGGCGCCGTTCTACGACACCTACACCACCGCCGACGGACGGCACATGGCGGTGGGCGCGCTGGAGCCGAAGTTCTACGCCGAACTTCTGGCGGGCCTCGGCCTGGACGAGTCGGGCCTGCCTGCCCAGTACGACCGGTCCGGCTGGCCGGAACTGCGGGCGCGGTTCACCGAGGCGTTCGCCGGGCGCACCCAGGCGCAGTGGGCGGAGGCATTCGCGGGCTCCGATGCCTGCGTGGCGCCCGTGGTCAGCCCCGCGGACGCCCCGGCGCACCCGCACAACGCCGCCCGCGGCACCTTTGTCGACGTGGGCGGTGTCGTCCAGCCGGCCCCGGCGCCCCGCTTCGGCCGCACCCCCAGCGGCCCGCCGTCACCGCCGGTCCGGCCCGGCAGCAACACCAGGGAGGTGCTGACCGGCCTCGGCCTGACCCCGGCCGAGATCACCGGCCTGCAGGACCGCGGCGCGGTGAGCTGACCACCCCAGCGGACCCCTCTGTTTAGCTCCCCCGCCCGTGGCGTCTAGCCTTGATGTCGCAACCGAAGATGAGGGAGGTGCGGTCGTGCTCGGCGATCCATGCAGTACAACCACGGCGGGCGCGGCTACCACCAGGGGCCGGGCCGCCGCCAGATGCTGCCCGTTCCCATCCCTACGCCTGCCGGGCCCTCCCGGGTAGAACACCCGGATCGGCCGGCGGTCCAGGAGGTTGCTGTGCCCGACCGGCGATTTCTTTCCCGGCGCCGGGAGCCTGCCCCGCGGGTCCGTGATGGCCACCGCAGCGCCCCGGCCCACCTGTTCGAGGCCTATTCGCAGCGCCTGACGACGTCCCGGCAGGTGCGGCAGAACATCATCTCCCTGGTCGGCCTGGACGGCGCCCCGGTGCTGAACCAGTCCGGCGAGGAGGTGGGCCGCCTCGTCGACCTGGTGGCCAGTATGGATGGCGGCGACGACTACCCGGCGGTCACCGGCCTGGTGGTCCGGGTCGGGCGGCGGCAGGCCTACCTGGACTCCTCGATCATCGATCACGTGGACCGCCGGTCCGTCACGCTGCGGACCGCCCGGATGGACCTGCGCGAGTTCCGCCGCCGTGAGGGCGAGGTGCTGCTGGCCAGGGACATCCTCGACCACCAACTGGTGGACACCGACGAGGTCCAGGTGATCCGGGCCGCCGACCTGTACCTCGCGCAGGTGGGCGACCAGGTCCGGCTGGTCGGCGTGGACGTCAGCCTGCAGACCCTGCTTCGGCGGCTTGGCCCCAAGCGCTTCCGCTGGCATCCCACTCCGGACCGGGTGATCGACTGGGCCGCGGTCGAGTCGTTCGGCGAGGACTCCCCCGAGGAGCCCGCCGCGATGAAGCTGCGCACCCCGAGTTCGGCGCTGCGCCGGCTGCGCCCCGCGGAACTCGCCGACGTGCTGGAGGGGCTGGGCAGGTCCGGGCGCAAGGAGCTGCTTGCCAGCCTGGACCACGACCTGGCGGCGGACGCGCTGGAGGAGATGGAGCCGGACGAGCTGACCGCGCTGCTGCGGGAGATGGAGCCCGCGCAGGCCGCCGACCTGGTCGCGGCGATGGAGCCCGACGAGGCCGCGGAGGCGCTGCGGGAGCTGCCCGAGGAGGAACAGGCGCAGTTGCTCGCCCAGATGCCGCTCGCCACCCAGCGGGAGCTGGCCCGGCTGCTCGGCTACGCCCCCGACGAGGCCGGCGGCGTGATGACCACGGTGCTCGCCTGCGCCGAGCCGCACGAGACGGTCGAGGAAGTACGGAAAAGGCTGGTCAAGCTGGCCAAGCACCAGACGGAAATCGACTCGGTGGCCGTGCTCGACGCCGAGGGGCGGCTCATCGGCGACGTCTCCGCCTTCGACCTGCTGGTCAACAAGGCCGGCAAGCAGCTCGCGGACATCATCGACCCGGAGAACCCGCCGGTCACCCTGCGTCCCGATGCCGACCTCGACACGGTCGCGACCGAGATGGTCGAGTCGCGGCGCTCGTCGCTGCTCGTGGTGGACGACGACGGCAAGCCGCTCGGCCGGATCCTGTCCGACGACGTGCTGGACGCGCTGGTGCCCGGGCACGGCCGGCTGCACTTCCCGAGGCTGTTGCAGTGACCGGCGGGCAGGAGGAGGCCCAGGCCGGGGGGGCCGCCGCGGCGCCGGAGCGGGAGGCGGCCGGCGAGGCGGCACCCGAGCGGACGGCGCGGCAGGAGCGCAAGGCGGCGGCCGCCAGGGCGGCACGGGCCCGGCGGGCGGCAGGCGCACGGGCGACGGGCGGCGGGGCAGCGCGGTCCTGGGCGGGCCTGACCACGCTCACCCGATCCGCTCGGCGGGGTCCGGCTGACCCGGGTGCGCAAGAGCCGGATCTTCCTGTTCCTCGCGATCCTGGGGCCCGGCGTGGTCGCCGCCAACGCCGGGAACGACGCCGCCGGGATCGCCACCTACGCCTCCGCGGGTTCCCAGTTCGTCTACCGGACGCTGTTCTTCATGGTGCTGGTCACCGTGGCGCTGGTGCTGGTGCAGGAGATGGCGGTGCGGCTGGGCACCTACACAGGCAAGGGCCTGGCGGCGCTGATCAGGGAGCAGTTCAGCCTGCGGTTCACCGCGCTGGCCCTGGCCTGCGTGCTGCTGGCCAACACCGGGCTGGTCGTCTCGGAGTTCGCCGGCATCGGCGCCGCGTTCGGGCTGCTCGGCGTCAGCCGGTACATCATCATCCCGATCGCGGCCGTCGCCATCTGGGCACTCGTACTGTTCGGCTCCTACCGGTACGCGGAGCGGATCTTCCTGGTCATGTCGCTGGCCTTCCTCGCCTACCCGATCGCGGCGATACTCGGGCACCCGGACTGGTCCCAGGTCGGGCAGAACCTGGTGATACCGCACTTCGAGTACAGCAAGCCCTACCTGCTGCTTGGCGTCGCGCTGATCGGCACCACGGTGAGTCCGTACATGCAGCTCTACGCTGCGGCGGGCGTCGTGGACAAGGGCGCCGACCCGGCGGACTACCCGCGGGCCCGGATCGACGCGATCTCGGGCGCGCTCTTCGCCTGCATCATCTCCATCACGATCATCATCGCGACCGCGGCCGCCATCGGCGGGAAGGGGCCGCTGACCTCCGCCTCCGAGGCCGCCCAAGCGCTGCGTCCCGGTCGCCGGGGCCGGGGCAGAGGCGCTGTTCGCGCTCGGGCTCATCGGCGCATCCGCGCTCGCCGGGGCGATAGTCCCGCTTTCGAGTTCCTACGCGATCAGCGAGGCGGTCGGCGTGGAGCGCTCGGTGTCCCGCCGGTTCACTGAGGCGCGGCTCTTCCTCGGCCTGTTCACCGTGCAGGTGATCATCGGCGCCTCGCTGGCAATGACCCACATCAACCTGATATCGCTGCTGATCGGCACCCAGGTGCTGCAGGGCATCGTCACCCCGGTCATCCTGATCTACATCCTGATCCTCACCAACCGGCGCAGCGTGCTGGGCAAGGCCGCCAACAAGCCACTGTTCCGGGTCGTGGCCGGGATCTGCGTGACAGGCATCTCGGCAATGAGCCTGCTCCTGCTCGGCAGCACGATCCTCGGCTTCTTCGGCATCGGATAGCACGAAATCGTAGGAACGGCCGGGTACCCCGGCGCTGCCCCGCACACGATCCCCGCTTCTCCGATATCGGATAGCACGAAATCGTAAGAAGGCCAGGCGGCTGGCAGCCGAAGCCAGCATGGCCACGGCCCGGTGACGGAGGAACCGGGCCGTGGGCCACCGGGGGGTTCCAGGGGGGTCGCTCCCCCGGGCTAGCACCGCTCAGGCCACGAAGCGGTAGCCCATGCCGGATTCGGTGAGCAGGTAACGCGGGCGGGAGGGCTCGGGCTCCAGTTTGCGCCGCAGTTGGGCCACGTAGACCCGCAGGTAGTTGCTCTCCGTCTGGTAGGACGGGCCCCACACCTCCTGGAGCAACTGCCGCTGCGTGACCAGGCGGCCCTGGTTCCGCACCAGGACTTCGAGCAACTGCCACTCGGTGGGCGTCAGCCGCACGTCACTGCCATCGGCGCGGGTGACTCGCTTGGCGCCGAGATCGACGGTGAAGTCCTCCGTCTTGACCACCGGCTCGTCCGCCGCGGGCGCGGCACGGCGGATTGCCGCGCGCAGCCGGGCGAGCAGTTCGTCCATGCCGAACGGCTTGGTCACGTAGTCGTCCGCGCCCGCGTCGAGCGCCGCCACCTTCTGGCTTTCGTGCCCCCAGACAGAAAGCACGATGATCGGCGTCGAGGCCCAGCCCCGGACCCCGCGGATGACCTCGGTGCCGTCCATGTCGGGCAGCCCGAGGTCGAGGATCATCACGTCGGGGCGGTCACGGGCCATGGCGGCGAGCCCGGAGGCGCCGTCGCTGGCGGTGCTGACCTGGTAGTTGCGCGCGGACAGGTTGATCCGGAGCGCCCGAAGGATCGACGGCTCGTCGTCGACGACCAGCACTCGGGTCAAGAGCCGGCGTCCTGCATGGACCTGGCACCCGCGGCCGCGACCGGCAGCGTGACCCTGACGGTGAGCCCGCCGCCCGGGGTGTCGGCCGCCACGATGGCCCCGCCCATGGCCTCGGTGAAGCCCTTGGCCACCGCCAGCCCGAGGCCCACGCCGACCTTCTTGTCATCGAACCGCTGGAACGGCTCGAAGATCCGCGCCTTCAGCTTGTCCGGCACGCCCGGCCCGTGGTCGACGACCTCGATCACGACGGTGTCCTGCTCCCGGTGGGCCTGCAGTACCGGCGGCCTGGACGGCGGCGAGTGATCCAGCGCGTTGGAGAACAGGTTGGCAAGCACCCGTTCCAGCAGGCCGGGGTCAGCGAGGACCATCGCCATCCCGTCGGGCACCTCGATGCGCAGGTCGGCGGGGGCATCGAGGCCACGCAGGGCGACCGGCGCCACCTCGTCGATCGCGATCGGCCGCAGGAACGGCTGCAGCGAGCCGGTGTGCAGGCGGCTCATGTCGAGCAGGTTGCCGATCAGCCCGTCCAGCCGGTCCGCGTTCTCCTCGATCGTGGCGAGCAGCACCTGCTGGTCGGATTCTGTCCAGGTCACGTCGGTCTGGCGCAGGCTGCTGACGCTGGCCTTGATCGAGGCCAGCGGAGTGCGCAGGTCGTGGCTGACCGCGGCGAGCAATGCCGTCCGCATCCGGTTCCCCTCGGCCAGGGCCTCCGCCTGGGCGGCCTGGGTGCGCAGCCGTTCCCGGTCCAGCGCCGCGGCGGCCTGGGCCGCGAAGCCTGCCAGCAGCCCGGGCGTGATCGGGGCAGGCTGGCCGCTCACCTCGAGCGCCAGGTCGGTGCGCACGTCGACGCGGGTGGCGGGCGCGGCCTGGTCCATGGCGCCGCCGCTGGCGGCGATCCGCACCCAGTGGCCGCTGACGTGCTCAAGCAGTTCCGCCTGGCCGCCCAGGGTCGCCACGAGATGGTCAAGGACCGCCGCGGGGGTGTCGGCACCGCCGAGAACCGTCTGCGCCAGCGTCAGCAGCAGCCTGGCTTCCTCCCGGCTGCGGGCGGCCTGGCCGGCCCGGCTGGCGGCGAGGTGGACCACGCTGCTGACCAGCATCGCGACCGTGACGAACAGCAGCAGCGCCAGCAGGTTGTCCGGCTTGTCGATGGTGAACGTGTGCAGCGGCGGGGTGAAGTACCAGTTGAGCAGGAGGCTGGCGGAGGCGGCGCCGAGCACGGCGGGCCAGAATCCGCCGATCACCGCGAGCGCGACGACGGCCACCAGGTAGATGAGCAGGTCATCGGTCAGGCTCAGGTGATTCCTGGCCAGCACCAGCAGTAGCGTCAGCAGGGGCAGGCCGGCCGCGGCGACGAGCATCCCGGTCAGCGCACGGCGCGCGCCCACCGCGTAGGCCGCCCTGGCCAGCACCGAGCCAGGCTCCGGCACCGGCTGGCCACCCGCCGCCAGGCCGCGATCGTCCCGGCCAGGTGCGGTGCCCGCGCCTGGCAGCCCGGCGTCACTGCCCACGCCCTCCAGTATGTGCCTGTCCGCCGACTGGCGCAGTAGCAGGCCAAGCCCGCCCGCGGCCAGCACGCAGGCGCCCATGACGATCGCGGAGCGCCCGGCGAACGGGCCGGTGACCCGCAGTTGCCCGTAGGGCGGGTGGGAGAACCCTGCCGCGCAGAGCCACCCGACGACGCCAAGCGGTATCGCCGCGAGCGGCTCGGAGACAAACGACAAAACGGTCACCACGGCCGCGCTCACGATCAGCACCGCCGTCGGCGAGACCCGGCCGTGCAGGGCTGCCGCCACCGTGCCGAGGGCGAAAAGCAGCCCGAAGCCGATCACCAGAGCGAACGGCGCCGCGAATCCTTGCTGCCTTGAACTACTCATCTTGTAAGGAGTCAAGCGCCGGATGCAGGGAAAAATAATGATCTTGATAGATCCTTAACGCGCAGGTCAGCACTCTTGACGCGGCCTTAGCGACCGGCCCGGGACGGCGGCGCTTAGCGTCGAGGCAGTGATCAAAGCGAGCCGGTCAGGGCCCTGACCCGGACCTGGCCCGCAACCGATGATCGCGGGTGTCGGCGCGCCCTTTTGGCCAGGCGAGTCCGCCCGGCACTGATGAGGGCCCGGCCTGGGCCAGAGGATGGAGGAGAAGAGGCGTTGGCGCTGCGCAAAGCGGCTGATCTCTTCTGACGGAGCCGCCGGAGGTGATCTTCCGGAGAGCTTCTGGTACTCCGTGAAGCGGCGCATGCTCGGCCCTCCCATGGTCAACGAGCAACTCCAGAACGAGCGCCTGTCCAGGCCGCTTGCCCTGGGCGTGCTTTCCTGCGACGGCATCTCCTCGGCGGCCTACGGCACCGAGGAGATCCTCATCGAGATGCTGCCGATCGTGGGGCTGACGGCGTTCACGCTGGTCCTGCCGATGACCCTGGTGGTGCTGGTTGGGATCGTGCTGGTGGTGCTGTCCTACCGCGAGGTGGTGACCGTCTACACCCGGGCGGGCGGGTCCTACGTGGTGGCCAGGGAAAACTTCGGTCCGCGGGTGGCACAGGTAGCGGCGGTGGCCCTGCTGATCGACTACGTCGTCACGGTCGCGGTGCAGACGGCGGCCGGCAGCGCGGCGATCGTCTCGGCGTTCCCGCAATTGGCCCATGTCGGCGGGCTGTCTACCAAGGCCGTCCTTCTGCTCATCTCCCTGGCCGCGGTCCTGATCATGTGCTACGGCAACTTGCGGGGAATCCGGGAGGCAGGCAAGACCTTCGCGCTGCCGACCTACCTGTTCTCCGGATCGGTCGGCCTGATGATCGTTGTGGGCCTCGTCCGCGAGGTTTTCGGCGGGGTACCCCGGGTACCCAGCTTCTCCGGTGCCCCGGTTCCGCTGGGGCACAACACCGGCAGCCTGCTCACATTCGCCATGATCTACATGCTGGGGCGAGCGTTCGCCAATGGCGGTTCCTCCCTCACCGGGATCGAGGCCGTATCCAACGCGGTCAGCGCGCTCCGGCCGCCCGAGGGCCGCAACGCCCGGCAGATCCTGGTCATCCAGGGATCGATCGTCGCGTTCCTGATTGCCGGCATCTCCTGGTTCGCCCACGTCACCCACGCGCGGCCGTACCAAGCAGGCGTACCGACGGTGCTGGCGCAGGAAGCCGACGTGATCTTCGGCCAGCCGGCGCACTTCATGTTCTACGTGGTCCAGGCGGCCACCGCCTTCATTCTGTTCACCGGCGGAAACACGAGCTTCAGCGGGTTCCCGTTCCTGGCGAGCTTCGTGGCCGAGGACTCGTTCCTGCCCAGGTGGCTCTCCAAGCGGGGGCACCGGCTGGTGTTCTCCAACGGCATCATCGTCCTCACGATCGTCTCGTCGATCCTGCTGATCGTCTTCGGCGCCACTGTCAACGCCCTCGTCCCGCTTTATGCGATCGGAGTGTTCACCGGCTTCGCCATGGCAGGCTTCGGCATGGCCAGGTACCACAAGCGAGTCAGGGAGCAGGCCTGGCGGCGGCGGCGCGTCATCAACCTGATCGGCGGGGTCTACACCGCTCTCGTCGTCGTGATCTTCGCGGTGGTGAAGTTCAGCGAGGGCGCCTGGGTCATCGTGATCCTCTTCCCGCTGCTGGTCTACGGGCTGATCCAGGTCAACCGCCGGTACCGGATGGAGGCCGAGGTACTGGAGAACATCGGCGGGCGCAAGGCCCCGGACCCGCCGAATTACACCCGCCGGACGGTGCTGGTCCTCGTCGACGAGTTCAACCTGGCCACGATCGCCGCGCTGCGCTACGCCCGCGGCCTGCGGCCTACGGGGCTGCGGGCGGTGCACTTCGTGATCGACACCGACCGGGCCAAGGAGCTGCGCGAGGCCTGGCTCCGCGCGGACCGTGGCATCCCGCTCGACCTGGTGGACTGCCCGGACCGGCGGCTGCCCCGGGCCGCCGCGGAACTGGTCGCGGAGGAAGCCTCCGAGCCGGGCACCCACGTCACCGTGGTGCTGCCCAGGCGGAGCTATCCACCGCTGCTCGGCCGGCTCCTCCACGACCAGACCGCAGACAAGATCGCCCGGGTGGTGAGCCGCATTCCGCGCTCCGCCGCCACCATCATCCCGTTCGACGTGGAGGCCCGCCTGGACGTGCTGCATGAGCGGCAGACCGGCCAGGGTGCCAAGCCCGTGAAGCCGGAGGCGAAGATCCGCGAGCACGAGCAGCCCGCTGTTCGCGCTGGCGTCACGCCGATCTCCCAACTCACCAGGAACGGCCGGGCCACGGTGGAAGGCCGGGTCCACACCGTTGAGATCAGGCCGGTGGAGCACAGTTGCGTGCTTGCCTGCCAGGTGGTCGACGCCACCGGCGAGATCACCGCGCTCTTCTATGGGCGCACCCACATCCCGGGCGTGGAGCCCGGGAGCATGATCCAGCTCCGCGGCCGAGTGGGGGTGAAAGATACCGGCACAGTCATGGTGAACCCCGCGTACGAGCTCCTGTCGTAAGACACGCTCGGTCAACCGGCGGCAGCAATACGCCGCAGCCGCCTCCCGAAGCCAGCGCTCAGTGAGCTGGCGCGCCGTCCCGCGAGGGAGGCAGTGAAACGGTCCTGTCATGCCCCATGGACAAACCGCAGGCAAACGATGGTATGAAGGCCACGAGAGCACTTGCGATCGACGGGACAGTGGGACGTGGCCATTCGCAACGCAGTCGGCTTCCTGGGCGGCGGCGGTGACCTGCCCGAGGGCTTCTGGTACTCGGTAAAGCGCCGCGTGCTCGGGCCGCCCATGGTCAACGAGCAGCTACGGCACCAGCGCCTGTCCAAGGTTCTCGCGCTGGGCGTGCTCTCCCCCGATGGCATCTCCTCCTCCGCCTACGGGACGGAGGAAATCCTCATTGCCCTGCTCCCGCTGGCCGGGCTCGCGGCCTTCACCATCATCCTGCCGATGACCCTGGTGATCCTCGTGGTCATGGTGCTGGTGGTGCTGTCCTACCGCGAGGTAGTGATGGTCTACATCAGGCCCGGCGGTTCCTACGTCGTGGCCAGAGAGAATTTCGGGCCGAAGATCGCCCAGATCGCCGCGGTGGCGCTGCTCATCGACTACGTGGTCACGGTCGCGGTGCAGACCGTGGCGGGGACCGCGGCGCTGGTCTCCGCCGTCCCCGCCCTCGGGCCGTACACCCTGGAGATCACGATTGCCGTGATCCTGCTCATGTGTTACGGCAACCTGCGCGGGCTCAAGGAAGCGGGCCGCGCGTTCGCGATCCCCACCTACCTGTTCGCCGGTTCTGTCATCCTGATGATCCTCGTCGGCCTGGCCCGCGAGATCTTCGGCGATCTGCCGAAGTACGTGCCGCATGCGCTGCCCGACCACTACCCGATCGGCAGCGGCACCGCGAGCCTGCTCAGCTTCGTGATGATCTTCACGTTGCTGCGCGCGTTCGCGAACGGCGGCGCGTCGCTGACCGGCATCGAGGCGGTGTCCGACGCGGTGGGCGCGTTCAAGCCGCCGGAGGGGCCCAACGCCCGGCGGGTGCTGGTGACCGAGGGCGCCATCCTCGGCTTCCTGGTGGCGGGGATCTCCTGGCTCGCCCACGAGACACTCGCGACTCCGCGCAAGGCCGGCTATCCCACCGTGCTTGCCCAGGAGGCGCAGAAGATCTTCGGGACCAGCTTCTACGGCCACGCGCTGTTCCTGCTGGTGCAGGCCGCGACCATGCTGATCCTCTATACCGGCGGCAACACCAGCTTCAACGGGTTCCCGTTCCTGGCCAGCTATGTCGCCGGGGACGCGTTCCTGCCGCGCTGGCTGCTCAAGCGCGGGCACCGGCTGGTGTTCTCGAACGCGATCATCGGGCTGACCATCGTGTCCATAGCCCTGGTGATCATCCGCGGGGCGAACGTGAACGCCCTGGTCCCGCTGTACGCCATCGGCGTGTTCACCGCGTTCACGATGGCCGGGTTTGGCATGGCCAGGTACCACCACAGGAACAAGGAGCGCGGCTGGCGGGGCAAGCTGGCCATCAACGCCGCGGCCGGCGGCCTGTCCGCGATCGTCGTCGCGATCTTCGCCGTGGTGAAGTTCACCGAGGGCGCCTGGATCGTCGTGGTGGTGTTCCCGATCCTGGTGTTCGCCTTGATCCGGCTGAATCAGGAGTACCGGATGGAGGCCGAGGTACTGGAGCGGATCGGCGAGCGGAAGAAGCCGCCGGAGCAGCCGAACTACCCACGCCGCACGGTGTTCCTGCTGGTGGACAGCTTCGACCTGGCGACGCTCGCGGCCATGCGCTACGCGCGGAGCCTGCGGCCGACCACGCTGCGCGCGGTGCACTTCGTCATCGACACCGCCGAGGCGGAAACGCTGCGCGAGGAGTGGACCCGCGCTGACCGGGGCATCGTGCTCGACTTCATCGACTGCCCGGACCGGCGGCTGGCCCGGGCCGCGGCCGAACTGGTCAGCGCCGAGGCCGCGGTACCCGGTACGCACGTCACCGCGGTACTGCCAAGGCGCAGCTACTCACCGCTGCTCGGGCGCTTGCTACACGACCGTACCGCCGACAAGATCGCGGCCGTGGTGAGCCGCATCCCGCACTGCGCGGCCACCATCGTGCCCTTCGACGTGCGAAACCGCCTGGAGGTGCTGCGTACCCGGGCCAACGGGATGAACGGCAAGATCACGGCTCCGGCGGGGAACGGCACGGCCGCCCCGGACGGGCAGGCCATGACAAGGACGGCGGCCACGCCGGGCGATGGCCAGGCCGCGCCAGGGGACTACACCCCGGGAGCCGTGGCCACCGGTGCGGGCGAGGCCGGGCGGGAGGACGGCCGGCCGGCCGCCCCGGCCCCGCCGCCCACGGCCATGCGCGGCCTGCTGCCCGGCCGCCGGTTCCGCCAGCGCCGCGGCGAGTCCGCACCGGACGCTGCCGCGGCGGACCAGGCCAGCTACGAACGGCCCGCGCCCTCCCCCGGGGTCAAGCCGATCGGCTCGATCCAGGTGCCGGGGCGCGCCACCGTCGAAGGGCGTGTCCGGGCCGTGGAGATCCGGCCCGTGGAAAAGAACTCGGTGCTGGCCTGCGAGATCTCGGACTCGACCGGGGACCTGACCGCGCTGTTCTACGGGCGCTCCCACATCCCGGGCATCGTGTGCGGGTCCCGGGTCCGGTTCCGCGGGTCCGTCGGGATCAGGGCGAGCGGCCCCATCATGATCAACCCCGCCTACGAGTTGCTAGCCGCCGGCGAATCCCCGCCGAACGGGGGACTCCGGCTGACGAACTCCTCGCGCCGGCGAATCGGGGGGACTGCAGCTGAGAGCCATGGCCACCCTGCGTGGCGGCGGCTTCCGGGGCTGCGCTAAGGCAAGGGGCCATCCCCTCCCGCAAAAGCTGCCTGGCCGGGAAGACTCTGGTGGAGAGCTCTCGCTGGTATGGCGGGCCTAACCTGGCAAGGGCAGGACCAGGCACCGATGGGAAGGGTAGAAGCGATGGGTACCGGGCACGGGCACGTGCTCACCGCGACGGGGCGGCACCGGGGGCGGCTGGGCGCCGTGCTGGCGATCACCGTCGGGATCGCCGTCGCGGAGGTGTGCGGCGCGCTGGTGAGCGGCGCCCTGGTCCTGCTCGCCGACGCCGCGCACATGGCCGCCGATGCGGCCGGCGTCGGGCTTTCGCTGCTCGCCGCGTACGTGGCCACCAGGCCCGCGACCGACCGCGCCACGTTCGGGTACGCCCGCGCCGAGATCCTGGCCGCGATGGTCAACGCGCTGCTGCTGCTCGGCATGGCCGTGTTCATCGGAGTCGAGGCCGCCCGCAGGCTCGCCGCACCCCCTGTGGTCGCGCCCGGGGTGATGATCGTCTTCGGGGTGGTCGCGCTGGCCGGCAACGGCGTGTCCCTGCTCCTGCTGCGGCACGGGCAGGCGGAGAGCATGAACGTCCGTGGTGCCTTCCTTGAGGTCGCCTCGGACACCTTCGGCGCCGTCGCGGTGATCGGCACCGGGATCGTGATCGCGGCGACCGGGTTCTACCTGGCGGACCCGATCGCCTCGCTGGCGGTGGCCGTGCTCATCGTGCCCCGCACCTGGCGGCTGCTGCGGGACGCCGTGGACGTGCTGCTGGAGGCCAGTCCCCGGGGCATCGACCTGACCGAGGTCCGCACCCACATGACCGCGCTCGACGGTGTCGTGGGCGTGCACGACCTGCATGCCTGGACCATCACCTCCGGCCTGCCCGTACTGTCCGCGCACGTGGTGGTCGACCCAGGCGTGCTGGCCAACGGCCGCAGCGCGGCCATGCTCGACGCCCTCCAGGCCTGTCTGCACGGCCACTTCGACGTCGGCCACTCCACGTTCCAGCTTGAGCCTGCCAGCCACGCGGGGCATGAGCCGTCGGTGTGCCTCTGACCACGGGCAGCGTTTTGCCGGATCAGAACGCCGGCGTGGCGCCAGGCGGATCGTTTCGCGCGCGCACTGACCGGCGGCCGAGATCTGGAGCAGAACCGTACTAACCAGTAATATGTGGGCAAGACGTCTGCCCAGGGGAGCCAGCGTGAGCACCTACGACGCATACACCATTCCCGTCGAGCCCGGCACCTGGGACGTTCCCGCCGCCGGCGCCACCCGCTTCAGCTGGGAGTACGACGACGGCCGGCAGCGGCTGCTCGACCTGTACCAGCGCGGCAAGGACAAGCAGTGGGACGCCGCCAAGCGGATCGAGTGGGACCTGCCGGTGAACCCGAACAACATCATGGAGACCCCGGACGAGTTCGTGCCCATCTACGGCTCGCGCCAGTGGGAGATCCTCAACGAGAAGGAGCGCGAGAACCTGGGCCACCACCTGGGCTCCTGGCTGTTCAGCCAGTTCCTGCACGGTGAGCAGGGTGCGATGACCGTGGCGGCCCGGATCGTCGAGTCCGTGCCTGACATGGATTCCAAGTTCTACGCCGCCACCCAGACCATGGACGAGGCACGGCACGTCGAGCTGTACTCGCGGTTCCTGCGCGAGAAGGTGGGCCTCTACTACCCGATCAACAGCGATCTGGCCAAGTTGCTGGCCGAGTCGCTCAACGACTCCCGCTGGGACCTCCCCTACCTCGGCATGCAGGTCCTCATCGAGGGACTGGCGCTGGCCGCGTTCGGCGTGCACCGGGACATGGCCCAGAACGCGCTGGTCAAGCAACTGCTCGCCTACGTCATGCAGGACGAGGCACGGCACGTCGCCTTTGGCCGGCTCGCGCTGCGCGACTACTACAGCGAGCTGACCGCTGGCGAGCGTGCCGAGCGCGAGGAGTTCGTCGTAGAGGGCTGCTACCTCATGCGCAACAGGTTCCGGGCGCAAGAGGTGTGGGAGCAGATGGGCTTCGACGTGGCGGAGTGCATGGAGTTCACCGAGCACTCCCCGGTCCAGCAGGCGTTCCGCACGCTGTTGTTCAGCCGGATCGTGCCGTGCGTCAAGGACATCGGGCTGTGGGGGCCCAAGGTGCAGCAGGCCTACGCCGACCTGGGCGTACTCGATGCGGCGAACACCGACCTGGAAGCGCTCATGGCCGACGACGAGCGGATCGCCGAAGACACCGACCGGCGCAAGTACGAGGCCGAGCTGGCCGCCCGCCACGACGAAGTGCACGCGGCCATCGCCGAGGCCGGCGACTGAACGTAGGAGCCCGCACTGGGAAAACGCACGACTGACCGCGCCCATCCAGGGCAGGGGTAACAACGGCAGCCGGGGACTGGTGGAATCCCCGGCTGCCGCTTGTCTTGTGTCTGTGCAGGTCAGGTGGCCTGCTCCGACCCGAAGGGAATGGCCGGCCCCGCGGGAACGGCCGCCACCGTGGCCGCGCGCGCCGCGCTGCGGCCGGCGGCCACCGCCGGGCTGGCCGCGGCATCGGCCGCCGCCACACCGCCGTCGCCGCTCCCTTGGATCCTGCGGCCTGCGCCGCGTGGCCAGGCCAGCATCAGCAGGAACGAGAGGCCGAACACGCCGACCTGGAACCACAGCGTGCGGGCGACCGACGCGACGAAGTCGGCGCGGACCGCGGCGCCCCCGGCCCGGGCGAGGACGGGGTGGACCGCGGCGGGGAGCACCTCACCCGCGCGCGGCCGGCAGGATGCCGGGGTGACGGTCGGGTCGGCGGCCACGAGCCGGTCGTGCAGGCAGGTGCGGAACTGGGCCACCCAGCGCCCCCGCGTCGCGGGCCGGAACCCCAGCGGCCACCGCGCCGGACCGCAGCGCCGGTACGACCGTGTTCGCCGCCGCACCGGACTGGGTACCGAGCAGCGCGAAGAAGATCACGCCGATCAGCGCGATGCCGATCGAGTTGCCGAGCTGCAGGCCGGTGTTGAACACGCCAGAGGCGGAGCCCGCATCCTGGTGCGACACCCCGTCCAGCACGATGTCGGCCAGTGGCGCGATCACGGCGCCGAGGCCGAGGCCCGCGCCGACCAGGCCGGGCACCAGGTCCCAGGTGGTCACCGCGGCACCGTAGTGATGCACGGCCGCGATCAGGCCGGTCATCCCGGCGGCGATGATGAGCGCGCCGGCCATGGTGACGCCACGGCCGAACCGGGGCGCGAGCCGGGCGGCGGCACCCGAGGAGACCAGCACGCCCAGGGAGAACGGGAGGAAGGTCAGCCCGGCGTGCAGCGGGGTGAAGCCGAGGCCCAGTTGCAGGAACAGGGTCAGCACCAGCCCGAACGACGCGATGCCAAGGAAGAACGTCATGGCGATGGCCATGCCCACGCTGAACTCGCGCTGGCCGAACAGCCGCAGTGGCACCAGCGGGGAGCCGTCCCGGCGCGTCTTGACCTGCTCCCACCAGACGAACAGGGCGAATACAGGCACCGAAGCCGCCATGGACACGAACGTCCAGCCGGGCCAGCCCAGCTCGCGCCCTTCCACCAGGGGGTACAGCAGGAGCAGCAGCGCCGCGCTCACGAGGGCGACGCCGAGCGGGTCCAGCCGCGGCGGGCGGGGCGAGCGCGACTCGCGGACCAGCACCGCGGACGCGATCACAGCGAGGATCCCGACCGGGACGTTGATCAGGAAGATGGGCCGCCAGCTCAGGCCGGACAGGTCGTGCTGAATGAGCAGCCCGCCGAGCAACGGCCCGCTCACGGTGCCGAGGCCCGCGGTGATGCCGAACCCGGCCAGTGCCTTGATCCGCTCCCCGGGCGGGAAGATGACCTGGATCACGGCCAGCACCTGCGGGACCATGATCCCGCCCATGGCGCCCTGGACGACCCGGAAGGCGATGAGCTGGCCCGGGCTCTGCGCGGCTCCGCACAGCGCCGACATGATCGTGAAGCCGGATACGCCGATGAGGAACAGCCGCTTGCGCCCGAAGGCGTCCCCGAGCCTGCCGCCGGTGATCAGGACCAGGGCGTAGGCCAGCGTGTACCCGGCCAGCGCCCACTGCACGTCCGCGTAGCTGGCGTGCAGATCCCGCTGTATGGATGGGATCGCGATATTCACGATGGAAACATCGAGCAGGTTCATAAATGCGGCCAGCAGCAGGATCGCGAGGGTCAGCCAGCGGCGTGGGTCGGCACCCTCGCCCGCGCCCGCGGGAGGTGCCAGGATCTGAGCGTCCGAAGTCATCGTCGTCTCCGCTCACCAGGGAGGTATCCGAATTACACTAGGGAAGCTATCATCTCGTAAACCAGATATCTAGTTTAATTAGATAATAAGAAGGTGAAGCATGTCTGGAGACCCCGGGCAAGGGGGCGCCGGGCAGGGGGACGCCGGCCGAGGGGACGCCGATGATATGGCCGCGGTCCAGGAGCGGTCCTGGCAAACCGGCGCAGGACAGCAGGGCCCGGGCCCGGACGGCTGGGACGTGCCCTGGGCCGAGCCGCCGGCCGCCGGCGCCGGCACGCCCGGGCGGGCCGACCTTGAGCTGGCCTTCGCCACGGCGATGCGCCGGACCGGCTCCCTGATGCAGCTCATGGGCCAGGCGGCCGCCGACCGGATCGGCATCAACGCCACGGACCTGAACTGCCTGAACATCCTCAGCTTCAGCGGGCATATGACGGCCGGCGAGCTGGCCAGGGCTACCGGCCTGACCACTGCCTCGATCACCGGGGTGATCGACCGGCTGGAAGAGGCCGGCTACGTGAGCCGGGAGCGGGACCCGAGCGACCGCAGGCGCGTGGTGGTCACCCTGGCCCTGGATCAGGCCATGCGGAACGTAGCGAGCGTCTTCCTGCCTGTCCTGCGTGACTGGCGGGAGATGGCGGCCCGCTACTCCGACGACGAGCTACGGCTGATCGTGGACTTCTACGGGCGGATGGAGCAGGTGTTCCGCAATCACCTGGTACGGCTGCGGGCCGAGGACCGCGACGGATAACGAGGCCGACGGCTCGGGAGATAAAAGCAGCGCTGCATTACGACAGGCCGGGGGAAGGCCCACCCTGGCGGGCAGATGTCCGCCAGGGTGAGCGTGATGAAGCCGGTCCCCCGATTCATCATTTGGGTCCCCCACGATCATGATGACATGCCTGGTCAGAGGGGTTGCATTGGGGGTGGCCAGGCGCGCGGAAGCCCGGTGCCACACGGCCTGCCGTGGCCTGCGCCATGCTGGGAGCATGGGCGCCGACGAATCGCTGGAGCGGCAGATCCGGTTCGTGCTCGAAGCCGACCGGCTGAAGACCGTGGCCAGGCAGAGCCGGATCAGCGACGGATCCAGGCACGAGAACTCCGCCGAGCACTCCTGGCACCTGGCGTTGATGGCACTGGCCCTGGCCGGGCATGCGCCGCCGGGCACGGACCTCGCCCGGGCGATGGCCATGCTGGTGGTGCACGACATGGTGGAGATCGACGCGGGCGATCTCTTCCTCTACTCCGACAGCGCAGCGCTGGCCAGGCAGGAGGAGGCCGAGCGCGCCGCCGCCGACCGGATCTTCGCCATCCTGCCGGATCCGCAGGCCGCGGCGGTGCGCGCGCTCTGGGACGAGTTCGAGGAACGGCGCACGCCCGAGGCAAGGTTCGCCCGCGCCCTGGACCGGTTGCAGCCGATGCTGCTGAACATGCGGACCGGCGGCGGCACCTGGGTGGCGCACGGTGTCACCGCCGATCAGGTGCTCGCCAAGGTGGCGCTGATCGAGGACGGTTCTGCGTCGCTGGGCCGCTACGCGAGGGCGATGATCGCCACGGCCGTGGCGCAGGGCTTCCTCCAGCCGGGCCCCTCGCCGGAACCGGGTGCGGCGGCAGCGGGCCTGCCCGCCGGGTAGGCGGTAGCCTGCCCGGCCGCCGGGTAGGACTCTGCGTATGAGCCGAACCTTTCCCAGGCTCTTTCCTCGTGCCCGCCCGGCCCGCCATTCCGCCGCGCGCCGCAGGCGCGTGCCGGGGCCTGCCGAGGCTGCCCGCCGGGTCGCTCATGCCCAGCGCCTGGACCCGGCCGCCCGCACCCTCACCGCCGCGGTACAGCGCAGGATCGGCACCGGGACACGCGCGGACGCCCTGCACGGGGTGTGGCTCGGGCAGCCGGTGCATCCGGCGCTGACCGGGCTTCCCACGGGCTTTTGGACCTCGGCGGCCGTGCTCGACTTCGTGCCCGGCTCGGAGCGGGCCGCCAGGGCGCTGATCGCGCTCGGCCTCGCCGGGTCGGTCCCGGCGGCAGCGGCCGGCCTGGCGGACTGGTCCGCACTGCACCGGGAGCAGCAGCGCGTGGGCCTGGCGCACGGGGCCGCCAACGCGGGCGCATGGGCGCTGTTCGCGGGATCGCTGCTGGCCCGCGCGACCGGCCGGGAGGCGAGCGGCCGGATGCTGGCGCTGGGCGGCCTCGCCACCCTGACCGCGGGCGCCTATCTGGGCAGGCACCTCGCGTTCCCGCTGGGGGCGGGGGCCAGCCACGCCGAGTCGGTATCGCACCTGGCCCCGCTCGGCTGGCACGACCTGTGCCGGATCTATGACCTGCCCGACGGCCGGGTGACCAGGCGCCAGTTCGGCTACCTGAGCCTTGCGGTGGTGCGCCAGGGGTCAGACGTGCTGGTCCTCGCGGACCGGTGCGCGCACCTGGGCGGGCCGCTGCACCAGGGCACGCTGGGCGAGGCCGACGGGGAACCCTGCCTCACCTGCCCCTGGCATGGCAGCACCTACCGGCTGAGTGACGGCGCGGTCGTGCATGGTCCTGCCACGGCGCGCCAGCCCGCCTTCGACAGCAGAATCGCCGAAGGCGGCATTGTCCAGGTCAGGCCGGCACGTCCCGGCGCCTGACCGGACTCGTTCAGTGTGGCCGCTGAGCCGCTGCGTCAAGCACTTCGGGATGTTCCCGGCGGTAGTGCTCCGTCATCACGGTGCTCGCCTCGCCTGGCCTGGACGCCAAGGTGCGCCGGCAGATCTGGCAGCGAATGACCGGAAGGCGGGTGACGGTCACGGGAAAACGGCGGGTCCTGGGGCTGCTCATCGCCTCTGATCATGCCAGATGCAAGGCCCATGCTCACAATGGACGACTGCCGCCGCGGCCTGAGTCCGATAGGGCACCGGCCGGTCCCGCTCCGCCCTAGGGCGCCGGGTCGGTCCCGGGGAGCAGGACGTAGCCGAGGATGCGGCGGGTGCGGCCCGGGCGGGGCGGGTTGGCCGCGCGCGGCTGGAGCACCCGGGTGAGGTCGCGCATCAGTTCCGCGAACTCGGCGTCATCGAGCCAGAGCCCGGCCATCCGGTAACCCACACCGTCCCGCAGCAGGTCGCGGTCCTCCCGGGCGAGGTAGCGGTCGAAGTCGCCGAGCAGCCCGGCGACGAAGGCCATGAACGCCTGCCGGTGGTCATCGGTGCTCATCTCGCTGATCTCATCCAGCCCGATGGTCGCCGCGCTCACCCGGAGCACGTACGTGCGCTCCACGGCGCCGCGCACCCGCCGCTCCGCGACCACCGCGAGAACCCCGGCATCCACCAGCCGGGCCACGTGGCGGTACAGGCTGGCCGCCGGCACATCCGCCAGTTCGGCGGCCAGGGCGCTGGTGGTCAGCGCCCGGTCGCCGAGGAAGGCCTGCACGATCCGCAGGCGGACGGGGTGGAGCAGGAGATCCGCGCTTGCCATGAGGCAACGGTAGCGTTTTGATCTCAGTACTGTTAACGTTCCCAATCCCGGGATCAATGACTCGCATGCGGCGCCGCCTCCGGCTACTCCGCTGAGGTGTCCCGTGGCCCAGGCCGCCGGTACGGCTCGGGGCGCCGCGGCGCGGGGTGCTCGACCAGGGCGAGCACCCGGCTGGCCATGAAGCGTGCCGTCCGGACCACCACGCCGCTGCGGGTGACCTCGGTGACCTCGAACACCCCGCGGTGGTTGACCACCTCGACCCGTCGGCCGGCCCGGGTGGCGATGACCTCGTAGGTCTTCGTGCCGCCACCCGCGTCGATCACGATCTCGACCCGGTCACCTTTCATCGCGGCCTCCACGGATGCCGGGTGGCCCAGGTGACGGTCATACGGCGCATACTTCTCTTCTGCCCCTGACGCGCCCCCCGTAAATCTCCGGCCGCCAGGCCACCTGCGTACCCCAGCGTGCGGGCGCGCCGCACGCGGCCGGGTCACAGCATTGTGCGGGCGGACCAGCGGGACTTGCGGTGCTCGATGGCCAGCGGCACGCCGAAGCACTTGGACAGGTTCTCCTCGGTGAACACCCGCTCCAGCCGGCCCGACGCGAGCACGGACCCGCGGCGCATCAGCAGCGCGTGGGTGAACCCGGCCGGCACCTCCTCGACGTGGTGGGTGACCAGGACCATGGTGGGCGCGGCCCCGTCGGCGGCCAGGCGGGCGATCCTGCGTACCAGGTCCTCACGGCCGCCGAGGTCCAGGCCTGCCGCAGGCTCGTCGAGGAACAGCAGTTCCGGGTCGGGCATCAGCGCGCGGGCGATCTGGACCCGCTTGCGCTCACCCTCCGACAGCGTGGCGAACCGGCGGCGAATCAGGTGCGCGCAGCCCAGTGCGTCCAGCAACTCCACCGCCCGGGTGACGTCGGTGGAGTCGTACTCCTCCTTCCACCGGCCGACGATCGCATAGGCGGCGGTGAGGACCAGGTCGATCACCTTTTCCCCGGGCGGCACCCGGTCCGCGAGAGCGGCGCTGGCCAGGCCGATCCTCGGCCGCAGTTCGAACACGTCGGCCGCGCCGAGCCGCTCGCCGAGAATCCGCGCGGTGCCCTCGGTCGGGTACAACTGCGCCGCGGCCACCTGGAGCAGCGTTGTCTTACCCGCGCCGTTCGGCCCGATCACCACCCAGCGCTCGTCGGCGCGGACGGTCCAGGTGATGTCGCGGAGAAGCATCGAGCCGCCGCGCCGGACACCGACACCCCGCAGCCGCAGCACCTCGTCGGACATCCGGCTCCTTCCAGCGGCACCCGTAAGGATGAACCTACGTCATCCGGCAGGCCGCAACGGCGCTCTGCGGGCCCGGCGTTTTCATGCCGGCGAATTGCGCACCGCGTGCAGCGCGGCCTGGGTGCGATCGGCCACGCCGAGCTTGGCCAGCACCGAACTGACGTGGGTTTTCACCGTCTTCTCCGACATGTGCAGCAGGCGCGCGATCTCCCTGTTGGACCGGCCCTCGGCGATCTGCGCGAGCACCTCCCGCTCCCGCGCGGTCAGTGCGTCGAGGCCGCCGACCGCCGCTGGCCTGCTCCGGGACCGTACCAGCGTGGCCGCCGCCTCCGGCGCCAGCACCGTGTGCCCGTCGTGTACCGAGCGGACGGCCCGGACCAGCGCGTCCGGGTCCACGTCCTTGTACAGGAAGCCCGCGGCACCGGCCCGCATCGCGACGGTCACCGACGCGGAGTCAGCCACGCTGGTGAGCACCAGCACCCTGGCGGGCAGATTCTGGTCCCGTAGCTCGGCCAGCACGCCGAGCCCGTCCAGGCCGGGCAGCTTCAGGTCGAGCAGGACCACGTCCGGCGCGACCGCGGCGGCCAGTTCCACGGCCTCCGTGCCGTCGCTGGCCTCGCCCACCACTTCGATGTCGGCGTGCAGGCTGAGCAGCACCCGCAGCCCCTGCCGCACCACCGGATGGTCGTCCGCGATCAGGACGGTGATCTTCCCATCCCCGGCTGCGCTCATCGCGGGCCGCCGCGCCCGGCGCGGTCCACCGGCATGACCACCCGCACCGTCGTGCCCTTCCCCGGGGCGGAGCGGATCGCCAGCGAGGCACCGGCCCCGGCGGCCCGTTCCCGCAGCGACGGCAGGCCGCGGCCGCCGGTGGCCAGTTCAGGGACGAAGCCCTTGCCCTGGTCGCTCACCTCCAGGGTGACCCGCCTGGCCGCCGCGCACACCGATACGCCGACCTCGGCCGCGCCGGAGTGGCGCAGCGCATTGTGCAGCGCTTCCTGGGCCATCCGGTACAGCGCGGCCTCACGGTCCGCGCCCAGCGGCGGCAGGTCGCCGGCGGCGAACCGGACCCGCACCCCGTGCGCCTTGCCGGCCAGCAGGGCGTACCTGCGCAGCGACCCGGCCAGGCCGCTCTCGGCGATCTCCGGCGGCGCCAGCCCGTCGATGACCGCGCGCAGTTCGGCCTGTGCGTCGCCGGCCAGGGCGGCCACGCTCTCCATCTCGGCCGCGGCCCGGTCGGTGTCCCCGCTTGCCGGGTCCCGGCTCGCGAGCACCGACGCCGCGCGCGCCTTGACCCGGATGCTGAACAGCTTCTGCGAGACCGCGTCGTGCAGGTCCCTGGCCAGCCGGGCGCGTTCCTCCAGCACGGAAAGCTGCCGGGCGCGCTCGTAGAGGCGGGCGTTGATGAGCGCGATCGCGG
Source organism: uncultured Actinomycetes bacterium (assembly GCA_963762735.1). Taxonomy (GTDB): domain Bacteria; phylum Actinomycetota; class Actinomycetes; order Streptosporangiales; family Streptosporangiaceae; genus DASXKD01. Next base: position 71,631 of record CAVXMG010000031.1, on the reverse strand, counting down.
CATGCGCGGCGAACAGTGCGAGAACTTCTTCGTCGCGTTCGGTGAACCCGCCGCGCCCGCCGGCCATCTTGTTGGCGGCGAAGATGAAGCCGAGCACGCGGTCGCCGTCCTTGATCGGCATGGCGAGGATGTCGGCAAGCTCGGGATGCGCCGACGGCCAGCCCTCGAACCTCGGGTCGGCGCGGATGTCGGCCAGCCGCAGCGGCTGGCCCTCGCGGAGCATGACGGCCAGCATGCCGTGCTGGCGGGGCAGCGGGCCGATCGCCTTGCGCTGCCGCTCGGAGATGCCGTCCACCACGAACTCCGCGAACGAGCCGTGGTCGTCGGGCACGCCGAGCGCCGCGTACCTGGCGCCCGCGAGCGAGCGTACCGAGCGCACGATGACCTCGAGCACGTCGCCGACCGACAGTTCCCTGGTGACCGCGAGCACGGCCGCGCTGACCCGGCGGAGGACCTCGTCCTGGCCGGGTGCGTCACCGGTGGCCGTGCCCTCGCTGCTCGATCCCGCCGGCGCCGCGGAACGCGAGCCCACGGCGGCCGGGCCACCGGAACTCCCCCCGGCCGCTGGACGGTACTTGCCCATGACACGACGTTACCGGCGCGGGCGGCCGCGCGGATCGGGCGCCGGTCCTAGGACCAACGTCGCAGGCGAGCCGGACCGCACGGCCGATGCGGCCACCGGCGGTCCTGCCTAGCGTGGCTGACATGACCGATATGCATGCTGACAACGGCACCGGCCCGGCCCACACCCAGGGCATCGCCGGGGCCGCCCGCGTCGCCGTGGTGACCGGAGCCTCCCGCGGGCTCGGCCGCGCGCTTGCGCGTGCGCTGGCCGAAGACGGATACCGGCTGGTGGTGGACGCGAGGGACGGGGCGGCGCTGCGCGCGGCCATGGCCGGGCTGCCGGCCGGCGCGGTCGTCACCGCGCTCGCCGGGGACATCACCGACCCGGCTCACCGCGGCGACCTGCGCCGCGCGGCCGAGGTCCTTGGCGGCCCGGACCTGCTCATCAACAACGCGGGCACGCTGGGCCCGAGCCCGCTCCCTGCCGTCTCCGACTTCCCGCTCGACGAACTGCGCACGGCCTTCGAGGTGAACGTGATCGCCCCGATCGCGCTCACCCAGATGCTGCTGCCCGCCCTGCGCGAGCGCGGCGGCGCCGTGCTCAGCGTCACCTCCGACGCCGCGGTCGAGGCGTACGCGGGGTGGGGCGGCTACGGCGCGGCCAAGGCCGCGCTGGAGCAGGCCTGCAACGTGCTCGCCGCCGAGGAAGTCGCCGTCCGGGTCTGGCGGGTGGACCCGGGAGACCTGCGCACCCAGATGCACCAGGACGCGTTCCCCGGCGAGGACATCTCCGACCGGCCGCTGCCGGAGTCGGTGGTGCCCGCGTTCCGGCGGCTGATCGCAGAGCGCATGCCGAGCGGGCGTTACCGTGCCGCCGATCTCATGCCCGCCGGCGACCAGGCGGAGGTCGCCGAGCCCGCGATGCGGTCATGACGGTCCTGGCCGGCTTCGAGCTGCCGCCTGCCCTGGAGGCCAGCGAGCCACCGGAGGCACGCGGCATTCCCAGGGACGCGGTCCGGATGATGGTCAGCCGGCGCCGGACCGGCGAGATCACCCACCACCCGTTCACCGGCCTGCCTGGCCTGCTGCTGCCCGGGGACCTGCTCGTGGTCAACACCTCGGCCACGCTGCCGGCCGCGGTCCGCTGTGGCCTTGGCCTGGTCATGCACTTCTCCACCTCCCTTCCGGACGGTAGCTGGCTGGCCGAACTGCGGGCCGTGCGCGGCCACGCCACCCAGCCTTTCCCCGGCGGCTCGCCTGGCCAGGCGCTGCCACTGCCCGGCGGTGCGGTGGCGACCCTGGCCGAGCGGGTCACCGGGCGGCTGTGGCGGGTGCGGCTGTCCACCGCGGTGGTGCCCTACCTGCTGCGGCACGGCTCGTACATCCACTACTCCTACGTGGCTTCGGACTGGCCCGCGCAGGCGTACCAGACCGTCTTCGCCAGCACGCCGGGCAGCGCCGAGATGCCGAGCGCCAGCCGGCCGTTCACCGCGGAGACGATCGCCCGGCTGGTGGTGCGCGGCGTGACGATCGCGCCGCTCACCCTGCACACCGGTGTGTCCTCGCTGGAAGGCGACGAGGAGCCGTATCCCGAGCCCTATGACATCCCGCCGGCCACGGCCCGGCTGGTCGACGCGACCCGGCAGGCCGGCGGCCGGGTGGTCGCCGTCGGCACCACGGTCGTGCGGGCGCTGGAGACGGCGGCGGCCGCCAGGGAGCAGGGGACCGGCGGCCCGCTGCCCGCATCCGCTGGCTGGACGCACCACCTGGTGACACCGCAAACCCCCCCGAGGGTGGTTGATGCGCTGTTCACCGGACTGCACGAACCGCGCTCCACACATCTTTTGATGCTGAACGCTTTCGCCGGGGCCAGCCTGCTGCGCAGGTGTTACGCCGCCGCGGTGGAACATTCCTACCTCTGGCACGAGTTCGGCGACGTGCACCTGCTCCTGCCTTGACGTTTCCGGCGGCGCCGGGGCGGCGGCACCGCCCCCGGCGGCCGGAGGAGGGGCCGGGCGGCGGTAGCGTTACGCGCGATGACTGCTGGCCGAACCACCGTCCTGGTGACCCTGACCGGCCGTGACCGGCCCGGGGTCACCTCCAGGCTGTTCTCCGACCTGGCCGCCCACGATCTGGCTGTCGCGGACATCGAGCAGGTGGTCATCCGCGGGCGCCTGGTCCTCGGCGTACTGCTGGCCTGCGAGGGCGACCCCGACCTCACCGGGATTCACCGGGCGGTCCGGGCCCTCGCCGCCGATCTGGACCTGGAAGCGGAGATCACCACCGGCTGGGGTGAGTTGCCCCGGCGCCGCGGGCGGCTGCACGTCACCGTCATGGGCAGCCCACTGCTGCCGAGCGCGGTCGCCGCGATCGCCAGCCGGATCGCCGCGAGCGGGGCGAACATCGACCGGATCGACCGGCTCGCCGACCGGCCGGTGACCTGCATCGAGCTCGACGTGTCGGGGGCCGACCCGGACGGCCTGCGGGCGGCGCTGACCCGCGAGGCGGCCGAGCAAGGGGTCGACGTGGCGGTCCAGCGCGGCGGGCTGCACCGGCGCGCCATGCGGCTCATCGTCATGGACGTGGACTCCACCCTGATCTCCGCCGAGGTGATCGACCTGCTGGCGGCCCGGGCAGGTTGCGCGGAACAGGTTGCCAAGATCACCGCCGCGGCGATGCGCGGGGAGGCCGACTTCGCGACCTCGCTGCGCGAGCGGGTGGCGCTGCTGGCCGGCCTGGACGCAAGCGTGCTCGACGAGGTGCGCGAGGAGATCCAGCTCGCGCCGGGCGCCCGCACCCTGATCCGGACGCTGCAGCACCTGGGGTTCCGCTGCGGCATCGTGAGCGGGGGATTCACGCAGCTCACCGAGAGCCTCGCGGCCGGCCTCGGGCTGGACTTCGCGGCGGCCAACACTCTGGAGATCGCCGAGGGGAAGCTGACCGGCAAGCTGACCGGGCCGGTGATCGACCGCGCGGGCAAGGCGGCGGCGCTGCGGCAGTTCGCGGATCGGGCCGGGGTTCCGCTCAGCCAGACCGTCGCGGTCGGGGACGGCGCCAACGACCTCGACATGATCGCCGCCGCGGGCATGGGGATCGCCTTCAACGCCAAGCAGGCCGTCCGGGACGCCGCCGACGCGTCGGTGAGCGTGCCGTACCTGGACACCGTGCTCTACCTGCTCGGGGTGTCCAGGGACGAGGTAGTGGCCGCGACGGCCCAGGTGCTTGAGCGGCGCCGGTTCCACCGCTAGTGATCGAGGGCACCCGGGCCCGGTCACTCCCCTGCGTGCGGGGTCCACAGATCGGCCAGTTCCCCGCCGCCGGGTGCCGCGGCGGCCCAGCTTTCGCCGAGCCCCACAACGGCAAGCGCGCACGCGGGGAAGGCGATGTCGGAGCGCCCGGTGAGCCAGGCGACCAGGTACAGCGAGGCCGGGTTGTGGCCCACCGTGAGCACGGTGTGCGCCTCGTCCGGCTGCTCGTTGACCAGGTCCAGCAGGTCCTGGGTGCCCGCGTCGTACACCCGGGCCTCGAAGCTCACGGCGTTCTCACCGGGCGCCGCCGCCCCGAGCGCCGCGCTTACCCGTGCCCAGGTCTCCCTGGCGCGCCGGGCGGAGGAACAGAGCACCAGGTCGGGTGTAACGCCACGGGCGACCAGCCACTGGCCTGCCGCGTCGGCGTCCCGGCGGCCCCGGCCGGTCAGCGGGCGTTCCATGTCGTTGACCCCCGGCTCACCCGCCGCCTTGGCGTGCCGGAGCACCAGGAGCGTGTGCCCGCTGCCCATCGCCCTCACCTCTCCAGCCCGTGAACCGTGGTCAGGGGGCGCCGCGGCCCGGCCCCTCCGGCCCTTTCCCATTGTTGATCATGGCGATATGGCTCCTGGGGGTGGCGTGCCAGATCCGAAAACGCCGACCCCGCCGACCAGGCCCTCGGCTGACTATCGAGCAGACGGCCTGGCCCACGCCCCCATCCCGAAATTGAATGTCGTCGTTGTGGCAGTCACGACATAAGAGTGTCGTGGCTGCCACAACGACGACAAACGCGCCCGGGGGCGGAAGTGCTAGGGCGTCCGCTGCTGGGCTTGCTCCGCCGGGGCGGTCCCATTGGTTCCGTCACCGGACGGGCGGGGCGCCGGCGCGCTGTCCGGGCCCGGTGCCGCCACCGCGGCGGCGGCGTCACCGGATCCGCCCGAGGCCGCACTGGTCGAGCGGCGCTTGGAGATCACGACGGCGGCCACCACGATCGCTACGGCGACGAGTGCCACGCCGGTCCGCAGGCCGACGTTGTGGCTGTACTTGACCACGCTGGTGGCGACCAGCAGCGAGACCAGGTTCATCACCTTGAGCAGCGGGTTGATCGCGGGACCGGCGGTGTCCTTGAACGGGTCACCCACGGTGTCACCGATGACCGTGGCGGCGTGCGCCTCCGAGCCCTTGCCCCCGTAGTTCCCGTCCTCGACCAGCTTCTTCGCGTTGTCCCAGGCGCCGCCGGAGTTCGCGAGGAACACCGCCATCAGCGCACCTGCCGCGATCGCCCCGGCCAGGTAGGCGCCCAGCGTGGCGTAGCCGAACGCGAAACCGACCGCGATCGGCACCAGCACCGCCATCAGGCCCGGGGTGGCCAGTTCCCGCAGCGAGTCCTTGGTGCAGATGTCCACCACACGGCCGTACTCAGGCTTCTCGGTGTAGTCCATGATCCCCGGGTGGTTGCGGAACTGTTCGCGCACCTCGTAGACGACCCGGCCGGCCGCCCGGCCCACCGCCATGATCAACAGCCCGGAGAAGAAGAACACGACGCAAGCGCCGATCATGACGCCGACGAGCACGTTGGGCCGGTCGACCGACAGGCTGAACGTGCTCCCCGCCTTGCCGAGGGCTGCCACCACGGTGGTGCGGAACGAGCCGAACAGAGCGGTGGCGGCGAGCACCGCGGTCGCGATGGCGATCCCCTTGGTGATCGCCTTGGTGGTGTTGCCCACCGCGTCCAGGCGGGTGAGCACGACCGCGCCCTCGCCCTCCACGTCGCCTGACATCTCGGCGATGCCCTGGGCGTTGTCGGAGACCGGGCCGAAGGTGTCCATGGACACGATGACGCCGACGGTGGTGAGCAGGCCGGTGCCGGCCAGTGCCACCGCGAACAGTGCGAGGGTCGGGTTGCCGGTGCCGAGCAGGAACGCGGCGTAGACGGCCCCGCCGATCAGCAGGGCCGAGTAGACGGCCGACTCCAGGCCCACCGAGATGCCGGAGAGGATCACGGTCGCCGCGCCGGTCAGTGAGCTTTCCCCGATCTCCCTGACCGGCTTGCGGTTGGTCTCGGTGAAGTACCCGGTGAGCAACTGGATGGCGCTGGCCAGCACCAGGCCGATCAGCACCGCGCCGATGGCCAGCCACCGGGGGTTGCCGCCGTGGCTCAGGATCGCGTGGTCGGTGACGCCCTTGAGCTCGCTGAACTTCGCAGGCAGGTAGATGAAGGACGCGGCCACGACCAGGATCAGCGAGATGACCGCGGAGATGAAGAAGCCACGGTTGATCGCGGTCATGCCGCTGCGGTCGTTCTTGCGGGGTGCCACCACGAAGATGCCGATCACCGCGGTGATCACGCCGAGCATCGGCACGATCAGCGGGAAGACCAGGCCGTCATTGCCGAACGCGGCCTTGCCGAGGATCAGGGAGGCGACCAGCATCACCGCGTAGGACTCGAACAGGTCCGCCGCCATGCCGGCGCAGTCGCCCACGTTGTCGCCGACGTTGTCGGCGATGGTGGCGGCGTTGCGCGGGTCGTCTTCGGGGATGCCCTTCTCGACCTTGCCCACCAGGTCGGCGCCGACGTCGGCGGCCTTGGTGAAGATGCCGCCGCCGACACGCATGAACATGGCGAGCAGCGCCGCGCCGAAGCCGAAGCCCTCCAGCACGCTCGGCGCGTTCGCCTTGTAGAGGATCACCACGAGCGCCGCGCCGAACAGGCCGAGCCCTACGGTGAACATGCCGGCCACGCCACCGGTGCGGAACGCGATCCGCATGGCGGGCCGCTCACCCGCGGCGCCGGCGCGGGCGGCGGCCGCGACCCGGACGTTGCCGCGCACCGCCAGCGACATGCCGGTGAACCCAGTCAGCGCGGAGAACAGGGCGCCGACCAGGAAGAACGCCGAGCGGCCCCAGCGAACCGCCGCATCGTCGGCGGGCAGCAGCAAGAGCACGAAGAAGATCGCGACCACGAAGACGCCGAGGGTCTTGAACTGGCGCCGCAGGTAAGCGCCCGCGCCCTCCTGGATTGCCTTGGCGATTTCCTGCATCTTTTCCGTGCCCTGGCTGGCCGCGAGCACGTCCCGCACCAGCCAGCCCGCCACGGCGAGCGCAAGCAGCGCGATGACGGCGATCACAACCACCCAGGTGAGGTTGGCGCCGGTTACGCCCACCGCACCACCGCCTGCGGCGAGGTTATGCCCTGTCATCAAGTCCTCCTCGACAAGCGCACGGGTCTTCGCGCGCGGGGTAACGCCCCCCGGGCAACGGCCACGGCATCCAGGCGCGGAGCACACTGGATAAAGGCAAATGCCACCAGGACAGACCCGGGAGTCTACGCATGCCCGCCAGCGGATGGCGAGGCGGGGTCAGTTCCGCCAGGGCAGCGCGATGCGTTTGGTCATGCCAAGGTAACCACAAATCGGTCGCTCATGCCCACCGCCAGCGCGTCTGTCCCGGTGACGGCGCCCGTTACGTACGTCGGGCCGGCCTGTCCGGCAGATGGGCGCCGGTCAGCCCGCGGGTGGCCCGGACGGCCAGCTCATCCGGATGCTGAGGCCATCGCCGTTCCTGGACACCTGGACATCATCCGCCAGCCCGGCGATGACCGCGAGGCCGAGTTCGGCGGGCAGCGCCGCCGGATCCTGCCCATCGGCGGGCTGCGGCGGCCATGTCATGCCGTCGTCACCGACGGCGGTGTTGGTGACCACCACTTCGAACCGATCCCCGGCACCGGTCAGGGCAACCCTGACCGGCTCCGCTGGGCAGTGCTCCTGATGCACCTCGACGGCGCGGGAGCATGCCTCGCCCACGGCGAGGCGGACCTCGTCGAGCAGCGCTTCTGGCACGCCGCTGCGCCGTGCCACGGCCGTGGCTACCAGCCGCGCCGTGCGCACATGCGCAGGCAACGGCGTGAACGTCATCTCCACGGTGGGCATGATCTGCGATGGTGCGGCGTCACTTCTCCGACTTCCGGGCGGCGATGGCCTCGTCCACGCCGTCATGGATGCCGAAGACCTTGGTCAGCCCGGTGATCCTGAAGATCTTCAGGATGCGCTCCTGCGTGCACACCAGGTCCAGCGAGCCGTCGTGCGCACGGACGCGCTTGAGGCCGCCGACGAGCACGCCCAAGCCGGTGGAATCAAGGAACTCCACCTTCTCCATGTTCACCACGAGCTGGTAGTGCCCGCCGTTCACCAGGTCGATGAGAAGCTCACGCAACCGCGGCGCGGTATAGACGTCGATCTCGCCCTCGACATCGACGACCTCGATCCCGTCCGTCGTGTGATGCTCCAGCTTCAAGTCCACAAAATCCTCCCGCGCCATGCGGTCGTCCGTCGTCGCCTGTGTTGGCGTCCCGCCCGCCGCCTCCCCCGAGGCACGGGCAAACCCCGTCGCGCATTCAATCACGCGCTGACGTCATGTCTACACGAGTTCACGCTCCGCGGCACCCCGCCCTCGACACAGGGCGCCGTTTGTTGCCAGGGGTTTCGGTGGTGACGGCGGATCAGCCAGCCGCGGTAGGTGCCGCAGTGGGTGGGCAGAGCACCGCATAGGCAAGCGTGGCACCGCTGAGTGACAGCATCCCCTTGCCCAGGGCCTCGTCCAGCATGACCGTGACGATGCCGCCCTGCGCCATCGCGGTGAGGATCTCCTCCTCCAGCGCGGCCAGCTGGTAGCCGCGGGCCAGGGTGTATCCGGGGTTGGCGTGGGTGGGACCGGTCGCCGACGAGACGTACAGCAACGGTGACTTGGGCCAGCAGACGCCGCTGGGGTTCCAGCCGACCGGGCTGATCGGCAGCGTCAGTGCCACCTTTCCCGCGGCCTGGGGGTGCAGCACGAGCCGGCCCTGGAGCGGCGCGATGACGTCGATCGCGAACGGGGCACCGGCTGCCCGAGCCCGGCGGCGACCTTGTCGTAGCCGGTCGGCGCGAAATACCAGGTGGCTGGGTCATTTCCTATCGAAGTTCCGCGTCCACTGGCGCTCCTCCTCGGGTTGCGCATGCCGGTCCTCGGGCCGTGCCTGCGGGGGGGCTGGGCGAACGCCAGCCGGGCGCCGACCATTGCCGCCTCGGTGCGGTTTCGTACCCCCAGCTTGTCAAGAATCCGGGACACATGCACGGCGACCGTCCGCTCGCTGATGAACAGCGCGCGCGCGATCTGGCGGTTGCTGTCCCCCTTGGTGAGCAGGGCCAGCACCTCGGTCTCCCGCCCGGTCAGGTCAAACCGCGCCGGGCCCACAGCGGCCCCGGGTCCGGCTGCCGGGGCCGCGCGGCCAGCCGCGCCCGCCGGGCCAGTTCCCCGGCCAGGCGGAGCAACGGCGCTGACGGCAGCCCGCGGGCCAGGGCCTGGCCGGTGGCCAGGGCCCGGACGGCCTGGTCCCGCCGCCCGGCCCGGACTGCGGCCTCGGCCTCGCGCAGCCGCGCGTATGCCTCCCGGTACGGCTGGCCCGCCGCCTGCCAGGCATTCGGCCACGCCCCGCCACGTCGCCCGGTCATCGGCGCCGTGCTGGCGGGCCTGCTCGGCCGCGGCCAGCAGCCCGAACGCGGCAACGGCAGGCCGCCGCCGCCGTGCGGCCGCCAGATGGCCTTGGCCCGGGCGGCGAACGTGGCCGCCGTCGGCTCCCAGAGTTCCGCCATATCCCTGGGCCGCGCCGCCTCGGGCAGCGCCTGCGAGGTCCGCGGCGGCCCTGGCACCGGCGGCGAGCAGCCGGATCTCCGCGTCGGACCAGGCTGTGCCCTCCAGCGCCGCCGAGCCCGGCCAGCACCTCGTCGGTGGCCGCAGCCAGGTCCCCCGCATTCAGCGCCTGCTCGGCGAGGCAGGCGTGCAGCGGGCCGTGAGCCTGGGATCCGGCGGGCGCCTTGTCCAGCGCCGTGGCCAGCTTCGCCGCCCGCGGCGTCGTCGCCCTGGCCGACGGCCAGCTCCAGTTGCATGAGCTCCAGGTACCTGACGGCCTTGGCGGCGGACTCATCGACCAGTTCGGCCAGCAGCTGTTCGGCTTCGGCCCACCGCCCGGTCGCGGTGAGGACCGCGGCGGTGTTGTTGTCCAGGCCTGAGGTCAGCGAGGGCGGCGCGCCCAGGGACCGGGCGGCCTGCCCGGCCAACCGGCCCCACCTCTAGAGCCTCCGTGAAGCGGCCGACGGTGCACAGTAGGTACATGTGGCTGGCCGCGGCGCGGACGACGTCTTCGACGTTGCCGGTCCCGCGCGCGAGGCTGAACGACGTGCGCAGCGCCGCGATCCCCGCGTCCGGATCGCCCGCGCTGGGCCAGCAGGACGCCCAGCGTCGCCAGGCCGTGCGCCTGCTCGGAAACCGCGCCGGCCTGCCGTGCCTCGGCGACGGCCCGCTCCGCGATCGGGCAAGGCCTCGTCGAACTCGCCGAGCAGCATGCGGTGAGTCGCGAGCGCGGCGAGGATCCGGGCCCGCAACGCGACGGCGGGCCGTCCGGCAGCAGCGCCACCGCCTCCTGGCTGGCTTCGGCGGCGGCATGCGGGTCGCCGGCCTCCCACCGGTACCGCCCGAGCCGTTCCAGGCGCCGGACCCGGTCGATCCGAGGGCGAGGCATCGGATCGGGCCAGCGCCGCAGTTACCCATTCGGCGGCACGCTCCGGATCCCCCGCCCAGCTGGCGGCCTGCGCCGCTTCCTCGAACAACGCCAGGCCCGCCTCGGGCAGCCAGGACTCCAGTTCGATGGCCAGTGCGTAGTCCCTGGCGGCCTCCGGGTAGGCGTGTGCCGACACAGCCTGGCGCGCCGCGGCGAGTGCCGCGGCGGCAGCCCGGTCCGGGCAGCCGGCCAGTTGCCAGTGCTGGGCCAGGCTGCCCTGGCTCACATCGGCTCGCGCAGCGAGCGCCTCGGCAAGGGACCGGTGCAGCCGACGGCGTTCGCCCGGCAGCAGGTGATCGTAAAGCACCTGCCTGATCAGCCCGTGCGAAAAGACGTATCCGTCGCCCTCGGCGCTGAGCAGTCCCGACGTGACCGCCTCCCGGGCGGCGGCGAGCAGCGGCGGCTCCGCCAGCGGGACGGTCGCGGCGAGCAATTCATGGGACATTCCGCCGTCGGCGACCGATACCTGGTCCACCACCGCCCGGGCCGGTTCACTCGAGCGCGACCGCGCGGGCCAGCACCGCCTCGGCGATCGAGGTGGGCGGGCCCTCCGGGCCCGCGCTGGCGAGTTCCCTGGCGTACAGCGGATTGCCACCGGCGGCCGAAACCACCGCGGCCACCTGGTCGGCGCTGACGCCATCGGGGAACAGGCCGGTGACCAGTTCGGCGACCTCGGCGTCCGACAGGCCGGTCAGCCGCACCCGGCTCACGCCGGGGCGGCGCTCCATCTCGGTGAGCCAGCGCCGCTGCCCGCTATCCAGGTCTTCGTCGCGCACCGTGGCGATCAGCAGCACCGAGCCCCGGCGCAGCCGGACGGCCAGGAACGCCAGCAGTTCGCGGGAGGACTCATCGGCCCAGTGCAGGTCCTCAAGCACCAGCATTAACGGGCCGGCGGCCGCGAGGTCGCCGAGCAGCCCGAGCACGCGCACGAACAGCCGGTGCCGGGCGGCGAGCATGTCGCCCGGCCCGTCGTCGTCCAGCAGCCACGGGGCCTGCTCCCCCAGCGCGGCGACGAAGGGCCCGTAGGCCAGCGCGGCCCCGGCGAGCGGCGCCGACTCCCCGGCCAGCACCTGTGCCCCGGCCTGGCCTGCCTCCCGGCTCAGCTCCTCGGCCAGCCTGGTCTTGCCGATTCCGGCGGTCCCGGTGATGAGCAGCACCTGCGGCTCGCCCGCGGCTGCTCGCGCGTACGCGTCGGACAGGAGCGCCCGCTCCGCGGACCGCCCCACGATCGGCAACGATCCAGCCACATAGGAAAGTGTCCGGGTCTGGGGTGTCTGTGTCGATAGCGGAAGAGCTGGCGCGCCGGGCCCGCGCCGCGGCCCAGCGGACTCGTAGTCATTTACCGCAGGCCGAATACGCATCACTGCCGATGTGCCACCACACCAGTTCACCGCAAGCTGGTCGCTCGTTGACAGACGCTGGCCGGGCGCCGCACCCGTGGCACTCACTCCGGCAGCGATCGCACCTGAAGGGGACCCAGTAATGCGCAGAATCCTCGCCTCGGCAGTCACCGTGGCCGCCGCTGCTACAGTCATCGGCGGTGCCGGGCTGGCCGCGGCCAGCACCCACACGGGGGTCAGTGGGACCGAGAACTTCCAGATGATGACCACCTCGGCCACCTCAACGACGGACAGCGTCATCGCCAGCGGCGTCTTCACCGCCCCCGGCGTCGACCACGAGAACCAGAGCAACAACACCGCCAAGTTCGTATTCAGCAACGGGACGGTCAGCCTCAAGCACTCGCCGGGCACGGGCACGCAGTCCGAGAACCCCAAGACCTGCCTGCTCACCGTCAACCTCCACGGCACCTACACGCTCACCGGCGGCACCGGCGCGTACGCCGGGATCACCGGTAACGGCACCTACAAGCTGAGCATCCTGGCCATTGGTGCGCGCTCTGGCGGCAAGTGCTCGCAGAGCATGCCGCCGCTGGCATGGCACCAGGTCATCAATGCGAGCGGCCCGGTCAGCCTGCCGTAACCAGCCAGTACCGGCAGCCCGTCCGGCTGCCGTCGCCTTGGGGGAGGCGGCAGCCGGGCGCCCGCCGCCCGGGCCCAGGTCCGGGCAGCGGACTGGCCTGCCCGGCCCGTAGTCAATTTCCCGCAGGCGCACATACGTATGACTGCCGATGTGCTGGCCTGCCTGGCCCAGCAGTCTTGACATGTCGGCGCCGTCGCCAGCCCGCCAGCATCGGGGCGGCACATCCGGCGGCGCATTTCATACGGGAGGCATTTCATGTTCACGGGGACCAAGGCGCGCCGCCTCAGGCGGATCGCGCTCACCACCGGAGCGGTCGCGGCCACCTTCGCCGCTCCCGCGATCATCGGCCTGGCCAGCGCCGCCCCGGCGGAAGCGGCCAGTTCCAACCTGTACGCCAGTGTGAGCCTGTCCGGCACGCTGGTCGCCGGCAACGGCGTCACTGGGGTAACCCACATCGGCACCGGCCAGTACGAGGTCACGTTCTCCTCGAACGTGTCCAACTGCGCCTACGTCGCCACCACGATCAACGCCTACTCACAAGCGCTGCAGATCTTCACCGCCGGGGGCCACCTCAGCGCGGACGGCGTCTACGTCGAGACCAAGAACCAGGGCGGCGGCCTCACCGACGGCCCGTTCAACCTGGTCGTGGACTGCGGCCAGCCGGGCTGGGACTACGCGGTGGTCGGCTACACCGCCAACCTGGTGCGCGCCACCCCGGGCACGGCCCTCACCAACCTGGGCACGGGCCGCTACGACGTGAAGTTCCCTGCCAGCGTGAAGAAGTGCGCTTACCTGGCCACCGTCGGTGACCCGGGCAACGCGCTGGTGTTCAACCCGAACAACGTCTACACCGGATCGGCCAGCAACCCGGACACGGTCTACATCGAGACCAAGAACCAGGGCGGCGGGCTCAGCTCCGGTATCCCGTTCCACCTGGCCGTGATCTGCCCGACGGCAGCGAACGTGAAGACCGCCGTGGTCGGGGCCAACGGGATCATCTCCCGCGGCTCCGCGCTGACCAGTTCGTTCAGCTCGGGCACCGGGCTGTACACGGTCGCCACCAGCCAGGCCGTGAGCACGTGCGCCACCGTGGCGACGCGCGGCTCGGTGAACACCGCCGTGCCGTTCGACCCCGCCACCGTCGAGGTCGTCCCCGGCCCGGCCAGCAACACCATCGGTCTCCAGGTCCGCAGCCTGCTGTTCTTCGGCGGGAACCTGCAGAACGAGTCGTTCCACACCGCGATCGTCTGCTGACCGCAGGCGGCACCCTGGCGCCCCGGCCACCGATGCGGCGGCCGGGGCGTCATGCGCGGGCGGCACCCGCGACACCAGCGGCCGCCCGTGCGAGCCGGAAAGCGCGGACTTGTCCGCTGTGGATGACACACTGAAAGCCGCTCGCTTTTACGCTGCTCGCACTCCACCGCCCCGGATTCCGCGGGCGGCCGACAGGGGAACCCGGCATGAGGCACCCCGGCGGACGGGACACCGTACCCGCCGCGCGCATCCTGCGCCGCGGCGCGCGGTCCGGCAGGCTCATGCATGTCGAAGAGATAGCCGCCCGCCCCGGGGAGGGCGTTCCCTGGCCGGAGTGGGTGCCCGAGCAGATCACACTGGCGTTCTCCAGGGCCGGTGTGACCCGGCCCTGGGCCCATCAGGCAGCCATGGCCGAGCATGCGCATCAGGGCAGCAACGTGATCGTCGCGACGCCTGCCGCCTCCGGCAAGTCACTGGGCTACCTGCTGCCCGCGCTGACCGCGGTGCTGCGCGGCAGCACGGTGCTCTACCTGGCGCCGACCCGGGCACTGGCCGCGGACCAGGTCCGCGCCATCCAGGCGCTTGGCATCCCCGGAGTGTGCGCGGCCGTGGTCGATGGCGACACCCACGCCGCCGACCGCGAGCGGGCCAGGACCCACGCGAACTACCTGCTCACCACCCCGGACATGCTGCATCACGTGCTGCTGCCACGGCACTCGCGGTGGGGGGAGTTCTTCGGCCGGCTGCACTACGTGATCGTGGACGAGTGCCACGGGTACCGCGGCGTGTTCGGTTCCCACGTCGCCCATGTGCTGCGGCGGCTGCGGCGGGTGGCCGCCCACCACGCCCACCGGCACCCGGCCAGGGCCCGGCCGGGTGCCGCGGCACCTGACGGCCTGGTCTTCCTGCTCGCGTCGGCCACCGTCAGCGAGCCGGGCAACTGCGCCCGGCTGCTCACCGGACAGGCCGCCCAGGCGATCACCGAGAGCACAGCCCCCCGGGGACCGCTCACGTTCGGACTGTGGGAGCCGCCGCTCACCGCCGCCCGCGGGGAGGGCGGCGCCCCGGTCCGCCGCCCGGCGACCGCAGAGGCGGCCACGCTGCTGGCCGACCTGGTAGCGCATGACGTGCGCGGGCTCGCCTTCACCCGGTCACGGCGCGGCGCCGAGGCGGTGGCGATAGCGGCCCGGCGCACGCTTGCCGGGACCACCGCCGCCGCCTCCCAGCGGGCCGCGGCACGGGCGGCCAAGCGGGCTGCCGCGCAACCTGCTGCGGCTGCCGGACAGCCCGCGGTGGCAGCCGCGCAGCCCGCTACACCAACCGCACAGCCCGCCGAGACGGGCCGCCGGGTGGCTGCCTACCGCTCCGGGTACCTGCCCGAGGACCGGCGCCAGCTTGAGGAGGCGCTGCGGGCCGGCACGCTGCTTGGGCTCGCCGCCACGACCGCGCTCGAACTCGGTGTCAACATCTGCGGTCTTGACGCCGTGCTCATCGCAGGCTGGCCGGGCAGCCGGGCCGCGCTGTGGCAGCAGGCGGGCCGGGCCGGGCGGGAAGGCCAGCACGCGGTGGCCGTGCTGATCGCCAGGGACGACCCGCTCGACACCTACCTGGTCCACCATCCGGAGATGCTGCTGCACCAGCCGGTGGAGGCCACCGTCCTCGACCCGGAGAACCCCTACGTGCTGGCGCCGCACCTGTGCGCCGCCGCGGCCGAACTACCGCTGACCGAGGCCGACCTGAGCCTGTTCGGTTCGTCCGCCGCCAGTGCCGCCCAGGACCTGGTGGCGGCGGGGATGCTGCGCCGCCGGGGGCACCGGCTGTACTGGACCAGGCGCGGCCGTGGACACTGGCCTGACCTGCGCGGCGGGGGGAACTACCCGGTCAAGATCGTCGAGAAGGCCTACCGGACGGCTGGTGGGCACGGTCGACCAGCCGTCGGCGCACATCTTCGTCCATACCGGCGCGGTCTACCTGCACCAGGGGGAGCTGTACCTGGTGACGGCGCTGAACCTCGCCGAGGGGGTCGCGCTGGTCGAACCGGGCGATCCCGGCTACCTCACCTCCGCGCGCGAGGTCACCGGAATCGACGTCGTCAGCGAACTGCGGCAGGAGGCCTGGGGGCCGGCCACCGTGTCCTTCGGTGAGGTCGACGTGGTGCGGCAGGTGACCTCGTTCACCCGGCGCAACCCCGGGAACGGCCAGCCCCTGGGCGAGGAAGCGCTCGACCTGCCGCCGCGCGCGCTGCGCACCCGCGCCGTCTGGTGGACGATCTCCGCAGGCCAGCGTGATGCGCTGCGGCGCCGCGGGGTCGACCTCGCCGGAGCGGCACACGCTGCCGAGCACACCGCGATCGGGCTGCTGCCGCTGTTCGCGTCCTGCGACCGGATGGACATCGGCGGCGTGTCCGCGGACCTGCATCCCGCGACCGGGCAGTTGACTGTGTTCGTCTACGACGGAAACGCAGGCGGTGCCGGATTCGCCGAGCGCGGCTTCGCCGTGGCGCAGGCGTGGCTGCGGGCCACGGCCGAGGCGATCGGCAGCTGCGAGTGCCAGGCCGGGTGCCCGTCCTGCGTACAGTCGCCGAAGTGCGGCACGGGCAACGAGCCGCTGGCCAAGGAAGGGGCCGTGCTGCTGCTCGAAACCCTCCTGGCCGGCGCCCCCGCCGCCGCGGCCCTGGTGCCTCCCGCAGGCCCGGTGGCACTCCACAGCCCTGGTGCACCTCGCAGCCCTGGTGCACCCCACGGCCCTGGTGCACCCCACGGCCCTGGTGCACCCCACGACCCCGGTGCACCCCTCCGACCCGATGACCAGCCCCGGAGCCAGCGGACGGCCAGAACCGTCCCAGGCGCACCAGCAGTCTCATGAGCCGCAGAGTCTCGGCGCCATAAGCCAGAGATCGGCCTAAAGGTTCTGCAAGCAAGGAATCCGGCATGACATACGAGCCATTTGTCAGCCAAAGACAGGATCGGCAACCGCTTGAACCTGTGAAACCGAACCTGTGAAACCGTAACAACGGCCGCCCGGGGGTTCCCACAGCATCCACCCCGCGCACTTACGCACGCCTGGCGAACGTGGGGGCTCCGGGACTCGGCCCCGGGCTAGTGGTTTGCTGGGCCTGGCGAAGCGGCCTGGACAGGCCGCAAGCAGGGGCAACCTACCCCCGCAAAGGGGGCGACCCCCGCCGGGGGGGAGAGCGGGGGTCGCCGCACGGTCCAGGTCCGGGTGCGGACGCCAGAACCGTCTTCCATGGAAGCTTAGATGTGTGTGTAGGACCAAGTTACCAATCGGCTACGCGGAGATGCCATGGATTGCGGGTCTTTAACGCCTATGCTGCCGGATCGTGGGCACTCCCGTCGAGGCCACACGGCCCCCGAAGTCTGGTTTTCCGGCAACGGCCGCCTTCTTCGACCTAGATAAAACTCTGATCGCCCGGTCGAGCACGCTGGCATTCGGCCGGTCGTTCTACCAGCACGGCCTGCTCAGCCGCACCGACATGATGCGCGGCGCCCTTGCCCAGCTCCGGTACCGGCTCAGCGGAGCCGATCACCGGCAGATGGAGAAGCTCCGGGCTTCGGCCTGCGCTGCCTGCCAGGGCTGGCCCGCGGACCTGGTGACCGAGATCGTCACCCGCTACCTGAAGGACCTGATCCTCCCGTACGTGTACGCCGAGGCCCGGGTGCTGCTCAGCGAGCACCGCAGCGCCGGCCAGGACGTCATTATCGTGAGCACGAGCGGCCAGGAGGTTGTGGCCCCGATCGGCGCACTGCTCGGCGCGAAATCCGTGATCGCCACCAGGATGCGGATCGCGAACGGTCATTACACCGGCGAGATGGAGTGCTACGCCTACGGCGAGGAGAAGGCCGTCCAGGTCCGGCGGCTCGCCGCCGAGCGCGGGTATTCGCTGCCCGGCTGCTATGCCTACAGCGATTCGGTCACCGATCTGCCCCTGCTGGAAGCTGTCGGGCATCCACGGGCGGTCAACCCCGACCGTGCACTCCGCCGGATCGCCGCCCTGCGCGGCTGGCCCGTGCTCTCGTTCAGCACCGCCGAGCGTCGCGGCGCGGAGCCGGCGGGAATGGAAGCGCCGTGATCAATCAAGATCGCCAATTGGTGCCGCACAGCATCTATGCAGCGCGGCCGATCCGTCGTAGAAAGGTCTTACGGACCTACGCGTCCGGGCACGGCAACCGGGCACCCACGCGCGACCAGCCGCGGGAGGCGAGCCAGGGCAGTCGGCCACAGCGCATTGGCACCGGGCTCCGGTGCCCGCCGTGGCGGGCCGCCCGGCACACTGAATGTGCGCTTGGTAACCCGGGTCTGACGTGCCAGCAACGGCGCTCCAGTGGGAGCGCCGTTCGCTTGCCCGGGGTCTTTGGCCACGCGAGCCGAGCAGCAACGCTTGTGTGCTGCCCGGCCACATGATGATGATCCCGTAGGATCTCTTGCCGTAGGCGGCTCGTCACCACTGCGCACGGCGCCGCGCCGGTCCCGGCCGGCTGCACCGATGGCGCGGCGGATGCGTGCCGCGCGGCGCGTGCCGCACGGGAGGGTGCCACCGCGACCCAGTACCCGGGCGCAGGAGGGAAGAGAGCGCGATGGCCGAGCCCGGAGCCGTAAGGCCGGCAGAGGCGGACGACCGGTCGGTCGGCGACCTCGTTTCTGAAGCGGTCAGCGATCTCACGCGGCTGGTTCGCTACGAGACAGACCTGGCCAAGTCGGAGTTGCTCGCCGACGTGCGGCGCATTGGCGTGTCCGCAGGGCTGGCGGCGACCATCGTGTTCAGCAGCTTCCTCATGCTGGTGATGCTGTGCTTTGCCCTGGCCTATGGCCTGCAGACGCTCGGCGTCTGGGACTGGGCCTCGTTCCTGATCGTCACCGGCGTGCTGATCGTGCTGGCCGCGGCCTTCGCAGGAATCATCTACCTCAAGGTCCGGCGCCTGGACCGGCTGCGCAAGACCAGGGAATCGGTACAGGAAAGCATCGCGGTGCTGCGCCGGGACGAGCACGCGGACCCGCCTGCGGCCATACCGCGGTGATCGCATGCCCGTGACCGGAGGCTCAGCCGTTTACCTCGACGGACCATGGTCACACCGGTCGGTCAGTGCGAACGGCAGCCGGTTCCACATCGCGGAGAGCGGTGAGGGGCCGCTGGTCCTCATGCTGCACGGGTTCCCGCAGTTCTGGTGGACGTGGCGGCGGCAGCTCACCTCGCTGCCCGGCGCGGGCTTCCGGGCCGTCGCCAGCGACATGCGCGGTTACGGAGGCAGCGACAAGCCGCCCCGCGGCTACGACCTGATCACCGCCGCCTCGGACGCGGCCGGCCTGATACGGGCGCTCGGCGAGGCCAACGCGGTGGTCGTCGGCCACGACTGGGGCGCCCTGGTGGCCTGGACCATGGCCGCCTACCACCCCAAGGTGGTGCGGCGGCTGGCGATCGTGTCGGCGGCGCACCCGTTGCGCATGCGGGCCGAGATGCTCGCAGGCCCGGTGCGCCGCGGCTGGCGTAACGGCAACACGCTCGGGTTCCAGCTGCCGGTGCTGCCCGAGTCACGGCTGGTACGGCGGAACGCCGAGCAGGTCGCCAGGATGCTGCAGGCGTGGTCGGGCCCTGGGTGGCCCGACCGGGAGGCCGAAGCCAGGTACCGGGCCGCCATGGTCATCCCTTCGGTGGCTCATTCGGCGCTTGAGTATCACCGCTGGTTCCTCCGGTCCTGGCTGCGGACCGACGGCATCCGGTATGCCCACCGCATGCGGGCCCCGATCGGGGTGCCCACCCTGCACCTGCACGGGGCGATGGACCCCTGCGTGCCGACCCGCAGCGCGCAGGCCTCGGCCCGCTTCGTGGACGGGCCGTACCGGTGGCGCCTCCTGGAGGGAGCCGGGCACTTCCTGCCCGAGGAGCAGCCGGACAAGTTCGACTCCGCCCTGCACACCTGGCTGGCGGACCCCGAGCCGGAGCGATGACCCAGGAGCCGCCGGAGCCCGCTGCCGCCCCACCCGGCAAGGACGCGGCTGGGCCACCCGGCAAGGACCCTGCCGCGCCACGCGACAGGGACACCGCGGGCCGGGCACGCAACGCACGGCCGCGCGACGCGCTGGGCCGCCCGCTGCCGCGCGGCGCGGCCGGGGACGAGCGCATTCCTGACGATCTCGTGCTTCCGCCCGCACAGGCGCTCACGCTCGCACAGCGACTGCTCGACGAGGGCCGCCCGTTCCATGCACACGAGGTGCTCGAAGCGTCGTGGAAGACCGCGCCGCCCGCCGAGCGGGACCTGTGGCAAGGGCTCGCCCAGATCGCGGTGGGCCTTACGCATGCGCGGCGGGGCAACGCCCGCGGCGCCGCGGCTCTGCTCCGCCGGGGCGCGGGGCGGGTCGCCGGTTATGCCGGCTCGGCACCGCACGACATCGACGCAGCGCGCCATCTGCCAGGAGGCGCGGGAGATGGCGGCGCACATCGAGCGGGAGGGCCTGGCCGCGGCCGGGGCCGACCGGATGACCGTACGCCTGGTCACCGCCTGACCGGGGCGGCCTGGTCACCGCCTGACCGGGTCAGCCTGGTCACCGCCTGACCGGGTCAGCCGGGGCGCGGGCAGCCCTGGGTGGAGACCTGCCGGGTGGCGGTGCCGCCGAGCCGGACATCGGGCCGGACCACGCTCGCCGTGAGCGCGAAACCTGTGTCCCGTGCGGTCGTCGAAGCCGCGAAGATGACCCCGTAGACCTTGCCGTTCTTCGCCAGCAGCGGGCCGCCGGAGTTCCCCGGCTCCACGGTCGACCGCACCGCGTAGATCTCCCGGGTGACCGTGCCGGTCTTGTAGATGTTCGGGCCGCTGGCCGCCCACTGCGAGCCGACCCTGGCCGGGTCCGCACGGAACGGCCCGTTCTCCGGGTAGCCGACGACGACGGCGCCGCTGCCCCGGGCGGCCGTACCGGCGAAGTGCAGTGGTGGCGCGTGCAGGCCTGGCACGTAGAGGATCGCCACGTCGTTGTTCCAGTCGAAGAGCACGACCGTGGCCGGAAGGCCGTTGTCACCGCCGAAGCTGACAAACGGGCCGTCGGTCATCCCGGCGACCACATGCGCGTTGGTGAGCACGTGCTCCGGCGAGACCACGAAGCCCGAGCCTTCCAGGCTCCGGTCGCAGGTGTATTTGGCCTCGCCCCAGATCTTCACCACGCTGTTCCGGTCTTTTCTCACCGCAGGCCAGGCCAGGACCGCCTTGTCCGGCGCTGGGACGTTCGCCGAGCCGTTGATGCCGAGGGCGCCGAACACCTGCGTGTAGGGGCTCTTGTCGATCAGGTGCCGGAAGTCGGAGAACATTGTCAGCGCGGCCGGCGGCATGAAGTCGTTCACCCCGCGGAGCACCTCAGAACTCCGCACCTGCCTGGCCATGGCGGGGAACGGCGCGTTGACCACCGCCGAGCCGATGAACCAGGCGATGAGGAGCACGGAGAGGACGCTCACCGCGGCCCCGCCCAGGGCGTCCACCATGGCCACCGGGCGCCAGGTCACCCGGGAGCGGACCATCACGCCGAGCAGTGAGGCGAGCAACTGGCCGATCATCGCCGCGATGAACACGAGGATGATAGCCACGAGTGCCTGCTGCGAGGTCCCGTGCACGAGGAACTTGGCCACGCTGGGTGAGAATATGGCGCCCACGGCCGCGCCGACCAGGAACCCGATGCAGCTGAGCACGCCGACGATGAAGCCCTGCCGGTATCCGGCGACGGCGAAGGCCGCCGCAAGCACGATCAAGATCAGATCGAGCAGATCTCCCGGCATCCATCCACGGTATAGGGCCGATGCAGCACAGTGCACTGGTCGTGACCGCACTGCATCCTGGCCACCGCCAGGCCCGGGCGCGGCCTGGCGGGCGACGGCCAAGCAGTGGCGGCTAGCTCCGCGCGGCGGCGTCGAGCACGTCCGGCGGCAGGTCCTCCTGCCGCCCGGTGTCCCAGGGCTGCTCCCACCCGCCGAGCGCGAGCAACCGGTCCACAAGCAGCGCGGTGAAGCCCCAGACCAGCATGCCGTGCACGCGGAAGGCGGGGCCCGCGGCGCCGGAGGGATGCCGCACGCTCAGCCGGTTCGCCGGGTCGGCGAGGTCGGCCAGCCGGGCCCGGGCCGCCGAGACGATCTCGCCGTCGGCGGCGGCAACGAGCGGGCTCGGCTCACGCCACCAGGCAAGCACGGGCGTGACCCGGAAGCCGCTCCGGGGGATGTACAGCTCGGGCAGCACCGCAAGGACCTCCACCCCGGCCGGGTCCACGCCCACCTCCTCGGCGGCCTCACGCAGCGCGGCGCCCACCGGCCCCTGATCGGACGGCTCGATCGCGCCGCCGGGGAAGGCCGGCTGCCCCGCATGGCGGCGCAGGTGCGGCCCGCGCTGCACGATCAGCAGGTCCGGGTCGCCCGCCGTCTCCCCGAACAGGAGCAGGACCGCCGAGGACCGGCCGCCATGCGCCGGGGCCCGCAACGGTGGCGGCACCCGCATCTCCCCTGCCCTGGCCGCCAGCCCGGTGAGCCAGGCCGGCGGCGCGCCGGACGATGCCGCACCCGGCGGGACGGGATCGGGCGGGCCTGAGCCGGGCGGGGCCGGGGTCACGAGAAGGGCCCCTCCCTGACCAGTTTCCTGGCCTCTTTCTCATCGACCGGGCCGATGCCGAACGAGGGGCACCACCGCGCGATGGCGCACGCGCCACAGGCGGGCCGCCGGGCATGGCAGATCCGCCGGCCATGCCAGATCAGCCGGTGCGACAGCATGGTCCACTCCGAGCGCGGGAACAGGGCCCCCACCTCGAATTCGATCTTGACGGGGTCCGTCTGCGTGGTCCAGCCGAGCCGGGTCGCCAGCCGGGCGAAGTGGGTGTCCACGGTGATGCCGGGCACGCCGAACGCGTTGCCCAGCACCACGTTCGCCGTCTTCCTGCCGACGCCGGGCAGCGTGACGAGGTCCTTCAGGCGGCGGGGAACCTCACCGCCGTACCGGTCGCACAGCGCCTGGCCGAGCGCGATGAGGTTCGCCGTCTTGGCCCGGTAGAACCCGGTCGACTGGATGATCTTTTCCATGTCTTCCCGGTCGGCCGCGGCGTAGTCGGCGGCGGACTTGTACCGCGCGAAAAGCACCGGCGTCACCATGTTGACCCGCTTGTCGGTGGTCTGCGCGGACAAGATGGTCGCGACGAGGAGTTCCAGCGGCGAGGAGAAGTTCAGCTCGCTATGAGCGTCCGGGTACAGGGCGGCAAGCTCCCTGTTGACGCGCCGGGCGCGGCGGACCAGCGCGGTCCGCGAAGGGGGTTCGTGCGGGTTCACCAGCCCAGCCTATTGAGGCGCCGGACCGTCCGCCTGGCGGGCGGCTGAGTCAGGGAGCGCGGGCAGGTGGCGGCCGAGCACGACCACCGCCACCCACCGGGCGCCGGCGCGCTTGAGTGCCACGGCAGCCGACTGGGCCGTGCCGCCGGAGGTCCAGGTGTCGTCCAGGAGCAGGACCGCGGCCCCGGTGAGCGGCCGCGGTGCGCGGAACCGGCCCGGGTCCAGGGCACGCGCCCACGGGTCGCCGCCTGGCCGCGCCATCAGCGCCACCCAGGGCAGGCCTAAGCAGCCTTGCGCAAGCTCCTGGAGCGGATGTGGCCCGGGCCGTCCACGGCCGCTGGGCACCACGCAGACGCAGGTCGGCGCGATCGCCGCGGATCGCCACACCCCCGGTGCCTGGTCGTGCAGGAACACAAGAAGCATCGCGAGCAGGGCCGCCCCTGCCTCTCGCGAGCCGGTCCGCTCCGACTTGTACAGCCACAGGTCCGTGGCCAGGCTGCTCCCCTTCGGCGCGCAGGCCACCGGTGCCACGACGTCGGCGAGCAGCCCGGGCGCGCTCTCCGTATGCAGGCCGCAGTGGAAGCAGCGGGCGAAACCGTGCCTGGCCGGCCCCCGGCAGGACGCGCACACCCCCGGGCCTGGCTCGGGAACGGCGGGCAATCCCGCGGTGGCCGCCCGCGCCCGGGCCCGGAGGACCTCCCAGGCTCCGGTCTCCCGGCCGTTCGCCGCCGTCGGCATCATGCCGGCCATGGTAGGAAGCGGCGCCGACAGGCCGCTCCGCGCGGCGGCCTGAATATCCTTAGGCGAGGGTGGCCGGGGGCGGCCCGTGGCAGCACGGCTGGCCGGAGCACCGGCCGCGGCGAGGCCACGGCCAGCCTTAGGGGCGGGCGCAACGCCCCGCCCGGGAAGTATGGCTACCTTGAGTTTCGCTATGCTTACTCGGAGCTGTTCGGGGGGTGGTTTTTCTCTCAGGTCAGCCTGAGCAGGCTAGCGTGACGCAAATGTCAGCGTTCGCGGCGGGAAGAAGGGGCCGCCCGGACGAAAGCCTCCATCGTGCCGGGATTAACGCTCATGCGAATGCCGATGACCGCCGCGGGTGACGCCGCGCCCGCATCCGGGCAGCCAGACCCGCAGGCCGGCCGGCTCGCGCGGCTGCGGCAGCAGGCGCGGCAGGTCCCGGCGCTGGCCCGCCAGCACTGGCTGTTCGCCGTGCTGCTCACGGCCGGCCTGGTGCTGCGCATCCTCACCCAGATCGCCTACCGCCCGGCGCTGCTGTACATCGACTCGACCAAGTACCTGCTCAACGCCTACCCCGGCGACGACCCGCCCGGCTACCAACTGGCGCTCAAGCCGGTGCTGGCGCTCGGCAACCTGGACCTGATCGCGGTGCTACAGCACCTGCTGGGCCTGGGCATGGCCGTCGCCATCTACATGCTGTTGCTGCGCCGCGGCGTGCCGCGCTGGCTGGCGGCCCTGGCGACCGCCCCGGTCCTGCTGGACGCCTACCAGCTGCAGATCGAGCAGAACGTCATGCCCGACGTCATGTTCGAGGCGCTGATCGTGGCCGGCGTGGTCGCGCTGCTCTGGCGGGCCACCCCGTCGCCCTGGCTGGTCGTGGTGGCGGGCCTGGCCCTGGGCACCTCGGCCACCGCCCGCCAGATCGGCGAGATCTTCATCCTGCCCGCCGTGGGCTACCTGCTGATCGTGACGCCCGGCTGGCGGCTGCGGGCCAAGCACGCCGGGCTGCTGTGCCTGGCATTCGTGCTGCCGATCCTGGCGGCCAGCTACCGGAACTACGCCGACCCGCAACTGCACAGCTTCTCGCTCGCCCCCTACGCCACCGGCTCGATCTACGGCCGGATGGCGGAGGCCGCGAACTGCGCCACCCTGCGGCTGCCTGGCTACGAGAAGCCGCTCTGCCCGGACGCCACGCAGAAGCTGCTGCTCGGCCCTGATGGCCTGGACCACAATCCAAGGTCACCTATCCGGGGCACCTGGATCCCGAGCCTGAGCACCGCCGACTACCAGGCACTGAAGCAGCTGTGCCCCAAGTCGGAGCAGGTCACGGTGGGCACTCAGGTGCAGTACCGCGTCGTCGCCAGCATGTGCGGCCGGGTTACCAGCGACTTCGACCACCGGGTGCTGAAGCAGCAGCCCCTCCGCGTGCTGACCTCGATCGGCAAGGACACGCTCAAGCTGTTCGCGCTGGGCCGCGCCACCAGCACCGGGGATCCGTCGATCACGCGCTGGCAGTTCCAGGCGCACTACCCCCAGTACCCGCCGTACATCGTCATCAGCCACGGGGCGTTCGTCTTCGGCACGTTCAATCGCAACGGGATCGAGGAGCAGATCGGCACCGGGTCCGACTTCCGCGGCGGGAACCCCGCCGTGACCGGGCCGCTGGCGAGCTTCCTGCGCGGCTACCAGCTCGACGGCGGTTACACCCCGGGCCCGCTGTTCGCGTTCACCGTGCTCGCCGGGCTGGCCGGGAGTCTCGCCTCGCTGCGCCGCCGGGCCAGCCCTGCGCAGCGTGCCACCGCCCTCGCCTGCCTGTTGTTCTTCGTCACCGGCGTGCTGGCGCTGCTGTCGTCCGACCTGTTCGAGTTCAACTGGCGCTACCAGCTTCCCGCCCTCGTCATGCTGCCGCCCGCGGCGGCGCTGGCGGTCACGCTGCTGCTGCGCCGCGGCTCACCGGCCGCGGCCGGGGGTGAGGTGGTGCCTGACCCACTCGAATCCGGCCACCGACGCCACGATGACCAGGCCGAGCGGCACCAGGATCACCAGCGGCACCCAGGCGCGGGCCTCCTCCAGGAGAATGCTCGCGGCGATGGCGCCGATGATGAGGGTGGCCAGGACGCCCAGGCTGCGGGCCATGCCGTCCGGCTTGCTGCCGGTCACCAGCCCGGCGACGAGGGCCGTGAGGGTGCTGGTCAGGTAGGTGGTTGACATCTGGCCCAGGCGGCGGACCGCGGCCGCCTGCAGGCCCATCGCAGCCGCGAGCACC
Source organism: uncultured Actinomycetes bacterium (assembly GCA_963762735.1). Taxonomy (GTDB): domain Bacteria; phylum Actinomycetota; class Actinomycetes; order Streptosporangiales; family Streptosporangiaceae; genus DASXKD01. The sequence goes on along the minus strand of CAVXMG010000031.1, from coordinate 45,685 downwards.
GCTACGAGCGCGAGCTGACCGCCACCGGTCGGGTGGGTGCCGGCCAGTTCCCAGCCGACGCTGAACGCCACGAGGATCACCAGTTCCACCGCCAGGATGACGGTCACGCTCGGCGGCCAGGTTCCGGTGGCTTGAGGCCGCCGGGCGGCCAGCGGGGCCCCCGCCACCACCCCGGCCAGGTAACCGGCCAGCGCCACGCCGCTGTGCACCGCCAGTTCCGGCCTGCCGGTGCCTGCCGCCGCGCCGAGCAACACCATGTCACCGGTGACCACGCTGCTGAACACGTTGCCAAGGGCGAGGAAAGAGGTGACGTCCACCGCGCCGGTGGTGAGCGTGAGCAGCACCACCAGGGAGTCCCTGATGGAGACATGCGAGCGGACCATGGCTGACCCTAACCTCCTGGCAGGCGATCGGCGTGGAGGAGGCCGCCTTGGGCGGGGTGGCGGGGTGAGAGCAAGCTGTCGTACCCGGCTGGTAGGACGAAACCATGCTGACTGGTTTCGTATTGCCAGGCGGATCGGCCACCGAGCAAGTCCAGCAGGCGGTACTCGCCGAACAGTCCGGATGGGACGGGGTGTTCGTCTGGGAGGCGGCCTACGGCGTGGACGCGTGGAGCCTGCTGGCCGCGATGGCCGCCCGCACCGAGCGGATCCGCCTGGGCACCCTGCTCACCCCGTTGCCGTGGCGCCGGCCGTGGAAGGTGGCCAGCCAGGTCGCCACGGTGGACCAGCTTTCCGGCGGCCGTGCGATTCTGGCGGTTGGCGTCGGCGCCGTCGATACAGGTCTGCCCGACACCGGCGAGGAGACGGACAAGCGCCTGCGTGCCATACGCATGGACGAGGGAATCGATCTCATCAGGACACTGTGGGATGGCGGGCTGAGCTACCACGGGCAGTTCTACGACTTCGAGTGCGACCGCGACGATCTCATCAAGGCGGTACGGCCGCCCTCCGGGCGGATCCCGATCTGGGTGGTCGGCGTGTGGCCGCGGCCGAAGTCGATGCGCCGGGTGCTGCGCTGCGACGGGATGATCCCGCAATACGACCTCGGCGGCCGCGCCGCGGAACCGGACGACGCCCGGGCCGTGCGGGACTGGCTGACCGGGCACGGCGCCCGGCCGGACCTGGACGTGGTGGCGGAGGGCGAGACCCCGGCGGACGATCCGGCGGCGGCCTCGGCGCACGTCACCCCGTGGGCCCAGGCGGGGTGCACCTGGTGGATCGAGAACCGCTGGCAGATGCCCGACGGCACCACGGATCCCATGGCGGTGGTCAGGGAGCGGCTGGCCGCCGGTCCGCCCGTTGCCGCAGGTGGCTGAGCAGCGCGGAGCCTTCCGGCCCGCCGAACCAGCGGGCGTGCCCGATCAGGTAGCCGTCGTAGGCGAGGTCGGCGTTCTCGTGTGAGCGCACCACGCTGGCGAAGTACTCCACCTCCGACAGGGCGTACTCAAGGTGGACCACCGGCAGCAGCGCGGCCAGGGCCGCAAGCTCGGCCCTGGTGAGCTGCCGGACCGACGCGTAGCCGTCCAGCAGGGCGTCCACCGCGGGGATGTCCACCGCCGCCTGCCCGGTGCCGGCCAGGTCGAGCCAGGCGACGGCGCTGCGCTCGATCGCGACGGCGAGATCGTGCACGGCGAACGTGCGGTTGGCCAGCCCGAGATCGATCACGGCGGCGACACCGGCGTCCGGGGCCGACGTGGTCCAGGTGAGGTTGGACGGATGCCAGTCGCCGTGCCCCCACAGCCGCCCCAGGGCCGCGAGCAATGGTGCCAGATCGCGGATCGCGGGCAGGTGGTAGCGGGCGAGGTCGTCCCGCCAGCGGCGCGACTCCAGGTAACCGGCCAGCCCCGGCCGCCGCGCGGCCAGCCGGGCGACCACCGCGAGCGGATCTGCCGCGGCGATGACCGCGCAGGAGTTCGTGAGCACCCCCGGGGGGCGTTCCGGCAGCCCGAAACTTGTGCTGGCCAGGTGGAGCCGGGCCAGCGCCGCCCCGGCCGCCAGGGCGTGCGCCGCGGAGGTGAACGGCGACCACGACAGTGCGTCCCGGTACAGGTCGATCCCCTCGGCCCGCGCGTGCACCTCGTAGCGATAGTCGCCGGACGCCACCGTGGTCGTGCCGTCGGCCAGCCGCAGTACCGCGGGCACGGCCACGCCGAGCGCGCGCAGGTGCGCGGCGAAGGCGTGCTCGGCGGCCAGTTGCGCGGACGAGCGGACGAGCACGTGGTGCCGCTTGACGAACACCTCGCGGCCACCGCAGCGGACCAGGGCGGCGGCCGACATCGGCCGCGGACTGCGCCACAGGAGTTCCACGGTGCCCGGCAGTGCGTACCGGGCAAGCACCGCGCTCACCTCCTCGCCCGACAGTGGCGGCCAGTCGGGCTCGACCAGGGCCTTGCCCATGCCGTGCGCGAGGAACGCCGCGTCCCCCGTGCCGTCGGCCGTCCCTGGCGGTGTGGTCATCTGCGGTCAGGCCCCTGCCACGCGCCGTTCGGCACGGTCGGCACGTGAGCGTGCGGCGGAGCTGAGGCCGCCGATCACCAGGGTCGCCGCCGCGGCGACCGCGAACGAGCAGATCGACGCGGACATCCACACCTGGGGCGTGAACCCGATCGCGCTGGCGACGTCCGTCCACATCGACACCCACCAGGAGATGTAACCGGGGTTGATGAGCTGGTAGACGACGAACCCGGCGGCCCATGGCAGCAGCATCAGCCAGCGGGTGCGGGCCTGCGGCGACAGGTCCCAGTGGCCCTTGGCCAGGACGAAGAAGTCCACGATGAGCACGGCGGACATCGGCACGAACACCGAGCCGAGCAGGATCAGGAAGTTCTCGTAGTCGTTGATGTTGAGGAACAGCGCCCCGGCCGTGGTCGCCGCGGAGATGGCGATGGCCAGCACCCGGCGGTCCCAGAGCGGGCGCAGATTCTGGGTCGACGCGGCGGTCGAGTACACGTTGGCAAAGGACTGGTCCAGTTCGCGCAGGGCGAGGATGCCGAACGCGATCGCGCCGAGGGGCAGCGCGATGAACGCGCCGTAGATGTCATTGGAGTTACCGTGAGCCACGGTGACCAGCGCGAGCAGGCCGATGACGTAGCAGAGCACCTGGGTCGCGCTGTAGCCGAAGAACGTGCCGTTGAAGGCCGCAGCCTGGCTGCGCGAGTGCCGGGTGTAGTCCGCGGCCAGCGGCGCAAAGGAGATGGCGGCCGCGACCACGGTGTCGGTGGCCACCCAGAACCCAGCGCCCCAGGTCCCGTGGGTGAACGCGGGCAGCGGATGCCGGAGTAGCTGGATAAACAGGTAGGCCAGGACGATCACGACCGCGACGGTCACGTACCGGCGCAGGATCCGGATCGCGCCGAGCGGCCGGATCGTCAGCAGCGCGGTCGCTACCCCGGCGAACAGGATGTACGCCCATCTGGGCAGCGACGGGGCCACGATATGCGCCGCGGTTGCGATCGTGACCAGCTCGAAGACCCCCCAGCCGAGGCACTGGAGGATGTTGAGCGCGGTGGGCAGGTAGGAGAGCCTGGCCCCGAACAGGCCACGGAGCAGCACCATGGCCGGCGCCCCGGTGCGGGTGCCGGGCAGCCCGGCCAGCGCGACCGGCAGGGTCCCGAGCACGGTGCCGAGCACGATGGCGGTCAGCGCTGCGGCGAGCGACAACTCCGGGGTGCCGGTGCCGCCCGGCTGGAGCACGAAGATCGCCCCGGTGAAGCCGAGCAGGCTCACTCCGAGGTTGCCCCACAGCCCGAGCTGGTCGAGGGCGCTGAGCGCCTGCGGGACCGGTTCGGCGAGAGTGCGCGCCACCTCGGAGTGCCGGTCTCCGGGGACGGTGACGAACGCCTCGGACACAGGTGTGGAAGTGGATGTGGCCGTCACGACTGCCTCCCTACGCCGGCATTACCCGGTCAGGTTCAGACGGTCGGTGGCGCGGGCCTTGTGGCCAGCCACCCTCTCAGCCCGGTTAGCCCGAGCTCCCGTGTGGATGCGCTCGATATTACCTCGCAGCGTCGATCCGGCGACAGAGCTGTTTCAGGCAGTGGGCAGCGGTCGGGCCGGCTGGCAAACTGGGCGCAGGCGGCGGCGCAGCGCCCCGTGGTGGCTCCCCCGCTGCGGTGGGCTCCCCGCTGCCAGGTCAGGATCGGTGGCGGACGCTCCTGGCCGGGCCTGGAGGTGCCATGCCGGGAAAGGGGGCTCGCGGCGGCGCGGACATGCGCAGGGCGGCCGCGGCCCTGCTGCTTGTCGCCGTCGCGGCGGTGGGGCTGCGGGCCGGCGGGGTGTTCTCGGCGGCTGGCAGCCAGGAGATCCTCGGCCTGAGCGAACAGGCCGTCTACTGGATCATCGCGGCCGCGGAGGTGATCCTGGCGCTGGCCGGGATCGCGTTGCTGATCGCCCGGATGATCTGGGCCCGTAAGGGCGGTAAGCCGCAGCGGCAACGGCGGTCGCTGTGGTGGGTGCTGCTGCTACCGCTGATCGTGTTCGGGCTGGCCCGCATCCTGCAGCGGGTCCGGCATGGCGCGCCCGCGGTTGCGAACGCGGCCGGGCATCCGGCGAGCGCCAACGCCGGGGCTACCGGGCATTTGCGGCTGGGGAACCCATGGCCGCTGCTGGTGTTGTTCGCCGTCGTGGCCATCGCGGCCGCCGCGCTGTCGGCCTATCGTCGCCGCCGGACCATTCCCCTGCTGCCGGCTCCGGCTCCGGTGCCGGAGCCGGATCCGGACGCCGAGCCGCTGACGGCGGCGCTTGCGGCCGGGGCCCGGGTACTGCACGAGGACCCCGACCCGCGCACCGCCATCATCGGCTGCTACGCGGCGATGGAACGCAGCCTGGCCGACGCGGGCTCGCCGCCGCGGATGGCGGATACGCCCGCCGAAGTGCTCAGCCGCGCGACCGCGAGCGGCCTGGTCCGGTCCGCCTGGGCCACCACGCTGACCGGCCTGTTCCGGCGGGCGCGCTACAGCAGCCACCCGATGACCGAAGCCGATCGGGCCGCGGCGATCGAGGCGCTGGCGCAGGTCCAGGCCGACCTGGGCAGCGGGGCGCTGGCCCAAGCGGACCGGGGCGGTGACCTGTGAACCGGGGCAACCTGATGCTCGCGTGGCGGGCCGCAGCGGTAACGCTCGCGGTGCTCGCGGCGCTGGCGACCGCCCTCGCGGTCGGCGGGCCGTTCGCCGTGGTCGTCACGGCCGAATGCCTGGCCGCCCTGGCCGTGCTCGTTGTGCTGGCCCGCACTCCGGGCGGCCTGCGCGCGCGCCGCGCGCCGTGGGCCGCGGCCTGGGCCCGTGCCGTGCGGGCCCGGCTCCGGCCGCGGCGCAGCCCGCCCGCGCAGGTGCGGTCCGCCGACTTCCCGGCCTACGCCAAGATCAGTTCCGACCTCAGCTGGGCACCGGTCTCCCAATGGCACTACGACCACGGGATCCGCCCACTGTTCGGCCGCCTGCTCGAGTCGGTGCTGGCCGAGCGCCACAGGGTGGACCTGGCCAGGGATCCGGCCCGTGCCCGCGACCTGGTCGGCGACGATATCTGGCCGCTCGTCGACCCCTCCCGGCCGCCTTCGTTCGACAGCAAGGCACCCGGGGCTGACCTGGGTACCCTGACCCGTATCGTGGACCGGCTGGAGCAGCTATGACCGGGACCCTCGCCCCCTCGGTGACCGCAACGGCGCAACGCTGCGCCCAGGTGCTCGCCGAGGTCGAGCAGGTAATCGTGGGTAAGCACGAAGCGGTCTCCCAGGTGCTGCTCTGCATCCTCGCCTCCGGGCACCTGCTCATCGAGGACCTGCCTGGGCTGGGCAAGACCCTGCTCGCCCGCACCTTCGCCGCCACCCTGGGGCTGGAGTTCACCCGGGTCCAGTTCACGCCGGACATGCTGCCGTCCGACCTCACCGGCGCGCCGGTGCTCGACCCGCGCACGGGTGAGGTGGTCTTCCGGCCGGGGCCGGTGTTCACCAACCTGCTGCTCGGCGACGAGATCAACCGCACGCCGCCGAAGACGCAGGCCGCCCTCCTTGAGGCGATGGCCGAGGGCCAGGTCAGCGTGGATGGCCGGACCCACCTGCTGCCGCAGCCTTTCATCGTGCTCGCGACCGACAACCCGATCGAGTACGAGGGCACCTACCCGCTCCCCGAGGCGCAGCTTGACCGGTTCATGGCCCGGATCCGGCTGGGCTACCTGGACGAGGCGGGTGAGGCGGAAATGGCCAGGCGCAGGCTGGACCGCGGCTCGGCGCCGCCGCGGACCGCGGAGGTACTCGACGCCAGCGCCCTGCTCGCCATGCGCGAGTCACTGGAACAGGTGCACCTGGACGACGACCTGCTCGGCTACATCGTCCGCCTGGTCGCCGCGACCAGGTCCCATCCGCAGATCAGCGTCGGGGCCAGCCCGCGCGGGACCCTGGCGACGATCCAGCTTGCCCGCGGCCACGCCGCCCTCGACGCACGGGACTACATCATCCCTGAGGACGTCAAGGCGGTCGCGATTGCCGCCCTGGCGCACCGCCTGGTGCTGCGGCCCGAGATGTGGGTCCGCCGCGTGACGGGTGAGGACCTGATCACGGAGATCCTCACCGCCGAGCCGGTGCCCAGGGCCAGCCGGTGACCGAGGGGCCGCCAGCGGTGCGGGGCGAGCCAACGATGCCGGCCCCGGCCGGGCCCCCGGTTCCCGCCCCGCCGCCGGGCGCTGCGGGCCCGGCACCTGGCCCGGCCAAGGCGGCGGTGCCACTGGCGCCGGTGCCCGCCACCTGGCAGGCCGCGCCCAGGCTGCGCAGGCTGGCCACGATCGGAGTGGCGGCCGTACTCGCGGCTTTCCTGACCCGGCACGCCGACCTGCTGCTGCTCGGCGCGCCAGCCCTGGCCGCGCTCGCCGCGACCCGCCGCGGCACCCGGCCGGAGGCCCTGGACGCAGCCGTCACCGCCGCCCCGTCGCGCTGTTTCGAAGGCGAGGATGTCGAGATCGTCGCCACCGTGGCGGCGCCGGTGGACGAGGTGACGTTCCGGATCGAGCCCGGCCCGGCGGTGACCGTCATCGATGGCCCGGTGACCCAGGTGGCCGTGGCCGGACGGGCGGCCAGCGCCCGCTGGGTGCTCCAGCCGCATGCCTGGGGCCGCCACCAGCTCTGCACCGTGACGGCCACGTGCACCGACGGGATGAGCCAGGCGAGCCTGACGCTCCGGCCCGAGCGGGTCGAGGTCTTCCCGCACCCACCGCCCGCCCGGGCCACCCTGTTGCCCGCCGACCTGCTGCGGCGGATCGGTGAACACACCGCGACGGCGTCCGGCGCGGGCATAGAGTTCTCCGGCATTCGCGGTTACCAGCCCGGCGACCGGCTGCGCGACCTGAACTGGGCGGTGACAAGCAGGCTGGGCCAGCCGCACGTCAACCAGCGAGCGGCCCTGCGCGCCGCCGACCTGGTGATCATGATCGACGCGTTCTCCGATGTCGGGCCGCCCGGCGACACCACTCTTGACCTCGCGGTCCGCGGTGCGGCGGGCCTGGCCGCCGCCTACCTGCGAACCGGCGACCGGGTCGGCATGGTAGTTCTCGGCGGGGTGCTCAAGTGGCTGGCTCCCTCGCCCGGCAACAGGCACTTCTTCCGGATCGTGGAAATGGCGTTCGGCGTCCGCTTCCTGAGCGAGGCCACCCCGGACCTGGACCGCGTGCCGAGGACCGCGCTGCCACCGCGCGCCCTGGTGGTCCTCTTCTCGCCGCTGCTCGACCGGCGTGCCCTTACCGCGGTGACCGACCTGCGGCAGCGCGGCGTGTCCCTGGTGATCGTGGATGTGCTCACCCGGGAACCGCCCGCCGAGCCGCGGCTGCCCATGACACAGCTCGCGGTCCGGCTCTGGCGGCTGGACCGGGGCGCGCTGCGGTCCAGCATCACCGGGCTCGGTGTGCCGGTGCTGAGCTGGGACAGCGGAACGGGGCTCGAAGGCGCGCAAGCCCCGCTGCGCGGCCGGCGGATCCGGGCGGTGCGCTGATGAGCCCTCCATACCGCGGCACCGACGATGCCCGCCCGCCACGCCTCGCCGATGCGATCACCCGGGCGGTCACCGGCTGCCTCGGCGCGGGCATGATGCTCCTGCCCGCGCCGCAACTGACCGGCCGTTCCCTGGCGCTCGTCCCCATCGGCGTGCTGCTGGTGGCGGTGAGCGTGGCCGGACCGCTGGCCCACTGGCGGATAGTGGGCACGCTCGCCGCCGCGACCGCGGTCATCGAGTCCGCCATCACCCGGCCGGACCTGGCCACGCTGGCCTGGGAGGGCCTGCTCATCCTCGGCTACCTGCTGCTGGTGGACGCACCACGGGCCATGCCGGGGCCGGTGACGGCACGCTGGCTGTGGCGGCAGTTGCCGCTGGCCGTGTGGGGCGTGTTCACCGCGGCCATCGTCCTGGTCGTGCTGGCCGTCCCCGTGCCGGTCTCGGCCTGGCTACTCGTCGCCGGCGCCGGCGCCGCCGCCGCCGCCGTCGTCATCGCCCTGCCGCGGCGCCCGGGCCAGCCCAGGGAGCCCAGCTAGGCCACGCGCCGTGACCTGGCTCTCCACCAGGCCGTACGCGATCGCCTCGGCAACGTTGAACGCCTTGTCCCTGCGGGCGTCGGCTCGCACCTGGGCCACGTCGCGGCCGGTGACCTCGGCGATCCTGCCGAACAGTTCGTCGAGCATGGCCCGCGCCTGTTCCTCCCGGGAGGCCAGCGCGGTCACCGTCCCGTCGAAGCTGACCTGCGGCTCGGACAGCACGAGCAGCGCATTCGGGTAGGCCTTCCGGTGCCGGCAGGCGGCAAGGATGCCCAGCGCCGGGCCCTCGATCCGGCCGCCGGCATGTCCGGACACCGGCCCGCGGACCACATCGAGGATGCCCATGACGCTGAGGGCAGCGGGCAGGTCGGCGCTCAGGTTCTGCATCTCCAGCCGGATCGGTGCGGTCCCCTCGGCGTCGAGGGTGAGCAACTGAGCGGCCAGTCGCGTCGCCGCGTCCCCGTCGAGGGGCCCGTGCGCCATGACGATGCGCCGGTCGAGCAGCCGCTCGTAGAGATGCCCCGGCCAGCCCCGCGGGTCGATCCAGATCCCGACCGGCGCCATGGCCGGGTTCTGTGCCGGACGGGGAGGCCCGGGCGCATGACCCGGCCCCGGCTCCGGCACGGCGGCCCGGGCCGGAACGGCGGCACCGGCCCCGGCCCCGGCGGCGTGGGCTCCGGCGGAAACGGCCGGAGCGGGAACCCATGCGTGCCCGGCGTGATCATCACCGATCCTCCTGCCCTAGTCCTGCGTCCGGCTGTGCTTGCCAGGCAAGCTGGCTGCCGATCGCTGCCGCGTACCGCTCCAGCGTCGACACCCGTACATCGGCGTCGCCCGTCTCCAGCCGGGCGACGGCCGACTGGGACGTGCCCATCCGCGCCGCGACCTCGGTCTGGGACAGCCCCGCCGACCGGCGCTGCGCGGTCAGATCCTCGACAAGCCGGTGCCGCTCCGCCGACATCCGCCGCAACGCCATCTCCCGGAACCCCGGCAACACCGGCAGCCCCGGTACCTCCGGCGTACCCGGCACCTCACCGGCCCCGGATCCAGCAATCTCGCGAGGCTCACCTAGCCCCGGCCCGTGCTCCATACCTCCCACGGTATCTCGAATTTGAGATGCCATCGCCGGTGTACGCGCGGGGCGAACGGCTGCCTGAGTTCCGACAGCTACCGCGACGGCGGGCCTCAGTCGGCCGGTGGTATACCCGGGCGCGGAGTTCTGTCCCGCGCCCGGGTATGCCACTGGACGGCCCCATCGCATTGAGCCGGGGGCACGCTATCCGACCCGCACGGGAACCGGCCGGCCCCGGTCCTCGGCCAGGATCAGCTTCAGCGCAGGCACCCCGCCCCGCCCCGCCGCCAGGTGCCGCTCGGCGATCTCCCGCTGCGCGGCCGCGTCTCCCGCGAACGCCGCCACGCACCGCTCCGGTTCGACGTTGGCCAGGGCAAGCAGGGCACCGGTGGCGCCAAGCTGGCCCGCCATCAGAAGCAAGGCCGAGGAGCCGACGTACGTGGCGCCCGGATAGTGCGCAAGCTCGTCGAGCAGGCGGTTCGGGTCGCCGGATGAGTCCTTCTGCCCGGCCACAGGCAGCCCGGCCAGCGCCTCCACCGGGATGCCAGGCGGGTACACCCGGGGAAAGTGATAGGCCAGCACCGGGCGGCCCTGCGCCGCGCCGGCCACGGCCTTGAAGTAGCCAGGCAAGTCGGCTCCCCCGGGCGGGGTCCAGGCCAGCATGGCATCCGCGCCGGCCGCCACGGCCTCCTCGGTCAGGCCGACGGCCTGCCTGATCGAGGGTGCCCCGGTGCCCGCGATCACCGGGACTTCGGCCGGGATGGCCTGTCGTATCGCACCAATGAGAGCGGAACGCTCGGCATCGGTGAGCGTCGCAGCCTCACCGGTGGTGCCGGCCACCAGCACCGAACGCATCCCCCGCGCCACAAGCTCGCGGGCAAGGTCGGCGGTGGCACGGGGGTCGATGGAACCGTCGTCATGGAACAGGGTCAGCAGGGCCACGCCTGCCCCGCGAAACAGTTCGCTCATACAGCGATAATGCCCGGAGAGAGACGGGTGATGACAATGGGGCGCAGCATTCGCTGGGGAATCCTCGGCACGGCCAAGATCGCGCGGAACCTGTTCCTGCCCTCGCTGCGGGAGGCGGGCGGCGACCCGGCCGCCGTGGCCGGCCGCGACACCGACCGGACCGCCCAGTGGGCGGCTGACAACGGCATCGGCCGGGCGGTCACCGGGTACCAGGACCTGGTCGACGATCCGGACATCGATGCCCTCTACATTCCGCTGCCGAACGCGCTGCACGGGGAGTGGACGATCATCGCGCTGGAGGCCGGCAAGCCGGTGCTCTGCGAAAAGCCGCTGACCGGGTCGGTCACGCGGACCGAGACGGGTGCTCGCCGTGGCCCGCGAGACCGGGACGCCGCTGTGGGAGGCCTTCGCCTTCCCGTTCCACGATCAGATGGCCAGGTTGCGCGGCATCCTGGCGGACGGCGTCATCGGGGATCTTCGCGAGATCCAGTCAGACTTCCATTTCCTCATGAGCGACCCGGAGACCAACGTCAGGATGTTCGCCGACCTGGAGGGCGGCGCACTGCTCGACGTGGGCTGCTACCCGGTCCGGCTGGCCCGCGACCTGTTCGGCGCGGAGCACGAGGGCGCCTGGGCGCGTGCCGAGTTCGCTCCCGGCGGTGTGGACCGGGCGACCTGGGGATGCCTGGATTTCCCCGGCGGCCGCCACCTCTACCTGTCCTGCGGGTTCGGCCGGGCGGACGACACCTTCACCCGGCTGCTCGGCACCGGCGGCCAGATTCACGTCACCAACCCGTTCCATCCGTACGCCCATGACACCTTCGTGGTCTGCCAGCAAGGCCGCCCACCAGTGACACAGCGGAGCATCGGGCCATACCGGCAATCCTTCACCCCGCTGATCCGGCACATCCAGGCCGTTATCCGTGATGAGGAAGGACCCAGGTTGCTGGCGGCCGACACCGCACTCGGCTCCGCCCGCGCCCTGCACGACCTGGCCGAGGCGGCTAAGGCCCCGTGACGAAGGAACGGGGCCTTGAGCCAGCGGGGGGTTCCGGGGGGTCGCCCCCCGGGCCAGCAGGGCTAAGGCCCCGTGACGAAGGAACGGGGCCTTGAGCCAGCGGGGGTTCCGGGGGTCGCCCCCCGGGCCAGCAGGGCAAGCCGCCACCAGGTGTGCGGCTCAGGTCTGGCGCGGGGCGGGGATGCCACCGGGCGGTACGGCCCGCAGCAGCCACACGGGATTGGACAGGCCGACGAGCGTCCCGGTGGAGTCGAGCACCTGGGTCCGCACGAAGCTGTCCTTGCGGGTGCTGATCTGGTGCACCACCGACCCGCCGCTGAGCTGGCCAGCGGAGTAGGACCCGATCACCTTGGTGTTCGCCGACAGGTCCGCGGCGCCAGCGTGGTCGACCGTGCCCTGCAGGATCTGCAGGCTGCCCTGCGCGGGGAGCGCGGTCGCTTTGGCCACGAGCCTGCGGCTGGGGACCTTCGAGACGCTGACCGACCCCATCGGCACCGAACCGTCGACAAGCAGGTCGAGGCTGCCCCGGTACCCGGACAGCGAGGCGCACCAGGCCCGGCCTGCGGCCAGCGCGGCCAGCAGGTCAGCGATCCCGGTGCTTGGCGCCCAGACTGAGCTGAACCAGTTGTTCGACTTGGCGAGCCAGTTCTGCCCGAAGTGGTCGTCGTTGGTGCCGTTGCCGGTGAAGAACAGCGCGTTGCGGGACATGATGTCCCACAGCGCCACGTGATGCGCGAGGTCGACACCCTCGCGCAGGTAGTAGCCCACCTCGATCAGGTCGGTGCCCAGCCCGGCCGGTGCCGAGGACGTGGGCAGCATGCCCTTGGCGGTCTGGACGAGCATGGCGTCCTGTTGCGCCTGCGGGAGTTCGGCGATGTCGGCGTAGCCGAACGGGTGATTGAAGCTGACCAGCCCGCCGGACGCGTGCACCTTCGGTATCAGGTTCTGGGCCAGGTAGGTGTCGTATTCGCGACGGCCCGAGGTACTGCCGTAATCGGGGATGGACACGGACTTCCCGAACCAGTTGACGTGCGGCAGCGACAGCGACACCTCGAGGCCCTGCTGCTGCACGACCGAGCGGTACCGAGCGGCGAGGACGGCGCCCATGTCCGCCTGCTGCTTGAGGAAGGCCTCGCCGCTGATGGACCTGTTGAAGCGCAGGTAGTCGAAGTACCCCTCGACCAGGTCGCCGGTGCTGACCGCGCTCAGGGTCAGCTCGTACAGGCCGAAGTCGCGGTAGTCCATGTCGGGCCACAGGGCGGCGATGTCCTCGGCCGGGCTGATGGTCACCGTGCCCCACGGGTCGGTGCCGCTGTTCGGCGTGACCGGGATCGTGACGGTCCCGGTTAGCCCGTTGGCGGTCCGCCGCGCGGTGCCCCCGGGCGGCACGAACCGGTAGGAGAGCTGGTAACCGCCGGCTGAGCGGCCGCCGACCGCCTCGTGGTAGGAGCTGACGATCAGCAGTTCGAGGTAGCCGGCCTGCCAGCCCTTGGTCAACAGCACGTCGATGGTCAGGGACTGGCCATTGAGGTTGTCCCGGTAGTTCCAGCTCGCCTGGTGGGTCTGAGCGTAGAAGCCGAACGTGGCCGGTGCGCCCGTCGTGCTCTTGGCGATCAGTTGCATGCTCCCGCCGGCCACCGGGTCGCTGGGAGAGCTTGGGCTCTGCACGATCCCGCCGGTGGACCGGCTGCCCAGCGGTCCCGAGGTGACCTGCGTCCAGTCCCAGGGGCGGCCCTGGCCCGGGCCACCTCTTTCCTTGGTGAGGCTGGTGAAATGCACGACCTGGCGGTAGCCAATACCGTCCATCCGGGTGTCATGATCGGTCCACCACAGCACGTCCACCGAGTTCTTGGATGCCTGGAAAAGCTGGCTGTCCATCGAGCCGTCCTGCTCGCTGAACGAGGAATGCACATGCATGGCCATCGAGTAGGCGGCCAGTCCGTCGGCCGAGACAGGCCGGGCCGGAGAGTTCAACGGCAACCGGGGAAACTGCCGAAGCAGCGCGGCCGCGGCGGCCGCACCGGCCGACGCGTGCATGAAACCCCTCCTGGACAGCGGCCTTCCGGCAGCCGTGGGCGAATTCACCGCGGCGTGGTCATCGCACACTTCGTGCACTCCCCTCGTCCCATGACCGGCCGCGGGCGCCGGAAAAGCCCCAGTCCGTTATAGCGGACGCGAAGGCAAAGAAAATGAGCAGACAGTAAAATCCGGCGTTAGTTAGCGAATCGTTGACCGCAGCGAAATCTCCTGGCAAAGAACGTCTTGGCAAAGCTGAATTAATGTGCAGGTAAAACAGGGACGCAGGGGGTGTCTCACGGAGGGGTCTCGCGTAGCGGAGGTCGCCTTACCGAGTGGGGCGGGCCAGCCCCAAGCCGACGGCGGCCGCGTAGCGATGACCGGCCAGCGCACCGGCCAGGGTGCCGCCGACGCTCGCCCGGCCGACAGGGACGTCGCCGGGCAGCGCGCGCAGCAGCACCCCGAGTAGTTCGTCGTCCCCGGCCGGACCGCCGACCAGGAGCACCTGGGGCAGGGTTCCGCCGAGTGTGTCCAGGGCACGCCGCAGGTTCGCGGCGAACACGGCCTCCTTGAGCCGCAGCCGTATCGCCCGCCACTCGGCCGGGCTGTGCCCGCGGTCGAACGGAATCAGCCCGGCCGGGCCCTGGGCGGCGAGCATCCCAGCGGCGGCGGCTGGCGCCGGACGGTCCAGGAACCCCCGGCTCCCGTCTTCTGCCTCGAACCGCTGACCGCCGTCCACCCGCAGGCACGGGCCGCGCTTGACCCAGTCCGCGGCGGCGCGCGGGATGTGGAGCGTCTCCGCGACCGCGGCGGTCAGCAGGCCGCCCGCGCCCGCGGCCACCACTTCCCCGTGCACCGCGATCACATCCACCGTGCCGGCGCCCAGGTCGACCACGGCGGCATCGGGGCGCGCGCCAGGGGTAGTGAGTGCGCCCAGGCGGGCGGCCGCGGGCTCGGAGAGCACGCTGTGCACCGGGATCCCGAGCAGGTCCGCCAGCACCGCCGCGTGGTCGGCCCCGCCAGCCAGCCGGCGCAGTGACGCGACAAGCGCCGCGGAGCCCAGGCTCCCCCGCCGCGCGGTGGCCGCGTCCGCCACCCGCGCCAGGTCGAGCGCGAAGAGGTCGTCGGTTTCGGTCCGGCCGTCCGCGGAGCCGATGGCCTGCACCGTGCCCACCGGCCAGCCCGCGGCCTGCGCGCACGCCGACCGCAGCGTGATGCGCTGGCCAGCCACTTCCACCCACGGCCCGGCCGGATAACCCGGCCCGGGATTACCCAGTCCGGGAGTGACCAGGCCGGGCATCGCCCGGCCCGGGGCTGCCCGGCCCGTGGGTGCCAAGTCCGGCAACGCCCGAGCCAGGAGCGCCGGGGCCCAGGCCGCCTGGCCCTCCGGGACCGGCCGGGCCGCTAGCCCCGTTCCCGGCGGCGCGGCCGACCACGGCATTGGAGAAGTCCACGAGCGTGCGGCACAGCAGCGCCGCATCCGCCGCCTCACCCGCAGCCAGCGAGAACGCGTCGGCCAGCGCGACCGGGTCGGCCAGCAGGGTCAGCGGGTACCCCGGCGGGCGGACCTCGACCGCGACCAGGTCACAACCGGCGACGGCGGCCAGGTCGACTTGATCGATCACCGGGAGCGCCACGTTCAGCCGGTTGAAGATCAGCACACCCTCGTCCCCGCCGGCCAGCACCGCGCCGACCGGCACCCCGGCACCGAGCAGCGCCCGCAGTTGCCCGGCCGCGCGGGCGTAGCCGATCCCGGCCGGGACCACGGCCACGGCACCCGTCCCGGCAGCGGCGTGTGCCTGCGACGGCAGTGGGCGGTCCAGCCAGAGCGGGACGCCGACCCAGGCGCCGGAGCCGCCGGGTGTGGCGACCCCCGCGGTCAGCAGCCGCAGCCTGCCGGTGTGCGGCGGGGCCGGCGGGATCGTCATGGTGGTGGTGTCCACGGCCCGCAGCGGGGCCACCCGCGCCTCGGCCACCCGGCAGCCGAGGCGGCGCTCCAGCCGGCGCACCAGGGCTGCGGCACCGCGCAGCGAGTCCTCAGATCCCTTGCGGCCCCTGGTGGGCAGCCGGTCCACCCCGAGCAGCCGGTCTCCGTCGAGGAACGCGACCTCAGTGGTCGCATTCCCCACATCAACCCCAGCGACAACAGTCACCGGGACCTAGCACGGGCATGAACGTCACTTTGATGCCCCTCTAGGGGCCTCGTTGTCACTTCCACGCCCCAAGCGGACAGGCGGCGGGCGGGCACGACGGGCATGGTCGTCACTTCCGCGCCCCAAGCGGACAGACGCGGCCGGGCACGACGGTCACGGTTGTCACACCTACGCCCCAGCGAGGCAGGCGAGGGCCGGGCGCGACCCTCATGCGGAGAGGCCGCGGCGGGCGTAGACCTCGGCGGCTTCGGCCACGAGCGCGGCACAACGGGGCAGCCCGCGGCCGGCCAGCGAATCCGCCAGGGCGGTCAGCTCGGCCGGCGTGGCGCGGCCCGGCCGCAGCTTCTCGTAGATCCCAAGTACCTCCTCGTCGTCGAGCCGGGTCAATTCGGCCGCACGGCGCAGGTTCTCGGCAAGCTGCGGGTTCGCGTGCTGCTCGGCGATGCCGGCCTGCCGTTCCAGGGTCTCCGGGTGGATCCGCAGGTCTTCGAGCCCGATCTCGCCGCGCCGGACGGCCTCCAGGGTCAGCTCCCCCACCGGCCGCCCGGACAACGCTCGTACCTCGGTCATCGCAGGCCCTCCTGGGATAGTTCCTCGGGCGCGGCGCCGGGTTTCACCCAGGCGCGTTCCAGCGCCATCAGGGCGATCACCGTGGTGTGATACCTGGCCTCGATCGCCTCGTCGGTGTACGGGTTGCGGGCCGGGTCCGGCGTGCCGCCCTTGGCGTGCCTGGCGGCGTTGGCGCCGAGCAGCCGGTACAGCTCTGGCGTGACCGCCGGCGCGACCGAGTAGAGCTCCAGGTTGGCCAGTGGGGCCAGGTCCCGGCGGTGGATCAGCGCCGTGCCCTTGCCCTGCAGGCCGATGCCGATGCCCGAGCCGGCCAGCCGGGCGGCGGCCAGCCCGATGCGGCCGAGGTCCACGGTGTCGTTGAACCGGACCACCCTGCCGGTGCAGCCCTCCTCTTCGAGCCCGGCCAGCAGTTCGGTCAGCACCTCGGGGACGGTCAGCCCGGACAGGCAGCGCCACACGTCCCGGCCGACCGCCGGGGAGACCCCGATGACCACCTCACGCGGATCCTGGCCGGGCGCGGCCTCCCGGCCGCGCATGCTCGCGTTGCCGGGCGCGGCCTCCTGGCCGGCCCCGTTCCCTGACGTCGCCGCCACCGCGAGCAGCGGGACCGCCGAGGTGGCCTGCTCCGCGCGCAGATCCTCGACCCCGCGAGCCTGGCGGATCGCATCGATCTCGGCCTGGCGCTCGGGCCCCGGCTCGAACCCTGTGCCCGGCCCGGCGTAGTCGTTCGGGTCGGTGACCAGCGACAGCACGCGAAGCTTCTCGTCGAAGATGGCCGCGGTCTGCAAGTAGTCGCCGGCCAAGCGCTGCGCGGTCATGGCCAGGATGCGCTCGGCCGCGGCCTCGTACCCGGTCTCGTCCAGCGCCGCGACCACGTCCACCACGGTGATCCCGCCGTCCCTGATCGCCTGCGCGGCGCTGACCACGGCCAGCGTGTCGGTCTCGCCGAGGTCCTTCGACCCGGCCGCGTCCACCGCGCGCTCCAGGTGATCGTCGGCGAAGTCGGCCAGGCCCAGATGCTGGTACACCGCGCGGCACATCTGCGCGGCCTCCCGGCGCAACTGTCCGATCCGGTCCGCGGTGACGGTCCGCAGCCCGCCGTCCACGCCCCAGTCCCGCTGCATGGCCAGGAAGTCGTCGATGTCCTCGGCGTTGAAGTTGCTCGGGCCGAACATGTTGTCGTAGCGCTGGATGCTGCCGAAACCGCTGAACATGAAGTCCGAGCCGGCCAGCACGATCGGCAGCGTGCGTGAGGTGCGCCGCATGTCCGACTCGCTCATCAGCGCGTCATTGCCGGAGCAGGACTCCAGGTTGCGCATCATCGCCATGAGGTTCTCTGACATCAGCTCGCGCAGCCCTGACGGCACCGCGGCGGCGACGCTGGCACCGTCGATGCCCCCGTTCTGCACCCCCTGGGTGCCGATGGCCCGCGCCAGGGCCACGCAACGGGATTCCAGGTAGAGCATGGACTTGCGTTCCGCCCCTGCCATGAGGACCTCGGCCCCGGCGCCCGAGGAGACCCGCATCTTCATGCCGCGCGACGCGTACGCCGAGGTGAGGAAGGCCTTCGACCAGGGCGTGTCGTCGCCGTCCGTGAACACCTGCTCGGTGCCGTACAGCGAGACGGTCTCCGCATAGGAGGTGAGGCCGCGCATGCCAAGCTCGAGTTCCAGTGCCTCCTCGACCGAGCACTGGATGAGCACGCCCTGGGCGCCGGCCGCCGCCCCGACCAGGCAGGCCACCGCGTTGCTCGGCGCGTCGGCGAGCACAGGGACCGTGGTCTCCACCTCACGGAACCCGAACGCGGCGGCGGTCGCCGAGTCCGCCGCGAGCAGCAGCGGGTCGTCCAGCCGGTTGGTGACGTGTGCCTGGTTGCTCGGGGTGCGCCTGGCCCGCATCTTCGTCATCGCCTGGCACAGCTCCGCCGGCCGCAGCAGGGCCAGCACCCGGGCCAGCTTGGCGGGCGTCGCGCCGGCCGACAGCCGTACGATCTCCGACCTGGCCACGTCCGGATTCACCAGCCTGCGCGCGAACTCCACGTCGGGCAGGCCCATCGCCTCCTGCGCCACGGTGAGGTCCAGGCCGTGCCGGGCGATGTAGGCGTCGAGGGAGTCGAACCGCTCCTCCGGTACCCCGTCCAGCTCCGTCACCCGCCCGTCGCGGATCGCCAGGCCCGGCTCGGGGTCGTAGGGCGAGCGCATCGCCACCAGCCCCAGGTCGACGTTCTCGACCGCGAACCCGTCCAGGTTGACCCGCTGTGCGTCCATGAACCTGACCCGGCCAACCGGCCGGCCTGCCGCCGCGTTGCCCTCCGCCGTCATGGTCCGGCTCCCTCCCCTGTCAAGGCACTGTGCGGCCCCGGCCGCCCGGCGCCCTTTCCTCCGCCGTCATCGCCGGCTCGCTCCGTTCTCAAGGCACTGTGCGGCCCCGGCCGCCCGGCGCCCTTTCCTCCGCCGTCATCGCCGGCTCGCTCTGTCCTCATGGCGCGGCCTGGGCCCGCAACTCGATCACTTGCCCCCGGCCCCGCGACGCCCGCGTCACGCTGCCCTTGCCGGGGGTGCGCACCACGATCCGGGTCCGGTCACCGCGGAACAGGTCGTGGGAAAGCTCGATCGGCTCGTCCTGGCCGTCGGTGGTGGTGCGGGTGATGGACAGCAGCGGGGCACCGGCCGCCACGTCGAGGATCATCGCCTCGTCTGAGGACGCGCTGACCACCTCGATGCGCTCCACGGCCTCCTTGGGCCTGGTGTCGTAGCGCTCTTCGAGCAGCTCGTACACCGATCCGCCCAGCGGCATCTCCAGCATCCCGGGGAACCGGTCGGCGGGCAGCATCAGGTGCTCCACCGAGAACGGGCTGCCGTCGGCCAGCCGGATCCGCACCAGGTCGATCACCAGCTCACCGGGCCGCAGCCGCAGCGCCCTTGCCGCCGTCTCGTCGCACGGGGCCAGCCGCGCGGACAGCACCCTGGTCCCGGCTACCACCCCCTGGCTGCGCAGCAGGGCCGGCACGCCGACCACCCGGGAAAGGTCGCGCTCGATCTTGCCCTTGCTGACGAATGTGCCACCGCCCCGGCCGGGTACGCGGCGCACCAGCCCGCCCTCTTCGAGCACGGCCAGCGCCTGACGCAGCGCCGCGCGGCTGACGCCAAGCTCGGCGGCGAGCGCGCGCTCCGCGCCGAGCCGCTGGCCCGGCCGCAACCGCCCGGCGGAGATCTGGTCCGCCAGGATCCGGCGCACGTCCTCGTGCGTGCGCGCCGGCTCGGTCATCAGCCGTCCAGGGCGTCGAGCGACTCCGGCAGCACCTGGCCTCCGTCCACCACGATGGTCTGCCCGGTGATGTATGCGGCTTCGTCGGTGGCCAGGAACAGCGCGGCGTACCCGATGTCCTCGACACTGCCGAGCCGGCGCAGCGGGATGGACGCGGCCATCCCCGCCATGTAGTCCTCACCCAGGTCGGCCAGGCCCTCGGTGACGATGTTGCCGGGCAGCACCGCGTTGACCGTGATGCCGCTGGCGGCCAGTTCGATCGCCGCGGTACGCAGGAACCCGAGCTGGCCGGCCTTGCTGGCGCCGTAGTGGGACCAGCCGGGGAAGCCGGTGATCGGCCCGGTGATGGACGAGGTGAGGATGACCCGTCCGTGCCCCGACGCGGCCAGCGCGGGCAGGCACGCCTGCACAGACAGGATGGTCCCCTTCAGGTTGGTGCCGAGCACCTCGTCGATGTTCTCGTCGGTCATCTCGGCCAGCGGTGCCGCGGGAAAGATCCCGGCGTTGGCGCACAGCACGTCGATGCCGCCGAGCCGCTCGGCCGCCGTGGCCGCTATCCGCGCGCAGTCGCCCCGGCGGCTGACGTCACCAAGGACGTACGATGCCTCGCCGCCGCCAGCGGACAGCTCGGCCACCGTGCCCTTGGCCGCCTCCTCGTCCCGGCCGGTGATGAGCACGCGGGCGCCCGCCCCGGCGAACACCTGGGCGATGCCCTTGCCGATGCCGCGGGTCGCACCGGTCACCACGACGGATCGCCCTGCGATGGATGTGAACATGCTCGCCTTCCCTTTCCCGGCCGCCCCAGGGCTGGCCTTGTCTCCCGCCGACCTGCGCCCCGGACCTCGCCGGCGCCTCTCAGCCGAGCCGGCTGAGGTAGGCCTCGGCCAGGTCACAGCTCCCGGCGGTGTATCCGGCTCCGAGTTGTTGTGCGATGTCGACCGCCGAGTGTGAGCCGATCCAGGCGACAAGCAGCAGGCGGCGGTAGAGGATGAACGTCCAGATCTCGGCCTCGTCCTCGGCGGGCAGGCCGAGCACCCGGCGGTACCCGGACAGCCAGGCGCCGACCAGGTCAGGCACGTGCGGCTCGTGCTCGAAGAAGCTCACCGAGGTGCCGACGTCGTAGAGATACCAGCTGAACCCGCAGTCGTCGAAGTCGATGACGCTGACCGCGTCCCCGTCGGCCAGCAGGTTGGCCAGCCTGGTGTCGGCGTGCACCAGCCCGTACCGCTGCGGCCCGGTGCCGAACGCGGCCAGCCGGGCCCGCAGCGCCGCGTCGAGCCGCCCGAGTATCTCCCGCTCGGCCGGGCCGACCCCGATCCCGTCCTGCCACCGGCCCCACCGGGCGCCCGCGCCGAACGCGGCGTCGTAGTCCCAGTGGAACCGGGTGAACCCGGACGGGCGCTGCCAGGCCCGCGCGTGCCGGTGCATCCGGGCGGTGATCTCGCCAAGCTCGGCGAAGTGCGGCAGCGAGTCGTCGGCCGGCTCGGTGCCGGCCAGGAACTCGAACCTGACACAGTTGCGCTCCTCGCCGCTGGCCTCGTCCACCACGGTGACGATGCGCTCGCCGCCCGGGGCGGGCAGCACCTGGGGCGTGCGCACACCGGCCTCCGCCCGCAGCGCGTCCATCCAGGCCAGCTCCGAGGCGATCTCCGCGGGCGTGTGGTAGCCGAGCCGGTGTACCCGCAGCACGGAAGGCCCGGCGTCCGGGTCGTCGATCAGGTAGGTGGCGTTCTCCGACACGTTGATGAGCCGGACCGAGGCGCCCGGATGGCACCGGTACTCGCCGAGCGCCCGCTGCGCGCAGCGGGTGACCCGGTCCAGCACGTCGCCGCCGACGGACAGGTCATGCCCGGACATGGGCTGCCCCGCTCTGGTCCCGTCCCTCGACGGCGGCCAGCACGTCCGCCATCGCCTGCTGCGCCCTGGCCACGTCGGCGGTCTGCCCGGCCAGGTAGATCCGGCCCGCCACGCCGATCATCGACACGTCGACCAGGGTCACGCCGGGCGCGGCCCGTTCGGCCTCGTTGGCCGCCACGGTCGCGAACAGCGCCGGGGTCACCTCGCAGACCCCCAGGGTGTCGCCGGGGATCACCATGGACCCGCCCCGGTTGCGGTTGATGATAACCGCCTGCCGGTCGGTCACGTCCTCGATGACGTCGGCGAACAGGATCCGCGGCCGGAGCTGGTCCGCCGGGTCGGCGTCCAGGCCTGCCAGGATCGCCTGGCCGGCCCGCTCCACGTCGGCGAGGTCGCCGCCGTGCACCTCGAGCACGCCGAACTGCCGCTCGACGTACAGGATGCCCGGCTCGACCGTGGGCACCGCGCGCAGCGCCAGGTCGGTGACCCGCTCGATGGCCAGCGCGGGCGCGACCTCCACGATGAGCGAGTGCTCGCCGGCGAACGGCGGGTAGCCGCGGGCCCGGGTGGGCGTGCCCAGGTAGGCGGCGAACTGCCGCTGCAGGTCCTTGACCAGCAGGTAGACGCGCAGCTCGGGGCGCGGCGGGGCAGGCGGGGCCATGGTTACTCGGAGCGGATGGTGAAGTGCCTGCCCAGCTCGGCGTGCGGCCGGGGGATCACGTGCACGGACACCAGTTCGCCGACGCTGGTCGCGGTCTCCGAGCCCGCCTCCGTGGCCGCCTTGACCGCCCCGACGTCCCCGATGATGGTGACCGACACCAGGCCGTCGCCGACGTCCTCGCGGCCCACGATTGTGACGTTGGCCGCCTTGACCATGGCGTCGGCCGCGGCCAGCGCGGCGACGTAGCCCTTGGTCTCGATCATCCCTATCGCGTTATCCGCCATGTGCCTTCCCTTTCTTCCTGTCAGATCCCGCTGCTGTGGTCGCGCCGCTGCTGGCCCGGGGCGGCAAGCCGCCCCCGGACCCCCTCGTGCTGGTCCGGGGGAGCGACCCCCCGGACCCCCAGCGGCTCGTCGATCGAGCCGATGATGAGCGCGTCGATCGGCGGTGCCTTGCCGGGGAACCAGGCGGCGGCGACCGAGCCCTGCGCGACGAGGACGCGCTCGCCCACGCCGCTGCCCAGCACGTCGAACGCGACCAGCCGGGCGCCCGTGCCCTCGGCCTCCACTTCCAGGAAGGCCCCGTGCGGTATCTCCGCCAGCCGGCGGGTGGACCAGACGTTTCCGACCACCGTCGCGGTAAGCATCAGCGCTCCTTCACGATCTCGACGCCGGTGGCGCGGGCGCGGTCGCGGGCGAGCGGCGTGAGCACCGCGCGGCGGCCGAGTACCAGCCGTGCCCCGGCCCGGGCGGACGCGGCGACCATCGCCTCGGTGACGGCGCCCTTCTCGATGCGGTGGCTGGGCTGGACCGACGCAGGTGCCGCGGGCGCCGCCAGCCGGAACCGCAGGCGCCCGGCGCGCAGGGCGTCCCTGTGCTTCGGGTTCTCGAACAAATGCAAGAGATGCATAACGAAAGTCCCCAGGTCGGCGTCCGTCCTGATCGACACGACTTCCACCGACTCGACGTGCTCACGAACCGTGTGCGGCAGCCCCTCCTGCGCGGGCGCCCCGCCGGCCGGGCTGGGCCCCCCCGGATCGCTTCCACCCGTGCCCCCAGGCTTCCCCGGAACCCGGCCGGCCGCCGGGAGCAGGTCGGCCAGCACCTCCCGCACCAGCGCCCGGATGGCCTCGGTGTCTGCCCCTGGCTGCGTAGTCATGCGAGGCTCCGCAGCGCATCTTCGGCCGCCTCCGCCGCCTGCCGGACGTCGGCCTCGGACCCGGACAGGTACACCCGCCCGGTGGCCCCGATCATCCGGTAGTCGACCACCTTGATCCGGGCCGCCTTCTCTGCCTCGTTAGCTGCGAGGATCGCGTACGAGGCGGGCTGCATCTCCAGCACGAAAAGCGACTCGCCGGCCAGCGCCATCGACCCGATCTTGTTCCGGTTGATCAGGAACGCGTGCTGCGGGTCCAGCATCGAGATGATCTTCGACGCCAGCACGACCGGCCTCATGGCATCCGTCGCGCTGACCCCGAGCACATCGAGTACCGCGGAACCCGCCGCCCGCACCTCGTCGTTCCCGCCGTGGATCTCCAGGTACCCGAACTGCCGCTCGACCACCAGGATCCCGGCCCGCACCCCCGCGTGCTTGAGCGCCACGTCCGTCAGCGCCTCGATGTCCAGTCCCGGCGCCACCTCGATGATCTGCGCCGCCACATCGCTGCGCGGCAAGCTCCCCCGAATCCACGTCCCGAGGTAACACATCGTCTGCGGCTGCAGCCGGTTCAGAAAGATAAACGACCGCAACTCAGCCACGGAATCCCCCCGCGAACTGCGCCAGCTCCTCGATAACAACCCGCCGTATCTCCTCCCGCAGCGCAGCTATGTCTGTCCCCGCGCCCAACCGCGCCTCACTGGTCACGTGGGGCAGGGGGGTGCCTGGGCGCGGAGTTCTGTCCGCGCCCAGGTATCCCCCTGGCCCGCGCTCACCCTGACCGGCATTCGAAGCGATCGGGTACGGCGGTACAGGCCCGGCCGGCGCTTCCCAGGGAATCAGCCCAGAGAAGTTCGCCATGGCCTCGTCGGCCTCGGCGTTGTAGGCCATCCGGGTCCACTGCACCAGGTGCTTGGGCTCCAGGTTCTCGGTCAGCGACGATCGCCCGAAGAACCCCGTCCCCACGGTCATCGACGGCGCCAGCGCCGTAGAAATCCCCGAGCTGCCCAGGCTGTTCCCGACATTGACCGACACCCGCAAGACATCGACGCTGGCCCCGAAATCCATGATGGTCCTGGGGTCGGTGCTGTGGATCGCCGCCGAGTGCCCGCGCCCGGTGATCCGCAATACCGCGCGGGCCATGTCGATGCCGCGGCGTGCGTTCGGCACCTTGACCAGGCCGAGGACCGGGCAGAGCTTCTCGTGCGCGAGCGGTTCCTCTGGGACGGCCATCCAGAACGGGGCGAGCAGGATCCGGGTGGTGCCGGGTACCCGCAGGCCCGCCTCGGCCGCGATCCAAGGCGCGTCCCTGCCCACGAAGCGGACGTCGAAATGGCCGCCGGGGAACAGCATCGCGGCGACCTTGGCGGCCTCGTCCGGCTCCAGCAGGTGAGCACCTTCGCGCTTGAGGTGGCGCAGCAGGGTGGCGGCGACGGAGTCCTCGACGATCAGCACCGACTCGTTGGTGCACAGGATCGAGTTGTCGAAGCTCTTGCTGTCCACGATCCGCTTGGCCGCTTTGGCCAGGTCGGCCGTGGCATCCACGAGCACGGGCACGTTACCAGGGCCCACGCCGATCGCGGGCGTGCCGGAACTGTAGGCAGCCCGGACCACCGGGGACCCGCCGGTGGCCACGATGACGCTGGTCCGCTCGTCGGTCATCAGAGCGTCGATGAGCGGCACCGAAGGCCGGTCCACCACCTGGATGACCCCATCGGGGGCACCGGCGGCCACGGCGGCCCGTGCCAGCGTGCGCGCGGCGTCCGCGCAGCACTCGGCGGCCTGCGGGTGCGGGCTGATCACCACCGCGTTGCGGGTCATCAGCGCCAGCAGGGCCTTGAAGAACACCGAGGCGACCGGGTTGGTGGACGGGGTAAGCGCGAGCACCACCCCGGCCGGGCGCGGGATCTCGACGATCTTCGCGGCCGGGTCGAAACGCGGGGTCACGTAGTCGTGGGTCGCGTAGGCCTCGACCAGCCCGGTGCTGGACGCGAAATTCTTGATGACCTTGTGGTCGGCGACGCCGAACCCGGTCTCACGGACCGCCCATTCCGCGTACTCGCGCGCCTGGGCTGCCCCGGCCTGTGCGGCCGCGTGCACCACCCGGTCCACGGCCTGCTTGTCGTAGCGCGCGAACGCCCGGGCCGCCCATTCGGCCCGCTGCAGCATGGCCCTGGCCCTGGGCACGCCCGCGGGGTCGCTGAGCACCTCGAAGCTGATCGCCTCCGACGCCTCCGCGACCGCGCCGGGCGGCCCAGCGGCGGACCGTGGTGGCGCGGTCATGGCCGGACCCGGCCGGAGCGGGCGTCGCCGGCGGCGAGGCCGATCGCGTGCTCGGTGCGGTCGAGCAGTTCCTCGCACAGCGCGGGCGTCATCAGCACGCCTGGCTTGTATTGCAGCACCCGGGGGTCGAGGGTCGAGAAGATCGCCCAGACCCCGGCCTCGTAGAGCCGCCTCATGACGAACTGGGCGCCCTTCGGGTGATCGAACTCCAGGCCCATCACCAGGCCGTCCTGCCTGATGCCGGTGAACCAGTCGGGGTAGAGCGCCTGGATCCTCCGGCACCCGGCGCCGATCAGGCCGGCGATGTAGTGCACCATCGACCGGACCTCAGGCCGGCAGGTGATCTCCAGCGTCTTCAGCGCCGCCACGCAGCCGAGCTCGGCGCCGCCGAAGCTGGACATGTGCGCGAACCCGTCCTCGCTGAGCCAGCCGGCCGCCGCCTCGCTCACCAGGACCGCGCTGATCGGGTACATGCCGCCGGAGATGCCCTTGCCGGTGACCAGGATGTCCGGGACCACGCCGTGCTTGCTGATCGCCCACAGTTCGCCGGTGCGCATCAGCCCGGTCTGCACCTCGTCGGCGATGTACAGGGCGCCGTGGGCCTCGCACAGCCGCTTGACCCCGGCCAGGTAGCCGGGCGCCGGCAGCGGGAAGCCGTAGGTGGCCGGGATCGTCTCCATGATCACCGCGGCGACGTCTTTGCCGCGCAGCGCCTGCTCCATAGCGGCCAGGTCGTTGAATGGCACATGGCTGAACTCGTCCGGCCGGTCGGCGAGAAACAAGGTGGAGAACCGCTCGTCCCCGGCGGCGACGGCCAGCCCGGTGTGCCCGTGGTAGGCCTTGGCCACCGAGACGATCTTGCGCCGCTTGGTCGCGTGCCGGGCGGTCTTGAGCGCGATGTCGATCGCCTCGCCGCCGCCGCTGCCGAAGACCACCTTCGCGATGCCGGGCGGCCCGGTGCTCACCAGCGCCTCGGACAGTGCGGTGCGGGCCAGCGAGGGGAAATGGTGGTTGCCGATGTCGAAGTGCTGCATGGCGGCGGTGACGGCGGCCACCACCTCGGGATTGCGGTGGCCCAGGTTGTAGGTGCCGCCGTTGAGGTGGGTGTCGATCAGGCGCTTGCCCTCGACGTCGTAGATGAAGTAGCCCTCGCGCCGGTCGATGACCAGCGGGACCCCCGAGTCCACCCAGAACTGGGTCTTGGCTGGATTCCAGAACTCCTTGGACTTGGCGAGCATGTCGCCCTTGGAGGCGAAGGCGATGAGTTCCTCGGCCACAGTCACCTCCGCACCCCGGCACAGCAACCCCGCGCCTGCAGCGTCGGGCACGCTGCGCGCCTCCGGCGCGAAGCACCCTTGCGCCGCTGGGCACTCTGCACATCTGCGCCGCGACCCTGGGCATCTTCGTACCCTGTCCGTTTGGTTCAACCAAACAAATACCGGATGTGACCGATTAGTGTCAACTGGTCTTTGTTAACTCCATATTTCCGGAACCAGAAGTCTTGTCATGCTTTCTACCAGGTGATACTGTCCGCGCTGTGACGTGTACCACAACGCACATGCCCGACCAATAACGGCGCCGGGGCCGCCCGGACCCCGCGCACCCCGCTGTGGGGGAGGAATCAATGGCACAGTCCGACACCTCTGTTGGCGGGAGCGGCGGCAAGCCCGGCGCGGCCGCAGTTCCCGAGGATTTCGACGTCTCCCAGCGCAGCGATGTCGCCAAGCTTCGCAGGGGCGCCGTCGGGCTCGGCGGTGTCCTGTTCCTGACCGTCACCGGCTCCGCGCCGATCTCGGCCATGCTGTTCAACACGCCGATCGTGGTCGGGTTCGGGCAGGGGGTGGGCGCGCCTGCCACGTTCATCTTCGCCGCCGTCGTCCTGGTGATCTTCTCGGTCGGCTATGTGGCCATGGCGCGGAAGAAGACCACCGCGGGCGGCTTCTACTCCTACATCAGCCACGGGCTTGGCCGGGAACTGGGCATCGGTACCGGCTTCGGCACGCTCGTCGCCTACTCGGTGTTCGAGGCATCCCTGGCCGGCGGGTTCGCCTACTTCCTCAACCTGAAGCTGGCTTCGTTCGGGTGGAACGTCGGCTGGCCATGGCTTGCCTTGTTCATGATCGCGCTCATCGGGGTGCTGGCCTACTTCGACGTCCGCGTCTCCGCGAACCTGCTGGCGATCGGCCTGATCAGCGAGGTCGCCATCCTGATCATCTTCGACATCTTCCTGTTCGGCCACGGGAACGTGAACTTCGCCGCGATCAACCCGGTGAATGCCTTCAAGAGCTTCCCGGCCTCACACGGCATCGTCGCCGGGGCGATCGGCATCGGGCTGTTCTTCGCCTTCTGGTCCTGGGTCGGATTCGAGATGGCACCCAACTACGGCGAGGAGTCCCGCGACCCGAAGCGGATCGTGCCCCGGGCGCTGTACATCTCGGTGATCGGCCTGGGCATCTTCTACACGCTGACCTCGTGGGCGCCGCTGGGCGGGTACTCGTCCATCCACGCCGCGATCGCGCAGGCGCAGACAACCCGGCCAACTTCTACCTCCAGCCCGCCGGGCAGTACGCGGGCCACTGGGTCGCCTCGATCATGAGCTACCTGATCATCACCGGGTCGTTCGCCTGCGGCATGGCGTTCCACAACACCACCGCCCGGTACTTCTACTCGCTCGGCCGGGAGGGGTTCATGCCCCGGGCGCTCGGCAAGACCCACCCCAAGTGGAAGAGCCCGCACATCGCCTCCGTCACCCAGACGGTGATCGCGGCCTTCATCATCGCGCTTTTCGCCATCTTCACCGGCACCAACGACCCGACCTCCCAGGCCTACGTGCAGGTCTACGGGCTGATGGCGCTGATGGGCGTGATCATCATCCTGTCCGTGCAGGCCCTGGTCTCGCTGGCCATCCTGGTCTACTACGAGCGCTACCACCGCGACGAGGTGCACTGGTGGAAGACCCGGCTGGCGCCGCTGCTGTCGTTCTTCTCCCAGGCGTTCGTCGTGTACCTGCTGTTCACCAACATCGGGTTCCTCGGCGCGTCCAGCTACAGCTATGCCTATTGGCTAGGCCCGATCGATCTCGCCGTGGTGCTCATCGGCATCGGTGCCGCGTTCTACTACAAGAAGCGGGATCCGGCGAAGTACGAGAAGGCCGGCGGCTGATCAACGAAGGCCTCTAAGGTCGCCCGGGTCCCGCCCTGGTGCCGCCTGGCGGGGCGTTATCAGGGCGGGGAGTTCCCGGCTCAGGCCGGGAGGCTGCCACCGGCACGGCCCGTCCGCGCCGGTGGCACGCCTGGCGTTGCCAGCGCGATCCGCACGGTCACGGTCGTGCCCGCGCCCTCGGCGGACGCCACGCTGATGTCCCCGTCGTGGTTGGCCACGATCGTGCGCGCGATGGACATGCCCAGGCCAGACCCTGGCACCGCCCCGGCGACCGCGTTGGACGCCCGGAAGAAGCGGGTGAACAGGGCCGCCTGGTCCTGAGCGGGTATGCCGATCCCGGTGTCCGCAACCGTGAGCACCGCGGAATCGCCTTCGCCGACCAGGGCCGTCCTGACCTGTCCGCCCTTGGGGGTGTACTTCACCGCGTTGGACAGCAGGTTGACCAGCACCCGGTCGAGCTGCTCGGCGTCCCCGTCCACGATCAGGCCGCTTGGCGGGCAGCTCACCTCCAGGTCGAGGCCGCCCGCGGCGGCCGCGGGCCTGATCACGTCGGCCGCCGCGGTGACCAGGCCGGCCAGGTCCACCGGCCTGCGCCGGGTGGTGAACCCGCCCATCTCGATCTTGGCGGTGGTGAGCATGTTCTCGATCAGGGTCATCAGCCGGCGCGCGTTCCTGTCCACCGCGTCCAGCATCCTGGCCTGGCTGGGAAGCAGCGGAGCCTCGCCGGAGTCGGCCAGGATCTCGACGTAGCCGACGATGCTGGTGAGCGGGGAGCGCAGGTCGTGGGAGGCGGACGCGAGGAAGCTGGTCTTGGCTGCGTCGAGCGACTTCAGCTCGGCGACCAGGCGCTCCTCCCCCTCGTACAGCCGCGCGTGCTCCAGGCCACGCCCGATGTCACGGGCCAGCGACTCGACCGCCGCGGCCTCCGCGTCGGTCCAGGGGCTGGCCAGGTCGTAGCGCAGCAGGCCGAGGGCACCGAGCAGTTCCGGGCCCGCGCCGAACGGGGTGAGCATCAGCGACGCCCCGCCCAGTTCGAGCAGCGCCTTGCGGATCTGCACCGGGATGTCCTGCGCCTCCGGCCCGGCCAGGTCCTGGACCCGGTGGCTTGACCGGTTCCGGTAGATCCCGCGCAGCCAGTCGATAGCGTCGGGCGGCAGATAGCCGACCACGTCACCGTCTGCGGCCCGGGCGCTCTCGTTGATGCCCTCCAGGGGGAGCTGCCCTTCCCTGGCGATCCCGGCATACACCCAGTCCACCCGCAGGTGCTCGCGGACCGCGGCGACCGCTTCGGTGAGGATCTCCTGGCCGCGCAGGTGCTCGCGGATGCGGATCGCGGCCTGGCGCACGCCCGCCTGCAACCGGGCCCGGTCGGCCTCTGCCTCCTCCATCCGGTTGGTCTCGTCTGACAGGAAGTTCATGGACTGGGCCAGGTCCCGCAGATCGGCGGGCCCGCCAGGCACCAGGCGTACGTACATGTCCCCCCGCGCCCTGCGCCGCACCATGCCCGTGGCGGCGTGCAGCGGGCCGCTGACCCAGCGCAGGAACACGGCGACCCCGATCACCGGCAGCATGAGACCGAACACCAGGATGGCGCTGACCCAGCCCTGGCCGACGCCCAGGGTCTGGTCCCCGTGGGCCGCGAGCCGATCGCTGTTGCGGGCGAGGTCCGCCCGCAACCCGGCATTCCGAGCGAAGAACCTCGCGGAAAGGACCGAGGCATAGGCGTAGTGCGCGATCGCCCCGGCGCTCCCCACCGGTGCCGCCAGCGCTTGGTCATCGGCCTGGAAGGCCTGCTGCGCGAGGCGGGCCTGCGCGGTCACCAGACCGGCCACGCCGGTCCCCGCCAAGCGCCTGACCTGGCCCAGCGAGGCGGCGAACCGGGCCTCGCCGGTGCGGTACGCACCCAGCAGCCGGAGGTCCCCGGTGGCCTGGTAGGCCCGCGCCGCACGCTGGGCACCCAGGAACTCGTCCACCATGGAGAGATCGGCAAGCTGTGCCGCCTGCGCCTTGGTGTGCAGGTCGGTGAGGTCGGCCCGTTGCTGGGCACCGCCCACAAGGACGAACGTGATCACGCCCGCGACGAGGGCCGACTGGGCCGCGGCCAAGGCCCACGCGTAGAAGATGATGGATCGCGGCTGGCTCACGTCACCGGCGTTCCCCCCTGGCTGTCACCATATGTAACTTCGTTCTTACCCAAAGCGCAGGCAGGCCAGCAGCCCGTAGCTGCCCGGATTGATTCCCGGGCAGTGACGGACGTGCGGCATCCTGTTGACCGTGAGGCTTCCCCGGTCCGCCGCGTGCGCAGGCCCGGGCCTCGTCCCTGGCCCTGGCCGCGCTGCTGGCCACCGGCTGCGGTGCGGGCACCGGCACGCCCACCGGGCGGCCCGGGGATCCGGGCTCCTCCGCGGCCAGACCTGCCCCCTCACCTGCCCCGCGGGCGGTCAGCACCGGGCAGGCCCCGGCCGCCGAAGGCCACGCCTCGCGGCCGACGGTGCGGCAGCTCATCACGGTGACCGCTGCCTCGTACGGGGACACCTACGCGGTGCTGACCGCCTACCGGCGCGCTGGCCACGGCTGGCAGCGGGTTTTCGGGCCATGGACGGCACGGCTCGGCCGGAACGGGTTCGCCCCGCCCGGAGGCAAGCGCGAGGGAGACGGCCGTACCCCGTCGGGATCGTTCAGCATTCCTTTCTTCTTTGGCGCCGGGCCGAATCCGGGTTTCCGCTTCCGGTACCGGCAGATACGCCCGTACGACTTCTGGGACGACGACCCGGCCAGCCCCAGGTACAACGAGTGGGTGGACAGCCGGCACGCCAGCCCGGGGCGCGGCCCGGAGCCGATGGACGTCTCCGCCTATGACGACGGCATGGTGATCGGCTACAACACCGCCCGCACGCCGGGGCTGGGGAGCGCCATCTTCCTGCACCTGAATATCGGCATCGCGACGGCCGGCTGCGTGACGCTCCCACCTGCGGAACTGCTCCCGCTGCTGCGCTGGCTGGACCCGGCCCGCGCGCCCCGAATCCGGATGGGAGTCCGATAAGCCCGGCCGGCCGCATGCCCGCCAGCCGGGGAGTGATGAACTTGGGGCATGGCAACGAACACCTCCCAGCCGCAGGGCGCGCTGCACGTGACCGACAGCCGCACCGGGCGCGCCTACGAACTTCCTATCGTTGACGGAGCGATCAGGGCCATCGACCTGCGCCAGATCAAGGTTTCCGACGACGACTTCGGGTTGCTCGCTTACGACCCGGGCTTCATGAACACGGCCAACTGCCGGAGCGCGATCACCTTCATCGACGGGGAGAAGGGGATTCTGCGGTACCGGGGCTACCCGATCGAGGAGCTCGCCGGGCGAGTCCCGTTCCTCGACGTGGCCTCCCTGCTGATCCACGGTGAGCTGCCGGAGAAGGAGCAATCCGCCGCCTGGGCGGATGAGATCACCCAGCACACGTTCGTCCACGAGAACGTGAAGAAGTTCATCGACGGGTTCCACCATGACGCCCATCCCATGGGCATCCTGGTGAGCACGATCGCGGCCCTGTCGACCTTCTACCCGGGCGCGAAGGCGATCTCCGACAACGAGCGGCGGCACGAGCAGATCGTCCGGCTGATCGCGAAGATGCCGACGCTGGCTGCGTTCGCCTACCGGCACGCGATGGGACTGCCGTATGCCTATCCCGACGACGAACTGTCCTACGCCGGCAACTTCCTGAGCATGATGCGGCGGATGACCGAGCCCCGGTACAGCCCGGATCCGGTCCTGGCCCACGCGCTCGACGTGCTTTTCACCCTGCACGCCGACCACGAGCAGAACTGTTCGACCAGTGCGATGCGGGTGGTCGGCAGCTCCCGGGCCGACCCGTACTCGGCCGCGGCAGCGGCCACGGCGGCGCTGTACGGGCCACTGCACGGCGGGGCGAATGAGCAGGTGCTGCGGATGCTCAACGACATCGGCTCGGTGGCCAGCATCCCGGCCTACATCGACCGGGTCAAGCGCGGCGAGATACGGCTGATGGGGTTCGGCCACCGGGTCTACAAGAACTTCGACCCGCGGGCAACCATCATCAAGACCATTGCGGACCAGGTCTTCGAGGTCACCGGCCGTGGCCGGCTGCTCGACATCGCACTGGAACTCGAGCGCATCGCGCTGGCCGACGAGTACTTCGTGAGCCATCGGTTGTACCCGAACGTGGACTTCTACTCGGGCATCATCTATCAGGCGATGGACTTCCCTGTGGAGATGTTCCCCGTGCTGTTCGCGATCGGCCGGATGCCCGGCTGGCTGGCCCAGTGGGAGGAAGGCATCCTCGACCCAGAGCAGCGCATCTCCCGGCCGCGGCAGCTTTACGTGGGCCCCGGCCCACGGCACCTGGCCGACGTGGCGGCGTGCCCTGACCGGCACCGGAGCCCGCGGGGTGACGCGGGCGCCGGCCTGCGGTACGTCAATGGGGGGGCGCCCGGTCCCGGGTGGAGCGTCCGCTTCCCCAGCGACTGGCCCGTCCTCCCGGCCTGGATGCAATCCCCGTTTTCCTCTGTATCACCCGCAGTGCGGAAGGCCAAGCAAACCGCGGGCGTGGCCAGCGCCGGCGCTGGCCACGCCCGCGTCGCGTCAGGTGTCGTCGCGCCCTTCCGCGAGGTTGACGTGATAGGCGTCGCGCGGCCACTTACGGTAAATCATCCGAGTGGGCCGCAGCGGTGCCTGGCGGAAATTGAAAGCGTTACTGAATGGGTAGGCCTGGGCGTCGTTGGGCCCGAGCGGGGACAGGCCGAAATTGTGCTCCGTGAAGCTGAGAATCCCGGCGAACGACGTCGAGGTGGTGTCGGTGAAGCCACTCTTGGCGAAGGGGCTCACGATGACCATGCGGGCTGCGCGGCCCCTGCGCGGTGCCGTCCGGGTTGACCCCTGGCCGCACCTGGTCGTAGAAGCAGCCGCAGTCGTCCCAGGTGATGAACAGCACGGTGGACCGCCAGTCAGGGCCGTTCATGATCGCAGACGCCACCTGGCCGAGCCAGTCGTCACCGGAGGTGATGGAGAAGCCGTTGTGCTCGCTGAACTGAGCGTCTTTCCCACCGGGCGTGATGATGGAGAAGCTCGGCAGGTTCCCGGTCTGGGCGTCGTGGACGAACGACGCACTGGCCACGTTGTTCGCCTTCTGCCCGGTGTCCAGGCATTCCGCGAACGACGGGCAGATGTCCCAGATGTAGCCCCCGGACGTTTTCCCGCCGGTTTCCGCCTTCGGCTCACCGTAGATGCGCCACGACAGGCCCGCACTGTCCAGGCGGTCCAGAATGGTCGGCGCGTAGCTCGCCGGAGTGGGCTCGAATGCGCCGCCGTTCTGCAGCCCGAGGGAGAAGTCGGGAATGCAGCTTGGCACCCACTGAACGGCACCGCCCCGGCCGATCCACTGAGTGATCTTGTTGGAGTCGCAGCCCCAGCCGGGGCCCGCTGCCACGCCCTTGTCGGGCTTGGGGTTGTTTCCTTCGAAGCCGTCCAACTGGCCCATTGCCGCGTACAGGTGACCGCCCCAGGACGGGCTGTTTGCCATGGAAAAGGTGCGGTCGCTGATGGCGAAGTGGTCCGCGAGTGCCGCCAGGTTGGGTATCTGCGAGGGCGTGTAGCCGCTGATGCAGGCGTAGTTCTTGCTGGCCTGGCAGCCCTGCACCTTCTGCCAGCCGTCCATCTTGCCGCCATCGATGGCAGCCTGCTGCGAGGCCACGCTGTGCGACACCCCCGGCACGATGTCCGGGCTCACGGTCGGGATGACCACGGTGCCGTTGGACAGGGTCACCTCAGAAGGCATCCCCCCGTCCGGGCACCGGCCCGGGTTGTTATCGCACCAGTAACCGAGCAGGCTGTCGAACGAGTGATTTTCCAGGTAGAGCACGACAACGTGCTGGATCGGTGACGGCTGCGCGCTCGCCGAACTGGCCATGGCGAGGCCGAAGAGCCCGGCCACGGTCGCGGTCAAGAGCGCGATCACCCGTGTCGGGGCCGAAAACCATCTGCCGTGAGCTGCCACTGGTGGGCCTCCTGATCTTTGACGGCGTGCCGGGCGTGCCTGCTCACGCGCCCCTGACCAAGACCGTGGACAGGATCGCTACCGAGTCGGCCGCCCAGGTGGATCAAATCAGTTTTTTCCAATCGAGAATATAGGAAACCTATCTTCCGCGATGTTCAGGTCAAACGCTGCCAAAACTTGATGAATTCTGACATGGAAGTGCCTGGGGAGCACCTGTGTGTCACATGAATATCTATGTGCCGCTTGCCTCAGGCGGGACAGAGGTGACCTACGGGACCAGATCCTCGACGGCGTGGCCGCCGGGCCAAGACGGCATACGACGCGCACCGCATTCCACCCGAGCACCGGCACGGCCGACCGAGAGACCGCGCCGTTGGCCGGATACTCGGCACCGCTGCTGAGGACGGCACGCAGGGCCGGGGTCGCCGCCCGTCCGGACACAAGCAACGGGCCCGGGATCCGGGCAATCCGGACGCCGCTAACCCGCTCTTAACCCACCACTAACGCACCACTAACCGTTATGGCCGCTTATCTTGTCGGCCCTTCACCCCTTGTGGCCGCATTGCCGCGCTTGGTTCGCATTGATGCGATTCTGTGATGGGCTCCGATACATCGGTAACAATACTTTCTGGTCCCAGCAAAGCCGACACCACGGACATATCTCAGAATGTCCTGCATGCGGGTCTTCACCGCAGTAGGCTGCGGCCCGATCAGGTTGTACGGAGGGAGGCGCACATAGCCGACTGTGCTGGCAGCTGCCAGCACGGAGCGTCATCGCAGATCATGCTCCGTGCCGGGGCAGGACTCCTAGCCCTGGAGGTTCAGTGAAACCCCGCTACTTCCGGTTTGCAGCAGTTCTCGCGCTTTCCCTAGCTTTCGCCTTGCCCGCCGCCCAAGCAGGCGCAGTACGCCTTCCCCCACGGCAGGATGCCTCAACGTCCGGGGTCACCGGCGGCGCGCTCTTCGGCGGCACGGTGCCTTTGCTCGCCGAACAGAGCCATCTGGGCCGCAATCTGGCCATCGTCCGCGTCTATTACATGATCGGCCAGAAGTTCAACATTCCCAAGATCGACAAGGTGATGGCGGCCGGCACCACGGTGCTGGCCAGCCTCGACGTCCCCCACTCGCGGGGGATCACCTACGCCTCCATCGCGGCCGGGCGCCAGGACAAGGAGATCCGCGCCTGGCTCACCGAAGCCGAGCAGGAAGCCGTGGCTCATGACGTGCCCGCGGTCTACGTCAGCTTCGAGCACGAGGCGAATAACCCCCCGAACCATGTGCTCGGCACCCCCTCCCAGTTCCAGGCCGCCTGGAGACACATCCACGGTCTTGCGGCCAAGGCGCATCTCGACGCCGGCACCGGCGGTCGGCTGCGCTGGGCGATGATCCTCATGCACATGGCATACTTCCCGGCCAGCCAGCGGCCGAAATGGTCGCTGCGCGCCGGCTTCGCCTCGGACTACTTCCCGGGCGCTGCCTACGTGAACGTGATCGCCGCGGACGGCTACAACCGTGGCGGCTGCCGGCTCCATAGGACCACCTCTCCCACGAAGCCGTCGGTCACCCCCGACTCGCTGTTCGACCCGGTGCTCGCGTTCGCGCGCACCCACGGAGGGCTGCCGGTGTTCATCGCTGAGTGGGCCAGCGCCGCCTACTCCGCCGTCCCGGCCTGGCAGGCGCATTTCATCGGCCAGATGAAGGCGTACGTGCTGGCTCACCCGAGCATCGCCGCGGTGATGTACTGGGACGACGTGGGATATAACGGCTGCAAGTTCGCTGTGACCGGCCAGCCCCAGTCGTTGACCGCCTTGGCCGCCATGGGCAAGGCGATAAACGGGCACTTGGGGTAACCCCAGCGGGCCGGAGTAACGCGGGTATACGAAAGGGCCCTTCCCCGCCGGGAAGGGCCCTTTCGCGTACCAGCACGGGGTCCGCACGCGGTCAGGCTCTGATGCAGGTGTAGGCGCCGTAGATCGAGCCCTCGAAGTCGTCCGTCACGATGGTGAACCCGGCAGCGGTGAGCATGGGCTCGAGCAGCCAGCGGAACGTGCTGAACTCGGTGCGGAGGTGCTCGGCGAAGTCCTCGCGTGTGTAGCCGCGGGATGGATCCTCCACCGCACCATCGAGCCAGTCATCGAGAACGGTCCCGGCCTCGGCGGGCTGAAAGTCGAAGATCAGATCGCGAAGGCGCAGCACGCCGCCGGGCCGCAGCAGGCTCGCGATCCGCTCAAGTGCGAGAGCCTTCCAGAAGTCCGGCAACTGGTGCAGCGCGTTGCGGGTGTACACCGCGTCCGCAACTGCGCCCGTGTGCTCGTAGCTGAGGAACCCGGCCTGCACGCACTCGACATTTGCCAGCCCGGCCCCGGCGACACGCTCGCGCAGGAAGGCCAGCATCGCGGGCGAGACATCGACGGCCACCACACGGCGCACGAGCGGCGCAGCGGCCAGAGCGAACCGCCCGGTCCCGGTACCGAGATCGACCAGGGTGGCGGCCTGGCCGATGCCGTGCTCTCGCAGCACGGCGAGATCCTCGGCGGGATCGGGATATCCCTGTTTGCGGTCGAAGCCCGCGACGAACGCCCGATCGAGATGCTCCGGACCGGCGTGCGCAAGCTCATCAAGCATCCACGCCCTCGTCATGCCGGCCTGCGCCTCCCACGTCATCGATGAGGGCCACCGGCCTTCCTGCCCCCTTGCCAAGTACACCGCATCGCTTACTTTGCCCGCGTACGAGGCAGCCGGTGTCACCCAGGCGGCATGTACTTCCCCGCCTCGGTCATGTACTTCCGGCACGCCTGCTGCGCGGCATGGAACGTGGCGGAAGCGGTATCGAGGCCGCGCGGATCGACCGAGACGCCGTTGGCGTTCACCGTCGGGTCGGGGAAGTTCGCTATGCCGTGTGAGCGCATGCAGTCGGCGAACTTGAGCATCAGCGGGGAGATGATCTGCTGCTGCGCCGCGGTCAGTTCGCCCCCGTTCGGGAGCAGGTGCAGACATGCCTTGTATGCCGACGCGGGAGCCTGGAAGCCGGCAGTGTTCGTCTTGGTCTTGACGAACTGCCCCTGGCTGTTGGGGTCGGGCCAGTCCGGCGCGCCGTGCGAGCGCATGCAGTTCGCATAGCCGATCGCTATCTGCAGGTTCGACCGGCCCAGCGACCCGGCCGAACTGGCCGAACCGCCGCATGCCGCCGCGAGCACGGCGATTCCCGCCATCCCGGCGGCCAGGACGCCTGCCCGCCATGGCCCAAGCCACCGTGGACGGCCCCGGCTGTGGCTGCCGCGAGTGTCGCCGTTCGTAGCGTGCACGCCTCGCCCCTGCGTTGGATGGATGATTGCAGCGGCCCCATCATCGCCGGCCAACCTCAGCGAGCCGTGCGGATCACATGTGATCCGCGTGTGAGTTGACCCCGTACCGAGCTAGGGGCAAGGCTGCGCCTAGCGGTCGTGCGCGGGCAGCCGTTTTGCCCCTGTTTCTGCCATGCTGAGGCCATGGCAGATCAGTCCTTAGGCGGCACCGGATCAGATCAGCAGGACATCCCGGAGATCGACACGAGCGTCCCGCACCCGGCGCGGGTGTATGACTACTTCCTGGGCGGTACGGACAACTTCGAGGCCGACAGGATCGCGGCCGAGGCCGCGATCAAGACCTTCCCGAGGACGGCGGAGTCCGCCCGCGCGGCACGGGCTTTCCTGAGGCGGGTCGTGCAGTTTCTTTCCGCCGAGGCGGGAATCCGGCAGTTTCTCGACGTCGGCTCCGGGCTGCCCTCCGGGGAGAACGTGCATCAGGTCGCGCAGTCGATCGCCCCGGAAGCCCGGATCGTCTACGTGGACAACGATCCGATCGTGCAGCTACACGCGAAGACGTTGCTGGCCGGCACGCCGGAGGGTGCCATCGCCTTCCTGGGCGCGGACCTGCGTGATCCCGGCAACATCCTCCACGAGGCCGCCAAGACGCTGGACTTCGGCCAGCCAATGGCCGTCCTGCTGCTCGGCATCCTGCACAGCATCGGGGATCAGGACGACCCGTACGGCCTGGTCCGCAGGCTGGTGCAGGCCATACCTGGCGGCAGTTACCTGGCGATCTGCCACCTCACCGCGGACATCTACCCGGAACTGAAAGAGTTCGCGCGGGCCCTCAACGAACGGTCGATCGACATGCCGCTTGTGCTCCGCGACCACGCCGAGGTGACGGGCTTCTTCGAAGGGCTCGACCTGATCGCACCCGGCGTGGTGCAGCTTTCCAAGTGGCGCCCGCGGTCCGAGGCGGAGTCAGCGGCGGCCGCCGCCCTGTGGGGCGGCGTGGCGCGCAAGCCCGGGTAACCGGCTGGCCGAGCGCGAGCCGGGCCCGGCCAGTGCGCCGAAGGCGAGCTTGGGTTCCCAGCCGAGGCCGTGGTAGCCGGTGCCGCGGCCACCGGGCAGCATCTTCACCACTCCATAGCTGGCCATGTCCAGGTCACGGCGGGGATCGGGGTCGTGCACGAGGCGGTAACCGGCGAAGGTGAACCAGAACGCGAGGTCCACCCCCTCCTCCGCGAAGATGGCGTTCAGCTCCTCCAGGTACCTGACCTGCTCCGTTTCGTCACGCACGTAGTCGCCGTCCAGGCATGGCGGGTCGGCGCTGTCATCGATGACGGCCCAGCCCATGCCGCCGCGGTCGCCGGCGCCGGCGTAGCCGCAGCAGCCGAACTCGGTGACCGCGAGCGGCTTGCCGTGCCGGAGTTGCTTGCGCACCTCGGACCGGAACGTGCCCGCGTTGCTCGCGTCACGGTAGGCATCCGTGGCGGCGATATCGAACGGGGCCCAGTCGACGGGCTCCCACATGCCGGAGGCGTAGGTCAGCGGGCCGGCGAACCGGCTGCGGGCTGCCTCGGCGGTCGCGGCCAGGAAGCCGTTCAGCTTGCCGGGCAGCGCGGCGAAGGCCGCGTAGACCTGCTGGCCGCCGGCCTGCAGGCCCTGGATCCGCTCATAGACCGTGCCGCCGGGAAGGAAGCCGGCCCCGAACAGCGTCAGCTCGCAGCCCGTCACCAGGACCACGTTCGCGCCGGTCCGGCGCAGATGCTCGGCGCGATCCGCGCAGTCGGCGAACAGCGGCGCGAGCTGGTCGGTGGTCAGCTCGCACGGGAACGGCGCGAACCACACCTCCAGCCCCTCGGCCGCGGCGAGTTCGGCGGCGGTGCTGAGCCGTGCGGGCTCACCGCCGGAGATCCGCACGGCCGTGCAGTGCAGGTCCCCGGCGATGACGCGCATCTCGCCGCGGACGACATCGGCGTCGAAGTGCTCGCGGCTGCTCTGGCCGCCGGGCGAGAAACCGGTGTCGTAGTTGATGCCCTTGCCGCGCATGGAATTCCTTCCGGTCAGGACGCAGCCGCTTCGGTGTCAATCATCTTCTGGAGCGGGCCGGCCGCGGCACCGCCTGCCACGATGGCCATGCCGATCGCGCCCAGCGTCATCACGGTGCCCAGCCACACCATCGTGGTGACCGGCAGCGTGTAGGCGCCCACCAGGCGGGCGGCACACTCGGCCAGCAGCGCCAGCCCCCAGATGGTGCTGAACAGCAGCTCGAGCCGGCGGAACCGGGGCGAGGCCGTGGACAGCCGGTCCCATGCCGCCGTCCGGCGCGGCTCCCCCTTGGTCATGAATGGCTTGAGCCCGGCGGACATGAGCGGGCGGCGCAGCACGACCGAGCCGAGGATGGCGAACGCGACCACGCTGCTGACGATCGAGTCCTTGGCGATCATCGCCCGCGGGTCACCGGTCAGGAAGCTGACCGCGATGCCCGCCAGGTTGACCGCCAGCATCAGCACGGCCAGCAGGTTCAGCTTCCGCTCCGCCATGAGGCCGGCGATGGCGCGCACCGCCGGGCTGGTGCTGCTCAGCGCCAGGGCGAGCCACAGGCTCACGCCGAACGCGTCGCGGAGCAGGTAGTAGGTGCCGACCGGGATGCCGACGTCGATCAGCAGTGGCCGCAGCGCCGCGGCCATGCCGGGACGCCGGCCCGCGGATCCGGGACCTGCCGCGCCTCCGGGTGCCGGTGCCTGGGGATCGGACATCGGCGCTGTCCCGGGGTCCTGCGTCTGTGTCGCTGCCATGGCCACCAACTTAGGTCAGACATAAATTTATGTCAAACCTAATCTTGTATTGGACCTACCTTTTGGCTATCGTGCTGGACGTGGCAACCGGACTGCGCGAACGGCGCAAGCAGGAGACCCGGCAGGCGATCTCGGACATCGCGACCCGGATGTTCGTGGAGCGCGGCTTCGAGGAGGTGACGATCGCCCAGGTCGCCGATGCGGCCGGCGTTGCCAAGATGACCGTGACGAACTACTTCCCGCGCAAGGAGGACCTGGTCTTCGACCGCGCCGAGGCCGTGGTGCGCCACCTGGCCGACGTCATCGCCGCCCGGGCACCAGGCGAGAGCATGCTCGCCGCGATCCGCCGCGACTACGCCGAGGCCATCGCCAGGGCCGACGTCACGCTCGGACTTTCCAGCCCGGGCTTCGCCCAGATGATCCTCAGCAGCCCGGTACTGACCAGCCGGGTACTGGAAATGCTGGACGAGCGCGAGCGAGCGCTCGGCGACGCCATCGCCGCCGAGACCGGGACCGACGACCCGCAGCAGCGACTCGTGGCGGCCCTCCTCGCCTCGGTGCACCGCGTGCTGTCCGCCGAAGCCAGCCAGCGCAGCCTGGCCGGGCAGCCCCGCGAGGAGATCTGTGTGGTGTTGGCCGACGCCGCCACCCGCGCCTTCGATCTGCTCGAACCGTCCCTCGGCAATTACGGCACCCGGCCGCTGGTGGCGATCGTTGGCCGTTGATGGTGGTCCGGGGCATCTTGGGGCACACCGCAATGCGTAGGGTCTAACGCATCGTCGCCCGGAAGACGAGATAGGCCATCACGGCGTTCGCCACCGCGCCCGCGAGCGTCAGCAGCGCCCAGCCCCAGTAGCCGTAGGCCAGCAGGATGCCGGTCAGGACGAGCAGCCAGACCGTGACCAGCACACGGAGGAGTATCACGCGACGCGGATGCCTGCGGTCGAAGCCCGTGACCAGGTTCATGATGGTCTCCCTGCATCACAGAATACGGGATTAGAGAGGACTCAGTGTCCGGTGGCCGCCGCAGGATGTCTCTACCGAGCCTGGACGCCTTGTAAAAGTATGCCAAGCTCGCGGCTGCGTTTAATGGCGTTGTGCCGGTTGGAGACGCCGAGCTTCTGGTAAATGGCGCGGGTGTGGCTCTTGATGGTGTTCTGTGATACATACAATGCCTGGCCGATCTCGCGGAGCGAAAGCGTTCCGCCCAGGAACCGCAGCACGGTTTCCTCCCGGGCGGTGAGCGACTCGCCTTGCGAGTTCGCCTGCCTCCTGTCCTTAGGCCGCCGTTGCAGCCTTTCCAGCCGGTCAGGGCGGGCGCCCGCGGCCAAGGTGAGCGCTTGAATCGCATCCTCGGCCAGCTTGAGCCGCTGAATCACGGTGTCATTCTCGCCTCGGGTCGCCACGGCGCAGAGTATTTCCGCGGTCTCCCTCTGGATGCGGGCCGTGGCCTCCATCAGCGATATTGCCGATGCCAGGGTAGCCATAAGGGATTCTTCCATGCCGGGCCGCGATTGACCGGCAGAGCGGAAGAGGTCGTGGGAATCTTTGTCTTGTTGCCGCCAGTCATGGCTTAGCTCCACGACAGAGCCGGTCGTCATTGCCCGGCCCTTGCAGAGCATTCCTCACTACGCCAGTTTGATTTGCCGCCTTTCCACGCGCTGGCCACCCGCCGGATCCGGGCTGGCTGAATCAGGCACAGCGCAGCGGTGAACGGCAATGCTGCCACCCAGGCGAGCGGGATCAGCAGGCAAACGGCACAGAAGGCTGCCAGCCAGCCCGGCGTGGCCACCATCAGGCTTTTGTCCACAGTCGCCAGGTCCAGCTCCCCGGACACGCCCAAGATCTGGATCCCCTCGCCATGCCGTGATGCCTCTGCTGCCCCCTGCTGGGTCACGGCCTGTCCTTCCGTCGTGGCCCTGGTCCCTCCGGAATTGTACGGTACAGTATCGTACCGTCGTCAAACCGTAGGATGTAGCCATGACGACGGCCCCCCAAGCCACCGGGCAGCACAGCCCGGGCCGGGGCCTGCTGGGCCTCCCGCTCACCGCGCGGGAGGCGGAGCTGCTGGCGGCCACCTTGGAGGTGCTGCGCGAAACCGGGTACGACAACCTCACCGTGGACAAGGTCGTGGCCCGGGCGCACGCCAGCAAGACAACGGTGTACCGGCGCTGGCCGTCCAAGGCCGAACTGGTCTGCGCGGCGTTCGCGCACCAAATCCGCGGGACCGGCACGCCCCCCGACACCGGCAGCCTGCGCGGGGACCTGCTCCAGCTCGCCGAGATCATCGCCCGCGACGCACGCCTGTACGCGAGCACCATCGCCGGAATCCTCGCCGCCAGCAGCCGCACCCCCCAGCTGCGGGAACTGCTCGTAGACGACCTGTACCGAGACCGGCGGGATCAGACCTTCGCCGTTTTGCGCCGCGCCGTCGACCGGGGGGAGATCGTCCCGGAAGTCATCAGCGACGACCTCTGGGACGTCCTGCCCGGCTACATATCGTTCCGCATGCTCCAGCACGGCCGCCCCGTGACCGCCGAAACACTGCACGCGCTGGTCGACGAAGTCATGCTGCCCAGCCTCACCCGCGTCTCTCCGCCCTAGCCCTGCCGCGAACGGCAGCAACGAGGACATCATGAGGTTCATTCCACGTGCCGCGTGCATGATCGGCGCTGCCGTGACCGCACTCGCCCCCATCGCGACCGCCACGGCCAGCGCGGCCTCGACGTCTTCCGCGCGGGGCACGGCCCCGGCAGCGAAGGGCTGCCTCGCGGTCACCGCCACCGTCCCCGTGGGCCTCTTCCCGCGCGGGGTCGCGGTGAACCAGAAGACTGGCACCATTTACGTGGCCAACCTCAGCGGCAACACGGTGTCGGTGATCAACGGGCGGACCAACACCGTGACCGCCACCATCCCCGTCGGCACCGGGCCGTTCGGGATCGCGGTCAACGCGAACACCCGCACCGTCTACGTGGCCAACAGCCAGTCCAACACGGTGTCGGTGATCAACGGGCGGACCAACGCCGTGACCGCCACCATCCCCGTCGGCAGCTCCCCCGACGGGGTCGCGGTGATCCAGAAGACCGACGCTATCTACGTGGCCAACACGCTGTCCAACACGGTGTCGGTGATCAACGGGCAGACCAACACCGTGACCGCCACCATCCCCGTCGGCACCGACCGGTTCGCGGAACCGTTCGCGGCCGCGGCGAACCCCAGGACCGGCAGCATCTACGTGACCAACCTGGGCGATGATTCAGTGTCGGTGATCAACGGGCCGACCGCCACCGTGACCGCCAACATCCCCGTCGGCATCAACCCGCTCGGGATCGCGGTGAACAAGGCGACCCGCACCATCTACGTGACCACCGGTCAGTCCAACACCATGTCGGTGATCAACGGGCGGACCAACACCGTGACCACCACCATCCCCGTGGGCAACATGTTCGGGGCCGCGGTGAACCCGAAGAACGACACCGTCTACCTGGCCAATACCGGCGCCGACACGGTGTCGGTGTTCAGCGGGCGGACCAACACCGTGACCGCCACCGTCCCCGTAGGCGGCGCCCCGGTCAATATCGCGGTGAACCCCAATGCCAAGACGATCTACGTGACCAACGAAGACAGCGACACGGTGTCGGTACTCGCCCCCTGCCGTCGTCCTCACGGTGGTGGCCGCCTTGGGACCGGCGCCGGATCTTAAGCCGGATCCTGAGTGAGTGGCTGCCGGGTCAACGGCCGGACGGGCTCTGGTTGCGCTCGTCCCACCTATATCCCGCGCCGGCACCCGTGAACGCTGTGCCGGGCCGTCGTTGTGCCATGTTGTGCGCTTGTGCCCGATAGGACCACCATGGGCGGGTACCCCGCGACCAAGCGCGGAGCAGCGGCCGGGCCGGTGTCTGCCCAGGGCGATAC
Source organism: uncultured Actinomycetes bacterium (assembly GCA_963762735.1). GTDB lineage: Bacteria > Actinomycetota > Actinomycetes > Streptosporangiales > Streptosporangiaceae > DASXKD01. The sequence goes on along the minus strand of CAVXMG010000031.1, from coordinate 965 downwards.
CGGTAGGGTCCGGCGTCCGCCACGTACTACGAGGGGAAGTGCCATGCTCCAGATCAGGCGCAGGTTCGGCAAGGGCGCTATCGTCGCGGTGGCATCGGCTGCGGTGGTGGCAGGCGCGGCCGGGATCGCCGTGGCCAGCGCATCGGTACCGCAGATCACCACCGCAACGACCCTCCGGCTGGAGGCGCGCGGTGGCACCTCGACGTTCGTGAACATCCGGCATCTGAGCCATCCCGCCGTTGGCGATGAGGTCATTCTTGCCCAGCCGATCTTCGGGGCCGCTCACCCCAGCCAGCTGGTCGGCCACGGCTGGGTGACGGTCACCCTTGTCGGCGCGGCCGTCTCCCAGGATCACGCCACGCTGGTATTGAAGGACGGCCAGATCGATGCGGCGGGGATCCAGGCGTCCAACCCGTTCCAGCTCGCGGTGACCGGTGGCACTCGCGGGTTCCAGAACGCCCGCGGGCAGGCGACCGTCAGGCTTCTGCGCGGCCCCGGCAACAAGGCGCTGATCACCGTAAGCCTGTTGCCGACACCGACACCCACGCCCACACCTTCGCCCACGCCCACCGGGCCCTAACCGGTCAGCACCATTGAACTGCAACCTGGCCCACGACTCCTGGGCTCAGCTAGTGACGGTTTTCAATACCTGCGCCTGAACCTCGCTGACCAGCGGCGGCTCGGGCGCAGAGGCGCATGGGGGCATCTGAGCCGCCTAGAGAGGCCATTCGAACAGATGACGAGCCAGAAGTAGGTGCGGAAAACGCTTAGGAGCTGGGCTTTCTTGGTGGAGCCGCCCATCGGAATCGAACCGATGACCTGCGCATTACGAGAGGCACGCGAGCATGCCGCAGGCGCACTACCTGCACAAACAGCACGGCGGACTGCGCCTGAAGCACCGATTGCACTGAACTTTTGTGGCTACCCGTTCCACGCCCCGAGCCTGCAGACCACCGTATCTTCAG
>CAVXMG010000030.1:0-69433 GCA_963762735.1 uncultured Actinomycetes bacterium | reverse complement strand
CGATGCGTCAGCGGCATCAGGTGCCGCTGGTAGTGCACAAGGGTGCCACCCCCGGTGTTTCGCCGCGTGAGCCATGATCTGGTGCCCACCGCGGCGAATGTGGCGCCCGCACGGTGCGGGATCACCGTTTCCCGGGCCGGCCCGAGGGGATGATGCTGGCGCAGCACGCCAGGTCGGCCCCGGAATCGCACGCACCTCGTGAGGCAGAGCCCTGCCTCACGGAACTCTTCTGGAGGATCGCGATGAGAAAAGTCGACCCCAAGGTCGAGGAAGCGGTCGAGACGCTGAACATGAAGGACGGTCCGACTCGGCGCAAGCTGCTGAGCGGCACCGGGCTGATCAGCGCGACCGCCGCCGCGTCGGCCCTGCTCGCTGCCTGCAGCTCCTCGAGCAGCACGGCGACCGCGGCAAAGGCAGCAGCCGGGAACTTCCCGAGCACTCCCCCGTGGAAGTTCGCCTTCGTCAACCACGTCACCACCAACCCGTTCTTCGTGCCCACCCAGTACGGGTTCGAGGACGCCGCGGCGCTGCTCGGCATTCCCAAGCCGAGCTGGACCGGGTCGGCCACGTCCAATGTGCCGCAGATGGTGAGCGCCACGAACGCCGCGATCTCGGCGAAGGCGAACGGGATCGCGGTCGCGGTGATCAGCGCCACCGCGTTCACCACCCCGGTGGCAAACGCCATGAACGACGGCATTCCGGTGGTCTCCTACAACGCCGACGGCAACACCGGCGACCCCGGGACCAACCGGCTCGCCTACATCGGCCAGGACCTGTTCGTCTCCGGGCAGGCGCTGGGTCAGAAGATCGCGGCGGCCATGCCGAATGGCGGCGAAGCGGTCGGCTTCATCGCCACCCCGGGCACCGCCAACATCCAGCCCCGGATCGACGGCGCCAAGCAGGCTCTCGGGGCCTCGGGCAAGAACATCAAGTTCACCTCGGTCGCGTCCGGTGCCGAGCTGCCGCAGGAGAACACGACCATCAACGCCTATGTGCTGGCGCACAAGGCCACCCTGAAGGGGATCTTCGCGGTCGACGCGGGCTCCACCCAGACGGTCGGCCAGATCATCGCCAAGTACAGCCTGCAGAGCAAGGTGGCGTCCGGCGGATTCGACCTCACGCCCCAGACGCTGTCGGCGATCAAGGCCGGCAGCCTGGGCTTCACCATTGACCAGCAGCCCTACTTGCAGGGCTTCCTGCCGGCCATTTTCCTCTACATGTTCAACTTGTCGGGCGGCCTGGTGAACCCGGCGGAGACCAACACCGGCCTGACCTTCGTCACCAAGGCCAATGTCGGTCCCTACCAGACCACGACCTCCCGGTACGAGGGTTCGACCACCGCGGAGAAGTACATCAAGCGCTCCGGCCCGATTGCCTGAGAAGCACATCCGGACGGATCCGCGCTTGGATAACCGTGCTGGCGGCGGGAGACTGGACCTGTGACAGCGGGCCCAGTCCCCGTCGGCCTGCCCGGGGGGACCGAGAGGCAGGGAAACCAACGTGAGTGAGACAGCCGAACGCGCCCCTGAGGTCGCTGCTCTCCCGCCGACGCCCGGCCTGGGCACGGGCCCGTGGGGCGCGGTGAAGCGGACCGCAGCCCTGCTCGCCCAGCAGCGCGAGGCGACCGTGTTCGTGGTGGCGGTCGTGCTGGTGATCTACTTCTGGCGCGCATCCCCGGCGTTCCTCACCAAAGACAACATCATCAACATCTCGCAGATCACCGCGCCGGTCGCCATCATCGCCATCGGTGAGGTGTTCCTGCTGGTCTGCGGCGAGATAGACCTGTCGGTGGGGTTCGTCTTCGCGTTCTCGCCGTTCCTGATGCACTACCTGATCGACTACTACGGCGTCCCGGCGGTCCTGGCGGTCCTCCTGTCACTGCTCATGGGCGTGGCCGCAGGCTTCGCCAACGGTTTCATCACGGTGGCGCTGCGGGTGCCATCGTTCATCGCCACGCTCGGCACCGGGTTCATTCTCTGGGGCCTCATGCTGACCACCTCGAACGCCTACCCGGCGAACATCCCGAACAAGGCACAAGGCATCGGGCACTGGATCGGCACCTACGCCTGGGCCGAGATCACCTGGGCCATCGTCCTGGTGGTGATCTTCCAGATTGCGCTCAGCCGGACCCGCTGGGGCCTGCACACGGTCGCGGTGGGCGGCAACATCCTCGGGGCGTCCGAGGCCGGCGTCAGCGTAGCCAAGATCAAGTACACCGCGTTCATGCTCACCGGTTTCATGGGGGCGCTGGTCGGGATGCAGGAGGCGTTCCGTACCAACACCATCGACCCGAGCAGCGGCGGCTACACGCCGATGTTCTACGCGATCGCGGGCGCGGTCATCGGCGGCACGGCGCTCGCCGGGGATCGGGCACCATCGTCGGCGCGTTCCTCGGCGCGTTCGTGCTCTCGGCGCTGCAGGACGGCTTCAACCTGATCGGGATCAGCGCCAACCCGCTGAACATCATCTTCGGCGGCGCGATCCTGGTCGCCATGATCGCCAATGTGCAGCTTTCGCGGCTGCGGAGGGCGGGACGAACGACATGACGGCGCAAGTACCGGACGGCCAGGCCGCCGAGGCGACCGGGGCCGCGACTGCCGATGACGCGCTCCTCAGAGTCGAGCACATCACCAAGCGGTTCGGCGCGGTCACCGCCCTGGTCGACATCAACCTGCATCTGGGCCGCGGCGAGGTGCTCGGCCTCCTCGGCGACAACGGCGCGGGCAAGTCCACCCTGCTGAAGATCCTCTGCGGCTTCCAGCCGCCCGATTCGGGCCGGATCCTGCTCAACGGCGAGGAAGTGACGCTCAAGTCCGTGGACCACGCCCGCTCGCTGGGCATCGACGTCGTGTACCAGGACCTGGCGCTGATCAACGAACTCACCGTCTACCACAACATGTTCCTCAAGCGGGAGAAGGTCCGCTGGCCGCTGCTCAACAACAGGGCCATGCGCAAGATCGCCCGCGCAGCGCCTGGACGAGATGGGGATCGGCCTCAAGTCGGTCGACGTCGCCGGTGGCCCGGCTGTCCGGCGGGCAGCGGCAGGCGATCGCGGTCGCCCGTGCGGTGTACTCGGACGCGAAGGTGCTGCTGCTCGACGAGCCGCTGGCGGCCATGGGCGCCAAGGAAGCGGCGCTGATCCTGGACCTGATCCGGGACCTCAAGCACAAGGGCGATGTCTCGATCATCATCATCGCGCACAACTACGGCCAGGTGCTGGAGATCTGCGACCGGGTCAACCTGCTCCAGCACGGCGAGATCACCTTCGACAAGCTGGCCAAGGACACCTCGGTCCAGGAGCTCAACGACATCGTCATCGAGGAATACCGGCGGGCGCTGCTGGAGCGCCAGCGCTCCGCCGCGACGGCGGGACGGCCCGGTCGGCGCAGTGCCGCCGAGTGCGGCAAGATGGCAGTCATGCCGCTCGTCCGCGCGCTCGCGCGGCGTGTTCCTGCGCGGCGAGCCGCACGTACCGCCGCCACCCTGACCTGCGCCGCCGCGTCGCCGTGGCCGGCCGCACGTCGGCCACCGCCCCGGCCCCGTCGCTCGCCGCCCGAGGCGCGGCCAGCCGCGGCCGCCAGGCCGCCGCGGCTGAACTGGCATCCCTGCCCGGTGCCGGGTGCCCAGATACAGTGCGCCAGCCTGGCGGTGCCGCTGGACTACGCCCACCCGTCGGGCCGGAAGATCACCCTGGCGCTGTCCATGGTCCCGGCCACCGCGCCGCCGGCCAGCGCCAGGGCGACCTGCTGGTCAACCCCGGCGGCCCGGGCGGCAGCGGCCGGTCCTGGCCGCGTCGGTCGCCCAGGCCTCGACCCGCAGGTGGCCTCCGAGTACAACATCATCGGCTTCGACCCGCGCGGCGTCGGGCGCCAGCGTGCCCGCGCTGCACTGCGATCCGTCGCTTCTTCGCCGGCGTGCGGCCCGACTACATCCCGGCGAACCAGGCCGCCGAGCAGGCGCTCATCGGCCGGGCCAAGACGTACGCCGCCGGCTGCGAGCACCGGTACGGCTGGCTGCTGCCGTACATGACCACGGAGGACGCCGCGAGGGACATGGACTCCATCCGGGCCGCGCTGGGCCAGCAGAAGATCAGCTACTTCGGCTACTCCTACGGCACCTACCTGGGCCAGGTCTACGCGACGCTGTTCCCGCACCGGGTGCGCCGGATGGTGCTCGACAGCACCGTCGACCCGCGGGGCGTCTGGTACCACGACAACATCGACCAGGACTACGCGTTCGAGGGCCGGATGCAGGCGTTCTTCGCCTGGATCGCCGCGCACGACGCCACCTACCACCTCGGCTCCACCCGCGGCGCAGGTCCAGCAGGCGTGGTACCGGGCCCGCGCCGAGCTGACCGCCACCCGATCGACGGGCCCGGCGGCCCGATGATCGGCCCGGACGAGTTCGACGACACCTTCCTGCAGGGCGGCTACAGCAACACGCTCTGGCCGGGCCTGGCCACCGCGCTGTCCGCCTACCTGCACACCGGGTCCACCAGGCGCGATCAGCGAGTACAAGGCGCTCGGCGGGCAGAACGAGAACGAGTTCGCCGTCTACAACGCGGTGGAGTGCAGCGACGTCAACTGGCCGCGGAACTGGGCGAAATGGGACGCCGACACCCGGCGGGTCTACCGGACCGCGCCGTTCGAGGCCTGGGACAACGCCTGGTTCAACGCGGCCTGCGCCTTCTGGCCGGTGCACGGGCCCGCCCGGCCGCTGCCGATCAACGGCGCGGGCCTGCCGGGCATCCTGATGCTCCAGGGCACGCTGGACGCGGCCACCCCCTACCCGGGCGCGCAGGTGGCGCACAGGCTGCTGCCGACCGCGCGGATGGTGGTGGTCGAGGGCGGCGGCAACCACGGCCAGTCGCTGGCCCAGCCGCCCAACCCGTGCGTCAACGGCTACCTCAACCGCTACCTGGCGACCGGCGCGCTGCCGCAGCGGCCCGGCCTGGTGAACGCCACCTGCCCGGCCTGCCCGCCCCGCCGCCGACGGCTGAGCGCCCCCGGACCTGTGCGCGCAAGCAGGGTCCTTCGTGCCACGCCTGGCTGGCCTGGCCGATACGCTGGATGTGTGCTGCGCACCAAGGCATGGCGATCCTCGGCGCTGCGCCTGCTCGACGATCGCGACCGCGGCGAGGTCCTCGCACTGTGCGACCGCGACCCGGTGGTCAACGTGTTCGTCAGCTCCCGGGTGCGCGAGGCCGGGCTGGAACCGTCCCGGCTGGGCGGCCAGATCTGGGGCTATCAGCCGGGCGGCCAGCTCACCTCCCTGTGCTACGCGGGCGCCAACCTGGTGCCGGTCGCCGCCACCCCGGAGGCGATCGCGGCCTTCGCGGGCCGCGCCCGGCTGCTGGGCCGCCGCTGCTCCTCCATCGTGGGGCCGGCCCCGGCGTGATGGGCCTGTGGGAGCCGCTGCGGCCGTACTGGGGCCCACCCCGCGAGGTCAGGGCCGTGCAGCCGGTGATGGCCATCTCCGGCCCGCCGCAGGTGGCGCCGGATCCGCTGGTCCGCCGGGTCCGCCCGGACGAGCTGGACATCCTGCTGCCCGCCTCGGTGGCCATGTTCACCGAGGAGGTGGGCGTCTCCCCGGTGGGGCCCGACGGCGGGGCCGCCTACCGGGCCCGGGTGAGCGAGCTGATCGACGCGGGCCGCGCGTTCGCCCGGATCGAGGACGGCCAGGTGGTGTTCAAGGCGGAGATCGGGTCGGTCACCCCGCTCGCCTGCCAGGTGCAGGGCGTCTGGGTCCGGCCGGAACTGCGCGGCCGCGGCCTGGCCGAGGCCGGCATGGCCGCGGTGGTCACCGAGGCGCTGCGCAGCGTCGCGCCCGTGGTGTCGCTGTACGTCAACGACTTCAACCGCCCGGCCCGCGCCGCCTACCGGCGGGTCGGCTTCACCCAGACCGCGACCTTCGCCTCCGTCCTGTTCTGACCGCGATGACCGTGTCCGACGTCGCCAAGGCGGTGACCGCCTGCGGTGAGGCGGCCAGGGCGGCCGCCCCGCACCTCGCCGCCGCCCCGGACGAGGCCGTGGACGCGGCGCTGTACGGCATGGCCAAGCTGCTCGGCGACACGGCGGCCACGGTGCTCGCCGCCAACGCCGCCGACGTCACCGGGGGCGAGGCAGCCGGGCTCGGCCGCGGGCTGCTGGACCGGCTCATCCTCGGCGAGGTGCGGATCGCCGAGATGGCCCGCCAGATCTCACTGCTCGCCGCCGCCCCCTTCCCCCCGGCGAACGCGGCTGCGGGATCTGCCTGACGGCTTTGTTCTTGCCGAACGCCGCATCCCGGTCGGGGTGATCGGCGCCAACTACGAGGCCCGCCCGAACGTGACCGTGGACGTCGCCTCGCAGTTGCTGAAATCGCGCAACGCCGGGTGCTGCGCACCGGAGCGGCGGCACTGCGGTCGGCGGCGGCACTGTTCGACCACGTCATCGCGCCTGCCCTCGAGCATGCCGGGCTGGATCCCGGCGCGCTGCAGCTGGTCAGGTCCGCCGACCGGCAGGCGGCCACGGAACTGGTCGCCCGGCCGGCCTCATCCCGCTGGTGATCCTGCGCGGCAGCGGCGACACCACCCGCGCCCTCGCCGCCGAGGCCGCCAGGCACGGGGTCCGCACGCTCGCCCACGCCGACGGCGGCGGCGTGCTCTACCTGGACCGCGCCGCGGACCCGGCGCTGGCCGCCGAGCTGATCACCGCCAGCCTGGACCGGCTGGGGGTGTGCAACCGGCTGAACCTGCTGCTGGTGCATGCAGGCGTGGGACCAGATGCTCGGCGTGGCGCTGGGGCGCTGCGCGGCCGCGGGTGGCGGCGTCCATGCCCCCGCACGATCACCCGCTCGGCCATGAGTGGGCACTGGACGCCGGGCGCGAGGCGACCGTGACCGTGGCCCCGGCGGACGGCCCGGCGCAGGCGGCCGCGATCGCCAACCGGGAAACCTCCGGGCTTGCGGCGAGCGTGGTCACCGCGGATCCGGCTGCCGCCCGCGCGTTCCTGGACGCCTACGCCGGGACCGGTGCCTTCTGGAACGCCAGCACGCGCCTGCTCGACGGGTTCCGGCTGCGCGGCGTCCCGGAGACCGGGATCAACGTGGACCACGTGCCCGGCCCGCGCGGCCCGGTCACCTTCGAGGACCTGTGCCTGCGCCAGTACGTGATCACCCCAGCCACCGGCTTCGCCGGCGAGCCCGCGGCGTCCGCCAGTTAGCGCACGCGTCCGCCCAGCGAGCCCGCAGGTCCGCCATTTAGCCCACGCGTCCGCCCAGCGAGCCCGCAGCGTCCGCCAGCGAGCCCACAGGCCGCCCGCCGCCGCCGGCGCCACTCCACCACTCTTTGTGATCATGGTGTTTTGGTCGCTCCCGGTGCTCACTTTCATGATCAAGTGATTCCGTACATACATGCTGTGAACAGAGTCCCGTGGTCATGGAACTATAGCTGTGCGGGCTGCTTCGGATCTGGCACTACGTCCCCCACGGCCGGACTTCCATGATCACGGACGATTTCCCCCCCGTAAAAACCGCAGGTTATCGTCCGTGATCATGAGCGCGAGTACTCCACGTGATGGTCAGCCGGGTCCGGTCGGCGGGGCGGGGACGGGTCACGGTTCGCGGGCGGCCGGGCTGGGTTCCGGGCGGATGAGGGTTCGGGGTGGGCGAAAACCAGGTGAGGTCCTGACGGCGGCCGGGTAAACTTTCGGGCTCTTGTGCCCGCATCCCTCCTACCTTCCGAGGTGATGACGCATGCCCTCGCAGAGCGGGACAGACGCCAGGCCCGCCGAGCCGGCTGACCCAGCCGAATCCGATCCAGCCAAGCCCGCCGACCCCGTTCTCGCCGCCGAACGTGAGCATCTCCGCGAGTCCCGCGAGTACCTGCGGCTGATGCGGGAGGACGTACTCGCACTGCCCGCCCTCGGCGGCGACCGCGTGTCCATCGAGTACCTCAAGGCAGACCTCCATCACCGCGCCGAGGCCTTGCGTGATATCCCCGACGCCCCGCTGTTCTTCGGCAGGCTCGACTACGCCCCGGGGAGCGTTTGGAGTGAAGAAGGTGAGGCCGGAGCGGACGGGGCGCGCTTCCACATCGGCCGGCGGCACGTCCACGACCCGGACGGGCACCCGATCGTGATCGACTGGCGCGCGCCGGTGTCCCGCGCGTTCTACCGGGCCAGCCAGTCAGATCCGATGGACCTGGCCCGGCGGCGCAGGTTCGGGTTCTCCGGCGGGAGCCTGACCGCCTACGAAGACGAGGAGTTCGGCGGCGCGGCGCGCAGCGGCGGTCGGCCCAGCCGGATCATGCTGGAGGAGATCGAACGGCCCAGGTCGGGGCCCATGCGCGACATCGTGGCGACGATCCAGCCCGACCAGGACGACATCGTCCGCGCCGACGCCGACGCGACCGTGTGCGTGCAGGGCGCGCCGGGCACCGGCAAGACCGCGGTCGGCCTGCACCGGGTCGCCTACCTGCTCTACGCGCACGCGAACCGGATGAAACGGGGCGGGGTGCTGGTGATCGGGCCGAACCGCGCGTTCCTCGCCTACATCGGCAACGTGCTCCCGGCGCTGGGCGAGGTCGGGGTGAGCCAGGTGACGATCGCCGACCTGGTCGGCACCGTCGAGGTCAGGGCCACAGACTCCGAGCGCGCGGCTCGCATCAAGGGCGACGCCCGGATGGCGGAGGTGCTGCGCCGTGCGCTGTGGGCCGGGCTGTCCGAGCCCAGCGGCGGGCTCATGCTCACCCGCGGATCCCGGCGGTGGCGGGTGCCCGCCGACGAGATCGCAGGCCTGGCCGGCGAACTGCGCGACCGGGGGGTGCGCTACGGCCCGGGCCGGGACATGCTCGGCCACCGGATCGCGCACGTGGTGCTCACCCGGATGGAGGCGGCGGGGGAGACGTGCGACGACCGTACCCACGACTCGGTGCGCCGTACCCGTGAGGTGCGCGCGGTGGTGGACGAGGTCTGGCCGGCCGCGGACCCGGTCCGCCTGGTGCTGCGGCTGCTGTCGGAGCCCGAACTGCTCGCCCGCGCCGCCGACGGCCTGCTCGACGCCGCGGAGCAGGGCGAGATCGGCTGGCCTGCGGCGCCGCGCGGGCCACGGTCGGCGCGCTGGTCCGCCGCGGACGCCGTCCTGGTGGACGAGGCCCGCGATCTCATCGAACGGATCCCGAGCCTGTCCCACGTGGTGGTGGACGAGGCACAGGACCTGTCGGCGATGGAGTGCCGCGCCGTGGGCCGCCGCTGCGCCACCGGTTCGGCCACGGTGCTCGGCGACCTCGCCCAGGCCACCACTCCCGCGGCCGTGGCGGACTGGCCGGCCCTGCTCGGCCACCTGGGCAAGCCCGATGCCGGGCTGCGGCTGCTTGAGACCGGCTACCGGGTGCCCAGGCAGATTCTCGACTACGCCAGCCTGCTGCTGCCGCGGATCGCTCCCGGTGTGCCGGCGGCACGGTCGTTCCGCCAGGATCCGGGCGCGCTGGTGGTCACCGGCACCACGCCGGGAGCCTTCCCCGCCGCGCTCGCGCAGGCCTGCGCCGATGCCCTTGGCCGGCCGGGGTCCACCGCGGTGATCGCCGCGGACGGCCAGGTGAGCACGCTGGCCCGGGCGCTGGGCCGGGCCGGGGTGGCACACCGGGTCCTCGGCAGCGAGGGCCCCGGCGCCCGGCTCACCCTGGTGCCAGTCAGCCTGGCCAAGGGCCTGGAGTTCGACCACGTGATCGTGGCCGAGCCCGCCGCCATTGCCGCCGGGCACTCCTACGGACTGCACCAGTTGTACGTGGCGCTCACCCGCGCGGTGTCCCGGCTGACCGTGCTGCACTCCCAGCCGCTGCCCCCGCCGCTGGGCTGAGTCCCTGGCCGACCTGCGTTCGCCGCCGGTGACCGGGCAACCGGCCTGGCCGGCATCCCGGGAGCGGGCAACGCCGGAATGCGCACCGCATGGATCGACGGGGCACCCTTCCGGCCGTTTCACCGCCACGGGCCGACCTGGAATCGCACGAAATATCAGGCTCTGGCGCAGGGCATCGCCGCCCGCAGCGAACGGCCGTTTCGCTCTCATCGCGGAGCGAAGGGGGTGCTGGCCCCGGCCACCGGGGCTGGCCGCAGGCCCGCGGCCGCAGCCCTCTCACCTGCGGCGGAGGCGCCGGAGCGGAATCCGGGTACCGAATGGTGCAACCTCCCCCCGCGGCGTTGTTTTCCGCCGTAGTATTACTCCGCGTTGATTATTCGTCACTAAGGATGACCTTCGATGGCATCGATAACGCGGCCGAAGCGGGACGTTCCCGGCCTTCGAGACGCCAATTTGCACCGCCTCGAGCATCTGGCCGGAGTGCTGCGCCGCCGGGGCATCGCCACGAGCCTGGTTTCCGCGTCCGGCCGTATTCCCCGGCTTGAGGTTGCGCACCCGGCGGGTCCGGCCGAAGACGTCTACGCCTGGCGGGGCGAGGACGGCACCTGGTGGTTCTGGTGGTCCTGGGCCGAGCGGATCGCCTGCACGGCGGACCTCGACGACGCCTCGGCCAAGATCGAAGAGGTGCTCACCAGGCGGACCTGGGGATAGCCGGGGATCAGCCCGGGTGTGACGGGGTCGGCTTGCCGTGTGCCGGGCCGGACGGGGCCGGCGAGCCGCGGCCCTGGCTGGCCGGCCTGGGAGCCCGGGGCGCCGGCACGTCGAGCCCGGGGAAGGCCAGGGTGCTGCCCCGCCAGGTGGCCGCGCGCAGCGCCGCCGCCCGGACCGCCCGCGCGCCGAACGCCCGCAGCGCCGGGTCGGCCAGGCCGGCCAGCCCCAGGTACGCCGCGCTGAGGCGGTCCTCGAGCAGCGTCATGAGCGCGACCGCTGCCGCGGCGCTGTGCACGTCGAACGGCAACTGGTACGCGGCCGCGGCGGCCGCTGGCTGGGCGCCGCGCGCGGTCAGCATGGCGGTGAGGGCGTCCCTGGCGTTCTCATGGCCGACCCAGTTCCGGACCGCGGCCGCCCGCCGTGCCCCGGTCAGGTGCGCGCCCGCCGCGCCGTAGCCGTAGACGGCCGAGTTCTCGGCGGCCAGCGCAGCCTGCAACGCCGCGACAGCGGCCGGGTCCGCGGCGGTCACGAATGCCTCGTGGCGGTCACGAGTGCCTCGCCGTGGTCACGAGCTGCCTCGCGGCGGTGCCGAGGATCAGCGCATGCGTTGCCTCCGAGGCGGAGATGCTGGCCAGCAACTGGGCAAGCGACGGCGGCGCGGTCGCCAGGTGGGCGAGCAGCGCGCCGGACGCGGCGTCCTCGGCGTCACGCAGGTAGCCGAGCGCGGCCGCTGGCGTGCCCGGCACCGCGGCGGTACGACGCGGCGTGGCGCGGGGCACAGGCAGCGGCTGCCCGGCCGCCGGGACGATCAGCCGGGCGCGCAGCCGTGCGAGGTGGTCGTGGTGCTGTGCCAGCAGCGGGCGCAAGGTACCGGCCAGCCCGGGGTTCGCGGCCAGCACCGCGCCGTACCTGGCGATGAGCTGGGTCTCCACCGCGATGGCGTCGGTGGCCATCGTCACGTCCGGCGCGGGCTTCGGCGGGGTGCCCAGCGCCGCGATGCCCTTGCAGCCCGCCGCCACCAGGGGCAGCGCCGCCGCGGCCGCGGTGAGCACCCGGCGCCGCGTCGCCTCCCGCGCCATCGCGCACCTCCTGCCACTGCCTGCCGCGCGCCGCGCGAGGAGCCCGCCGCTGCCTGCCTGCTGCCTGCCTGCGGCCCGCCTGTGGTCCGCCGCTGCCTGGTCGCCGCTGCCTGGTCGCCACTGTATGGCCGCGACCGTGATGGCCGCCGTTGTCTGGCCGCAGCCGCGGCGTAGCGGCGGGCTTACCAGCATCCCATGGCCAGGAGCCGCGCCGGGCGGGCAGCAGCCGTGCGCGCCCGTGGGCCCGGCCCGGCTCCGCGGCCCCGCCCGCCGCGTGCCTGCCCGGACGCGCCGGCCGCATCGGGCCTTGACCAGGTCAAGTTGCCTCGAGGTCCGGCTAGGCTAGTGAGCTGACAGACAACAGCACAGGCCCGGGCGAGGAGGTCGTGATGAACGGTGACTCCCGTCACGCACAGTCACGCCCCCGGCGTGGCCACGGACGAAGCCAGGGCGCTGCCGGTGCCGGTACTGGTGCCGGTCGCAGCCGCGGGCCTGGCCCGCTGCCCGAGCCGGCCGACCTGGCGCGCGTGCTGGAGCCGGCCGTCCGTGCGGCGGGGATGGACCTGGAGTCGGTCCGGGTCAGCCCGGCCGGTCGGCGCAGGCTGCTCAAGCTGGTGGTCGACGCCGACGGCGGGGTGGGCCTGGAGGCGATCGCCGAGGTCAGCCGCGAGGCGGCGGTGCGCCTGGATGCCAGCGGCGTCATGGGCGAGGTCCCTTACACCCTCGAAGTGTCGTCCCCGGGCGTGGACCGGCCGCTCACCGAGCCCCGGCACTGGCGCCGGGCCCAGGGCCGGCTGGTCAGCGCGCCGCTCGCGGTGGCGGGCGGAGACGATCCGGGCCGGACCGGAGCGCCGCGGCGGCCGCCGACCTTCCAGGGCCGGATTCTCGTGGCCGGGGAAACCTCGGTCACCCTGGACATCGACGGTGACCAGGTCGAACTCGACTACGTCGAACTCGGCCCCGGGCAGGTGCAGGTCGAGTTCGGCCGGGCCGACGCCGCGGGCACCGAGGCGGGCCCCGTGCTTGATCGCGCCCGGGCGGGGGACGGGGGAGGCCAGGATGGACATTGACCTGAGTGTCCTGCGCAGCCTGGAGAGCGAGAAGGACATCTCGATGGACATGGCGATCAAGGCCATCGAGGACGCACTGCTTGTCGCCTACCACAAGTCGGGCGACTCGGCCGCGACCGCGCGGGTCGAGGTGGATCGCCGCTCCGGGCACGTGACCGTCTGGGCCGCGGAGACCGGCGAGGACGGCGAGGTGCTGCGCGAGTACGACCACACGCCCGCCGGTTTCGGCCGGATTGCCGCCACCACCGCCCGGCAGGTCATCCTGCAGCGGCTGCGCGACGCCGAGGACGAGCTCACCTTCGGTGAGTACGCGGGGCGTGAGGGCGACATCGTGGCCGGGGTGATCCAGCAGGGCAAGGACCCCCGCGCGGTCCTGGTCGACCTGGGCAAGGTCGAGGCCATCCTGCCGCCCACCGAGCAGGTGCCCGGCGAGCGGTACGTGCACGGGGAACGGCTGCGCTGCTTCGTGCTGCACGTCCGCAAGGGCTACCGCGGGCCCTCGATCACCCTGTCCCGCACCCATCCCAGCCTGGTGAAGCGCCTTTTCTCCCTGGAGGTACCCGAGATCGCCTCGGGCGCGGTGGAGATCGTCGCGATTGCGCGCGAGGCCGGTCACCGCACCAAGATCGCGGTGACCTCGCACCAGAGCGGCGTGAACGCCAAGGGTGCCTGCATCGGGCCGATGGGCAGCCGGGTCAGGAACGTGATGACCGAACTGCACGGCGAGAAGATCGACATCGTCGACTACTCGGAGGACTCCGCGGAGTTCGTGGCCAATGCCCTGTCCCCGGCCCGGGTCTCCCGGGTCAACATCATCGATGCCGACGCCAGGCTGGCCCAGGTGATCGTGCCGGATTATCAGCTGTCCCTGGCCATCGGCAAAGAGGGGCAGAACGCGCGGCTGGCGCACAAGCTGACGGGCTGGAAGATCGACATCCACTCCGACAATCCGGGCGGTGCCGAAAGCACGGGCAGAAAGCCCAGCGGAGAGCACGATGCAGGGCCTGGGGGAGACCGCGGCACCCGGCCGGGCGGCGGCAGCGCCGATCCACGCCCCGGCCGCGGCACCTCCAATGCGCCGGCGCGGTAAGCTTACGTCCGGAATGGCCAGGCGGTCCTTGCCCGCCCCGCGATCCGGGCCTCCGGTCCGGACCTGCGTGGGATGCAGGGCCCGTGCGGCCAAGTCTGACTTGCTGCGCGTCGTGGGACGCGGGGATGAGGTTGTCCCCGACCCGCAGGCGCGGCTGCCTGGTCGGGGCGCCTACGTGCATCCGAGCCAGAGCTGCTTCGAGCAAGCACAACGTCGGCGTGGATTCAGCCGGGCGCTCCGGCTGAACGGGCCAGCGGTGACTGTCGTGCTCGGGCGGTATCTGGCGCAGTTGCGCGCGGAGCGTCGGCCAGGGTCGTCCGTGGTGGCGAGCCACGGGCGGGACGGAAACGGCCTAACAGCCGGGAAAGCAGGATCCGATTGTGATGAGCGCCCGATGAGAACGCGGCGATGAACAGCAGAATCTGACGCCGGCCGGAGCTTCGCGCCCGGGCCGGCCCGATGGTCCGGCGATCCCGGACCGAGCAGAGGGAGCGCAGTGGCGAAGGTCCGGGTATACGAGCTCGCGAAGGAGTTCGGCGTAGAGAGCAAGGCCGTGATGGCCAAGCTCCAGGAGATGGGCGAGTTCGTGCGATCGGCGTCCTCCACGATCGAGGCGCCCGTCGTCCGCAGGCTCAAAGAAGCGTTTGCGACACAGGGTCCAAAGCAGTCCCAAGCACGCAAAGCCGATGGCCAGGTTGCCACGGCTCCACCCAAGGTTGCCCAGGACGGGCGGAGCGAGCCCGCCCCTGGCCGGCCGGCAGGCATCCCCAGGGCCCCGTCACCCGGGCCGGTCGCGGAGGAACCAGTGGCCCCTCTGGCAGCGGGCAATGGTGCTACATCAGGCAGCGTTACCGCCGCGGAGCCCGCTTCCCCGGCCCCCGCACCGGCCGCTCCCGCGGCCGCCGGGCCGCCGCAGGCCGCTCCGGCAACTCCCGCACCTGCGGCCCCCGCGCCCCAGGTTCCGTTCTCGCCGCCCCCGGCCCGGCCAGGGCCGCCCCCGGTCCAGCAGCGGGGCACGCCTCAGCCCGGCCAGCGGCAAGGGCAGGGACAGGGCGCTCCCGGTCCCAGGCCGGGCCCCCGTGGTGCGCCGCGCCCGGGCCCGCGGCCCGGTAACAACCCCTACAGCCAGACCCCGACAGGGATGGGGCTGGCGCCCCGTCCCGCACCGCCGCGTACCGGCCAGCCGGCCCCGGCCCCCGGACGCCCGGCTGGCCCCGGCGGGCCGGGTGGCCCGCGGCCCGGCGGTGGCTCCGGGCGGCCGTCCCCCGCGGATGTGGCCCGCCCCGGCGGCCCGCGGCCCGGCGGGCCACGGCCAAGTCCGAGCAACATGCCGCCGCGCCCGGCGGCCGGCCGCGGTGGGCCTGGCGGCGGCCCGAGCCGCGGCGGCCCCGGTACCGGGGCCCGTCCCGGCGGCGGTGGCCGTGGCGGTCCCGGCGCGGGAGCGCGCCCCGGTGGCGGTGGCGGTGGTGCACCCCGGCCGGGCGGTGTCGGCGGCGGTGGCGGCGGGCGCCCCGGTGGTGCGGGCGGCCGTGGCCGCAGCGGCACCCAGGGCGCGTTCGGCCGCCCCGGCGGGCGGCCGTCGCGCGGCCGCAAGTCGCGTAAGCAGCGGCGCCAGGAGTTCGACAACATGCAGGCCCCGGCGATCGGCGGCGTGCAGATCCCGCGCGGCAACGGCCAGGCGATCAGGCTGTCCCGCGGTGCCTCGCTGAGCGACTTCGCCGACAAGATCGGCGTGAACCCGGCATCCCTGGTCCAAGTGCTCTTCCACCTGGGCGAGATGGTCACCGCGACCCAGTCGGTCAACGACGAGACGCTGCAGTTGCTGGGCGCGGAGCTGAACTACAGCGTGCAGGTCGTGTCGCCCGAGGAAGAGGACCGCGAGCTGCTGGAGTCGTTCCACATCGAGTTCGGTGAGGACGAGGGCGGCGACGACGAGCTCCAGGCGCGGCCTCCGGTGGTCACGGTCATGGGCCACGTGGACCACGGCAAGACCAAGCTGCTCGACGCCATCAGGCACACCAACATGGTGGCCCGCGAGGCCGGCGGCATCACCCAGCACATCGGCGCCTACCAGGTCACCACCGAGGTGGACGACCGGGAGCGCAAGATCACCTTCATCGACACCCCGGGCCACGAGGCGTTCACCGCCATGCGGGCCCGCGGTGCCGAGACCACCGACCTGGTCGTGCTCGTCGTGGCCGCGGACGACGGCGTGAAGCCGCAGACCACGGAGGCGCTGAACCATGCCCAGGCGGCCGGTGTGCCGGTTGTCGTCGCGGTCAACAAGATCGACAAGGAGGGCGCGGACCCGGCGCGGGTGCGTTCCCAGCTCACCGAGTACGGCCTGGTGGCCGAGGAGTTCGGCGGTACCACGCTGTTCGTGGACGTGTCCGCCAGGGAGGGCATCGGCATCCAGGATCTGCTGGAGGCGATCATCCTGACCGCCGACGCCGAGCTTGACCTGCGGGCCAACCCCGACCAGGACGCGCAGGGCGTGGCGATCGAGGCGCACCTGGACCGCGGGCGCGGCCCGGTGGCCACGGTGCTTGTGCAGCGTGGCACGCTCGAGGTCGGCGACTCGATCGTGTGCGGCGAGGCGTTCGGCCGGGTCCGCGCGCTACTCGACGAGAACGGCGAGCCGGTGAAGGACGCGCCGCCGTCCCGGCCCGTCATGGTGCTCGGGCTCACTGCGGTCCCCGGGGCCGGCGACAACTTCCTCGTCGTCTCCGACGACCGGATGGCGCGGCAGATCGCCGAGCGCCGCGAGGCGCGGGAGCGCACCGCGCAGTTCGCGCAGCGCAGGCCCAGGGTCACCCTGGAGGACCTGGAGTCGGCGCTCAAGTCGGGTGAGCGGGAGGAACTGCTGCTCATCATCAAGGGTGACGTGTCCGGGTCCGTGGAGGCCCTGGAGGACGCGCTGCTCAAGATCGACGTGGGCGAGGACGTGGTGCTCCGGGTCATCGGCCGCGGCGTCGGCGCGATCACCCAGGACGACGTCAACCTGGCGATCGCCTCTGAAGCGGTGATCGTGGGCTTCAACGTGCGGCCGGCCGGCCGGGCGGGCGAGCTTGCCCAGCGCGAGGGCGTCGACATCCGCTACTACACGGTCATCTACCAGGCCATCGAGGAGATCGAGGCGGCCCTCAAGGGCATGCTCAAGCCCGAGTTCGAAGAGGTGCAGCTCGGCACCGCGGAGATCAGGGAGATCTTCCGGGTGCCGCGGGCCGGCAACATCGCCGGCAGCATCGTGCGCTCGGGCACGATCAACCGCGGCAGCAAGGCGCGCCTGGTCCGCGACGGGATCGTGGTCTCGGAGAGCCTCACGGTCGATTCGCTGCGCCGGTTCAAGGATGACGTCACCGAGGTCCGCGAGGGCTACGAGTGCGGTATCGGCATCGGCTACAACGACGTCCATGTCGGCGACGTGATCGAGACCTACGAGATGCGGGAGAAGCCGCGGGACTGACGCAGGGTGCCCTGGGGCAGCGGACGTGTACCTGGGTGCGCTGACGCTGGACGTACTGCTCGGCGACATCCGGTCGCTGAAGCAGAAACGTTCCGCGGTGGCCTCGATCGTCGCCGAGGTGCGCAGGCGCTACCCCGGCGTGGCCGTGGCCGAGACCGGCAGCCTGGACCGGCACCGGCGGGCGGAGATCGGCGTGGCGGCGGTGGCGTCCACGGCGGCGCACGTGACCGAGGTACTCGACGCCTGCGAGCGCCTGGTCGCGGCGCGGCCGGACATCGAGCTGCTGTCCGCGCGGTTCCGCCTGGTGAGCGAGGAGGAGTGAAGGGTCATGGACTCAAGCCGGGCGAACAAGCTTGCTGACCGGATCGCGCAGATCGTGGCCGAGATGCTTGAGCGCCGGGTGAAGGACCCCCGGCTGGGATTCGTCACCGTCACCGACGCCAAGCTCACCGGCGACCTGCGCGAGGCGACGGTCTTCTACACGGTCTACGGCTCGGCGGACGACGTGGCAGGCACGGCCGCGGCGCTGAAGAGCGCTACCGGGCTCATCCGCTCCGAGGTCGGGCGCCAGACCGGGCTGCGGCACACCCCGTCGCTGTCCTTCGTCCAGGACACCGTGCCCGAGGGCGCGCGCCACATGGAGGAACTGGTCGCCCAGGCGCGAGCCGCCGACGAGGCCCTGGCACAGGCCAGGGAGGGCGCCGTGCCCGCCGGCGACCCGGATCCCTACCGCGTCCCGGCCGATGCCGATGACGAGGACGACGAGGGACGAGGACGAGGACGGCGCCGGCGCCGGAGCGGGCCCAGGCCGGTGAGCGCGGCTGACGGGCTGGTCATCGTGGACAAGCCCGGCGGGATGACCTCGCACGACGTGGTGGCCAGGCTCCGGCGCCTCGCCGGGACCCGCCGGGTCGGCCATGGCGGCACCCTCGATCCCATGGCCACGGGCGTGCTGGTCGCCGGGGTCGGGAAGGCCACCAGGCTGCTCGGGCACCTGGCGCTGGCCGAGAAGGAATACCTGGCGACCATCAGGCTCGGCCAGGCGACCGACACCTGCGACGCCGAGGGCGAGGTCATCTCCGGCGCCCCGGCCGGTGCGGTGACCCCGGACGAGGTGCGCGCCGCCACGGTGCCGCTGACCGGCGAGATCCAGCAGGTCCCGCCGGCGGTCAGCGCCGTCAAGGTCGGCGGGACGCGGGCCTACCGGCTGGCCAGGGCCGGCGCCGCGCCGGTCCTGGCACCCAGGCCGGTGACCGTCAGGTCGTTCCGCGTGCTGTCCCAGCGGCGCACCGGTGACCTGCTCGATGTCGACGTCGCGGTGACCAGCTCCAGCGGCACCTACATCCGTGCCCTGGCCCGCGACCTGGGCGACGCGCTCGGGGTGGGCGGCCATGTGACCGTGCTCCGGCGCACCAGGGCCGGCTCCTACGACCTCACCATGGCACGGACCCTGGACCAGCTTGAGGCGGAGCTGTCGCTGATCCCGCTGGCCAAGGCCGCCGCCGACGCGTTCCCGTCGCGGCAGCTCACCGGCGACGAGGCAGCGCGGCTCGCGCACGGCGGGCGGCTGCCCGGCGGCACGGGCGCGGGGCCGGGCCCGGAAGCTGCGTTCGCGCCGGACGGCACGCTGATCGCGCTGGTCGAGGAGAAGGACGGCCATACGCGGCCCGTGGTGGTGTTCGCCACCCCCTGAGCCGCCCCCGGGCGGGACGTGGGCAATCCTGGGCGTGGCAGGCTTTACCAGGGCCGCACGGGCGCCCGGATGACGAGTCCGCCAGGCGAAGGGCAGAGGAGCAGCATCGTGGAGCGCTGGATGGGTCTGGACGAGGTGCCGGGCGCCTGGGGGCCCTCCGTGGTGACCATCGGCGTGTTCGACGGCGTGCACCGGGGGCACCAGCGGATCGTGGCCAGGGCAGCCGCGGCCGCGCGGGACCTGCGGCTGCCGCTGGTGGCGGTCACGTTCGACCCAAACCCGGCGGGGGTGATCCGGCCCGGTTCCGAACCGGCGCTGCTATGCAGCCTGCGGCGCCGCGCCCAGCTTCTCGGGGAATCCGGCGCGGACGCGGTCTGCGTGCTGGATTTCACCGTTGAGTTCTCCCGGCTGAGCCCCGACGAGTTCGTCCGGGCGGTGCTGGCCGACCGGCTGCACGCCCGGCGCGTCGTGATCGGGGAGAACTTCCGGTTCGGCCACCGCGCAGCGGGTGACCTGGCCCTGCTGGCGCGGCTGGGGGAGAAGTACGACTTCCAGGCCGAGGGCGTGCCGCTGCTGGCGCAGGACGGCGTCACGATGTCCTCCAGCGCGATCAGGGACATGGTCGCCGCCGGGGACGTGGCCGGCGCGGCGCGCGGGCTGGGCCGGCCGCACCGGGTCGAGGGCGTGGTCGTGCGCGGGGAGCAGCGCGGCAGGGCGCTCGGATTCCCCACCGCCAACCTGGAGACCGCCGAGCACACGGCCATCCCGGCGGACGGGGTGTACGCCGGGTGGCTGGCCAGCCTCGACCACGACGGCCAGGAAGCAGGACGGGGGCGGGAGCGCGGAGCGCGAGGGGCGGGGGAAACGGAGCGCTGGCCCGCGGCGATCTCCGTGGGCACCAACCCGACCTTTGACGGGCGGCACCGCGTCGTCGAGGCGTATGCGCTCGACCGGGACGACCTGGACCTCTACGGGGTGCACGTGGCCGTGGACTTCGCGGCCAGGCTGCGGGGAATGGTCCGGTTCGACTCGGTGGACGCTCTCATCGACCAGATGCGCCAGGACAGCGCCGAGGCCCGCGCCCTGGTCGCGGCGGCCGGCTGAGCCGCCCGCCGCGGCCGGCCAGCGGCCCCCGCCCTGGTCACCGGGTGATATGACGGCATTCCGCTCGCGCCTTTTCCGGACGGACTAGAGTCTTTTCCGATCATTGGCACAAGGCGCCGCAAGGCGCGCACACAGTCCCGTCAGCGCTCACCGGTGGCCATCCGCGGCCGCCGGCCAGGAGGCAACGGATGGACTCTGCCGGGGACCGATCGCAGGCTGGCGCCGATTCGTTGCGCGACGGGCCGGTGCCGCCCGACATCGTGATCGCGCCCGCTCACCCGGTGCACGAGCGCACGGAGATCGTGTTTGAGGTGCGGCCGGGTGACGAGGGCACGGACGTGCTGCCGGTGTTCAGCTCGGTCCGGCACCTCGTGGCGGCGTTCGGCCCGGCTCAGCCGTGGCTCGCCCTGCCGCTGCGCACGGTACGGGAGCTGGCGGCCGCGGGCGGGGTGCCGGAGGTGGTGCTCGATCCCGTGGTGCCGTCCGGTGCGTGGCGCTGGCAGTACTCCGATCTTGAGACGCTCGATCGAAGCCTCGACTGACCAGGGCTCTCGATCCGGGCGTACCGGCAACCCGTAGGAGGCAGAGTGAGCGGCGGTGGCTTCCAGGTCGTCATGTCAGACCTGCAATCGGCTGCGAGCACGTTCCACAGCGAGGCGGCGACCTTTCAAGCGATCATGCCGGATGCCTGCACGGCGCTGCCTGACGGCGGGTCCGCGGCGTTCAACGAGAGCCTGAACGCGGTCGTCGAGACCCTCACCCTGGTGCACATGCAGATCGGCGCGGACATCGATGACAACGGCACCAAGCTGCAGACCGCGCATGACAGGTACCAGCACACCGAGGAGTCGCTGACCAAGCTCGCGCAGCAGATCAGCGACCCGGCACAGATCCACTGAGGAGGCGAGCGTGGGAGCAGGAGCGAAGACACCGTCCGCGCTGGCGCCGTTCTCCAACGACTGGATCGGCGGCGACATCCACGGCCTGTCGGCGTACGCGGGGACGCTGTACGGGTACGCGCCGGAGATCAACGACGTGGCGACCGCCCTGGACGGCAAGGTCAAGCAGATCGTCGGGGCGGCCGGCTGGCAGGGCTCGGCGGCCTCGGCGTTCACCAAAGCGTGGGACCACGACGCGCAGGGCGCGTCCGCGCTGGCGACCGTGACCTCCTCGACGGGGAACATCGTGAACTGGCTGGCGGTGACCCTGTCGAAGATCGAGAGCGCGCTGGAGCAGGCGGCCGACCAGGCGGCGGGCCACGGGGTGCCGATCGGCTCGGACGGGCAGCCGCCCAACGCGTGCCTGGCCAACCCGGCCGCGGAAAGCTGGCGGGCCAGCTATCAGGGGTTCTACGCCCGGTGCATGATCGATGCGGTCAACGCCAGGAACCAGGCAGCGGCTGCGCTGCAGGGGGTCGGCGACGCGATCCTCGGCAAGCACGCCGACGGCGGCGGCGACGAGGGACTGTCCAAGGGTGACCTGACCGCGATCTCCGACGTGCTCGCCGGGTTCCTCGGCGCCCAGACGCGCTACCGCAGCTTTGTCGACCTGCAGGTCGGGCATGTGAAGTCGCAACTCGCGGACGCGAAGACCAAGGCGATCGAGGACGCCCGCCAGGCCGACGGCCGGTTCGGGGCCTGGTCGGCCACGGACCGGCAGGAATTCAACGCCGCGAAGAACACGCTCAACTCCGCGGAGTCGGACCTGGCCGGCGCCGAGGGCAACGAGAACTGGTTCACCAAGGTGACCGGGTTCAGCGCCAGCGACATCACGCCGATCGGCGACTGGATGGACGGCATGGGCGGCGTCGCTGGCGACCTGGCCAGGGCCGGTGCCGGGATCCCGTTTGTGGACCTCGCGGCGGCCGGGGCCGGCACCTACTTCAGCGCCCAGGAGGACATGGCGAAGGGCGTGCCCGCGTACGTCGCCTATCCGGGCGAGGCCGCGGGCAACCTGGCCGCGCTTGGCGTCGGCACCGGGGTGGGCATTGCCGCCACCGGCGGTGCCGCCACGTTCCTCGGCGGGCTCGGCGCCAGCGGCCTGGTCGTCTCCATCGGTGCCGGCGGCGCCGGCGTCCTCGCCGGCGGCGTCGTCGCTTACGGCGTGGGTGACTTCGCGCACAACCTCATCGACGAGAGCTGGGGCGCCGACATCAACAAGTACGGCGTCGTGGGCGGCGTCTTCGACGGCATCGGCGACAGCGCGGTCAAGACCGGCCAGGATTTCGCACACGTCGGCGAGAGCATCTGGCATGGGATCACAAGTATCGTCTGAGCATGGCGACAGGTGAGGTGCGGATGCCGGAGGCCGCTTCGCTGCCGCCGCGCAGCGCGCTGCCGCGCGACGTCGACATCCCGGTGCTGCCCGGCGTGGGCATCACCTGGTACGACCGGAGCGGCAGGTACTGGGCGCGGCGGGTGGCCCTGACGCTCATGTGGGCCGTGGTGCTGCTGTTGATCGTGCTGATCGACGTGGGCATCTTCACCGCGATCCACCACTCGTCCCCCGGCACCGCCGCGGTCCTGCTCACCATCGACGTGCTCGTGACGATCGCGGCGCTCTGCTACTTCGCCATCCACACCGTGCGGCGCTGGAACACCCCGGCCCTCCCGGGCCGCGTCCGGTCGGCGATGCGGGCCCGGCAGGGCCGGGGCGGCGCCTTCCTCAGCGGCCTGCTGCAGATCGCCTACCTGCTGGCCGTGCTGGCCATCGCCGTCGTGTTCCTCTTCTGCCCGGCCCTCTTCCTCGCGATGTTCCTGATGTCACTTCTGCCGGAGCCGCTGACGGAGCGGCAGGCGCGGCTGTGGATGGCCGAACGGCTCCGTGAGCGCGGATACGGCACGTCGGCCGGCTAGCGATGCCCCACCGGACCCTGGCCTGCCGCCCGCCCACCGTACGGGCGCGTTGGGGGGCACTGCATGGCGCTGTTTGACCACACGGCCGACCGGCTGGCGCGCGGCCCGGCCGTGCTGTTCCCCGCCGACCCTGCCGACGGCATGGCGGAGGCCATCCTCCGCTACGACCCGCAAGCCAGCGTCAAGAGCGACAGGTTCGTCTTCGGCAACGGCGTGCAGTTGCACGGCCCGGTCACGGTGACCCCGGAACTGGCCAGGCAGGCGGGCCTGCCCGCCGGGCTGACCGCCGGATACTACGCGGCCATCGTCGAGGGCGGGACCAGCCGGTCCCGCCCGGACAGCCTGAAGTGGCAGGATGCCGAGCGGCTGATCCGCGGCCTGGCGGCACGGCTCGGCGGCACGGTGCACGACGAGCGGCCGCCGATGGATCTCCGGCTGCGCGCGTCGGTGTACAGCGGGCACGATCTGCCGGCCGGGCAGGTGATCGAGGTGCTCCAGCCATACACCGACACCGGCGAACTTGTCGTCGAGGAGGACACCGGCGTGTCCGGCGCGTACTACCTTCTCACCAGGCAAGAGCCGGTGTTCTTCGTGGCGTACTGGCCGTCCCGGTTGTCCCGCTCCAGGCTGGCCCTGCCGCCGCCCGCGCTCGGCGAACTGCGCGGCAAGGAGCCCTGCCGCTGGGACGTGCGAACCATGTTCCCGGTGGCCACCGTGACCCGCGAGACGTGCCTGCGGGTCGCCGAGGCCGCGCTGGCGCTCGCCAGCCGCGCCGGGGGCGTGGTCATCGACACCTACGGCTTCCCCGTGGACCGGCCAGAGGACCTGCTGCCGCGCGGAAGCTGATCACGCCTGCGCGTGCTCCATGACCTTGCGGAACCCGGGCACCACACCAGCCAGGTGGTGGATGAGAGCGGTGTCCAGGCCGAGCGGCGGCCGGTAGTCGAAGATGCCGTAGGTGCCGTTGTCGGCCCACATGCAGAACGTGATCCCCCCGGCTACCCAGCACTTCACCGCGCCGCCCAGTGGCCCGGCGGGCTCCGTCGTCAGGTGCACCTCCTGGCCGGAGAAGCTGCCCAGGTAACTGGTGACCGCGGCGGCGGGGGTCACGCCCTGGGCGAGCCGTCCGGCGATCAGGTAGACGATCTGATGCCTGGCCTGCCCGGGCAGGTAGTAACCATCCCTGGCGGTAGCGGCGAACGAGAAGCTCTGCGGGAACTTGAGGTCCTTCGTGGCCGCGGCGACCGGCTTGCCGGCCTTGTCCACCAGCCGGTAGGCGCCTGCCCGCACCGGGTAGGCGACGATCCGGGTGGCCGGGCCTGACGGTGCCGGGCTGCTGGCCGCGGGGCTGCTGGCGGGCGCCTGGCTGGACGGCGACGACGCGCCATCGGGTGTGCCGTGGCTGCTGCACCCCGCCGCGAGCAGCGCCACAGCCGCGGCACCGAGCGCGCCCCCGGCCAGCCAGCGGCCGAGAGAGGGGAACATGCTCGTGCTCACCGGCCCGCGACGGTCATCGAGATCCTCTCTGGACGGACGTGCCCGGCCCCGACGGAAGTATGCTCCGCCGGAGCCGGGCACATCGGCACGCTGCCCGTGCCGCGCCCTCTTCAGGGCCGCCGCCTACTTGCCGATGACCGGAGGGACGACGGGTTCGGCCGCGCCCCACAGATCGTCATCCTCGGCCAGCCACGCCTGCCTGGCCCGGTCCTGCTCGCGGCCCCGGCCGTTGCCGCCGGGCCCGACGGGCATGAAGAAGCCGTCGCTCGCTTCCCCGGCGCCGGCCAGGCCGCCGCCATCGGCGCCCCAGGTCCCGTCATCCTCGGCGATCCAGGATTGCCGGGCCCGGTCGGACCCGCCCGCACCGGCACCGCCGCCGGGCGACCCGGCCATCGGGAACATGCCGCCGTCCATGGCGTTCCCGGCACCGGCCTCGCTCCCGGCGGCCAGCCCGCCCGGATCGCCTGGCGCCCCCGGCTCACCGGGCACGCCACCGGCCGGGGACACGCCGGACACCGAGCCGCCCGGCTCACCGGGCGTGACACCAGCCCCGGCGGGCACCGGATCCTCGCCGGGCAGGCTGCCGGGGCGGCCACCACCAGGGATCCCGCTGCCACCTGGCACCGCGTCCTCACCAGGTGGAACGCCGGTCCTGCCGGGGACCGTGCCCTCCCCAGGGGGAACGCCGGTGCCGCCAGGCACCGTGCCCTCACCCGGCGGGATCGCACCACCGCCAGGCACCGTGCCCTCACCCGGGGGGACACCGTCCCCGCCAGGGGCACCGCCGCCCGGCCCCGGCGGCACGACGCCACCGGCCGGGCCGCCCGGCGTGGTACCCCCGGGCGCTCCGCCGACCGGCCCGCCTGGAGCACCAGGGGCCGGGGCAGCACCGCCTGGCGCCGCGCCGGCCACGTGGCTGGTTGGCGGCGGGGTGCTGCCCGGGGGCGGGGTGCTGCCAGGCGGCGGGAAGCCACCGGCCGCACCGGGACTCCCGGTTCCGCCGGGCGCGCCGAACCCAGGCCCGGCGCCCGCGCCGGCCCCGCCAGCCCCGCCGCCTCCGCCGCCCGGGCTGGCGCCGGAGAAGGAGGGCCCGCCGGATCCGCCCGCGGCCGTGGCCGAGGAGGGCGGCGCGCCGCCGCCCGTGCCCGCCAGCTTCGGCGGGAGGTTCTTGTTCACCGCGCCGGGCATCGCGTAGTAGGCCGTCTGGATGTGCCCGTTGAGCGCCGCCATCCGCTGCTGCGCCGCCTGGTTGGCCGCCGCCACATCCGCGGGATGCGAGGAGGCGGGCTGGGGGAGGTTGGCCTTGAACGCGCCAAGCACCGAGCCGTACCAGGTCAGCGCGTGCTGTGCCTGCCAGGCGTTGGCCTGCATATCGGCCGCGGTCTGGTAGAGCTGCTGCACCTGGCTCACCGCGGTCAGCGCGGTCGACCCGCCCCAGCTTCCGGAGAGGGTATTGCCCAGGCCTGCCACCTTGCCCGCGACCTCGGTCAGCTTCCCGGCGAGCTGGCCGTAGGCCACGCCTGCCGCGGAGATCGCGCCCGGGTCGGTGCCGGCCAGCAGGCTCTGTACCTGCTGCCAGGTGTACCCGGCGGAGCCCGCCTGCTGGAAGCCGGCGGCGGCACTGATCGGGAACGTGCCGTTCCAGACCTGACCGCCGTCGCTGATGTTGATCAGCCGCTGCGTCCGGGCGTAGGCCTCCTGCTGCTGTGGCGTCCAGTTCTTCCCGTAGCCGGGATCGATGGGGACGTTGTTCCCGCCGCTCTCGACGATGATCGCCGACGGGTCATGGCTGGCGGTGGCCAGGCTGACGTTGGCCTGCTCGGTCGCGTCGTACCGCTCCGCCGAGATCGTGATCCTGGTTGCCGTGTCGCTGTGTGCCTGCCGCAGATCGCCGGAGTACTGGCCGAACCCGGAAGACGCCCTCCCGATCACCTGGGCGAGCTGCTGCGCCTCCGGCCACGCGCCCGCGGCACCGGAGGCCGCCGCGCCGCTCGCCTGTCCCTGCCAGGCGCTGATCGCGCCCTGCAGTTCCCCGGCCAGCGCGCCGATCTGGCTGGCCACCTCACGGAGCACGTCCCGGTGGACCATGAGGTCCTGCCCCGACACGGCGGGGTCCTGCCAGTTCGCCGGCGGCGTGTAACCGTGATAGCTGATCCCACCGACCGGGGGAACCGCGGTCCCCCGGTAGCTGCCGCTCACCGACAGGCCTCTCAGGCCCACAGACCGGCGTTGGACGTCTCCGTGGCCTGGTAGTTCACGTTCGCCTCACCGGCCACCACGCGCAGGTTGTTGAGCACCGCTGCCATGTTCGCCTCGGCCGCCTGCCACTTCGCCCTGGCCACCGCGTACGCTTCCCTGGCCTGGCCGTCCCACGCGTGCAGGCTGGAGTTCAGCTGGCTCTCCAGGGTCTGGGTGGTCTGCTGCACCTGGGCGTAGATACGGGCGAAATCGGCCTCACCTTGTGCCAGCGAGCCGAACACGGCCCGGGTGTAATCGCCGCTCGTCATTTCTCGTCCTTCCCGTTCCGTCGAGACTCAGGCCGACTCGTCAGCGGTTGATCTGGCCGGCGACGCGGTTGGACGCTGAGGTCAGCGCCTGCTCGTTCGCCTCATACCGGGACCGCGTCGTGGTCAGCTTCGGGTAGAACTCCTGCAGCGCGTTGATCACCTGGGTGAAGTCGGCGTTGAAGGCTTCGTAAGCGGCGGTGAATGCGCTGGCGGCCTCCCCTTGCCAGCCAGCCATCAGGTCGCTGTGGAAGCCCGCGAGCTGGGACTGCTGCCCGCGAACCTGGGTGACAGCGTCTTCCACCTGCTTTGCCGCGGTGGCCATTGCTGCCCTGTCAACGGCAGACTCGGCTGCCATAGCAGTACCTCCCTGTTCCGTAATCTCTCTGCCAAGCTCCGTCTTCTGCGTGCTGAGGTCCCTGCTCCCGCAGCGCGGCGAAGCCCGGCCGAGCGCGACGGCTGGCCAGCCTCCGGGCGCATCCCGTGCAGTATCTATCCAGGCTCAGAAACCGGTGTCAACCGGAACACAAATCATGATCCGGCGGCAATCTTCCGGTGCGCCGCGCGCCGCGCGCCGCGGCGCCACGACTGACCTGCACGGCGCTCCGCCGGCCCGGCCGGCACTAACCGCGGGGCGTTATCAAAATTTCATACATAACGGCGGCCGTTGAACGGTCGTTTACTTGTTGAACCGCCGTTTTGCGCATTGCGATATGCGCACTCAGCGTCACTCGTAATAGTCAGCCGGAAACTCGGGCCCTGGCCGCGGCGGGATCGAGCGCCGGGCCCTGCGGGATCAGGTCGACCACGCTCGCGGGCACCAGGGTCTGCTCCGTGGCCAGGTCGTAGCCGAGCACGGCGGCGGCGCCCGGCGAAGCGAGCCCGTACCTGACCCCGCCGGTCACCAGGAAGTAACTGGTCACGTCCGGCCGCTGGCCGCTGGCCGCGACGCCCGAGGAGGGCGAGGGGAGGGCAGGGACCACCGCGGCCAGCGCGCCGGTGCCCGGCTTCATGGCGATCCGGTTCACGTACGTGCCGCCCCCGGTGGCCAGGCCGCCAGCGGGCACCCGGCCGCCCACCGTCACCTGCCCGGCCAGCGGCCCGGTCGAGGCGGGCCCGGAGTACACCACGCACAGCGGCACGCGCGCGCTGACGTTCCGGTCCGCCGGGACCGGCATGGATGGCGGCATGCCGTCCGCCGAGAGGCTGCCGTGATGGCTGGCCGCCTGCGCCGTGGTCACCGTCCCCTGCGGCACCTGGCCGGGGGCGGCGTCGAGCAGCTTCGCCTCGGTACTTGTGACCGGAGCCAGGCCCTGCCTGGTCAGCACGTAGTACTGTGCCGCGCCCGGGCTGGTGGCGAACACCTGGCCGGTGCGGGCGGGGCCGCCAGCCGGGCCGTGGGCCACGGGCCGGCCGAATCCGGGGATCGCCGGCGGGGCGAAGTCGGGCCCCTGCGAGAAGGCGTCCAGCCAGGACAGCGGTACCTGTTCCGCTGTCTGCACGAAGCCAAGGGCGGTCAGGATGGCGGTCTGCTGTGCGGCCGGGATCAGCATTCGCTCCCCGTTCCAGACCAGCCAGTCCTCGCCCCCAGCCGCGACCACGAGCGCATCGCCGCGCGACATTGGCCGGCCGCCCACGCGCCGGCCGCCAACCAGGGTGGTCACGGTGCGGCTGGCCAGGGTGGCCTGGCTGTATTCGGTCTGGACGCAGACCGACCAGGGCTGGCCGACCAGCATGCCGCGAGCCGGCAGCGGCGGAAGGCCCGCAATTCCGATCTCCGGCCCGCGCGGGTAGCGGGCGAGCGATGCCTGGCTGACCGACCGCTGGTTCGGGGTGGTGGTGTTCAGGGCCAGCCGGGCCGAGGCGTAGTTCAGCACCGGGCACAGCTTCCCGTGCTGGCACGGGATGTAGGGGGTACCGGTCGCCTGGTCGATGAGCAGCGAGTCCGGGGCCGTCAGCCCCCCGGCCTGGCCGGGGGCGATCAGGCCCCAGATGCCGAACACGGCGGCCACGATCCCGGCGACGAGGACGCTGCAGAACGCCCCCACGTTCAGCCGCCGCAGCGGCTGGTCCGGCGGGTCCGGCTCGGCTTGCAGCAGCGCGAGCGCGGCGCGCCTGGTCATCAGCCGGTGCGCCTGCAGCAGGTCCTTGCGGGTCTGCAACATGGCGCCTCAGCCGGACAGCCCGCGAATGTCGCTGAACACGCCCGCCACGCCAAGGGCGAGCGGCACGAGCGCGATCACCAGGACCATGTCGACGATCTCCGCCGCGCGCCCCCAGAACGGCGACGGCCGGTGCCCGGCCAGCCAGGTGCCCGCGACGACCAGGATCGCCGCCCCGGCGGCCAGTGGCACGAGCGTGATCGCGATCATCTTCCCGTGCCCGGCGGCCACCGCGAGCAGCACAAGCCCGCCGTACCCGGGAACCTGAAGCCACAGGCGCTGTGCCCGCCCGTGGAACACCCTGGAGCGCAGCAGCAGCGCGCAGCCAAGCACGCCGCACATCAGCCGCGGCAGCCAGCCATGCCCGAGCGCGAGCGCCACCGCGGCCGCGCCACCGACCAGGCCGATGCCCGAGACCATGCCGGTGACCACCCGGTCGGCGGCCGCGGTCCGGGCAAGCACCTCGCTGCCCTGCACGGTGAGCGTGTCCCGCCGCAGTTCGTCGGCGTCGGCGGGTACCGGCTGGCAGCATCAGCCGCCCGATGCGGAACGCCGCGGCCGGGATCAGCGTGGTGAGCCCCAGCGCCAGGGCGGCCATCAGGGCGGCGGCCCCGGTGAGCCCGACGCTGCCGAACGCGTAGTCCAGCCACGCCCCGCCGGCACCGAGCAGCGCCGCGCCCGCCGCGCCGAGGAACAGCCCCGCACGGTCGGCCACCGCCACCGCGGCCAGGGCGGCGGCGAGCAGCGCCGCGGCGAACCCGGACAGCAGTTCCAGCGCGCCGAAGTGCGCCAGGGGCGCGTGGCCGGCCGCCCCGAGCATGCCGCCGAGGAACGCCAGCGGCAGCGCGAGATAGCCGAGCACGGTGGCCGCACCGGCGTCCCCGGCCACCCGGGAGGCCGCGGCGGCCCCGGCGAGCAGCAGCACCGTGAGAATCCCCGCGGCCACCGCGGCATCGGCCCAAGGTGGTCCGGAAAGCAGCAGCGCGGCCGCCCCGCCGGTGAGCGCCAGGGCCGCGGCGCCGAGCGCGGTGCGGCGGGTTTCCACCGGGCCCCATCGATCCGGCCGCTCGCCGATGCCGGAGGCGATGACGTCGGCCACGTCGTCGAACGCGAGCTCGGGCAGTTGCTCCTCGCGTGGCCGCAGGTAGATCAGCTCGCCATCGCGCAGGCCCGCCTGCAGCGGGGTCGTCTCCAGCGGGAACGGCGCCTGGCCGAGCCGCTGCAGCACCCACCCGGCCGGCGCCTGGCGGGCGGCGCCAGCGTCCAGCCCGGCGTAGTCGGCAACCGCAGGGAACAACTCGGCGAACGGGATGCGGGCGGGGAGTGCGAGGTCCACCCGCCGGCCCGGCCCGACCACGGTGACCCGGCAGGTATCCGCTCCGCTGGCGGAGCCGGCACTCATCTGCGTACCTCTGGCACGACGTTCATGTCGCTCCCTCGGGCAGGTCGTCGGCAATAGTATGCGAATCGCACCAACCGGGATGGATCGTTTCCGGGACGAGGCGGAGCGGGACCGCATGGCGGTGACTCGTGCCTGGGTGAGCAGGAAGGCGAGCGGTGAGCACGGTCATCGTCCGGCGGCGGGAGCGCCGCGAAGGGCCGGACCTGCCCCACGGCGAGGTCGTCCTTGAGCCACCGCCGGAGATACCGGAAGTCGCCGGCGACTCGCTCCAGCAGATGCTCACGTACCTGCCGATGCTGGCGATGACGTTCGGCATGGTCGCGATGATGTCGGGCACCGGCTCAGGCGCGCTCCGGTGGGTGGGCGGCGGTGCGCTCGGCCTTGGCATGGGCGGCATGGCGATGGGCCAGATGGCCCGCGGCCGCGGCGACCGCAAGATCAAGCTGAACGGGCTGCGCCGCGACTACCTGCGTTACCTCGGCCAGGTGCGGCGCAAGGTCCGCCGGGTCGCGGCCGCGCAGCGGGAGGCACTGGAATGGGCCAGCCCTGAGCCCAGCGAGCTGCGCTGGCTGGTCACCGGCAGCGACCTTGCCCGGGTGTGGGAACGGCGGCCGTCCGACGACGATTTCGGCAGCGTCCGCCTCGGCACCGGCACCCAGCACCTCGCGGTGCGGCTCATCCCGCCGCAGACCAAACCGGTCGAAGACCTGGACCCGCTGTGTGCCGGTGCGCTGCGCAGGTTCGTCAGGGCGCATGCCAGGCAGCCCGGCCTGCCGGTCGGGATCTCGCTGCGGGCGTTCAGCCGGGTGGTCCTCTCCGGCGATGCCGAGGAGGCGGCCGCCATGGTCCGGGCGATGATCGCCCAGATCGCGGTGTTCCACTCACCGGACGACGTGCGGATCTGCGTGTGCGCCTCGCCGGACCGGATCGCCCGGTGGGGATGGGTCAAATGGCTGCCGCACAACATGCACCCGACCGAGCGGGATGCGGCGGGCCCGGTCCGCCTGATGGCGCCCGCCCTGGCGCAGCTCGAGGCCATGCTCGGCCCGGAGTTCTCCGGCCGGCCCAGGTTCACTCCTGGCAAGGCGGACTGCTCGCTGCCGTACCACGTGGTGATCATCGACGGTGTCCCCGGCGGCTACGGTGACCAGCTTGGCGGCGACGGCGTGGATGGCGCCACCATCTTCGACCTGTCCGGCCGGGTGCCCGCCACGGCGGACGGCTCCGTGCTGCGGCTGCGGGTGGCGGGCGGCCGTATCGAAATGATCTCCAGGGACCGTACCGGGGCCGATGTGTCCGCACAGGTTGGTGCGGCCGACCGGCTCTCGGTCCCCGAGTCCGAGGCGCTTGCCCGGCAGCTCGCGCCGCTGCGCCCGGCGGGCGGCACGGCGCTTGGCGAGGACGCGCTGGCGGTGAACACCACGCTCACCACGCTGCTCGGCCTCGACGATCCGGAAGCACTGCAGGCAGGCAGCTTGTGGCGGGCCCGGGCGGCACGGAACCGGCTGCGCGTGCCGGTGGGCCTGGATGCCGGCGGCCAGCCGGTCGAGCTGGACATCAAGGAGTCCGCGCAGGGCGGCATGGGGCCGCACGGGCTGATCATCGGGGCGACCGGCTCGGGCAAGTCAGAGCTGCTGCGGACGCTGGTGCTTGGCCTGGCGCTCACCCACTCCCCGGAGATCCTCAACTTCGTGCTGGTCGACTTCAAGGGCGGCGCGACATTCCTCGGGCTGGAGCGGCTGAACCACGTCTCTGCGGTGATCACCAACCTGGAGGAGGAACTGCCGCTGGTCGACCGGATGCGGGACGCCCTGCACGGTGAGATCGTCCGGCGCCAGGAGCTGCTGCGTGCCGCGGGCAACTACGCGTCGCTGCGTGACTACGAGCGCGACCGGGAGCGGGGCGCCAAGCTGGCGCCGCTGCCGACGCTGTTCATCGTGCTGGATGAGTTCTCCGAGCTGCTCGCGGCCAAGCCGGAGTTCATCGACCTGTTCGTGATGATCGGCCGGGTCGGCCGGTCGCTCGGCGTGCACCTGCTGCTGGCCTCGCAGCGGCTGGAGGAGGGCCGGCTCCGCGGCCTGGACACCCAGCTCTCCTACCGGATCGGGCTGCGCACCTACTCCGCCGCGGAGTCCAGGATCGTGCTCGGCGTACCGGACGCCTACGAGCTGCCGTCCCGGCCGGGCAGCGGTTACCTGAAGACCGAGGCGACCGAGATGACCCGGTTCAAGGCCGCCTACGTGTCCGGGCCGTCGGGCGGCGAGCCGGACTTCGCTCCGGGCGCCTCGGCGTCGCCGTGGCAGATCCGGCCGATGGTCGTGCCGTACAGCCCCGGGTACGTCAAGCCCAAGGTGGTGCCGAAGCCAGCGGCCACGGTGGCAGCGCTGGCGGCGGCGGACGACGGCGAGCAGCCCGCCAGGCCTGGCCAGAGCCTGTTCGAGGTCGTGATCCGCCAGCTGGCCGGGGAGGGCCCGCAGGCCCACCAGATCTGGCTGCCGCCGCTGGATCTGCCGCCGACGATCGACCAGTTGCTGCCGCCGCTGTCCATCACCCCGCTGCTCGGCTGCACCACCGACGGCTGGCGGTGGCGCGGCAAGTTGCGTGCGGTCGCCGGGATCGTCGACCGGCCCTACGAGCAGCGCCGGGACCCGCTGTGGGCCGACCTGTCCGGGGCGGCGGGGAACGTCGGCGTGGCCGGCGCGCCGCAAAGTGGCAAGTCCACCCTGCTGCGCACGCTGATCTGCTCGCTCGCGCTGTTGCACACCCCGCAGGAGATCCAGTGCTACTGCCTGGACTTCGGCGGCGGGAGCCTCGGCGCACTGACCGGGCTGCCGCACGTGGGCGGCGTGGCGACCCGGCTGCAGGCCGAGCGGGTCCGGCGCACGGTCGCGGAGGTCCGGGCGATCCTGGAACGCCGGGAGCAGGAGTTTGCCGAGCGCGGCATCGAGTCCATCGCGGCCTACCGGGCCATGCGGGCGAGCGGGGAGATCGCCGGCGACGGGTTCGGTGACGTCTTCCTCGTGGTCGACGGATGGCTCACCCTGCGGCAGGAATACGAGCAGCTGGAACTCGACATCACCGCGCTTGCCGCGCGCGGCCTCGGCTACGGCATTCACGTGGTGGCGGCGACCAACAAGTGGTCGGAGTTCCGGCCGGCGATCAGGGACCTGCTCGGCACCAGGTTCGAACTGCGCCTCGGCGACCCGTATGAGTCGGAGATGGGCCGCGCGCTGGCCGCCAACATCCCCGAGCGTTCGCCGGGCCGCGGGCTGACCAGGGACGGCCTGCATTTCCTCACCGCGCTGCCGCGCATCGACGGCCAGCCGGACGCCGCCAGCCTGGCCGACGCCGTGCGCAAGCTCACCGAGACCGTCGCCACCGCATGGCCGGGCCCCCGGGCCCCCGGGGTACGGCTGCTGCCCGGCGGATTCTCCGTGGCGGAACTGCCCGGCCCGGCCGAGACCGGCACCCGGCTGCCGTTCGCCGTGGACGAGGCCACGCTCTCGCCGGTGTTCCTCGATTTCGCGGCCGACCCGCATTTCCTGGTGCTCGGCGACACCGAGACCGGCAAATCCAACCTGCTGCACCTGATCGCCGACGGGATCGTGACGCGGTACTCGCTGGACCAGGCGCGGCTCATCATCGTGGACTACCGGCGGTCGCTGCTCGACGCGGCCGACACCGAGCACCGGATCGGCTATGCCCCGTCCTCGGCTGCCGCCGGGACGCTGCTCAACGATGCCCGCGAGGCGCTGATCACCCGGCTGCCTCCCGCCGACCTCACGGCCGACCAACTGCGCAACCGGTCCTGGTGGCGCGGCTCTGACCTGTTCGTCATCGTGGACGACTACGACCTGGTGGCCGGCGCCACCAACCCGCTGCTGCCCCTGGTGGACCTGCTGCCGCAGGCCAGGGAGATCGGCCTGCACCTGGTCCTGGCACGATCCGCAGGCGGCGCTGGCCGCGCCATGTTCGAGCCGGTCATCCAGCGCCTGCGGGAGATGGGCTCGACGGCCCTGCTCATGTCAGCCAGCAAAGACGAAGGCCCGATCTTCGGGGTCAAACCGCAAACTCTTCCCCCCGGCCGTGGCTACCTAGCCACCCGCCGCGCCGACCCCTTGCTCGTCCAAACCGCCTTCGCCGCTGCTCCCCAAGCCGCCGGCCGGCGCTAGATCTGGCGGTGCCAGGGTGGGCAGGGCCCCGACCCGGCAGTGTGGCAGCTGGCCAGGACCCCAGCTGCCACACCACCGGGCCCGCGGCCCACGGGTGGCGCGTTCATTTGCGGCGTCGGCGATGTCGTGCGCCCGGTGACCGGGGGGCCGTGGGCCGCGTGGCGGATGGGGGTGGCTGCGGCTGGGACAGAACGGCCTGGCCGGGCTCGGTGGGAGACGGGACGTCGGCGGGGGGCTGGCCTGCAGCAGGGGGTGGTGTGGTAGCGGGAAGTGGTTCCGGGGAGACGGGTGGTTCCGCCAGTGGAGGTGCGCCGGGCGCCGCGGGGGAGCGGACGTCCGCAGGGAACTCGCTGAGCGCGGGAGGCGGCGTGGCCCCGAGCGGCTGATCAAGCTCGGTGGGCAGCACGGCGTAGGCGACGGGTGGCAGTACGTCGGGGAGCTGGCTGGGCGCCGGAGACGGCGCGGCCAGGGGTAGCTGGTCAGGCTCGGCAGGGACTGGTCCGTAGGCGACCGGGGGCAGCACATCGGCAGGGAGCTGACTGGGTGAGGAGCGGGCCCCGGGGCCGTGCTTGGCGCCAGGATCCGGCAATCCGGGGGTCCCGGGCGGTCGGCCATTCGTGGGTGGCAGAGGGTGACTCCGGCGCGGAGTTCTGTCCGCGCCGGAGTCAGCCTCTGGCGCCCCAATCAGGGGCGGGGACGGGGCCGGAGCCGGGGCGAGCCGGCCGGGGCGCCAGTGGCGGCGGCGCCCTTGGGGGATGACGACCGCGCCGATCGCGACCAGGGCCGCGGTCAGCAGGGCCCCGGCGGTGACCGACAGGGCTACCGTGCGGGTGTAGGTGTTCACCGCACGGGGCCGCGGGACCGGCACCAGGTGCGCCGGGGCCGAGGTGGCCGGGTGCGGCGGCAGCACCGCGGTGACCGCCTGCACCGGATTGATCATCCCTTCACCGGTGTGCGCCCCGGTGCGGCCCGCCGCGGTCGCGATGATCCGGCGTACCACCTGCGCGGCCGGCATCCGCGGGTAGGCCGCGCGCACCAGGGCCGCTTCCCCGGAGACGAACGCCGTCGCGAAGCTCGTTCCTTTGCTTGAGGGGTCGAACCCGCCGGGGTAGTCGCTGGCGACATCCACACCGGGCGCGGTCACCGAGACCGGGGTGCGGTTGACGTCGAAGCCGGCCAGTTGCCCGGACTCATCGACGGCGTTGACCGAAAGCACACCGGGGTAGCTCGCCGGGTAGAACGGCCCCGGCCCGCCGCCCAAGTCGTCGTTGCCGGCCGCGGCGACCACGACGACGTCGCGGTGCAGCGCGAACGCGACGGCCGAGCGCAGGGCCCGGTAGCTGGCCGACACCTGAATGGACACGTTGATGACCTTCGCGTGCTTGACGACCGCGTAACGGATGCCGTTGGCGATGTCCGCGAGCGTCTTCCTGCGCTGTGCGTCGGTCTGGCCGCTCGTGCCCTCCTGCTGCTGAACCCGGATCGAGAGAATGTGCGCCGCGGGTGCCACCCCGTAGAACGGGATCCCTTTCGCCCGCGCGTCGCTGGCCGCGATGATGCTCGCCACGATCGTGCCGTGCGGAAGGCAGTCCTCGCCGTTCCCGCCGGTCAGGTCGACGCGGCTCACCCTGCCCGCAAGCTGGGGCGTGTAGTCGATGCCGCTGTCCACGACCGCCACCGTGATGTGCTGGCCCCTGGTGAGGTCCCACACGCTGCTGAAGTCCAGTGCCCGCTGCGCCCACGGCTCGCTGGTCAGGTGCGTTCGGCCACGCTGTGACAGGCAGTTCGCGGACGGTTCGGGCATGCCGGGGACCGGGGCCGGCGGCCCGGGTGGGGCCGCTTGCTGCGTCGGTGGGGCTACCGGCTGCCCGGTCGGCGGCTTGGCCGGCCGCGACGTGGTCGGCGACCCGACGCGACGGGGTCGCCGTGGCAGTGCTGCCCGGCGCCGCGGTGGCACGCCCGGCCGCGCCAGCGGGCCCGGTCAGGATCGTCAGGGGAGCCAGCGCGGAGATCGCGAAGCCGGAGGCCAGCGCGGCGCCGGCGAACCGTCTCATCCCTGGCCTCCCGGAACGATGCGCCGCTCTCCGGGCCCAACTCTAGGAACTCCGGCTGCGGCTGTCAGCGGAAGCCAGGCGCCCGGCCCGGAGCGGGCGGCCCGGACCCGGGGCGCCATGTCTGAGGAACTCCGGCTGCGGGCTGTCAGCGGAAGCCAGGCGCCCGGCCCGGAGCGGGCGGCCCGGACCCGGGGCGCCATGTCTGAGGAACTCCGGCTGCGGCTGTCAGCGGAAGCCAGGCGCCCGGCCCTGTCGGGCTGTGGGCTGCCATAGCATCGGTCCGGTGAGCCTGCGGTGATCTGGCGGCGGAGTAGGGCCGCGCGCGGCCCGGCCGGGATGCGGGCGCGGTGGAAGCAGGTCCGCCGTGCCGGTGAGGTCGGCCTGCACCCGTTCACCGCGGCCGAACTCGGCGCGGTGACCCTCGACGCCGAGGCGGTTCCCGAGGCCGAACGGGGGCCGTTCCTCCACGTGGTGACGCCGCTGCTGGCCGCGCCTGGCGCGCCCCCGGCGCCGCCGCCGGGACGCGCGTTGCCCGATTGGGCCGTACCGGTGGACGATGCCACGCCAGCGGCCAGTGCGGGCTGGTCGAGCAGTCGCCGGGCACCGAGGGCAAGCTCCCGCCGCATGTCCTGGTCCGCCTGGACCGGGCGGTGCAGGTCCTGGCCGGCTGGTGCGGCGCGGACATGGCTTCGGACCGGCACGGGCGGGCCGGGAATGCCGGGTCCGAGGCCGGGCCGCTCATCCCGATGCCGACCGCCGAGGTCTCCGGCGCCTTCGTGGCCGTCACCCGGTTGCGGGTGGCCGTGGCGCAGGGGCCGAGCGTCCTGCTGCGTACCCTGCTCGTGGCCACTGGCCAGGGGAGGCATTGGCAGCTCGAAGGCGAGCAGTGGCAGCGGGCCGTCCCGGTCTCCGCCGACGGCCTCGCGGGACAGGTGGCCGCGCTGCTGAAGCTGCCCGCGGACGCGTGAGAACGCCGGCCGCACCGTGGTACCGTAATTGGTGGCCGGCATCGTCGGCCTGGTCGGCTGCACCCTCAAACGGCCGATCGAGGGGAATTCAGGATCGCCTGATCCCGCCCGCGGGGCTGGGTAGTGCGATGGAGTCCCGCCAGATCAGTAACGAAAGATAAGGAACGCACGTGCCGCTGGACACAGCAGTAAAGACGGAGATCATCGCCGGGCACGCGACCAGTGAGGGTGACACCGGTTCGCCGGAGGTCCAGGTCGCTCTGCTGACGCGGCGGATCAACGATCTCACCGAGCACCTCAAGGTGCACAAGCACGACCATCACAGCCGTCGTGGCCTGCTCCTGTTGGTGGGCAGGCGCCGCCGGCTGCTGAAGTACCTGATGAACAATGACATCGAGCGCTACCGTGCCCTCATCCAAAAGCTGGGCCTGCGCAGGTAGGCTCGGCGTAGGGCACGGCCCGCAACACAACTAGAGAGCAACATCCCGCGGCCCCGGCTCCGGAGTGCGGAGGGCACCATGGGCCGGTCCTCGGTAGTGGTTCTCGGGTCGGGTGCCGAATGCGGCGGATAGCCGTGCATCCGGGCCGAGGGCTTCGATCGAAGACCGGCCGGCGGTCATTTGCCGGGCTAGCGATGGCCCGGAGCACTACCGGCGGAAGGCGGGACGCGGGACCCCAGTCAAGGAGGTCTCACCCGTGGAGGGTGTGTATACCGCCGAAGCCGTTATTGATAACGGGCCTTTCGGCAACGTCACCATCAAGTTCGAAACCGGCCGGCTTGCCAGGCTCGCCGCCGGATCCGCCGTCGTCTACCTAGACAGCGAGACCATGGTCCTGTCCGCGACCACGGCGGGCAAGCACCCCAAGGAAGGGCTGGACTTCTTCCCGCTCACCGTGGACGTCGAGGAGAAGATGTATGCGGCGGGCCGGATCCCCGGCTCCTTCTTCCGGCGCGAGGGCCGGCCGTCCGAGGACGCCATCCTCACCTGCCGCCTGATCGACCGGCCGATGCGCCCCTCGTTCGTGAAGGGCCTGCGCAACGAGGTCCAGATCGTCGAGACGATCCTGGCCCTGCACCCGGAGCACCTGTACGACGTGGTGGCCATCAACGCCGCCTCACTGTCCACCCAGCTTTCCGGGCTGCCGTTCTCCGGCCCCCTCGGCGGCGTCCGGGTCGCCCTGATCAAGGGCCAGTGGGTCGGCTTCCCCACCCACACCCAGCTTGAGGACGCGACCTTCGACATGGTGGTCGCCGGGCGGGTGCTCGAGGACGGCGACGTGGCCATCATGATGGTCGAGGCCGAGTCCACGCCGCGCACGCTGGTCCTGCTCGCCGACGCCGACAGCGGCGCGGTCGCCCCCATCGAGGAGACGGTCGCCCAGGGCCTGGAGGCGGCGAAGCCGTTCATCAAGGCACTCGTCGAGGCCCAGCAGATCATCGCCGACGCGGCCGCCAAGCCGACCGCCGAGTTCCCGGTGTTCGCCGACTACGAGGCGGACGTCTACGACGCCGTCGCCGCAGAGGTCTCCGGGGAACTGGCCCCGGCGCTCGCTATCGCGGGCAAGCAGGAGCGGGACACCGAGACCGACCGGATCAAGGCGCTGACCGGCGAGAAGCTCGCCAGCCAGTTCGAGGGCCGGGAGAAGGAGATCAGCGGGGCGTTCCGTGCGGTCACCAAGAAGCTGGTACGGGAGCGGATCATCACCGACGGCCTGCGCATCGACGGGCGCGGCCTCGCCGACATCAGGCGGCTGTCCGCCGAGGCGCACGTGCTGCCCCGGGTGCACGGCTCGGCCCTGTTCGAGCGGGGCGAGACCCAGGTGCTCGGCGTCACCACGCTGAACATGCTGCGGATGGAGCAGACGATCGACACGCTCAATCCGGACCGCACCAAGCGGTACATGCACAACTACAACATGCCGCCGTACTCCACCGGCGAGACCGGCCGGGTGGGCTCGCCCAAGCGGCGGGAGATCGGTCATGGCGCGCTGGCCGAGCGCGCGCTGATCCCGGTGCTCCCGACCAGGGAGGAGTTCCCCTACGCGATCCGGCAGGTGTCCGAGGCGATCGGCTCCAACGGCTCGACCTCGATGGGCTCGGTGTGCGCCTCCACGATGGCGCTGCTCGACGCCGGCGTCCCGCTGCGGGACATGGTGGCCGGGATCGCCATGGGCCTGATCCACGAGGGCGGCCAGTACGTCACGCTGACCGACATCCTCGGTGCCGAGGACGCGTTCGGCGACATGGACTTCAAGGTGGCCGGCACCCGGAACGTGATCACCGCGCTCCAGCTCGACACCAAGCTCGACGGCATCCCGGCCTCGGTGCTCGCCGCGGCGCTGACCCAGGCCAAGGCGGCCCGGCTGACCATCCTGGACGTGATGCGCGAGGCCATCGACGTGCCGGGCGAGATGAGCCCGTACGCGCCGCGGATCATCACCATCAAGGTCCCGGTGGACAAGATCGGCGAGGTGATCGGCCCCAAGGGGAAGATGATCAACTCCATCCAGGAGGACACCGGCGCCGAGATCACCATCGAGGACGACGGCACGATCTACATCGGTGCCACCGACGGCCCGTCCGCCGAGGCCGCGCGCACGGCGATCAACGCGATCGCCAACCCGCACATCCCCGAGGTGGGCGAGCGCTTCCTCGGGACCGTGGTGAAGACGACCACGTTCGGCGCGTTCATCTCGCTGCTGCCCGGCAAGGACGGCCTGCTGCACATCACCCAGATCCGCAAGCTGCACGGCGGCGCCAGGATCGAGAACGTCGACGACGTGATCAAGGTCGGCGACAAGATCCAGGTGGAGATCCGCGAGGTGGACGACCGCGGCAAGCTGTCGCTCGTCCCTGTCGAGGTCGTGGAACGGGAAGCGGCTGGCGAGGACCTCGGCGGCGGTCAGCACGACCGCGGCGACGGTCACCGCGACCACTCCCGCGGTGACCGCGACGGGCAGCGCGGCGAGGGTGACGGTGGCGGCGGTCACCGGACCCGCCATCGTGAGCGGCGGCACCGCGACTCATGACGGTGACCACCCAGCACGACAGCGACGACGGCGTGCGCCGCTCGGTACTGCCCGGCGGCCTGCGGATCGTGACCGAGTCACTGCCCACGGTGCGTTCGGCGGCCATCGGCATCTGGGCCAGTGTGGGCTCCCGCGATGAGGATCTCGATCACGCGGGGGCCACGCACTACCTGGAACACCTGCTGTTCAAGGGCACCAGCAAGCGGACCGCGCTGGAGATCTCCGCTGCCATGGACGCGGTGGGCGGCGAGCTGAACGCCTTCACCGCCAAGGAGTACACCTGCTACTACGCGCGGGTACTCGACGCGGACCTGCCGCTGGCGATCGACGTCCTGTCCGACATGGTGACCGGCTCCCTGATCGAGCCGAAGGACGTGGACGCCGAGCGCGGCGTGATCCTCGAAGAGATCGCGATGAACGATGACGAGCCCTCCGACACCGTGCACGAGGCGTTCGCGGCGCAGCTCTTCGGCGACACCCCGCTCGGCCGGCCGATTCTCGGCTCCGTGGCCTCGATCAACGAGATCACCAGGGACCAGATCGCCGGGCACTATGCCGCCAGGTACACACCGCCGGACCTGGTCGTAGCCGTCGCCGGCAACGTCGACCACGACATGGTCACCCGGCAGGTCGCCGATGCGTTCGGTGCCGCCCTCTCCGGGGACGCGGCACCGACCCCGCCGCGGCTGGCCGCCACGGACCACAGCCTCGCGGCTGGCACCGGCGTGCGGCTGGTACCGCGCAGCATCGAGCAGGCCAACCTGGTGCTCGGCTGCGCCGGGATGTCCCGTGTCGATGAGAACAGGTTCGCGGTCGGGGTGCTCAACGCGGCCCTGGGCGGCGGCATGTCGTCCCGGCTGTTCCAGGAGGTGCGGGAGAAGCGCGGGCTGGCCTACTCGGTGTACAGCTTCGCGTCGCAGCATTCCGACACCGGCATGTGGGCCATCTACATCGGCTGCCTGCCGGCCAAGGCCGACGAGGTGCTGGCGATCTGCCAGGACGAGATCGCCAAGGTCATCTCCGGCGGCCTCACCGACGTCGAACTCGACCGGGGCAAGGGGCAGCTGCGCGGTTCGCTGGTCCTCGGCCTGGAGGACCCGTCCTCGCGGATGAGCCGTCTCGGCAAGTCGGAACTGGTGTACTCCCGGCTCGAACCCGTAGACGAGATCCTCGCTTCCATCGAGGCGGTCACCCACGACGATGTGCGCCGGGTGGCCGCGGAAATCCTGGGACGGCCCAA
The DNA here is from genome assembly GCA_963762735.1 of uncultured Actinomycetes bacterium. GTDB lineage: Bacteria > Actinomycetota > Actinomycetes > Streptosporangiales > Streptosporangiaceae > DASXKD01. Next base: position 27,499 of record CAVXMG010000030.1, on the reverse strand, counting down.
GGTGCTTGCCGTGGTCGGCCCGTTCGACGACGGCGCACCCTTCGCCGCCGTACTGGGCTGACGTCCGGCCGGACCCCGCACCGCCCGGAGGAACGGCAGGCAGTCATGATCAAAGTGGGTGTGCTCGGCGCCCGTGGGCGCATGGGCTCACAGGTGTGCCAGACGGTCGCCGGCTCCGGCGACATGGAGGTCGGCGCCGGGGTCGACGAAGGCGATCCGCTCGATCCGCTGACCGGGTGCGACGTGGTGGTGGACTTCACCCATCCCGGCGCCGTCCTGGACAACCTGCGCTGGTGCATCGGCAAGGGCCTGGACACGATCGTCGGAACCTCCGGGTTCGACGAGCCGAGGCTGGCGCAGGTGCGCGAATGGCTGGCCGCCGCGCCGGGCGTCCGGGCACTCATCGTGCCCAACTTCTCGGTCGGCGCGGTGCTGATGATGCGCTTCGCCGAGCAGGCCGCCCGGTTCTTCACCTCCGCGGAGGTCATCGAACTGCACCACCCGGGCAAGGCCGACGCCCCGTCGGGCACCGCCTCCCGTACGGCCACGATGATCGCCGGGGCCAGGGCGGCGGCCGGGCTCGGCGCGCCGCCGGACGCCACCGTGTCCGCGCTGGAGGGGGCCAGGGGCGCCACCCTGGGCGGCGGGGTCCACGTGCACTCCGTCCGGCTGGCCGGCCTGGTCGCCCACCAGGAGGTGCTCTTCGGCGGTCCCGGCGAGGTGCTCACCATCCGGCACGACTCCATGGACCGGGTCTCGTTCATGCCCGGGGTGCTGCTCGCCATCCGCGGCATCGCCAGCCTGCCGGCCGGCCTGACCGTCGGCCTGGACCCGCTGCTGGGGCTGTAAGCCACTCGCGGCTGGCGTGGCGGGGCAAGCTAGCCTGGGGCACGTGCTGTCCACTGGCCAGGTACTCGGGTTCGCGGTGACCTGCCTGATCGTGATCGCCATTCCCGGCCCGAGCGTGCTTTTCGTGATCGGCCGCGCGCTGGCCTACGGCCGCCGCACGGCGCTGGCCTCGGTGGCCGGCAACGTGGCCGGGGTGCAAGTGGTCGCGATGAGCGTCGCCCTGGGCATCGGAGCCCTGGTGCAGCGCTCTGACACCGTGTTCCTGGTGGTCAAGTTCGGCGGTGCCAGCTACCTGGTGTGGCTGGGCGTCAAGGCGATCAGGCACCGCCGTTCGCTGGAGTCCGTGATCGCCGTGGCGGCGGCCCCGCGCGGCGGCTGGCGGGCTGCGGCCGAAGGGTTCACGGTGGGCGTGGCGAATCCGAAGGCGTACGTGCTGTTCGCGGCCGTGCTGCCGCAGTTCGCCAACTCCTCGGCCGGGCATGTGCCGCTCCAGCTTCTGCTGCTGAGCCTGGTCTCGCTGCCGATCGGACTGATCTCCGACGGCACCTGGGGCCTGGCCGCCAGCGGCGTGCGGGCCTGGTTCGCCCGCTCGCCACGGCGGCTGGAACTCGTCGGCGGCCTCGGCGGGCTCACCATGATCGGACTGGGCGTGACCCTGGCCCTCACCGGCCGCCGGGACTGACCGGCGCACTGGGCCCCCGCCAGCCACGGCGGTGGCATCGCAGGCCCGGCGGGAATCGAGACGGCGGCCCGCTCAGGCGGTCTTGGTGCCAGCGGCCTCGCCGAGGTCAAGCTCGGCCACGGTCACCTCGCGCATCTTGTACTTCTGCACCTTGCCGGTGACGGTCATCGGGAAGTCGTCCGAGATTCGCAGGTAACGCGGGATCTTGTAGTGGGCGATCTTGCCGGTGCAGAACTGGCGCAGTTCCTCCAGGCTGAGCGCCTCGCCCGGGCGCAGCCTCACCCAGGCGCACAGTTCCTCGCCGAACCTCGCGTCGGGCACGCCGATCACCTGGACGTCCTCGATCGCGGGGTGGGCGTAGAGGAATTCCTCGACCTCGCGGGGGTAGATGTTCTCCCCGCCCCTGATCACCATGTCCTTGATCCGCCCGGCGATGTTCAGGTAGCCCGCGTCGTCCATGACGGCCAGGTCGCCGGTGTGCATCCAGCGCGCCGCGTCGATGGCGCCGCGGGTCTGCTCCTCGTCGTCCCAGTAGCCGAGCATCACCGAGTAACCCCGGGTGCACAGTTCCCCCGACGTCCCGCGCGGCACGACCTGGCCGGTCTCCGGGTCGATGATCTTGACCTCGACGTGCGGGTGCACCCGGCCCACGGTGGACACCCGGCGTTCCATGTCGTCGTCCGCCCGCGTCTGGGTGGACACCGGCGAGGTCTCCGTCATCCCGTAGCAGATGGTCACCTCGGCCATGTGCATCTCGCTGACCACCCGCTTCATCACCTCGACCGGGCACGGCGAGCCGGCCATGATCCCGGTCCGCAGCGTGGACAGGTCGTAGCTGGCGAAGTCGGGCAGGGCCAGTTCGGCGATGAACATGGTCGGGACCCCGTACAGCGACGTGCACCGCTCGGCCTGCACCGCCTCCAGCGCGGCGGCCGGCTCGAAGCCGGGGGAGGGGATGACGATGCAGGCGCCGTGCGTGGTGCAGGCGAGGTTACCGAGGACCATGCCGAAGCAGTGGTAGAACGGCACCGGGATGCAGACCCGGTCCGCCTCGGTGTAGCGGCAGCCCTCCCCGATGAACAGCCCGTTGTTGAGGATGTTGTGGTGGGACAGCGTCGCGCCCTTGGGGAATCCCGTGGTCCCGCTGGTGTACTGGATGTTGATCGGGTCGTCGAAGGCCAGCCCCGCCTGCGTGCGGCCAGCGGGTCTCCCCTCCGACCGCCATCCCCCTGCAATGCCCCGGCCGCCATCAGCGCGTCCCACTCCGCGGAGCCCAGGTAGACGACCTGCTCCAGGGCGTCCAGGTCGCCGCTGACCTCCTCGATCATCGCCCGGTAGTTGCTCGTCTTGAACGACTCGGCACTGACCAGCATCCGGACGCCCGACTGCCGCAGCACGTAACCGAGTTCGTGGCTGCGGTAGGCCGGGTTGATGTTCACAAGCACCGCGCCGGCCTTGGCGGTGGCGTACTGGAGCAGCACCCACTCCGCGCAGTTCGGGGACCAGATGCCGACCCGGTCGCCCGCCTCGATGCCCGCACCGATCAGTCCCCGGGCGAGGGTGTCGGTGTCGGCGTCGAACTGGGCGTAGGTCCACCGGCGCCCGCTGGGCACGTCCACGAGCACCTCGCGGCCGGGGTGCTGCGCGGCGATCCGGCGCAGGTTGTCCCCGATCGTCTCGCCGAGGAGCGGGTCGGGCGACGCGCCATGGCTGTAGGACAGCCGGGCCGTTCCGGTCATGGTCAAACCCCCTCGTGCGCTCGATGGCACCCATGATTCCCGCTGCGGGCCGCTGTGAACAGCCCGGCAGGCGCCCGGTGCGCCGTCCGGGCTGTGGGCCTGGCGGGCCGGCGTTATGCCTGAATCAAATCCGTATCGCAAGGCCGAGGGTCAGCAGGGCGCCGAACGCGAGCTGCAGCCGGCCCGTCTGCCCGAGCGCGCCGATCAGCGCCCGGCCGCCGGCGCCGCCCAGGACCGCCCGGACCGGCGGCAGCGCCAGCGGGACCGCGGCCAGGGTCAGCAGGGTGAGCGGCCGCACCGGGGCGATCAGCACCGCCGCGACGAAAGGGACCAGCGCGCAGCCGGCGTACAGCAGGCGGGTGCGCGGGTCGCCGATGCGGACCGCCAGGGTGCGCTTGCCCGCCACGGTGTCGGACGGGATGTCGCGCAGGTTGTTGATCACCAGCAGCGCGCAGGCGAGCAGCCCGACCGGGACGCAGGCGGCAAAGGCGAGCCAGGTCAGGCTGCGGACCTGCACGAACGCGGTGCCGACCACAGCGGCAACCCCGAAGAAGGCGAACACCGCCACCTCGCCGAGTCCGCTGTAGCCGTAGGGGTGGCGGCCGCCGGTGTAGGTCCATGCGGCGGCCACGGCGGCCGCGCCCACCGCCAGCAGCCACCACGAGGTGGCAACAGCGAGCACCAGCCCGGCCACGCAGGCGACGGCGAAGCTGGCGATGGCGGCGGTGCGCACCTGGCGCGGCGGGGCCAGCCCCGCAGCGACCAGCCGGACCGGGCCGACGCGGGCCTCGTCGGTCCCACGGATGCCGTCGCTGTAGTCGTTGGCGTAGTTCACCCCGACCTGCAAGGCCAGCGCCACGACCAGCGCCAGCGCGGCCCGCCAGGCGGAGAACCGCCCGTAGCCGATCGCCACGCCGGTACCGACCGCGACCGGGACGATCGCCGCGGGCAGCGTTCTCGGCCGGGCGCCAGCCAGCCAGTTCCGTGCCGTCGCCATGCCCGGGCGGGCTACTTGCCGGAACCGAGCAGGCCGAGGTCGCGGACCGCGCCGGTGGAGGCGGACGTGGCCAGCGCCGCATAGACCCGCAGCGCCTCGCTGACCTGGCGCTGCCGGTCGGCCGGGCGGTATCCGCCGAGCGCGGCCACCAGCGCCTCCCGGCGCGCGGCAAGCTCGGTGTCCGGCACGTCCAGGCGAAGTTCGCGGCCGGGGATGTCGATCGCGATGCGGTCGCCGTTCTCGGCAAGCGCGATCACGCCGCCGGCCGCCGCCTCCGGTGCCACGTGGCAGACCGACAGGCCGGACGTGCCGCCGGAGAACCGGCCGTCGGTGATCAGCGCGCAGGCCCGGCCGAGGCCCCGGCCCTTGAGGTAGCTGGTCGGGTACAGCATCTCCTGCATGCCGGGGCCGCCGCTGGGGCCCTCGTACCGGATGACCACCACGTCACCCGCCTTGACCTGGCCGGCCAGGATGCCTTCCACCGCCGCTTCCTGGCTCTCGAACACGATCGCCGGGCCGGAGAAGTGGAAAAGCTCCTCGGGCACCCCGGCGGTCTTCACGATCGCGCCCTCGGGTGCCAGGTTGCCGTACAGCACGGCGAGCCCGCCGTCCGCGCTGTAGGCGTGCTCGGAGTCCCTGATGCAGCCGCCGTCCCTGTCGGTGTCCAGCGTGGACCAGCGGGCGCTCTGCGAGTAAGGCCGGGTGGTGCGCACCCCGCCGGGCGCGGCGTGGAACAGTTCCTCCGCCTCCTGCGTCACCGCGGGCGAGCGCAGGTCCCAGGCGTCGAGGAATTCCCGCAGCGAGGAACTGTGCACGGTGTGCACGTCGCGGTTGAGCAGGCCGGCCCGGTCCAGTTCGCCGAGGATCGCCGGGATGCCGCCCGCCCGGTGTACGTCCTCCACGTGGTAGCTGCTGCTCGGCGCCACCTTGCACAGGCACGGGACCCGGCGGGACAGTTCGTCGATCTCCTTCAGGCCGAACCCGACCCGCGCCTCGTGGGCGGCGGCGAGCAGGTGCAGGATCGTGTTGGTGGAACCGCCCATGGCCACGTCCAGCGCCATCGCGTTCTCGAACGCGTCGCGGCTGGCCACCGACCGGGGCAGCACCGACTCGTCGTCCTGTTCGTAGTACCGCCTGGTCAGCTCGACCACCAGGCGGCCGGCCCGGTCGAACAGCTCGCGGCGCGCCGTGTGCGTCGCCAGCGTGGTGCCGTTGCCGGGCAGGGCCAGGCCGATGGCCTCGGTGAGGCAGTTCATCGAGTTGGCGGTGAACATGCCCGAGCAGGAGCCGCAGGTCGGGCAGGCCGCCTCCTCCAGTTCGGCGAGCCGCTCGTCGGACACCGAGGGGTCGGCCGAGGCGATCATCGGATCGATCAGGTCGAGCCTGGTGGCGCCCTCGGCGGTCTCGCCCTTGGCGCGGGCGACCCCGGCCTCCATCGGGCCGCCGGACACGAACACGGCGGGGATGTTCAGCCGGAGCGCGGCCATCAGCATGCCCGGGGTGATCTTGTCGCAGTTGGAGATGCACACCACGGCGTCGGCGCAGTGGGCGTTCACCATGTACTCGACCGAGTCCGCGATAAGCTCCCGGCTCGGCAGGGAGTAGAGCATCCCGCCGTGCCCCATCGCGATGCCGTCGTCCACCGCGATCGTGTTGAACTCGCGGGGGATGGCGCCTGCCGCACGGACGGCATCCGCGACGACCTGGCCCACCTCGCGCAGGTGCACGTGCCCGGGGACGAACTCGGTGAAGCTGTTGGCCACCGCGACGATGGGCTTGCCGATGTCCTCGCGCGCGACGCCGGTGGCGCGGAGCAGCGCGCGGGCACCGGCCATGTTGCGTCCGTGCGTGACGGTGCGGGACCTCAGCGGCGGCATGACCCCTCCACGGGCTCGTTTCTGCAGGCTTTCGAAGCCTTCAGCGTACCGGTGCCGCCGCCCGCATCGTCGCAGTCCCGTAGGTGTTCAGGTGATCCCGGACCGGGTCTCAGCCATCGGGCTCGGCTGTCACCGTCACGCCGGTGAATGCGATCACGCCGTCTTGCGGCTAACCGTTAGGTGTCCCGTCGGGGCGGGCGGTTTCCGTCTGGGCGAGGACCTCATTCAGCCTGGCCAGTAGCGATGCCGCGGAGAAGGGTTTCTCGATCAGGTTGAGCCCGGGTTCGAGGATGCCCTGGGCGCTAAGGGTGCCTTGCGTGTAGCCGGACATGAACAGGACCCGGAGGCCCGGCCGGAGGGCACGCACCCGGTCAGCGAGTTCCTTTCCCATCATCTTCGGCATGATCACGTCGGTAAGCAGCACATCGATCCGGCCTTGCTGGCCGGCGATGGCGATCGCGTCCGGGCCGCTGGCGGCGGTCAGCACGTGGTAACCGCCGCGGTCCAGCACCCGCCGGGTCATCTCCCGCACTGCAGGCTCGTCCTCGACGAGTAGCACGGCGGTGCCTGCATCGCGGTTAGACTCCCCAGTTGGCCGTTGATCGTGTTCGGTGGGATCGGTGACGGGCAGCAAGACGGTCACGGTTGTGCCCCGGCCTGTTCCGGAGGCGACCCGGACCGCGCCGCCTGCCCGCGTGACGATCCCGTACACGGTGGCCAGCCCCAGGCCGGTCCCCGCGCCGGTCGGTTTGGTGCTGAAAAACGGCTCGAAGACCCGGTCGATGACGTCCTCAGGGATTCCGGTGCCGGTGTCGCTGACCTGCAAGCTGATGTAGTCGCCGGACGGCAGGTTGCCCGGTCCGGCCGCGTACGCCGCATCAAGTTCGGTGTTGGCCGTCTCGATGGTCAGTCTGCCGCCGGTGGGCATCGCGTCGCGGGAGTTGACCGCCAGGTTGATGAGGACATGCTCGATCTGGCGAGGATCTGCGAACACCGGGCCAAGGTCCGCGGCCAGGATAGTGGCCAGCTCGATGTGCTCGCCGAGGGTGCGCACCAGCAGGCCCTCGACATCGGTGATGGCGTCGTTGATGTTGAGCACGCGGAGCTGCAGAACCTCGCGGCACCCGAACGCCAGCAGCTGGCGGGTCAGGTCGGCGGCTCGCTGGACCGCGGTCTCGACCTCCGCGATGTCTGCGCGGACGGCTGGCCAGTGGATCTGTGGCGGTTCTTTCGCCAGTTCCTCGCCGATAAACGCCATGTAGTTCGAGATGATGCCGAGGAGGTTGTTGAAGTCGTGGGCCACCCCACCGGCCAGCTGGCCCAGGCTTTCCAGCCGCCTCGCCTGCGCAAGCTGGGCTTCTAGCCGGGCCCGCTCCGCCCGTTGCCCAGCCTCGCCGACAGCGCGGCGGACGACCGTGGCCAGGCGCGCGGGCCGATCCTTCAGCACATAGTCGGTGGCCCCCTGCCTGAGAAGCTCGACCGCTGCTTCGTCTCCGAGGACACCAGACAAGAAGATGAACGGTACGTGCGGGTACCGCTCTCTGGTGAGCTTGAGGGCATTCTCGCCAGAAAAGCCCGGCAGCGAGATATCGGAAAGGATCACTTCGGGGTGGAAGTCTTCAAGCTGCCGCACGAATGCCTCTTCCGTGTCGACCACGATGGCGGTGAAATCCAGGCCCGCACGTTCGAGGAGGCGCTGCTCAAGCTCGGCGTCGGAGGGCTCGTCCTCCAGGATGAGAATGCGCAGCGCGTACGGCGCTGTTGGGTTCGCCGCCGTCCCGGACGGGATGTCCGCCTGCCATGGGTCAGCGGTCTCATCCGGCTGCCGGCCCGGTGTCTCCCGGCCGGGTTGGTGGCCGTTCATGGAGGCCACTTCCCGGAGACCGGTGACGCGGCATTCACGGCGTCCCCTGGCGCCCCGGCGCTGTGCTGTGGCCCGGAGACTCGGCTGGGCGGCGGCACGGCCAGGAGCAGCCAGAACATTCCAATGGTGTTGACCGCCTTGACGAAATCGGCGAACCTCACCGGCTTCCGCACGCAGGCGTTGGCGCCGTAGCCGTAGCCGGCCTGGATGTCCTCTTCCTCGATGGAGGTGGTGAGGACGACAACGGGGATGAGCCGGGTTCGCTCGGTGGTCCGTATCCGGCGCAGCACTTCGAGCCCATCGACCTTAGGGAGCTTCATGTCGAGCAGGATGAGCACGGGGGGCGGTGCGTCACCGCTGTCGATCGCGAGGAGATGGTCGATTGCCTCGGCGCCGTCGCGGGCCACCACGATCCTGTTGCCGATGTTGTTCTTCTCGAAGGCCCGGATCGTCAGGGCCTCATCATCGGGATTGTCCTCTACCAGCAGGATATGCCGTTCGCTCATAGAGTTTCCGCCGTCCGGAGCGTGAAGTAGAACGTCGCGCCTTCGCCAACAGCGCCCTCGGCCCACGCGCGGCCGCCGTGGCGCTCCACGATCTGCCGCACGCTGGCAAGGCCTACGCCGGTGCCGGGGAACTCGCGGGTCGAATGCAGCCGCTTGAATGGCTGGAACAGCTTGTCCACGTAAGCGGGGTCGAAGCCCGCGCCGTTGTCACGCACGTAGCAGCAGAACCAGGCCGCACCAGTCGGCGTCGCGGCGAAGTCGATCGAGGCTTCGTCTCGGCCGGAGGTGAACTTCCAGGCATTGTCCAGCAGGTTTTGCAGTACCGTGCGGACGAGGCTGCGGTCGGCCAGCACCCAGACTGGTTGCTGGATGGTGACGCGGACGCGCCGGTCCGGGGTGTCGCGCTGGAGTCGCTCGGCAACACCGGCCGCCTCGGCACCGAGATCGACTGCCTCGAAGTTGATCTCTGCTCGTGACACCCGCGACAGCTGCAGCAGGTCGTCGATAAGCTTCGCCATCTGTTCGCTGGCGGCCTGGATCCGCCCGGCATAGCCCCGGCCGGCGTCGCCGAGATCGTCGGCGCATTCTTCCATCAGAGCGGCGCTGAAACCGGCCAGTGCACGGAGCGGGGCACGCAGGTCGTGAGAGACCGAGTAGGCGAACGATTCCAGGTTCTGGTTTGCCCGCGCGAGCTCGTCCAGCACCTGCTGCCGGCCGGTCACGTCGCGGACGGCGGCTGTGACCAGGATCCCCTCGTCGGTGTCGGTGGCCGACAGGGCGATGTCCGCGGGGAAGGTGGAGCCGTCGCGGCGGCGAGCGGACAGTTGCATCCCTGCCCCCATCGGCCGGGGCTTCGGATCAGCTATATACCGCGCCCGGTGCCGCGGATGCACCGCGCGGCCAGCGTCGGGAACCAGCATTTCGACCAACTGGCCCTCCAGCTCCTCCCGCTGGTACCCGAACAGGTGTTCCACCTGGGCATTGACCATGACGATCCGGCCACTGGCATCCACGCACACCATCGCATCGGGCGCCCCTTCCAGGAGCGCGACGAGCCTGCTGTCCGCGAGTGGCCTCACACTTCTCACTATAAGTCACTAGATCTAAACTGTGTGTTATGAGCAGCTCGCGGGCACCGGGCGTCAGGCTCGGGCTGCCCCGGCCGCCCAGGCGGCTGGCACCCGTTCCCCGCGCGCTCGCGATCGCATCGGTGGCTCTGCTCCTGATCCTGTTCGCTGGCAGCTCAGCCCTCGCGGTGCAGGCCTATGTGCTCTATGACAGGGCTGACGTCACCAACTCGGCTGTCGTCGGGGCGAGTAACGAGTTGCTGATCGAGTTGCTCAATGCCGAGACTGGCCAGCGCGGCTATTTGCTGACAAACAGGCTCATCTACCTTCAGCCCTACGATAAGGCGCTCTCGGCGATCCCAGCCATCCAGCAGCGTCTCGGCTCGCAGGTCTCAGCGGTCCCTGGCGGTCGCCAATACTTCGTAGAGCTCAGCAATCTGGTCGCGGCGAAGATGGCGGAGTTGGCCACGACCATCAGCCTGTCCCGCGCTGGTGATCACGCCCGCGCGCTGCGGCTCGTGAGCACCAACGAGGGCAAGCACGTCATGGACCAGGCACGGACGGTGATCACAGACCTCCAGCGCGCCGCCACATCTGCGGGCGCCTCGCGACGCTCGGACCTGCGCTTGAGGCTGACCCTCTTCGCTAGCCTGGCAGCCGTCCTGGCCGTCGTTGATGTGGGTGGCCTCCTTGTCCTTCGCCGCCGCCTGTCCGCCGCCAACAAGATGGCGGTGACTGAGGCTCGCAGAACGAACACCGAGCTGGAAGAGCTGGCGCAGCAGGCGGACGGGGAGCGCCGGATAGCCATCACGGAGGCGGCGCGGGCGGCCGAGGCCGCGAGGGCGGCGCGGGACGCCGAGCAGCGGCTGTTCCAGTTCCTGGACGCCATGCCCGTCGGGGTGTTCATCAGCGACGCTAGCGGCCAGCCCTTCTACGCCAATCGCGAGGCCGAAGGCATGCTGGGCCGAGGCGTTGTACCGAACGTCGACGCCGGTGAGCTGGCCGAAACTTACGGTGCTTTCGTTGCTGGCACAGACCAGCTTTACCCGACTGAGCGGCTGCCCGTCGTCCTGGCCCTCCGCGGGGAGTCGCCGCACATCGGCGACCTGGAGATCCACCACCCCGATGGTCAGGTGATCCCCCTCGAGGTATGGGGCCGCCCAATGTACGGGGCGGGCGGAGCGGTCGACTACGCCCTGGCCGTGTTCGCCGACATGTCGGAACGCAACGCCAGGGAGCGGACCATAGCAGACCAGGCCGCTCTGCTCGAGTTGGCCCACGATGCGATCTTGGTGCGGGATCGGGACAGTCGCGTCGTGTACTGGAACGCGGGCGCCGAACACACCTACGGCTTTACCCGGGCCGAGGCGGTCGGTCGTACCCCCCAGGAGCTTCTGCACACAACGTATCCCGAGCCCCTCGCCGACATCGATGCCGCCGTCACCCAGGATGGCCGATGGGAGGGCGAGCTTGTTCACCGGTGCGCCGACGGCCGGCTGATCGCAGTCGAGAGCCGCTGGGTGGGACAGCGCGGGCCTGACGGATCCGTCCAGAGATTCATGGAGATTAACCGTGACATCACCAGCCGGAAGGACGCCGAACGTGAGCTGCACCGGGGAGCCAAGGAGATCCGCGCACTGAATGCAACCCTGGAACGGCAGGTGCAGCAGCGCACCGTTCACCTGCAGCGGGCCAACAACAACCTGGCGGCCTTCACCTACACGATCGCTCACGACCTGAGCACCCCGCTGCGTGCGTTGAGCGGCTATGCCGAAGCTCTGATCGAGGAAAACGGCGACCGGCTCGATGACGCTGGCATCGGGTACGCCGGGCGGATCCAGGCCGCCAGCGCGCACATGGCCACCCTGATCGACAACCTGCTGCTCCTGTCGCGGGTGTCACACGCCGAGATGAACCTTCAGGAAGTCGATCTCAGTGCCGAAGTCACCGCCATCTGCGACCAGCTCCGCGCCCATGATCCGGACCGCCAGGTGCGGGTGACCGTCGAAGACGGCGTCCGGATTACTGCCGACCGTGGCCTGACACTGATCGTGCTGGAGAACCTGCTCCAGAACGCCTGGAAGTTCACCTCCCGTCGCGACGACGCCACCATCGAGTTCGCCACCACCATCACCACGAGCACCGCCGACGCCTCCATCTGCTGCTATGTGCGCGACAACGGGGTCGGCTTCGACTTCGCCTACGCGGACAAGCTGTTCCAGCCCTTCCAGCGGCTGCATTCCGTCGGCGAGTTCCCCGGCGCCGGTGTCGGCCTGGCTACCGTCCAGCGCATCATCGAACGCCACGGCGGACGCACCTGGGCGGAAGGCGCCGTCGGCCGTGGCGCCACGTTCTACTTCACCTTCAACGCGAAAGCCGACGGTCCCAACGATCTTTGGTCGTGAGCTTGTGGACGTTGTGTCGCCCTGAAGGAGCGCGGCCGTGTCAACGGGGGGTGGGGCAGAGCCCTCAGTCTGTGTGCATGTTCCTCGCCCCGGAGCCCACCCGCCGCGGCGACCGTGGCGGTCGTTCAGCGCCCCATTCGGCCCGCCCCCCGCGCCCGGGCCGGCCATCGGAAGGCGATAATCGCGGGGTGAGTGCTGAACAGTCCCGGGAGCCCTCGCAGGCGACCGGGGCAGCAGCCCTGCGTGCCGGGTGGTCGCATGGGCACAGGGACGTGTCTGGTGGCTGGCTGCGGCCGACCGTGTTCGGCGCGGTCGACGGCCTGGTGACCAATGCTTCGCTGATCGCCGGGGTCGGCGGTGGCGGCGTCTCGGCCCACGCGATCGTGCTCACGGGAGTGGCGGCGCTGGTCGCCGGTGCGTTCTCGATGGGCACCGGCGAATACATCTCGGTCACCAACCAGAACGAGCTGGTCCACGCCGAGGTGGCGCTCGAACGCCAGATGCTCGCCCGGTTCCCCGCCGCCGAGCAGGACGAGCTTGCGGGCTATTTCCGTAACTACGGCGCTGATCCCGACACCGCGGCCCGGATGGCCGCCGCGGTATCCCAGGACCCAGGTACCGCCCTGCGCGTGCACACCCGCGAGGAACTTGGTATCGACCCGCAAGAGCTGCCCTCGCCCCTGCTGGCGGGCGTGGCGTCGCTGCTGGCGTTCTCCTTCGGCGCCCTGCTGCCGCTGCTGCCCTATCTGCTCGGCTTCCCTGTGCTGGCCGCAACCCTGGTGATCACAGCGGTGGCCCTGGTCACCGGCGGCGCGGCTGTAGGAAGGCTTACCGGCCGGTCCCCGGTGCGCTCAGGCCTGCGCCAGCTCGCCCTCGGCGGCCTGGCCATCGCGGTGACCTTCACCGTAGGCAGCCTGATCGGCGGCCACGCTGGATAAGGCGACGGTCCAAGGCTTTGCGGTCGTCGGTGAGTGCTCGCACTACAGCGGGTCAAGGTCGGCGGGCCGACCAGCTAAACGGGAGTCATTCCAGGGGGCCGGGGTAAGCGGCCTCGGCCTGGGGGCCGAGCTTGTCCATCTCTCGGCGGAGCCATACCAGCACGGCCCCGATCACGAGGACCGTTGCCCCCGCAAGGATCAGGTTGATCGTGCCCGATGCCTGTTGCAGCGCGGTGCCGGCCAGGTAGGCGGCAAGGGTGTAGGCGCCAGCCCACACGATGCCGCCTGCGGCGTTGGCGGGCAGGAACTTCCGCCAGCGCATCTGGCTGGTGCCGGCCAGGAATGCCGCGTAGGTACGCAGGACGGACACGAACCGGCCGAAGAACACCACCTTGGCGCCGTGCCGGTCGAACAGATAGCGGGCGATCTTCAGCTTGTGTTCGTCCAGCCGCACCTTCGGCCCGTACCGGCGGGCTAGCCGGTATCCGCCCTTGTCGCCGATCCAGTAGCCGATATTGTCGCCGATGATCGCCGCCGCAGCGGCCACGGCGAAGATCAGCCATGGCGACAGGCGGTGGGTATGCCCAGCGTAGATGCCCGCGGTGATCAAGGCGGTTTCCCCTGGCAGCGGGATGCCCAGGCTCTCGGCAGCGACCAGGGCGAACAGCGCCAGGTACCCGTAGCTGGCGATCAGGTGCCCGATGTTCACCTGGCGTACCAGGCGGTCTGGCTCAGCATGGCCGCTCCTCGCCAGTCCAGGCTCATCTACGCGATAGATAGAACTTCTACGCCGAGTGTAGAAGCAAACTGGCGGCGCTGTGGTGGCGCGGCTGGGGTCAACACGATATATCGTGGATGTATGGGAAAACTGCTTCTGGTTGTGCTGGCGGCGATCGCCGCGTTCATGGTTCTCGGGATCGTGATCTCCGCGCTGCACTTCATCTTCTGGGTCGCCGTGGTGGCCCTGATCGTCGTCGTGGGGATGCGGCTGACCGGCAGCGCCCGGCGCAGGTCCCGGCGGTAGGCCTCCCAGCGCCGCTGCCTGTGTCCACCGCGGTGGGCCGGGCACCGGCCGCTGCCTGAATTCCGCCGCTCAGCTGTCAGGCTGGGCTGTCACCGTCACGCTGAGTCAGCCGGCCTCCACGAACGCGGTTTCGAGGGTATCGAGCACCCGCTCGGGGCGGCAATCGTTTAGTTACATAATGTAGTGACTTAATTACGTCTTGTGATAGCGTTGGGTACTAGTGATCCGGGGGTGCCCATGGGGGGTCAGCGCACGGATGCCGTAGTAGCAGCCACGGCCCCGAAGAGAAGGTCTTTGCCGCTGACCGTGCTTGTTGCGGGGTTCGTGGCGGTGTTCTCCTTGGCGTCTGGCGTGGGCCTTGGAGCCCTGAATGTGGCTGGCCAGGTGAGCGATGGCCTGCTTGTTCTCACGTTGGCTGGCCTGGTCGTGTTCGTCGTGGCCTCGGTGGCGTTCTACCGGCGATTTTTGCTGCCAGTGAGCAGGCTCAGTGCCGGGGTTCAGGCCCTGATAGCAGGCGCCTCGGATGAGCCGCTGGCGTTGTCGGGGCCGCCAGAGGTTGCCTCGCTTGCCCGTGACATCAATTTGCTGCTCGCGTCGGTCCGGGCGGATGTCGAGGCCAAGTCGCGGCTGGCCGCCGTCGTGGGGTCCTCGGTCGATGTCATCATCAGCAAGACCCTGGATGGCATCATCACGGGCTGGAACGCGGGCGCTGAGGCCGAGTACGGGTACCGGGCGGATGAGGCCATCGGGCGCAACGTTTCCATGATCATCCCTGCCGAACGTGCCGGGGAGCTAACGCAGATCCTGGACCGGGTGCGCCAGGGTGAGCAGGTCGTGCAACTGGAAACCCAGCGCCGCGCCATGGACGGGCACCTGGTGGAGGTATCGCTGTCTGTTTCCCCGATTCGCGACACGAGCGGGGCAGTCACCGGGGCAGCGGCGGTCGGCAGGGATGTGAGCGAGCGTGCCCTGCTGGAGACCGAGCGCCACGAGTTGGAGCGCCAGTTGCACCAGTCCGAGCGGCTGGAGAGCCTGGGCCAGCTCGCGGGGGGCGTCGCGCACGATTTCAACAACCTTCTGGCGGTGATCCTGAGCTATGCCAGCTTTGCGGCCGAGGAGACCGCTGATCTTGCGGTGCAGGCCGATATCGGCCAGATCACCAGCGCGGCCGAGCGTGCCGCCCGCATCACCAAGCAGCTTCTCATCATTGGCCGCCGCGATACGCAACACCCTGAGGTGCTGAGCCTCAACACCATCACTGCGGGCACCCGGGAGCTGCTGGCCGCCACGCTCGGGGCGGGGATCGAGATCCGGCAGAACCTTGGCGCAGACGTGCCTGCCATCGAGGCTGATCGCGGGCAGGTGGAGCAGGTGCTGCTCAACCTGGCGGTGAACGCCCGCGATGCCATGCCTCAGGGCGGCACGCTGACCATCGAGACAGGAGTGGCCGAGTTGACCGAGCACCAGGCCAGTCACAATGGCCGGAGCCCTGGCCGGTACGCCGAGTTGGCTGTCATCGACACCGGAACTGGGATGAGCGCCGACGTCACGGCGCATATCTTCGATCCGTTTTTCACCACTAAGCCGGTGGGTCAGGGTACTGGCCTGGGGCTGGCCACCGTGCATGCCGTCGTCACCGGCTTGGGCGGGCAGGTAACCGTCGAATCTGAAGAAGGGGTCGGCACGGCCTTCCGGGTGTTGCTTCCTGCTTCAGCGGCAGCCTCACAAGCGCCGACGGTATCTGCCGCTGTGGTGCCGGGTGCCCAGGGGCAGGGCCAGACGGTCCTGGTCGTGGACGATGAGCCGGTGGTGCTGCGGCTAGCTGCCCGGATCTTGCGGCAGAACGGCTATAACACGTTGGAGGCCGAGACCTATGAAAAAGCGCTGTCGCTGGCGTCCTCCACGGACGTGCAGCTTCTGCTGACCGACTCAGTGATGCCCAGGATGTCCGGCGCGACGCTCGCCGAGCATGTCGTCACGATGAGGCCCGGCCTGCGCGTGCTGTACATGTCCGGGCATGCGGAGGAAGTGCTAAGCGAGCGTATTGCCCAAGACCGGGCCGAGTTCATCCAGAAACCGTTCACTGCGCAGGCCTTGCTGGAAAAGGTGGCATCGGTACTGGGTACCGGCGCGGAGTCACTGGCTGGAGCGTGAAAGAGCCACACTCGCTGCATGCATGGTCCCGGTTCACGCCCCCTGACGCTATGGGGAAGCGGGTGCTCGCGGGATGCGCCATCGTGGGGGCATTGGGCCAGTGAGGGGGATTGGGGATGCAGGGTAGTGGCGGAGGGCTGCCGGGTGGCACGCGGAGACGCATCCGGGTGTTCGTGGTGGATGACCATGAGCTGATCCGGGTGGGACTGAGGGATCTGCTGGCCGCTGAGCCGGATATCGAGGTGGCCGGGGAGGCTGCGACGGCCCAGGCAGCGGAGAGCCAGGTGCCGTTGCTGGCAGTGGATGTCGCAGTGGTAGATGTGCGGCTGCCCGACGGTAACGGTGTCGAGGTGTGCCGCCAGATCAGGTCGGCTTGTCCGGGGACGGCGTGCCTGATGCTGACGGGGTACGAGGATGACTATGCGGTTGTAGCGGCGATCTTGGCGGGCGCGGCGGGCTATGTGATGAAACAGGCGGCCGCCATGGATCTGGTGAGGGCGGTGCGCACCGTGGCTTCTGGCGAGTCCACCCTTGGCCCCGAGGCGACCCAACAGGTGATGGCGCAACTGCGCGGCCATGTGGAGCTGCTCGACCCGTTCTCCGCGCTGTCCAGCCAGGAGAGGCGGGTGCTGGAACTGATCGGGGAAGGGCTGACCAACCGGCAGATCGCAGAACGGATGGTCTTGTCCCAGGCGACGGTCAAGAACTACGTGGCGTCATTGTTCGCCAAGCTCGGCCTGCACCGGCGGTCACAGGCCGCCGCGCTGGCTGCGCATATCGCTGACAGGCCAGCCGGGGCTTAGGCCGGGGTTCTGGTTGACTCGCAGACCTGGTCAAATGGGCGCGGCGGATACTGAGCCCCCATGAAGTCGCGGGAAAAGGGAACTCCCTGAACTAAGGCAAGCAGCCGCCCGCCTCTGGTCAGGTCATTAGCCTCAAGCGGGGCTGTTCGGGTACGGTGTTCGCGAGCGGACGGCTGGAGGGGGAATGGCACCGGACGGGCCCGGCGGCGTCATCTGGATGCGGCCCGAGCACGCGGCCACCGGCCGCCCGGCGAAGCGCTCCCGCGAGGAGATCACCGCGGCCGCGATCGCGATCGCCGACCAGGAGGGCCTGGACGCGGTGTCCATGCGGCGGGTGGCCGCGGGGCTGGGGACCGGCGCGGCCTCGCTGTACCGCTATGTCGAAACCCGCGAGGACCTGCTGGACCTGATGATCGATGCCACCGGTGCCGAATACGTCTTCCCCGGGCCGGCCGGTGACTGGCTGGCTGACCTCCTCGCCATTGGCGACCAGGCGCGCGCGATCATGCGACGGCATCCGTGGCTGCCGTCGCTGGTCATCACCCGGTCCGTGCTCGGGCCGAATGGCCTGGTCCTGCTCGAGCACGTCATGGCGGCACTTGCGCCGCACCCCGGCAGCACCGTTGCCAAGCTGGAAGCGTTCGCCATGCTCAACACGGTGACCGCGCTGTTCGTCCACAACGAGCTCACCGGCGGCTCGGACCGGCAGCAGCGCAACGCCGCCTACCTGCAGCACGCCCTGGCCTCCGGCAACCATCCGCGGTTGGCCGAACTGCTCGCCCCGGCGGCCGCGGACCCGTGCCGGCGGCCGCGGACCCCGTGCCGGGCCCCGACCCCGCCGACCGCTACCGCGACATCATGACCCGGATCCTCACCGGCCTGCTCGCCTCACAGCCGCCAGGCCTGACGGCGGCGGGCTGGCGGGCAGGGTTAGCGGGCCGGAGGGAGGACCTGGGCGGCGGTGTCGTGGATCGCCTCGATCTGGCGCTCGTCCAGGTAGCCGCTACGGCCGGCCGCCTCGCGCCGCAGGTACTTGCGCAGCCGCCGCCCGCAGAACACGTCGACCCCGCTGATCCGTACCACGATCCACGGGACGGTCGGGCCGTAGATGACCATGGCCGGCCGGGCGGTGATCGGCTGGCCGAGCGCCGCGCCGATCAGCCGGGCGGCCTGACCGGCCTCCCAGCGTGCGTGGTCCAGCCGTGCCGCCTGGTCCCGTGGGCCGTGGAACAGCTTCCCGCCCCGGGTCGCGCGGACCGGGAGCCGCCGGTCCCAGATCTCCGAGTCCACCGCGTAGATCCCGGCCGGGCCCACGACCAGGTGGTCGATCACCTGGTCGGTGCCGGGGATCGTGCGGTCGTGCAGCGTCAGGTATCCGGCCGTGCCAAGCCGGGCCAGGCGCCGCCTGGTGCGCCGCCGGGCCGACGATGCCCGGGCGGCGGGGGAGAAGGCAGGCGAGATCCGATAGGAGAACAGTGCCCCGGCGGACAGGATCAGGCCCGCGACGATCAGGGCGAACGGCCAGCCGATCAGGATCGCGATCAGGATGCCCGCGGCGAGCGCGGGCCCGGCCCGCCAGAGCCACCAACGCTGCCGCGGGCCGACGGTCAGCCTGGGGAACAGCAAGCGGCCGGGCAGGATGTCGGCGCGCACGCGCAGATGATCCTGGCCCAGGATGCCGGCCATGCCCTGCGCCGAGCTGATCCTGGCGGTCGCCATCGCCCCCCCGGCCTGCCCGGCATCGAGGCCCGCGACCGGCACGACGGGCGCGTCCGGGGCGATGGCCTCCGATAACGGCGTGAATGGCACCAACGGAACGGTATGCGCGGGCGCCTCGGGCTCTGCCGAGGCGGTTGCCGCCGGCGCGGGGGCCTCAGTCTCTGCCACGGCAGTTGCCGCAGCGGCCGCGCTCTCCGGAGCGTCCGCCAGCGGTCCCGTCTCCGCGTCCCCTGCGGGCGGTGCCTGCGCCTCCCGGGCGGCCCTGACCTGCGCCTCCCAGTCGGCTTGCGGATCCCAGCCGCGGTTCCGGGGCGGTTCAGCCACCAGCCTGCTGCCACAGTGTAGTCATACAACTACGTTACGAGATAAAGAGCCTGGAGCCCGGCATTGCCGCGCCCAGCACGGCGCAACCCACCCGCTGCTGAGGCCCTCGCGTGTGACGTCAGCGGCGCGCGGCAGTTATCGGGCGTTGAGCATTTCGTGCAGCTTGGCAAGAAGGCTGGCTTCGGAGAACGGCTTCTCGATCAGGCGAACGCCGGGTTCGAGCACGCCCTGCGCGCCGAGGAGGCCCTGCGTGTAGCCGGACATGAACACCACCTGTGCGGTGGGCTGGAGGAAGCTGATCTTGTCCGCTAGTTCCTTTCCCTGCATGTGCGGCATGATCACGTCGGTGAGCAGCACGTCGATGTGCTCCACTTCGCTGGCGAGGATGTGCAGCGCTTCCTTGCCGCTGGCCGCCGCCACGACGTGGTAGCCGTTGCGGTCCAAGATCCGGCGGGTGACCTCGCGCATGGCAGCCTCGTCTTCGACCACCAGGATGATCTCACCGTGGCCGCGCTGAGTCTCGGCGGGCGGCGGCGCGGTGGCTGCGGTGGGCGCCTGATCGGTGACGGGCAGCAGCGCGGTGAGAATGGTGCCGATGCCAGGTTCTGAGTAGATCCGCACGTGCCCGCCGGCTTGGGTGATGATCCCGTACACGGTGGCCAGGCCGAGGCCCGTTCCTTCGCCTTTGGGCTTGGTGGAGAAGAACGGCTCGAACACCCGCTCCATGACGTCCTTGGGTATCCCGGTGCCGGTGTCGCTCACCTTCATGGCCACGTACCGGCCGGGGGACAGTCCCCCGCGTGACCGATGGCGGCGATCTCGTCAATGTCGGTGCTGGTGGTCTGAATGACCAGTTTCCCGCCACGCGGCATAGCGTCGCGGGCGTTGACCGCCAGGTTGACCAGGACCTGCTCGATCTGCCCGGGATCAGCCAGCACCAGGGGCAGGCCCTCGGCAAGGTCGGTGATCAGCTCAATGTGCTCGCCGAGAGTGCGGATCAATAGCTGCTCGACGCTTTCGACTACGTCGTTGACGTTCAGCACCCGCGGCTGGATCACCTCCTGGCGGGCGAATGCCAGCAGTTGATGGGTGAGGCCAGCGGCTCGTTCGGCGGCCTGCTGGATCTGGCCGATGTCGTCGCGGACGGCGTGCCCGCGCCGGTCCGGAAGTTCCTTGGCGACTCCTTCGCCGGCAAAGGCGGCGTAGTTGGAGATGACGCCGAGCAGGTTGTTGAAATCGTGCGCCACCCCGCCAGCGAGCTGGCCCAGGCTTTCCAGCCGCTGCGACTGGTGCAGTTGCCGCTCCAGCTTGTCCCGCTCGGCCTGGCCGCGCAGCCGCTCCCGCTCCGCCGCGATCTCCAGCCGCTCGGTCACATCACGCACCACCGCGGTGACCAGGAGCCCCTCATCGGTTCCCAGGGCCGACAAGGAAACCTCGGCGGGGAAGGTGCTGCCATCACGGCGGCGCCCGGCCAGTTGCATGTCAGCACCCATGGGGCGGGGCCGGGGATCAGCCACATACCCCGCCCGGTGGCCCGGATGCAGGTCGCGCACCTGGTCGGGGACCAGGACTTCCACCGGCCGCCCGATGAGTTCATCCCTGCCATAGCCGAACAGCCGCTCGGTCTGCGCGTTCACCAACGCGATCCGGCCGTCGGCGTCCACGCACACCATCGCGTCCGGGGCAGCCTCCATCAGCCCGCGAAACCGGTCGTCAGCCCGCTGCCGCTCGGTCACGTCCCGGGCAACGGTAGCCACCCCCACGATCGCCCCTGACCGGTCGGCGATCGGAGACATCGTCAGCGACACCTCGACCAGCGTCCCGTCCTTGCGTTGCCGCCGGGTCTGATACTGCTCCACCCGCTCACCATGTATGACAGCGGCCAGCACCTTCGTTTCCCGCTCACGGTCGGCCACCGGGATGAGCACCTCGATGTGACGGCCGATCATCTCCTGGGCTGTGTACCCATACAGCCGTTCTGCGCCGGGGTTCCAGGTCGTGACCACCTGATCGAGCGTCTTGCCGATCACCGCATCATGCGAGGACTGGATGATCGATGCCAGCAGCGCAGCCGCTTCCGCCGCCCGCCGCCGCTCGGTCACATCCCGGACCGCCGCTGTGACCAGCATTTCCTGCATCGGTGTCGATCGCCGACAGGGAGATCTCGGCGGGGAAGGTGCTCCCGTCCCGGCGGCGCCCCGCCAGTTCCATTCCTGCCCCCATCGGGCGCGGCGCGGGATCAGCCACATACCCGGCCCGGTGGCCCGGATGAACGTCACGCACCGCATCCGGGACCAGCATCTCCACCGGCTGACCGACCAGCTCATCCCTGGCATACCCGAACAGCCGCTCGGTCTGCGCGTTCACCAGCGCGATCCGGCCATCGGCATCCACGCACACCATCGCGTCCGGAGCCGCCTCCAACAGCCCCGCGAACCTGTGATCGTCGAGACGCTCCGTGGCCGCTGTCCCCCTACGTGGTTAATCAGTTACTTAACGTTATCATGTCACATGCGGGCAGTTTCCACCAGAAGCGGAACCAGCGGGGGCTAACCCGGCAAAAAGTGCAAGAGCCTGGACCAAACCGTTTCTGGGGCGTACCACCTGCTCCCCCGCAACCGGCGGGGGCCGCGGTGCCGATCCGGCCCGTTCCCGCATTGATGCGGCAAGCGGCGGCCCGTGATGGCTTCGGCCAGGCCGAGCGGCTACGGTTCGGTAGCGTGACCAAGATTCATGACCTGACTGTGCTCGAACTTGCCGCCGCCATCCGTGGCAGGGAACTCTCCCCGGTGGAGATCACCGCCCACTACCTGGACCGCATCGAGGCACTCAACGCAGACGTCGGGGCGTTCTACACCGTCACCGCCGACGCCGCCCGCGAGCAGGCGGCCGAGGCGGAGAAGGCGGTGGCCCGCGCCAGCGACCCCGCCGCCCTGCCGCCGCTGACCGGCGTGCCCATCCCGATCAAGGACCTCAACATGGTCGCCGGGGTGCGGCAGACGCTCGGTTCCCTGGTGTACGAAGACAACGTCCCTGACCAGAGCGACCATGTCTCCGCCGCGCTGCGGGCGGCGGGCGCGGTGATGCCGGGCAAGACGGCCACGCCCGAGTTCGGCCTGCCCTGCTACACCGAGACCAAGATCGGGCCGCCAGCGCGCACCCCGTGGGACCTGTCCCGGTCGGCGGGCGGGTCCAGCGGCGGCGCGGCCGCGGCGGTCGCGGCCGGGCTGGCCCCGGCCGCCCAGGGCAGCGACGGCGGCGGGTCGATCCGGATCCCGTCCAGCGTGTGCGGGCTGTTCGGGATCAAGCCGACCCGTGGCCGGATCTCCTCGGCGCCGCTGGTGCCCGACCTGTTCGGGCTCGGCATCGACGGACCGCTCACCCGCACCGTGGCCGACGCGGCGCTGCTGCTCGACGTGATGACCGGCAACCAGGACGGCGACATGTACACGCTGCCGCCGCTGCCGGCCGGCGAGACCTTCCTTGGCCACGCGAGCCGCGAGCCAGGCCGGCTGCGGATCGGCCGCACCACGGTGCACGCGGTCGAGGGCGCCGGTGTCCATCCCGACTGCGTGGCCGCTTACGAGGACGCGAGCGCGCTGCTGGCCAGCCTCGGGCACGAGATCATCGACATGGACCCCCCGTTCGGCCCGGACGTCGTGCCCGCGTTCGAGACCCTCTGGTACGCGATGGCCACGCTGGCGCCCGTGGACCCCGGCCGGGAACACCTGCTCCTGCCGCTCACCCGCTACCTGCGCGACCAAGGCAAGGAAGTGCGCGCCCCCGAACTCGTCTACGCGCAGGCTTATCTGCAGTTCGTGGTTCGCGGGGCATTTAAGATTCTGAACGATTTCGACGTGGTGCTCACTCCCACGCTGGCTCAGCCGCCGGTCCCGGTGGGCTACTTCGACGAGGTCACCCCGGGGGAGAACTTCGAGCGGCAGAAGCGGTTCACCCCGTACACCGCCATGTACAACGTCACCGGGCAGCCCGCGGTGAACCTGCCGCTGTACTGGACCGGGGGCGGGCTGCCGATCGGCGTCATGGTGGCCGGGCCGATGGGCGCCGAGGGCCTGCTGATCTCGCTGTCTGCCCAGGTCGAGGCCGCCCGGCCGTGGAAGGACCGGCACCCCGCGCTCTGGTGACTACCCGGTACGGAAGGGATCCGATGGAGGGGCGAGGCTGGCTCGCCGGGCGCGCCGTCCACGCGCTGATCGCGCTGTGCGCCAGCGCGGCCGTGCTGGCCCTGCTCGCGTTCGGCTACGGGCCCGTGCCCGCTCTCGGCAGGGCGCTCGACCCCGGCCACGGTGCCTGGGCGTCGGCGGCCGGCGGCCTGCCGGTGCGGTCGCGCACGCTGGCCCTGCCCGGCCTGGCGCACCCGGCCTCCGTGACGTTCACCAGCCACGGGGTGCCCTCGATCCGGGCCGCCGGCCAGGACGACGCGTTCCTGGCGCTGGGCTACCTGCACGCCAGCTTCCGGCTGACCGAGATGGACCTGGAACGGCGGCTGGGCGAGGGCCGCGTCGCGCAGCTGGCCGGTCCCTCCGGGCTGGCTTCTGACAGGTTCGAGCTGCGCCTGGGCCTGCTGCGGACCGCGCAGCAGGAATGGGCGGCCATGCCCCGCTCCAGCCCGGCGGCCGAGGCGTTGCTCGCCTACTCCCGCGGGGTGAACGACTACCTCGCGCAGGTCCGGGCCGACGGGCACTGGCCCGCGATCTTCGGCCTGACCGGCGTGTACCCGCGCAACTGGACACCCACCGACAGCCTGGTACTGCAGGGCATCCTGACCCAGGAACTCGACTTCACCACGACTCCGCTGGACTACGCGCTGCTTGAGCGCTCGCTCGGCCCGGCGCACACCATGGCCTGGTTCCCTGTGCTGCCACCGCACGGCGTGCCACAGTCGCCGTACGACCCGGGCCCGTACCGCTACCGCGGCATCGCCCCGATCGCCGCGCAGGCATCGGCGGCCACGGTCACGGCACAGCCGGCCGTGACCACCGCCGCGCCGGCCACGGCACCTGGCTCCGCGGCGCGTATCGCTATCGCGGCAGGCTCCGTATTGCATGAAACAACTGAGCTGCCAACAGGCTTGGTGCACCGTTACCCGGACAGCAACGCCTGGGCGGCCAACGGCCGCGCCGTCGCCGGCGTCTCGATGCTGGCCGGCGACCCGCACCTGCCACAGACTCTCCCGTCGGTCTGGTACCAGGTGGCGCTGTCGGCACCGGGCCTGGCGGTCACCGGCGTGACCGTGCCCGGCCTGCCCGGCGTGCTCATCGGGCACAACGCGCACGTCGCCTGGTCGCTGACGGACGTGCAGGACCAGGCCACGTTGTTCTACGCCGAGCAGACCAGCCCGGCCCGGCGGGGGCAGTACTTCTGGCAGGGCGCCTGGCGGCCGATGCGGCAGGTGCACTACACGATCGGTGTCCGTGGCGGCGCGGCCGTGCCGCTGACCGTGGACCTCACCGTGCACGGCCCGGTGCTGACCAGGGCCGGGCAGACCACCGCGGTGGACTGGATGGGCAACATCCCCTCACCGGACCTGGCCGTGCTGCTTGCCATCGACAAGGCGGCGGACTTCGCCCAGTTCCGCGCCGCGCTGGCCGGGTGGAGGGCACCGGCCCAGAACTTCGTGTACGCCGACGACCGCGGCAACATCGGCGCGGTCTCGGCCGGGTACTACCCCGTGGTGCGGCACGGCGACCCGTGGCTGCCGCTGCCCGGTACCGGCGCCGACGACGTGGCCGGGGTCATCCCCTACCGCGCGGTGCCGCAGGTGTACGACCCGCCCGGCCACGTGGTCGCCACCGCGAACCAGCGCCCGGTCGGCCCGTCCTACCCGTACTACCTGGGCACCACTGCCGATTTCTTCGACCCCGGCTACCGGGCCGGGCAGATCTACACCCTGCTGCACGGCCGGTCGCGGATGGCCCCGGCGGCGTTCGCCGCGATCCAGCTCAACGTCACCGACGCGCTGGCGCGGCGGATCGTGCCCAGGCTGCTCGCCGCGCTGCACGGCCAGCACCTGTCCGCCACCCAGCAGGCCGCGGCCGGCCTGCTGCGCGGCTGGGACGGGTCGATGACTCCCTCGTCGGGCGCTGCCGCGCTGTGGTGGACCTTCTGGGGCGACTACCTTGGCGCGGTGTTCGGGCCGTGGTGGCGGGCGGACAAGGTGCCGGTGCACAAGGACCACGCCGGGCTCGCCGTGTCCGCGCAGCAGTTCAGCCTCGACCAGGTGCTGGAGTCGTGGACGGTGAGCGACCCGGGCAACGCCGCGTTCACCCCGCCCGGGTCGCCGCGCCGCACCGCGGCCGACGCGATGCGGGCCGCGTTCGCCGCCGCGGTGGCGCACCTGGCTGCGAGGCTGGGCGGGACGCCGTCCGCGTGGGCCTGGGGCCGCTTGCACACCCGGCAGTTCCCCTCGATCACCCAGGCGCCGGGGCTCGGGTACGGGCCGCGTGCCTCAGGCGGCGACGCGTGGACCATCGACGCCGCCGACGGCGGGCTTGAGTCCCATGCCGGGCCGAGCTGGCGCATGATCGTTGACTGGACGGGTCACGGCAGCGCCACGGCCGAGGGCATCTACCCGGGCGGGCAGAGCGAGGACCCGGCCTCCCCGTGGTACTCCGACCAGATGGCCGACTGGTGGGACGGCCGCTACCTGCCGGTGCCGCCGGCGGCCGGGGGAGCGGCCGGCCCGGTCCGGTGGAACCTCGCGGCTGGCGGGAAGTGACGCGGCATGGCTGACCCGCGGCGGCTGGGCAGGCGCGGCTCCTACCGGCTCGGCCGGATGGGCGCGCCTGCCGCGCCGCGTGCCCCGTGGCCCACCGCGCACTATCCCACGTGGGTGCCGCGCCGCCGCGGGCCCGTTCTCCTCTGGCTGCTGGCCTGCCTGGCCGGTGTGGCGATCGTGGCCGCGGGCGCGCTGGCCGGCTGGTGGTTCCTGCCGTTCGTGGCGGGCCTGGGGACCGGGCTGGCCGCCCGCTTCTACCGGTTGCGGCTGCGCGCGACGCTGCCCGCCGCCGTGGCGGTGGCGGTCGTCGGCTGGGGTGCCGCGCTGGCCTGGCTGGCCCTGCGGGACGGGCTGCCCGAGGTGAGCGTGGCCAGGACGATCGCTGCTCTCGCGGGCCTGCCCGCCTCCGCCGCGGTGGCGATCGCGGTGACGCTGGTGGTCGCCGCGCTGCAGGCCGCCGCGGGCCTATGGCTCGGTCGGGCCCTGGCACCCGGGCGTGGCTGCACCGCTGGGCAAGCTCGTTATCTGGTCAGCGGGATGATCCAGAAGATGAGTCCCTGCGGTTCGATGCCGGGCGGTACAGGATCGATGGTGAGCACGGCGAGTTGTCCTTCGGTGATGTCGTGCTCGTGGGCCCACACGGTCAGGCCCTGGATGATGGCGCCTATATGAGCTGCGCAGGCCTGAGAGGCAATGCATGCGAGCGACGTGCCGATTCGTGTTTCCAGTAACGCCTGGAACCGGGGCGCAGCCTGGCAGGCGGTGCCGGATTGACAAGCCCGCGGGAGCACAGGGACAGCAACGAGGGTCACGACAGATCCCTGGGGTTGACCGGGAACGATAGTAATAGGGAAGGGCCGGGATGCCGATTCGTGACAACGCTGTCCCAAAGAGAGTTGCAGCTACAGGGGCCGTTGCCATCTGCGGCAACGGATCTCAGCCTCCCGGGGCAGAAGGGCGCCGGGCCCAGGGGGCGTACTGTCACGAGTCATATTCTCGGTACCGTAACGCGGCACTATCGTAATACGAATAATGAGCAGATATGCTGTGCAAGCGGCACACAAGATATCGGCGAACTAGGCATAGTGCCACCCAGGCGGGGCTGAGACCACGAGCTGAATCATTATTTAACAATGGCTCTAGGGAGCATAGCTGCGACTTCTGAGGTTGTTGGGAAGTGCTGCTGCACGAGTACTCCCCGATGAAGTGATCTCGTGAAATTTACGTGATGTGGCCTGTATCCGAAGTCAGGGAGTCGGCAAAGTCATGCGTCCGTTTGCAGGTGCGTGACCGGGACGAACCAGGTTTCCCTGACCCGGTCAGTCTTCCTGCTGGCTCTCCATCGACGTGACCAGGCCACCGCGAACAGTGAACACCGCCGTCAGTGACGGCATCGCCACCTGCGCACCGTCGACCTCACGCACCCCGCCAAACCGCGCCGTCACCTGCGTCTCGGCCCCGTCATCCCCGCTGCCCTCCACCGCGATGCTGCCCATGACAACCCGGAACCGCCCAAACGCCGCGCGCAGGTCCGTCATGTACTGGGCCACCCCCGCCCGCCCCTTATACATAGTCAGCCCTGGGCGCACCGCCGGCACCCACACCACCCGTGGATCAACCAAGGCCAGCACATCACCCACCCGGCCATCGGAAATCGCCGTTAGCAGCGCACCAACCACCTCAGTCGGCGATCTCTCCCGCCCGCTGTCGCTATCGCCCATGGCACGCTCCCCCACCAGCACCGCTGGCCCTGTTGAGATCTATCCTGCACCACCGCACATTCCAGCTGCTCAGACCAGAAGATTAGGCGGG
>CAVXMG010000029.1:155000-301034 GCA_963762735.1 uncultured Actinomycetes bacterium | reverse complement strand
CACGCGACCGGAACAGCCCGGCGTCCTCCACCCCGGCCCAGACCGTGTCCGGGTCATCCAGCGATGGCTCCAGGTGCCACACCCGCTCGAACTCCCACGGGTGCGGCGTCCCGTCGTACCACTGGTGCGTGCCGGGGGTCCCGTCGTAGGCGAACTGGTTCCCCGCCGGCGCCCAGGTCGCGCCACCGTCGTCGGAGCGCTGGATCACCTGCCCGGACCAGCCGCTGCACTGCGAGGCATACAGCCGATCCGGGTCCGCCGGCGACCCCTTCACGTGGTACATCTCCCAGCCCGCGAAATGCGGCCCGCTGACCTCCCACCGGTCCCGCCGGCCATCGGCGGTCAGGACAAAGGCACCCTTGCGCGTGCCCGCTAGTACCCGTACGCCCGTCATCACTGCTCCCGTCTGCACCGCCAGGCACGCCGACGCGCCTGGACCCGGCCGACCATGAACCCCGCCCGCCTGATCTGGCCGATAAGCAGAAGATGTCATAGCCCGCTGACGTTGTGACGGCGAACGCACCGCAGACTCATCGCGGCGAGCGAAGAAAATCGCCGCTACGCCCGGTAAGGCGGGCCGCCGGCCTCGCCACCCGGCGCGGGAGCGCGCACTATGGGAACGGTTCTTCCCAGGAACCCGCATCGGACAGCCAGACTGAGGAGCTGACGCGATGGGCATCGTCTCGCCCGGCTTTTCCGGGCACCGCCGGACCAAGGAGAAGCTGCCGCCGGGCCAGTACCTGGTCCATGACTTTCCCGTGTTGTCGGCCGGGCCGACGCCGCGGGACGGGCTGCGCGGCTGGGACTTCACGATCACCACCGAGTCCGGGCAGGTCCACACCTGGGACTGGGCCGCGTTCCAGGCCCTCCCGGCCGAGGACATCACCGTCGACCTGCACTGCGTCACCAAATGGTCGAAGCTGGGGACCAGCTGGCGCGGCGTGTCCCTGGACACCCTGATGGCCGGCGTCACGACCGCCGCGGAGTACGCGGTGGCCCGCGCCGTCGGCGACTACACCACCAACCTGCCGCTGGAGGACCTGCTCGACGGCAAGGCCTGGATCGCGTTCCGCTACGACGACGCGGACCTGGAACCCGAGCACGGCGGCCCGGCCCGGCTCCTGGTGCCGCACCTGTACCTGTGGAAGTCCGCGAAGTGGGTCCGCGGCATCGAGCTGCTCGACCACGACGAGCCCGGCTTCTGGGAAACCCTCGGCTACCACAACTACGGAGACCCATGGCGCGAGCAGCGGTACTGGGGCGACTGACCTGGCTGGCCGCCCAGCTGGCCGGCATCCGCGAGGAAACCGCTACCGCCCGGACCCTGGTCCTCGACGTGCCCGGCTGGGCCGGCCACCTGCCCGGCCAGCATGTCGACGTCCGGCTCACCGCCGAGGACGGCTACTCCACCGAGCGCAGCTACTCCATCGCCTCAGCCCCCGGCGGCACCCGGATCGAGCTGACCATCCAGCGGCTCGACGACGGCGAGGTCTCCCCGTACCTGACCGAGGTCCTCAGCCCCGGCAACCTGCTCGAGTTGCGCGGCCCGATCGGCGGCTACTTCGCCTGGCACCCAGACGACCCGCAACCCGTCCTGCTGATCGGCGGCGGCTCGGGCGTCGTGCCGCTGATGGCCATGGCCCGCACCCGGGCCGCCACCGGCAGCACCGCCCCGATGCGGCTGATCTACTCCACCCGCAGCCCCGCCACCCTGCTGTACGCCGCCGAACTGCAGCGCCTCGCCGCCCTCCGGCACCGGCCTGAACATCGACATCGCCTACACACGGGAAGCGCCGGCGGGGTGGGGCAGCCCCGTCAGTCGCCTGGACGCCCAGCGCCTGCTCGACCTCGCGGGACCCCCGGCGACCGGCCAGCAGTGCTTCATCTGCGGTCCGACGGGATTCGTGGAAAGCGCCGCCCGCCTGCTCGTCGAGCAGGGCCTGGCGGACCGGCAGATCAGGACCGAGCGGTTCGGCCCCAGCGGAGGCACACCATGACCGAGACCTGGACAGACGGCAACAGCATCGGCGGGCCCCTCCGCGACGTGTTCAGCGTCGACATCACCGCCGCCACCGGCCGCTGCGCCGGATGCGGGAACACCGGCCCGCTCGCCGAGGGCCGCGTCTTCAGCCACGCCCCGGGCCTGGTCCTGCGCTGCCCCGCCTGCGGAGAAGCGCTCCTGCGCCTGGCCCGCGCTCCCGGCCGCGCCTGGCTCGACGTACGCGGCCTGGAATACATCGAACTAGCGACACCCGAGTAGGCGCTGGCTGAGCGTTCTCGCCGTACCTTTGTTGGCGTGGCTGGCGAAATGCCAACCGGCTCAGGGCTTCTGGCGACCAGCGACGTGCCTTCAGTCACCTACGAAGTCGTCGATGAAGGCTGGAATGATGTGAGGCGGGGGGGCTTCGACGACGATCCGAAAAAGCTCTGGGCGCAGCATCGCTATGGTCAGCGCTACTGCCGTTCCGGAGGTGAGGCCGGGGAAGCTCAGGGTCACCGTGGCCACGGACTGACCTGCCGGGCCCCGCAGTTTCTCGCCGCGGAAGGGGGTGGCAGGCCCATCTCGATCTGTACCGCGGCTGGCCATGGACTTGCCGTCTCCCCGGGCTGCCACGGGATAGGGAACGCCAGCAGTGAGCCCGCGCCAGCTGTATGCGTGGTATTCCTGTGCGGCGTCGCCATTGCCGGGCTTCGTGACCGGGAGTGCTCCCAGCTTTGCGGCAGCCTTCTCAGATACGTAGCTGGAGGCAACCGCGGCGGGCTCCCCGCCTACCGTCCAGACACACCGGATGCTGAGAACTGGATCACCGGGAGCCGCGCCGAGCGTCCGGCCGATGTCTTCGGGGGGTCTGCGCATTTCTGTGTGACTGCTCACGCAGAGGAGTTGCCCTCTGATCGGGTGGACGCGGGGGGCGAGTCCGGTGATCCCTTCGAGGGGCAACCAGTACTCGGCGGGACTGGCGCGGGACACCTGCCCGTCGGGGAGCCGGCGTACCAGGTGGCGGGCGGCGAGGTTGTCGATGGCTGCGTCGATTTCTGCGGAGCTGACGTTGTATTGCCTGGCCAATGTGCTGAGCCGGGGCAGCCGCCAGCCGGGCTCGTGATGGACCAGGGCGGCGGCGAGCCGGTCCGCGAGCACAGCCGCGGCAGGCGTGGCCCGGCTCCGGGCAGTCGCCCGGGCGCCATTGTTGCGGGGCATGGCGGTCATTTCGCGTGACGCCAGGAGCGGGCGCCGCCCAGCCTGCCCGACAGGCTGACCATTGGTATCAGGGCCGCGACTGGACATGAGGCGGTCAGCCTAGGAGGTGGGTTCCGCCGGGGCCGGTGATCCTGCTGGAGCATGGTGTAGGCGAGTTGCCGGACCTGGGATGGCAGGGGTACGTAGAGGTTCGCGGCGGCGTAGGCCTGGCCGGTGTGGGTGAGCCAGTCGAGCATGTTGACCAGTTCCTGCCCGCGGGTCTGGTCTGGCTGGTGGGTGTAGATCAGTGCCCAGCTGTATCCGCTGATGGGGTAGCTGCTGGCGCCGGGCTGGTTGACGATGGAGAAGTCGGTCGGGGTGATGTGGGGTTTCTGGGCGGCGGCGGCGGCGATGGTCTGGGTGGACGGGAGGACGTAGTTCCCGGCCTGGTTGCGGATGGCGGCGAACGGCAGTTCCAAGCCTTGCGAGTAGGCCTGCTCGACGTATCCGATGGAGAAGGGGGTGCGGAACACCGTGGCGGTCACACTGCCGTTGCCTTCGGCTCCCTCTCCGACCGGCCAGCTCAGCGTCTTGCCGGTGCCGACCTTGGCCGCCCAGGCCGGGGAGACGCTGGAGAGGTAGTTGCTGAAGATGTAGGTAGTGCCGCTGCCGTCGGAGCGGTGCACGACGGTGATCGACGCGTCCGGGAGGCTGATGCCGGGGTTGAGGGCGGTGATGGCCGGGTCGTCCCAGTGGGTGATCTGGCCGAGGAAGATGCGGGCGATCACCGGGCCGGTCAGGTGCAGCCGGGCGCCCGCCGGGAGGCTCAGGTTGTAGGCCACGCCTTCGGCGCCCAGGGCGTCGGGCACCTGGGTGATGGGGCCTCCTTTGGCGGCGGCTAGCTCGCTGGTGTTCATCGGCACGTCGGAGGCGCCGAAGTTCGACCTGCCTGGCGCTGATCGCGGCGATGCCCGCGCTGCTCCCCACGACGGCGTAGTTCACGCTGACCGCTGGGTGCTGCTGATGGTATTTGGCGAAGGCCAGGGCGAAGAACGGCGCGACGTACGTCGAACCCGCTCCGGTCAGGATGCCCGGCCCGCCGCTGGGGATGGCCGTGGCCGCGGTGCCCGTGGCAGGCGTGGTGGCCGTACTGCCGCACGCGGCGAGGGCGAGGACGATGATCGCGGCGGCGGCTGCCCTGATGGCGGGGTGCCCTGTGTGGTGGCGTGGCATCGGGGTTCCTCCGATGACATGTGCGGTGGTTAGTGCTGGCTGGTGTGGCGGACCCAGGCCTGTGCGCCCATCTGGACGGCTTCCCAGGGGCTGCCCAGCGGCGGGGTGTAGGACAGGTCGAGGTCGCTGACGGCGTCGGTGGTCATGCCGTGGAAGATGGCGGTGGCGGCGATGTCGACGCGTTTGGCGATCTCGGCGTGGCGGTGCCCGAACAGTTGCATGCCGAGCAGTCGGCCGGTGCCGCGGTCGCCGGTGACCCGCATGGTGATGCGGTGGCTGCCGGGGTAGTAGGCCTTGTGATCATCGGCCTGGGATTGCACCGTGACCGGGTCGAACCCGGCTGCGGCGGCTTCGTGGTCGCGCAGGCCGGTGCGGGCGGCGGCCTGGTCGAAGATCTTGACGACCTGGGTGCCGAGGCTGCCGGCGAACTCCCGGTGCCCGCCGAGGGCGTTCTCCCCGGCGACCCGGCCCTGTTTGTGGGCGGTGGTGCCCAGCGGCAGGTAGGTCTCGCCGAGCAGCCGGTGGTGAGTGATCGACGCAGTCCCCGGCGGCGAACACGTCCGGCAGGCCGGTGCGCATCTGCCGGTCCACGGCGATCGCGTTCTTGAACCCCAGGGCGGCGCCGGCGCTGGCGGCCAGGCTCGGTGTCGGGGCGGACCCCGACGACGACCAGGACCATGTCCGCCAGGCGGGAGATCGCCGTGCCGTCGGCGGCCTGCGGCGTCGACCCGCAGCCGCCCGGCCTCGCCCGGGTCGGCGCGGGTGATCTGCCGGGCGGCGGTGCCGGTGAGGACCTCGACGCCGTGGGCTGCCAGTTCGGCATGGACCAGGACGCCGAGTGCCGGGTCGACGGTCGGCAGCACTTCGGGGAGTTGTTCCATCTGGATGACCGCAGGCCCCGGGTGGTCAGGGCGTCGGCCATTTCCAGGCCGATGTACCCGGCGCCGACGATCACCGCGGTCGCCGGGGCGGTGGTTTCGAGGGTGCGCATCACGGCGAAGGTGTCGCCCATCGAGTGCAGCAGGTGCACCCCGTCGGCCGGGCCGAGCGCGCCGGGGCCGGTCAGTCCGCCGATCGGGGGGCGGATGGGGACCGCGCCGGTGCCGATGATCAGCTTGTCGTAGCCGAGCACGTCCTCAGCGCCGTCCGGGCCGGTGACCAGCGAGCTTTCGGGCGCCGGGGTCGATGCGGCGCGCGGTAGTGTCCAGCCGCAGCCGCATCCCGGTGGCTTCCAGGTCCGCGGTGGTGCGGTGGGCGAGGTTGCGCCAGTGCGTGACCTCGCCGGAGACGTAGTAGGGGATGCCGCAGATGGAGAAGTTCGGGTAGGCGTCCGCGGCCACCACCGTGACCTCCGTGCCCGGGTCCAGTTCGCGGGCGCGCAGCGCGGCGCTGATCCCAGCGTCGCTGCCGCCGATCATGACCAGGTGCATTCCAGGCTCCCTCGCAGTGGCTTACCGGGGCGGATGCTGAGCGGCCGGGGAGGATGCCCCGTCGCTGGCCGCAAGCCCGGCGTGCCCGGCCGGGTTCCGGTGGTGGGGGACGATGATGTCGGCCGCGTCGGCCGGGGCGAGCCGCGGGTAGAGCGCCCGGATCACCAGCACGGCCAGGGCGCCGCCGATGACCTGGGCGGCGATGAACGCGGGGGCCGAGGAGGGGGCGATGCCGGCGAAGGTGTCAGAGAACATCCGGCCGATGGTGATCGCGGGGTTGGCGAAACTGGTGGAGGAGGTGAAGAAGTACGCCGCACCGATGTAGGCGCCGACCGCCGCCGCGGCGGACCGGCTGCGGCCGGACCGGGCCAGCGCGAAGATCACCACGATCAGGCCCAGAGTTGCCACGATCTCGGACAGGAAATGCGCCGGGGTGGCCCGGTGCTTGGCAGAGATGCTGACCGCCGCCTGAGCGAACATCAGGTTCGCCAGCACCGCCCCGCCGATGCACCCGGCCACCTGCGCGGGCAAGTACGCGGCGGCGTCCCGCCACGACAGCCCGCCGAACACCGCGTCGGCGAACGACACCACCGGGTTGAAATGGGCCCCGGACACCGGGCCGAACATCAGGATGATCGCGAACAGCCCGGCCGCGGTCGCCGCCGCGTTCTCCAGCAACTCCAGCCCCGTCTCACCCGGTGACAGGCGCTGCGCGGCGATCCCGGAGCCGATCACTATCGCGGCCAGGAACGCGCTGCCCAGGAACTCCGCCAGCAGCCGCCGCCACAGCGCCGCCTGGTTCACCGCCGGCCCCCGTCCCGCGCCCGCACGCCAGGCCGTTGCCTGCCCGGCCCGCCAGCCACCCGGCCCTCAGCTCCCATCAGCCCTCTTCATTGATAAGTGTCGATGCAGACGGCCTCAGCTTGCCAGCCTGAAGAGATGACCGTCAAGATAGAGGAATGTCTATGCAGCTAGGCCAGGCCGCTTTGGATCTTCTCCCGGTCGCCCCGGCGGATGCCGCCGAGTGCTCGGTCCCGCTGGTCCGTGAGCCGATCGGGGAGACCGCGGCGGCCGGGCTGGCGCAGGTGTTCAAAGCCCTCGGCGACCCGGTGCGGCTGCGGCTGCTGTCGCTGATCGGGGCCCATCAGGGCGGTGAGGTGTGCGTCTGCGACCTGACCACCGCGTTCGACCTGACCCAGCCCACCATCAGCCACCACCTGAAGGTGCTGCGCGAAGCCGGGATCATCACCAGCGAACGGCGCGGCACCTGGGTCTACTACCGGCTGGTGCCCGCCGCACTGGAACGCATGGCATCCCTGCTGTCAGTGCCCGGAAGCTGATCCGCCCGTCCCTGCCGTTGGGGCCGCGGACCGCCTGCCCCGGCCCGCTGGGTTGCCGGGCCGGGGCAGGAATCGCGTTGGTTTGTCAGCAGCAAGAGGCGTCGTGGGAGACTGTCGGCTCGCGGGCCTGGCCGGTGCCGCCGCAGCATGACTCCCCGTGGCCGTCGGCGTAGAAGGTGGGGCTGTCGGCCAGGACGGTGTAGATCTCCCAGGCCTCGCCGTCCGGGGCGCCCCGGACCCAGAACTTGTCCTGCTGCGCGTAGCAGCAGGTGGTCTCGCCTGCAGTGGAGGACGCCAGGCCCGCCCCGGCCAGGCGCGCCTGCTCGGCACCGACCGTGCTGGTGTCGGGGACCTCGACGCCGAGGTGGTTGAGGCTGCCGCCCTGGCCGGGGTTTTCCAGCAGGACCAGCTTCAGCGGCGGGTCGGCGACGGCGAAGTTGGCATACCCGGGCCGGCGCTTGGCCGGGCCGGTGCCGAACAGCTTGGCGTAGAAGGCGACCGCCTGGTCGATGTCGTTGACGTTCAGGGCGAGCTGCACGCGGCTGGCCATGGGAACCTCCGAGGCTTCAGACTTAGATGAGCGTCTATGTCTTGGGTCTCCCTGAGCTTGCCACAGGCATCGATAGCTGTCAATATAGACGTATGTCGAAGTCCCTGGTGGTGCTGGACCCGGCCGGGACGGCAGCCTGCTGCCCGCCGCTGTCCGCCGAGCCGCTGTCCCAGGCGCAGGCCGAGCAGGTCGCGCCGTTGCTGAAGGCGCTCGCCGACCCGGTGCGGCTGCGGCTGATGTCCCTGGTGGCCTCCCATCCGGGCGGGGAAGCCTGCGTCTGCGACCTGAACGACGCCTTCGACCTGACCCAGCCAACGATCAGCCACCACCTGAAGGTCTTGCACGAGGCGGGCCTGCTGGAGCGGGACAAGCGCGGCGTGTGGGTCTACTACCGGGCCAGCACCCAGGCACTGGCCAGCCTCGGCGCGCTCATCGGCGACCCGTCCTCCTGAGAGCCCGCATGACCCGTTGGGTCGCCCGCTTGATACGTAGCTATACTACTTATTAAGGAGCAGGCAGTTCTGCTGGCTAGTGTTGATGTACGGAGGGCGGCGATGACCGCTGACCAGGACCGGGCGGCCGTGTGCGCAGAGATGGAGCAGGCCCGGCGGGACTTCCGTGATCTGCTGGCCCAGGCGGACAGCGCGAGCCTGCGACGGCAGTCGGACGGCACCCGGTGGACCAATCAGCAACTGCTGTTCCATATGTTGTTCGGTTACCTGGTAGTCCGGGCGCTGCTGGTCTTGGCCGGGCTTTTCGGCCGGCTGCCCCGGGCGGCGGGCAGGGCGTTCGCGCGCCTGCTGGACGCCGCGCGCACACCATTCCACCTGGTCAACTACCTGGGATCCTGCGCCGGCGCGCGGATCATCCCGCCAGCCCGGATGCCGGTGATGCTTGATCATGTGATCAGGGTGTTGCAGCGCCGCCTGGAGCGCGAGACCTGCGCGGCCTTGGGCCGCGGCATGTACTACCCGACAAGCTGGGATCCGTTCTTCGCCGAGTACATGACCCTCGCGCAGATCTACCACTACCCGACCCAGCATTTCCGCTATCACCAGCGGCAGCTCACGCTTAGCCCCGGCGGGCACCGCGCACAACAGTGATGCGGCTGACCATCCCAGCCCGTGCTGCCCGCCGACGATTCCGCCCCCAGCCTTCCATACTCCTTCTTCATCGGTTATCGTCGATTAACGATGAAAGAATCTGCCCAGCCTCTTGAACGGGCCACCGCGGCCGAGTACGCCACCTGGTTCAAGGCGCTCGCCGACCCCACCCGGATCCAGATCGTCTCGCTGCTCGCCCGCCGCGGCACGCCGATGAACGTGGGCGAGATCGTCGCCGCCGTCGACGTGGTCCAGTCCACCGTGTCCGCGCACCTCAAGGTGCTGGCTGAGGTGCGGTTCCTGCTGTCCGAGCCCCGGGGAACCGCCACCTACTACCGGATCAACGACACGTGCGTGGACTGCTTCCCCACCGCCGCCGACATCGTCATGGGCCGCCCCGCGCCGGTCTCCGCCCAGTCCTAAGGAGTGCCCCCGTGGCCAGCAACCCTGCCTCCCACAACCGGGACGCGGTCATCGCCCGTTACTCCGGCCTGGCCCGCACCGCCCTGGCCGGAGCCACCATCACCGACTGCGACCCGGGCACCTTCGCCGACGGAGGCTTCGGGGCCGCCGCTTATGCCGGAGCCGACGGCGCCCCGGAAGGTGCGCTGCGCGCCAGCCTCGGCTGCGGCAACCCCCTGGCCGTCGCCGAACTGCACCCCGGCCAGACCGTCCTGGACCTCGGCTCCGGCGGCGGCCTGGACGTGCTGCTGTCCGCCCGCCGGGTCGCCCCCGGCGGCACCGCCTACGGCCTGGACGCCAGCCCAGACATGCTCGCGCTCGCCCGTGCCAACGCCGCCGCGGCCGGCGTCACCAACGCCACCTTCCTGCACGGCCACATCGAGGACATCCCGCTGCCCGACCAGCACGTGGACGTGGTCATCTCCAACTGCGTCATCAACCTGTCCACCGACAAGCCACGCGTCCTCGCCGAGGCATTCCGGGTCCTGCGGCCCGGCGGGCGGCTGGGCGTCAGCGACGTCATCGCCGACGAAGGCACCGACCCCGTCCAGCTCGCCGCCGCCGAACGGCAGGTCGGCTGCCTCAACGGCGCCCTCACCCAGGCCCAGTACCGCAACCTGCTGCTGGCCGCCGGGTTCACCGGGATCACCATCACGCCTACCCACCAGGCCGAACCTGGCCTGCACGCCGCGATCGTCCAGGCGGTCAGACCAGCTGCACAGCAGCCATGACTTCTGGCCTGCCACAGTTTCCTCGCGGCTAGCGGCGCGGGTGGTGACGACTGGCCGTCGCGTAGTACGTTGACTGATATATTGGCCAGCGTACTAGGAGGCGCGATGGCAGCTCGCGAACGGGACGACACCGGCGGCCAGGACGTGCTGCGCCGGGCTGGCGACGCGTCGGTCCTGATCCTGACGAGCCTGGCCGACGGCTCCAAACACGGTTACGCGCTGATCCAGGACATCAAGGGGTTCGCGGGGCTGCAACTGGGGCCCGGGACGCTCTATGGCGCGCTCGACCGGCTCGAGCGCATGGGCCTGATCGAGGCCCTGCCCGCCGAGGACCGGCGCCAGCCCTACCGCATCACGGCGGCGGGGGTGGTGGCACTGCGCGCCCACCTCGACTCGATCGAGCGGGTCAGCAGCGTCGGGCGGCTGCGGCTTGGACTGGGAGGAATCTGATGCCGGGTCCGCGGTCCATGCGCCTGGTGGAGTCCGTACTGCGCTGCTACCCGCGGCGGTGGCGCAGCCGTCATGGCGACGAAGCGGCCGAGATCGCCAGCTTGCTCATCAGGGACGGGACACCCGCGCATTCGGTCGCGTGGAGCTACCTCATGGGCGCGGCCCGCATGCGGCTGGTGATCGAGCCACGGCGGCGCCTCGGTGCGGCGGCGGCCGCGTTGCTGCTGGCGGCCGGCTCCCTCGGCGTGCCGCTGGCGCTGCTGTCCTCGCCGGCACCGGCCAATGCGGCGAGCGTGGCCCACTCACGCCCCGCCCATCCGCGCGCCGCGGATCCGCGGTACGGCGGCTCACGGCCCGCCGATCCGCGGTATCGGGGAGGGCGCGGCGCGCCGGACCGCTGTGACCGGCATGACCACTGCTGACTTCGGCGGCGCCCCCGATGACCTGGGCGGGACTCCCGGGCGCGCGGCGGACGGCCCGCTTGCCGCGCGCAAGGCGCCGCCGTCGCGGCGGCGCGTCTTCGCCGGATGGGCCATCTGCCTGGCGCTGGCGCTGCTGCTGGCGTTCGGCATCCGGGCGTTCGTGTTCCAGGTCTTCTCGATCCCCAGCACCTCCATGGTGCCTGCGCTTGATGTCTATGACCGGATCCTGGTGCAGAAAGCGTTCTTCAACTGGCACCAGGTGCGCGAGGGCGACATCGTCGTATTCACCCACCCGCCGCGCGACCACTGTCCGGGGCCGGCCGGGACCGACCTCGTCAAGCGCGTCATTGCGCTGCCGGGCCAGACCATCTACTCGGCAGGCGGCATCCTCTACGTCGACGGCAGGCGGCTCCGCGAGCCGTACCTGCCGCCACATGACCCGCTCGGGCCTCCGATACCCGATGCCACCAGGCAAGACCCATTTCACGTCCCGCGCGGGGAGTTCTATGTGATGGGTGACAACCGGGCGATCTCCTGCGACAGCCGCTTCTGGGGCCCGATCAAGGGCTCAAGCATCATCGGCAGAGTCGTCATGGTCCTGTGGCACGACGGCCACCCCGACTTCCACTTCTTCTGACCGGCGCTTCGGGTTGCCGGGGTCCCGGCGCAGGCCCGCGAGGGCGCTCCGGATGATCATTTCCACGAACCCGGCGTCGATCTGTTCCCGCGAGAACCACCGGCGGTAGAAGAGCGGCCCGAGCAGAGCGGCGGCGATGGCGTTGCGGTCGGCTGCTGGCGGGATCTGCCCTCTTAGGGCTGCCCGGTCCAGCGCCGCTCTCAGCGGAGCGGCGTGCCCGTGCTGGATTCTGCTGTGGATGCCGGCGAACTCGGGATCATGCTCGGCAGCGTCGACGATCGAGGGCAGGATGGACGACCACCGCGCTGTGCCCAGCAGATCGGCGATGTCCGCCAGGATTGCCCTGAGATCGCCTTCGAGGGAACCGGTGTCCGGCGGCGCTTCCTGACCGTCGGTCATCCGCGAGCAGGCGTCGATCACGAGCGCTGAGCGGTTGGCCCAGTGCCGGTAAATGGTGGTCTTCGCAACCCCCGAACGCCGGGATATGTCGTCGATGGTCAGCTCACCCAAGCCGGTCTCCGTCAGCAGGTCCAGCGTTGTCGTCAGCACGCGCTCGCGGGAAACAAGGACACGGGGGTCGATGGCTGCCTTGCCGCTCATCTCCGGTCCCTCGCGTGAGCGCGCAGGTTGACCGGTGCCGGAACTCTTCTTCGCCATTGGGGCCCCGTCTTCCGCTATTGACCAGTATCGCTACGCTACGGTATCGTAGCGAAAGTGTACCACTCACGAAGGGAAGAAACGACCCGATGGACTTCGCCTCTATCCGCATGATCACCGACGATCTCGAACCGGTGGTCCGGTTCTACGAACAGGTCACCGGGTCCCGGCAGTCCGGCCCGCGCCCGTCTTCGCTGAGCTACGCCTGCCGTCGTGCACCCTTGCCTTCGGCCACGCTCAGACCGCACAGCTGTTCAAGAACGCGGCCCGCCCATCGGACAACCACACCGTGATCATCGAGTTCCAAGTCGATGATGTGGACAAAGAATACGAGCGGCTCAAGACCCTCGTGAGCGACTGGGTGCTGGAGCCCACAACGATGCCCTGGGGGAATCGCTCCATGCTGTTCCGCGATCCCGACGGCAATCTCGTCAATCTCTTCGCCCCCGTCACCGAAGAAGCCATCAAGAGGTTCAGCAGCCAATAGCGGGACCGCCTACCACTAGACCCGGTTTGCAACCACCCGTATCTGCTGGCCGGGCCGGGGTCTTCGGCTCTGCGCCGAGGCGGTCAAGACCGGCGACACCAAATATGGTCCGTAGCTGGTCGCCGCAGTTTCACCTGGGCAAGAGGACCAGCGCCTGTCCGTTGAGCCGAGCCAGGTGCACGACCGGGCCTATAAAGCTTCCGGTGCGGAAATCGAAGGCTACGACGTGGTCCTCCCCGACGCAGTACAGGCGGCCACCTGGCCCGAACCGCAATCCCCGCGGCCTGCGGAATCCGACAGCGGGTTCTGGTGCGAAGACGCGCACGAGCTGCCCGGTGATCGGGTCGTATTCGCGTACGCTCGGCACCGCGTCAGCGGCGCCGAGCGGCCATTCGCTGGCCACCACGATGTTCCCGTTGGGAGCGAGCTTCAGGTCCAGCGGGCTCAGCTGGGGGTCCGTCACCAGGCGAGGCGTGAGCAGCGCGCCAGAGCGATCGAAGACCACGATGGTGTTATCGCCTTCTCCGGACGGCCCGACGCCTGAGGAGAGGTAAAGCCGCTCGTCGGGCCCGAAGCCGAACCCGCGCGGAAACGGGACGATGGCCTCTGGCAGAAGGTCGTCTCCCTCCGCATCGAGGGCAGCAGGCATCGCCCGTATCGTCCGCTGACGGCGCGCGGTGAGGTAATAGCGGCCATCGGGCCCGAACTCGGCGCCGCCCGGGTCAAGCCCGGGTATCCGCCCCGAGTCGCGCACGACGTACCCGTCCAGATCCAGCGCCAGTACGCGGTCCGCGCCGCTGTTCAGGTAGACCAGCGCGCCCGACGGGTCAAGAGACAGGCCGCGCGGATCGGCGACCCGCGGATCGCTGCTGAACGGCCCGGCGAAATCACCCTCGGGCCCGAAGCCGAGGACCGCGCCGTAGCCGTTGCCGTTGGCTCCGCTGGCACTGGTGACCAGGATGCGCACGCCATCACGCGCCATGAACCGCGATCATAACGGGCGCCAGGCCCACTCACTCGGCGGCGACGACACGCTCGCAAGATCAACTTACGCTAAGCTGCATTGCCTCTTAGACGGCCGGCCCGGACCGGTAGATCCCGGCCGCCTGGGCCTGCCGGGCAGCCCGTAGGACTTTCGGCCCGGGACTTCCGGCCCCGGGGCGATAGGGCCGGATGACCTTTCCGCCGGGCCTTTCCGCCCGGGCCCAATGACGGCACGACCGCCGATTTCCGGCTGAACAGCCGGAGCCGGATACCCCTGCCAGGACAGGCTGCACGCCTCTGGGGAACCACCACCCATTTCTTGCATTCTGGTCATGCACGCAAAAACGTGAAAGCAATTCCTCAAAGGGGTAGTCATGTCCGCCAGCACCGTCACCACCCCGCCCGGTCAAAAAACTCATCACCCGCCTGGCCGTCACCCTCGCCGCCACCGCCGCCCTCGGCACCGCAGCCGTCGCCCTCAGCATGGCCTCCGCCTCCGCCGCCACCACCAGCAACTGGGTCATGACCGGCTGGAACATCCACCAGCTCAACCAGCTCAACCCCGCCCTCGCCAGCCACTTCTTAACACCCCCGGCTCCTACGCCACCGGCCCCGCCGCCGCCACCTCCCCGGTCAGCGACGGATTCGCCACCTCCGGCGTGCTGATCTACACCTCCTACGCCCAATTCGCCGCCGACCTCACCAGCCACGCCATCGCCCCCACCTACACCTGGGTCATGTACGACCCCGAGTACTGGTCCGCCACCCCCCTGCCCGAACAGCAGAACCCCGCCCTGTATATGCAGCAGTTCGGCCAGCTCGCCCACGCCCACGGCCTCAAAGTCATCCAAGCCCCCGGCCGCGACCTCGGCCTGGTCCCCGGCACCGCCTGCCCGCTGACCCCCGGCGAGAACCTCGACCACTGGTTCCTGCGCTGCAACATCCCCGCCGCCGCCGCCACCGCCGGCGACATGGTCGTCATCCAAGACCAGGTCAACACCACCAACCCCACCGAATTCGACTACCTCTACACCGCCAGCCGCACCGAAGCCCAAGCCGCCAACCCGCAAATCATCACCGACCCCGAAGTCTCCACCACCTACGGCACCGCCAGCCAGATGGCCCCCGCCGCCAAATCCGCCCACCCCGACGGCATCTACATCAACGCCACCACACCCACCATGCACAAGGCCAAGTCCTTCCTCTACCTCATGCAGGTCGCCGGCTACTAACCCCCACCACCCAGGCCTGATGCCCCGCAGCGCCGCTGCGGGGCACCAGGCTTTCCCGCGTCCGCGCCAGGCGCTGGCGATCGTTCCTGCCCCGCAGGCCATACCGACGGATTGCCAGCCCTGGCCTATCCGATGAGGACGCCGAGGCGGGTGGCGCTGGCGCAGGCATGCGGCGAGATGCGGGCGATCCCGGCGTACAGGTCGGCGTCCAGGGCTGTGGGGCTGACCGGGACGGCGGGACGCCATTGGGCGACCGGAACGACACCGGGCGGGACAAGGGCAGGCCGCCGAACAGGGCGGTGACCTGGGCATGGCTGCGCGCGGTGACGCCGCCGGGCACGCCGGTGCTATAGGCCTCGACGGCGGCGCCGACCTGATCGGGAGCGAAGTCAGCGGTCAGATGGGAGATCACTAGGTAGGAGCCGGGAGCTAACGCCCGGGCGAGCGCGGCGACGATCCCCGCCGGGTCGTCGGCCGCGGGCAGGAAGTGCAGGATGGCAAGCAGCAGAACGGCGACGGGCTGGGCGAAGTCGAGCGTGGCCGACGCCTGGGCCAGGATCGCGGCCGGGTCGCGCAGGTCGGCATCGACATACCCGCACCGGCCCTCGGGCTTGCTGGTGAGCAGCGCCCGGGCGTAGACGAGCACGAGCGGGTCGTTGTCGGCATAGGCGACCGCGCACTCGGGCGCGACCTGCTGGGCCAGTTCGTGCGTGCTGCCGGGGCCGGCAGCCCGGTGCCGATGTCCAGGAACTGGCGGATACCGCAATTGCCGACCAGGTACTCCACCGCCCGGGCCAGGAAAGCCCGGTTCGCTCTAGCCCCGGCCACTACATGCGGACGACGGCGCGCCACCTCGTCGCCGACCGCCCGGTCGGCCACATAGTGGTCCTTGCCGCCGAGCCAGTAGTTGTACACCCGAGCCGGATGCGACACCCCCGGATCGAAGCGATCAGAGGCGCTTGGGACTTGCTCCTGGTCGGCCTTCACCCTATCGACCTTACTTCAAACTGTCCAAGCTGTCTACATCAGTTCAAACTGTCCAAGGGGTATAGATGATCTTGGCGGGCAAAACTTACTGAGTGCCACGGACTGCCCAGCGCCCCTCGCAGCGGGTTGAGGAGGACCTGCGGCGCAGGCTGGCGGCCGGGCAATGGGCTGCGGACCGTGCGCTGCCCACCGACGACACAACTCGCCGACAGTACGACTTCGGGCACGGCACGATAGCCCGAGTCTTGCGCAAACTTGCCGACGAGCGCCTGGTCCACTCGGTTCCACGATGGGGCGTATTCGCCGGCCCCTCGGACGACCAAGCTGACCAGACCGGCGTACGAAGGGATCGTGGGGATGCAGGTCATTGAGGGGGCGGGCCGGTATACCGCGGCCACGGGCGGCGAGCCCAATCATTGGGCCGAACACATGGCCAGCGCGGATCTCAGCGTAGGCACGTACTCGATCCCGGCGGGCGGCCTGGACGACCAGGGGCCGCACCGCGAGGACGAGATCTACGTGGTGCAGGCGGGCGCCGCCACGCTGGTGACGGACTCGGGCACCACGCAGGTCCGTCCTGGCGCAGTGATCTTCATACCGGCGGGCGAGCGGCACCAGTTCACCGACGTCCGCGGGGACCTGGCCCTGCTCGTCTTTTTCGCCCCGCCCTACGGGTCCCGCCCGATGTCGAGAAGTAGCCGCCAGCTCCGACGTCTTCTTGAGCGGCGGCACGGGCCGCCGGATCGGAGAGGATGAGGCGATGCGGTACATGCTGTTGCAGAGCTACGGGGCGGCCGAGCCGACTGCCCGCCGATGACCCAGTGGTCCCCGGCCGACATCAAGGCGCACATCGAGTTCCAGCAGGCCCTGAACGCCGAACTCCTCGATCGCGGCGAACTGGTGGACGCACAGGGACTGGCCGGGCCCGAGCAGGCGAGGTTCGTGGTCTCGGACGGGACCAGCGCCCCGGTGATCACCGACGGCCCGTTCCCCGAGTCCAAGGAACTGCTCGCCGGGTACCGGATCGTGGACGTGGAGTCGGCCGAGCGGGCCGTCGAGATCGCGGCCAGGATCTCCGCTGCGCCAGGGCCGGACGGCGCGCCGATCCGCCAGCTCATCGAGGTGCGCGCGGTGATGAGCGCCCCGGATCCCGAGATGTGACCGACCGGCAGGGCACCGCGGACCTGCTGCGCGACCTGGCGCCGCGGGCCCTCGGCGCGGTCGTCCGGCGCTACGGTCACTTCGCCGATGCGGAGGACGCCGTGCAAGAGGCGCTGCTGGCCGCCGCCACG
Source organism: uncultured Actinomycetes bacterium (assembly GCA_963762735.1). Taxonomy (GTDB): domain Bacteria; phylum Actinomycetota; class Actinomycetes; order Streptosporangiales; family Streptosporangiaceae; genus DASXKD01. Next base: position 283,859 of record CAVXMG010000029.1, on the reverse strand, counting down.
ACGTGGCCCGCGACGGCACGCCGGACAACCCGCTTGCCTGGCTCATCCGGGTGGCCTCGCGCAAGATGGCCGACCAGTACCGCAGCGACGAGGCACGCCGGCGGCGCGAGGAACTGGCCGCCTCCTGGTCCCTGGTCCCGGCCGAACCGGTCCCGGCGCACGACGACACGCTGACGCTCATGCTCATGTGCTGTCATCCGGCCCTGTCCCCCGGTGCCGCGATACCGCTCACGCTGCGGGCCGTCGGCGGCCTGACCACCCGCGAGATCGCCGCCGCGTTCCTCGTCCCCGAGGCGACCATGGCGCAGCGGATCAGCCGGGCCAAGGCGAAGCTCAAGGGCTTCGACGAGCCGTTCACGCTGCCGCCGCCGGGCGGTGGCGGCGAGCGGCTGCGTTCGGTGCTGCACGGGCTCTACCTGATCTTCAACGAGGGATACGCGGCCAGCGATGGGCCCGACCTGGCGCGCACCGACCTGTCCGGCGAGGCGGTCCGGCTGGCCCGCGGCGTGCAGGCGGCCCTGCCCCGATGCCGAGGTCACCGGCCTGCTCGCGCTGATGCTGCTCACCGATGCCCGGCGCCCGGCACGGACCGGGCCCGACGGCGAACTGGTGCCGCTCGAAGCGCAGGACCGGACCCACTGGGACCGCCGCTCATCACCGAGGGCCTGACGCTGCTCACCGGCGCCCTACGCCAGGGTGAGCCGGGCGAGTACCAGCTGCTGGCGGCCATCGCGGCACTGCACGACCAGGCCGCCAGCTATGCGAGCACCGACTGGCCGCGGATCCTGGCCCTGTACGACCGGCTGGATACGCTGACCGGCAACCCGATGGTCGCACTGAACCGGGCCGTCGCCACGGCCATGGTGCAGGGCCCGGGCGCGGGCCTGGCGCTGCTCGACGGCCTGGCCGGCCACCTAGGCGGGCACCACCGGCTGTATTCGGTGCGGGCCCACCTGCTGGAACAGGCAGGCGACACCAGCGGCGCGATCGCCGAGTTCGCCGCCGCCGCCGCCCGCGCCACGAACCTGCGCGAGCGGGACTACCTGGTGACGAAGGCGGCCCGGCTGGCCGCCGGGCCGTCCTAGCTTGCCCCAGGCTTGCAGTCGCCAGCCACCAGCGAGGGGTTCCGGGGGGTCGCCCCCCCGGGCTAGCACTGCGGGTTATTCAGTCTGCAATGCTGGCGACCTATCGCCGGGCCCCGATGCGGGCCGGACCGCGGTGAGCACGGCATCTGCCACGCATCCGGCGGGCCGTCCGGACGCCACTATGTGCCGTCCCCGCCGGCATCGGGGGACGACGGCGCTGGCCGTATCCACCGGCCTGTGCCTGGCTGCCATGCTGACCACCGGTACCGCAGCCGCCGCCGCGCGGGCGGCGCGGCCGCCGAGATCCCGCAAGCGCAGGCCGACCACTGGGGGTTCTTCTTCGGCAACAGCCCCCCAGGTGGCGGTGATCAACGCAAGGTGCCGACGGCGATCCGGCTGCCGGGCCCGGTGGCCGAGGTGGGCTCCTCCAACTCGACCGAGTGTCGCCCTGCTGACCAACGGCACGCTGTGGTCCTGGGGCGAAGGCGGCAACGGGGAACTCGGCAACGGCAGTACCAGGGACTCTTTCGACGCGGCCGTCCAGGTGCGGTTCCCTCCCGGGGTGCGGATCGCGTCGATACCCACCGACGCCATGCCCTACGACACCGGCCTGGCCGTGGACACCCACGGGACCGCCTGGGGCTGGGGTCTCAACCACGGCGGCTCGCTCTGCCTGGGCAACAGCCAGCCGCACGACGTGCCCGTCCGGCTGCCGCTGACCGGCGTGACCGCCCTCGCCGGCGCCGACGGCCACGCCGTCTATGACACCAATGGCCAGATCGTGTCCTGCGGGGACAACCCATACGGCGTGCTCGGCGACGGCACCGAGCGCAGCAGCGACTCCCCGGTGCCGGTGACGGGCCTGGGCGGCCAGCCGGTCCGGGCCCTGGTGTCGTCCTGGAACGACGCCGGGGCACTGCTGGCCAACGGCGAATACCTCGATTGGGGCTACGACAACCAGGGCCAGCTTGGGGACGGGACTATCGGCCAGTCGTCGCCGGTGCCGGTGCGGGTGCGCGTGCCCGACCCCGCGACGGTGACCCAGGTGGCCGAGGGCGGCTCGACCCCTGACAACGGCCAGACGATCGTGATGCTCTCCGACGGAACCCTGTGGGCCTGGGGCGATGACAGCTTCTCCCAGCTTGGCGACGGGGGATCCGGGGTGCGGCCGTCGCCAGTGCCGATCCAGCCGCCGGCCGGGGTGCGGTATGCCGTGCTGGCCAGCGGCGGCGCCACCTCGTACGCCCTGACCACCAGCGGGGACGTCTACGCGTGGGGTGTCAACCGGGCCGGGGAAGTGGGCGACGGAGGCACCCGGACAGCGGTGACACCGGTCCGGGTCGACTCAGGGGCCACGGTGATCTCCTCGACCGCGGGCAACGTGGTGGCAGCCAGCACCGCACGCTGAGGGCGGCACGCCGTCGCCGGGGCACGTCACGGAGCGGCCGGGCCAGCGCCGGGCCCGGCCAGCCCAGTCTCGTAAGCCAGCACGACCGCCTGGACCCGGTCACGGAGCTGAAGCTTGGTCAGTATCCGGCCGACGTGGGTTTTGACCGTTGCCTCGCTGAGGGTCAGCTCGGCGGCGAGTTCGGCGTTGCTCAGGCCCCGGGCCAGCAGCCGCAGCACCTCAAGCTCGCGCGGGGTCAGCTCGGACAGGTCGGCGTGCACGGCCGTCCGGGTGGCCGCGCGCGGCGCGAACCGCTCGACGAGCCGGCGGGTGATCGACGGCGCCAGCAGGGCGTCACCGGAGCGGACCATCCGTACCGCGGCCACGAGCTGTTCCGGGGTGACGTCCTTGAGCAGAAACCCGCTGGCGCCCGCGCTCAGCGCCGCGTAGACGTACTGGTCGAGGTCGAACGTGGTGAGGATGATGATCCGGCAGTCGCGCCCGGCCGGGGCGGCCAGGATCCGGCGGGTGGCTTCCAGGCCGTCCATTTCCGGCATCCGGATGTCCATCAGCACGACCTCGGGCCGGTGCTTGATCACCGCGGCCACGGCCTGCACGCCGTCGGCCGCCTCGGCGACGACCGGGATGCCCGACGCGCCGAGGATCATCCGGAACCCGCTGCGGACCAGCGTCTGGTCGTCGGCGATCACCACCCGGGGCGCCCCGTCGTCCCCGGGGACCGCTGCTGCGTCCATCCCGGTCACCGGTGCTCCGCCGCCCGGGGCGCGAAGCCCCCGGCAGGCTGCTCCGCACCGTTACCGGCCGGTGGGTCCACCGGCATGCGGGCCCGGACCAGCCAGCCGCCGCCGGGCCGGGGCCCGCGTCCAGTTCGCCCCCGTACAGCGCCAGCCGCTCGCGCAGCCCGAGCAGGCCCCGGCCGGACCCGGGCACGGTGTTGACCGCGGGCCCCGCGGCCGGGATGGGCCGCCCGGCGTCGGCGACCTCGACCACCAGCTCGGTTTCCCGGTAGCCGAGCCGGACCGTGGTTCTCGGCTTTCCGGCGTGCTTGAGCACGTTGGTCAGGGCCTCCTGGACGACCCGGTACGCGGCCAGGTCGAGGCCTGGCGGCAGGGCCCGCGGTACGCCGCCGACCTGCAGTTCGACGGGCAGCCCGGCCGCGACTACCCGGTCGATGAGCGGCTGGAGCTGCGCCAGGCCTGGCTGCGGGCTCAGGTCCTGGCCAGCTTCGGCGCCGTCCAGGGCCGGCACCTCACCGGTGCCTGACGGGCTGAGCAGGCCGAGCAGATGGCGCAGCTCGGTCATGGCCGCCCGGCCGCTGGCTTCCACGGCGAGCAGCGCGGCAGTGGCCTCGGCCGGGTCGGCGGCGAGCACCTGCCGGGCCGCACCGGCCTGCACGATCATCACGCTGACGTTGTGCGTCACCACGTCGTGCAGTTCGCTGGCGAGGTGTGCCCGCTCCTCGGCGAGCGCCCGCTGCGTGGCGGCCGCGTGTTCGGCCCGGATCCGGCGGATCCGGTCCCGCGCCTGCATCGCGTTGCCGACGACCGCGATCAGCACCAGCGAGAACGCGGTCACGAGCCCGGCCAGCCGCCACTGTGCCCCCGACTGAACCGTGATCCCCGCGGCCCCGGGGAGCCCGAGACCCCCCGGCCGCCCCGGCACGGGGTGCGCTACACGGTTGCGCCGCCAGGTTCGTCGGAATCGCATTCCAGTAGCTGAGGGCCACCAGCAGGCCCGCGGGGAGCATGCTGAGCAGCGCCGCACCCCGGAACCGGCTGTAGGCAACGGCCGAGTACCCGGCGAACACGATCGCCAGGAACGTCACGGCCGTCGCGTATCGCGGGGCCACCACCGCACCGAGCAGGACGACAAGGAACGCGCTCAGCGGGTACCGGCGGCGCACGGCGAGCGGCACCGTGGTGAGCAGGATCGCCGGGAAGGCGCGCTTCCCGAGCGCCATGAACGACGACAGGTGCTGGGCGAACAACCGGCCGGTGGCCGGGTCGAGGAAGTACGCCGCGGCATGACCGGAGACCGACAGGCTGGACCGCACCACGAGCAGCGACGCCGTCAGCGCCGCCGCGGCGATGACGATGTCGGTGACGATGGCACGCCGCGACAGCGGTACCCGCGGCTCGGCAGACCGCGCGAACGCCACGGCCTGGCTCAGCCAGGTCCGCATCGGCACCTGCGTGCGCTCCCTCACCAGGCCAGTATCGCCCCGGCCGGGGTGCCGGGGCGTCCGCCACGTTATGTAGCGAGGTCGGCCATGAGGATGACCGGGTGCCCGCCTGGGCCGCCGCGGTACGGGCAATTGCATCCGGCGGTGGACGCCGCGCCGCCCCACCGCGCCTACGGTGCGGCCCATGGATGCTCTCGTGCGAATCGACAACGTGACCAAGCGCTATGACAAGGACGGCCAGCCCGCCGTGGACGGAGTGAGCCTGGACGTCGCGCCGGGTGAGGCGGTGGCGGTGATGGGCCCGTCCGGCAGCGGCAAGTCCACGCTGCTCAACCTCATCGCGGGCCTGGACAAGCCGACCAGCGGGACGGTGACCGTGGCCGGGGAGCGGGTGGACGAACTCAGCGAGACCGGGGTAGCCGGTTCCGGCGGCGCCGTATCGGCATGATCTTCCAGTTCTTCAACCTGCTCGACGACCTGACCGTCGCCGACAACGTGCTGCTGCCCGCGCAGCTCGCCGGGATGAGCCGCGGCCAAGCCAGGGCGCGGGCCAGCGAACTGCTGGCGGCGCTGCGCATCGAACGGCACCGCAACGCCTACCCAGGCCGGCCTCCGGCGGGGAGCGGCAGCGGGTGGCGATCGCCCGGGCCCTGGTCAACCGGCCCGAGCTGCTGCTGGCCGATGAACCGACCGGGGCGCTGGACACCGCCACCGGCGAGGAGATCGGCGCGCTGCTGCTGGACTGCACGCCTCCGGGCAGAGCCTGGTGCTGGTCACCCACAACCCGGACCTGGCGGCCCGTTATGCCAGCCGCACGGTGCACATCGTGGACGGCCGGATCAGCGGGGGCCGGCCGCCACGCGGCCGGCGGCATCGCCGGGCTGGCCGGGGCGCAGGTGCGGCCATGAGGCTGGGCCCGGTCGCCCGCGCCGCGGCCGGTGGGCTGGCCCGGCGGCGGGTGCAGACCATCGTGATCGGCCTGGTGCTGCTGGTGTCCACCGGCGCCTGCGTGCTGGCCCTGGCGCTCGTCGCGGACTCCAGCACGCCGTTCGATCACGCGTTCGCCGCCCAGCGCGGCGCGCACGTGATCGCGGTGGTGGACCCGGCCCGGGCCACCACCGCGGAGCTGGCCGCGACCCGGCGGCTGGCCGAGGTGACCGCGGCGGCGGGACCGTTCGCCGAGGTCACCGTCAATCCCAAGCAGTCCGGGCCGGGCGGCGCCTTTCCCTGGGGGCCGATGCTCGTGGCCGGGCGGGCCGCGCCGAGCGGCCCGGTCGACGACCTGGCCCTGCAGTCCGGGCACTGGGCGGACGGGCAGGGGCAGCTGGTGCTGGCCAGCGACCCCAGCCCGGGCAACGGCGTCTCGGTGCCGCTGGGCACGCGGCTCACCGTGTCCGGTGCGGCGGGCAAGGTCACGCTGACCATCGTCGGGATCGCCGACTCGGTGGACAGCTCGGCGGGCGGCTGGGTGCTGCCCAGCGAGATCGCCAAGCTGCAGGCGCCGGGCGCCACGCCCGCCGCGCAGACGCAGTACCGGTTCCGCGACGCCGGCACCGCCACGGCCGTCCGTGCCGACGTCGGCGCGGTCACCGCGGCCCTGCCCGTGGGGGCGGTCACCGGCACGGAGTCCTATCTGGCCATCAGGGCCCAGGAGTCGTCCAACTTCGCGCCGTTCGTGCCGTTCGTGGTCGCCTTCGCCGTCCTCGGCCTGGCGCTGTCCGCGCTGATCGTGGCAAACGTGGTCAGCGGCGCGGTGGTGGCCGGGTACCACAGGATCGGGTGCTCAAGAGCATCGGCTTCTCCCCGGCCAGGTCGTGGCCGCCTCACCGCCAGGCCATGGTGCCCGCGATCGCCGGGTGCCTGGGCGGCGTGGTGCTGGGGAACCTGCTCGCGTGCCGGTGCTCGGCCAGACCGCGAACGTGTACGGCGTCGGCGCGCTGCGCGTGCCGACATGGTGGACGTGGCCGTGCCGCTGGCCATGTGCTGCCTGACCGGATCTCCGCGCTGCTGCCGGCGCTGCGGGCCGGCCGGTTCAGCGCGGCGCAGGCGATCGCCGCCGGGCGCGCGCCCCGCACCGCCGCGGTTACGCCGCGCACCGCTGCTGGCAGGCTGCGCTGCCCCGGCCGGTGACGATCGGGCTCGCGGCCCCGTTCGCCGCCCGGCCCGCACCGCGATCACGCTGACCGCGTGCTGCTCGGCGCCACCGCGGTGACGTTCGCGGTGGGCCTGGGCGCGTCGCTGAACCGGTCGAGACGGCGTCCACCACCGAGCGCCGAACCGGTGCAGGTGTTCGTGCCGACGGTCGGCCCCGGCGGAGGCCTCGTCTTCGTGCATGGCGGCGCCCCCATGCCCGCGCGATCAAGCGCGGCGGTCCGGGCGCCGTGCCGCCCGGCCAGGGAAGCTGCCGACGCCGGCCGAGGCGGAGCGGGCCGTCACCGCGGCGCTGCGGGCGCAGCCGGGCACCCTGCGGTACGTCGCCCAGACCGAGCAGCAGCTGCTCAGCGTGGCCGGGCTCTCGCAGCAGGTCGCCGTGACCGCCTTCCAGGGCGACGCGACCTGGACGGGCTACGCCTTGATCAGCGGGCACTGGTACACCGGCCCCGGCCAGGCGGTCGTGGGCACCGGGTTCCTCACCGACACCGGCAAGTCGGTCGGTGACACCGTCACGGTCGTCTCCGGCAGCCGACTGGTCCCGGTAAAGATCGTCGGGAAGGTGTTCGACACCGAAAACAACGGCCTGGCCATGATCACCGATTGGCAGACGCTGGCCCGGGCCGAGCCCGGGGTGACGCCCAGCCTGTACGACGTCGCGCTGCGCCCCGGTACCTCGGCCACCGCGTACGCACAGACGCTGCAGCAGCGGCTGGGGCCCGCGTACCAGGTGATACCGAACGACCACGACGGGGGCCTGCCGATCATCCTCGGCCTGATCGGCACCCTGACGCTGCTGCTGGCGATCGTGGCCGGGCTCGGCGTGCTCAACACCGTGGTGCTGAACACCAGGGAGAGGGTGCACGACCTGGGCGTCTTCAAGGCGATCGGGATGACGCCGCGGCAGGCCATCGCCATGGTGATCTGCTGGGTCGCCGGCATCGGGCTGGTGGCGGGCCTGATCGCGGTCCCGGCCGGGATCGCGGTGCACCAGTACGTGCTGCCCGCGATGGCGGCGGCCGCCAACGTCAGCCTCCCCGCCAGCTTCCTGAACGTGTACGGCGGCTGGCAGGTCGCCGGGCTGGCCCTGGCCGGGCTGGCGATCGCGGTGGCCGGGGCGCTGCTCCCGGCCAGCTGGGCCGCCGCCACCAGGACCGCCACCGCCCTGCGAGCCGAGTAACCCGAGGGCTGGCCCCGGCGGCACGCGCTGGGGCCAGCCCCGGATCAGCGCTGTGACCAGGGCCCTTCACCACACCGCGGGCGGTCCGCATGTGCTCCTCCGAGGTCCAGGGCGGTCATGCCGAGGGCACAGGGACCCGCCAGCGGGCCGGGCGGGTCCCAGGCCAGCGAGACCGGAACCGGTACCGAGGTGCCGCGGGCATGCGGCGATCGGCGGCGACCGCGGCCACGGCCGCCACGGCATGGTCGACCTCGTCGGGGGTGTTGTAGAGGTAGAAGCTCAGGCGGCAGCTCGCCGGCGGCGTCAGCCCGAGCGCGTGATGGGCGAGCGTGGCGCAGTGGCAGCCGGCCCGCGAAGCGAACAAGCCTGAGCCTGGGAGCCTGGGATGTCCCCTGAAAGTCGGCGTAGCTGGTGACCAGATCGTGCCAAAGCAGCCGTGGCCGTTTGAACGGTGCTTACGAAGAGTTATCATATGATTACTTTGCGATGCACTTACTGGGTTCGCCCAACATGCCTCGATCCGCATTGGCGGGCAGGGGATGGTCGACCGAAGGAGACCCCCATGGCAAAAGAAGACCCTGCTGCCCTGGATGAGTGGCCGACGGCAGGCCCGTCCGCCGTAGACGGCGGCGAGGTGGTACGGGCCAACGAGCACCTGTTCCGGCAGGAGTTCGGGCCCGCGCCTTTCGGCCTATTCGTGATCAGCCTGGCCGCCGCCCAGCCGAATTGCTACCTCGCGGTGAACGACGCCTACTGCCAGCTGACCGGCTACCCGCGGCGGGACCTGGCCGGCGCCGACTTCCTCGGTGACTGCCACCCTGACGAACAGCCCGTCCTTGAGGCCCTGATCGGAAAGATCATGTCTGGCGAAACCCGCCAGATCCAGGCGAATACGCGCCTGATCTGCAAGAACGGCGAGGTCGCCAGCGTCCGCCTGACCGGATCTGCCATTCAGCCAGCCGGGGAAGAGCCTTACCTTGCTGCCTACGTCGAGGACACCACCGCTGCCGAACAGGCGCAGGCCGAGCTACACCAGCTCGAGCGTGAGCTGCTGCGGTCCCGCCGGATGGACAGCCTGGGACAACTTGTCGGCGGAATCGCGCACGACTTCAACAACATGCTCACGGTGATCACCAACTATGCGAGCCTCGTCCGCGACGAGGTGACCATCGCCGGGGCGACCGAGAGTGCGACCCGCTGGGGCCCGGTTCGCTGGGATATCGAGCAGATCGAAGAGGCCACTGACCGGGCCAAACGACTGATCAAGCACCTGCTGGCATACTCCCAGCGGGAGCAGGCGCAGCCTGCGCCCGTGGATGTCGGCCGGCTGATCAACGACGTCACCGGGCTGCTGGGCGAGGTGCTGGGCGAGCACGTCCCCGTTATCACCCGGCACGGTGCGGGCCTGTGGCCGGTGGAAGCCGACCCTGGGCTGCTGGAGCAGGCGATCATCAACATCGCGCTGAACGCCCGCGACGCCATGCCCGCCGGCGGGCAGGTCACCATCGAAACCGCGAACATCGACACGGTGAGCCCCGGCACCGCCAGCCCGGCCAGCCAGCGGGGAGATGCCGCCGAACTGGCCGAGCTTCTTCCCGGGCACTACGTCAAGATATGTGTCACCGACAGCGGCGCCGGAATGGACGCGATCACTGCGGACCGGGCCTTCGAGCCCTTCTTCACCACCAGGCCTGGAGACCAGGCAGCCGGACTCGGCCTGCCTGCCGTCCGCAGGACCGCCGCACAAACGGGCGGCAAAGCGTGGCTGCGCTCAGAACCAGGCAAGGGGACCACTGTCACGATGATGTTGCCCGCCGCGCCCGGATCCGCCACCGCCTGGCTGACGGCCAGCGATCCGGGTCGGGTGACCGAGCACGCAGGCGCGGTCCTGGTGGTCGACGATGAAGCCGCCATCCGCGAAGTCGCGCACCGAGTCCTGACCAGCGCTGGTTACCGGGTCACCACCGCCGCGAACGGGCAAGAGGCGCTCCGCCTCCTCCGCGACCCCGCAACGCCCGCCGACCTGGTCCTGACCGACGTCGTCATGCCAGGCATGACCGGCAAGGCGTTCGCCGCCCAGGCCCAGCAGATACGCCCCGGCATCCGGATGATGTTCATGTCCGGATACGAGCAGCAAGCCGCCAGCACGGAAAGCTGGCCCGAGCCCGGAACGCAGGTCATCGCCAAGCCCTTCTCCCGGGCAGCGCTACTGGCCAGAGTCACTCAGGCGCTGGCCGCCGACATCGGCACGGCCGATACCGCCCAACGAGCCCAGCCAGTACGAGCCCAGCCAGTACGAGCCGAGTACCGATGAACAACGGCCATCGGTTCAGCCCGGTTCGTCATCGGCTGGCAGAGCCATCATCTGGCTGCGCCGGCGTGCGCCGGCCGTGGATCGTTCTTGTCTTTGCTGCCACTATGTTGCTGACACCACGCAGGACGCTGGTGTGCTCGCTGGCCTTCAGCAATCCACAGCTCAGCCGGGGCGGCAGATACGGGAGCAGCGGAAACCGGCGGGCATGGAAGAGCGCGGAGAACTGATCCGGCTTCAGCCTGCGGTACCGGGCGAGGCTCTCAAACCATTTGGCGCTGAGGTGAGCCTCACTCTGAAGCTGGATCAAGGCAGCTTGTCGCTCCTTTTCATAGGATGCGAGCGCCTGCTCCGTTGTGCTGTGCTGCTGCAGGTTCCGCGCGAGAGCGATAGCGTCCTCGATGGCCAGTGTCGTTCCCGACCCGATGGTGAAGTGGGTGGTGTGCGCCGCGTCCCCGGCCAGCACGACCACACCGTCGTGCCAGCGCTGGTTGGTGAGTGTGCGGAAGTTCAGCCAGTGGATGTCGGCACCGCCGCCTGGCTGGCCCAGTAGCTGATGGCTATCCAGGGGGCGCTCGAAGATCCTCGTCAGAAGGGCGAGGCTCTCTACCGGGGACATGCTGTCAAAGCCGAGGCGCTCCCAGGTCCTGGATGAGCATTCAACAACGAACGTGCTTGTCCCAGCGTCAAATCCGTAAGCGTGAGCCCATATCCAGCCGCTGCCGGTATCGATGAAGGGGAAGGTGAAGGCTTTGAAGACTTTGTCAGTCCCCAGCCAGATGTATTTGTTGCTGCCCACGCTCACGCCGGTCCCGAACGTCCCGCCGTCAGGCCGGATCCGGCTACTGACACCGTCACAGGCGACGATAAGGTCTGCATCCGGCAGTTGCTCGCGGGTCATTACTTCGTGGTTGAACTCGACCCGCACGCCGAGTTCCTGCGCCCGGCTTGCCAGGATGTGGAGCAACAACTGGCGGTTGATGCTGTATCCCGTGCTTGAAGTGTCGATGACCTGCTTGCCGTGGACGTCAACGACCTGGCTGACCCAGCGGAACGCGGCCTGGTCGATCTGGCGTGCTGACGATGGATCGGTTTGGTACAGCTTCTGCAGCAGGTCCCGCCAGAGCACCACGCCCCAGCCGTAGGTCGAGCCCGCGGCATTCCGTTCAAAGACGGTGATGTCGTGCGCCGGGTCGTCCAGCTTCATCGCCAGAGCGAAATACAGGCCGGCCGGGCCGCCACCCACACATACAGCTCTCATGAGCTCTTCCCCGAGTCCCCGGAGCTGATCCATGACCAGGCCCAGGCCGACTGCTCGCCGCGCGGGTCGGCGGCAGAAACAACGTAGTAAGCCTGAATTGTAGGGCCCTAACAGCCGCCATGAGCGTCAATGCGGATGGCTTGGCACAAGACATGGCCGCTGTGACTCCGCGACCGCTGAGGTCTCGAAGGAGCCGCCCATGATCAGCTCAACCATGCCCTCAACCAGCCGGTCAGCGAGTTCATCAGCGACGAGCCACTCCGCGGGAAGCCGCCGCGATCGCTGGCCCGGAGCAGCAGGTACGACACCCGGGGTGGCAGCCGGGCCACCAGTGGAGACCGGCGCGCCCACAGCAGGCGGGCGAACTGGTGCGGCGGCAGGCTGATGTAGCGGGGAACGTTCTCGAGCCACCGGGAACTGAACCGGGCGTCAGTCTGCCGCGGGGCCAGCGCGGCTTGCCGCTGCTGTTCATATGCAGCGAGCGCCCGGCCCAGCTCCCCGTGCTGCTGCAGGCTGCCGGCGAGGGCGATCGCGTCCTCGATCGCCAGTGTCGTGCCGGACCCGATACTGAAATGCGTCGCGTGCGCGGCGTCTCCGGCCAGCACCATCGAGCCGTGATGCCAGCGCTGGTTGGTCACAGTGTTGACGCTCAGCCAGCGGGCCTGCTCGCTGCCGTCCTCCTGGGCGAAGAGGCGCTGCCCGTCGAGCGGGCGCTCGAAAACCTCCTCAAGCCGTTTCAGGCAGTCGCGCACCGGGACCGCGTCGAAGCCGAGACCGGCCCACGTGGCGGCCGAGCATTCCACGTTGAAGGTGCTCGTGCCTTCACCGTTCCCGCATGCGGCTGCCCAGAGCCAGCCGCTGCTGGTGCGGGCGAAAGCGAACGTGAACTCTGGGAACTCCTTGTCCGCACGCAGCCAGATGACCTTGTTGCGGCTCACACGCATGCGCGTCTGGAAGACCCCGGCCTCCTGCCGCGCCCGGCTGTTCGCACCATCGCTGATCACCATCAGGTCCGCAGCCGGCAACTGGGCGAGCCCACTCACCTCGCGCCCAAACTCCATGCGCACTCCGAGCTCCTCAGCCCGGCTAGCCAGAATGCTCAGGAGGCGATGCCGCGTGATGGCGTACCCGGCGCCCTCCGTGGTGCGCGTCTGCACGCCCTCGACATCCACGACCTGGCCTGAGCAGTGGAACGACGCCTGCTCAATCTGCCGCGCCGACACCGGGTCCTCACGATGGAGCTGCCGCAGCAGGCCAGTGCTGAGCGTCACCCCGAAGCCACGAGTCACACCACTTGCGTGGCGCTCCAGGAGGGTGACGTCGTGCCCAGGATCCTGCAGCTTCATCAGGATCGCGAAGTACAGCCCGGCCGGCCCCGCGCCGATACCCACAGTCTTCATCGTGTCTCCCCAACGGCGGACTCTGGGCTGGCTGCCGTTCGCGGAGTCACAGACAGGGCAATATGCATCGTTTCCGCTCATCACAGTATCTTTGGGACCGGCGTGATTTATCAGCCATCCGGCCGACCATCCGCAGACCAAGCAGCCTATCCCGGGGGCAGCGGGATTCGGCGCGGTCACCGGCGACGCCAGTGCCTCCTCGCCAGGGATGCGCCGGTCTCGCCCAGCCACCCAAGAACCGTCCGCCGAGAAAGGGGCGTCGGCGCTACGCCTCGGCATCGGCCGCGCCCACGCGGGAACCCGCATCCTCCTGCACGTCCACATCATCGGCGCCGCCACCGGCGAACTCCTCCGCGAGCTCACCCTCGACCCCAGCCGCAACTACCAGCCCACCGGCCGGAAACCAGGCCCAAAACCGAAAACACCGTGACCCGGCGTGGGTTCACGGTGTCCTCGATGTCTTGAAAGATCACACATGGTGGGCCGGACGTACCACTATGCGAACCACGATCTTGTGGTCACCGGCGATCCGCTCCCTATTCGTTTGCGCAGCTCACGGGTCAAGTAGCCGACCCGGTGAGCCGCGTTATTGCGCTGATGCCAGGCTCCCAAACGGTGGCTCGCTGGTCAGCGCCACGCGCGGACGCCGCCCCTTCGCACAAAAGTGCGTGTGACGGGGCAGCCCATCCGGCCATTGCGGGTGCGATCAACGACAGCATGCATGAGCTGGCCGCCACCCACGGTGAGACTAGATGGGCAGGCCCAACCATTTCGCCCGTCCGTGGCATCACCATTAGTCCTCGGACTGGATCTGGGCGAGAATTTGCTTAGCCTGTAGCGTACCGCCGAACTCGACGAGAACGGTACACAATCGCTCAGCGATGAATTGCTTGGCGTCCGGCTTAAGGTCTGCGATGAAATCCCTGACAACTTGCGTAATTGCGACGGCTTCGGCGCCAGGCGCATTGGCGGCAATGCGCGTCGCTATGGTCTCCATCGTGTTGAGCGTCTCCGGGCTCACGTTGGCAGGCGTCTCTAGCAGCATCTGGGCCAAGGCGAGCGTTGGATCCTCGCGCAGGCCGTTGCGAAAGGAAATAATGCGAGCGATCCTGAGCCGCATTTCCTCGTCTGCGCTTTTGGCTGATACCTGGCGACGCCTTGCGTCGAGTAGTTCGCCCACATCCTGTGGCTGAGCGTGAATGTGGACGCGCGCCCAGAGCACTCGGATGTTGTGATCGGGCAGGCTGACTGGGCGGCCCAGGAGACTATTTGCTCGGTGTTCCAGTCGATCGTGTTCGAGAAGCGAGAATGAGCAGGCCAGCCGCACGACCTGTTCGATCACGTAGGAGGTTGCGACAGATTCGGGGTTATGGTGGGCATGCTTAGCCCGTTCCTCCCAAAACCCTTCGAGGTCAAGGCAGAAGAGATAACCATTGTCGACGCTTTCGGCTCTGAACGTGTCGTGAAGCAGGCCTGAGCGTTGACGCCGCAACAGCCAATTTCTACGCACCGCCCACTCTTTCGCTCGGCGAGGAGTGCGGGTCGGCCTCTCTGGTGCGGTCCACAAGAGCCGCTCGCAGTTGGTTACGGGTCGGCTCATCGAGGGCGTGGCCAAGGATGCGCCAATTCTCGGCGATTCTGATGAGGTTGAGGAACCGAATGCTCCGCCGGTCGTCGGTAGGAGCTTCGTGAACAGCACATACGAGAGTATGTGTAATGCGTTCGCGGGCTTCAGGGCTGGTGGTGGAGGCGTCGAGCCAGATGGTACCGACATTGAGCGTAAGGCTGCCGGGCTCGCTCTCTTCGAGGACGCGGCGCCAACTGTCGATCACCCAGTGGAGCGTTGCGCTGTTGTCGTAGGCCAGGATGGCGGGAATCCCGGTTACGTCGATATTGAGCGCCAAGTGGAGGAAGGCGTTGCCGGCTGCCCGGCGCACCGCCGGCTAGGGCTTTCCGACCAGATTCTGAGGGTCTCGTGCAGCCGTGCCCTGAGTTCCGTATCGTCCCACAACGCCTTTATCGCCGCTCCTACCGCTTCACCGACGGCAGCTTCGGGCGATTCGGCAAGTTCTGCCAGACGGCGCAGCATGCTCGTTGGGTAGGCGGGGGCCAGGCTCTGGAAGACCCGGGCTAGAGCGCACTTGAGCGTGGGCGTCGTCTTGGCCTGCCCGAGCCAGGTGGCTACGGCATTGCGGGTGAGGTTGCCGATCTGCGAGTCCAGGCAGGCAGCGACAAGCAAATCGACGGCGTGGTCGAGGAGTCTGGGATCTTCCGACCAGCGGGTCGCAACCGAACGTAGGAACGGTGTTGAGCGGGTCGACTGGCTGTGGTGAAGTACCCAAGGGATCACTTTGTTGGCGAGCGCACTCTGGTAAGGCTGTTCCAGCTCCAGGCACTGGTCGACGGTCCACTTGGTGAAGTTGTCGAGCAGGTGCGGTCGGTCGAGCCAGAAGTAGTCCATGACGGCTTCGGCATAACCCGGGCCCGGGAAGCGCACCATTCCGTTCGGTTGGAGGATGGCGCCGATCTGCTGGGTGAGCTCGATCAAGCCGGGTCCCTGCTGTCCCCGGTGAGACACGCCTGCCTCTCCGAGGCTGGCCGCCAGAGAGGCGACCTTCTCGTGGATGTCTTCCACCGGACGATCTTCAAACACGTCGTCGAAAACAGCCACGGTTAGCAGGTAGTT
The DNA here is from genome assembly GCA_963762735.1 of uncultured Actinomycetes bacterium. Lineage (GTDB taxonomy): Bacteria > Actinomycetota > Actinomycetes > Streptosporangiales > Streptosporangiaceae > DASXKD01. The sequence goes on along the minus strand of CAVXMG010000029.1, from coordinate 268,195 downwards.
GCGCTCGAAACTTGTACGTCCGTCTCGCGAATGCCAGTCAGACAATTCCCTAAACCAGCCAGATCGAGACTTGATGACAGCATCAATCTTCTTGCGGAACGTTTCTTCAGGAAGCTCGCCCGTGACGGCGCGATAGTCGATCTCTGTTTGCTGGATGGTCCGCGCCCATTCGTATACCTGGCCGGGGGGTAGTCGTTCCAGATGCGGCTTGATACGGTGATCTTGCACCCACTGAGCGGGGTTTGGGCATATGTTCCCCTGGCGGAGGTAGGACATCAGGACTTCGGCAGGTTCGGGCGGCTCCAAGATCTCCGCAACTGTACTCGCACCCTCCCCGATCTGATTCCACAGCTCCGATCCAACCAGCACGACCAAGTACGAATTGGCGTTCTTGAGCAGATGCATGCTGGTCAACTCTTGTCCGAACATGCGCCGGCGGGCACGGTTTCACCGGCCGCGCGTAGGTCCAGAATCCAGCCTGTGTGTTCCCGATCCCGCAGGCCTTCCATGGTGAAATCATCGCCGACTTCCCGCTGCACCCGACGGATGAACAACTCCCTGTCGGGAGCGTGGCGGAGAAGCTTTAAGGCCGTTGTCCACCGGCCGCTGCCGATAGCATCGGCGATAAGGACTAGGACATGGTTGTTGTATAGCTTCTCAGCGGCGGCGCGCTCATTGCGGGGTGGAACGTAGGCGGCGAGCTGCTCATCCACCCAGTCTTTGGGTAGGGGCTGACCGCGGTGGATGCGTACGGCGGCCTGAATGACCTACCCGATGATAGTACCGAGGTTAGTGGTCGCCCGTATGTCTACCTGCGGGGCAGCGGAGCGCGTTCCAAGTTCGGGGGGACCCGCGCCTACTGACTGTATGTTTCCCGAAGTGGCTTCCCGCCCAGGAACCAGACCAGGCTCGGCGCGTAATGGCGACATTGGTGACCGTTCGACCCGGGCGTTGTCATCGCCGATGCCCTCGCTGGCCGTGGCCTGCACCTGAGCAGCAGTGCCAGCAGGACCCTCTGCTGCTCCTTCAGGAGCGTTGCTAGACGGAATCGAGCTGCCGGTAGGCGGTTCGAGCGGTGATGCGGGATCGGCGGCTGAGACTGTCATAAGACGACTCCTAGAGGGGACGAGGTGCAGGTCTGTGCGCAACGCGCGTCAGATGTTGTCTTCGATTACGGGCGCGGACATGCCAACCACCCTGCCGCCCGGCTGGATCTTCTCTACATCGAACTCGACGGTGGCGCCCCCACGGATTGCCTCCGTCGCTTCCATCCCGACGACATCTCCAGCCACCTCCTTATACTTCCCGGCGACGAATCGGACCGGAGCGGGGACGTTCCTCGCCAAGGAAAGTGAACCGTTGGTGGTGAATTCCTTCTAGAGCCTCGCGGACTCGCCCCAGCATCGCCATCAGCGCCATATCCGACGCGGTGATTAGCGACGAATCCTCCCAGTAGCGAGTTAAGCCAAGTAGGTAGGCCTCCAATTCGCCTGCCCGGGCTTCCAACCTAGCCGCATCCGTCTCCAGGGGTAGTGAAAGCGTGCCAACCAACTCACGCGGAACCTGCTCGGCCGTCAACTCGGCATGTGCGTCCCGATGCTCCCGCCACCGCGTGAGAAGGGAGTCCACTTGCCCGAAGAGGAAGGTGAAGGCTGCTGGAAGAGCGGACTGGGTGACCATGGTCAGATCTATGGCATCAGACACGGCGTCCCTTCCTCTTAATGATGAGATCATTCATAGTGGTTCCTCGTGGGCAGGAAATCCCCGCGTGCCGAACGTTACCCTCATGCCACTCAGTGACATTCTCTCTCAGCGCGGCGCCACTGTGGAGTACCGTTTACCGCCTCATGGCGTCGATTTGGCCCGTTATACACCTATCTGATCCTGACCTCGCATGATCGCACTCATGTGGCGGGCGCTGGGCACCAAGACGACCGCGAGCGTTGCCACGAACATCGCGACGGTGGGCATCGATCGATTGGCCGGGCGTTGCGGGCTGCAGGCCAGTCAGCATCGCGCTCTTGGTGGCTGTCAATCTGACATCGCAGTTGCTCGAACCCGTTCAAGGTGTGACCTGCCAGATACCTGATACTTACCGACCACGTACGCAGAGTCGGCCAGGCTCATGGATCTTCGCGTCATGGGTGCGAGGTACTTTCGGTAAGTGTCGAACCTGCATAAGTGGGTGGTCCACGGTGAGCGGCTGGTGGATGATACCCCGCACGTCCGTGTCAGCCTGGCCGATGTGGAGCTGCCCAATGAGGTGCGCTTCACCCAATACGTGTTCCGGATGCGGCGCTGCGCGATGACGGTGGTGCTGGATGATCCGGGCGTGCGGGTGCTGTTGATGCTGCGGCACCGGTTCATCGTGGATCGCTGGGTTTGGGAACTGCCAGGGGGTTATGTCGATGACGGCGAAGACCCGGCCGCTGCCGCAGCGCGCGAGGTTGAGGAGGAAACCGGCTGGCGCCCCCGGCACGTGGAGTATGTGCTGTCATGCCAGCCGATGATCGGCAACGCCGACTACCCACAGGAACTGACCCTGGCACACGGGGCCAAGCGGGTCGGCGCGCCCGAGGTGGACGAGACGGCCGAGGTGCGGTGGGTGCCGCTCAACGAGGCGTCGGCAATGGTCGCCCAGGGAGCATCCTCGGCGCGATCACGGTTATCGGGGTCCAGCATGCCCTGCTGCGGCGGGCAGGCGTTCGGCTACCTCGGCGGTGAAGTTGCGCACGGCGGGGACGTCTGCGCGTGGCTGGAGCCGCCGCGCCAAGTCGCGTACGTAGTGGACGCTGCGGGCGGAGGTGAAGCGAACGGTCAGGTCAAGGGCCTGCCGGCCGACAGTACACGCTCGCTCCGGTTCGTCTTGGGCGGCGTGGGCGGTGGCGAGCAGGGCCAGGTTGAAGGCCCGGCCGCGGACGTAGCGGCCGTCCATGTCGAGGGAGCGCCGTGCGTACCTGGCGGCGTGGCCGGCTTCGCCGAGGTCGCGGAAGCGCTGGGCCATGCGGGCGGCCAGGTATGCCTCGTCGAAGTAGGCCAGCCAGGCGGGGTTGTCTTCCTGGGTGGCGCGGTCGAAGGTCCGCTCTGCCATGGCGAGAGTCGTGCCGCAGGCTTGCGCGTCGTCGCGGGCCGCGTGGCCGTGTGCCTCCATGACCAGGCATTCGGTGAGCAGCGTCGCCGATCCGTGCTTGAGCGCGGCCGCCTGGGCGGCGCGGGACAGATCGATGGCCTCACCTGGCCGCAAGAGATACAGAGCCTGGTGAGCTTGGGCGGCGAGGATTTCCGCGCCCAGGGCGTGGTCGCCGGCGTGCCGGGCGTAGGCGAGGGCCTGGGTCAGGTACCGCTGGGCAACGCCATGCTCGCCGCTGTCGTAGGCGACCCAGCCGGCCAGTTGCGACAGCTCACCGCATGCGGCGGCGAGTTGCCGACCGGTCTCCTCGCGGTAGCTGCCGTTGATGAGCAGGTGTGAGACGTGGTCGTCCAGGTAGGACAAGATCACGGTCCGGAGGCGGCCTCCACCGAGCCGGTTGTCCAGTTCGCGGTCGGTGCGCATCAAGTCCTTGATCGCTTCGATGTCGGCCTTTCCGACCCGCGCTGGGCCGCTGCCTGCGGGTGCGCCAGCAGGCAGGCTGGTGAGCCAGCGCAGCGCTAATGCCGGCATGGCGGCAGCAGCGAACGCCGCGTTGACCAGGAACCGCCTACGTTGCACGTCGGCCCTCCACAGGGCAGTTCGATGCTACGGTTCGTCCCACCCGGTGGGCAGGTGCAAGCCAAGGTCGCCGGCACGTCACTGGGCGTCATGCCCAGCTCGATCACCGGCACCGGCCTGCCGAGAGCGTCACCCAGGACGGTCGCGATCAGTTCCGGCACCGGTGGGCGCGGCTGTTCGCCTGCCAGCCACCGCAGCACTGAGGTGTGGTCGCAGCGCACGTGCGCCACACCCCGCGCCTTGGCCAGGTCAATGACTCTGCGCGCAAGGCCCTTGTTGGACATTCGGGCCTCGGCCATCAAGGCCCGCAGCCGCAATTCGCCGCTCGTGGCCTTTGCGCCACTTGCATGCCCCCCTTTCCACCAGCCGCGGACGTGGTCAGTTTGACATTCCCATAGCGCATCGGCCTGGTCGAGCCGGATTCACACACCCTGTTCACACATCTGCCTCCGCCGCCAACCTCCCGCTACCAGCCGCGTCCGTTGTTCGCTGTTGGTCATGCCGAGGGCGATGCAAGCGGCCCGTGTGGCCGCACAACTACGCGAAGCCGCTCGTGACATGGCGCGTATCGCCGCCCGCCGCGCCAAGGCGGAAACGGAACCGGCCGCCAGGCCATGTCCAGAAGGTGACGCGCTGGCGCCCGAAGCTCAGGACACCCCGCACGAGTGCGGCGAGCACGAGCACCCGGCGAGCCGCACCCGGACTGATCAAGGGAGCATTCCATGAACGGCAGCGCGGTCACCTGGGCGTCACCGGCCCCGGATGGCGCCGCTCGCGCTGCTGGAGGCAGACCCGGCCCTGAGCGACCCGGCCCTGGCAGGGCCGCCACTGTCGGCCGCTGCCCCGGCCGGGGCGGCCGGGTGCCGGTTCTGCCTCCTCCATGCCAAGGGACAGCCATGGCCTACCAGTGGCCGCTGCGAGATTTCCTGGAGTACGGCGCACTGCCCAGCGCGGTGCCTTCGGCCCGGCTGCACGCCCGGCAGATTGCCTGGGAGTGGGGCCTTTCCGCGCTCGCGAGAATGTCGGGCTGCCGGTCTCGGAGTTAATGACCAACCGCCTCGCTGCCGCCCGCGCGATCGAGCCAATCTCCCCGGTGCGGCTCTGGCTGCTTGCGGACGCCACCCGCATTCTCATTCTCGTGTGGGACGCCAACCCGCACCTACCGGCTCTGGCCCAGGCGGACGAGTACGCCGAGAGCGGCCGTGGACTGCTGCTGGTTCAAGCGCTCAGCCAGCGGTGAGGCTCCTATCCGACCCCGCAGATGGGAGGCAAGGTCGTCTGGGCACTGTGCGGCACGAACATCGGCTATGCAAACCCCGAAAGGAATCGCGGTGCCTGACGGTTCGGAACGTGGGCTGCCAGGCGCTTCGGCTCTGGGATAACCGGCCCGGCGTTCGCCACGTTTACCGATGCCTATCTCGCCGTCCTAGGCGAGGTCGCCGGTGGTCCTCGGTACGAGATCGCCACGCGCGGCAACACCGCCCAGGAGATCCTCAATGTCTGTTTCACCGTCGGTGACCCGCTTACCCGCAGCCCGTACCTGGCGGCGCGCAAGGCCAACATTGTGTTCAATCACGCCGAGGCCCTGTGGTACCTGTCCGGCCGCGATGACCTGGCGATGATCGGCCACTATGCGCCCCGGCTTCGACGTTTCTCCGCTGACGGGCAGCGGCTCACCGGTACCGCCTACGGTCCCCGGCTGTTCGGGCCTGGCCTAGACGGTGCCAGCCAGTTCGACCGCGCGATTGCGTTACTGCGCGCTGACCCCGACACCAAGCGCGCCGCCATGGTGGTCATGCAGCCCGGTGAGCTGGCCGACCCGGCCAACCCCGATGTGGCCTGCACCCTGGCCCTGCATCTGATGCTGCGCGGCGGTGCGCTGCACATGACCGCGCACATGCGCGCCAACGACGCGGTCACCGGCCTGTTGTGCGACGTGTTCTCGTTCACCTTCATCCAGGAGTACGCCGCCCGGTTGCTCGGCGCCAAGGTAGGTGCCTACACCCATCACGCCGGGTCGATGCACATCAACCTCCCCGACCTGGCCAAGGCCCGCGTCATCGTGGGCCAGGCCACGAAGACCGCACCGCCGCGGTTCCCGGCCGCCGCCATGCCAGCCGGCCACCTCGATGACCTGGCCGCGGTCTTGGCGTGGGAGCGAGTGCTGCGGCTGAACCAGCGCGCCGCCGCCCCCAGCGACCCCGGCCTCATCGGCCTGCACCCGTACTGGCAGCAGATCGTGATGCTGTTCGAGGCGCACCGGCAGCTCACCCACCACCCGCGCGGCCCGGTGGACGGCGCGACGCTGGCCGCGCTTCACCCCGGTCACCGCTGGCTGCTGGCCCGCCGCTGGCCCAGCAAGGTTCCCGCCCCTCCCGGAGGCCGCCCATGACAACCACGCCGCGCGCAACGCCCACCCCTTCGGATGAGACAGACACCGGTGTCGACTGGTCGCAGTGGACAGTGATCTTGCTCAAGCCCGACTGCCTGGCCCGCGGCCTCGTCCGTCCGGTGCTCACGATGGCCGCCCAACATGTCCGTATCACCACTGAGCGCATCCTGTACCCGACAGAAGCGCAGGTCTTCACCCAATACGCCGACATCGTGCCGCTGTCGGCCGACCTTGGCGTGGACGTGCCCGCCGAGCTGCGCCGCATTTACCTCGGCCACCCGGTCATGGTCGCCCTCGGCCACGGGCACAGCGCCGCCGCCCGGCTGCGCGCGGTGCTTGGCCCCACCGATCCAGCCGAGGCCGGCCCAGACACGATCCGCGGCCGGTTCGGCACCGACACCCTGCGCAAGGCCCGCTCCGAGGCCCGGCTGATCGACAACCTCATCCACAGCTCCGACCACGCCGGCGTCGTCGCCCGCGACCTGGCCGTGTGGTTCGGGCCCGGCGCAAGAACACTGCTCACCTCGTCCCCTGACCCTGGAGGCAATAGCCAATGACCGCGCCCGCCATCAGCGAAGGCCCACGCACCCTGCCGCTCATGCCCGCCGACCAGCAGGCGGCCCTTGACCCCTATATGGCCTTAGTCGTCGGGTACCGCAAGAGCGGCCTGAGCTTGAACCACATCATCGGCTGCCCGCTGGACTGCGGCTACTGCGTCCGGCACTTCTGGGGCAACTTCGAGGTCAAGACCCCGCACCTGCTCTGCGCCGACGAGCAAGCCGTGGAGCTGCTGACCGGCCACCACGCGTTCCAGCCGCACACCACCCCGATCCAGCTTCTGAACAAGGCCACCGACCCGTTCCTGCCCGGCGTCCGCCCGCACCTGTTTACCGTCCTGAGCGCCCTGGACCAGCGCGGCTATACCAACCACGTGCTGGTCATCACCCGGTTCAAGGTCACCGCGGCCGACATGGCCGAGTTGGAGAGCCTGCGGCACCTGCGCGTCACGCTGCTGTTCACCTACTCGGGCATCACCGACGCCCGGATCGAGCCGATCGCCAAGAGCCGCATCACCATGACCTCCCTGCGCACCGCCTGCGAGCGCAAGCAGCGCACCGGGGTCGTGCTGTACTGGCGGCCCATCGTGCCCGGCTGGAACGACCAGCCCGCGACCATGGCCCACGTCCTGGACACCGGCCGTGACGCCGATGCGATCGTGTTCACCGGCTACTACCACAAACCCGAAAACGCCGCCTACCTGCGCGCCCACGGGGTGCCCCTGCCATACGGGGAGCAGGACCACCACCGCCGCAAGGCCATGCCCGCCGACCTCGACGCGGTCGTCGTCGCCGCCTGGCGCGCCTCGGGCATCAGCACACCGTTGTTCCGCAAGACCTCCTGCGGCGTCGCCTACACCCACGGCGCACCCGACTACAACGGCCACTGGGGCGTGCGCGAAATCTGCGACATCTGCCCGGCCACCCAACAGCGGCGCTGCGCCGACGATCACCGCCAGCCCACCCCGGCCGATATGGACCGCGTGCTGGCCATGTTCGGCTACCAGGCCCCGTACCTGATCGAGGACGGCCACGTCTGGACCCACGGGCTGGGCGAGCAGCGCCGCTACGCCATCCAGCACACCTTGCGCTACCAGATCTGGGAACTCGACCAGCCCCACTACCTGCACGCCCACGGCCGCGCCCCGCACGGCCACCGCCTCGACCCCACCCAGGCCGACCAGTTCACTGCACTGCGCGAGCAACTGATCACCCAGACGCGATATACAGACGACTAACACCACCGACCCGGACGGAGCCTCAGTGCCATGACGACCAACCCCGGCGCGAGGACGGACGGTCCGGGGGAGCCCTGGGCCGACGCCTGCCTGGTGGCCCTCGACCTGGAAGGCAGCGGCGCACAAGACTACGAGGACGAAGCCATCCTCGAAATCGCTGTCGTCCCCCTGGCCGCCGGGCAGCCTGACACGGCCGCCGCCTACACCACCCTCATCAACCCCGGTCGGCGCATCCCCCGCCGCCCGTGGATCTCACCGGGCCTGACCAACACCGCTCTTGCGAGTGCGCCCGTTCCGGCCGAGATAGAACCTGAACTGGCCCGCCGCATCAACGGGCGCGTCCTGGTGGGGCACAACATCGGCGTGGACTGGCGGCTGCTGCACCGCCGCCACCCGGCCATCACCCCCGCCGCGCTGATCGACACCCTCCGCCTGGCGCGTCACCTCAAGCTCGGAGCCAAGAACACCCTCAGCGCCCTGACTGCCCAGTGCGGCCTGACCGCCGAGATCGAACGCCTCGCACGAGGCAGCCAGCCCCACCGGGCACTGTGGGACACCATCGCCGCCGCCCTCCTGCTGCCCGCCCTCACCGCCAGGGCATGGCCCGCCGGCGCCACCCTCAGCGACCTGCTCGCCATCGCCGCCATCGACCTCCAAACCCCTTCCCCGGTCAAGACCAGCGAGGCGGTCACGCAGGACACACTGTTCGGCGCGGCCGGGTAAGCGCCCAGCGGCCGCTCGGCGGCTTGCCTCAGCTCCGTGCCAGTCAGCGGCGCACACGGCCGCGAACGTTAGCACTAGGGGTCCGATGCTCGCTTGGTCTGGCGTTCGCGGGCCGGGGTTGGCCGCCAGCGCCGCCTGAATGGCCGCTGCGCCGCCGGCCGCCAGCGGGTCGGCTGGGTGGGGGCAGATGGGTGGCTGGGCCCACGTCGCGAGCACCGTGGGCCACGTGCGCGGCGGCGGCTGGCCCGGCACCATCCGGAAGCTGGACGCTAGGACCGAGCCAGGAACGGGTACCGGTGTCTGCCTCCCAGCCGCGCGGGCCGCATTTCGTAATTGTCTTACAGCCTGTGTGCTGTATCAGTCTGGGAGTCCACCGGAAGGTCCAAAACCGGCACCGCCTGCACTCGGCCCCGGGCCACGGGGTTTCCGGTGTCTAGCAGGAATACGGACAGGACCCCGGACTGGAAACCGGAGAAGTCACCATGGCCGACGGTGAGCCTTTCCCCAGTTGCGGGTGCGGATGGCAGCATCCCTTCCTGCGGCGTAGGCCCCACACGTGACCAGCGGGGACTGGCCCCAACGAACAGGCGGCATCAGCCGCCTGACTGCTCGCCCCCGCCGGTTGGCAATGGCGCTGCGCGGAGCAGGTCCAATTCGCCGTCTGCCTGCGGCTTTGCCATGTCAGGCACTCAAGGTGGCCCCGCAGGTACCTCATCATAGGTACCTCGCCCGGCCGAACAGTACGTCCGAGCACGCCAGCCGGGAAGCGCCCGCCCCGTGCCGGGGAATGCCACCAGGTGGTTGATGACCTCGGCCAAGTCCGCTGATCGTGTTCACGGCAGAGCCCGGCGGGCCCGGCTAGGCCGCATTGAACTGCCACAGCCAGCTTGCACCGGCCGACGCGAGCAGCCAGCAAGCGGGCCGCGCGGACCGGCCGGTAGATCTGGTAAGCAGGCGGCCAACCGGCAGGTTCGGGGGTCCCTGCCGGGCTGGCGGCAAGTAGCTCCGGGCAGGGGAAGTTCGGACGCGGGTGTGAAAACAGCCCCCCGAATCCCGATTTCTTCTATGAGGGAACCGAGCGGGCGTCAAAAACAGGCCCCGAATCCGGATTTCTCTACTGTCAGCGATGTTCGGCGGCACGCGGGGCGCGCAACCCCATGCCACGACCACCAGCACGCCTCCCAGCCCACGACGAACGACGGTCATCCCCGCCCCCGGTTCCGCTTGACAGCAGCGGCCAAGACGAGCGTCCATGCACCTGGCTCTGGGCGGCAGGCCAGCCCGGACCGCACCGAAGCGGGCCGCCCGCGGCCAGCGGACGGGCCGGGGCCACCGCCCAGGGCGCCAGCACCGCCCAGCCCAAAGTCAAGGTGGCCCGCATCGAGACGGTCACGATGACATCCGCCGAGTACGCCAGCGCAGTGGAGGCCCTGGCCGTCTTGATCGCCCGCTCCTGGGAGAACCAGAGCAGTACCAAGACAGCCTGACCTGCCCAGCCCGTGGCCGGCGGCTGACGGGCCATCTCCACCCAGCCGCCGCTTCCCAGGAGGAACCTGATGGCAGCGCCTGCCCCGCCCAAACCCAAACGCGCCCGCAAGCGCCGCCGCACCGCCCCCGGCTTCGGGGACATACCCATAGGCCCGCGGCGGGTTGCGATCTACCTGCGCCGATCCACCGATGACGAACACCAGCCGTTCTCGATCAGCGCGCAAGACAGCGCCCTGGGCAAGTACGTGACCACCCAGCCCGGGTGGACACTGGTCGCCACGTTCACCGACGACGCCTCCGGCGCCACCACCAGCCGCCCCGGGCTCCAGCAAGCGCTGCACGCCGCCCGAGCGGGACGGTTCGACGTGCTGCTGGTCTACCGGGTCGACCGGTTCTCGCGCCGCCTGTCCGACCTCCTCGACCTGCTGAACGAGCTGGAGGAGGCGGGGGTGGCATTCGCTTCGGCGACGGAGCCGTTCGACACCTCCACCTCAATCGGGCGGATGCTCGTGCAACTGCTCGGGGTGTTCGCGGAGTTCGAACGTGAGACCATCATCGACCGCGTCACCAAGGGCATGGCCATGAAGGCGAGCAAGGGCAAATGGCCCGGCGGCTCACGGCCCTACGGCTTCCACGTCGACCAGGAGACACACAAGCTGATACCCCACCCACAAGAGGCATCCCACCTCCGGGAGATCTTCCGCCTATTCGTGGAGGAACGGCTCGGCACCCGGGCGATCGCGGACGAGCTGAACCGGCGCGGTGTTTCCAACCGGACCGGCAAGCCGTGGTCGGGGCACACGATCAACCGGATCATCGCCAACCCCGCCTACGCCGGTGACATCGCCTACGGCGACGTCTACGTTGAGAACGCCCACGAGCCGCTGATCAGCCGCGAGACCTGGCGCAAGGCCTGTGAGATCGCCGCCAGCCGGGCCGACGCCCGCACCCAGCGGGCGATGAGCGGCAGCGACTACCACCTCACCGGGCTCATCACCTGCCCGGCGTGCGGGCACAAGTTCATCGGCACCGCCGCCACCGGCCGCAACCGCGTCTACCGGTACTACACCTGCTTCTCCCGCAGCCGTTACGGCACCCACGGCTGCCAAGCCCAGCGCCTCCCAGCCGACGCCCTCGACACCGCGATCATGCACGCCCTCGCGGACTTCTACACCAGCCACACCGACCTGATCACCGACGCCGTCACCGCGCCCAGGCCCGCTACCACGACGGCTACGCCGACCGCCGCGCCGAGCACGCCGCCCTCCTGGCCCAGATCCAGCAGAAGGAAACAGCAATCGACCGGTACTTCACCGCGTTCGAGAACGGCACCATGACCGAAGAAACCGCCGGGCAACGCCTCCAAACGCTGCGCGGAGAGATCACCCAGCTCACCGCCCGCGCCGAGCAACTAGCCGACGCCATCGGCGCCGAACCCGCCCCACCCCCCCCGGCGTCATCGGGCGGCTGCAAACCTACCTGGCCGACGTCATGACCGGCGGCACTCCCGGCGAGCGCAAAGCCGCCATCGAAGCCTTCATCGCCGAGATCCGCCTCACCGAGGCAGGAGTCATCCCTGTCTTCCGCATCCCAGGGCCACACACACCCATCCCCGACACCAGCAACCACGGCGGCGCAGACGAAGTCACGCGAACCTGTGAACCGGTTCGCGCAATGGGACGGTCGGTGGGGCCGGTGGGACTCGAACCCACACTGCCGGGCACCTAAAGCCCGTGCCTCATGCCTAATTGGGCTACGGCCCCTTCTTATTTTCAATCTACCTGCGAATGTCGGAGTTTGCGAGTGGCAGTTCGGGCAGAGGAAGCGGAGGTTCTCCTTCCTGTTGTCGAGCCAGTTCCCGTCGACGTGATCCACGTGCAATATTATCGGCTTGCAGTTCCACTCGGCCTCGATCCCGCATGCCACGCAGGCGTACGGCACGCCACTCTCGCGCAGCGCCTTCCGTAAGATGCGCGACTCCGGCCGCCGTGAGCCCGAGGAGCGCACCACTAGGACGTGATCCGGGGTGAGCCGCCATGCGCTCGGCTTTCCCTTGTTCGGGGCTACCCTCTTGAAATGCGATGTGTCGATGCCTAACCGCTTGAGCTTGCGGCTGATATGGGCGTGAGTGCCTCCGGCCATTGGAATTTCTAAGTAGCGCAGCACACCGGCGATGCTGATAGAGTTCGCCACCGCCTCGGTGAGCAGTTCGCGGGTGTATTTCTCGCCGTATTTGTTGTCGGCCATGTGCCGACGTTATAGCGGGGGTCGGACAATTCCCCGTTGCAAAGCGGGCATGGAAAGGGAAAGACATCTACAGGCCGAGGTCCTGGCGGAGCCTGGCTACGTGGCCGGTGGCCTTGACGTTGTAGTAGGGCCGGGAGATCTTCCCGTCCTCATCGACCACGAACGTGGACCTGATGACGCCCACCATGGTCTTCCCGTAGAGCTTCTTCTCGCCCCAGGCGCCGTAGGCCTCGTGCACCTTGTGGTCCGGGTCGGACAGCAGCGGGAAGTTCAGCCCGTCGCGGTCGCGGAACTTGGCGAGCTTGGCGGGCGCGTCCGGGGAGATGCCAAGCACCGTCACCCCGGCCGCGGCCAGCGAGGCGATGCTGTCCCTGAAGTCGCAGGCTTCCTTGGTGCAGCCCGGCGTCATCGCCGCCGGGTAGAAGTACACGATCACCTGCTGGCCGCGCAGCGCCGACAGGGTCACCTGCTTGCCGTCGGCATCGGTCAGCGTGAAATCCGGCGCCTCATCGCCCGGTTCCAGCTTGCTCATCCCCTGCTCCCTCCTGGAGGACGGCTGCGCCCCCGGCGACTACCGTACCGGCAGCGGCGTCAGCCGCCGAGCAGCGCGGCGATGATCGGCGCCAGGGCGCGCAGCGCGCGGCCCCGGTGGCTGATCGCGTCCTTGGCCTCCGGGCTCATCTCCGCCATGGTCAGCTCGGAGGCGGCGGGCACGAAGATCGGGTCGTAGCCGAACCCGTTCGTCCCGCGCGGGACGTCGATGATCTGGCCGCTGACCGTTCCCTCGGTGACGTGCTCCCGGCCCGACGGCAGGACCAGCGCCGCCACGCAGGCGAACTGCCCCGCCCGCCGCTCCGCGGGCACGTCGGCGAGCTGGGCGAGCACGAGCCGCAGGTTCGCCTCGTCGTCCCCGTGCCGGCCGGACCAGCGGGCGGACAGCACCCCCGGCATCCCGTTCAGCGCGTCGATGCAAAGCCCGGAGTCCTCGGCGACCGCCGGGCAGCCCGTGTGCGCCACCACCGCCCGCGCCTTCAGCAGCGCGTTCTCGGTGAACGTGGCGCCGGTCTCGGCGACCTCGGGCATGTCCGGGTACTCGCTGAGGCCGGTGACGCTCACGTCGACGCTGCTGGCCTCCAGGATGCGCCGCAGCTCGGCGAGCTTCTTGGCGTTGCGGGTGGCGAGGATCAGGCCGGCGTCGCTCATGAGCCGAGCGCGGCGCGCTGCAGCCGGCTCAGCTCGGCGCACCCGGCCACGCCGAGGTCGAGCAGCTCGTCAAGAAGTTCGCGGCCAAACGGCTCCCGCTCCGCAGTCCCCTGGACCTCGACGAAACTGCCGTCCCCGGTGCACACCACGTTCATGTCCGTCTGGGCCGCGACGTCTTCCTCGTAGCACAGGTCGAGCCGTGGCTCACCGTCCACGATGCCCACACTGACCGCGGCCACCGAGGCGACCAGCGGGTTGCCCTTGCAGCGGCGGCGGCCCTGCAGCCAGCCGACCGCGTCGGCGAGCGCGAGGTAGCCGCCGGTGATGGCCGCCGTGCGCGTGCCACCGTCGGCCTGGAGCACGTCACAGTCGATGATGATGGTGTTCTCGCCGAGCGCCTTCGCGTCCACGCACGCCCGCAGCGACCTGCCGACCAGGCGGGAGATCTCCTGGGTGCGGCCGCCGGGACGGCCCTTGACCGACTCCCGGTCGCCGCGGGTGTTGGTGGCCCGGGGCAGCATGGCGTACTCCGCGGTCACCCAGCCCAGCCCGCTGCCGCGCCGCCACCTCGGCACCTCCTCGGTGGCACTGGCGGCGCACAGCACCCGGGTGGCACCGAACTCGATGAGCACCGAGCCTTCGGCGTGCTCCAGCCAGCCACGCGTGATCTTTATCTCGCGCAGCTGATCGGCGCTGCGCCCATCGGGTCGGGACATGGCCGACAGCCTAGCGCCGGCAGGACGGTGCTCCGTGCCGGGTCAGCAAGCAGGGCCCCGGCCCGGTGACGAAGGAACCGGGCCGCAGGCCACCGGGGGGTCGCTCCCCCGGGCTAGCAGGGCCCCGGCCCGGTGACGAAGGAACCGGGCCGCAGGCCACCGGGGGGTTCCGGGGGGTCGCTCCCCCGGGCTAGCAGGGCACGCGGTCGGGGGCGCCGGCCTCGATCCACTGGTACACCCGCCGCACGCCCTCGGCGAGCGGCATGGCCGCGCGCCAGCCAAGCTCGCTGGCGGCGCGCTCGGTGGCGACGGCGCTGCGCTGTAGCTCGCCGGGGCGGGCCATGGCGAACGCGGGCCGGACGCCACGGCCGGCCACCACACCGATGATGGCGACCAGGTCGAGCACGCTCACCTCGACGCCGGTACCGATGTTCCAGGTGCCCGGGCGCCCGCTGTCGCCAGCGGTGAGGAACGCGCGGACCGCGTCGCCGACGTATACGTAGTCGCGGGTCTGGGTGCCGTCGCCGTAGATGGTCGGCTCCCGGCCAGCCAGCACGCTGGCGCAGAAGATGGTGATGACCCCGGCCTCCCCCGCCGGGTCCTGCCGCGGCCCGTACACGTTGGCCAGCCGCAGTACCGAGTGCCTGGTGCCGTGCAGCCGGTTGTACAGGCCGATGTAGCACTCCGCGCAGTACTTCGCGATCCCGTACGGCGACTCGGGCAGCGGCAGCACGTCCTCCAGGGACGGGATCGGCGCGTCGCGGCCGTAGAGAGCGCCCCCGGTAGAGGCAAACAGCACCCGGGCGCCCGCCTGCCGGGCCGCCTCCAGGAGGTTGACCGTGCCCAGGATGTTGACGCCAGCGTCCGCCGCGGGCGCGTCGACGGAAGCCCTGACGTCGATCTGCGCCGCCAGATGGCAGATCAGTTCCGGGCCGAAGGCGGCCACCTCGTCGTTGAGCGCCGCGGCGTCGGTGATGCTCAGCTTGTGCAGCGGGACCTGCGGATCCAGTCTCCCGGCCCGGCCCGAGGACAGGTCATCGACTACGAGAACGTCGTCTCCCCTGGCCAGCAGGGCGTCGGCGATATGGGAGCCGATGAAACCGGCACCGCCGGTTACAAGTACGCGCATACCTGGTGATCTTAAGGCGCGACACTGGGTGAGCGGGGCGGTAACCCCGGGTCAGCGCCCGGCCACAGGCCGCCACCAGCCGCAACGGTCATCGAGTACTCCTGGTCAGCCACCCGGCCACCGTGGCGGTCCGGCCCGGAACTGAGGCAAGCCCGTTCGCGCGCATGTCGAGAAGCGCCAGCATCGCCTTGGTCCGCGGGGCGAAGGCCGGCGGGTGGCACGCCGGGCACTCGCCGGGGCGGTGGCCGAGCAGGTCGGTGCAGGCGTCCACCAGGCCCGCCTGGTAGGCGTGCCTGGTGAGCCGGATTCCGGCTGCCGCCAGCGCCCAGCCGGGCGTTGCGCGGTGCCCGGGCCAGCCCGGCACATTCGAACAACGGGAGGTCCGAGGCGGTGTCACCGACCGCGAGGGCACAACCCGGCTCGGACAGCCTGGCGGCCAGCGCCCGCAGCCCGCCGCCCTTGTCGGCCCCGGCCCAGACGAAGTCGGTCTGGCCCTGGCCGTGAACCACCCGGACCCCGGGCTGGGCGGCGGATGCCAGGCTCGCGATCAGTTCCGCGGGCAGCGGGCCGCCGCCGGGCGCCCTGGCCCGGACCGTGTAGCGGTATCGCAGGTCCAGGTCTGCCCCGGGCCGGCCGGACAGTTCCTCGCGGATCGCCTCAACCAGCGCGCGCCCGTCCGCCGGCAGCAGGTCCACCGCCTCCCCGTCGCACACGAGGGCCGACCCGTACTCGGCCACCCCGCCGGCCAGGCCGAACACGTCGCACCGCTCGCGGACCTCGGGCAGCGAGCGGCCGGTGGCCAGCACCGGCTGGTACCCGTGCGCGATCAGCGCCCGCAGGGCCAGCACGCCGCTCGGCGAGGTGGCGGGGTAACCGAGCGGATCGCATTCGAGCACCCCGTCGAGGTCGATCGCACACAATGGCCCGGTGGCCGGGGCCAGCCCGCGCAGGTACAAGCCCGCCAGGTAGTCGTGGATGGCGGCGGCCGACCGCTGTCCTTTCTGGTCCTGGTCGACATCGCCGACCCGGCGCAGCCGCCACAGTTGCGTGAGCCGGTAGAGCAGCCATCGCTCGGCGTCCACCAGTTGCCCACTGGAGCGCTGGTGCGCGTCACGCAGCCTGGCCTCGAACCCGGGGCCGGGCGGGTCCGCGGCCGCGCCCGCGAGGTCGTAGACGGGGTCATAGCAGATGGGGCTGAGATGCCCGAAGCCTTGCTGGTAGAAGTCGACCTTGCGGAACCCGTCGGCGTCCGGATCGGCGAGCCAGTGCCGGGAGCCGGTATTGCCATCGATCACCGTCGAGTACTCGTGGCTGAGCATCCGCCGCATGAACGGTTCCAGCAACAGCGGGCGCACGGCCAGCGAGGCCGTCCCGTACTGTGCCGACAGCAGCCGGGCAGCGACCTCCCAGGCGACGTCCCGGCCACCCATCCGGCTGTTGGGCACGGCGGTCGCGGGTAGCGCGGCCTGGCGGGCGGTGACGTAGTCCGCGATGATCCCGGCGAGTTCGGCCTCGGGCACCGCAGGCGGGCCGGACGGGAGCCAGTCCCGGTACAGCAAGCCGTCGGCGAAGCCGTAAAGACGCGGTACCCGCCCGGGCAGGGCCCGGGCGACGGCGACGCCCTGCCGGCCGAAGTAGCCGAGGCCCGCGCCCTCCGCCACGATCTGCCTGCGGGTCACCTCCCCGGTACGGGTGTCGAGCAACTGGACGGCGAACAACTCCCGCGCGTGCCCGCGCAGCTCCCGCTCGTGCCCGCTCAGCCCGGCCGCAGCGGGCAGCCCGAGCGGCTTGACCGCGCCGACCTCGATGTCCGGGCCGGCCAGCGCGGCCAGCGCCTGCTGGACCGGCAGGGCCGTGAGCCGACGCTGGATGCTCCACTCACTGCGGGGCTGGACCACGGCCGGCCACCGGGACAGCCGCGCGGGCAGTTCGTCGGTTTCGGTGAACAGCGAGAGCAGGAAGACGATGCGCTCGTCAGGGACACCGGCGGCGGCTATCGCCTTGGCCGTGGTGGCCAGCGAAGTGCCGGAGGCCGGCGGATCGTCGGTGATCAGCACCATCCCGCCGGCCCGGGCGACGGCCTTGAGCACGGCGCGCTCCCTGCGGTGGAACGGCAGGCCTGGCCGGTAGCTGAGCGTGTGCACGGCGCCGGCGCCTTCCGCCCGCAGCGCGGCGGCCTGCAACGGTGCCAGGTAACAGCCCGAGGTCCGCACCCCTACCACGCACAGGGGCACGTCCGGCCCCGGGTACCGGCGGCGGAACTCACGCACCAGCCACCGGGCGTCGTCCGGGTGCTGGTCGAAGCTGTGGAAGCAGGCGGGCACCCGGAGGCGGTCGCCGCCGAGGCGGGCGGCCGCCACGCCGAGGGCTGGCAATGCGCCGGTGAGGTCCCCGCGCTGCCCGCAGCCGAGGACATGATCGGCGAGCGCGTCGGTCAGCGGGGCAAGCGCATCCAGGATCCGGGCCATGCGCAGGCGCGCCGGGCCGGTCATGCACCGCAGCGTGGCCTCGCCCGTGCCAGCGGCGGCCCCGGCCAGGCGGGTGAGCCGTCCCGGCCGTCCGCGCAGGTAGCTGGCGGTCCGGTTGAGCTGCATCGGGTCGCCGTGCAGCCGGTCCTCGATGAGCTGGGTCAGCCCGGCCGCCAGCAGGAACGCGTCCAGCCACTGCTCGCCGCCCAGCGACTGCGCCAGCAGGCCGGTCAGCGTGCTCGCGTCGCTGAGCAGGTCGGTCACCAGCAGCGGGCCCGAGGCAGCGGACCCGGGCGAGGTCGTCGCCCAGTCGATGGTCCCGGTGCGCTCAATCACGGGCTACCGCCTTGAGCACGGGCGTGATGTTGCGCCGCGCCCACAGCACGCTGTCCGCGTACCGGTCGGACTTTTCCAGGTTGCCTGCCACGTGCCTGAGCCAGGCGAGCAGCAGCAGCACCCGCTGGCTGATCGGCTCCCCGTCGATGACGGTCCCGATCAAGCCGCTCTCCGCCATGGTCCAGGGCTGGCGCAGCCCGGCGGCCACCCGGGCGCCGAACGAGCGCGGGTACCCGTGCCCGGGCCCGGGCACGGTCAGCAGCCAGAACACCAGGTCCAGGGCCAGCAGGTCCTGCTCCCGTGCCTGGCTCCAATCCACGATCCCGGTCACCAGGCCGTCCGGGCCGGCGAGCACGTTCCCCGAGTAGAAGTCGCCGTGCGTCCAGCCCAGCGTGACCAGCCTGCCTGCCAGGTAGTCGTGCAGCCCGGCGGCCATCCGCTCCAGGCCGGCGGTCTCCGGCACGGCCCGGGCGATCTCCGCGACCGGCTCATCCACCCAGCAGCGCAGCATGGCGTCGTCGGCGTACCGGACGCCCCGGTCGAGGTTGTGCAGCGGCGCGATGGCGTAAAACGCCGACGCGGTGATGCGGCGCGCCATGCCCGGGTGGAGCGTGCGCCCGGGCAGCCGGTTGGTCAGCAGGAACGCGCCGCCGCCGCCGATCCCCCCGGCCTGCCAGGGAACCGGCAGCAGGGACCGCCAGGCGCCCAGCCGCTCGTCCGAGCTGAGCCGTCTCAGCACCTCGACCTCCCGGCGCAGGCTGTCCATGCCGCTGTCGGTGGCCGCCACCTTCAGCACGCCGGACCTTCCCTCGACGATCTTGACCATGATCACCGCGGTGTCCGAGGCGGTACGCAGCGCCTTTTCCTGCTCCCAGATACCGTTGGCCAGCGCGGTCTGCACCACGTCTGCGGGCACCCCGCCCCGGGCCAACCGCACCAGCCTGACGCGGATGTCCGGATCGTGGTCGCGGATCAGCAGCACACCGGCCACCACACACTGCGCAGTCAGCCAGGCGACCGCAGCGCCGACCACGCCCATGCGCGGCACCAGCAAATAGGTCAGCCCGAGTACCAGCACGCTCAGCCCGACGAGGATGCCGACGACGGCGGACATCCGGCGGACTACCCGGGCCTTGCTGACCGACAGGGTGACCACCGCGCTCGGGAACGCGGAGATCGACAGCAGCCGCAGCGTCGCCGTGCTGTGCTCGGCGTAGTACGGACCGAACAAGCGCAGGCCGATGGGGGCAAAGGCCACCACGAGCGCCACCACCGGCGTGAGCAGCGTGAGCGTGTGCTGGACCGCCCGCCGGTAGTTGACCTCAAGCAGTTCCTGGTTGCGGACGGTGTGCGCCACCAGGGACTGCCCGAACGCGCTCGGCACCGAGTACAGGGCGATGCACATCGACCAGGGCAGCGAGAACGCGCGCAGCGTGGCGAGCGCCAGCCAGGTCGAGGACAATCAATGGCACCAGCGAGGTGCACGCGATCCAGGCCAGCGCGCCCACGTAGTCGGGCCCGACGAACCGGCGCAGGTCGCGCAGGGTCACGACCTCCGCCTGCTCGTGCGCGTGGGCCCGGACGAACGCGGGCACCGCCCGGCCGAACAGGTAGACGCTGGTCCCGCCGACGCAGACGGCCATCGCGGCGGTCCACGACCACCAGATCCCGGTGTGGCTCGCCGCGCCGAAGGCAAACACGGCGATCAGCACGATCTTCAGCACCGCGAAGGACGTGTTCTCGGCCGGCACCCCGCCCGGCCGGCCCACCGCGACCAGCGCGTTGTCCTGCATCACGAAGATCGACCACAGGATCGTGGCCACCACGAACGAGATCGCGGGATATCCGGGCTGCAGCATGTCTTCCAGCCCGTCGGGCGCCCACACGTGCAGGCCTGTGCACGAACACGAACGCCACCACGCCGGACAGCGTGCCGCCGACCAGGTAGCCGCGGCGGATCATCCGGCCGGCCGCGGCGCCCGAGGTGGGCACGAACCGCAGCAGTGCGCTCATCAGATTGAGCTGGGCGGCACCGGCCAGCAGCATCATCGCGGAGATGGCGGCCGAGTTGACGGCCACCACCGCCGGCGCGTAGAAGCGGGCCGCCAGCAGCCAGTACAGCACCCCGAAGCCCGCGTTGAACACCGCGTTCGCGACCAGCAGGTGACCCGTGCGCAGCAGCGATTCCCCGTAGAGCCCGCGCAGCCGCCGCCGGGTCTGGATGCCAAGCGACGCGGCCGCGCTCATCGGAAGTGCCCCGGGCTTGAGCGGCCGGTGACCGCGGTAGCGCCAGCGGCTCCGCGCGTAGCCGAACGGGCCGGCCATCACTCCGGCCAGTTCCCGCCATACCAGCTCGCGGGGGAACGACTCGCCGCGGCCGGAGTTCTTCTCCGAATGCGAGCCGAGCAGGTGCACGGCCGCGGGCCCGGCCCGGCGGAGCATCGCGGCGAGCAGCACGGGCCTGCGCCAGACCGCCGCGGTCAGGTAGGCACCCAGGCCCATCCCGTAGCCGAACGCCTGGCGGCGCATTCCCTGGTAGTCCCGGCGGTGCCAGTGCCGCACCACCGCGGCGGGCTCGTAGACCAGCGTCCCGCCGTCGACGATGGTGCGCAGGAACGCGATCAGGTCGTCGCCGCCCTTGGCCGGGGTCCCCGCGCCGGTGGCCGGGTCGAAACCGCCGTGGGTGAGCAGCCAGTCGGTGCGGAACGCCATGTTCGCCCCGGACCCGAACCGCCCCGCCGTGAACGGGAACAGCGGCTCGGGGTCCGGCATGTCGCGGGTGAACGTGCGACGGGTGAAACCCCGGGCGAACCCGCCGGACCGCTCCACCAGGAGCTGCGCCCTGGTCTGCAGTTCGGCGGGGAGGATCAGGCCGGTCACGCAGGCGGCGCCGGTCTCGGTGAACGCCTCCGCGTACGCGCTCAGCCATTCGATATCCACTTCGACGTCGTCGTCGGTGAACGCCACGATCTCGCCGGTGACCGCGCACAATGCCTCGTTGTGGGCGAGGGCCAGCCCGGGACGGGGCGCCCGCAGGTAGCGCAGGCCGAAGGGCCATTCCTGGCGCCCGGCCAGCGTCCGAGCGGTCAGGTCGCTGGCCGGTGCGCTGTCCACGACGACGACGTCG
The DNA here is from genome assembly GCA_963762735.1 of uncultured Actinomycetes bacterium. Taxonomy (GTDB): domain Bacteria; phylum Actinomycetota; class Actinomycetes; order Streptosporangiales; family Streptosporangiaceae; genus DASXKD01. The sequence goes on along the minus strand of CAVXMG010000029.1, from coordinate 246,862 downwards.
AACGCGCGGTAGTTCAGCCGGGACACCGAGGCCAGGCAGCGCAGCAGGCTGTCGGTGCGGTCCCGGGTGGCGATGACCACCGTGACCCGCGGCTCGTCGGCCAGCATCCGGCGGACCGCACAGCGTGCCTGCTCGGGCAGGGCGATGCCGGTCACCGGCAGGCTGCCCGGCGGTGAGATGCCGTCGTCGGCGCAATGCTTGGCGATGCGCTCGCCGAGCACGGACCAGACCTGGTCCGCGAGCCGCCGCGGCGGCAGCGGCTGCCCGCCCAGCGGGAGCACGACCTCGCCGAGCGGGCGGCCGTGCAACCACACGAGCATGCGCGCACCCCGGTACCGCCCCTTGCCATCAAGCTCCGGCAGCGGCGCGTCCAAGTACAAATTGCCGACCAGAACCGGCGGGGCCAGTTCGGTCACGGCGTGGCTGCCCCCCCTCGACGGGCAACGCGAGCGGGGTATCCGATTGTGTAAACGGGCAATGAGCCCCCCTCCCCCCAGCCGGTAACCGGCTGACGTAACAAAGACGGGACATATGCCCCGCAGGTTTACCTAAGGATTACAAAGCGACACGATCGTGACCTCCAAGACACTCGTCGCAAGCACATGGCACTCAGACATCGCGGAACCCGATCAGTGACTTGACCGCGTCCCTGGCATGGCGGCGAGCGGCATCCAGCGGAAGCCGCTCGGCGCGAAGTGTGTAACCGGGCTGCAGCGTGGCGCCCAGCTTCTCCTTGAACGCCGCGAGCGAGGAGCCTGGCCTCGACTGCCCCATCTCGTAATAGCGGCATCCATCCCGGCAGGCCTCCTCGATGGCGAGCGAATGGAGATACTCGTTGGCCCGGACCGGGGTGGCCAATTCCTTGTCCATCGCGCCCCGCCAGTATTTGGCCTTTGATCCGGAGCGGAGCACCACGATGGCCGCGATCGGCGCTCCCTTCGCCCGCGCGACCCAGATCTCGCAGTCCTTCGCGAAATTCCGGGAGACCGCCGCCAGCGTCCGGGGCGAGGTGGCCCGGATCGTCCGCCATCGGGTGAGCACCACGGGCTCGTGCTGCATGGCGGCCCAGCGCCTGATGGACTTTTCGTAGAGCTCAAAAAACACCTGCAATGCCTGGCCGGACCTGTCGACCTCCACCTCGAGGCCGGCCCGCTCCGCCTTGCGCACCGCGGTCCGTGCGGTGCCGCGGAACCGGTGCGACCAGACCTCGCTGAATCCGCCGGCCAGGTCGAGCACGTGGACGCCGCGCTCCTCGACCCGGTAGCCGCGCGCCGCGGTGAGCCAGGCGTCGTCCGCTCCCTCGGGCAGCCGGACCTCGGCGGCCAGGGTGCCGCCGGCCAGGTCCGCCAGGACCGCCGCTGCCTCCGCCACGCTGACCTTGCCGTCCTGGCAGATGGGCCCGCCCACGCCCCAGGCGCGCGGCCACGAGGCCGTCGTCCCGGTCCAGGCGGTGACATGCCTGCGGCGCACCAGCGGCAACGCGATCCGGTGACCGGAGCCGAACTCATACAGGCGGCTCACGTCCCGGTAGCGGCCATCGGCGAGCACCGCGTCCCGCCACGCCAGCGACTGGGTCACCACCGCATCCGGGTCAGAGCGCAGCAGCCGGTCCCAGGCATCGCGCGATACCGGGCTGGTCACCGTCGGCCGGCCTGGCCCGGGCCGCGTTCCATCTCCGCTCGTGCTGGCCTGCCGGGACACCTCGGTACCTTCGAGTGCGTTCATCGACTGGTCAGGGGGTTTCCTTGAGGAGGTAGGGGGACAGGCCCGTCTGCCGGTAGGCGCGGGCCTGCGGGGAGTTCCTCGGCACGCCCAGATGGCATCCGGGTATCGAGGCGTTCCACTGGATCAGTGCCTTGAGCCGCGGCATCTGGCGGATGACCGGCACGATGCTCTGGTACCAGGCGGCTTCCCTGTTCGGTTGCTGCGGGTCGGCGGCGCTGCCGTACTCCGAGAGCATGATCGGCTTGTCACCGAAGGGCTGCGTGGTCACCCACTGGTAGAAGGGCTGCACCGTCTGGGCGAAGCTCTGCCAGCGGGCCTGGTGGCAGGTGTAGTAGTTGTACGGGTCGTAGCCGATCCAGTCCACGTAAGCGTTGCCTGGGTACAACGCCGCGATCGTCCGCTCGTGCGGCAGGTAGCCCTCGGTGTTCCAGACCCAGATCACGTTGTGCACGCCGAGCTTGGCGAACACGTCGTGAATGTGCCGCCAGGCGGCGACGAACTGGGCCGGCGTGCCTTGCTGCGGGACGTCGCCGTCGGGCTCGCCGGAGAACGTCAGGAACACGGTGTGATGGAAGGCCGCGATCCGTTGCGCCTCCGGATCGATCACGGAGCGGTCCAGGGCGCCGGAGGCGATCGTGCTCCACTTGTAAAGAATGTGCTTGGACCAGACGTCCGCGGCCCAGGAGAACAGAATGTAGCGGTCCCCGGCGACCTGCTCCTCGGCCCGGTCGGGGAAGACGCCGTTGTCGGAGATGGACATGTCGTGGTAGCGCTCGACGATATCGACCGGGCGCCCGAGGTACTGCTCCTCCGCCTGCACCGCGTGGGGTAGCTGGCCGTCATCGTCGACCGGCAGGTACATCCCCCACCAGGCGCCGCAGCTCGGCACCAGGGTGGCGGAGACGGTGCAGTGATCCGCGCTGGCCCGGCCGCCGAGCAGGCCCGCTCCGGCCGCGGCCATGGCCGCGACGATGACGATCGCGATCGCGTAGTTCCGGACCCGCCGGCCCCGCGGCCGCGCTGTCGCGCGGTGGTGCCTGCCCGCGCCGGTACTCATGCCTGCCACCCCGCCGTTCCCCCGCAGTTGCCTGGCCCGCCGGTACTGGCGCCAGCCGAAGGCCAGTACCCGCTGCCTGCCGGGCAGGACATGGGCGCCGGGCCCGTCCAGCCACCCCGCCACGGTAGCGATGTCGTGATCGGCCCGGACCATAAGGCGCGACATCGCCAGCCGGTGATCGGCGGCCGAACTCCAGGCGTTACCCACGGCACATGCGGAGTCGAAACCAGCATCGCCCACGAGCCGCCGCACCCGCGACCGCCAGTAGCCGTGCGGATAGGCGAAACTACGGATGCGGTGCCCCACCGTCTGCGCCAGCAGGTCACGACTGGCGGACAGCTCCGCCGTCACCTCGCGCCCCGGGAGCAGGTCAAGCTGACGGTGGGTGTGGGAATGGGCACCTATCTCCACCCCCGCGGCTTCCAGGCCGGGCAGGTCGGCGTAGCGCAGCATGGTGGCGTCCGGCAGCACCGTCTCCCGTGGCCGGCCCGCGCACGCGCCCGTGGTGACGTACAGGGTGCTTGGAAGCTTGCGTTCGGTCAGGGCCGGCAGCGCGTTGTCGGCGAAGTCGGCGAAGCCGTCATCCACGGTGATCAGCACCGGGCGCGGCGGCAGCGGGACCTTGCCGTTCAGCCCGTCGGTGTACTGGGAGACCGTGAGCGGCTGCCGGCCGCTGGCGACCACGGCGTCGAGGTGAGCACCGAAGGCCGCCGGGGTGACCGCGAACTCGGCGATCCAGTCCGGTGGGTCGGCGGCGATCGCGTGGTACAGCAGGATCGGGACGGGCTGTCGCATCTGTTCCGGTGGCCTCGCGCTGTTCTTGTCTGGCATGTGCGCTCAGCCCCTGACCACTTCGGCCACCGCGGCGGCGGTGCACAGCGAAGCCAGGGCAACGAGCACCATTGCGGGCTGCAGGATGTGGCTGATCGCCATGCCCTCGGCGGCCAGCGCGGCAAGGCTCAGGCCCAGTGCCACCGCCAGCACCGCCCGTTCCAGGGGATCGCGCAGCGGCAGCAGCCGGACGATCGCCAGGCCGGGGCAGATGAAGACAAAGGCGAAGACCGCGGGAGCCCGGAGGGCTGGCTGCCCGGTCACCACGTATGAGGCCGAGCACCAGCCACCCCGAGACCGCCAGCAGCAGGGCGATGCTCCAGCGCCGCGGGCCTGCCGATCGCATTCGCGCTCCGATCATCACGGCGCCACCGGCCGTCCGCCGATCGTCGGCGGGTGGTGGCGGGCGTGGTATCGCGCCCGGAGCGCGCGGATCAGGGCCCGGTTCCGCGGCGGGTGGGCCTTGTGCCCGTGCACCACCGTCCGGCGGTGGCGCAGCACGGGGTGGTGCAGGGCCGGCGCCGGGTGCGCGCCCAGGGAGGCCGGGTGCCTGGCGCCCTGGCCGTGGGTCAGGCGCAGGATCGTCACTCCGTTGGCGAGGTACACGGTCCTGAATGCGCTGGATTCCATCAGTGCGTTGTAGACCCGCTGGAAGTCGTTCGGCGACCACGGCCCGCTGATCGCTTCCTGCGCGGCCTGGCTCCGGGTGAACACCAGGTAGGAGACCTTCGGGTACGGCGGGCTCATCAGGAAGCCGATCTCCTGCACCGGGTCGCGCAGCGTGTCGTTGCTGTACCCCGAGCCGTCGAGGAACGTGTAGCTGTACCGGTTGTAGTGGACGAAGGCCCACGGGAAGTTGCTGTTGACCGCGATCACCTGGGCACCGGCAGGCGCGGTCCGGTACAGCCACTGGGCGGCGGTCACCTCCTGGGGGGTGAAGTAGTTCATCGCGTCGGTGCCGTAGTTGCTCAGGAAGAACCCGCCCGCCAGCAGCACGGTGGTGACGGCGAGGGCCGTGCCGGCCAGGTAACGCCGCGGCGACCACGGTCGCGGGAAGAACAGGGCGGCGGCGGCGACCGCCATGAATGGCAGGGCGAACAGGAAGGCCCGGAAGATGATCTCGCCGCCGTAGCTGTTGCCGGCCACCATCGGAATGGCCGCCACGCCCAGCAGTGCGACCCGGTTCCAGGAGCGGCGGGCCGCCTTGTCACGGTGCCGCCGGAAGCGCAGGAAGCCGGCCATCGCCATCAGGCCAATGGCCGCGCTGAGCAGCCGGGCGCCCCACTCCACGATGACCTGGTCGGGCGTCACCTGCCCGCCGCCGACGATGTGCGCGGAACTGTTGGCCCACAGCGCGCCGAACCCGCTGAACACCTGGCTGTTGTTCGACTGGAGCCAGGGCAGCCCGCCGTAGAAGATCCAGCCGACCGCGATCACGGTGGCCACCAGCGGCAGCAGCACCCGCGGCCGCAGATGCCGGAACACGGCGAGCAGGGCGAGCGCGACGACCAGCATGATGGGGGTGAGCTGATGGCTGGAGGCGATCGCCAGCATGAGCGGCACCAGGACAGCCACCAGCACCAGGCGGGTCGACCGCGATACGCCCGCCCCCTCGGCGGGAACCGCGGTTTCCGGCCGGTCCGGCCGCGCGTGCCTCGCCGCCCGGTACCACAGCGAGCCCTCGGCCGCCTGCTCCCACCGCACCTGCTCGCGGGCCCGGCGCGGCAGCATGTGCCCGCCCAGCCAGCGCGGCAGTGCGCGGCCGCCTGCGGGGCCTGGCGGGGCCTGGCCTGCGGACAGGCCGGCCCGCCGGCAGCTTGCGCGCGAGCCAGCGCGGCGCGTACCCGCGAGCCAGTTACCCGCACGCGCCAGCGCGGCTCTCAGCCAGCGCGGGCGCGGGCGGTCATCGCCAAGCCAGCGGAGACAGACGGCGATCACCGTCAGGAACAGGAAGTAGGCGAAGGCCTGCGGGGAGAAGTAGTCCTGGCCGACCCAGTTGCCCAGCTCGAACACCCACGCCGTGATCCAGATCATCCGCCAGTCCGCGGTGAAGGCGCGGGCGATGAGCAGGACCGGGCCGAGCCACAGCAGGTCGTTGGCGACCAGTGCCCAGGGTGCGTAGCTGAGCGCCGACTGCAGGCCGCCACCGTTGGTGAGGAAGGCGTTGAGCGCGAAGAATCCGGGCCAGCCCTGGTAAATGCCCAGCACGCCACCGAGGTTGAAGTCGATCCCGTGGTGGATGATGTAGTCCACCACGCCGACGTGCTTCCAGGCCCAGGAGTAGCGCAGCGTCCCGTACACGATGGCGGGCGTGGCGTGCAGGATCACGACCAGGGTGAGCAGGTGCGCCCCGAGCACCGGCCACCGGCCTGGCCAGCGCACCACCGTCCAGCAGAAGCTCACCATGAGCAGCGCGGCCGCGGCCCAGAAGGCGGCGGGCAGGGCCGACACCAGCCCGAAGCCAGCCGTGGGCACCACGCCGACCTGCACTCGGCTGAGCCCGAAGACCCATAGCCCGGCGACGGCCGCGAGGCACGCCCACGGGAAGAGCAGTCCGGCTACCCGGCCGCTGGCCCGGACCGCGGCACCGATCCCGGGGCGGCGGGTCCGCGGGGTCTCGGCCGGCGGCTCATACCACCAGGGGACCTCCAGCGCGGCGCGCTCGCCCGCGAACTGCGTCGCCGTAACCGGGGCGGCCACTGTGTCCGGTGCGGCCGCTTCCGGTGCGACTACCTCGGGCGGGGCCACCGGTGGAGCGGTCGCCAATGTGACCGCCTCAGGCGCGACCACCTCAGGTGCGACCGCCGTGTCCGGTGCGACTACCTCGGGCGGGGCCACCGGTGGAGCGGTCGCCAATGTGACCGCCTCAGGCGCGACCACCTCAGGCGCGGCCGCCGTGTCCGGTGCGACTACCTCGGGCGGGGCCACCGGTGGAGCGGTCGCCAATGTGACCGCGTCAGGCGCGACCACCTCAGGCGCGACCACCTCAGGCGCGACCACCTCAGGCGCGACCACCTCGGCGCGAGCCGCGTCAGGCGCGACCACCTCAGGCGCGACCACCTCAGGCGCGACCACCTCAGGCGCGACCACCTCAGGCGCGACCACCTCGAGGCGCGACCACCTCGAGTGCGACCACCTCGGGCGGGGCCATCTTCGGAGGAGCGGTCTGCGGCGGGGCAAGCCGGAACTGCGTGGTCGCAGGCCGGGACGGCGCGATTCCCGGAGGCTCAGCGACCGGAGGCCCCGCCACTGCAGGCCCCGCCACTGCAGGCCCCGTCACTGGAGGCTCTGCAACTAGAGGCTCTGCAACTGGAGGCTGGGGAGTCCCGGGCCCGGGCTCGGCGGTCAGCGTCCCGCGGTCGCCGTTCACCGCCGGGGGGCCGCCATCGGGTGCCCAGTCATCGACGGCCGGTACCCAGGAGTCTGGGTCCATCACCCAGATCTGTTCGTCCGGTGCCGTGCGCTCGCTCCCCAGGACCCAGGCCTCGGCGTCCAGCACCTCGCTCTCGGTGTCCTCCGCCAGGACCACTTCAACGGCGTTCTTGCCGGACCGGCGCCCGACGAAGTAGCCGAAGCCCGTCGTCAGGACGGCCATCACGAGGGCGAACGCGGACAGTAGCCCGGACGGCCGGCCCCGGACTGCCTTCCACAGCGAGCGGCAGACCCCACGGGGGATCGTGGACCGGACGTAGGAACGCTCGGACGCGAGCGCCGATTCGGCCCCGGCCAGGCTTGCCACCGTGGCCTTTGACCTGCCCTCGGCATAACACCGCGAGCGCAGATAGCGCCAGCGGGCGCGTTGCCTGCGGACCCGGTGGCTGACCGCCGCACCCGGTTCGTACAGAAGAATGGCGTCCGGATAGCGCTGGCTGACCCGCAGGCACAGTTCGGTTTCCTCGCAGCCGAACGGGTTCGAATCGACCCGGCCCAACTCGATGGAGAACCCGCCCATCTCCGCGAGAATCTCCCGGCGGAATGACATATTGGCGCCGATGAAGTTCCGGACCGGCCCCAGGTCCGAGCGCATGCCCAGGTAGCTGCAGCCCACCACCCAGTCAAGCTCGGGCGGGAACCACGCGGGCCGCCCGTGCTCCCAGGCGGGCTCCACCAGGCCGCCCACACCCGCCACGGTGGGATCCATGTAGTGGTCGGCGAGGCGGCCGAGCCAATCCGGGTCGGCGAAGGCATCGTCGTCGATGAACGCCACCACATCGCCCCAGGCGTGGGCCACGCCGGTGTTGCGCCCGCCCGCCAGGCCCTTCTGGAAGTGGTTGGGCACGATGGTCACTTCAGGGAAGGCCAGGCGCGCCCGCCGCAGCAGGGGCGGGCAGTGGTCGATCACGAGGATGACCTCGCCCGGTGCCTCGGTCTGCGCGCGCAGCGAGCCAAGTACCCGGCAGATGTCCTCCCAGCGGTCCTCGGTGAACGCGCAGACGACCACAGAAATGGCCGGGCCGGATAAGGATCTCGGTGCGGTCGAGCACGGCGGCTCCCGCCGCCGGCAGGTCCTCGTCCGGCGCCCGCCTTGGCGAGGCGGCCAGCGCGCGCTGGCCCCCGCCGCCCGCGGGCATGAGGCCGCCCGGCGCGCCCCTGCCCGCCGGGACAAGATCAGCAGGCGCACCCGCGGCCGCGCCATGCCCCGCGAGTACGCCTGTGGCTCTTCGATCCTCCCCGTTGGGGGTACCCGCGGCCGGGGGAACATGCCCGGCCGGCGCACCGGCGGCCACGGGCGCAAACGTGTGCGGCTTGCCTCCGGCAACGTCAACAAGCTCGGCACGCACCTCGCCGAGGCCATCAACTGGGCTCACTCAACCGCCCGGGTAGCCAGGTCCGGGCCCCAGTCGCCGGACGCGCCCGGCGGCCAGCGACGTCGGCTCCGGCACGACCTCGACCGGAGCCACGGCCAGGTCCGGGACCGGCTCCGCGGTGGCCACTGCGCGCCCGCGCCGCATCCGGTGGGAGTGGCGAAGCTCGGCCATGATGGTCCGCAGTACCCGGAGGCCATCTTGGGCCGCATTGAGGTTGCTCACACCGTGGATGCGTGAGTGCTCGAAGCTGGGCACCTCGGCGACCGCCAGCCCGGCCGCGGCGACCCGAAGGTGGATCAAGGTCTCCACCTCGAAGCCGTCGCCCCACAAGCGCCCGCCATTCGGCGGCGCTGGCGAGTCGGCGTCCAGGCCGAGCAGCGGTACCAGCCGCCGCCAGAACGCGTTGTAGCCGTAGCACAAATCGGTGTAGTGCGAGCCGTGGCACAAGTTGACGAAACCGACCAGCACACGGTTGCCAAGCGCGCGCAGCCGGGTGATGTCGTCGCTGCCGCCGCCGGGGCCAAACCGCGTGCCCTTGGCGAACTCGGCACCGTCGACCAGTGCCTGGACGAACATCGGGATCTCAGCCGGATCGGTAGAGCCGTCGGCGTCGATCATCGCGATGACGTCCCCGGTGGCAGCCGCGAACCCGCATGCCAGTGCGTTTCCCTTGCCCCGGCGGGACTGCAGGACGATACGCACATCGGGCCGTAGCTGCCGGGCCACCGCAATGGTGTCGTCCACGGAGAGGCCATCAACCACGATGACCTCATGGACTTCCGGCGGCAGCCGTGCAAAAACATGAGGTAGGTTGCGAGCCTCGTTGAGCGCCGGGATGACCACAGAAACCCGGAGCCAGGGGACGCTTGCACCTGCCTGTACTGTCATGGTCTCCCCTCCATGACTTGCAGGCGAAAGAAGCGGGGATGCCGCGGCCCAGGGGCTGGAGGCCGGGACAGGTAGTTCGCCTCGACTTAGCTTCAGCGGACGTTCAAGTCCATGACTTAGTAATACATTAGTCAGTCTGTCAGACAAGTACTGATACTGATTTATCTTCTGGACACTGAGAGTTTGGTAAAGAGATCAAGCGAGCGATCTTCCGGTCACGATAAGTAGTCGATTGGCCTGGGAGATTAGTCCGTATCATGCCCAAGATGGGCGCGATGGACCGAGTCGTCCTGGTCACTCGCTGCTATCGGCGATAACCGCTAAGTTATGGCTTCTGCTTGCGGAAAAGGCGGCCAATGAAGCCAGGAGCTGGCCAGCGCAACCGGCCCCGCGGTGACCAGCGCGGGCACTCGCACAGAGCGCATTCGCTCCCCTTGCGGTAGTGCTGGTGCGCCAGGCGCTCGTGGCCGCACCGGCACAGCACGGTACGGCCCGCCCTGACCCTCATGGCACCTCGTCCTGGCCGTGCCGCCAGCATGAGATATCAGTCACCACGATCGCGGCCCATCCGGCGTAACGGGCACATGTTCCTCACATGATCCGGAGCGGACTCGGCGTGGGGGCCCCCTGCACGCCCGCTGGAAAAGGTGTCCGCAAGCTGCACGTATCCCAGGTGGAGCATATCCTTCCTTGCCGTTCATCCGGTCAAGTTGTGCAACTGGACGGGGTGCTACGACAGCAAGTCCGGGTTTGGACCTAGTCCACCTCGATGACCTGCCCAGGCGCGGCGAGCGAGATTGGCCCGCGAAAGGACGAGGCGGACGCTTCCGCCAGGGTCCGCTGCTGGTCGTTCCACGGCACCAGATGGGTCAGCACGAGCCGCCCTGCCCCGGCCCGGGCGGCGTGCTCGGCCGCCTGTCGTGCGGTCAGGTGCATGTCCGGCATGGGATCCGGCCGGGTCAGGAAGGAGGCTTCACAAAGCAGCAGGTCAGCCTGGCTGGCCAGCTCGACCAGCGCCGGGCAGGTCCCGGTGTCGGCGGAGTAGGCCAGAGCCCGGCCGCCCTGCTCGACCCGGAAGCCGAACGTCTCCACCGGGTGGTTCATGTGCGCGAGCGTGATCTGGAACGGGCCGATCTGCCGCTTGCCCGGCGCCAGGGTCACGAAGTCGAAGGCTTCCCCCATACCTGGACTCTCGTCCAGCCCATACGCTTGGGCCATCCGCCGCGCGGTGCCCTCCGGGCCGTATACCGGAATCCGCGGCAGCCGGCCATCGGGGCGGTACGTCCGCGCTACCCAGAACGGGCAGATGTCCAGGCAGTGGTCGGCGTGGTGGTGGCTCAGGCAGACCGCGTCGATGCTGTCGAGGCTGGCATGCCGCTGCAGCGTGCCGACGGCGCCGCTGCCGAGGTCAAGCAGCAGCCGGAAGCCTTCCGCCTCGATCAGGTAGCAGGACGCCGGGCCGTCCGGGCCGGGAAAAGAGCCCGAGCACCCGATCACCGTGATGCGCACGGCGACCAGCGTAGTCAGGCGGCCGGGCCGCCGCGGCCGCGGCCCACCCGGGCGATCTGGCGGCTCTGCGCGACCAGGCGGCCGGCCGAGTCCCAGACCTCGGATTCCTCGTCGAACCAGCCGCCGCTGACATGCCGGGACCTGGCCGCCAGCCGCAGCAGCCCGGGCGCTGGCACCGCGCGCATGTGCCAGGTGAGCTCCACGGTCGGCGACCAGCCCGCGCGCGCGATGCCGAAGATCACCGGGGGCAGCGCGTCCACCGCCAGTGCGAGCAGGTAGGCGTCGGGCGGGCGCTCCTCGCGCAGCCGGAAATAGCCGCGCATCTCCGGCACCCCCTGCGGCTGGCCCCGCAGCCAGCCCGAGGTCGCCGGGTCGAGGCGCAGGTCGACCTGGCCGGCATAGCCGGTACGCCTGGTGGCCCCGGCGAAGTCGGCGAACCCGGTGCATTCTTCGACCGGTGGCAGCACCGGCGGTTCGCCGGTCCAGCACAGGCTGCCGTCACCTGGATCGCCGAGCGTCCCCGTGGTGACGGTGGTGTCCAGCACGCAGGCACCGTCCTGCAGCAGCGCCGCGCGGGCCGTGGCCGCGGTCTTGCCCTGCTTGAGCCAGGTGACCTCAACCCGCGCCTTCTCGAGGCGGGGCACCCTGAGGAAGTGTGCACTGGTCGCGACCGGGTCCGGATGCGGCGAGGTGTCCAGCACCGCCCGCAGCACGGTGGCAAGGAGAACGCCGCCGTTCACCGCGCCGACCGACCCGTCGCCGGACACGATGGCGAACCGCTCATCGGGCCGGATGGCATAACAGCCGTCGCCCTCCGGCGTGACCGCGGTCGCCTCGTCGAACGCGGTCATGCCCACAGTTGGCCCTCCAGGCGCGCTTCTGCCTCATCCAGGGTGCCCGAGTACGCTCCGGTGGACAGGTACTTCCAGCCGGCGTCGGCGACGATGAGGGCAATGTCGGCCCGCTGGCCGGCCTTTCGCGCCTTGGCGGCCATGGCCAGTGCCGCGTGCAGCGCGCAGCCGGTCGATATCCCGGCGAAGATGCCCTCGGCGTCGAGCAGTTCCCTGGTGCGGCGCAGCGCGTCGCTGGCGGAGACCGAGAACCGCGTGGTCAGCACCGAGGCGTCGTAGAGCTCGGGGACGAAGCCCTCGTCCACGTTGCGGAGCCCGTAGACCAGCTCGCCGTAGCGCGGCTCCGCCGCCACGATGGTCACCCCGGGCACCTGCTCGCGCAGGTAGCGGCCCACGCCCATGAGGGTGCCCGTGGTGCCGAGGCCGGCCACGAAATGCGTGATGCCGGGCAGGTCGGCAAGCAGCTCGGGGCCCGTGGTGGCGTAGTGCGCCCGGGCGTTCGCCTCATTCCCGTACTGGTAGAGCATCACCCAGTCGGGGTGCTCGGCGGCGAGCCTGCGCGCCACCCTGACCGCCTCGTTGGACCCGCCCGCGGCGGGCGAGAAGATGATCTGCGCCCCGTACATCTCCAGGATCTGCCTGCGCTCGGTCGAGGTGTTCTCGGGCATGACGCAGATCATCTGGTAACCGCGCAGGTGCGCGATCATGGCCAGGGAGATCCCGGTGTTCCCGGAGGTCGGCTCGAGGATGGTGGCGCCGCGGGCCAGCAGCCCTTCCTTCTCCGCCTGCTCGACCATGAAGAACGCCGGGCGGTCCTTGACGGACCCGGTCGGGTTCCTGTCCTCGAGCTTGGCCCACAGCCGCACGTCCGGTGCCGGTGACAACCGGGGCAACCCCACCAGCGGGGTCCCGCCCAGCGAGTCGAGAAGCGAGTCGTAACGCATCGGGCTCCTGTCGCGCGCCTGTCGGCTGGCCTGGCAGTACGGCGCGGATCGCCTCCGCCGGGTGGCTCAGCGGCTTCCGCCGGCCACCGCGGGCAGCACGGTCACGGTGTCACCGTCCGTGACCGGCGTCTCGAGGCCGCCGAGGAACCGTACGTCCTCGTCGTTGAGGTACACGTTGACGAAACGCCGCAGCCCGGCGTCATCGACCAGCCGCTCCCGCAGCCCCTGGTGCCGGGAGTCCAGGTCCCCGAGCAACTCGGCGAGCGTGCCGCCCGAGCCCTCGACCGACTTCGCGCCGTCGGTGTAGGTACGAAGGATGGTCGGGATGCGGACCTCGATGGCCATGGACGGTGCTCCAGTGTGTGCGCCCCCGCGGGGCGTGGCAGTTGCGGTCGTCAGGGACTTCGGTTTGTCGCTCGTTTCAACCGGCGGGCCGACGGGATCATTCCGCCGCTGCGGCACCGTCCCCAGTGCCTGCCTCCGCGGCGCCATCCCCCCCGGTGATCCGCACTTCCTCCTCGGTCACTTCGCCATCCACGATACGGAATGACCGGAACTCGACCCGGTCCGGCTCCCGGGTGGAGACCAGGACGTAGTGTGCCCCGGGCTCACTGGCGTAGGAGATGTCGGTGCGGGACGGGTAGGCCTCCGTGGCGGTGTGCGAGTGGTAGATGACCACCGGCTCCTCGTCGCGGTCGTCCATCTCCCGCCACACCCGCAACTGCTCCAGCGAGTCGAACCGGTAGAACGTAGGGGACCGCTCGGCGTTGAGCATGGCGATGAACCGCTCCGGGCGGTCGCTGCCGGCGGGGCCCGCGATAACCCCGCACGCCTCGTCCGGATGGTCGGCACGGGCATGAGCCACGATCTTCTCGTAGAGCAAAGAACTGATCGTCAGCATGGGGCGAGCGTAGCCGCCCCGATAGGGGCCATCACCGCAGCGCGCGGACCAGGGTCTCCTGCAGGAACGTCAGGAAGTCGTAGACGTGCAGGTAGGCCTCGCGCGGATCGTCGGGATCCAGTTCGCCGAACTCACGCTCGTAGTCCTCGGTGATGCCGAGCACCACCCCCAGTGCGAGCCGCACGTCGTTGAGCGACCGCAGCCATGCCTCCGCGTCCCCGGCCGACAGCCGCACCCGGCCACCGTCGGCCGGGAGCGTCGCGAGCACGGTCTGGGCCGCCGCCACCTTGCCCGAGCGCAGATCATGCTCGGTGTACCGGCGGAACTCCCCCGCCGCCTCCGGGTCGTCGCCGTAGGCATCGGGGAGGAGCCTGGCGAGCACCGGGTCCTCCGGCGGCGCCGGCGGGCCGTCCGTGGCGAGTATCGCGGCGAAGTCCGTGGGCAGGCCGTCGGCCGCTTCGCCTGGTCCTTCCGCGGGCGGCGCCTCCGCCGCGCCGGGGCCGCCGACCAGGTCCGCGACCTGGGCCACCAGGTTGCGGAGGATTCCGGCCTGGCCAGCGGTGAAGCGCGCGGATACCCCCCGCGCCGTGCGCCGGAAGCCCGCCATTATTTCCTCCGCGATCTCCGGGGCGCCGGCATGGTCGACCGGGTCGCTCACCGGTCGTGGCTCACCGTGGCCCACAGGCCGTAGCCGTGCAGGACCTCGGCGTCCCGTTCCATGATCTCGCGCGTCCCCGACGAGACCACCGCCTTGCCCTTGTGGTGCACGTCCAGCATGAGCTTCTCGGCCCGCGGCTTGGCGTAGCCGAACACCTTCTGGAATACGTAAGTGACATACGACATGAGATTGACCGGATCGTTCCAGACGATCGTCACCCAGGGCGTATCGGGCACCACATCCTCATCGGCCTCGGGCCGCTCCACCTCTGCGGGCGCCACGCTCACTGGTTCGTCACCTCCTCGGCCCCTCTCCCAGTTTCCCCCATCGGCGCTGGCCCTGTCGCCAGGCAGACCGGTTGGCCGGCCTGGCCAGATGCCAGGCCGACGCTATCCGTAGTCTTCCATTCGTGACGGATCCAGGTGCGGGGGGCCAGGCGACGGGCGCGAGCACGGCCCTGCTCACCGATCACTACGAGCTGACCATGCTGACCGGGGCGCTGCGCAGCGGCGCGGCCCAGCGGCAGTCGGTGTTCGAGGTGTTCGCGCGGTACCTGCCCTACGGCCGGCGGTACGGGGTGGTCGCGGGACCCGGGCGGCTGCTCGAAGCGCTCCGGCGGTTCCGGTTCGGGCCCGGTGAGCTGGAGTTCCTGCAGAACACCGGGGTGATCGACGCCGCCACCCTCCGGTACCTGGAGTCGTACCGGTTCACCGGTGACATCTGGGGCTACGCCGAGGGCGACTGCTACTTCCCCGGCTCCCCCATCCTGGTGGTGGCGGCCCCGTTCGCGCAGGCCGTGATCCTGGAGACGCTGATCCTGTCGATCCTGAACCACGACTGCGCAATCGCCTCGGCCGCCTCGCGAATGGTGACCGCGGCGGGCGGGCGTCCGCTGATCGAGATGGGCTCCCGGCGCACCCACGAGCGCGCCGCTGTGGCCAGCGCACGGGCCGCCTACCTGGCAGGCTTCGCCACCACCTCGAACCTGGAGGCGGGCCTGGAGTACGGGGTGCCCACCCGCGGCACAAGCGCGCACGCCTTCACCCTGGTGCACGACAGCGAGCGGCAGGCATTCCAGACCCAGCTCGCCGCCCAGGGCAGCGACACCACCCTGCTTGTGGACACCTACGACGTGGACCGGGCGGTGCGCCAGGCGGTGGAGCTGGCCGGGCCGGGCCTGGGCGCGGTCCGGATCGACAGCGGTGACCTGCCGGTGGTGGCGCGGCGGGTGCGCGCGCTGCTGGACGAGCTGGGGGCACACCGGACCAGGATCGTGCTCACCGGCGACCTGGACGAGCACTCGATCGCGGCGCTGGCCGCCTCCCCCGTCGACGGGTACGGGGTCGGCACCGCGCTGGTCACCGGCTCCGGGGCGCCGACCGCGGCCCTGGTGTACAAGCTGGTGGCGCGGGCCCAGGACGCCAGCGGCGAGCTGCACCCGGTGGCCAAGCGCTCGGTCGGCAAGCCGAGCCGGGGCGGGCGCAAGTGGGCGGTCCGGCACCGCGACCAGGCGGGAGTCGCCGAGGCCGAGGTGGTCAGCCTGGTTCCGCCTGCGCCGTCGCGGTCCGACCGCCCGCTGCTGCAGCCCCTGGTGCGCGACGGGGAGATGGTGGGCGCCGAACCGCTGGCCATGGCCAGGGAGCGGCACCAGGCCGTGCTGGCCGAACTGCCCCCGCACGCGCTGCAGCTCTCCCGCGGCTACCCGGCGATCCCTACGCTGTTCGAGCCGAACGGCGGCTAGTGCTGGCCCGGGGGCTCAGGCCTGGTGGACGTGGTTCGCGAGTGCAACAGGCGGCCGCACCAATAATCTATGGGCGCCCCTACGGCTGGTCAGTAGCCTGTGGGCATGCATCCCACCGCGATCAAAGTTGCCGGTGTGCTCCGCGAGCTTGGCGTGACCGGGGACATCAGGGAACTGCCCGAGCCCGCCCCCACCGCAGCGACCGCGGCGGCCCAGCTCGGCTGCGAGGTCGGGGCGATCGCCAACAGCCTGGTCTTCAGCGCGGACGGCGCGCCGCTGCTGGTGCTGACCAGCGGTGCGCACCGGGTGGACACCGGCCGGGTGGCCGCCCTGGTCGGCGCGGACAAGGTCAAGCGGGCCGACCCCGAGTTCGTCCGCCGCTCCACCGGCCAGGTGATCGGCGGGGTGGCCCCGGTCGGCCACCCGGCCCCGCTGCGCACGCTGGTGGATACCGAACTCGGCTCCTACGACGTGGTGTGGGCGGCGGCCGGCCACGCGCACACGGTGTTCTCGACCTCGTTCGGCGAACTTGTCCGCATCACCGGCGGCACCCCGGCCGCCGTTGCCGCCAGCGCCTGACCTTGACCTGGGTCCGCGCCCTATGCTCGGCGCATGCGCGCGCTGATTGTCGTGGATGTGCAGAACGACTTCTGTGAGGGCGGCTCGCTGGCCGTGACCGGCGGTTCGGCGGTGGCGGCGGCGATAAGCGCCTACCTGGCGGCCGAGGGCGGCAGCTACGCCCACGTGGTCGCCTCGCGGGACCATCACATCGATCCCGGCGATCACTTCTCCGATCACCCGGACTTCGCCCGGTCCTGGCCGCCGCATTGCGTGGCCGGCACGGCAGGCGCCGAGTTCCACCCGGACCTGGATACCAGCCGGCTGGAGGCGGTGTTCAGCAAAGGCGCCCACGCCGCGGCCTACAGCGGGTTCGAGGGCATCGACGAAGCGGGCACGCTGCTGGCGGCCTGGCTGCGCGAGCGCGGCGTGGACGAACTGGACGTGGCCGGCATCGCCACCGACTACTGCGTCCGGGCAACGGCACTGGATGCGGCGCAGGAGGGATTCGCCACCCGGGTGCTGCTCCCGCTGACCGCAGGGGTTGACCCGGTCACCACCGGGGAGGCGCTTACCGCCCTGCGGGACGCCGGGGTCGTAATCGACTCCTCCCGCGGCACAGCGTGACCGCTTGCCAGCGCAGGTCCTGAGCTGGACTAGGGTCATGGGGGCGGCACCCGCGGTGCCGCCGCCTATCGGGACGTGGCAGCGGGCGCGGCAGCGCACGCCGGAAAGTGGAGTTGCGGCGATGGCGGACTGGAATAGCAAGATCATCGAGGAGTTCCGTGCCAACGAGGGCAAGGTCGGCGGCCCGTTCGAGGGCGCGCCGCTGCTCCTGCTGCACACCGTGGGCGCCAGAACCGGCCAGCAGCGGGTGAACCCGATGATGTACCGGCCGGTGCCGGGCGGTTATGCGGTCTTCGCCTCCAAGGGCGGTGCTCCGACGAACCCGGACTGGTACCACAACCTGCTGGCCCACCCCGACGTGGAGGCCGAGATCGGCACCGAGACGGTCAAGCTCCGCGCCCGGGTAGCTGAAGGCGCGGAGCGCGACCAGATCTGGGAACCGCACAAGGCCGCCAACCCGGGTTTCGCCGACTACGAGAAGCAGACCACCAGGCAGATCCCGGTCGTCATCCTCGAGCCCGCCGGCTAACACCGGGCACAGGAGGCTCTGGTGACCAGACGGTCCCTGGGATCCGTGGCGGAGCGGCGGGCCCGGCTGGCTCGCCGGCACCTCCTGGCGGCGCCGGCCCGGGCGCAGACGGCTGCCGAGGTCGCGGCGGCAATGATCGCCCTGCACGGCACCGATCCCGCGTCGGTATACCTCGCCGCCTGGGCCCGCAGCGCGGACGGGCACCGTGCGATCGGGCACGCCGCCGTCGAGCGGGCCCTGTACAAGGACCAGGAACTGCTCAGGATGCTCGGCATGCGCCGGACCATGTTCGTCGTCCCGGCCGGGCTGGCACCCGTCATCCAGGCGGCGTGCACGGACCAGGTCGCGGAACGGATGCGCAAAGGGCTGATCCGTGACCTCGCCACGGCCGGCGTTGCCGCCGATGCCGGGCGCTGGCTCGACGAGGTCGGCGATGCCACGGTCAAGGCCCTGACCGCCCGGAGCACCGCGACCGGCGCCGAACTCGCCCGCGATGAGCCGCGGCTGCGCACCCAGCTCGTCTACGCCGAGGGCAAGAGCTACGGCGGCTCCGCCAGCATCACCAGCCGGGTGCTGATGCTGCTCTCGGCGGAGCGGCGGATCGCCCGCGGCCGCCCCCGCGGCGGCTGGACCTCCACCCAGTACGAGTGGATGCCGGCCGATCCCTGGCCGGCCGGTTCCGCGGCGGACGCCCGGACCGAACTGGCCCGCCGCTGGCTGCTGGCGTTCGGCCCGGCCCCAGTTTCCGATCTGCAGTGGTGGACCGGCTGGACGGCCGGTCAGGCGCGGGCGGCGCTCGGCCAGCTCGCCACCGCCGAGGCAGACCTCGACGGCACCCCGGGCGTCGTCCTGGCGGGCGACCAGGATCCGGAGCCGGTCGCCGAGCCGTGGGCCGCGCTGCTGCCCGCGCTGGACCCGACCCCGATGGGCTGGCGCGAGCGGGGCTGGTTCCTCGGCGACCACGGGCCCGCGCTGTTCGACCGCTCAGGGAACATCGGGCCCACCGTCTGGTGGGACGGCCGGATCGTGGGTGGCTGGGCGCAGCGCCCGGGCGGTGAGGTCGTGTTCCGCCTGCTCGAAGATCCGGGCTCCGCAGCGACCGCAGCGATAGCACGGAGGCGGAAAGCCTCCAGGCGTGGCTGGGCCCGGCCAGGGTCACCCCGCGCTTCCGCACCCCCCTGGAACGCGAACTCTCCGCCTGAGCCATAGTCACCGCGCTTTCCCCACCCTCGACCGCGGCCCCCTCTCCGGTCTGAGCCGTCGTCCCCGTAAGCGCCTGTCCTCCGCTTGACTTTGTGATGCAAAGATAGCTTGACTTTGTGGGGCAAAGAGAGCTAGCTTTGTGCTACAAAGCTTTGAGGGAAGGAGCCAGACATGAGCGAGGAAGCTGGCACCAGAAATGTTCCCGAGTCCGCGGCGGCAGTGGGCATGGACGCCCAGGGCGCAGCGGTCATCATGCAGCAGGCCAGGGAGCGGGCCGGGAGCGAGTTGCGGGTCAGGCGCCCGCTGCTGTTCGTGACCTGGGGACTGGCCCTGCTGATCGGTTATGGCGCGATGTGGCTGTCGGTCCGCGGGCAGCATCCGTTTCACGGGCCGGCCTGGCAGACCCTGCTGCTGTCGTTCCTGCTTCTGCTGATCGCACTGGTCGTCACCGCGCAGATTGTGGACTGGGCAGCCAGCGGCGTCGGCGGCCGGTCCGAGGTCCAGCGGGGCATCTTCGCGCTGGCCGTGGTCGCCGGGTACGCCGCACTGCTGATCGAGAAGACCGCGATGGCGAGCGCCGGTGCCAGCCGGCCGGTGCAGGCCGTGCTGGGGGCCACCGCGCCGATGCTGGCGGCGGGCCTGGTCTTCGTCGCCACTTCCGCAGTCGCCGCCCGGCTGAACTGGGCCCGGCTCGCTCTGGGCCTCTGGCTGCTCGCCGTGGCGGCCGGCGGCGCGTGGGGCGGCCCGGTGACCACCTTCGCGGTCTGCGCGCTGGCCGGCGGCGGTGGCGTCCTGCTGATGGCCATCATCGAGCCCCGGCTGCGCCGGTCATGAGCGAAGCCGAACTGGACCAGGCGATCCACGTGCCGGCCCGGCTGCGCATCATGGTGACGCTGGCGAGCCTGCCTGACGGAGATGACCTGTCCTTCACCAGGCTCCAGGACCTGATCGGGCTCACCCCGGGCAACCTGATCACGCACCTGCGCAAGCTCGAAGACACCGGGTACATCACGACACAGCGGAACGGCAGCGGCGTCACCGCCCGGACCGCGGTCGCGCTCACCAGCGGCGGCCGGGCCGCGCTTGACCGCTACAGCACGGTGCTGCGGGAACTGCTTGACTCGGCCAGCCCCAGGTAACCGGGACACACACCGGACACAGGAAACAGAACCAGCGGACGCCGGCACTGCCCGGCGTCCGCGCGCTGCGCGGCTAATCGCCCTCGGGGATCGACTCGTAGATGCGCTTGCAGTCCGGGCAGATCGGGAATCGCGACGGGTCCCGGCTTGGCACCCACTTCTTCCCGCACAGCGCGATCACCGGAGCACCGCTCACCACACTGTCTACGATCTTGTCCTTCACGACATAGTGGGCGAACCGCTCGTGATCGCCATCACCGGTGGAAAGGTCCGGCCGGACATCGCTGTCCTCGCGGGTTTCCTGCTGGGGAAGCACTTCGGCACTCACGGGAGGTGAGTCTACTCCGCCTCAGTTCAGCCCCGGATCTTCCGGATAGGTCGCCACCAGGGCCAGGGCACCGCCGGACCGGCGCAACACGGCCCGCCAGAGGTGCTCGGGTTCGGGGTCGAAGACATCGGCCGGCTCGGCCTGCAGGACGTACCACGCGCCTTCTTCGATCTCCGCCTGGAGTTGCCCCGGCCCCCAGCCGGCATACCCGGCGAACACCCGGAACGAGGCGATACCCCCCGCCACGAGCTGCGGCGGGGTGTCGAGGTCGATCAGGCCGACACGGGACGGGAGCGGCGCGGATTCGAGCGCCCGCCACCCCACGGGCTCCTCCTTGCCCGGCACGCTGGCCAGCCCCAGCGCGCTGTTCGGCGCGACCGGCCCGCCCTTGAAGACCACGGACGGGTCGCTGACCAGTTCCGTCCACGGCTCGAGCACGCGCCCGACGGGCACCTTTGTCGGCCGGTTCAGCACGACGCCGAGAGTCCCCTCCTCGGGCTCGTCCTCCACGATCAGCACCACGGTGCGCTTGAAGTTAGGGTCCCCCAGCATCGGTGTTGCTACCAGCAGCCGCCCCGCCCGGACCTCGTCCATGCCTCCATTCTCGCCGATCCCGGGCACCCGCAATCCCGCCCGGCCGCAGTGGCACGGTCAGCGGTGGCGACCGCCAGCGGCGTCACGGACCGCCGCGGCCACGGCGGACGCCACATCGGGGTGGAACACCGACGGGACGATGTAGTGCGGGCCCAGTTCGGCAGGGGAAACCACGCCCGCCAGCGCCCGGGCGGCGGCGACCAGCATGTCGTCGGTGACCGCACGGCTCTGCGCGTCCAGCAGGCCGCGGAACACCCCGGGAAAGGCGAGCACGTTGTTGATCTGGTTGGGGTAGTCGCTGCGCCCGGTCGCGACCACCGCGGCGTACTCACCAGCGGCGTCGGGGTCCACCTCGGGATCGGGGTTGGCGAGCGCGAAGACGATCGCATCCCGCGCCATCGTCTCGATGTTCTCGCCGGTGAGGATGTTCGACACGGACACGCCGATGAACACGTCCGCGCCGGGCAGCGCGCCGGCCAGGTCGCCGGCGTAACGCCCGGAGTTGGTGTGCTCGGCGACCCATTGCAGGCTCTCCCCCAGCCCCGCGCGGCCCGCGTGGACCGCGCCCTGGTCGTCGCAGACGATGACGTCGGACGCACCGGAGGCCAGCAGCAGCTTGAGCACCGCGGTACCGGCGGCACCGGCACCGGCCATGACGATGCGCACAGACGCGAGCTTCTTGCCGACCACGCGCAGCGCGTTGGTCAGCGCGGCGAGCACCACGATGGCGGTGCCGTGCTGGTCGTCGTGGAAGACCGGGATGTCCAGCAGTTCCCGCAGCCGCCGCTCCACCTCGAAACACCGCGGAGCGCTGATGTCCTCCAGGTTGATGCCGCCGAACGCCGGCGCGATGATCTGCACCGTCCGGACGATCTCGTCGGTGTCCTGGGTGTCCAGGCAGAGCGGCCAGGCGTCGATGCCCGCGAACCGCTTGAACAGGGCGGCCTTGCCCTCCATCACCGGCATGGCCGCGTACGGGCCCACGTTGCCGAGGCCCAGCACCGCCGAGCCGTCGGTCACCACGGCCACGCTGTTGCGCTTGACGGTCAGCCGCCGCACGTCGTCGGGGTTGGCCGCGATGGCCAGCGACACCCTGGCCACCCCGGGCGTGTAAGCCATCGACAGGTCGTCCCGGTTGCGCAGCGGCACCTTCACGTTCGTCTCGATCTTGCCGCCGAGATGCAGCAGGAAGGTGCGGTCGCTGACCTTGTTCACCACGACGCCAGGGATCGCCGTCATGGCCTGGACGATCTCTTCGGCGTGATCGGTGTCCCTGGCGGCGCAGGTGACATCGACCCGGAGCTGCTCGTAGCGGTACGGGGTCACGTCCAGGGCGGTGACGGCGCCGCCCGCCTGCTCGACCGCATGGGTCAGGTCACTGACCGCCCGGCCCCGCGAGGGCACCTCAAGGCGCACGGTAATCGAATACGACACGCTCGGGGCTACCGACACTGGCTCCTCCGCCTTCACCTGGCCCGGCCGCCCGGCGCGCCCGGCACTGCCCGACGATCACATCGTGCCATCACCCGAGGCCAGCTGCCGAACCAGCGCTGGCCTGGAGGAAGCGGCCCCCATGGAACCCCCGGGTGGCCCGGGGCCCCGTTCTGCGTCACGGGCCCCGGCCTGGCAGGCGACGCGGCGCGCGGGGCAGCCGGATTCGCGTCGTGTGGGCGCGGGGTGGCCCGGCCGCCACGTACCCTTCAAGAATGCCCCAGGGTAGTGTGACCGGGCGGCGCCCGGGCGGTACCGGGGAGGCCGCGCCGCCTGCACCGGCGATCGACGTCGCCCGGCTGAGGGTGGCCATTGCACGGCTGTCGCGCTGGCTGCGCCGCCACGAGCTGGCCGGCCTCACGCCCACCCGGCTCTCCGCACTTTCCACCGTGGACCGGATCGGGCCGTTGCGGCTCGGCGACCTGGCCGCGGCGGAGAAGATCGCCCCGTCCACTCTCACCCGGCTGGTCACCGTGCTGGAGGAGAGCGGTTATGTGGAGCGGTGCCCGGTGCCTGGCGATGCGCGGGCCAGCACGCTGACGATCACGCCCGCGGGCCACGAGGTGCTCGAGCGGATCCGCGAGCAGAGCATGATCCTGCTGGCCGACCGGCTGCGGACGCTCACCGCCGAACAGCGGGCGGCCCTGGCCGCCGCGCTCCCGGCCCTGGAGCAGCTAGCCGACGCCGACCCCCGGAGTCGGCTCCCCGGGCCAGCGGCCCAGGCCCCGTGGACGAAGGAACGGGCCTGAGGCCACCGGGGGGTTCCGGGGGGTCGCTCCCCCGGGCCAGCACTTACTAGAACAACAGGCTCGACAGGGTACTGCGGGCCTTCGTGACGCGCGGGTCGCGGGGCGGGAAGATCTCGAACAGGCCGACCAGGTGCTGCCTGACCTTGTTCCGGTCCTCACCGGTGGTCCGGCGGATGACGCCGAGCAGCCGTCGAACGCCTCTTCGGCGTTGCCCAGGGACATCTCGATGTCGGCGACCCGGATCTGGGCGTCCACGTCGCCCGGATGCGCGGCGGCGTCCTTGCGGGCCTGGGCCGGGTCGTAGGAGTTGACCCGCCGGAACAGGTTCACCTGTGCCAGGCCCACGGTGGCCACCGGCTGGCCGGGGTCGTTCGCCAGCATCCGCTCGAAGGCGTCGGCAGCGGCATCGAGGTCGCCGCGTTCCATGGCCTGCTGCGCCTCGGCCAGTTCCGGCTCGCGAAGCCCGTCCAGACCGGCCAGCCCTTCGCCGTCGGCCTCGTCCTCCGGGCCCGCCGGGGGCTGATCGCCGGCGCCGGGCAGCCCGAGTTGCTGCGCCACCTCGAGCACCTGGTCTAGCCATTGGCGCACCTGAGCCTCGGGCAGGGCACCGAGGAAGCCCGGGGCCAGCTGGCCGCCGATCACGGCCAGCACCATCGGGATGCTCTGCACCTGCAGTGCCGCGCTGAGCTGCGGGTTGGCGTCCACGTCCACCTTGGCCAGGACCCAGGCCCCGGCGGCTTCGTTGGCCAGCCGTTCCAGCACCGGGCTGAGCTGCTTGCAAGGCCCGCACCACTCGGCCCACAGGTCCATGATCACGGGGACGGTGCGGGAGCGCTCCAGCACGTCCGTCTCGAATGTCGCCTCTGTAACGTCGAACACGTACTCGCTGTGGGCAGCACCCTGGCTGGCGGCGGCTGAGGCCTGCTGGCGCTGTGAGGCCGCCTGGCGGGCGCCGAGGTCGACGGCGCCGTACAGCGAGAAGTTCCGCGGCTGCTGCATGACTCCATCCTGCCGCATCCGCTGGCCCTGCTTGGCCGTGACGCCGGCCACCGGCCCCGTATGGCCTAAGAGCCCCGGCGGCCGCCTGGACAGCCGCGCTATCGGTGCGCTACCGCCGGGCTACCCGGCCGCTACCCGCGCTGCCGAGCCTGGGACCACGCGACACTGCCCGGCACGCCCACCGGGCCACGCCGGCAGCCAGCGCCAGCCAGTCCATCGAGGTGAAAGGGGAAACTTATGCGTGTTGTCGCCGCGATCGCCGACCGCATGCTCAGCGCGGTGGTGCCGAGCGCCCGCGCGGGCGCGTGCTGTCCGCCGGACGGGCAGGAAGTCATCTGCTACTGCAGTGGCTGCCACACCTACCTGAAGTACTGCCACTACGACTGCGCCTGCCAGTACGCATGCGGCGCCTGCAACAAGGCGAACGTCTGCTGCTGAGGCACACCAGGCCGGTTGCTGCGGTCGCGCCGCGCGGCCGGCCCGTGCGGCGGCCGCAGCGACCGGCCGCTCCCCCTGCAGATCCGAACCCATCCGGGAGACACCATGCCCATCCTCATTGCCGCCGTCGCGGTCGTAGGTGCCCTTTGCCTGCTGGATTTGCTGCTGACCTTCGGCGTGATCCGCCGGCTCAAGGAACACACAGCGATGCTCGCAGAACGGGGCCGGGGAATGGCCGGGCCTGACGTCATCGGGCTGGCCGAGGGTGAGTCACCCGCGGCGTTCTCCGCGACGACCGTTGACGGGCAGTTCGTGGATGCCGGTGCCGCGATTCGGATCGTCGGCTTCTTCTCGACCAAGTGCTCCATCTGCCCGGAGCGAGTCCCGCCGCTGCTGGAATACCTGGCCGCGCATCACGTCGACCGGGCGAACGCGCTGGCGGTCGTGGTCGGCGACGAAGCCCAGCCGCCCCCGTACCTGGAGAGCCTCGCCGAGTTCGCGCAGATCAGCATGGAGCAGGAAGACGGCGAGATCGGCAAGGCCTTCAAGGTCAGCGGGTACCCGGCTTTCTGCCTGCTCAGCGCGGATGGCGCGGTGCTTGCCTCCGGTTACGACCCGGCCGACCTGCCAGAGCCCGCCATGGCCTGACCACAGTGCTAGCCCGGGGGAGCGACCCCCCGGAACCCCCCGGGGCGCCGATGGCGCCTGGCCGGCAAGCCGGCAGGCCCCATCGCGCGGGCTGGCCCGGGGCCCCCGGAACCCCCAAACACGCCGAGGCTGTCGTGGGTAAATCCATGGTGACGCTGCGAGACCGGTCCGCCGTGCGTGGGTCGACGCTGCGGGCCCTCGCCGGTGTGATCGCCATGGCGTGGCGGTCACACCGGGTGGTGTTCCTCATCCGGCTGGCGCTCACCGTGCTGGCCGGTCTGGTGCCGGTCGCCGCCGCGTGGCTGCTACGGGCCGTACTTGACACCCTGGCCGGCCCGAGCCCAGAGGCAGGCCTGATGCCGCTGATCGTGGCTCTTGCCCTGGTGGGAGCCGTATCGGGCATCCTGCCGAACGTCAGCCAGTACCTGTCGGCCCGCTCCGGCCGGGCATTCCAGCGGCACGCGAACGTGGAACTGTTCACCGCCGTGACCCGCCTGACCGGGCTGCGCAGGCTGGAGGATCCCGGCTTCCAGAATCAGCTCTCCATGGCGCAGCAGGCGGGACGGTCAGGGCCGGGAATGATCCTGGCGCAGGGTACCGGCATCGTGTCCTCGGCGCTGACTCTCGCCGGGTTCCTGGTCGCGCTGATCGTGCTGAGCCCGCTGCTGGCGGGCATCGTGGTGGCGGCCACGGTCCCGGAGCTGATCGCGGAGCTGGGCATCGCCCGGCGCCGCGCGGAAATGGTAGCCGGGCTGAGCCATGCGGAACGGCGCCAGATCTTCTATGCCAACCTGCTCTCCAGCCACGCCGCCGCCAAGGAGATCAGGCTGTTCCGGCTCGGCCCGTTCTTCCAGGGCAGGATGCTCGAGGAACTGCGCGCCGTGCAGCGCGAGAACGAGCGGGTTGACCGCCGCGAACTGGGCATCTACACGTTGCTCGGCACGCTGACCGCGCTGGTCACCGGCGGGGGCCTGTGGTGGGCGATCTCCCAGGCCGCCCACGGCGCGCTGACCGTGGGTGATGTCTCCCTGCTTGTCTCGGCGCTGCTCGCCGTCTCCTCCGGGCTGGCGATGATCATTAACAATGCGGCCATGACCTACCAGGCGCTGCTGATGTTCCGCGCCTACCAGGAGATCGTCGACCAGGAACCGGACCTGCCCGTGCCCGCCCGGGCGGAAAGCGCCGGGGCACTGCGGCACGGCGTCGAGTTCGACGGCGTGTGGTTCCGCTACGGCCCGGATCAGCCATGGGTGCTGCGCGGCGTGAGCATGTTCCTCCCGCCGGGTGAGGCCATCGCCCTCGTCGGGCACAACGGCGCGGGCAAGAGCACCGTGGTGAAGCTGCTTTGCCGGTTCTACGACCCAGACCGCGGCCGCATCCTCTGGGATGGGACCGACCTGCGCGACTTCGACCCCGGGGAACTGCGCGACCGGATGAGCGTGGTCTTCCAGGACTACATGACCTATGAGCTGAACGCGGCTGAGAACGTCGCCGTCGGCGACCTCAGCCTGGCCGGTGATGCCCCGGCCCTGGCGGCCGCCGCCGGGAAGGCTGGAATGCACGACACCATCGCGGCCTTGCCGAAGGGCTACCAGACCCTGCTCACGCGAACCTTCTTCGACATGGCTGACAGGGAAAACCCCGAGACCGGCGTCCTGTTGTCGGGTGGGCAGTGGCAACGCCTCGCGCTGGCCCGTGCCTTCTTGCGCGGCGACCGGGACCTGGTGATCCTCGACGAGCCTAGTTCGGGCCTGGACGCGGAGGCCGAGCATGAGATCCATAGCACCCTGCGGGCCAGCCGCCGCGGCCACGCCACCCTGCTGATCTCACACCGGCTGAACACGGTCAGGGAGGCCGATCACATCGTCGTGCTGGTCGACGGGGTGGTCGCCGAGCAGGGCGACCACGCCACGCTGATGGCATGCCGGGGCACTTATGCACGGCTGTTCGCCTTGCAGGCGAAGGGGTTCGCGGCTGACGCCGCCGCGGCAACGGCACACGGCGAAGGGAACGGCCATGGGTGACGTCGCGCTCGCGGTACTGACGCTGGGGGCCTGGGTCTTCGCCGTTTCCGCGGGCAGCAAGCTTCGGGGCCACCGTGCCTACCGCGGGTTTGTGGCCGGACTGCGTGAGACCGGCCTGATCCCGGCGCGTGCCCTGCCCGCGACTGCCGCGCTGCTGGCGGGCGGTGAGGCGCTGATCGCTGCCATCCTCGCGGTCCTGGCCGTGGTCACCGGCGTAGCCGGGGAACAAGGTGTGCTGCCAGCCGCGCAGGGCGCCCTGGCCTGCGCGGCGGCACTCACCGCAATGCTGGCCGCCGGGGTCGCGGCCACGATCCGCAGCGGCGCCCGGGCGCGGTGCGCCTGCTTCGGCGCGAGGGCGGGCCGCCCGCTGGGCCGGGCGCACCTGGCGCGCAACGCCGGCCTGCTCGCCGTTCTGGTCACCGGTCTCGTCGCCGGCCCGCTGGCGCACGGGCAACCGGTCCCCGCGGCCGCCGCGCTGGCTGCGGCCACCGGATCCCTGGCGGCGCTGGTGATCATCCGCTGGGAAGACCTCGCTGACCTGTTCGTGGCCGTCCCCGGAGCGGCCGCTTCCCCACGGCATCCCGCCGAGACCGCACCGCGCCCCGCCACCGCACCGCGCCCCGCCACCGCACCGCGCCCCGCCACCGAGACCGCACCGCGCCCCGCCACCGCCACCAGGCACGCCGCGCGACGGGCAGCCGGCTGATGTGGGGCTACCTGCTGGGTGCCGGGCTGCCGCTGCTGGCGCTGGGCGGCGTATTGGTCGTGCTGCGGCGCCAGCTCACCCTGGTGACGGTGACCGGGGAAAGCATGCGGCCGACCTACACCCCCGGAGACCGGGTGCTGGTACGCCGCGCCCGGGTCGGGCAGTTGCGGCTGGGACAGGTGGTGGTGGTCGAAGAACCCGGCCGGGGCGGCACCTGGCGTACCCCACCGCCCCGGGGGCGGGCCGGCCACCACAGCTGGATGATCAAGAGAGTGGTGGCCCTGCCTGGCGACGCCCGCCCGGACGCGTGCCTGCCCGGCACTGGAGGCCGGCTGGGGCCGCAGGTTCCTCCCGGCAAGTTCGCCGTGCTCGGCGACAACGCGGCGCGCAGCTACGACTCCCGCCAGCTCGGGTACTTCCCCGGCGACCGGCTGCTCGGGGTCGTCCTGCGCCGGGTCCGCTAGCCCGTGCTCGCAGGCGGTACGCGGCCGGCAGACGTCGCGCAGGCACCATCGCACACGTTTGCCGGACCACACGGCGCCCACCCCGGTACTTTCATTAATAGTCAAACTTGGTGAAACACCCAGCACCCCATGGCTTAGCCGGAAATGGCCGCGACATGGCTTGCCAAGTAAGCCCGACCGGGCGCTGGCGTCCCGGCCGACATGGGAGACAGGCGTGTGGCTAGGTTTGCTTGGCACCCTGCACGTCGAGCACGATGACGCGGTCATTCCGGTCCCGGCGGCCAAGCAGCGGGTCGTGCTCGCGGCCCTGACGATGCAGCCGAACCGGGTGGTGTCGTTCGACGAACTGACCGACGCGGTCTGGGGAGACAAGGCCCCACCTGCGGCAAGGGCCACGCTGCGGAACTACGTCAAGCGCCTCCGGCAGGGGCTGGGGCCGGAGATGGCTTCCCGGATCAAGACGCACGACCCCGGTTACCGTATCGAGCTTGACGAGGCCGAACTCGACCTCGCGCAGTTCACCCGGCTGTGTGCGGCCGGCGCTGCGGCGGTCCAGTCCGGGCTGTGGGAGCGGGGCGGCACCTTTCTCGGGGAAGCCCTGGACCTGTGGCGCGGTGCGCCCCTTTCTGACGTACCTTCAGACGCGTTAAGGCGCAGCGAGGTACCGCGCCTGGAGCAATTGCGTTTGCAGGCGATGGAATGGCGCCTGGAAGCGCAACTGCACCTGGGCAGGCACGCGGAGGCGGTCCCGCAACTGCAGGCACTGATCACGCAGTTCCCGCTGCGCGAGCGGCTGCACGCCTACCTGATGCTCGCCCTGTACCGGTGCGGCCGCCAGGCGGACGCGCTGGCCGCCTATCACGGGGTGCGCCGGATGCTCGTCGACGAGCTTGGCGTGGAGCCCGGGGCCGAGCTCCAGCACCTGCACCAGCTCATCCTGGCGGCCGACGGCCGGTTGCGTTGGCCGGGCGGGGCTGCGGGCACCGCGGCGGGCGGCACCATGGCAAGCGGCGGCGGCGCCGGCGGGGCGGGTGACGGCGGGGCAGGTGACGGCGGGGCAGGTGACGGCGGGGCAGGCGGGCTTCCGGAGCCCGGCCGTGCCGACGTCCCGGCACCTCGGGCGGCCACCGGAGCCCTCGCCCAGCCCGTGGCGGTGCGCACTCCGCCGCGCCAGCTTCCCCCGGCACCGCGGTATTTCGCCGGTCGTACGACGGAGCTGCGGCAGCTCACCCGCAGCCTGGACCAGCTGGCCACAACCGTGGGGACCGTGCTGATCTCGGCCGTCGGCGGAGCAGCGGGGGTCGGCAAGACGGCGCTGGTGCTGCACTGGGCGCACCAGGTCGCGGCCCGGTTCCCGCACGGCCAGCTCTATGCCGACCTGCAGGGCTTCGGCCCCGCACGGGCGCCGCTGACCTCCGCGGAAGCCGTCCGCGGGTTCCTGGCCGCGCTCGGCGTGCCGCACGAGGCGATCCCGTCGGGCGCACCGGCTCAGGTGGGCCTGTACCGGAGCCTGCTGGCCGACCGCCGCGTCCTGATCGTGCTCGACAACGTGCGCAACGCCGAGCAGGTCCGGCCGCTGCTGCCCAGCAGCCCGCGCTGCCTGACGGTGGTGACCAGCCGCAACCGGCTCACCGGCCTGGCCGCCTCCGACGGCGCGGCGCTGCTCACGCTGGACGTGCTGACCGAGACCGAGGCCAGGGAACTGCTTGAGCGCCGCCTGGGAGCACAGCGGCTGGCGGCCGAGCCGCAGGCGGCTGCCGAACTGATCCGGCTCTGTGCCCGGCTGCCGCTGGCCCTGTCCATAGCGGCCGCGCACGCAGCTACCAACCCCGGCCTCTCCCTGGCCGACCTGGCCGCCGAACTGGCCATGGCGCGCCTGGACACGCTGGCCACCCAGGACGTGGCCACCGACGTGCGCGCGGTGTTCTCCTGGTCCTACCGGAACCTGAGCCCGCCGGCGGCGCGCATGTTCGCCCTGACCGGCGTGCACCCCGGGCCCGACGTCACCGCCCTGGCCGCGGCGAGCCTGGCCGGGGTCCCGCTGGGCGAGGCGCGGGCCGCCCTCGCCGAACTGGCCGGCGCCCACCTGCTGGCCGGGGGCGCCAGCGGCCGCCTCGGCGGCCACGACCTGCTCAGGGAGTACGCCGCCGAGCGGGCCGACGCGGACGTGGACGGCGCCACACGGCGGGCGGCCGTCTGCCGGGTGCTCGACCACTACCTGCACACCGCTCACGCCGCGGACCTGTGCCTGGACCCCCAGCGGGAACCGACCGAGCTGAGCCCGCCCGCCCCCGGGGTGAGCCCCGAGCCGATCACCTCACACGACCAGGCACTGGCCTGGTTCCAGGCCGAGCAGCGGGTCCTGCTCGCGGCGGTCGCGCTGGCCGCCAGGGCCGGATTCGGCCGGCATGCCTGGCAACTCGCCTGGGCGCAGGCAACCTACTTCAAGCGGCACGGCGACTGGCACGACTGGGCGGACGTGCAGCGCATCGCCCTGGCCGCGGCCCAGCGCGCCGACGACCTGGCCGGCCAGGCCCGGGCACGGTTCGACCTGGGCCGCGCATCGCTGCGGCTGGGCACCTACGCAGCGGCCCGCGCGCAGCTGCGCTCGGCCCTGGCACTGTTCGCCGCGCTCGGTGACCAGGCCGGTCAGGCCCGCAGCCACCTGGAGCTTGGCCGGACGTTCCGGGCCCAGGACGACCTGGCCAGGGCGCTGGACCACGCCGGGCAGGCGCTCACGCTCGCCGAAGCCGCCGGGAACCGGATGCTGTGGGCCGGGGCGCTCAACAACATCGGGTACTACCACGCCTATCAGGGACAGTACGAGGACGCGCTGAGGCGTTGCCACCAGGCGCTCGAGGTGTTCCGTGAGCTCGGCTGCCGCAGCGGCGAGGCCCAGACGCTGGACAGCGTGGGGTACGCCTACCACCGCGCCAGCCAGCACGACAAGGCGGTGGACTGCTACCGCCAGGCCCTGGATGTGCTCAGGGAACTGGACTCCCGGTGCGACCAGGCGACCCTGCTCACCCACCTGGGTGACGCGCTGGCCACCGCCGGCGATCAGGGCCCCGCCCGGGATGCCTGGCAGCAGGCCGTGGACATCCTGGACGAACTCCGCCACCCCGACGCCGGCCAGGTCCGGTCCAGGCTGCGCAGCCTTGGCTAAGGCCGCCCGCCTACGATCGAGTTACCGGAAACCGATCGAGTCGAGGTGGGTCATGGCTCCCAAAGCGTTCGCCTCCTCGGCGGACCTGGCCACGAAAGAGCAGACCCTGGAGATCCTCGCCGACGGGGTCTACGCGCTGACCGCCGAGGGCGACCCGAACGTGGGCGCGATCGAGGGCGAGGACTTCCTTGTCTGCTTCGAGGCCATGGCCACCCCGGTCGCCGCCCGCGAGTGGCTTGCCCGGCTCCGCCAGCACACCGGCAAGCCCGTTCGCTACCTGGTGCTTTCGCATTACCACGCAGTCCGGGTGCTCGGCGCGAGCGCGTTCGGCGCCGAAATCATCGTTACGCATGAAAAGACAAGGGAACTGATCGCCGAGCGCGGGCGGCAGGACTGGGAGTCGGAGTACGGGCGGATGCCAAGGCTTTTCAAGGAGCCGGCCTCGATCCCAGGGCTGACCTGGCCGACCGCGACGTTCACCGACCGGTTCACGATCGACCTGGGCGGCGGGCGCGGCGACCTGGTGCTGCAGTACTGCGGGCGCGGGCACACCGAGGGCGACATCGTGGCGTGGCTGCCGGGCCGGCGGATCATGTTCGCCGGTGACCTGGTGGAGGCGCAGGCCGCGCTCTACACCGGGGACGCGTTCCACCGCGAGTGGGCCGCTGGCACGCTGGACCAGGTCGCGGCGCTTGGCGCGGAAACCCTGGTCGGCGGCCGGGGCGCAGTGGCACGCGGCGCGGATGCCTGCGCGGCTGCCGTCGGCCAGACCCGGCATTTCCTCGACACCATGCTGGCCGAGGTCGGCGCGGTACACCAACGCGGCGGCACGCTCAAAGAGGCGTTCGAAGGCGCGCACGCCGCGCTGGCTGAGCAGTACGGGCGCTGGCCGATCTTCGAGCACTGCATGCCGTTCAACACCTCCCGGCTGTGGGACGAACTGTCCGGGATCGAGCGGCCGCGGATCTGGACCGCAATGCGCGACCGCGAGGTCTGGGACGAACTGCAGGGCTGACCCGATGGCGCCGCTGGTGGCAGTACTTGGCAACGGCCCGGTCGGGCAGACCGCGGCGCTGATGCTCGCCCGCTGGGGCGTGCCGGTGCTGCTGCTCGACCAGCGCCCGCACCGGGACGCGGTGGGTTCCAAGTCCATCGTGCAGCAGCGGGACGTGCTCGATGCCTGGGCGGCGGTCGGCGCCGGGCGGCGCATCGCCGACGAGGGCGTCACCTGGACCACCGCGCGCACGTTCTACCGGGACGCGGAATTGTTCAGCGTCACGTTCGCCGGCCCGGGCCGTTCCGCGTTCCCGCCGTTCGTGAACATCTCCCAGACCCGGACCGAGCAGATCCTCGACGACTGCATCGCCGCCCAGCCGCTGATCACGGTGCGCTGGGACCACCAGGTCACCGGGCTGGCCCAGGACGCCGACGGGGTCAGCGTGACCTGCGCCACCGCTGGCGGGCCTGTCATGCTGCGGGCCGGCTACGCCGTCGCCTGCGCCGGAGCGCACGGCGAGCCTCTCCGCCGGATGCTCGGCGTGCGCTTCGACGGGGAGTCGTTCGGCGACCTGTTCCTCATCTGCGACATCCGCGCCGACCTGCCCGGCTGGGCCCGGGAGCGGCGGTTCTACTTCGACCCGCCGTGGAACCCCGGCCGGCAGGTGCTCATCCACCCGTGCCCGGGCTCCACCTACCGGCTGGACTGGCAGGTGCCGGCCGGCTTCGACGAGGCACCCGCCGCCCGGCATGCCCGGATCCGGAAGATCATCGGCGACCGGCCGTACGAGGTGCTGTGGTCCTCGGTGTACCGGTTCAGCTCGCGGGTCACCGACCGGATGCGGGCGGGCCGGGTGCTGCTGGCCGGCGACCTGGCGCACCAGTTCTCCCCGTTCGGCGCCCGGGGCCTGAACTCCGGGGTCCAGGACGCGGAGAACGCCGCCTGGAAGATCGCGTTCGTGCTGCGCGGCTGGGCGCCCGAGGCGCTGCTGGACAGCTACCATGCCGAACGGCACGCCGCCGCCCGCGAGAACCTGGAGGTCACCTCGGCCACGATGCGCTTCCTTGTTCCCGCCACCGACGCCGAGCGGCGGCACCGTGTGGCCGCGCTTGAGGCCGCCGTGGCCGACCCCGCCGCCCGGTCCGCGGTGGACTCGGGGCGGCTGGCCGAGCCGTTCTGGTACACCGCCTCACCGCTGACCACGCCCGACCCTGCCCGGCCCTGCGCGGGCCGCCCCGCCCGGGGTGATGTGCCCCCGCCGGGCCCGGGCATCCTCGTCCCCGATGTCCCTATTTTTTCTGCAGAACGATCCTGCCCAGGTACCCTCCGCGCGCTGGCCCGGGCGGGTTTCGTGCTGTTGTGCGCCTCCGGCGCGGACGTGCCCGCGGCCCGCGGTGCGGCGGAGGCGGTGCCGGCGCCGGTCCGGGTGCTGGACGCCGCGGCGCTGCCGGATTCCGGGGCTGGCCTGGCCGCGGCGGGGCTGGCCGCGCCCGGCGAGGTGTGGGTGATCCGCCCGGACGCGCACGCCGCCGCGGTGCTGCACGACCCGGGCCGGGCGGAGATCGTGGCCGCACTCCGCCGTGCGCTGGCCCTGGCGGAGGCACCGTGCTAGCCCGGGGAGCGACCCCCCTGGAACCCCCGTGACCTGGCTGGACCTGCCGCCGGGGACCGGATTCGGCGTGCTCAACCTCCCGTTCGGAATCTTCTCCACCGAACCCGCCGGGGATCCGCGGGCGGGGGCCGCCATCGGGGACCAGGTGCTCGACGTGGCGGCCGTAGCCGACGACCTGCGGCTCCCGCTGCGTGAACTGTTCGCCGAGCCGGCCCTGAACCGGTTCCTCGCCGCCGGGCCCGCGGCCTGGCGGGAAGCACGGGAGCGGATCACCGAGTGGCTGACCAGCCCGGCGCACCGTGCCGTGGTGCGGCCGCACCTGGTCCCGCTCGGCGAGGCCCGGCTGCACCTGCCGTTCGCCGTGGCCGACTACGTGGACTTCTACGCGTCACGGAACCACGCGGAGAACGTGGGCGCGATCTTCCGGCCGGGCCAGCCGCCACTGCCGCGGAACTGGCTGCACATGCCGCTTGGCTACCACGGCCGGGCGGGCAGCGTGGTGGTCTCCGGTACCCCCGTGGCCCGGCCGAACGGGCAGCGCCGGGAACCGGGGAACGACGGGCCGTCCTTCGGGCCGTGCCTGCGGCTGGATTTCGAGGCCGAGGTGGGATTCGTGGCGGGCGTGCCGTCCCGGCACGGCGAGCCGGTGCCGGTAGCGGACTTCGAGCGGCACGTGTTCGGCGCGTGCCTGGTGAACGACTGGTCCGCACGCGATATCCAGGCGTTCGAGACCGTGCCGCTGGGCCCGTTCCTTGGCAAGGCGTTCGCCACGTCGGTGTCCGGATGGGTGGTGCCGCTCGCCGCGCTCGGCGCGGCCAGGGTCGCTCCCCCGCCGCGGGATCTCCTGCCGCCGCCCTATCTTCGCGACGGCCCGGATCCGTGGGGCCTGGACCTCAGCCTGGAGGTCCGGATCAACGGCTGCCTGGTCAGCCGCCCGCCGTTCGCCACCATGTACTGGACCCCGGCGCAGATGCTCGCCCACCTCACCTGCGGCGGTGCGCCGGTGCGCACCGGTGACCTGTTCGCGTCGGGCACGGTCAGCGGGCCTGCCCGGGACCAGCTGGGCTGCCTGCTGGAACTGACCCGCGACGGCGCCGAGCCGATCACCCTGGACGACGGCAGCCAGCGGGCCTTCCTCGAGGACGGCGACGAGGTCGCGATCACCGCCACCGCGCCAGGCCTGGACGGTGCGGTCATCAGTTTCGGCGAGGTAACGGGCTGGGTGACTCCCGCGTCGTGAGCAGGTAGAGAAGCGCGATCAGGGTGGCACCGCTGACGATCGCGCCCTGGTCGATGAGCCCGGGGACGTCGGCCAGCGGGATCCACTCGATCCGGTCGGCCTCGGTGCGGTCGGACGGCGGCCCGGCGTACCGGGCGCCGTCGGCGCGGAACAGGTAGTGCACCGAGTCCACCGATCCGTTGGACGGCTGGGAGGCGACAAGCAGGCGCGCCGGCCCCGCCCGCCAGCCGGTCTCCTCCTCGACCTCGCGGGCCGCGGCCTGCTCGGGGGACTCGCCCTCCTCGACCCGTCCCATCGGGATCTCCCAGCCCCAGGTGCCGGTGACGTGCCGGTGCCGCCAGATCAGCAGCACCTGGCCCGGTTCCCGGATGACCGCGGCGCCGGCCACCGGGCGGGCCATGCGCACCACGTGCTGCTCGAACCGCTGCCCATCGGGGAGTTCCACGTCCACAAGGTCGAGGCTCACCCAGGGGCTTTCATAGATAGGCCGGCGTCCGTGGACCGTCCACTGCATGACGTGGCCCTCCCCTTGGTCGACCTGGGCCTGGCGGCGCCGCTGGAATCGTGGCCCGGACCTTCTCCGCGAACTCCCGTGCCTGCGGGTATTGCGGAAAACGGGTCACTGCGCGTACCGCGAACTGATGGACCCGGTGCCTGGCCCGGGAGGACCGGAGCGTGGCGATCTGCTCCAGCGACAAGGTGGCCAGCCTGACCGCCTCCTCCGGTTCACGCTGGGCCAGCCGGACGTTCGCCAGCCCGAGCAGATCCAGCACCCGGCTCCGCACATAGAACTGCTCCCGGCTGCCCAGGGCCGTGGTGATGTGCTCCGCCGCCAGTGTCGCGCACCTGGCCGACCGCGGGCCATGGTCGCGGAGGGCCAGCACCTCACAGCACGCGCCCGCGGTCCCGGCGATCTCCGGCGGCCCGAACAGGGGGTGCCCGGGGGTATCGCCGGCCAGCGAGGCGACCTGGTCAAGCGCCCGCGCCACCGAGTCGTAGCTGCCCGTGAAGGCCAGCGCCCACGCCGCGCAGCCGGTCAGCATGGCCGAGGAGTCCGGGCCGCGCCGCCGCAGCGCGGGCCGGGCCTGCTGGAGCAGGCCGATGGCCTCGGTGGTGCGGCCGTCCGCGACAAGCTGCCGGGCCAGGGCGTTGACCACGCGGGCGCCCATGTCGTCGTCGCCGGCCTCCCGCGCCGCATCCAGGGCCAGGGCGAAATACCAGTGCGCGAGCCCGTCACGGCCGGCGTCCGCGGACATGTGCCCGGCCACCAGTGCGAGGCTGGCCGCGACGCCGAACAGGCGGCGGTACACCGGACGCGGATGACGCTCGGCGAGTAGGTCGGCCATCTCGTTGAGCTGGCCGACCACGGCCTTGCGCCGCACGCCGCCGCCGTACTGGTGCCCCCACCTGCGGAAGGCGGCGGCGGTCTTCTCCAGCTCGCTCAGCTCATCCAGGTCGGCCCGGTTCAGCCCGGCGGCGCTGGCCGGCGGGCGGTCCGCCGCGCCAGTGGCCCACCTGGCCAGTGCCGCGCCGCCCCGGGCGGCCGGATCCGGCAGCCCGGTGCCGCCAGGTATCCCCGTCTTGCCGAGATCCCCGAGTGTCACCCGGGAAATGGCGCGCACCAGCACGGGCGCCGAAAGCGGCGGCAGCTCACCGCGGCCGCTCCACGGGCCGGGGTCCGCTACCGCGGCGAGCCGGCCATCGGCGCCGAGGATCTCGTCGAGGCGGCGTGCCATCGCCGCCGAGGGTGCTCGCTGCCCGGACGATAACCGGGACACCAGCGCATGGTCGCAGGGAACCTGGCGGGCCAGCGCCCGCACCCCGACGCCCTGCTCAGTCATCAGCGCCCGTAGCGCGTGGGAGAAGTCGTCCATGGCCGTACCCATCATTGCTCCGCTCACCACCGTGACCAGCGAGGACCCGTGGTGACCGGTGGTGACAGTCACCGGGTCACCACTCCCGACGTAACTACCCGCTAGCGCACAGTGGCAGTCGTGGCCCGAGCGCATCGCTGCGCAGACCCACCGGGCGGACGGCGCTGTCCGTCCGGTGACACGCCCCCGCGCGGCCAGGGCAGCGCGCCCCCGACGCCCCTGGCCGCGCGGGGCACCACCAGCGCAGGTCTCAGCGCAAGATTGGCCGGCCCAGCGGGAAGGCGTTGCCGCCGGTGGCCACCGAGGCTGAGCCGAAGAAGAGGTACACCCCCAGTGCGGCGAACGCCAGCACGACGTAGCCCGCCGTCTTGAGCAGGCCGGTGGATGCCTGAACGGTGGCGATGATCAGCAGCAGCAGCGCAACGTCAATGAGCGCGAACACCGCCGTGAAGGCCAGGGGCAGCCGCAGCGTGGCCAATGTGAGCATCACGATGACGACCAGCCAGGTGACCAGGAACAGCTTCTGGGTGGCTACCGCCGCAGCCACGGTGATCCCGAACCAGCTGTGGATCAACCCGAGCACCAGCAGCGCGTAGCTCAGCCAGAAACCGGCGAAGATGCCGAAGATGCTGGCCACTGCGCTTTGGCCGATGGCCGCGCTCCAGATCGCCGCCACGAACAGGCCCGCCGATGTCGCCGCCAGGATGATGGGCAGTGAGGCGCCGACGGCAGTGGCGGGCACCAGGCCGACCAGCACCAGGCCCAGAGCAATGGAGCCCACGATGAAGCTCGGCAGTCCCAGAATGGCTGGATCGCCCGCGAGCGGGCCCGCAGCGGCTGCCTCTTCGGCGTGGGCGCCGGGCTGGGGAGTACCGTCGGCTGTTGTCTCGAGCGCGGTCATCGCTGCTCCTCTCACCGGTAGCTGTCAGAAGCCACCAGGTAGCTGTCAGGAGCCACACGTTCATGTGGTCCCTAACGCTTCTGTACCTCCGATGCCGCGCGCCGCCGTTCTCAATTTGAATCGGCCCCGTGATCGCGGAACAACCAAGGTCATCGCGCCCGCCTGCCAACCGCTCTCACCACGGTGATAATTGCGCTGAACCTGAGCCAGCCGCTCAGATCCGGCTGTCCCAGCGGTCGTAGTAGGGATGTACGCCGAAGATCTTCGCCAGCGCCCACAGCGGCGGGAGCATCAGGTTCTGCACCCAGATGGGTGGTGAGGTGACCCGGCTTTCGTGGCGCCGGAAGCCGGTCGTGTGACTGCCTGCCTGATGCATGATCATCGGGTCTTCGCGCTGAGCCGGGCCGGGCGGCGGGCCGCAGGCCCGCCAGGTCGTGGAACCCGGCGACGGCGGTGCCCAGCAGCAGGACGCCGGCGGCGATGCCCGTGGTGATGGCCAGCGCTGGGCCCGACATCATGGCGACGAGAAGGACCGGCCCGGCGGTCAGCGCCCAGCCGACCAGGCGGTAGCGGGTGCCCGAAGACGAATTCGTGAACTACTTCGCCGCCGACGTAGACCGAGCCAAGGCCCGGGTTATGTACGCCGTGCAGCAGCCTCTCGCCGCGTCCACGCTCGAGGACGTGATGGGCGTCCCCGTCTGGAAATCGCACCCGTCCTGGTTCCTGGTCGCTGAGAACGATCAGGCCATCCCGCCTGACGCCGAGCGCCTGTTCGCGAAGCGAATGGGGCCACCACCATCGAAGTCCCATCCAGCCACGTCCCGACGGTCTCCCAGCCCAACGACGTGGTCCAGCTCATCGAGACCGCCGCCCAGGCAGTGCAGGCCGCAAACTAACCTCGGGCATGACCACACGGTCGTCACCGCGTGTGGCATGCGGGTGTCACCGCCCACCCCGGCGGCACTCCGGCCCGAGCGCGCGCGCCCTACTGACCACGAGCGAGGGAGAGCGGCTGGCGGCACGACAACGCCACGCGCGTGCTCGACCAGTCGCGCCGCCACCCCGCCTGCGGCAACCGGTGCACCCTGTTCGCCGCAGCATTCACCCAGTTCCCGCCCTAACTGGGCAGGCCACACGGCGAGGCGCCCCAGATGCAGCGCCGAAGCCGATAGCGCAGCCGCGGCGCTGATCTTCCCTCCAGACGGTGGTCGGGCCCCGTGCGAGTGGCCGAAACCGACAGAATGTTCCATGCCGGACATTACCGACGTCCCGGCTTGCGGATTTAACGCATGCCCAGGGCGTCGGCAGGCCCACCGGTTGGGTGTTGACCAGCGCGTCGTGAGAGGACGCGGGGTGTTATGTGTCAGATAGGACGAACGTTCTCCGCCTGCGGTCCTTTTTGTCCCTGGGTCGTTTCGAATTCGACCTTCTGGTTCTCATCCAGCGACCTGTAGCCGGAACTCGCGATCGCGGAAAAGTGGACGAACACGTCCGCCGTCCCGTCATCGGGGGCGATGAAACCATAGCCCTTATCGGCGTTGAACCACTTCACTGTGCCTGTTGCCATCAGTCCAAGTCCTTTATCGACCATGCCACGGCGCGATCTCGCCGCACCGACCGCGAGCTTACCCGTCCTGGCTCCGGAACCGAAACCCTATCCCGGTCATGGTCTTCCGCGGTACTACCCGCTGCCGCGCCGCGGCGCGGGCTGTGTCACCCGGCGGGGGGCGGGAACGGCGGGAGGTTCTGGCGGCATACGGTTCCCTTCGGGGGGAGGGCGCCGGTGCGGAAGTAGCCGGTCATGTAGGTGCTGGCGCAGGTGCTGGGGTTGAGGAACGCGGTGTGGCCGTAGCCGTGGACGACCAGCAGCCGGGCGTTGCCGAGCTGGCGGGTCATGGCGATGTCGTCGCGGAGCGGGAGGAACGGGTCGGTGGTGTTGCCGATCACCAGGATGGGGCTGGTGGGGGCGTTCCACGGGCCGCTGTAGGTGTCCTGCCCGCGCACCGGCCAGGTGGCGCACGGCTCGTCCAAGGTCCACAGATACGGCAGGGCGGTCACGCCGCTGCGGCGCAGCAGCAGGCGCTGCAGGCCGGGGTAGGCGCTGGCGGGGGGGCTCGGCGCCTCGTCGCACTGGATCGCAAAATCCTGCTCGGCCCCTCCGTAGCGCTGGGCGGCGGCCGCCGCGGTGGCCGGCGGCGTGCCCGGCCGGGCGCTCGCCGTGCCGCTGGGCGCCGTCCAGAGTAGCTGGAGATCCTGGGCAGCCCCGGACCAGCCGGGGGCGCTGTTGCCAGGCACGGGCGTGCTGAACGGCTGCACGAAGGAGAGATCGAAGCTGACGGTGGTGACAACAAAGGCGTAGGTGAAGGCTGTGCCGCCCACGGTGATGGGCGCCTTCCTGAGGCGGGCCAGCAGCGCATCCCACTTGGCCCTGGTCGCGCGGGGCTGCCGGCCGAGAACGCGCAGGCCTGGGTGTTGCGCTGCCCGCAGATGCGCAGGAACGCGCTGAGCGCCCTGGCGGCCGCTTTGTCGCTGCGCATGCGCAGGTAGGTGCTCAGCCGGGGGTCCGGCCGGCCGCCGTTGGTCCAGGCCTCGGGCGGGACGTTCCCGTCCAGCACCAGCCGACCCATCCGGCGCGGGAACAGGTTCGCGTAGGTGGCGCCCAGGAACGTGCCGTAGGAGATGCCGAGGTAGTTCAGCTTGGGCTGGCCGAGGTCCTGGCGCAGCAGGTTCAGGTCGCGGGCGGAGTCGGCGGTCGAGACATGCCGGAGCAGCGCGCCGTTCCGCGCGGCGCAGATCTTGCCGAACTCACGCCACCGGCGGATGTAGCCGCGCTGCTGGCCCCGGCCGACGGGGAAGAAGGAGAACTTGCCGAGGAACGCATTTTCCGCGGCCTGGCTCGGGAAGCACTGGACCGCCGTGCTCGCCCCGGACCCGCGCGGGTCCCAGCTCACGATGTCGTACTCGCGCAGCAGTTCCTTAGGGAAGAACCCGATAAATGCCGGGAGCTGTACCGTGCCGGGCCCGCCGGGCCCGCCCGGGTTGAAGAAGATCACGCCGCGGCTGGCCGCCGGTGGCCGCGTGCTCCACCAGGGCCAGTCTGATCTTCGGCCCGGACCGATTCCGGTAATCCAGCGGCGCCGCCACCGTCGCGCACGAGAACCCGCCCACCATCGCGCCCGCGCTGCCCGCCGGGCACCGGTGCCAGGCGACGGCCGGCACCGCGCCCGAGGTGCCCGCGGCACCCGCCGGGCCGGCCCCGAGTACCGGAACGAGCACGGACACCAGCGCCGCGGCGGCGACGCCTGCGCCGATCAACCGAGCCCGGCGCCGGGTGCCGCGCTCGATCCTTTCCGAAGTGCGTGACAGTGAAGTCTTCATCCTGGAATGGTCGCCTCTCATAGCATGATCACCCTTTCCGGGATAGTCGCCCACGACGCGCGGTGATGCCCGGCGGCCGATGCGTCCCCCGGTCTCGAAGACCGAAGGCCTGGCGAGCCTGCGACGACTGGCCTGTTCCCGCAGGGCGCGGGCGATCCAGTCAGCTTCCCGCCCGCGGATCGGAGAAGTCGGGATGGCCGCGCGCGGCACTGTGCCGGTCTTGCCGTTACGCACGAACGGGCCTGCGCGTCACTGACAAGCAAGCCCCGATGACCGCTAACGAAGAACGGGCCAGATGAAGGACGACTGCTGCCATGAGCCACCTCAGCTTCGCTGCGCGCTAGGTGCCACCGAGGTCCAGAGCAGCCGGTAGAAGTCTTAGATCTTGCCTACGCGCAGATAAAAGGGAATCTAAAATCTCGTCTACGCGCAGATAAAGGGAGCAACTCCCCTAATTTGGACACTACGCCCCATCCGCCGGGGAAACAAGAGAGGGGAGACGATGGGTTGCTGACCGCGGCGCGTATATGGGCGATCTGTGCTTGTCGCGGAGCGCGACGACATATCGATGAGAACCGCAAATAGTCGGCGCGCCTGGATATGAATGACAAAGCTGAGCTGTTGATCGTCGGCCCAGTCTGTTTTTAAGAGGTTACGAGGGAAAAAGCCAAACAGCGCATAAGCATGCGTGTACGCAACGCCCGCTAGAAGCGGGGTCGAACCGCCGACCTCCCGCTTTTCAGGCGGCCGGTGGTCCGGTCATGCCATCGGGCGGCCCGGCGGTCGGCCAGGATCTGGTGCACCGCGTTGCGCCCCGGGATGCCGGTGACGCCACCGCCGCCGTGCGTCGCGGAGCCGGCCTGGTACAGGCCCCGGACCGGGGTGCGGAAGTCCGCGTAGCCGGCCGCGGGGCGGGCGTGGAACATCTGGCCCAGGCTCAGCTCGCCGTGGAAGATGTTGCCGCCGATGAGCCCGTATTCCTGCTGCATCTGGTGCGGGCCGATGACCTGCCGGTGCAGCACCGAGTCCGTGAACCCGGGGGCCACCGCCTCCATCCGCGCGATCACCCGGTCGGCGTAAGCCACCAGCGCGGCCTCGTCGGGGTCGTCGGCGTAGGTGTGCGGCACCCACTGGGTGAACATCGACATGACGTGGTGCCCGGCGGGGGCCAGCGAGTCGTCGAACACGCTCGGGATGCAGATGTCGGCGAACGGCAGCGACGACGGCCGCCCGGCGACCGCCTCCTGGAACGCGGTCTCCAGGTCGTCGAGGCTCTCGGCCAGCACGATCGTGCCGCCGTGCACCTGGGGATCGACCTGCGGATGGCTGGTGAACACCGGCAGCCGGTCCAGCGCGAGGTTGATCTTCACCGTGCCGCTGCGGGTCTGCCAGGCCTTGATCTCGGCGACGAAGTCGGGCGGCAGCACGCCCGGGTCCAGCAGCCGCAGGAACGAGATCTGCGGGTGCGCGGTGGTGACCACGACACCGGCGTCCACCTCCTCGCCGCTGGCCAGGGTCACGCCCGTCACCCGGCCGCCGCTGGTGCGGATCCGGGCGACCTCGGCCCCGGTGCGGATCTCCGCGCCGAACGAGCGCGCGGCGGCGGCCAGCGCCGAGGTCACCCCGCCCATGCCGCCACGCGGGAACCCCCACGCCCCCGCCTGCCCGTCCACGCCGCCGATGTGGTGGTGCAGCATGACGTAGCCGGTGCCGTTGGACCTCGGGCCGGCCCAGGTGCCGATCACCCCGGACACCGACAGCAGCCCGCGCACCGCGTCGCTGGTGAAATACCGGTCCATGATGTCGGCGATGCTGGCGGACAGCAGCCGGGTCACGTCCACCGCCGACCTGGTGTCCAGCTTGCGCAGGTGCCGCAGCAGCAGGCTCTGCCGCCACAGGTCCTGAGGGCGC
Source organism: uncultured Actinomycetes bacterium (assembly GCA_963762735.1). Taxonomy (GTDB): domain Bacteria; phylum Actinomycetota; class Actinomycetes; order Streptosporangiales; family Streptosporangiaceae; genus DASXKD01. The sequence goes on along the minus strand of CAVXMG010000029.1, from coordinate 203,373 downwards.
CGTGAGCCCAGCCGTGGCGGGATCTCGCCGAGCAGCGGGCCGAGGATCGCCGCCATCCCCGCCAGGTAGGCCTCGTAGGAGTCGTAGGCCGCGGCGTCATCGGCCGAGAAGGCGGCGATCTCCGCCCGGCGGGCTGCCGGGTCGTGTGGCAGCCGCAGCGCCCGGCCGTCCGCGCGGGGGGCGAAGTAGGGCCCCTGCGGGTACACGTGGTAGCCGTGGCTGTCCAGCCGCAGATCCCGCACCAGGGCCGGGGGCAGCAGCGACACCACGTAGGACAGCGAGGTGACCGTGTACTCCGGGCCGAAGGGGTGCTCGCTGACCGCGGCGCCGCCGGCCACGTCCCGCCGTTCGCAGACCAGCGTGTCGAGCCCGCTGCGGGCCAGGTAGGCGGCCGCGACCAGCCCGTTGTGCCCGCCGCCGACGATCACCACGTCCCGCGCGATAGCCATGAGCCCTATCTCACCTGTTCCCGCTCGCGGCAAACCGGACAAAGTACCGCGACATCGCTGGTAGGGCACCGTGACCGTCGGCTGGCCCTCGCGCCGGGGCGCCGCCGTGGATGGCGCTGCTTCCGGCCCATTCTCTATCGTTTAGTCCGCTGTCTGGGCATATCTTTGTGTTCAAGCACAAGACGGGCGGAGTGATGGTCCGAGCGATGGCGGGCGGGCAGGTGCCGGGCCCTGGCGCCGGCCCGGGCGCGCGCGGCGAGGCGGTGCGCGAGGTTCTCGCCCTGCGCAACCTCGTCGCGGTGTACCGCCATCTGTCCGGGCTGGCGGTCCAGGATGCCGACCTGGCCGCGGTGACCCGGCTGATCTCCGAGCAGACCGGCGCGACGGTGGCCGTGGTCAGCCCGACCATGGACATCCTGACCGCGGCGGCTCCAGGGCAGAGCGGTGAGCGGGCCGCCCAGGACGTCCGCGACCTCGTCGTACACCCGCGGCTCGGCGAGGTGCTCGCCGCCGCGAGCAGGGCCCGCCGGGCGCTGCGCCTGCCCGGGGCGGGTACCGCCGCTTCGGTGATCGTGGCGCCGGTGCTTGTCGGCGATGACGTGCCCGCTCACCTGCTGACGGTGGACACCGGCGGGCAGGGCGCCGGGGAGGACACCAGCCTGCTGCTCACCGAGCACGCGGCCACCATCTGCGGGGTCATCCTCAGCCGGGAGCGCGTGGTGGCCACGGCCGCCAGCCGGGTGCGGGACGACCTGGTCGAGGGCCTGCTGTCCGGCCGCGGCCAGGACCAGGCGGAGACCGGCAGGTGGGCCAGGCACCTCGGCTACGACCCCGGGCGGCAGCACCACGTGCTGTCCGTGGCATTCGAGGCGGCCAGGGCCGGGCCGGTCCCCGGGCCGGACCTGCTCCGGCGGGCCGCCGACACGGCCGAGAGCTTCCTCACCACCCGGGCACCGGACGCGATCGTCTCCGTGCGCGACACCGAGGTGGCCGTGGTGCTGCCGGAACAGGGCCAGGACGGTGCCGCGCCCCGGGCGGTGCGGCTGGGCACCCTGTGCGCCGCCCGCCTCGACGAACTGTTCCCCGAGGTGACCGTCACGGTCGGCATCGGCGGCCCGTGCCATGGCGCCGAGCAGATCAGGCACTCCTACGCGCAGGCCAGGCGGACCGTGCAGACCGTGCGCCGGATGGGCCGCGCGGGCCGGGTGGTGGCATTCGGTGACCTGGGCCTCCACCGGCTCCTGCTCCAGGTGCCCGACCTGGCCGAACTGCGCGGGTTCGCCGACGAGGTGCTGGGCAGGCTGAGTGCCGACCCCAGCGGGCAGGCCCACGCGTACCTGCAGACCCTGGCCTGCTACTTCCGGGAGAACGCCAGCCCGCAGCGGGCCGCGCGGGCGCTGAACGTGCACCCCAACACGGTCAGCTACCGGATTCACCGGGTCGAGAAGATCACCGGCCTGGACCTGGGCAGCTACCGTGACCGGCTGATGGCCCAGGTGGCGCTGGAGATCCTGGACGCGGTCGGGGAGGCGCCGTGACCGGGTTCGTCACCGCACTGCACGAAGGCGTGCTGATGTGCGACGGCGCCATGGGCACCATGCTGCACGCCGCCGGGAACTCACTTGACCGGGCGCTGCCCGAACTGAACCTCAGCAACGCCGAACTGGTCAGCACGGTGCACGAGAGCTACCTTTCCGCGGGCGTGGACGTCATCCAGACCAACACGTTCGGCGCCAGCGCGCTGCGGCTGGCCGAGCACGGGTCGGCCGGGCCGGTGCGCGAGATCAACCTCGCCGGGGTGCGGATCGCGCGCGCGGCGCAGGACAAGGCCGGGCGCCGGGTCTTCGTGGCCGGTTCCGTGTCCCCGGCGGTGACCGCGCGCCAGCGCCCCCTCCTCTCCCCCGCCCAGCGGGTCGCCGCGATCCGCGAGCAGGTCAGCGCGCTCGCCGAGGGCGGCGTGGACGTGCTCATCCTGGAAACCTTCGGGTATCTCGACGAACTCACCGAAGCGGTCACCGCCGCCGCGGAACTGACCGGAGCACCGATCGTCGCCCAGGCCACGTTCGCCCCCGACGGCCGCACGCTCGGCGGCGAGACCCCGCGGGAGGTGGCGATCGCCCTGTCCCGCCTGCCGGTCGTCGCGCTGGGCACCAACTGCACGCTCGGGCCGCAGCACACCCTCACCGTGGTCACCGAGCTGATCCGGCATACGTCCCTGCCGGTGAGCGCCCAGCCCAACGCCGGGCTGCCCAGGCGGGCCGCCGGGCGGCGGTTCGAGTACCCCATCGACGGCGGGTATTTCGCCAGGTACGCGCGCCGGTACGCGGACGCGGGCGCGTCCTTGATCGGCGGTTGCTGCGGCACCACGCCCACCCATCTCGAGGCGGCTGTGGCCGCGGTCGCCGCCCAGCGCCCCCGGCCCCGGCGGGCCACGGCAAGCGTCACGGCCCCGGCCGAAGGGCCCGCCGCTGCCCCGGCGGAGCCGGGCGGGCTGGCGGAACGGCTCGCCGCCGGGCGGTTCGTGGTCGCCGCGGAGATCGTCCCGACGGCCGACGGCGCCGGCGACCAGGCCGCGGACGCCGTTGCGGCGCTGCGCGAACGCGGCCTCGACACCTTCCTGGTCTCGCCGCGGCAGACCGCGCGGGCCCACCTGAGCCCGCTGAACCTGGCGCTGCAGTTGCGCCAGCGGCTCGGTGCCGACGCCGTCGCCACGATGACGACCTGGGACAAGACCATCATGGCGCTGCAGGCCGACCTGCTCGGGGCGCATGCGCTCGGCATGCGGACCGTGGTCTGCGCCACCGGCAACCCGCCTCTGCGGGGCGACTACCCCAACGTCGACGGAATCTGGGAGGTCGACTCCGTGGGGCTGGCCGGGCTGCTGAACGGGCTGAACCAGGGCAGGGACAGCAACGGCCTGCCGCTGGCGACCAGGACCTCGTTCCACATCGGGGCCCGCTTCAACCCCGGGGCGGAGGACGCCACGGCCGAGGTGGCCCGCACCAGGGCCAAGCTGCGCGCGGGCGCCCAGTTCCTGATCACCCGCCCCGTGTACGAGCTGGACACCTTCCGGCGGATGACCGCCGAACTGGACGCTGGCGTCCCCGTGCTGCTGGCGCTGGCCCCGCTGAGCGGGTTCGACGAGGCCGAGTTCCTCGCCCACGAGGTCCCCGGGGTGACGATCCCGGAGTCGACGCTGCGGGCCCTGGAGCGGGCGGGCGGCAGCGCCGCCGCGGTCGGGCTTGACCTGGCGGCCATCCTGGCTGCCCAGGCCGCCGTCCTGGCTCACGGCGTGGTACTGCGGTTCGACGGCGACCTCGCCGCCATAGAGCGGCTGCGCTCGGCCCTGTGACTACCTTTGTGGTAGGACACAAAAGGGCGCTGGCCAAGATTGTGCCCGTACTCGGTGCCCGGCGCCGGTATCGCGTTGCACACTCGGAAAATGATCCGGGGAAATGACATAGGGCGGATGAAGGGGAGGCTGGATGGAATCCGATGTCGGTGCCCTGGTGCGCGGGCCGAAGCCGCGGGCAGTGCGGAGCCGGCCCGATGAGCGTTATGCCGACGTCGGCCGCCTGGTGATCACCTGCCCGGACCGGCCGGGCATCGTCGCCGCCGTGTCCCAGTTCCTGTTCGAGGCCGGCGCGAACATCACCGAGTCGCAGCAGTACTCCACCGACCCCTTCGGCGGCACGTTCTTCCTGCGCCTGGAGTTCCACCTCGGCGGCCTCGACCAGCGGGCCGGCGAACTCGGGGAACGGTTCGCACGGATGGCCGACCGGTTCTCCATGCGCTGGAAGCTGACCAGGGCCGCGGACCTGAAGCGCGTGGCGATCATGGTGTCCCGGACCGACCACGCCCTCCAGGAGATCCTGTGGCGGGCGCAGAGCGGTGAACTGCATGCCGACATCAGAATGATCATTTCTAACCATACGGACGCCGGGGAAGCCGCCGCCTGGTGGGGACTGCCGTTCCACCACACCCCGGTCACCCCGCAGACCAAGGACGCGGCCGAGACCGCACAGTTGCAGTTGCTGGCCGGCGAGGCCGACCTGGTCATCCTGGCCAGGTACATGCAGATACTGTCGCCGCGGTTCCTGTCCGAGTTCACCGCGCCGATCATCAACATCCACCACAGCTTCCTGCCGGCGTTCGCGGGCGCCGAGCCCTACCGCAGGGCGGCCGCACGGGGCGTCAAGCTCATCGGCGCGACCGCCCACTACGTGACCGCGGAACTGGACGCGGGGCCGATCATCGAGCAGGACATCGTCCGGGTGGACCACCGGTGCTCGGCCGATGACCTGCGCCGGCTCGGGCGGCACGTGGAACGCGCCGTGCTCGCCCGCGCGGTCGGCTGGCACCTGGAGGACCGGGTAATTGTCCACCAGAACTCCACGATCGTCTTCTCCTGACCGCGCGGGGCCTTGGCCGTGCTAGCCCGGAGGACGACCCCCGGAACCCCCGCTGGCTCAAGGCCCCGTTCCTCCGTCACGGGGCCTTGGCCACGGCCGGTCCGGCCGCGGCTGCCCGGCTGGCTGGCTTACCGCCTGCAGCGCGTGCTGGCGCCGAACGCCGCCTACCGCAGGCTCGCGGGCGCGCTGGCCAGATCCCCGGCCGCGCTCCGCGCCTTCACCGCCGCCGAGAAGGTGACCAAGGGCGGGGCGTTCGGCTGCCGGATGTGCGGCCAGTGCACGCTGCCGGTCACCGGGTACGCCTGCCCGGCGACCTGCCCCAAGCAGTTGCGGAACGGGCCCTGCGGCGGTGTCGGCGCGGACGGCTCGTGCGAGGTGTTTCCGGACATGCGGTGCGTGTGGGTGGTCGCCTACGAGCGGGCGGAGCGCGAGGGGCGGGTGGCCGACCTGCTCCTCTTGCAGCGGCCGGTGGACCACCGGCGCTCGGGGCAGAGCGCCTGGATCGGCTACTGGCGCGGCGACGACGAGAACCTGTGGGCCCCGTCGGCCGCGCGGCAGCCCAGCGCCGTGTCCGAGGAGCACCGGTGAGCGCGGGCGCTGGCCTGCGCGCCCGGCTCGCCTCGGGCGCGTTCGCGGTGACCGCGGAGATCGGCCCGCCGCGCGGGGCGGATCCAGGGGCGCTGCGCCGCAAGGTGGCGCCGCTGGTGGGCTGGGTGGACGCCATCAACATCACCGACAACGCCGGTGCGCACGTGCGGATGGCGAGCTGGGCGGGCAGCCTGCTGGCCGCGGAGGCCGGGGTCGAGCCGGTCATGCAGCTCACCTGCCGCGACCGTAACCGGCTCGCGCTCCAGTCTGACCTGCTCGCCGCCTCCGCCGTGGGCATACCGAACGTGCTGCTGATGACCGGCGATCACCCGAAGTTCGGCGACCACCCGGACGCCAGGCCCGTGTTCGACCTGGACAGCGTGCAGCTCCTGTGGGCCGCCCGGATGATGCGCGACGAGGGCCGGCTGCTGTCCGGCCGGGCACTGTCCAGCCGGCCGGCCTGGCTCATCGGCGCGGTCGAGAACCCGTTCGCCCCGCCGGCCGGGTTCCGCGCCGCGCGGCTCGCCAAGAAGGCCGACGCGGGCGCCGAGTTCGTCCAGACGCAGTTCGTGTTCGACGTGCCCGCCTTCGCGCGCTGGATGGGTGAGGTGGGTGACCTCGGGCTCGGCGAGCGCTGCCGGATCCTCGCCGGCGTGGGGCCGGTGCGCTCGCTGCGGGCCCTGGACCACATGCGCACCGGCGTGCCCGGCTTGCACATCCCCGATGAGGTCGACCGCCGGCTGCGGGCGGTCCCTGCCGACCAGGTCGCCGAGGAGGGGCTGCGCATCTGCGTGGAGATCATCGAGCAGATCCGCGAGATCCCCGGGGTCAGCGGCGTGCATGTCATGGCGCCCGGGTACGAGCACGGGATTCCCGGCATCCTGGAACGCGCCGGGCTGCGGGCCAAGGCCCCGTGACGAAGGAATGGGGCCTGAGGCCAGCGGGGGGTTCCAGGGGGGTCGTCCCCCCGGGCTAGCGGCGCCGACGCCCGGAGGTGCCTGTGCTGATTGACGTGCGGCCGGTGGCGAAGCTGACCGGCCCGGACCCGGTGGACGTGGCGGCCGCGCTCGCGCCGGTCTTCGCCGCCTTGGGCGGGGCGGCGGGGCCAGGACTAGCAGAGAGCTCGGCCGCGCTGGACCTGGCCAGCCTGCGCGTGGTCTGCGACTGGATCCAGTACCGGCACAACTTCTACGAGCCGGTCGAGGTGCGCCCGGTGCTGACCGACCGCCCGCACCAGGCCGAGCCGGGCGGCGCGCGGAGCGGCCTGGAGATCGCCATCGACCTGCGCCGCTGCGGCGACGGCGACCTGGCCGCACGGGTCACCCGGGCCCTGGCCGAGCAGGCCGGGCCGGACGGGACCGGGCTTGTCCTCTTGGAACGGTGGCAGCCCGCCAGCGAAAGCTGCCTGTGGCGGTTCAACACCCTGTACTGGCAGGCGCTCTCCCGCTGGGAGGAGGCCACGGGGCGGGAGTACGAGCAGGCACTGCCCGGCGGGCGGAGCCAGGCCCGCGACACCGGCGTGGCCGGGGACCTGATCCGCGAGCTGCTGCGGGTCTGGGACGAGCTGGACGCGCGGCGGGCGCTGCCCGAGGAGCTCTACATCGCCGAACTCGGCGTGGGCAACGGCAGCCAGGCGCGCACCTGGCTGGACACGTTCGCCGAGCTGGACGCACAGCACGGGCGGGACTACTACCGCCGGCTGCACTACCTGATGGGCGACTACTCCGCGCACGTGCTCGACCGGGCCAGGAAGGCGGTCGCCCACCACGGGGGCAAGGTCAGCACGCTGGTGCTCGACGCGACCCGGCCGCAGCAGACCCTGGGGTTCCTGCGGGGCAAGGCGTTCTGCGTCTACATCTCCAACGTCTACGACAATCTGCCGACCGACGACGTGGCCAGCATCCGCGGGCACCCCTACCTGGTGGAGGTGCGTGCCTGCCTGCGCCGGGCGGACGCGGTGCGGATCGCGCGCCGCTACCACACCAGGCCAGGCGAGCTGGCCGCGCTCATCCACCGGCTGCTCCGGCTGGGGCCCGACCTGCTCGCCGAGGCGGCGCCCGGCCGGTTCCCCGGCACCGGTGATGCCGTGGCGTTCTGGCAGGAAACCTGGTCCGCGCTGCGGCTGCAGGAGCGTTATGTGCCGCTGGACGGCCTGGACGCCTACCAGGTGACCCCGGCCATCACCGGCGAGATCCTGCGGCCGCTGCTGGAAAGCTGCGGCGACGCGCGGATGCACGTCAGCAACGGCGCGCTTGCCAGCTTCGCGGACACGCTGCCGCTGCTGCACCCGTTCGGCCGGCTGCAGTGCCACGACCTGTTCCTGACCGCGCCGGACGGCTACCTCACCGGGTTCCACGGGCCCGGCAAGTATGACGGCTCGGTGGTGAACTGGGTCAACGGGCCGCTGCTGGCCCTGGCGGGCAACCGGCGCGGCTTCGACGTCCAGATCGCCCCGGGCCGTCGTCCTGGCGTCAATGTCAAGACGCTGACCGCGCAGGTGCGTGACTGATGGACCAGAGCGCACCGGATCACGCCGCTGGCTCGGCGACGGCCGCGCTGCGCGCCACGCCGCTGGCCACGACCGTGGTCGGCTCGTACTCGGTGCCGGAGTGGCTCGGCCACCTGAAGACCGACTATCACCAGCGCCGGATCAGCGCGCACCACCTGGACGAGATCCACGATGTGGCGATCAAGGCGGCGCTGAAGGACCAGGAACTCGCCGGCGTGGACATCGTGTCCGACGGCGAACTTCGGCGCGACAACGACATCGACTACCTGCTCACCCGCATCCCCGGGGTGGAGATCCCGGACCGGTCCAAGACCGACTACTACGACTACTACGACGCGGTGGTGAGTGCGCCGCTGCCGGAGGCCACCGGGGTGAGCCCGGGGCTCGCCGCGGACTTCGCGTTCACCAGGGAGCAGACGGCGCGCCCGGTCAAGTTCTCCTTCACCGGGCCGTTCTCGCTGTCGCGCCGGATCCGCGACACCGGCTACGCCGACCCGGCGGACCTGGTCCGCGCGCTCGCCCGGCGGCTCAACGCCCAGGCGCGGGAACTGGCCGCGGCCGGCGCCGACCTGCTGCAGATCGACGAGCCGTTCCTGGCCGGCTACCCGGAACAGGTGGACCTGGCGATCGAGGCGGTCAACATCGTGACGGCCGGGGTGGACGCCACCTGGGCGCTGCACGTCTGTTACGGCAACCGCTACGCCCGGCCGCTGTGGGAGGGGCACTACGACTTCCTGTTCCCGGCGGTGAACTCGGCGCACGTGGACGCGCTCGTGCTTGAGTTCGCCCGCAAGGGCCTGGACGACCTGCGGCTGCTCAAGGAGCACGCCTGGGACCGCTACCTGGGCCTCGGCGTGATCGACGTGAAGGCCACCGAGGTGGAGGCGCCGGGGCTGGTGGCTTCCCGGATCCACCGCGCGCTTGAGTTCATCCCGGCCGACCGGCTGATGGTCAACCCCGACTGCGGCCTGCGCCACCTGCCCCCCGACGTGGCCCGGGCCAAACTGCGCGCGATGGTCGCCGGCGCCGGGCAGGTCCGCCGCGAGCTGACCGCCTGATCACGGGCCGTCCGGCAGCGTAGGCGCGTGCGGGCTGCGGGGATCCCGGGCTCTTGCTGGGGCGCGGCTCCGTGGCTCCCGGGCGCTCGACTTTATGTCATAAAGTTCTTGGCCCAGACCCTTGACTTTACGCCATAAAGTCGGCTCTACTTTATGACATAAAGTTCGATCGGAGGAGAGAAGATGAACCACACACCCGACAACGAGACCATCACCGGCAACGAGAGCCCGCTTGACCCCCAGGAGGCTGCGGCACTGCTGGACCAGACCACGCAGCAGGCCCGCCGCAGGTTCCAGCCCAATCCGCCGATGCTCAACGTGTTCCGGGCGTTCGTCGTGCTTGTCGCCTTCGGCGGCCTCTGGCTCTCGGTGCGCGGCCAGCACCCGTTCACCGGGCCCAAGCCCTGGGCCATCGCCATCACCTACGGTCTGGTGGGCATCGTGGTCGCCTGGAGCACCAGGGCGCTCAGGCGCTCGGGCGCCGGGGTGTCCGGGCCGGCCCAGCGGGCAAGGAACATCGGGATGGGCGTGCTGCTGAGCGGCTGGGTCCTGGTGTACGTGTTCGAGGGCGCGTTCTACAAGACCGGCGACTCCATCATCTACGGGGTCTACCCGGCTACCGCGCCGTTCCTCATCGTCGGCCTGGCCGCCGCGGCCTGGGCGGCAGGACGGCAAGACTGGCCGCTGGCCGCCACCTGCTGGGGAGTGGCCATCGTCGCCGCGTTCGCCGCGCTGACCGGGCCGGTCTACTGCTGGCTGGTCATGGGCATCGGGCTCTGCCTGGCGATGCTGGGCAACGCCGCCTATGGGTTCTGGCAGCTGCACCAAAGTGTGGTCCGGCCATGACCACAGAGGAGCTGGACCCATTGATCCACGTCCCTACCCGGCTGAAGATCGTTGCGACGCTGGCGGCACTGCCTGACGGCGACGCCCTGTCCTTCACCCGGCTGCAGGACATGATCGGGCTGACACCCGGCAACCTGATCATCCACCTGCGCAAACTCGAAGAAGCCGGCTACCTGGCCAGCGAGAAAACTAAAAACGGGACCGCGCCGAAAACCACGGTGGCCCTCACCGACCGCGGCCGGAAGGCGCTCGGCGCCTACACCCAGGCACTGCGCGACCTGCTCGGCGGCCTGTGAATGGCCCGGTCGGCCCAGGTCCCGCCTGACAGCCCCTCGCCGAAGGGGCTGTCAGTCGTTCCCGAGGGGCGCGTGCGCTTCCCCATGATCCTGAAGGCCTGTTCCTCGTATCCAGGGACAGGCCTTCAGGATGATGGGGTGCCCGCGTCACGGGGACCTGCCGGGCTGGTGTGCAGGGCGGCTATCCGGGTCGCCGCCTCCCGGACGCCGGTGCGCAGTTCGGGCGGGTGGAGCACCTCGACCTCGGCGCCGAGGGCGAGCATGTCGAGCACCGCGATGTCGGGCGAGTCGATCCGCACCCAGGCCTCGACCCAGTCCTCGCGCCCGGCGACCGCGTGCGGGCTGCGGCGGATCCGGATGTCCGCGGGCCGGCCGAGCAGCGCGGCAAGGCGCCGCCCACGTGGCGACAGCCGGACCCGCGCCCGCTGGTCCGCCGCGCCGCCCGGGCCTGGGCTGCGCGACGGGGCGCTGGCCGCGGCCGGCAGATCGCTGCGGAATCCGTCGATCAGCTCGAACCCGCCCAGGCTCCCGCGGGCCGCATACACCGGGATCCCGGCGGCACTGAGCGCCTCGATGTCGCGCAGCACGGTGCGCGGCGACACCTCAAGCTCGGCGGCGAGTTGCGCGGCGGTCATCCGGCCCCGGGCCTGCAGCAGGCCAAGCAGCCCGACCAGCCGGCTAGCTCGCACACGCCAAAGATAGCTCTCGATCATGACAGAAGATGTCATGTATTAGCTGGGATAATCGCCAGGTCCGCGATGAGGCGTCCAGCCGCTGGGCGGCCGCGAAGGGGGAGCAGCACCGATGACCACCGGTATCACTGGATCGGGGACCGCCGGCGATCCCTGGATCCTGACCACGCCGCCCGGCAAGTCCGAGTTCGAGGCCTGGCGCGACGAGAGTACCGAGCCGCCCGCCCTGGTTGTCCAGGTCGGCACGACCCAGCTCCGCTACCAACTGCGCTGCATCGACGACCTGCACGCGATGCTGAAGGAGCGCGGCGACTGGGTACCGCTGGGCAACGCCGACGAGCAGAAGCCCGCGCAGGACGGGACGGTGGAGGCCTGGGGCCGCTCCCCCGCTAATCCGGTTGGCGGCTGGTACGGCATGAAGAAGGGGCTGCGCGGGCGGTTCGGCAACTACGTGCCGCCGGTGCTGGAGGCGCTTGGGCTCGCCGAGGTCGAGCACAACGCGCGCAACAACCGGATGCGCGCCCGCTGAGCTAGCGCGCCTTGCCGGCGGTGATCAACCGCTGCCGCCAGGGTTTGCGCACGTGTGACTCCGCTGCCGTGGGCGGACGGTCGCGCGGCCCGAAGCCGGGGACGAAGTCCGCCGCTGTCTCGGCGGTCCCGGCGTCCGCCGGCTGCTGGCTCGGGGCTGTGGCGTAGCCGCCACGGCCGGCAGTGGGACGGCACTGGCCAGCGCAGGAAGGTTACTGGCCGCCAGGGCCAGCGACGGCGGGCCGGGCCCGCGGGCCACCCGCCGGAACAGCCAGTCCACGGCGTCGGCGTCTGGGCGCGCGCCGGGGTCCTTGCGGAGCAGCCCGCTGAGCACCGGCCACAGCGGCCCCGCTCGTCGTGGCGGGTCGGGGCAGTCGTTCATGACGGCGGTGAGCACGGCTACCGTGCCGTCGCGGTCGAAGGGCACCCGTCCCTCCACCGCCGCGTACAGCGCAGCCCCCAGTGACCACAGGTCCGACGCGGGTGTGGCGGGCTTCCCGCTGGCACGTTCGGGTGCCATGTAGAGCAGGGACCCGGTCAGTGCTTCCAGCGTCGTCAGCGCCGGGCTGCCGTCGGCGGTGACCATGCCGAAGTCGGCGAGCAGCACCCGGTTGCCCGGGCCGAGCAGAATGCTGCCCGGCTTGATATCGCGGTGCAGTACGCCCACGGTGTGCGCCTGGCGGACCGCGGCGAGAACCTGCGAGCCGACCTGGGCTGCCTGCTCCGGCCGGAGCGGGCCATCGTTACGCACGGCATCGCTGAGCGGACGATAGGGAAACCGGAACGGGGCAGCCTCGAGCACCATCCAGGGCCACCCGTCGTCCCCGGCAACGTCGAGGACCCCGACGATGTTCGGATGATCGAGCCGGGCAAGTGCGCGAGCCTCGTTGAGCAGGCGCTCGCTCCGGGATTCCTGCTCCTCAGCATCGGCGGGCGGCGCCCAGGGGATCGCTCTGAGCACCACGTCCCTGTGCCACAGCCCGTCGTTGGCCAGCCAGACAGCCCCCATGCCGTCCCCGCGGATGACTGTCCGAAGCCGGTACCGGGCGGCGACGACATGACCCGGTTCAGCGCGCCCCATACCTTGCGCCTACCCGATCCGGCACGGAGGCTAACTAGCACACAGCGGCCTGAAAAGGACGCGGCGTGCGAACCCGGGCCTGCCGGGTCAGCCGGGCCCGGTCTCGGCCAGCGTGGTGGAGACATGCGCACCGCAGCCGTGGGGTTCCGGGGGCTCAGCCCCTTGGCCAGCACCGCGGACGGGCCTCAGCGAAGTCGGCCGAAGGCCGACGAGCAGCGGAGGCCAGCCGGCCAGCGCCCGAGCCGTTAGACGTTGAGGAGCTTCTTCAGGAACTGGCCGGTGTAGCTCGCCTCGCACTGCGCGACCTGCTCGGGCGTGCCGGTCGCCACCACCGTGCCGCCGCCGGAGCCGCCGTCGGGACCGAGGTCGATCACCCAGTCCGCGGTCTTGATGACGTCCAGGTTGTGCTCGATCACGATGACGGTGTTGCCGCTCTCCACCAGCCTGCTGAGCATCCCGAGGAGCTTGCGGATGTCCTCGAAATGCAGGCCCGTGGTGGGCTCGTCCAGCACGTAGATGGTCCGCCCGGTGGAGCGGCGCTGCAGTTCGGACGCGAGCTTGACCCGCTGCGCCTCGCCGCCGGACAGGGTGGGCGCCGGCTGGCCCAGCCGGACGTACCCGAGGCCGACGTCGGTGAGCGTCTTCAGGTGCCGGTGGATGGCGGGCACCGGCTCGAAGAACTCCGTCGCCTCCTCGATCGGCATGTCGAGCACGTCCGCGATCGTCTTGCCCTTGTAGTGCACGCCGAGGGTGTCGGTGTTGTACCTGGCGCCGTGGCAGACCTCGCACGGGACGTAGACGTCCGGCAGGAACTGCATCTCGATCTTGATCGTGCCGTCGCCGGAGCAGGCCTCGCACCGGCCGCCCTTGACGTTGAAGGAGAACCGCCCCGGCTGGTACCCGCGCACCTTCGCCTCGGTGGTCTGCGCGAACAGCCGCCGGATGTGGTCGAACACGCCGGTGTAGGTGGCCGGGTTGGACCGCGGGGTGCGCCCGATCGGGCCCTGGTCGACGTGCACCACCTTGTCGAGGTGCCCGGTGCCGGTGACCCTGGTGTGCCGGCCTGCCACCGTGCGCGCGCCGTGCAGTTCCCTGGCCAGGGCGTTGTAGAGGATGTCGTTGACCAGTGTCGACTTCCCTGAGCCGGACACCCCGGTGACCGCGATGAAGCAGCCGAGCGGGAAGGTCACGTCCACGCCGCGCAGGTTATGCTCGCTGGCGCCCTTGACCACGATCTCCTTGCCCTTGACCGGCTTGCGCCGGACAGCCGGCAGCGGGATGGACTCCCGGCCGGTCAGGTACGCGCCGGTCAGCGAGTCCCTGCTGGCCAGCAGGTCGGCCAGCGGCCCGGACACCACGATCTTGCCGCCGTGCTCGCCCGCGCCCGGGCCGATGTCCACGACCCAGTCCGCGGCGCGGATGGTGTCCTCGTCGTGCTCCACGACGATGAGGGTGTTCCCCAGGTCGCGCAGCCGCAGCAGGGTTTCAAGCAGCCGGTGGTTGTCCCGCTGGTGCAGCCCGATGGACGGCTCGTCGAGCACGTACAGCACGCCCACCAGCCCGGAGCCGATCTGGGTGGCCAGCCGGATCCGCTGCGCCTCACCGCCGGCCAGCGTGGCCGAGGCGCGGTCCAGCGTCAGGTAGTCGAGCCCGACGTCGAGCAGGAACCCGAGCCGGGCGTTGACCTCCTTGAGGATGCGCCCGGCGATCTGGTGATCCCGGTCGGACAGGTTCAGCGCCAGCAGCAGCTTGGCCAGTTCCCCGATGGGCAGCGCGCAGAACTCGGAGATCGACTTGCTGTCCACGGTCACCGCCAGGGACACCGGCTTGAGCCGGGCCCCATGGCAGGTCGGGCAGGGCACCTCGCGCATGTACCCGGCGAAGCGCTCGCGGCTGGAGTCGCTCTCCGCCTCCGAGTGCCGGCGCTCGATGTACGGCACCACGCCCTCGAAGCTGGTGTAGTACGACCGCTCCCGGCCGTACCTGTTCTTGTAGCGGACGTGCACCTGCTCGTCGTAGCCGTAAAGCAGCGCCTTCTTGGCCGTCGCGGACAGCCTCGACCAGGGCGTGTCGATGCCGAACCCAAGCGCCGAGCCCAGCGCCTCCTCCAGGCGCAGGAAGTAGTCGCTGACATGGCCGGCGCTCCACGGGCCGATCGCCCCTCCCGCCAGCGTCAGCGACGGGTCGGGGACCACCAGTTCGGGGTCCACCTCCATCCTGGTGCCCAGGCCCGTGCAGTCGGGACAGGCGCCCCAGGGCGAGTTGAAGGAGAACGACCGCGGCTCCAGCTCCTCGAAGGACAGGTCGTCGTAGAGGCACGCCAGGTGCTCGGAGTACATCCGCTCCCGGTGCGGGTCGTTGTCGGCCAGGTCGATGAAGTCGAGCACGACCACGCCGCCGGACAGGCCTAGCGCGGTTTCCACCGAGTCGGTCAGCCGCCGCCGCGCGGACTCCTTGACCGCCAGCCGGTCCACCACCACCTCGATGGTGTGCTTCTCGTACTTCTTCAGCGCGGGGGTCTGGCTGGTCCCTGCCTCGTCCAGGCGCACCACCTCGCCGTCCACCCGGGCCCGGGAGAACCCCTTGACCTGGAGTTCGCGGAGCAGTTCTGTGTACTCGCCCTTGCGCCCGCGGACCACGGGGGCGAGCACCTGGAACCTGGTGCCCTCGTCGAGTTCGAGCACCCGGTCCACGATCTGCTGCGGCGTCTGCCTGGCGATCGGCCGGCCGCAGACCGGGCAGTGCGGCTTGCCCACTCGCGCGTACAGCAGTCGCAGGTAGTCGTAGACCTCGGTGATGGTCCCGACGGTGGATCGCGGGTTGCGGCTGGCCGCCTTCTGGTCGATCGACACCGCCGGGGACAGCCCGTCGATGAAGTCCACGTCGGGCTTGTCCATCTGCCCGAGGAACTGGCGGGCATACGCGGACAGGGACTCCACGTACCGCCGCTGGCCCTCGGCGAAGATGGTGTCGAACGCCAGGCTGGACTTCCCCGAGCCGGACAGCCCGGTGAACACGATCATGGAGTCCCTGGGCAGGTCGAGCGACACGTCCTTGAGGTTGTGCTCGCGCGCCCCGCGCACAACAAGACGATCAGCCACAGCGCTCTGCTCTCTGATGGGTTCGGCCGAGGTCAAAGGGACACGTCATGGTATCCGGGGGCACTGACAAAACCGGTTTCCGCAGATCACCGGTCTTGCCGAGGACCTACCCGTAGGTTGGCCCGCCGACAGGGCCTACGGCAACGCGACGAAGTCGCGGGGCCGTGAGGCCACCGGGGGTTCCGGGGGTCGCTCCCCGGCTAGCACTGTCAGACTGCCATGCGGTGCGCAAGGATTGGCCCCGATACCTGAAAGGTGACAGCGCATGGACGAGGCCAGTCATTCCCTGGACCGGCTCGCGGCGGCGACCGATCGCCTGCTCGCGACCGCCACCGCGCTCAGCGACGCCCAGGCGCGCGAACCGTCACTGCTGCCGGGCTGGAGCCGGGGGCACGTGCTGACCCATATCGCCCGCAACTCCGACGGGATGGTCAACCTGCTGCACTGGGCGCGGACCGGCACGCAGACCCCGATGTACACCAGCCCGCAGAGCCGCGCCGCGGATATCGAGGCGGGCGCCGGGCGGCCCGCGGCCGCCCTCGCCGCCGACGTGCGCGACTCCGCGGCCGGGTTCGCCGCCGAGGCGGCCAGCATGCCGGACGGCGCCTGGACGGCCCAGGTCCGCGCGTTGAACGGGCCGCCCTTCCCGGCCCTGGGGGTGCTGGAACGGCGGCTTTCTGAGGTCGAGATCCACCACGTGGACGTGGCCGCGGGCTATTCGCCCGGCGACTGGCCCGAGGACTTCCTCAGCGAAGCGCTGCCCAGAGTCGCTGAGTCTTTCGCCGGGCGGGACGACATGCCGCCCTGCGTGGCCTGGGCGGACGGCGCCGAGGACTCGTTCCGGCTCGGCCCGGAGCAGGCCGGCCCGCCGTCGGCGATCATCCGC
The DNA here is from genome assembly GCA_963762735.1 of uncultured Actinomycetes bacterium. GTDB lineage: Bacteria > Actinomycetota > Actinomycetes > Streptosporangiales > Streptosporangiaceae > DASXKD01. The sequence continues at coordinate 186,927 of CAVXMG010000029.1, read as the reverse complement.
GGGCAGCCTGCCGACCTGCTGGCCTGGCTGCTCGGCCGGGGCGATGGCGCCAGGCTGACCCTGGCCCGCGGTGACGCGCTGCCAGAGTTGCCGCCGTGGCGGTAGGGCTCCGCGGCCGGCCGTTTGGTAAGAAAAGAAGGCACACGAACGTGAGGAGAGACCGTGGCCTATACCGGGGACGTGACCGTGGGAGGCCCGCCCGACGCGCGGGAGATCACCGGCCTGAAGGTGACCAAGCTCGCCGTCGGGCCCATGGACAACAATGCCTACCTGCTCGAATGCGCGCAGACCGGTGAGCTGGTGCTGATCGACGCGGCCAACGAGGCGCCGCGGCTGCTGGAACTGCTTGGCGGCCGGCCGCTGACCAGGATCGTCACCACCCACCGGCACTGGGATCACTGGCAGGCGCTGGCCGAGGTGCAGGCCGCGACCGGTGCCGCGGTGATCGCGCACCCCGACGACGCGCCCGAGCTTCCGGTGCCAGTCACCGGCCTGGTCAGCCACGGCGACACGGTCCCGGTGGGCTCCCGGGAGATCTCCGTGATCCACCTGCGCGGGCACACGCCGGGCAGCATCGCGCTGTGCTACGACGCGGGCGGCGAGCTTGCCGGCACCCCGCACCTGTTCACCGGCGACTCACTGTTCCCCGGCGGGCCCGGCAACACCGAGCAGGACCAGAAACGGTTCGGCCAGCTCATGGACGACCTGGAGGAACGGGTGTTCGGCACGCTGCCGGACGGCACCTGGGTGTACCCGGGCCACGGCAAGGACACCACGGTGGGCACCGAGCGCCCGCACGTTCAGGAGTGGCGCGCCCGGGGATGGTGACCGTGCCGCCGGCCGTGGTGATGGTGCCGCGGCTGGCGCACGCTGACCTGGGTGGCGTAGACGACCACGTTGCTCAGGTAGGAGCCTGGTCGCTGAGTCGAACACGCCGCCGCACGTGATGAGGCGCAGCTCGGCGTCGGGAACCGGCCCGTAGACCTGCTCGGTCGGGAAGTGGGCCTTGGCGTACATGTGCTCGGCGTACACGCGGAATACCGCCAGCGTGCCGTCCGTGCGCAGCACGTACACCAGGTCATCCTTCCGGAGCAGGCGCAGCCGGAAGAAGACGCCGGGCCCTGTGGTGGAGTCGATGTGCCCGGCGATGATCGATGAGCCGATCTCACCTGGCCGCGGGCTCCCGGTGTACCAGCCCGCGATGGTGGTGCTGTCCGGCACCTGAAGTGTGCCCTGCGGGGTCCGGCCCAGCTTCTCCAGCGCGGTGTGGACTCCTGATGGCGGGATGGTCAGCTCCACCGGCCGGGCCACCCGCTTGCTGGAGTGCGGCTGCGGTGGTGCGGCGAAGATACCGTGCGGCGCCGGGGCGGATTTGGCCAGCCGGCGCGGCACGTCCGCGGGGCGACCGGTCAGCCGGGTCAGGCCGACCGTGCCGCCCACGACCGCGAGCAGCCCGGCCAGGACCAGGGCGGTCGCGATGGGCCGGCGTACCAGCCGGCCCCGCGACCCGCGGTGCCCGCCGTCCGGGTCGGCCTCCGGCACAGCCTTCTCAGCCTTGCCGGCCTTGGCAGGCTTGCCGCTCTTCTCAGCCTTGGGCGCCTTATCAGGCTTGGGCACCTTTTCAGGCTTGGGGGCCTTCGCGGGTTTAGGAGCCTTCGCGGGTTTGGCGGACCTGCCGAACTTGCGGGGCTTGCTGTCCTCGGTGTCCTCGTACCAGAAGAACCACGGTTCCAGTGCGTGCCCGACTGGAGGATCCCCCTGCCAGGGGGATCCTCCAGTTACTGGGCCTCCTGCTGGCGGTTCAGCGGACGTGACGGGCGATGCTCCTCACCTTGCGCATCCGGTAGGCGCCCGCGGTGGCGATCAGGGCACCGGCGGCGACCAGGCTGACCCACAGCACCGGGGACGGTGCCGGAGCCGGGGCCGTGCCGCCCAGACCGGTGTTCGCGCCGCCCGTCGGCATGACCGTGCTGCCCGCGGAGTCCTCGAGGTTGGCGATCTGCAGGCCGTTGTGCGAGCCGTCCAGCACGACCAGCGTGTGGATGGTGCCGGCGCCCAGCGAGAGATCCGCGGACCCCTTGGCACCCATGCCGGCAAAGTGCACGTCGAAGCTGCCCGGCGGGGTGGGCACGTAGCCCGTCACGTGGGCGAAGTCGAGCGCCTTGGCCAGCGTGCGGTGGTTGGCCATGACGGTGATCTTCTGATAGCGCAGCGACGCCTGGATCACCCGCACCAGCGACTTGCCCGGCGGCGTGGTCAGCCGGTCCGGGATGACCACGAGCCGGAGCCCCTTGGCCGGGCCCATGCCCGCGACCGTGTACGCGCCGCCCGCATCGACCTGCACGCTGGTGGACAGTACCGGCTGCGACGAGGGCGAGGCGTTCGCCCCGCGCATCGCCACGGTGTACTCGCCAGCGGTCACCTTCTCGTACGGGGAGACGGTGCCGTATGTAACGTGGTGCAGCACGATCATGGCGTGCGAGTTGCCGAACGAGTAGAGGTAGACATCTACCGCGGGGGTGTTCGGCGACAGGTGCGCAAGCCGGATCCAGCCGCTGTTGCTGTGGTGGTGGGCCGTGGCTGCCGATGCGGCGGGAACCGACGCAATCGCCACGCCCGAGGCCAGCGCGCCGAAGCCCAGCACCGACATCAGCGCCGGTGCCAGAGCCCGGGACGCCGTGGACCTGAATCTCATCTAGGTTTCTCCTTGTCTCAACCGTGCGTGCCGAGCAGGCCAAGCAGGCTGGGCGCCGGATACTCGACACGAAGCACGGTTCGCCGTGACGCGGTCTTCGCCGCGACGATGGCTGATGGACGATAAGGCGGTTGCTGCGCGCTGAGGAAACTGCGCAGTGTCTGAACGGATGCTGCCGGGGTACTGCCGGGACCAGGTGCCCCGGCGATTTCGGCGGACCGGAGCGGGACGCCTGGGGAGGCGCCCGCCTGGCTGGTGCCGAAGCTGATGATGTCCACCGGGTGGCTATGGGCCAGGGTCACCAACGTGACCAGCAACCGGGTGTCTACCTGACCAGCGATGAGCTGGTGGCTGGCGGCGGGGGACGCATGGATGGCGTCGTTCCGCAGCATCTCGGTACCGGCCAGCTTGCGGGCCGCCACATCTGCGGCCAAGTCGGCCAGGTAGGTGTGCGCACCGTAGGGCGCGAAGACACGGACCTCGACGCGCGCCGCGCCCGAGCCGAAGGCTGCCAGGCTGACCGGCGCGTACACGCTCTCCAGGCGGGGGCCGAACTGGGCCCGCAGCGTGGCGGTGTCGAGCAGGATTTCCGAGCCGAGCGGATCCGGCTGGCTCGGCCCGAGCATGAGCAGCATGTTGGCCTGGATGTGGGCCGCTTCGAGGGCCGCGCACATGACCGGGTCACAGCCGATGACCTCGTCGGGGTTGACCTGCTGCGCCACCCAGTTGGCGGCCTGCCTTCTGGCCGCGGTGACGGAGGCCAGCGCGCCTCCCCCGCTGCCCGGGATCCCGCCCTGGGCGATCCCGCTGCCCTGGCTGGTCCCGGACGAGTTGCTCGCGGGGGTGCCCTTGATCAGGGCGATCGTGATGGCACCGGCCGCGAACAAGATCACTGCGGCCAAGATCGTGGCCAGCACGCGCCACCTGGTCTTCTCCATCCGGCGGTGCACCCACAGCCGGAACGTGGTGACCAGCACCACCCCCCAGGAGGGCTGCGACGCGGGCCGCCTGGCCAGCGGTCCAGCGGCCTGCCGGGGCGCCGGCACGGCGCCGGGCCTGGTCGCGGGCATAGAGCCGAGCCGGGTGGCAGGCACGCCGCCCTGCCGGGGCGCTGGCACGGCACCAGGCTCTGTGCTGCCGGGCGCGGGCTTGGGCGGTGGCCCTTGGCGAGCGGGAACGCGCGGCGGCAGGCCAGCGGATCCCGGTGACGAGCCGGGCGAGCGTGGCGGTGAGCCGGGCGCCGCGTTGGACGTGCCGGGTGTTCGGTGCGGCAGCCCGGCCGTGGGCTCATCGCGGCCAGGGCCTACCTCGGGCGAGGCTGGCTGCCTCGGGCGGCCGGGCATCCTCAGGGTTCGCATCAGCCTGGCCGGCCTCGGCCGGGCTGGTGTCAGCGGGGCGTGCGTCAGCGGGGGCCACGTCAGCGGGTCTCGTCTCAGCCAGGATCTTCTCAGGAGAGCTGGACTCGGCCGGGCTGGCCCCGGCCGGGCTGGTGTCGTCGGGGCCCGCGCCGGCGGGGCTGGCACCGGCCAGCTCGTGCGGCGGAAGGCCCGGCTCGTGCGGGGTCTGCGGCATCTCGTCGTCGGGGTGCAGTCGCTCGCGAAGGGGCGCGAACAAGCTACCTGTTGGCTGGTGTCCCAGCCGCACAGGTCCGCTTGATCTGCCCGGGACCCTCACAGAACGTGACGGTCGGCGAGGTGGCGACGGCATGACGAGATTCCCCCCGGTCACCAGGCATATAGCTAGGACGTGACCGCAGGAACCTAGACGATCACACCGCTATATTCGTTTTCAAGCGGAATCGCCCACTGTTCCTAAGAAACTACGTGTTGTGTAGAAGAACGTGGCGATTTATCCCTAATGCATAACTTAGCGTAAGTTCTTGCATATTATGGGTTGTTTGACATTCTCTGCTCTGTTCGTCCGCCCGCCTCGCCGAGAATCCGGCGGTATAGCGCCACCGCCGAATCCACGGCTTCTCCGCTGCCCGGCAACGCGCAACTACGCTTCGTAGCCGTTGCCCGCAGCCGGGCCGCCATGCCGCCATCGTCAAGCACGGACAGCACCGCTTCGGCGAGCGCCCCGGGATCCCCGGCCGGGACCAGCACTGCCCCGTCCTCCCCCGTCAGGCCCGGGATGCCGCCGGCCCGCGAGGCAACGAGTGGCCGCCCGGACCGCAGCGCCTCCTGCACGACGAGCGGCTGGCCATCCCACAGACTCGGCACCACCACCACGTCGGCGGCGGCCATCAGCGCGGGAACATCGTTGCGCCGCCCGAGGAACCGGACCGCGACCCCCGCGGCACGCGCCTGGCTGGCCAGCGCGCCCGCCAGTGGGCCCTCCCCGGCTATTGCCAGCCGCGGGCACGGGTCGCGGCCCTGCCACCGTGCGGCGGCCTCGATGAGGACCCCGAACCCTTTCTGTTCCGCCAGCCTGCCTACCGCGAACACGACGGGCCCGTCCGCGCCGCCGAGGTCTTCGCTGGCCGCCGCGACCTCGTCCGGCCCCGGCGTCGCGAATCCGGGAGCCGCGACCACGGCCCGCCCGCCGTCACGCGCCCCGGCCCGGCGCATCCGGGCCGCGAGATCCTCGCTGACCCAGGTCACCGCGTCCGCCCGGCGCGCGGTGAGGCGCTCGAGCGCGGCGTGCACGACGCGTCCGGGCCTGGTGGCGGGCGGGGCGTTGTGCACGGTGACCACGAGCCGATACGGCAGCCCGGCCTGTGCCAGCGCGGCGAACGCCCCCGCCCGCAGCCCATGCGCGTGCACGAGATCGGGCGCCCAGGCATGGAGCAGGCGCCGGAGCCGCAGCACAGCGGCCAGATCATGGGCGGGCCTGGGCCGGTCCGCCATCTCCACCACCACGAACCCGGGCGGCCCGCCAAGTCCCTGCCGGGCTCCACCGCCCTGGCCGGGCCCACCGCCCACGCCGGAGCCGGGGAAATAGCGCCGGCCAGTCTCCGCGGGCCCGAACACCTGTACCGCCATCCCGCGCGCCGCACATCCCTGCGCGAGCATGGCCACGTGCGGGCCGGTCCCGCCGGCCGTGGTGCCGAGCACGTAGGCGACCCGCAGCGGGGAACCGCCCCGCTCCCCCGGATCCGGGCTCACCGGGCCCACCTCCCCGCGCTCCTGGCGGCCAGGGCGCGCAGATCACCCCCGTCAAGCACGAGCGCGGCCGCCCCGAACACCGCCGCCGCGCCAAGGCAGGCGAGCACCGTGACCATTGCGTTTGGAATGAATCCAGAGACGGGGAGGCTGGCGGACACCAATGCGCCGACCGCACCGCCGGCGACCGCGCCGGCCAGACCGGCCCCGGCGGCACGTGCCGATCCGCGCAGCGCGGCCACGCCCCGGGTGCCGCGCACCGCCGCGAGCAGGGCGATCCCCGTGTAGGTCAGGCCGATCGTGTTGCCAAGGCCGAGCACCGGCACCACCCACCGGGCATTGACCAGCGGCACCGCGGCAACGTCCACCGCGATGACCACCAGCCAGCCGCCGACAAGCGCGGCAGCGGCCACCCGGCTCCGGCCGCTGGCGAACAGCACCCGCGACAGCGCGGCGGACAGCCCGAAGCCGACGAGCCCCGGTGCGAACGCGATGAAGGTCAGCGCCAGTTGGCGCACCTGTTCTGGATGCGTTACGAACAGCCGCGCAGCCGGCCATGCCACCCCGGCGAGCAGCGCCGCGCCGAGCCAGGAGACGAGCATTGCCGCGCGCACGGCACCCGCGGCGGTGCGGTCGAACTCACCACCGGCCGCCGCGGACAGCAGCGGGAACACGCTGGTCGCGATGGGCACCGCCAGCACCGCGTACGGCACGAAGAACATCTGCCAGCCGTAGTTGTAGAGCACCACGGCACCTGCGCCCTGATGCCTGTTGGCCAGCACGATGACCACCACCAGGGCCGCATCCTGGGCGACGAACGCGGCTACGCCGACGGCGGCCAGCGCCCGGACCCGCCGCGCCACGCCCGGAGGGAACCGCAAGGTGGGCCGCAGCCGCAGCCGGAGCCGCAGCGCCGGGCCAAGCGCGGTGAGCATGAGGGCGGCGACGCCTGCCGTGGTGCCCACCGAGAGCATCAGTTCCGCCGACAGGGGCAGGCCGGCGAGGCCGCCACGGTGCCCGGCGGCCAGCGGGACGAAGGCAAGGTAGGCGCCGATCACCACCACGCTGGACACGACGGGGGCCAGCGCCGGGGCGGTGAACCGGCGGTGCGCCTGCAAGATCCCGTAGAGCACGACGGCCAGGCCGTAGAGCAGGATCTGCGGGGCGAACACAACCAGCATGCGCGTACTGACCATGACCACGGCGGACTGTGCGCAGCGCGGCACACCGCCAAGCAGCATCGAGGTAAGCGGATGCGCGGCGACGGCGACAATCAGGCTGGCGGGGGCGAGCAGGACGACCGTCCAGGTCAGCAGCGCCGAGGCGATCTGGGCGGCCTCGGCATCGGCTCCGCTGCGGGCGCTGCCGGTCACGGCACGCTGGCCGGGCGTCCCTGACCTAGCTGCTCTCTGCCCCGGCCGTTGCTGCCCCGGCCGTTGCTGTCCCGGCGGCTCCTGCTTCGGGCGGTCCTGCTTCGGCCGTTCCTGCCCGGGCCGTTCCCGGGCCGGCCTCGGTCGCCCGAGACGTCCCTGGCCCGGAGGTTTCCGCCCTGGGCGGGGCCGGCCCGGCCTGACCTGCTCCGGGCTGGCCGCCAGCCGCCGGGCCACTCCCCATGCGGCCGTTCGCTGCCTGGGCACCCCCGGTGTGGCCGCTTCCCGCCGGGATCCTTCCTGCCGGGACCTTTCTCGCTTCGCGCCCGCCCGGCCGGTCGTCCGCCACCGGGCGGTACTGGGCCCGGAGGGCGGCCGCACCGGCCAGGACCGGCACGATCGCGCTGGTGAGGGCGCCGCCGAGGACGATGTCGTAGATGATGTTCGGCACCTGGTTGGCGGTCGCGTACGCGGTTCCCAGGCAGTGGCTGCCGACCGTGTGCGCGAAGACAAGCTGCCGGCCGAAGCCCACCACCCGGGCGACCACCGTGATGCCGCCGATGAGGGCCGCGGCGCGCCCGATTCCACGGCCCGCCTGGCGAAGCGGGCCAGCCTCGGTCACCGAGACCGGCGGCCCGGTCACGACGGTGCTGCGGCTGCCGTGGTTCCTGCCTCCCGGGCTTCCGCGGGCGGCGGGTCCTCGCGCTCCGGGACCGGGGCGGCCGGAACGGGCCGGCGGCCGAGCATGTCGAGCCACCGCAGGGCCGGGGTGCGCTCGATGACGGCGGTGAAGCTGACCACCTCGCTGGCCGCGGTGAGGCCGGTGATCCCGGCGAGCAGCGCGAGCCTGGCCGGACGGGACAGGCTGGCCGCGGCCGCCACTCCGAGCAGGGCGCCGAGTGCGTTGGCGCCCGCGTCCCCGAGCATCGCCCGTTCGCCGAGGTCTTCGGGAAGCAGTGCGATCGCGGCGCCGAGCGGGGCGGCCACGGTGAGCAGTGCACCGGGCCCCGAGTCGGCCCCAAGCGCCGCCCCGAGCCCGGGGTCGCACCTGGCCCGGGGGTCGCACCTGGCCCGGTGGCAGCGCCGGCGGTCGGCCGCGTCGTGCCCGAGCGGACCGGGCCTCGGCGCGCGCCCATGGCCAGGAGCGTTCCGCTGGCCAGCGCCACCTTGAGTGCGCGCCCCGGGCGCAGGTCGAACAGGTTCAGCAGGTTGGCGCCGCCCGCCACAAGCCCGGCGTTGACGGCGACGTCGGCGGGGCCGCCGCCGAGCAGTGCGGCCGACACCAGGCCGGTCGCGCCGATGCCGCCGAGCTTGACCGCTCCCGTGGTGACCTCGCCCCTGGCCAGCGCGCCGAGATGCCCGCGGAACCCGCGCCGGCTCCCGCTGCCCACCAGGTCGTCGTATCCGCCGAACGCGGCCGCTCCGGTACCGGCCACCGCCAGCGCGGCCCGGACCCGGGGCGGCAGGCCGGGCCCGAGCGCCGATGCCGCGACGCTGCCCACGGTCAGGGCGGGCCCCTCCAGCAGGGTGAGCTGCTCGCCCCTGTGGTTGGTCCTGGTCCAGGTCCCGGCGCCGCCCGGCGGCCTGCGGGTCAAGGCGGAGTAGGCGGCACGGGCGGCGCACGCCGCGGCCGTGCCCGCAACCAGCGCGGCCACGGGGCCCGCTGCCACTGCGGCGGCTGGGCCGGGCCGGGAACTGCGCGGCCGGCCGGGCCGGGAGATACCGGGCCTCATCGCGCCGCCGACCTGGCCGCGGACCGGTGGCCCGACCGAGGGCTCGCCGTGCCTTGGGTCGCCGCCGTGGGCGACACGGTCGGCGCGGGGCTCGGCGGCGGGCTCGGCCCGGCGGCGCTTGCGGTCGCGGTCACCCCGTAGCTGCCGCTCCGGCCGTGCTGCAGATCCGCCAGCGATTGGGCCACCACGATCTGGCCGATCGGGTAGTCGGCATTGTCCACGCTGGTCAGATGCCCGGCGCGGCCGCCGGCCCGCATCACGTCGATGGCGCTGCCTGGCCCCGAACCCGCGACCGTCCCGGCGACGACCGTGCCCAGGCCGGCCAGGTTCAGTTGCTGGGCCAGGGTGACCAGGGCCTGGCTCTCCGGGTTGGTGTCATCGGTGGACTGCGGGGTGGCCGGGATTATCACGACAGCCAGGGTGGCACGGTTCCAGGGCTGCCCGCTCTTGGTGAGGAAACCCGCACCGGCCAGCGCCTGCACGGCCTGCACGCTCACCGGGTCCCGTTCGCCGGGGAGCGGCTGGCCGGGTCCGCCCTGGGTCATGATCAGGTGCGCGAGCAGTTCGCTGGCCTGGGCCTGAGCCGTCCCGGCCAGGATCACGCCGGCCGGCTGGGCGTACTGTCCGGCGACCTGGGTGAGCTTCTGGCTCGTGGCCGCGCTGGTGTCGAAGAACGCGGCCTGCATCTGCAGTTGGCCGGTCACCTTCGCCCCGGCCGTCTCCAGCGCCTGGGCGATCCCGCTTGTCGCCGAGCCGGCCGCTCCGGGGGCCAGCACGAGCACGCACCGCTGCCCGGCCAGGACGTTCTGGAGCATCGCCGGGGCGTTCGCCATCGCGAACTGGTTCTCGCTGCCGATCTGGCTCTGTAGCTGCTGCTTCTCTCCGAGCAGCGCGTCGATCTGCCGTTGCTCGGTCTTCGACAGGCCCTGCAGGCCCTTCTGCACGTACGGCTTCAGCTCGGTGGACCCAAGCAGCAGGCCGAGGCTCAGCGCCAGGAAGACCGCGACGATGGAAACGAGGTGATAGCGGAAATCAATCATTTAGAACAATCCGGTCAGCCAATACCTGACCACGTCCCACTGCGTGCTGAGGTACCGAAGGAATATCTGGCCCGTACGAGAATAGGCCAAGACGATCAGTACAGTGGCCGACGCGGCCAGCACAAGCGCCATCAGCGCCCAGCCAGACACCCGGGGCCGGTAGAGCCTGCTGACGCCCTTCGCGTCGACGAGCTTGCCCCCGACCCGCAACCGGGTGAGGAACGTGCTCGAATACCCCGCTCGGCCCTTGTCGAGAAATTCGTCCAGGGTGTTGTGCGTACCCACCGCGACGATCAGGGAGGCGCCCTTTTCGTCGGCGAGCAGCAGGGCCACGTCCTCGCTGGTGCCCCGCGCCGGGCAGACGACGGCGGACAGGCCGAGGTTCTTGACGCGGGCCAGGCCAGGGGCCAGCCCGTCGGGATAGGCGTGCACGACAAGCTCCGCTCCGCATGCGAGCCCGCCGTCAGATACCGAGTCCATGTCACCAACGATGATGTCCGGCCGGTACCCGGCCTCAAGGAGCGCGTCCGCGCCGCCGTCCACGGCCACCATGAGCGGCTTGAACTCGCGGATGTACGAGCGCAGCGTGGCCAGGTCCTCCCGGTGGTGGTGACCCCGGACGACCACGAGCACGTGCCTGCCCTCGACCCGGGTGCGCAGGTCCGGCACCGCGATGCCGTCGAGCAGGAGCCCGCCCTCCTTGGTCACGTACTCCAGCGTGTTCGCGACGAACGCCTGGAGCTGGGCGGCGACTCCGGCCTTGGCCTCCGCCATGGCCGCCTGCACCGACTCGGCGGTCATCAGGCGGCCCGTCGCGACGGGCTCCTCGCCCACGTAGAGGGTCTCTCCGTGCAGGCGGACGATCTTTTTTTCTGACACCAGGCGGAACACCTCAGGGCCGACGGCGTCGAGCAGTGGGATGCCCGCCTCCATCAGCAACTGCGGCCCGTGGTTGGGGTAACGGCCGCTGATGCTCGCCGCCACGTTCACCACCGCGGCGACCTGCCGGTGCCGCAGTGCGTCGGCGCTGACCCGGTCCAGGTCCTCGTGGTCGATGATGGCGATGTCACCGGGCGCGAGCCGCTTGGTGAGGTTCTTGGTGCGACGGTCCAGCCGGGCTGGCCCACTCACGCCGGGCAGGTCCTCGGTCCTGGTCCGTGGCGTGCTGGGGCGCTTGAGAAACTGGGCCATCATCGGCTTCCATCCTGCCAGAACAGGGAAGGAGACGAGCCAGCCTTGATCACAGCCCGGGAGCGCGCCAGCCATCGCCGGGGCGTGCCAGCCCTCCCAGGCGTGCCAGCCCCCGCGCGGGACCGTGCTAGCCGCCTAGCGCGGCGGGAAGCGCATACGCGGTGAGCGTGCCGTTCAGGTCAACGTCGAACACGCGCCCACGGGACACGGCCGGAGAGGCGTAGTAGCCGGCCGACGTTCCTGGCGAGGTCCACAGCGTGGCCCCGGTGGCGACGGAGAGGCCGAACAGGTTGCCCTTGGTGCCCCCGATGAACGCGACCTTGTGGCCCGCCGGGCCGCTGATCGCGGGGGAGGCGACGACGATGCCGCTCAGCGAGTGCCAGAGCATGGCACCGGTGGTCGCATTGAGCCCGTACACGCCGTTGATCGAGCCGATCACCAGGGTGTTGCCGGCCAGGGCACCCGACGACGCTGTCAGGCCGGGGCCGCCGGCCGTGAACGACCACAGCACCGAGCCGGTGGTCAGGTCGAGCGCGTACACCACGCCGTCCTTGCCCTCGATGTAGACGGCGCCGTCGGCGAAGCCGTTGACGCCTGGCGCGGAGATCACTGCGGCGCCGCCGACGTCCTGCTCGGGCTGGGTCGAGGTCTGGTGCCGCCAGATCATCTGACCGGTGGACACGTTCACGCTGTACACCGCGTCGTCGGTGTCCTTGCTGCCGAACACGACGACGTGCCGCCCCTGCGCGTCGGTGCCGTAACCCGGCGGCGCCCAACTTCCAGGGAAGGTGGCGGCGGTGAAGGTCCAGTCCACCTTGCACTGCCCGTGGGTGTTGCCGGCGCCGTAGACCGCCCACTCCTTCTTTCCCAGCCCGCCGAGCAGCACAAGCGCCCCCGAGCCGTCCGGCGCGGCGACGACGGCCGGCGAGGCCTCGGTGACGCCGCCGTTCAGGTTGACCGAGCACCGCTTGGCGCCGGTGACGGCGTTCAGGGCATAGAGGGTCCCGGCGTTGGTGGGTATGTAGACCGTCCCGCGGTACACCGCGGCCGCGGCCTGTATTGGCTTGGTGCCGAGGTTGGCCATCCATATCTGCGCGCCGGTGACCGCGTTGTAGGCGAAGAACGTGCCGGACGCGTCGCCGGCGTAGACCAGGTCCGTTCCCTCGCTGTCCTGCACGACCATGGGCGAGGTGACGCTGGCCGCGGAGAGCGATTTGGACCACAACGCGGTGAGCGTCGAGACGTTGGCCGTGCCGATGGTGGTCTCGGTCGTCACACCGCTGCGCGCGGCGTTGAAGTGGAACTGGGGCCAGTCGGCCCCGCCGCTCGCCCGGGCCGAGCCGGAAGCGGGAACTGCCAAGGCCAAGGCCACGCCCGCCGCTAGAAATGCCGCTCCGTATCGCGAGGACCCGCCAGGCCCCCGACGCCCGTGGACTGGTCATTACCATCGCCTCCTGCCGGTGCCACCGCACCCGGCGTGAGCGTGCCGAACTAAACCGGAACGTAACACCGGGCGAGCGGCCAGGGCCATGGCGATCCCGTACACACTGGCCTATCCCGGATTAATCACCCGGGTCAGCTCGGCCGGGTGACCTGGCTGGCGCGCTCCGCTCCCGCGGCGGCGAGAAGCTCACCTGCGTGCGCTCGGCCGTGCTCGGAATCCTCGAGCCCGGCCAGCATCCGGGACAGTTCCCGGACCCGGCCGGCGTCGTCCAGCCGGGAGATGCCGCTGCTCACCACCGAGCCGTCGCTCGCCTTCTCGACCACCAGGTGCGTGTCCGCGAACGCGGCCACCTGGGGCAGGTGGGTGACCACGATCACCTGGGCGCGCCGGGCCAGCCTGGCGAGCCGTCGCCCGATCTCCACCGCGGCCTTCCCGCCCACACCCGCGTCCACTTCGTCGAACACGAACGTCGGCACCGGGTCGGCACCGGCGAAGACGACCTCGATGGCGAGCATCACCCGGGACAGTTCGCCGCCCGAGGCTCCCTTGGCCAGCGACAGCGAGGGAGCGCCCGGGTGGGCGGCGAGCCTGATCTCCACCTCGTCCGCGCCGTGCGGGCCGTACTCGTCCTGCGGCATGACCGGCACGGTGATCTTCGCGTGCGGCATGGCCAGCGCGGAAAGCTCCTCGGTGACCGCCGCCGCGAACCGTTCCGCGGCCTCCTTGCGCAACGACGTTAGCTTCCCGCCGAGGTCACGGATGGTCTCGGCGAGCCGGTTCTCCTCGGCGCCGAGCACCCCGATCCGGTCGTCGTCTCCGGAAAGCTCGGTAAGCCTGCGCTGTGCCTGCTCGGCCCAGGCGAGCACGGACGCCAGCCCCGGCACGCGGGCCGCCGGAGCGACCGGCCCGGCGGCCGCTCCCGCCTCCGCGCCCGGTGCCACGTCCGGTGCCTGCGGCGCCGCGCCCTGCTGGGCCGGGTCTTCGGACAGCCCGGCCCCCGGCTCGCCCGCCTCCGCCGCCGGGGCGGGGACGGCCACCCGGCTGCCGTAGGCACGGATGAGCCTGGTCAGCTCGGCCCGGCGCTCTTGCACCGCAGCCAGCCGCGCCGGATCGCTGTCCAGCGACTCCACGTAGGAGGCGAGGTCGGTGGCGACGTCGGACACGAGGTAAGCGGCCTCGGATAGGCGGCCGGCCAGGCTGGCCAGGTCAGGGTCGTGCGCGGCAACGCCGTCGAGCGCCTGGCGCGCCGTGCCGAGCAGCGTGACCGCGTCGCCGCCGTGGTAGGCACCGTCGGACGGATCGCCGAGCAGGGCGCCGTGCGCGGCGGTCGCGGCGGCGTGCAGGGCGTCGGCATGCCCGAGCCGTTCCTCCTCGGCCAGCAGCGCGGTGTCCTCGCCCGCGACCGGTTCTGCCCGCTCGATCTCGTCCAGTGCCCGGCGGAGGTCTTCCGCCTCGGCGGCCCGTTCCCGTGCCCGCGCGGTCAGTTCGCTCAGTTCCGCTCGCACGTCCCGGTGCCGCCCGTAGGCGCGCTGGTAGTCGGCCATGACCGCGGACAGGGCCGGACCGGCGAACTCGTCCAGTGCCTGCCGTTGCCTGCTGGCGCGCAGCAATTGCTGCTGGTCCGCCTGGCCGTGCACGGCCACCAGGTCATCGGCCAGGCCGATCAGCAGCGACACGGGCACGCCACGGCCGCCCGCGTGCGCCCTGGACCGGCCTTCTGCCGACACCGAACGACTCACGATCAGGGTGCGGCCGTCGTCGTCCAGCTCGCCCCCGGCGTCAAGCACCTGCTGCACGGCGGGCCCGTCCGCCTCGATCCGCAACCGCCCTTCGACGGTGGCCCGGTCCGCGCCTGGCCGGACCCGCGCCGGGTCGGCCCGGCCGCCGAACATCAGGCCGAGCCCGGTGACGACCATGGTCTTGCCTGCCCCGGTCTCGCCGGTCACTACCGTGAAGCCGGGCGAGAACTCAAGGACGGCATCCTCGATCACCCCAAGGCCGGTGATCCGCACTTCCTCAAGCATCAGCTGGCGGATCCTCCTTCCCGTCTCGCCCCGGGCCCCAGTCGCGCTGTCCGCGCCAGCCGGTCACTGGGAGGCCGAACTTGGCCACCAGCCGGTCGGTGAACGTGAACGGGGCCGCCAGGTCACGGCCGTCCACTCCGCCGGGAAGCCGCGCCAGCAGCACCGGCTTGACTCCGCGGCGCACCTCAACCCGCGCCCCGGGCGCGAGATCGATGCTCCTCCGGCCATCGCACCACAAAACACCCTTGACTGCCTGGTTCGGACCCGCCGAAGAACCGAGGAATTCTATGGCGAGCATCGACCGCGGCGAGAGGACCATCGGCCCGGCGAACAGCGCGTGCGCGCTGATGGGAACCATCAGCAACGCCTCCACCTCAGGCCACACGATCGGTCCGCCTGCCGAGTATGCGTATGCGGTGGATCCGGTGGGCGTGGCGCAGACTACGCCGTCACAGCCCCAGCGGGACAGCGGGCGCCCGTCGATCTCGGTGACCACCTCGATCATCCGCTCCCGTGCCACCTTCTCCACGCTCGCCTCGTTCAGCGCCCAGGTGCTGGTGGCGGTGCCGTTGTGCCGCACCGTCACCTCGATGGTCATCCGCTCTTCCACTGTGTAGCTGTGCTCGGCCACCTGGTCGATGGCGCCGGCCAGGTCGTCCGGCTCGGTTTCCGCGAGAAAGCCCACGTGACCGAGGTTGACGCCGAGCATCGGGGCTCCGGCCGGCCTGGCGATCTCGGCGGCGCGCAGCAGTGTGCCGTCCCCGCCGAGAACGATCACCATCTCGGCGTCGGCCGCCGCGGTGGGCGCGGTGGGCACCACGTCAGCGCCTGCGCACTGGAGGTCGGCGGCCTCGGACGCCAGGACGCGCACGTTGATCCCGGCGGCGGTGAGCCGGTCCACCACCAGACGGGCGTTGCGCACCGCCGCGGGACGCCCGGTGTGAGCCACGACGAGGACGGTGCGCTTCACTGCGGTCCTTCCTCGATGGCCTGCCGGAGTGCGTCGTCACGCAGCGGCGGCGCGCCCCGGCGCAGCCAGAGGAAGTACTCCACGTTGCCGGAGGGGCCAGGCAGCGGGCTCGCCGTCACGCCCGCCACGCCGAGCCCGTGGGCGCGGGCGGCCTCGGCCACCCCGGCGACGGCGTCGCGGCGCAGTTCCGGATCCCGCACCACGCCGCCCGCGCCAACCCGGTCCTTGCCCACCTCGAACTGCGGCTTGACGAGCAGCAGGAAGTCGGCATCGGGGCGCGCGCAGGCGACCAGCGCGGGCAGCACCAGCTCGAGCGAGATGAACGAGAGGTCGGCCGTGACCAGGTCCGGCGCGGGCGCGACCTGCTCCGGCCGCAACTGGCGGACGTTGACCCGGTCCAGCACGGTGACCCGCTCGTCGGTCCGCAACCCCCATGCCAGCTGGCCGTATCCCACATCTACCGCGACGACGTGGCTCGCGCCCGCACGCAGCAGGACGTCGGTGAAGCCCCCGGTGGAGGCACCCGCATCCAGGCACCGGCGGCCAGCCACCCGAAGTTCGCCGAAGGCGGCAAGCGCGCCCGCCAGCTTGTGCCCGCCCCGGGACGCGTAGTCCGGCCCGGCCACCTCGGTGATCATGATCGGGTCGCCGGTGCCCACCTGGGTAGCGGGCTTGGCTGCGGCTTGTCCGCCAACCAGCACGCGCCGGGCCGTCACCAGGCTGGCGGCGTGCTCGCGGGACCGAGCGAGCCCTCTTCTCACCAGCTCAGCGTCCAGCCTTCTGCGGGTGCCCATCCAGTGACCACGGTGCCCTTCAGCCGCCGGGCGCGTCTGGTGAATGGTCACCTGCGCGCGCCGCGGCGTGCACGTCCAGGTCACCAAGCGCCTCCGTCAGCCGCTCGTGCACATACTCGAACACCGCCAGATGCTCGGCGATCGGCAGTTCCGCCAGGTCGTCGAGCCGTGCAACGGCATCGTCCACCCGCGGATCGCCCGTGGACGGCGCCGCGCGCGGCACCACCGGCCGCCACAGGGCAGCCGACCTGCTCGCGCCCTCGGCACCGCTCGCAACCGCAGCGCTGCCCGACCCGTACGTGCCGCCCTGCTCCGGCATGCCAGCCGAACCGTTTACGGCGGCCGGCATGTCCCTGCCAGCGATCCCATAGATGCTGACCGGCCCGTCCGAGCCAGCCAGTCCCTCCGCGGCCGGCACCGGGCTCACTGAGCCCGGTGTAAATTCCCCCGGCGGAAGTCCCATTGTCCTCTCTTTCCCTTCGACCCTCCCCGGCACAGGTGCCGCCCCAGGAGAAACGCTACCGTCCAACGGGGACGAGCCGGGCCCTCCACGCACGCGGGAAATCGGCGAGTCTGCGCACAGAGGCGCGCCCCTGCCCAGCCGACCGCCGCGGCGTACTTAAGATTGGGGCCACCTTGCCTATAGAGGCGGCAGGGGGAAATGAGGTGTTTCATGGCTACCGCCGAGGAATGCCGTCAAGCGCTGGCAGATCTGACCGGCCGGATCGCCGAGATGGACGAGGCGGACCGCCAGGCCCACCTGGTGGACCGCTTGATCAGCTGCAAGGTCTCCGACCTCGGCGTGACCTTCGTGACCAGGATTGGTCCCGACGGAGCGACACCGGTCATGGAGGCGAACGGGTCCGAGCCACCAGCCCAGGTCCGGTTCACCGCCAAGAGCGACGACCTGATCGCGATTGCCGCAGACCCCACAAGCATCGCGCGTGCCTGGCTGACCGGCCGCCTCAAGGTGGAGGCCAGCATCTGGGACATCCTCCGGCTCCGCAAGGTCCTCTGATCCGGTAGCCCAGCGGTACCAGCCGCCGGTCACCGGGCCGGCAAGGTCCGCACCTGAGGCAGCGGGCGGCCCCGCCTCTCCGAGTGGGGCATGAACGTGACAATGAGGCTTCTCTCTAAGGGCATCAACCTGACATTCATGCCCTCCAGAGCCGAAGGCTGGGCCCCCGCAGTTGGGCCTCGGAGAGCCGGGACGTGGGTGGCCGATGGCTCACGAAGGCGGCCGTAAGCTGACGGGCGTGCCTGAGGGAGACGCGGTGTGGCTCACCGCGCGTCGGCTGCATGCGGCACTGGCCGGACGGGTGCTGACCCGGTCCGACTTCCGGGTGCCCCGGTTCGCCACTGCCGACCTGTCCGGCCAGACGGTGACCGAGACCGCCTCCCGCGGAAAGCACCTGCTGACCAGGACAGACGCAGGCATCACGGTGCACACCCACCTGCGCATGGACGGCTCCTGGCGGGTCCGGCCCGCCGCCGAGCGGGCCAGCGGCGGCCACCGGATCAGGCTGATCCTCGCCAACGACACCTGGCAGGCCGTCGGGTACCTGCTGGGCGTCGTGGAGATCCTGCCCACCGCCGCCGAGCAGCACGCGGTCGGCCACCTCGGCCCCGACCTGCTCGGCCCGGACTGGGACCCGGCGGAGGCGGAGCGCCGGCTCCGCTCGGACCCGGCCCGGCCGGTCGGCGAGGCCCTGCTCGACCAGCGCAACCTGGCCGGTATCGGCAACATCTACAAGGCGGAGACGCTGTTCCTGCGCGGGGTGGATCCGTGGCGCCCGGTCGGCGAGATCGCCGACCTCGCCGCGCTCTTGGGCCTTGCCCAGCGCCTGCTTGACGGCAACAAGGAACGGTTCGGCCAGGTCACCACGGGCTCGCAGCGGCGCGGCGAGGAGACCTGGGTCTACGGCCGGGCCGGGCGCCCGTGCCGCCGCTGCGGCACACCGGTCCGTTCCGCGGATCAGGGCCGCGACCCCGAGGGCCGGGTCACCTACTGGTGCCCAAGCTGCCAGTCCTGATTTCGCTGCGTTACGCCGGTCCCCGGTGCCCGGGTCCCCAGCGCGCCAGAAAGCCCCGGTGCCCTGAACACCACCTGGCACCGGGGCTCCTGGCGTCCCTGATCAGGCGTCGCGGGTGCGGAACAGGACAAGCCCCACGGCTATCGCGACCGCCGCCCAGCCGGCCAGCACCGCGAACCCGCCCCAGGCCGGGAACTGGTGCGCCCCTTCGGTCACCTTGGTCGCCCAGACCTGGCTGCCCGCCAGCGCAGGCATCCACTTGTCCAGGCTGTTCTGCCAGGAGCTGGGCAGGAACTGGACCAGGACGGTCAGCACGAACAGCAGCCCGATGGCGGCGCTGATGGCGGCCGCGGTGTGCCGCAGGATGGCGCCAAGACCATAGGCGAGCATGCCGCACGCGGTCAGGAACAGGGCACCGCCGATCACCGCGCGGAGCACGTTCGGCTGGCCGAGCGTGGCCGACAGGTGGTGGGGAGACAGGATCGCCTGGCCGACGAAGAAGGACCCGAACGACGCGATCAGCCCGGTGATCAGCGTGACTACCGCGAACACCACGCCCTTGGCGGCGAACACGACGCCACGCCGTGGCTGGACCGCCAGCGAGGTGCGGATCATTCCGGTCGCGTACTCGGAGGTGATGGTCAGCGCGCCGAGCGCCGCGATGACGAGCTGGCCCACGTACAGGCCGGCCAGGCTCTGCTGGGTGGCGTCGAAGTTGGCCGTGCTGACCCCGTTGGGATGCGACGCCGTCCCCGCGCTGGCCAGGGCACCGATGCCGATGCACACCACGATCAGGGCGAACAGGGTCCAGTACGTGGAGCGGGTGGACCGGATCTTGGTGAATTCAGAGCGCAGCGCGTCCGCGAAACCGGCCCGTCCGGTCTCCGGGGGCAGCAGGCGCTGGCGGGCCGCCGGGGCTATCTGGATCGTCGTCATCTCAGGCCACTCCCGTCGGGTGCATGTGGTCGGTGCGGCTGGCCCGGCCCGCGTCCTGCTGGCCGGGCGTGTGGGCCTGGAACTCCACGCTGTCCGCGGTCAGCTCCATGAACGCCTCCTCCAGCGAGGCCTGGGCGGGTGCCAGTTCGTGCAGCCGGATCGCGTTCTCGAACGCCAGGTCCCCGATCCGGTCCACCGGCAGCCCCTGCGCCACGAGCACATCGCCGGCACCGGTCACGGTGCTCCCGCCGGCCGCGGCGATGAGGCTGGCCAGCAGTTCGTGCTTGGGCGTCCGGATCCGGACCGACTGGACCGAGTTGCGTTCGATGAACTCGGCCACGCTGCAGTCGGCGATCAGCCGGCCCCGGCCGATGACCAGCAGGTGGTCGGCCGTGTTCTCCATCTCCGACATCAGGTGGCTGGACACGAAGATGGTGCGCCCCTCGGCGGCGAGCGCCTTCATGAGGTTGCGGATCCACAGGATCCCCTCGGGGTCCAGGCCGTTCACCGGCTCGTCGAACATGAGGATGGCCGGGTCGCCGAGCAGCGCCGCGGCGATGCCGAGCCGCTGGCCCATGCCAAGCGAGAACCCCTTGGAGCGCTTGCCGGCCACCTCGGTCAGCCCCACGAGTTCCAGCACCTCGCCGACGCGCGCGCGGGGAATGCCGTTGGCCTGCGCCAGGCACAGCAGGTGGTTATATGCGCTACGCCCCCCGTGCACGGCCTTGGCATCAAGCAGCGCGCCGAGCTCGTGCATCGGATAGGCGAGGCGGCCGAACTCCTTGCCGTGGACCGTGACCGAGCCCCCGGTGGGCTGGTCCAGGCCGAGGATCAGCCGCATAGTTGTCGTCTTGCCGGCCCCGTTCGGGCCGAGGAATCCGGTGATCCTCCCGGGTTCGACGGTGAAGGTCAGTTGGTCCACGGCCAGCTTGTCGCCAAACCGTTTGGTGAGGCCCCGTGCCTCGATCATCGCTGGTTCCCTCCTCGGGGCGCGGGCACGATGCCCGTCCGCCGTGTCAGGCCAGTCTTTCGTGGCAGCCGGGGCTGGCGCGTCGCCCGAGGCGCTGATTCTCCTCCACCCTGGGTCGTAGGCCGCATGTCGACCTTGGGCCGACCCGGCGGCCCCGGATCAACCCTGCGGGTGGGGCAGGCCCAGCTCAGCCAGGGCGGTCACCGCAGCGGGTTCGTCCACCTCGCCCGTGGACCAGGCGGCGGCGCACAGTGCGCGCAGACCGTCGACGGCGGTACCGGAGCCGGTCACCGTGACCTGGCCGCCGCCGGTGGTGACGTGCCAGCCGCCGCAGGAGAAGGTGCCGCCGGTGACGTTCACCTCGGGATGCGGGCCGAGCAGCCCGGCCAGGCCCTCGGCCAGGAATGTGGGCCGGTGCCGCGCCGTGGCCAGCACGGCGTCCAGCGGCTGGGTCACTCCGGTCAGCACAAGCAGGCTGTCGGCGCCGGACCGGACGGCGCTCTCGATGTCGGTGTCGAGCCGGTCCCCGACCACCAGCGGGTGCCGTGCTCCGCTGCGGGCCACGGCCTCAGCGTGCAGCGGGGGTTCCGGCTTCCCGGCGATCAGCGGCGCCCGGCCGGTGGCGGTGGCGATCACCTGGATGAGGGACCCGTTGCCGGGTTGCCCGGCCCCGCGGCGTGGGCAGCGTGGAATCGGCGTTCGAGGCGATGAACAGTGCGCCGGCGGCAACGGCAAGGCTGCCTTCGGCCAGCAGCGAGTAGCTCAGGTCGGGCGCGTACCCCTGGAGCACGGCGGCAGGCTGGTCGGCCGCGGTGGTCACCGGGCGGAACCCCCTCTCCCGCACGGCGATGCGCAGGCCCATGCCGCCGACCACGAGCACGGTCGCGCCTGCGGGCAGGTGCTCGGCCGCGAGCCGCGCGGCGGCCTGGGCCGAGGTGATGACTTCGTCCGCCCTGGCCGGCACGCCAAGGCCGGTGAGCTGGGCCGCGATCGCCGAGGGGGTACGGGAGGCGTTGTTGGTCACGAACGCGAGCCGCATGCCGGAGGCGGCCGCCTTGGCCAGCGCGTCGGCCGCGCCAGGAATGGGGGAACCGCCGAGGTAGACGACGCCGTCGAGGTCGAGCAGGGCCACGTCATACAGTGCGGCGAGCGACTCGGTGGTGCCCCGCAGCGGCATGGCGTTGCGTGGCGGGGTGTCCCTGCCTGCCAACGGGCCGTCGGCCGCGGCGCGGCACCGCGCGGCGACGGGTCAGCCGTCATGGCGGGCCTGGTCAGCGAGGCTCGTCGCCGTCCGGGGGCGGCGCCCCGGATCCGGCCTGCGTCCTGGCCGCCAGCGTCGCCCGGACGCCGCGCAGCGCCTCGGTGTAGTGGGCCAGGTCCGGCCGCATGGCGGCGGCAAGGGCGAGGTGTTCCGCGGCGGCGGCCGGATCCCCGCCGCGGGCGAGGGCAAGGCCGAGGCCGAAGTGAGCGTAGTCGTCACTCGGGATTGCCTCCACGTTCCGCCGGAAGTTGTCCGCCGCCTGCGCGTACCTGCCAGCATCGAACTGCGCCCTGGCCAGGGCCTCACGGATGCTGCGGGCGCCTGGCTCCGCCGCCGCGGCACGTTCCAGTAGTTCGGCGGCCGCGGCGGGGCTTCCCCGGCTGAGCAGGTCGAGCCCCCGACGGTACCACGCGTAACTGTCGTCCCCTGGACCCTGACTGCCGCCCCTCGGACCCTGACTGTCTCCCCCTGGATTCTGACTGTCTCCCCCTGGAGTCTGACTGTCGCTCCTCGGACCCTGCTGACCGCCGTTGGCTCGCGCGGGCCCCTCGCCCCGTTCCGCTTCCCTGCCCTTGGCGCCCGCGCCCACCCTCACGGCGCCGTCCGGTGGCCGTGAATGTGAGTTTGGTGCCCCTAGGTGGGCCTCGTTGTCACGTTCATGCCCCCAGGCCGGGGCCGTACTGCTTGCATCCCCCCGGGCGTCCGCCGTTCCCTGGGCCCGCTGGCCGACGCTGGCCTGGGGATTTTCGCCGGGTCGGGAATCGTGGCCGCCGTGCGGTGCTTCTGACATATGTGCAGATCCTTCCGTCCGGCGCGCCTCCCGCTGCCGGCCTCGTGCTGGCACCATTCCGCGGGCTGCGTTATGCGCAGGACCGGGTGAGCGGTCTCGCGGAGGTCACCTCTCCACCGTATGACGTGATTGCCCACGAAGCCGAAGACCATTTGCTGGCCTCCGATCCGCACAACATTGTCCGTTTGATCCTCCCCCGCCAGGGTGCGGGTAATCCCCGGGAGGCCGCCAACGGGGCCCGCGCCGAGCCCGCCTACGCCGACGCGGCCCGGATGCTGCGGGACTGGCAGGACGAAGGCATCCTGGTGCCCGACCCCGTGCCAGCGCTGTATGTCTACGAGCAGACCCGCACGGGCGGCCAGGTACTCCAGCGCGGGCTGATCGGGGCGCTGCGGCTGGCACCGCTGGGTGCCGGGCCGGTGCTCCCGCACGAGGACGTGATTCCGGGGCCGGTCGCCGGACGGCGCCAGCTCATGGAGGCAACCGGGGCCAACCTGGAGCCGATCTTTCTGCTCTACGACGGGAACGGGCCAGCCACCGCCACCGTGCAGATCACCGAGCAGGCGCGGCGCGGCGAACCGCTGGTCACCATCCACACCGAGGACGGGATCTGGCACCGGCTGTGGGGCGTGACCGATCCCGCCGAGCTGGCGGCGATTGCCGGGGACCTGGCCTCTCACCAGGCTCTCATCGCGGACGGGCACCACCGCTACGCCGCCTACCTCCAGCTTCAGGCGCGCAAGCGGACGGCGGGTGCGGGGCCAGGGCCCTGGGATGCGGGGCTGGCGCTCCTGGTGGACTCGACCGCCTTCCCGCCACGGATAGGCGCGATCCACCGGGTGGTTCCCGGGCTGTGCCCGGCGACGGCCGCGCGGCTTGCGGAACCGGCGTTCACGGTGCGGGCGCTGCCCGGGGTGACCCGGCAGGAGGCGCTGGCTGCCCTGCACGAGGCCAGCGAACGGCACACGGCATTCCTGGTCGCGGGCAGGCAGGAGTTCTATCTGCTGACCGATCCCGACCCTGATGCGGTGAAGGACGCGATGCCCGACCGGAGCGACCGGTGGCGCGCACTTTCCGCCGCTGTCATGCAGGAATTGCTGCTCGGCCGGCTGTGGCACGTCAGGGACGACGACCAGCATGTGGAAATCCACCACGACTCCGGCGAGGCCCTGGACTCGGCCGCCCAGTCCACCGACCGGACGGCGGTCATCTGCCCGCCGCTATCGGCCGACGTGGTGCGGGACGTGGCGGCGCACGGCGAGCGGGTGCCGCGCAAATCCACCTCATTCGCGCCCAAGCCGCGTACCGGCCTGGTACTGCGCTCGTTCGCTCTGGGCTGAACGCGCCAGCGGGCGGGCCTTACCCGGCGGGTTGTCCGGTGATGGGGTGCGCCGTCCGTACGTACAGCCAGTCAGGCCCCTCGGTCAGCGGCACGAAGTGGCTCTGGAAGTAGGCCGTCAACTGCGGGGTCCACGGGATCCTGCGGTACTCCTGGGTGGTGAGCCACGCGTACGAGGCGTGCCGGAACTCCGCCATCCAGGCCGCCTCCACGGCCGGCGAGCTCCCGGCGCCGGTTTCCCCGTTCCGGCCGTTGGACAGCGCATAGTCGGTGCCCACACCGTCGATCATGAGCGAGCAGCCCGGCACGCTGGACACGAAACGGTTGATGGCGATCGTGTAGGAGGCCTGGTCGGTAGCGACACAGGCGCCCGCCGGAATGATGCGCTTGGCCTGTGCGATCTCGCCGGCGGGCACCCCCGAGGCCTCGTGTGCCTCGGCGATGACCTGGAACACGGTCAGGACCACGAGGGCGACGGCGGCGATCGCGGTGGCCCACGGCCGCATCAGCCTGAGCCGGCGCCGGGTCTGATCTGACGGCAGCGCCGAGAGCAGCCGGGACACCGGCAGCGCGATCACCAGTCCGACGAACGGCGCTATGAAGCCGGCGTAATGGTAGTAGAAGTCGGCAGGCCATAGGAACGCGGCCACCAGCAGGGCGCACGTCCCGGTGACGAACCAGTCGAGCGCGGGCGGGCGGCTGTGTGCCAGCCGGGACCCGAGCACAGAGACCGCGGCGACGATAAGCACGACAACGATGCCGATGATCACCAGCGGCGGCGTGGCCAACTGATTGACGTGCACCAGCCCGAGTATCTGCTGGAGCCGGTACCCCTGCGGGATCCGCACCAGGTCGTTGCGGACAATTTGGGCGATGATCACGCTGTGGTAGAAGGTCGTCGGTGCGGTGAGCGCGAACGGCAACACGGGCACGCAGAAGCCAAGCACGACCCCGGCGGCGTAGACGGCCGCGCGGCGCGGCCGCCGCGCGGTCAGCGCCAGGATCACCACCACCGGGATGATGGCCCAGACCTTGACGGCACCGGCGAACCCGAAGAGGACGCCGCCGGCCAGCAGCCGCCGCCAGCTGCCGGAAACCTCGTCGCGGTCGAACACCGCGAGCGCACCGAGCAGGCAGAACAGCACCAGCCACGGTTCCAGGAGCACGGTCCTGGCGGCCAGGACGCTATCTGGGTAGATCGCCAGCACTCCGCAGGCCACCAGCGCCGCGAAGAAGCCGCGATGCCGGACGAGCAGGCCGGCCACAGGGACGGCGGCCGCGCTGGCCAGGGCGGTGAACACCCGGGCCACCGCCATGCCCGTGATCGTGCCCATTCCCTTGGTGATCAGCGCGATCGGGAACATGATCAGGGTGATCCCCGGTGGCTGCACCATGATGAAGTCGTGGTAGGGCACACCGCCGCGCACGAGGCGGATGGCGCTGCCGAAGTCCGTTCCGTCGTCGTACTCGCTGATGCCGAACAGGTAGCCGGGCCGGCTGAGGTCATACAGGCGCAGCCCGACAGCGAGCAGCGTGGCTACGATGATCACGGCAGGCACTGCCCACGTCCGGGCGCCCTCAGCCGGACGGCGGAGCGCCGTCGGCCGTGGCAGGCACGGCGCCGGATGCTGTCACGCGCGTTCCGCTCAAAACTGCCCTTCCGTGCCTTTCCCGTGCATCCTCCGTGCACGGGAGTGGCCTTGCGCCGCAACTCTGCGGCGCCCGGCCCGCTGCGGACAGATCGTACTCACTATGTAACTGTCCGCATGGGATAGCCGCAGGTGCTTTACCCATCCGCCGACGAAACCAGCAGGTACCTCTGGCACGATACCCACATGAACCAGGCAGATTTCCGCCGGAACGGCGACGCCGGGGTCACCCCGCTGGGGCACGATGTGTTCGAGATCGACACCCGGATGGCGGGATACAGCCAGATTACCGCCGGATACCTGATCCTCGCCGACCGTCCGTGCCTGGTGGAGACCGGGACGGCGCCGTCGGCGCCGGTGGTGCGGGACGCGCTCGCCGCGCTGGGCGTGGGGCCTGGCGACCTGGCCACGGTGGTGGTCACCCACATCCACCTGGACCATGCCGGCGGCGTGGGCGACATCGCCGGGATGTTCCCGTCGGCGGAGATCGTGGTCCACGAACTGGGCGCTCGCCACCTCGCCGACCCGAGCCGCCTGATGAACAGCGCACGGCGGGTCTACGGCGACGACCTGGACTGGCTGTTCGGCGAGCTGGCGCCCACCCCGGCCGAGCGCATCCGGACGGTCGAGGAGCGAGGCTCTGTCGACCTCGGCGGCGGCCGTTCGCTGGACAGCCATTACTCGCCGGGCCATGCCAAGCATCATGTGGGACTGATCGACTCGGCCAGCGGCGACCTGTATGTCGGCGACGCCGCGGGGGTGTTCCTCCCGCAAACCGGCGACCTGCGGCCGGCCAGCCCACCGCCGGACTTCGACCTGCCGCTGGCCCTGGGGTCGCTGCGGCTGTTCGGCGCGCTGGCCCCGCAGCGGCTGCTGTTCAGTCATTTCGGGCCGGTGGCCGACGTGGCCGCGACCCTGGAGCGGTCGGCGGAGGAGTTGAACGTGTGGGTGGCGGAGACCCGCCGTGCCCGCAGCGCAGGGCTCGACCTCGATCACACGGTCGCCATGGTCCGCGACCGGACCCGGGAGCGCTACGCCGCGCTGCTGCCCGGCGCCGATCCGGAGTTCACCGAGAAGGCCGAGCGGGTCAGCAGCACCCAGGCCAACGTCGAGGGCATCCTGCGATGGCTGGAGAAGACCGAGCCGGTGGCGGGGTGAACCCAACCGCGGTACCCCGCTGCTAGTCCTCATCAGCAGCCGGTCCCCCGCTCTCCTCCGGCTCGGCCGCCTCCAGGTCGGGCTCGTCGTCCGGCTCGGCTCTCAGATCGCCTCTCACCGGCCCCGCCTCTAAGTCGGGCTCGTCGTCCGGCTCGTCCAAATCCTCGATGACGACGCTGTCCATGATCTCGTAGCGCTCGGCCGCGTCGGTTTCCTCGTCCGGGTCGGCCGCTGCCGCGCGCCCGAACCATTCCCGCGCCTCGTCCAAGCGGCCCGCGTCGTAGAGCGCGTCGGCGTAAGCGTAGAAGAGCCGCGCCGACCACGGACGGCGCACGCCGTCGGTGAGCTCAGGCAGTTGCAATACGACGACCGCCGCCGCCGTTCGTCCTTGGTCGCGCCGTATTCCCGACTCGACGATGGCCAGTTCTATCTGCGTGGCACGGTCGAGTTGCTGGCTGTCGGGGTCGTGGATCAGGGCCAGCGCCCGGTCGGACCTGCCCAGAGCCCGCTCCGCGTCGGCCATCAACGGCAGGTAACTGACCCTCCCGGTGAGCCGCCGCGCGGTCCGCAACTCTGCCAGGGCATCGGCCCAGCGACCGGCCCGGTAGGCGGCCACCCCGGCGGTCTCGCGCACGACTCCCACCCGCGCCGCGAGCTTGCGGGCCTGGACCGCGAACTCAAAGGCGCGGTCAGGGTCTTGTTCCGCGGCGGCAGCCACCAGCCAGGCCGCCACCGCCTCCGCCAGCTGCCCCGGCAACGTGCGCAGTTCCGCCCGCGCCTGCGGATCCAGCTGGTCAGCGCCGATTCCCTCAGGCAGTTCCAGTCGCGGCGCCCGAAGCCCCCGCGTGGTCGCTCTCCGCTCTTCCCCTCTGTCCCGCTCGTATCTGGCGGGCCTATCCGCGGCCCCGCCGGCCCGGCTCATACCGCGCCGGCCTGTCGGCCGCCCCGCCGTCCCGGTCACGCCGTGGCGCCTGGCCGGCTGTAACCCTCGCCGTCCCGTTCACGCCGCGGCGCCGACCGGGTGTAGCCCGAACTGTCCCGGTCACGCCGTGGCCCTGGTCGGCTGTAACCCTCGCCGTCCCGGTCACGCCGCGGCGCCGGCCGGCTGTAGCCCGAGCCGTCTCCCGTCACGCCGCGGGCCCGATCGTCGGTAACCCTCGCCGTCCCCCGCACGCTGTGGCGCACCAGTACGGTTCCCGGCCCTCCCCCGGTCATCCCAGCCCGTGTCCCCTTCAGGCCGCCGTCGTGGCCCTGTGCGGCGGCGATCCGCCGCCCCGGCACCCTGCTCCTCCCGGGCACCCCGTGGCCCGGCAGGACGCCCAGAAGCCGTCCTGCCACCTCTCCCTGCCGTGTCCGTGTCCCGGCGATAAGCTGCCGGCCGGCCGCCAGGCGCATCGCTGCCCGGAGCACGCCGGGGGCGGTAGGGCCGCTCACCGGCCGCCCCGCGCTCATCCCGGTTCGTGTCACCTGTACGGGGCCGCCCGTATCCCGAGGACCGGCCGCCGGGTGCACCGCTGCCCGAAGCACCCCGGGGGCGGTAGGGCCGCTCACCGGCCGCCCCGCGGTCATCCCGGTTCGTGTCACCCGTACGGGGCCGCCCGTATCCCGAGGGCCGGCCGCCGGGTGCACCGCTGCCCGAAGCACCCCGGGGACGGTAGGGCCGCTCACCGGCCGCCCCGCGGTCATCCCGGTTCGTGTCACCTGTACGGGGCCGCCCGTAT
Organism: uncultured Actinomycetes bacterium; assembly: GCA_963762735.1. Lineage (GTDB taxonomy): Bacteria > Actinomycetota > Actinomycetes > Streptosporangiales > Streptosporangiaceae > DASXKD01. The sequence continues at coordinate 158,705 of CAVXMG010000029.1, read as the reverse complement.
CCCGAGGACCGGCCGCCGGGTGCACCGCTGCCCGCAGCACCCCGGGGACGGTAGGGCCGCTCACCGGCCGCCCCGCGGTCATCCCTGTTCGTGTCACCCGTACGGGGCCGCCCATACCCCGAGGACCGGCCGCCAGGCGCATCGCTGTCCCAATCACGCCGAGGACCGCGCGACCGCTCACCGGCCGCCCCACGGTCATCGCGGTTCGTGTCACCTGCACGGGGCCGCCCGTATCCCGAGGACCGGCCGCCAGGCGCGCCGCCGCCCGAAGCACCCCGGGGACGGTAGGGCCGCTCACCGGCCGCCCCACGGCCTCCCCGGCCAACCTCACTGTCCCCGGCCCGCCCAGCACTCGAACCCGTCCGCGCCGCCCCTGGACGCCCAGTGCCGCTACGCCCTGCACCCGAGCGCCCAGCCCCGCCACCACGCCGATCATCGGAAGCAGGCCGACCCCGCGCTCCGCCTCTGTCCTGGCCGCCAGAGTTCCGGGCCGGAACCACGCCCTGCCGGATCCCTCCCACGCCGACCGGACGTCTCACCCGCCACGTCTTCCTCTGCCACTGCCGTCCGGCCCTTCTACGTACCCCCACAGTGTTTCACCTAACCAACCATCCAACGCACACAGCAGTGAGGGCCGCCTCCGTTACGGAAGCGACCCTCACTCACGATGTCCGGCGGCGTCCTACTCTCCCACGCGGTCCCCCGCGCAGTACCATCGGCGCTGAAGAGCTTAACTTCCGGGTTCGGAATGGGACCGGGTGTTTCCCCTTCGCCATGACCGCCGAAACACTATGGAGATTTAGGTCTTCCGCGTTTCCGGGAGGCCTCCCAGTAACGCGGCCGACCGCACCTCGGGAACCGCACAGTGGACGCGAGCGCACTACCTGGGAGTCGCCTCCCAGGCGAAGAATGTATGAGCCAAGCCTCTCGGCCTATTAGTACCGGTCAGCTCCACGCGTTGCCACGCTTCCACCTCCGGCCTATCAACCCAGTCGTCTAGCTGGGGGCCTTACCGGGTTAACCCCGAGGGAGATCTCATCTTGAGGCAGGCTTCCCGCTTAGATGCTTTCAGCGGTTATCCCTTCCGGACGTAGCAAACCAGCCGTGCTCTTGGCAGAACAACTGGCACACCAGAGGTTCGTCCGTCCCGGTCCTCTCGTACTAGGGACAGCCCCTCTCAAATCTCCTGCGCGCGCAGCGGATAGGGACCGAACTGTCTCACGACGTTCTAAACCCAGCTCGCGTACCGCTTTAATGGGCGAACAGCCCAACCCTTGGGACCTGCTCCAGCCCCAGGATGCGACGAGCCGACATCGAGGTGCCAAACCATCCCGTCGATATGGACTCTTGGGGAAGATCAGCCTGTTATCCCCGGGGTACCTTTTAGCCGTTAAGTGGCGGCGCTTCCACACGCCACCGCCAGATCACTAGTCCCAGCTTTCGCTCCTGCTCGACATGTCTGTCTCACAGTCAAGCACCCTTGTGCACTTACACTCGACACCTGATTGCCAACCAGGCTGAGGGTACCTTTGGGCGCCTCCGTTACCTTTTGGGAGGCAACCGCCCCAGTTAAACTACCCACCAGACACTGTCCCTGATCCGGATCACGGACCCAGGTTAGACATCCAGAACGACCAGAGTGGTATTTCACCAATGACTCCACAGGAACTAGCGTCCCTGCTTCAAAGTCTCCCACCTATCCTACACAAGCCGTCCCAAACACCAATGTCAAGCTATAGTGAAGGTCCCGGGGTCTTTCCGTCCTGCTGCGCGTAACGAGCATCTTTACTCGTAGTGCAATTTCGCCGGGTCCGTGGTTGAGACAGTGGGAAAGTCGTTACGCCATTCGTGCAGGTCGGAACTTACCCGACAAGGAATTTCGCTACCTTAGGATGGTTATAGTTACCACCGCCGTTTACCGGCGCTTAGGTTCTGAGCTTCGCGGCCAAAGCCGCTAACCCCTCCCCTTAACGTTCCGGCACCGGGCAGGCGTCAGTCCGTATACGTCGTCTTACGACTTTGCACGGACCTGTGTTTTTAGTAAACAGTCGCTTTCCCCTGGTATCTGCGGCCGTACTCAGCTTAGAGGGCAAGCCTCTTCACCGAGCGCGGCTCCCCTTCTCCCAAAGTTACGGGGATAATTTGCCTAATTCCTTAACCACGGTTCACCCGATCGCCTTGGTATTCTCTACCTGACCACCTGCGTCGGTTTAGGGTACGGGCCGCCGAGATGCTCGCCGCGAGGTTTTTCTTGGCAGCATGGGATTACTCACTTCGCCTAAATCGGCTCGGCATCAGGTCTCAGGCTCGTGGTGTGCGGATTTGCCTACACACCGCCCTACACCTTTACTCCGGGACAACCATCGCCCGGTAGAGCTACCCTCCTGCGTCACCCCTTCGGCTTGCCTACTGCCGGTCTGGTTCGCGTACTAGGCCATCTTGCCCCGAAGGGCTCGTCGGCTTCGTACGCTTAGCATCGCCAGTGTCGGCATGGGCGCATCTAAGCGGGTACGGGAATATCAACCCGTTGTCCATCGACTACGCCTGTCGGCCTCGCCTTAGGTCCCGACTTACCCTGGGCGGATTAGCCTGCCCCAGGAACCCTTGGTCATTCGGCGGAGGGGTTTCTCACCCCTCTTTCGCTACTCATGCCTGCATTCTCACTCGAGTGGCGTCCACGGCTGGATCACTCCGCCGCTTCACTCGCCACCCGACGCTCCCCTACCCACCCGCGCACCTGGACCCTTAAGGCATCGGGCGGCCGCAGTGCTAGCGTCCGCGGCCGAAACCGCAGCGGCTAGAACCGCCATCCACCTTAGCCACAAAGGGCCTGGTTATCGCGCGAGTGCCACAGCTTCGGCGGTGTGCTTGAGCCCCGTTACATTGTCGGCGCAGAACCACTTGACCAGTGAGCTATTACGCACTCTTTCAAGGGTGGCTGCTTCTAAGCCAACCTCCTGGTTGTCTCTGCAACTCTACATCCTTTCCCACTTAGCACACGCTTAGGGGCCTTAGCTGGTGATCTGGGCTGTTTCCCTCTCGACTACGGAGCTTATCCCCCGCAGTCTCACTGCCGCGCTCTCACTTACCGGCATTCGGAGTTTGGCTGACTTCGATAAGCTTGTAGGCCCTCTAGGCCATCCAGTAGCTCTACCTCCGGTAAGAAACACGCAACGCTGCACCTAAATGCATTTCGGGGAGAACCAGCTATCACGGAGTTTGATTGGCCTTTCACCCCTACCCACAGGTCATCCCCCAGGTTTTCAACCCTGGTGGGTTCGGTCCTCCACACGGTCTTACCCGCGCTTCAACCTGCCCATGGGTAGATCACTCCGCTTCGGGTCTATAGCATGCGACTCAACGCCCTATTCAGACTTGCTTTCGCTACGGCTCCCCCTCACGGGTTAACCTTGCCACATACCATAACTCGCAGGCTCATTCTTCAAAAGGCACGTGGTCACTTCACGTCAGCCCGAAGACTGACTGCGCTCCCACGGCTTGTAGGCACACGGTTTCAGGTGCTATTTCACGACCCCTCACCGGGGCACTTTTCACCTTTCCCTCACGGTACTTGTTCACTATCGGTCACCAGGGAGTATTTAGGCTTAGGAGGTGGTCCTCCCGGATTCACACGGGATTTCTCGGGCCCCGTGCTACTTGGGATCCCGCCCGGAAGTCGCCTGAGTTTCGCCTACGGGGGTGTCA
>CAVXMG010000029.1:0-152500 GCA_963762735.1 uncultured Actinomycetes bacterium | reverse complement strand
CCTAGATCGGGGGCAACCTGCTTAGCATACCGGCGAGTTCAAGGGCCGTCAAGCGAGTTCACTTGACGTTGACGACCTCTCAACCTCGTGTACCACCAGCCTACCCTGCCGCGGACCGTCCTGATGCACGGACAGCGCACCCGCGGAGAGTTTCCTGGCTGGCCCCTGGCACTGGACGCCTGGCCGGCGTTCCCTTCGTGCCTTGCGGGCAGACGAAAGACTAGGCATACAAGCCATCCACGTCAAATCGAGAGCGGGCGAGTCGCGGACATGCAGGTCAGCGGCTTCCAGGTCAGCCCATGACAACTTCCACCCCGGCAACCGTACGCCGGCCGCGGCGGAGCACGAGGAACCGGCCATGCAACAGATCGGCGGTAGTCGGGATGGCGTCCTCGGCGGCAACCCTCTGGTTGTTCAGGTAGGCACCGCCCGCGGCGATCATGCGCCTGGCCTCGGACTTGCTCGTCGCGATCCCGGTAGCGGCGAGCAGGTCCACGACGGTGGGCAGGCTGTCCCTGGAGGCGTGCACGGTCACCAGGCCCACCTCGTCCAGTGCGTCGGCGAGCGTCCGTTCGGGCAGCGCCTTCAGGTCACCCTGGCCGAACATGGCCCGGCTGGCCGCGATCACGCTGGCGCACTCCTCGGCGCCGTGGACCAGGGTGGTCATGTCCTCGGCGAGCAGCCGCTGAGCGGCCCTGGCGGCGGGCGAGTCGCGGGTCTGGCGCTCCAGTTCCTCGATCTCCCCGGCGGACCGGAAGGTGAAGACCCGCAGCAGGCCCGGCACTTCCGCATCGGACCGGTTGATCCAGAACTGGTAGAACCGGTACGGCGACATCAGATCCGCGCTGAGCCAGACCGCGTCGCTCTCGGTCTTGCCGTACTTGGTCCCGTCCGGCTTGGTGATCAGGGGCGTCGCCAGGGCGTGCGCAGAGGTCCCCTCGACCCGCTTGATCAGGTCCACCCCCGCCACCAGGTTGCCCCACTGGTCACTGCCGCCGATCTGCAGCGTGCACCCGTGCCTGCGGTGCAGCTCCAGGAAGTCGTTGGCCTGCAGGATCTGGTAACTGAACTCGGTGTAGCTGATCCCGCCGGCCTCCAGCCGCGCCTTGACGGACTCGCGCGCCAGCATCCGGTTGACCGGGAAGTGCTTGCCGATGTCGCGCAGAAAGTCCAGCGCGGACAGGTCCGCGGTCCAGTCCAGGTTGCTGACCACCAGCGCTCCGGTAGGCCCGGGGGTGAAGTCAAGGAACCGCCCCACCTCGCCGCGGATGCGTTCCACCCAGGCCGCGACGGTCTCGCGCGGATTGAGCACGCGCTCCGCGGACTTGCCGCTTGGGTCGCCGATCAGGCCGGTCGCGCCGCCGACCAGGCCGATCGGGCGGTGGCCGGCGTCCTGCACCCGGCGCATGGTGAGCAGCAGCACCAGGTTGCCGATGTGCAGGCCAGGTGCGGTCGGATCGAACCCCCCGTAGAAGGTGACCGGGCCCGCGGCGAAGGCACCGCGCAGTTCGTCGAGGTCGGTGTGGTGCGCGAGCAGGCCCCGCCAGGTCAGCTCGTCGAGGATGTCGGTCACAGCGATATCGTCCCATCGCTTCCAGGGTGCGCGGAAACTGGTTTCTGCCTGGTCCGGCGCGGCGCGTACGGGCGGTACGCCGATACGGTCGGGTCGCCGGTGATCCAGAACCGCCACGGACGCTCGGCCGCGGCGCTGACCCCGACCCGGGGCCCGCAGCTGATCGCCGCACCGGCCAGCTCCGCGGGCCCCGGCCCGGCGGTCACCGCCCGGTCACCAGTCCCGGCCCCGCTGGCCTGTGCCCCGGGCGGCCCCGCCTGCGCCAGGTCCGGCCACCGTACCCGCAGCGGCGACCCCGGATCGCAGACGTCGGCGCCGTTCTGCTCGCGCGCGATGCCCAGCGCCTGGCACAGCCGGGCGGGGCCGCGGGCCAGGTCGCGTCCTTGCGGACCGGGAGCGGTCCGGCGCGCCGTGGCCAGGTCCGCACCCTCGACCACCCGGCCGGCCCGGAGCAGCACCGCGGACGCGGTCCCTTCCGGCATGCACACCAGGTTGACGCAGAAATGCATGCCATAGGTGAAATACACGTAGGCGTGCCCGGGCGGGCCGAACATCACCGCGTTGCGCTGGGTCTGGCCACGGTAGGCATGGGAGGCCGGGTCGGCCTGCCCGTGATAGGCCTCCACCTCGGTCAGCGCCACGGCGACCAGGCCCTCGGGGGTCTCGTGCTCGATCACGCAGCCCAGCAGGGCGGGCGCCACCTCCACCGCGCTTGGGCGAGGGTCTCCCGCGGCAGCAGCACGAGCAGCCTCCCTGGCGATCGGCACCGGCTCGCACTCTAGCCTCGGCCCCGCCGCCCCGCCCATAGGACACGAAGCGGTCTGGGCTTGGCAACGAACCACGCACACTCAGCGACCCGGCGTTGACCCGGTCCCGGTGCCGGTCTAGTGTCCCGGGTGGCCTTTGTCCCTTCCGGGGCAAAGAGGGGCTGAACCATGTCAATTGTCCGGCTGGCCCCTGCGGCCGGCTGGACCGGAGGCAACCGGGAGGCACCGTGCAACACCCGCTCCGCGTACTCATGGTCTCCGGCGCGACCTTAGCGCTGGCGGGCCTCGGCATCGCCGCACCCGCGCTGGCGGCCCCGTCCGGACCGCCGGCCGTCTTGCACGTGGGCCAGATCGGCCGGCAGACCGTCGCGGCCCACGGTAACTGTGAACCGGACACGCTGGTCGAGCCGGACATCGCCGTCTCTCCGTTCAACACCAAGATCGAGGTGGCGGTCGCGCACGACTGCCGGTTCGCCACCGGCGGGGCGGTGGACATCTTCTACGCCTGGACGCACGACGGCGGCGCGCACTGGCACCAGTCCCGGCTACCCGGGCTGACCAAGGCGGTCGGCGGCACCTACGACCGCGCCTCGGACCCGGTAGTGGCGTTCGGCGCCGACGGCAGCGTGTACGTCTCGTCACTCGTGCATCGACGTCAGCAACTGTCCGACAGCGGCGTGGCCGTGTCCCGGTCCACCGACGGCGGCGCCACCTTCGGCCAGCCCGTTCTGGCGCAGCAGAGCACCACCTGCAGCCGTCTCGGACGACAAGAACTGGCTGGTCACCGACACCCAGCCGAACAGCCCGTTCTTCGGCCGCATCTACCAGTTCTGGACCGAGTTCCTGTCCAACGGCGGGTCGCCGCAGGTCGTCCGCTGGTCCGATGACCAGGGGACAGCACCTGGAGCAGCACGCACTTCCTTGCATCGCGGAAGCAGTTCGCCCAGAACTCCCAGGCGTTCGTCCAGCCGAACGGCGCGATCACCGACACCTACCTGTTCGCCGGCCACGCGATCGGCGACAGCGATCCGGCAGGGCTTCATCCTGAGGAACGGCACCAACGCGGACAGCGGGACCTCGATAGTGGCGCAAACCTCCTTCGACGGGGGTGCCCACTGGACCAAGGCGGTGGTGGTGGCCAAGAACATCGGCGGCGGCCCGGCCGGCATCCGCTGCTGCCTGCCGCTCATGGAGGGTGACCACGCGACCGGGCGGATGTTCCAGGTGTGGAACGCCAACGGGCCCGGCGTGCTCGACGCGGTCGAGATCTCCAGCTCGACCGACGGTGGGCAGCACTGGTCAAGCCCGGTCCAGGTGACCCCCGGGCACAGCCCGAACATCCAGTACATCAACGCGGCGGTCGCGACGGCCGCCGGCCGGGTCTTCGTCAGCTACGGCCGGCGCAACCTGAACGACCCCAACGTCATCCAGCAGGAGCTGACCTGGTCAGACAACGGCGGTGCCACGTTCGCCACGCCGATGGTCCTTGGCGCACCGTCGAACCTGAGGTACGCGGCGGTCGCCGGGGGCAAGTTCCCTGGTGACTACAGCGGCCTATCGGCCACCCCGGCCAGGGTTGCGGGAGCCTGGACGGTCGCGTCCAAGCCGCCGAACCCAGCAGCCGCGTTCCACCAAGTCCTCTACGCGGCAACCCTGCGCACCTAACGGGCCCCATCCACACTGACCCCGGCACCCTCGCGGTGCCGGGGTCAGCCACGTGCGCGGCTCCAGACTGTCAGGAACCGGCCCAGGCGGCGTGCTCGTCCACGACGGCCCGCAGGGCGGCGAGTTGCTCGGCGACCCGCTCCGGCGCGGTCCCGCCGTACGCCTTCCGCGCTGCCAGGGCACCGGTCACCGACAGCACCTCCCTGACGTCCGGTGTCAGGTGCGCTGAGATCTTGGCCAGGTTCTCATCGCTCACATCCGGCAGGTCGCAGTCGTTCACCTGGCACCACACGACCAGGTGCCCGACCACCTCGTGTGCTTCGCGGAACGGCACCCCGCGCCGCACGAGCAGCTCTGCCAGGTCGGTGGCCAGCGCGAAGCCGGTACTCGCTTCCCCCGCGATTCGTTCGGCATGAAATCTCACCGTGCTGATCAGGCCGGCCATCGCCGGCAACACCAGCAGGAGCGTATCGACCGCGTCGAAAACAGGTTCCTTGTCCTCCTGCAGGTCCCGGTTGTAGGTCAGCGGCAGGCCCTTGAGCGTGGTCAGCAGGCCGGTCAGCCCGCCGATCAGCCGGCCCGCCTTGCCGCGGGCCAGTTCGGCCACGTCGGGGTTTTTCTTCTGCGGCATGATCGAGGACCCGGTCGCGTACGCGTCGTCGATCTCGGCCCAGCCGAACTCCCGCGAGGACCACAGCACGATCTCCTCGCCCAGCCGGGACAGGTGCACCCCGAGCAGCGCGGCCGCGAAGCAGAACTCCGCGGCGAAGTCCCGGTCGCTCACCGCGTCCATGGAGTTCTCCGCCGCGCGGGCGAAACCCAGTTCCTCGGCGACCGCCTGCGGGTCGAGCGGAAGCGAGGAGCCGGCCAGCGCGCCCGAGCCGAGCGGGCAGACCGCCGCGCGTGCGTCCCAGTCCCGCAGCCGGGATACGTCGCGGGCCAGCGCCTGGGCGTGCGCCAGCAACTGGTGCCCGAACACCACCGGCTGGGCGTGCTGCAGGTGGGTCATCCCGGGCGCGGGTGTGGCCTGGTGCTGCTCCGCCTGTGCGAGCAGTGCCGTTTCCAGCTCAACCACCCGCAACACGATGAGCCTGGCGTGATCCCGCAGGTACATGCGCAGGTCGGTGGCGATCTGGTCGTTGCGGCTGCGGCCGGCCCGCAGCTTGCCACCGAGCGCGCCGACCCGTTCGAGCAGCCCGCGCTCCAGCGCGGTGTGCACGTCCTCGTCGGCCGCCGATGGCCGGAAGCTGCCGTCCCGGCACGCGGTGGTAAGCCCGTCCAGGGCGGCGAGCAGGCGGGCCAGTTCGCCGGCGGACAACAGTCCGGCGCGGTGCAGCACGCGTGCATGCGCCCGGGAAGCGAGCAGGTCGTAGGGCGCCAGCCGCCAGTCGAACTGGACACTGACCGACAGCCTCGCCAGCGCCTCGGCGGGCCCGGACTCGAACCGCCCGCCCCACAGCCGGGTTGGCATGCGCTCCTGATCTGACACCTGGTTCCCCTCTGCGCCCGTTCCTGCAGTGCGGTCCCGCACCGGGCCGCCGACCGGGAGGGGACGTTCCATGATGCTCCACGCCCGCGCCTGCCCACACCCCGCCCGAGCGCGGCTCGCTGCTCCAGCCCGGCTCAGCCGGCCGCGCGCTGCTCCCGGAGCGCGGCGGTCTTGCTTGGCAGGCCCCACAGCTCCACGAAGCCCTTGGCCAGGCCCTGGTCGAAGGTGTCGCCGGTGTCGTAGGTGGCCAGCCCGAAGTCGTACAGCGAGACCGGGCTGCGCCGTCCGGTGACCACGGCCTGGCCGCCGTGCAGCCGCAGCCGGATGTCGCCGGTCACGTGCCGGGCCGCCTGGCCCAGGAACGCGTCGAGCGCCGACTTGAGCGGCGAGTACCAAAGCCCGTCGTAGACCAGCTCGGTCCACCGCTGCTCCGCCGCCCGCTTGAACCTGGCCAGGTCCAGCTCCATGCAGACGCTCTCCAGCTCGGAGTGCGCGGCGATCAGCGCGATGGCCCCCGGCGCCTCGTAGATCTCCCGGCTCTTGATCCCGACCAGCCGGTCCTCGACCATGTCCACCCGGCCCACGCCCTGCGCCCCGGCCCGGGCGTTCAGCTCGGTGATGAGCTCAAGCGGCGACAGTGCCCGCCCGTCGATCGCGACAGGGACGCCGTCGGCGAAGCTGAGCACCAGCTCATCGGGATCCCGCACCGTGGCCGGGTCCTGGGTGTAGCTCCAGACGTCGTCGTGCGGGGCCTCCCAGATGTCCTCCAGGTGGCCGGTCTCGCAGCTGCGCCCCCACAGGTTCTGGTCGATGGAGTAAGGCGACCGGTGCGTCACGTCGATCGGCAGCCCCCTCTCCTCCGCGAACGCGATCGCCTTGTCCCTGGTCATGCCCGAATCCCGGACCGGCGCGAGCACCTTCACCTCGGGAGCCAGGCTGGCCAGGCCCACCTCGAACCTGACCTGGTCGTTGCCCTTGCCGGTGCAGCCGTGCGCGACCGTGTCGGCGCCCCGCTCCCGTGCCACCCGGGCCAGGTGCTTGACGATCAACGGCCGGGACAGCGCGGAGACCAGCGGGTAACGGTTCATGTAGAGGGCATTCGCCTTGATCGCGGGCAGGCAGTAGCCGGTGGCGAACTCCTCCCGCGCGTCCACCACCTCGGCGTCGGCGGCGCCGCAGGCCAGGGCCCGCTGGCGGATGGTGTTCAGGTCCTCGCCGCCCTGGCCCACGTCCATCGCGACCGCGATGACCTCGGCCCCGGTTTCCGCGGCGATCCAGCCGATGGCGACCGAGGTGTCCAGGCCGCCCGAGTAAGCGAGTACCACGCGCTTGGTCATGTCACATTCCTTGTCGGTGTCGTGTCAACGTCAGTGTTAGCCCGGGGGAGCGACCCCCCGGAACCCCCGCTGGCCTACGGCCCTGCTGGCCCGGGGCGCCCCCGGGCTGGCCGGCCTGGCAGGCCGGTGATCCCCCTCGGTCGGCCGGGCACCGCCCGGCCTAGGCTCGTCGCTCTTCGGCGGCCTTGCGTTCCGCCTGCCGCAGCAGCGACGCGGCCACCCCGGCCCCGCCGGCGGGATCCCGGGTGATCACCAGGACGGTGTCGTCCCCAGCGACCGTGCCGAGGATGGCGGGCCATCCAGCGTGGTCGAGAGCGGAGGCGAGCAACTGCGCGCCACCGGCCGGGGTGCGCAGCACGACCAGGTTCGCGCTGGCCTCGGCGCTGACCAGCAACTCGGCGGCAACCCGCGGGAGAGTCCCGGTGAAGGCGCCCTCGGCCTCCGTGGCGCCGACGCCGCCCGGCCGCGACCCGGGGGCACCGGGGCCGTTCGGCAGCGCGTAGACCAGCGCGCCGCCCGGTCCCCGCAGCCGGACCGCGCCTATTTCCTCCAGGTCGCGCGACAGCGTGGCCTGCGCCACCCGGACGCCACGGTCGGCGAGCAGCGCGGCCAGTTCTTCCTGCGAGCGGACCTGCAGGTGCGACAGGATCCCGGCGATCTGCTCGTGGCGAGCGGCTTTGGTCGCCGGGCTCACCGCCGTCACTGGACCCGCCCCGCAGCCCGGGCCTGCTCGCCGGCCCGTGCCGGGACCTGGTCCGCCGCACGCTCCAGGATGCCCGGGAATGCGCCGAGGAACGCGGCTGCCTCGCCGTCGCCGAGGATGAGCGGCGGTGCCAGCCGGATGGCGTCCGGCTGCACGGCGTTGACCAGGAAGCCCGCGTCCCGGCAGACCGCCTCCACCGCGCCGGCGGCAGGCCGGCTCAGTACCGCGGCGAGCCACAGCCCCTCGCCCCGGACCCCGCCGAGCAGCGGATGAGCGGTCCCGGCGATGCCGTCCGCCAGCTTGCGCCCGACCGCCGCCGCGCGGGCCAGCAGCCCCTCGCTCTCGATGGTGTCAAGCACGGCGAGCGCCGCCGCGCACGCGACCGGGTTCCCGCCGAACGTGCTGCCGTGGTCGCCCTTGCGCAGCGCCGTGCCCGCCGCGCCGAGCCCGATGCACGCCCCGATCGGCAGCCCGCCGCCGAGCCCCTTCGCGAGCGTGAGCACGTCAGGCACGACGCCCGCGGCCTGGCAGGCGAACCAGGCACCGGTGCGCCCGATCCCGCTCTGGATCTCGTCGATCACCAGCAGCGCGCCAGCCGCGTCGCAGGCCTCCCGCGCGCCCCGCAGGTAGCCGGCGGGCGGCGGCACCACTCCGGCCTCCCCCTGGCAGGGCTCGAGGATGACGGCGGCACACTCACCGGTGACGGCTGAGGTGAGCGCTGCCAGGTCGCCGTAGGGCACGAACCTCACGTCAAAGCCGAAGGGACCAAACGGCTCCCGCAGCCCGGCTTTGCCTGTCACCGCGAGGGAGCCCATGGTCCGGCCGTGGAAGCTGTTCTCGGCGGCGACGATTGCCGGGCGGGAGGGGCCCTGGTGGCGCCGGACCAGCTTGAGCGCTGCCTCGTTGGCCTCGGTGCCGGAGTTGGCCAAGAACACCCGGCCGTCGCTGCCGAGCAGCTGCAGCAGCCGTTCGGCCAGGGCGACCTCGGTCTCGTGCAGGAACAGGTTGGAGGTGTGCGCGATCGCACGCACCTGGCGCGTCACCGCCTCGGTGAGCGCGGGGTGGGCGTGGCCGAGCGCGCTGACCGCGATGCCGGCGATGAGGTCGGTGTAGGAGTTGCCATCGGCGTCCCAGACCCGGCAGCCCTCGCCGCGCACCAGCGCGACCGGCGGAACCCCGTAGTTGGGCATGAACACGGCCTCGAACCGCTCCTGCAGCCGCTGCGTTGCCGTCACCACCCCGCCTTCCCGCGCGCTGCCACGCGCTCCCGTCCGTGATCATGGTGTTTTGGCTGTTCTGGCAGCCAAAACACCATGATCATCAGCTCTCCTGGGTGGATCATGCGGCTGCTCCGTCCGGTACGACCATGGTGCCGATGCCGGAGTCGGTGAAGATCTCCAGCAGCACCGCGTGCGGCAGCCGGCCGTCCAGGACGTGCGCCTGCGGCACGCCGCCGCGCACGGCCCCCAGGCACGCCTCCATCTTGGGGATCATGCCGCTGGTCAGGCTCGGCAGCAGCCGTTCCAGGCCGGTCGCGGTCAGCTGACTGATGACGTCCTGCGGCTGGCCCGCCGAGTCCCCGTCCCCAGGCCAGTTCGCGAACAGGCCGGCCACGTCGGTGAGGACCACGAGCTTGGCCGCGCCCAGCGCCACGGCGAGCGCGGCGGCGGCGGTGTCGGCGTTGACGTTGTACACCTCGCCACCGGTGCCCCGGGCGATGCTGGACACCACGGGGATCCTGCCGTCGGAGATCAGGGCGTGTACCGCGGCGGGATCCACGGACTCGATCTCGCCGACCAGGCCGATGTCCACCGGGGTACCGTCCACCACCGGGTGCCGTTGGCGGGCGGTGAACATGTTCGCGTCCTCCCCCGACATGCCCACGGCGAACGGCCCGTGCCGGTTGATCAGGCCCACCACGTCCCTGTTGACCTGGCCGGTGAGCACCATGCGGACCACGTCCATGGTTTCCGGGGTGGTGACCCGCAGCCCAGCGGTGAACGTGCTCGGCACGCCGAGCCGGGCCAGGTGCGCGGAGATCTGCGGCCCGCCGCCGTGCACCACGACCGGCCGGAGGCCCGCGTACCGCAGGAACACCACGTCCTGGGCGAACCCGGCGCGCAGCGCGTCGTCGGTCATCGCGTGGCCGCCGTACTTGATGACGACCGTCCGGCCGTGGAACCGGTCCAGCCACGGCAGCGCCTCGACCAGCGCCGCGGCCTTGGCCGCAGCTGTGCTGGCCCAGGGGGGCGACCCCCTGGAACCCCCGCTGGCCTGCGGTCCCCGCGACTCCGTCGCGGGGACCTTGGCCCCGCCAGTTGGGGAAGGCAACGCTCCGGTCCCGGTGTCCTGCGGGCTTACGGTCGCGGTCATGTCGAGTACGCCGAGTTCTCGTGGACGTATTCGGTGGTCAGGTCGGTGGTGCGGATGGTGGCGGCGGCCGGCCCGGCGGACAGGTCCACGGTGATCGTCACGTCCCGCGGGCTCAGGTCCACCTTGGACCTGTCGTCGGCGGCGCAACCGTTGCGGCACACCCAGACACCATTGATCGCCACGTTGACCCGGTCAGGTTCGAAGGCGGCGTCCGTGGTGCCCACCGCCGACAGCACCCGGCCCCAGTTCGGGTCCGCACCGGCGATGGCGCACTTGAGCAGGGCCGAGCGGGCCACGGCACGGCCGGCCGTGACCGCGTCATCCTCGCCTGCGGCGCCGACCACCTCGATTGCGATCAGCTTGCCCGCCCCTTCGGCATCGGCCTGCAACTGCCGGGCCAGGTCGGCGCAGACGCCGGTGAGCGCCCGGGCGAACTCGGCGGTATCCGGGCGCTCGCCGCAGGCCCCGCTGGCCAGCAGCAGGACCGTGTCGTTGGTGGACATGCAGCCGTCGGTGTCCAGCCGGTCGAAGGTGACCCTGGTCGCCGCCCGGAGCGCGGCATCCAGCTCACCGGATTCCAGTTCGGCGTCCGTGGTGAGCACGCACAACATGGTGGCCAGGGCCGGCGCCAGCATGCCCGCGCCCTTGGCCATGCCGCCGATCGTGTATCCGGCGGAACGATGGAAGGCGATCTTGGCCACGGTGTCGGTGGTCCTGATCGCGTCCGCGGCGGCGAGGCCGCCCGCCCGTGAGGCCTCGGCAAGGGCCGCGTCCACACCACCGAGCAGCGGGTCCATGGGCAGCCGCTCGCCGATCAGGCCGGTCGAGCAGACGGCGATCTCGCCCGCGGAGTCGGCCAGGCCGGCCGCGAGGCGTTCCGCGGATACGTGCGTGTCGGCGAAGCCGAGCGGGCCGGTGCAGGCGTTCGCGCCGCCTGAGTTCAGCAGCACCGCCCGTACCCGGCCGCCGCTGAGCACCTGCTGCGTCCACAGCACAGGCGCGGCCTTCACCCGGTTGGCGGTGAACACCCCGGCAGCGGCGCGGGAGGGCCCGTCGTTGATGACCACGGCGACGTCACGGGCGCCGGAAGGCTTCAGCCCGGCCGCCACCCCAGCGGCCCGGAACCCCAGCGGCGCGGTGACGCTCACGGCGCGAGCCCTTGGGTGGACAGGCCCGTGGTTTCGGGCAGGCCGAGCATGAGGTTGGCCGCCTGGACCGCCTGGCCCGCCGCGCCCTTGCCGAGGTTGTCGAGGGCGGCGACGACCACCGCCCGCCCGGCGTGAGCGTCGGCGGCGGCTTGCAGGTGCGCCATGTTGGAGCCATTGGTCGCCGCGGTGGACGGCCAGCTCTCCGGGAGCAGGCGGACGAACGGCGCGCCGTCGTAGGCGGCCGCGAGGGCCTCCCGCAGCGCCGTGGTGGTCGTGCCCGTGTCGCGCAGCCGTGCGGTGCAGGTGGCCAGGATCCCCCGGGGCATCGGAGCGAGCATCGGGGTGAACGACACGACCGGCTCGCCGCCGCCCACCGCGCGCAGCGCCTGCTCGATCTCTGGCGTGTGCCGGTGCGTGCCGCCGGCCTGATAGGCCGACATCGCGCCGATGACCTCGGTCGCCAGCAGCGCCGCGGACGGGGAGCGGCCAGCCCCTGAGGTGCCGGAGGCGGCCACGATCACGATGTCGCGCGGGTCGGCCAGCCCCGCCCCGATCAAGGGCGCGAGGGCCAGGATGGCGGCCGTGGCGTAGCAGCCGGGCGCCGCCACCCGCCGCGCTGCGGAGATCCGCTCCCGCGCGCCGGGCAGTTCGGGCAGCCCGTAACACCACTGGCCCGCGTGCGGTGTGCGGTAGTACACCGACCATGCCCGCGGATCGGCCAGGCGGAAGCTGGCGGACAGGTCCACCACCGGGATCCCGGCAGGCAGGACGGCGCTGACGGCGGCCGACTCCTCGTGCGGGAGCGCGAGGAAGACCAGGTCGGCCGAGGACAGCCGGGCCGGGTCGAGAGGCTCGAAGGTGTGCTCGTCGAGGTGGGCCAGGTGCGGATGGGCTGCCGTCACCGGCGCCCCGGCACTCGTGGCCGCGGCAAGGGGCCCGAGTTCCAGATCCGGGTGGCCGCCGATGATGCGCAGGAGTTCCCCGCCCGCATAGCCGCTGGCGCCCGCCACCGCCACCCGGACGCCCATGAGTTCTCCCGACCTGATCGCTATCCGGGCACGGCCCCTGACTTCTATGAGAAATTATGCATTGGGTTCGCTAAATATGCAACGCGGCCGCCGGCGGGGCACCGGACGGCCTGGCGTGGCCGGGGCGTTGTGATGCCAGCGCCCCCTGGTACAGGGCATGATGAGTGCGCGGGAAGGAGGCCCCCCATGCGCGGTCGCTCGCGCGCCGTCGCCGCCGGCGCCCTGGCCGTACTCGCGGCCGGTGCGGTGGCGGGTTGCGGGGCCACACCGGGGAAGCAGGCCACCACCGCGGCAGGTGGCGGATCCGGGGCCACCGCGAGCAGCGTGCCCTCCACCCGGTGCGGGACGGCCCGCACGGCGGCGGGGGTGCCGGTCGATGTCGATGTCGTCGGCCCGGCCTCGTGCCAGGACGCCATGACGGTGGAGCGTGAGTACACCCATGCGCTCGCGTCGGGCAAGGTCCCCGGCAACGGCGGCGGCGCTCCGGTCAAGATTCACGGCTGGGTCTGCCAGGGTTACGACACGCCTCAGGTGCTGGCCACCGGCCGTGCCTCCGCCTGCCGCATGCACGGGATGCAGATACTCGCGGTCCTGGTCCTGCCGTCGCCCAGCTCCTCGCCTTCCTCCTGAGGGCTGGCGGCTCCTGGGACTGGCTGACGCCGCGATCGGCCGCGGTGGCAAACCAGGCGAACAGCAGCCGGAACCGCGAGCCCGCGGTGACTCAGGCGAGCAGGGACCGGTGCGCTACGAGGCCTGGGTGACCTGGATGACCTGGATGACGTCGGTGACCGGTCTGGCCGCCTCGGCAGCCCGCTCCTGGTGCCCCGCCGGCTGCGTCCTGCACCGCGTCGCGGCCACTCGCACCGAACGTCGCGTTCTCGGTGACCACGCAGACCTGATTGCGCCCGTTGCGTTTGGCCTGGTACAAAGCTCCGTCCGCGGCAGCGAGAAGCTCGGTAAGCTGGGCACCGCTGCTGCTGTCCCACCGGGCACCGAGCGCGGCAACGCCGATCGAGATGGTGAGCCTTACCGCTTCGGCGTCAGCATCGTCGCTGACAGTAATGGGCATACTCCCGATGTGGGTTCGGATGCGTTCCGCGATGCGGTAGGCGTCCAGCGCTTTGGCCTGGGGCAGCAACAGGGCAAACTCCTCGCCGCCGAACCGCCCGACCAGGTCGTACTCCCGGAGGGGGATCGCCAGGGCGCGAGCGACGGTGCGGAGCGCACGGTCCCCGGCCAGGTGCCCGAAAGAGTCGTTGACCGTCTTGAAGTGATCGATGTCGATAAGAGCGACTGCCAGGGAGGTATGAGTACGAACCGCGCGGGCTACCTCCGTAGCAGCTTCGCGCTCCCAGGTACCCGGGTTGAGCAGGCCGGTCTTGGTATCGACGCGGGAGGCGTTGACGAGTTGGACATGGCGGAACGAGCGCTGGAGCAGCGTCACGAACGGGAAGGCGAACAGGATTGTCAGTGGCGTGACCGCGATGCCCAGGGTGACAAGCACCGCTACGCAGAGCTCGGCCACGTCGTTCTGGACGCTCTCGCGCGCCAGGTAAAGCTCGCGCAGGTCACCGTCGGATCGGCGCCCTTGATGGCCGGGAACAGCAGGCTGGTGTTGACGGTCCACAGTGTCACCGCAGCCGCGGCCACGGCCAGCAGCCACAGCGTGGCCGGGGATCCGACGGACGGGGCAATCCCGATCCGCTGACCGGTGATCGACGTGGAACACCAGCGAGGCGCTGGCGTTCGCCAGGCCGATAACCGCCGCGCTGAACACCCGCCGGTGCAGTGGAATGCGCCGGGTCCGGGCCTGGGTGAGGGTGAACCGGAAGATCGGCGCCACCAGTGCGTAGACCGGAGGCAGGAGGATCGCGAGCGGCAACTCCCAGACCGTGTAGACGTCCTTGATCAGCCCGGCGTTCTCCCCGGTCCGCTTGGTGAGTTCCACGGTCAAGCGCGGTGCAGAGCAGCAGGGCGCCGCACAGCCAGAGGTTGTGCCAAGGCTGCGGCCAGGTCCCGATCATCACGGCCACGGCGATCACGGCCACGTAGACCGCCGTGACCAGTCCGATAAAGGCCACCAGCCAGGGCTGAAGCTGCCAGATGGGCCACCCCGACACTGCGCGCCCGTGCTCACGCACACGTTTGCAGCGGTCGGACCCCATCAATTCCTCCTTGGCCGACGTCCGCGCACGGCTTCAGCTTCTCCCACGGCTTGCGGGATAGCGATGCCCCGTATTGTCACAGAGCGCATGTGCCCGATGTCAAGCCCTCATTACTCACTGATACCAAGAACTAGGGATGCTTACGAAATCCCGAGACTAAGGTTACCGAACGCAACCAATCTTCGGCACCCCCGTCCACGCTCGTTCAGTCGACTAACTCGGCATAAGCCGGGCATCACAGTGACCTTGTGACATATGCCGTGTATACACATACCCGATCGGCGAGATCATGTCACCGGCGAGGAAGGAACACCTGCCATGCGCAGCACCAGCTGGGGCTAGACCCGACACTCACCCACCCCCGACCACCACCACAGCAAGGAGCACCCGCCATGCGCAGAACAGCTGGGGCTGACCCGACCCACCCACCACCGCCTGCCCAGCAAGGAGCACCCGCCATGCGCAGAACAGCTGGGGCTAAGCCGAACTCACCCATCCCCCGACCACCACCGCAGGAAGGAGCACCTGCCATGCGCAGCACAGCTGGGGCTGACCGGCACCACACCCACCACCGCCTGCCCAGGAAGGAGTGCCCGCGATGCGCGGAACCAGCTGGGGCTAAGCCGAACTCACCCATCCCCCGACCATCACCGCAGGAAGGAGCACCCGCGATGCGCAGAACAGCTGGGGCTGACCCTGTTCGCGCCGGCAGGTGCGCTGAGGCGGATCAGTGCGCCCGTAGCCCAGTGCGCCCGTTCCGGCTGAGGGCGATAGCGATAGCAGCGACCACGCCGACCGCACCGCTGATCGCTATCACGAGTCTCGGGGCGATAGTGCCCAGCCGCTGCCCCCGCCACGATCATGGCCACACCTTGGCCGAGACTCATGCCGCCTTGGGCGATGCCAAACGCCTGACTGCGCTGCCGCGCCGGAGTCGCGGCGACAAACGAAGCATTCGCAGCAAGCTGATAGCAGTCGAAGATGACCGCTGACACCGCCAGCAACGCCAGCGCGATGGGCAACGGGGGCCGGAAAACGAACAGGACAAGCACACCGCAGGCCGCTGCGGCCAGCGGGATCATCCACCGCACCCGCGTCGCCGGGGCGACGAACCGGCCGAAGGCGATCGCTCCCACCGTCGCACCGAGCGCAGGCGCCGCCAGGATGAATCCGACGGCAACTGCCCCGCCGCCGAGGGCCCCCGCCAGCGGCGCGGAGACCCCCTCTGGAATGTTGTAGAAGGCAGCCAGCCAGCCAAGCAGCATCGGGATCCGCAGTGCCGGGCTGGTGAACACCAGCCGGAGGCCCGCGAGCAGCCCGCCGTCGGCCTCGGCTCCGGCTTCACGATCCGCTATCGCCTGAACCGCGGGCCAGGACCGGACCCAGACAAAAGTGATCAGGGCCGAGAGGGCGAACGTGGCGGCATCGATGACCAGCGACACCCGGACGCCGAAGAACCCGACGACCGCGCCCCCGACGGCGAACCCAAGCACCTGGGCGAACTGCAGCGTGGTGAGCGTGACCGCGGTCCCGAGCACGTACAGGTCGCCGGTGAGGAGGTCCGGGTACGAGAGCGGCGCGGGCGGACAGGAACGGCGCACCGATCAGGGTCACCAGGAACAGCAGCACCACGAGCACCGCGATCGGTATCCCCGAGATCGCCATGACCGCCACAAGCACGACCCGGGTCAGGTCGCAGGCGATCATGACCCGCCGACGGGGAAACCGGTCGGCCAGGCCGGAGAGCGTGATCCCGCCGATGAACGCCGGCACCACGCTTGCCGCGAAGGTCACCGCGGCCAGCAGCGCCGAGTGGGTGCGGTCGTACACAAGCAACGTCAGCGCGACCCGGGCGAGCTGATCGCCGGCGACGGAAAGCACCTGCGCCAACCAGAGCGCGCGGAACTCGCCCACCGCGAAGACGTCGCCGAACGTCGCCCTGGGTGGTGCGGTGTCCGATCCTGCCGCGCCCAGCGTGGACTGCCCCTGCGCGCTGGCTTCCGGGCTGATGGCGATTCCTCCGTGTGCGGGACTGGTGCGGAACCAGGGATTGAGGGAACGGGCCGACGTGCCGGATGGGGTTGCGTAAAGCGCTACCGACATCGCAGCCCGTTGCCCCGGTTGCTGTCAAGCACGAACCAGTGACCGTACGCCGGCCAGCCATGCCCTTGTCACCTGCGCCCCACGAGCGGGAACAGCACCGCCGCCACGCGGGGGTAAGCCGGGCCAGGACCGTCAGGCTACGGTCGTATTACCCGATTTATTACCTGATCTTTACCGCTAACCGGCCAGGCACGGCAGGCCGCCGTGCCTGGCGGCCTGCGCACCCGGACGGCACACCCGGACGGTGCCGCCGGTCAGCTTCCGTCGCGCAGCACGGCACCGGCGCGGCGGGCCGCCTCGGCCACCGCGGCGTCCCTGGCGGCGCTGGTCTCCTCGTCGGTGAGCGTGCGGTCGGGCGCGCGGAAGCGCAGCCGGTAGGCAAGGGACTTGTTGCCCTCCCCCACCTGCTCACCGGTGTAGATGTCGAAGAGCCGCACGTCCTCCAGCAGCTCCGGGCCGTCCCCCGCGGCCGCCGCAGCCCCGGCGGCCAGCGCGGCCTGCACCTCGGCGGCGGGCACCGCATCCCGCACCACCAGCGCGACGTCCTGGGTCGCCACGGGGTAGGCGGAGATCGTCGGCGCCTGGGCCGGCGGCAGCGCCGCGGCCGCGGCGCTCGATGACCGACAGGTCCAGTTCCACCGCGCAGGTGCGGTCCGGCAGCCGGAACGCCTGGACCACCCGCGGGTGCAGTTCCCCGGCGTGCCCGGCGAGCTGCTCTTCTCCGTCCGCGCCGGTGATGTAGACCGCGGCGCAACGGCCGGGGTGCCACGGCGGGTACTGGATCTGCTCGATGCGGTAGCCGACCCGGCTCACTCGCAGCACCTCGCGTGCGGCCTCGATGGCGTCCTGCCACCCGGCCGGGCGGCCCCCGCCCCACCAGCCGGGGCTCTCCCGGTTCCCGGCCAGCACCATGCCGGCCCACAGCGGCTGGGCAGGCAGGGCGGATTCCATCTCGGTGACCTCGGCCACGGTCGGCCCGCGGTCCACCCGCGGGATAGGAGCGATCCCCTGGCCGCCGGTGCCGAGCCGGAATACCAGCCCGATCTCATACAGGGCCAGGTCGCCGAACCCGCGCCCGATGTTGCGTGCCAGCACCCGCAGCAGGCCAGGCAGCAAGGTGGTGCGCAGGAACGGCTCGTCCTCGCTCAGCGGGTTGGCGATCCGCACCGCCCGGCGGCGTTCATCCTCGGCAGGCAGTTGCATCCGTTCGTAGTCGGCGGCCGAGCTGAACGGCTGGCTGAGCACCTCGACGTAGCCTGCCCCGGCGAGCGCGCGGCCCACCCCGCGGCGCAGCCGCTGGGCGCCGGTCAGCCCCTTCCCGGCGGCGGCCCGCGGCATCCGGACCGGAACGTTGTCGTAGCCCTCCAGCCGGATCACCTCCTCCGCCAGGTCGCTGGGGTACCGCAGGTCCTGGCGCCAGGACGGCGGGACCACGGTGAGGATCTCCGGGCCGCTCTCGTGCTTGCCGTACTCCCGCCGGAGGTGCCGGTTCAGGCTGGCGCTCCTGGCCCGGGCGCCCTGTGCTGCCGCGGCAACGCCGTCAGCCCCGGCGGCGGCCGCCGCACCGGCGTCCTCATCGGGCTCGGTCACCGCGCAGCCGACGTCCCGCAGCCGTTTGATCACGGTGGCATGCAGATACGGCAGCCCGGCCACCTTCCCCGGATAGTCCACCGGCAGGCTGATCGTCACCGGGGGCACCTCGACCTGTGCGTGGGTGCAGCCGGGAGTCACGGCGGCGCCGCCCAGTTCGGCAAGAAGCACCGCCGCTCGCGCCGAGGCGCGCACCGGAAGCTCCCGGTCCACCTCGCGCTCGAACCGGTAGGACGCCTCGCTGAACAGCCGGTGCCGCCGGCTCATCCTGGCCGTGCCCCGCGCGGAGAAGTGCGCGGCCTCGATCACCAGGTTCGCCGAGGACTCGGAGATCTCGGTCGCCAGGCCGCCCATGGTGCCGGCCATCGAGATCGGCCCGGAGTCGTCGGTGATCAGGATGTCGTCGGGATCAAGTTCGCGGACGACATGGTCCAGCGTCTCCAGCCGTTCGCCCGGGCGCGCCCGGCGGACCACGATCGGGCCGGTCAGGCGTTCGGCGTCGAACGCATGCATCGGCTGTCCAAGCTCGACCATCAGGTAATTGGTGACGTCGACCGCCAGCGACACCCTGCGCATGCCGGCGCGGGCCAGCCGCACCCGCATCCACAGCGGGGTCGGCGCGGCCGGGTCGAGGCCGTGCACCTCGCGCAGCACGAACCGGTCGCAGGCGGTCGGGTCGGCGATGCTCGCCGGGTACACCTCGGGCGACACCGCCTCGACGTCGGCGGGCAGGCCCTGGCCTGCCGGGTCGGTGTAAGGCACCTCGAACGCCGTGGCCAGCTCGCGGGCCACCCCGCGGATCGACAGCGCATACCCCAGGTTCGGGGTCACCGTGATGTCCAGCACGTGATCGGCCAGCCCCGCGTAGCTGGCGAAGTCCTCGCCCAGCGGTGCATCGGGCGCGAGCACCAGGATCCCGGAGTGGTCGTCCCCGATGGCCAGTTCGGCGGCGGAGCAGATCATGCCTTCCGACATCCGCCCGTAGGCCTTTTTCGCGCCGATCTCGAAGCCGCCGGGCAGCACGGCCCCAGGAGCCGCGAGCGGCACCCGGTCCCCCACCACGAAGTTGGCCGCGCCGCAGATCACGTCGCGCTCGGCCGTGCCGGTGGTCACGTGGCAGTACCTGATCGGCTTGCGGAACCCGGTCAGCTCCTCGATGGCGGTGACCTCCGCCACCACGACTCCGCTGACGTCGTGCCCGACGGCCTCGACGGACTCCACCTCCAGGCCCGCGGCGGTCAGCCGCCTGGCCACCTCCGCGGGCGGAACCAGCTCGTCGACCGGGGCGTACTCGCGCAGCCAGGACAGTGGGACGCGCATCAGACCTCCACCCCCAGTGCGCGGCTGAACCGCACGTCGCCCTCCAGCGTGTCCCTGATGTCGGTCACCCCGTGCCGGACCATGAGCGTGCGCTCGATGCCGAGCCCGAACGCGAAGCCGCTGTAGCGGTCCGGGTCGATCCCGCAGGCGATGAGCACCTTGGGGTTGACCATCCCGGCGCCGGCCAGCTCGATCCAGCCCTGCGAGCGGCACACCCGGCACGGGTCGCCGCCCCGGGTGGAGGCACCGCGGCAGATGTGGCACTCCATGGACACGTCCATGCCGGGCTCGACGAACGGGAAGAAGTCAGGCCGGATCCGGGTCCGCAGCCCCTCGCCGAACATGGCGTCCACGAACGTCTGGATCGCGCCGCGCAGGTCGGCCATGGTGAGCCCCTCATCCACGGCCAGGCACTCGATCTGGTGGAACACCGGGCTGTGCGTGGCGTCCAGCGGGTCGGTGCGGAAGCACTTGCCCGGGCTGACCACGTACACCGGCAGCGGGCGGGTCAGCAGGGCGCGGATCTGCACCGGCGAGGTGTGCGTGCGCAGCACGACGCCCGAGTGGCCACCGTCCGGCCCGGCCACGAAGATCGTGTCCTGCATCTCGCGTGCCGGGTGGTCGGGCGCGAAGTTCAGCGCGTCGAAGTTGAACCACTCGGCCTCGGCCTCGGGCCCCTCGGCGATCTCATACCCCATGCCCACGAACACGTCGGCGAGGCGCTCCCCCACCGTGGTCACCGGATGCCTCGCCCCGGGCGGCTGCCGGTCCCAGGGCAGGGTCACATCGACGGTCTCCTCGACGAGCACCCGCTGGTCGCGCTCGGCTTCGAGTTCCGCCTGCCGGGCGTCGAGCGCCTGCCGGATCTCACGGCGGGCGGCGCCGACCCGCTGGCCGGCCTCCGCCCTGGCCTGCGGCGGGAGCGCCCCGATCTCGGCGTTGGCGAGCGCGAGCGGCGACCGGTCCCCGGCGTGGGCCAGCCGGGCGGCCTTGAGCTCGTCGAGCGTGCGTGCCTCTGCGATGGCGGCGAGCGCTTCCTTCAGCGCGGCGGCGATCTGCTCGGGCGACAACGCCGTCACCTCCACCGGGTCATATTGCTTGTTGGGTGCGGACATAAGTTTCGCCATCCCTCGGTTCACGGAGGTGTCCACGTCTTGCGGAAGTGTCCAGATTTTTATGCCATACGATCGGCCCGAGCTGCCTGGTCCCCAGCCACCCAGGTTCCGGGGTCAGCCAGATGCCAACCGCCACCACCATGGGATTCGGAGGTGGCTCGCCGACCGTAAGGCTACAGACCGCGCCGGCCACCGTCGTGGGGGCTCCGGGGGCTCGGCCCCCGGACTAGCACCCGGGGTTACGGCATCGGCGCGGGCTGGCCGCAGGCCAGCAAGCACAGTTAGCCCGCCGGATACTGCCGGCGGGCATGGTAAATCGGAACTCCGCACCGCCCTCCGGCGCCCGCTGCACGGTAATCGTCCCGCCGTGCGCCTCGACCAGCCCCTTGACGATGTAGAGGCCGAGCCCGGCACCACCGCGGCGCTTGGCCCGCCAGAACTGCCGGAAGATCCGCGACACAAGTTCCGGCGCGACACCGTCGCCCTCGTCCCTGACGGAGACCGCGATGCCCTCGGCCCCCGGCCTGACGGCACGGGCGCCCGCGGGTTCCAACGGCTCTACCACGACAGTCACGGTACCAGCGCCGTGCCGTACGGCGTTCTCAATAAGGTTTCCGAGGATCTGGTCGACCTTGTCCGCATCGAGCCATGTCTCGGGCAGCCCGCCGGAGATCACCACCCGGTACCGGTCGGCCGGGTCACCGGCCGCCACCCGCCCGGCGACGATTTTCTCCGCCCGATCCGGGACGCTGACGAGCTGCCGGTGGACCTCCATCCGGCCCGACTCGATCCGGGAAACGTCAAGCAGTTCGGTGATGAGCCTGGTGACCCGGTCCGCGTCGGCGTTGACGGTTTCCAGCATCACTTTCTTCTGGTCGTCGGTGAACCGGCCCCACTTGGCCAGCAGCGTGGCCGTGAAGCCTTTCACGCTGGTCAGCGGGGACCTCAGCTCGTGCGCCACGGTCGACACCAGGTCGGCGCGGCTGCGTTCCAGGCGAGCCCGCTGCTGCGCACCGCGCAGCACGAACACCAGGCGCTGGACCTCGCCGCCAGTGCGAGCCTGGTGGCGTTGTTGCAGTGGGGCCCAGCGCGGTGCCCGCACGTACGACATGGTGACCAGCAACTCGGTCCCGTCGGCGAGGAACAGCGGCATCTCGGGGTGGCGGGTGCGGATGGACAGCCCGTGGTACGGGTCGGCGGACAGCCACCAGCAGCGCCCATCGGCGTCACGCAGCGCGAGGATCTGCCGCACGTCCGCGCCGATCGCGGCCCTGACGGGTACCCCGGTCAGCCGCGAGGCGGCGCGGTTGAACACGACGATCCGGCCGGCGTGGTCGGCGATGACCAGGCCGTCAGGAAGTTCGTCGGCACAGGCCATCGAGCCGACCAGCACCGGGCCCGGCGGCACGGGGCCGGTCAGGTCCGCCGCCCGGCCTGGGCTCATGGCAGTCGGCAGCAAGTCTGGGCCCTGGTCAAGCGCCCTATCGCCGGGCACTGCATGCCCGTCCACGCGCGTCCCTGCCTCCGTCCGGCATCTGTGCCGCCTGTCGTGGCCCGGTCCCCGGCCCGGCCGCTGGCTTCACGTGGCCCGTCCCCCGCCGACCACCTGGCTCGGAGCATCCGGCGGGACCCTGCCGCATGCGCGGCACGCTCCCGCCAGGAGCTCACCGAGCACTCGGCAGCAGAACTGCTGGGCTCACTATTCCAGCGTCCAGCTACCGGGCACCCTAATGACGCAATGTGATCAGACTCTAGCGCGTTGCGGGTACTGCATGGCAGCCCCCTCCCGCGTTACAGCGGTGTGCCCGGGCGGAGGCGTACAGGCAGACCGCGGCCGCGGCGGCCAGGTTGAGGCTCTCCGCCTGCCCATATATCGGCACCGCGACCGGCTCGTCGGCCAGCGCCAAGAGGTCGTCTGGCAGGCCCCACGCCTCGTTGCCGAAGAGCCAGGCCGTTGGCTCGGCGAGCACTCCCCGTGGTTCCACCTGGTCCAGCGGCTGGCCCGTCCTGCCGTCCGCGGCGAGCACCCGAAGGCCCGCCTCGCGGAGGTGACTCACCGTGTCCGCCACCGGACCGCCGAGCACCAGGCCGATGTGGAAGATGCTGCCTGCGGACGCCCGGACGCACTTGCTGTTGTACGGGTCCACCGAGGCGTTCGAGAAGATGACCCCGTCCGCGCCCGCCGCGTCCGCAGTGCGCAGCACGGTCCCGGCGTTGCCCGGGTCCCTGACATTGGCGAGGATGACCACCAGCCGCGGGGCGGCCCCGGTCAGCGCGGCCAGCGGCACGTCCACGAACCGGCAGACGGCGAGGATTCCCTGTGGGGTGACGGTCTGCGCGAGCTCGGCCATGACCTCGCCGCTCACCACATGCACGGCGGCACCCTGGCGGCCGGCCTGCGCGGCCATCCCGCCGTGGCGGGATCGCGCCGCGGCGGTGAGGAACAACTCGGTCACCACACCGTCGCGGGCGAGCGCTTCGCCGACCGCCTGAGGGCCCTCGGCCAGGAACGACCTGGCCCGCAGCCGCAGCGCCCGCTTGCCAAGCTGCCGGGCAGCCTTCACCCTCGGCGAGCGGATGCTGGTCAGCTCCGGACCGGAGAACTCAGTCATCCTGCTCACCCACGACGGCGCAGCCCGGGCCCATGACCCTGAAGGATTCTCCGCCATGGTGGCGGACAGGATTTCAGGATCATGAAAAGGGTCAGGCAGCGGCTTCGGTGATCGGTTCCGGCAGCGCGTCCTTGGCCACCTTGACCAGACCGGAGAACGCGGCCGGGTCGGACACAGCGAGCTCGGCGAGCATGCGCCTGTCCACGTCCACGCCGGCGGCCTTCAGGCCCTGGATGAACCGGTTGTAGGTGATGCCGTCCGCGCGCGCGGCAGCGTTGATGCGCTGAATCCACAGCCGGCGGAACGCGCCCTTGCGGTCCTTGCGGCCCGCATAGGCATACGTCATCGAGTGGAGCATCTGCTCCTTGGCCTTGCGGTACATCCGAGACCGCTGGCCGCGGTACCCGCTCGCCCGCTCAAGCACCACCCTGCGCTTCTTGTGGGCGTTGACCGCCCGCTTCACGCGTGCCACTTCATACTCCCTGGAGGCGGGCTGGGCTACTTAGCCAGCAACTTCTTGATCTTCTTTGCGTCTGCGGGGGCAAGCTCAACTTCGCCAGCCAGCCGCCGGGTCACTCTGCTCGACTTGTGCTCGAACAGGTGCTTGCGGTTCGCGCGACGGCGCAGCACCTTCCCGGTGCCGGTCAGCCGGAAGCGCTTGTTCGCTCCGCTGTGCGTCTTCATCTTTGGCATGCTCGCCGTCGTCTTTCGTCTCCTGCGCGCCCTGTGGCGCGGCTTTATTCTGCGTCCGCACCCGGCGGGTTCCCGCCGTTCGCGGCCGTTACCTTCCCATCGTTCGCCCGCGTTGCCGCGGACATGTTGTCCTCGTCACGCCCAGCCGGGCTGCCGACAGTGACCTACCTGGCAGTGGCCTGTTTACGGCGCACTGCCTGGTTGGCCGGGCCTGCTCAGCTCCTGGCGCTGGCCTTCGACGCGGCCGCCACCCTGGCCGGGCCCGACCGGGCCACCGGGCCTGGCTTGGGCCGTGCCTGCGCCTCCTCGGCCTCCGGGGCCTCCGGGGCGCTCGCCGCCGCGGTGTCGTCGTGCCCTGCACCGGCTCGCCGACCTCAGCGTGCTGCGCCTCAGCGACCTGCGCCTTAGCGCGCTGCGCCTCAGCGACCTGCGCCTCTGCGTGCTGCGCCTTAGCGACCTGCGCCTCAGCGTGCTGCGCTTCAGCGACCTGCGCCTTAGCGTGCTGCGCTTCAGCGACCTGCGCCTCAGCGTGCTGCGCTTCAGCGTGCTGCGCTTCAGCGACCTGCGCCTCAGCGTGCTGCGCCTCTGCGTGCTGCGCTTCAGCGACCTGCGCTTCAGCGTGCTGCGCTTCAGCGATCTGCGCCTCTGCGTGCTGCGCTTCAGCGACCGCCTCAGCGTCGTCACGCACGGCCGCGCGTGACCGCGAAATCGGACGCTCAGGGTGCTGCGCGTCGCGGGTCGCCCGCTCGGCGCGGGCCTCGCTGCGGGCCTCGCTCTTTCTCCGGTGCGGCCCGATCACCATGATCATGTTGCGGCCGTCCTGCCGGGGCTGCGATTCCACGAATCCCAGTTCCTCGACGTCACCGGCGAGGCGCTGCAGTAGCCGGAAGCCCAGCTCCGGCCGCGACTGCTCACGCCCGCGGAACATGATCGTCACCTTGACCTTGTCGCCCTGCCGCAGAAACCGCTCGACGTGAGCCTTCTTCGTCCCGTAGTCGTGCGGATCGATCTTCGGCCGGAGCTTGATCTCCTTGATGACCGTTTGCGCCTGGTTCTTGCGAGATTCCCTGGCCTTGAGCGCGGACTCGTACTTGAACTTGCCGTAGTCCATGAGCTTGCAGACCGGCGGCCGGGCCGTGGGTGCCACCTCGACCAGGTCGAGGTCGGATTCCTGGGCCAGCCGGAGCGCATCGTTGATGCTTACGATTCCCACCTGCTCGCCAGCCGGGCCGACAAGCCTGACTTCGGGAACCCGGATGCGCTCGTTAATGCGTGGTTCGACGCTGATGTGACCTCCTTGGCTTCTCCTGTTACCCCGCCCCTGCGCTGACAAGGACGGTGGACCGGCTGGTGGTGCCCTCCGCGCGGGTTCGCCGCCACACGCAAAAGGCCCCGCATGCCGCGCACGCGGAGCCCACCCTTCCCCGTGTCTGCGGCCGGCCCCGGAGGGCTGGCACGCGCACGCGAACCCGCAACGCCGCCTACCCCGGGTCCCGTGCTGTCGCACGATACCGGCTCCGCAGCGTCCGGCCTGCCCGCCATAGCCTTCGGCGAGCGTACCCGCTGGCCCGTAGCCAGCCAGGTGGGAGGTGGTCCTCCGCTTACGCGCCAGCGCAGGTTTTACCCAGCTGGTCGTCAGGCAAGGTTAACAGCAATTTGGCGCGGCCAGGTATTCCGCTCCCGCCATGCACCCCTTCCCTTACGCCGCAGGCCGCCCGAAGGCTCGCCTGGCGCGGACAGAACTCCGCGCCAGGCAACCCTCCGGCCGACCGAAACCCACGGCCCGCGCCCGGCACTGCCCGCGTCGTACCACCCTCTCGGCGCCACCCCACCTCCCCGGACAGGGGGGTGGGGCGCTGGTGGCAAGCGGAGAGAGGTTAGCGGCTCAAGGCGGATTCGCCAGCGGATTGGCGCATGGCGGCCAGGGGGGCTGGTTTGCCGGTCATCAGGGTGACCTGGTCGGCGGCCTGGTGCAGGAGCAGCTCGAGGCCGCCTGCCACGGAGATGCCGGCCTCGTGGGCTGCGACTGCCAGGGCGGTCGGCCAGGGGTGGTAGACCACGTCGAGGAGATGGCGGGGGACCAGATCGCGATGGGCTATCCGTTTGGCATAAATATCCGCGGCACCGGCGGGGACGGTCGATATGAGAACGTCGGGAGCGTCGCCCTGCGGAGCATCGAAGCTGGTCAGGGTGACCGCGACGCCCAGCCGCGCGGCGGCGGCCAGCAGGTACTGAGCGCGGGCCGGATCGCGGGCCGCCACGGTCACCTGGGCCGCGCCGAGGCCGCGCGCGGCAGCCAGCGCAGAGCAGGCGGTCGCGCCGCCGCCGAGAATCAGCACCGTTGCCCGCCAGGGTGCCCCGTCCGCCGCGCCGGTGACGCCGGCCTCGGCGAGGGCAGCGATCATGCCGGGCACGTCGGTGTTGTGCCCGTGCCGCCGGCCGCCGGAGAACACCACCGTGTTGGCGGCGCCCACCTCGCGGGCCAGCGGCTCGATCTCGTCGAGCAGCGGCAGCACGGCGCGCTTGAGCGGCATGGTCAGCGACAGCCCGGCCCATTGCGGCCCGCAGGCCGTCGAGCACGGAGGGCAGCCGCGCTTCGTCGCACTCGATCGCCTCGTAGGACCACCCGGTCAGGCCGAGCGCCTGGTAGGCCGCCCGGTGCAGCACCGGCGACAGCGAGTGCGCGATGGGCGCGCCAAGAACCGCGGCTCTCACCCGGAGGAGCCTAGGGCATCCCTAGTGGTGGGCTGACATGTAGTTGGCGAGCTCCTGCTCGTACTGCTGGAACACCGTGAAGCTGTTGGTGAACTTGGTCAGCCCGGTCTTCGGGTTCACGGTGAGGAAGTAGGTCCAGTCGTCGCGTATCGGTGCCGGGTGCAGCGCGGCCTGGATGGCGGCGTCGCCGGGGCTGTCGATCGGCCCGGGGGGCAGCCCCAGGTGCAGGTAGGTGTTGTACGGCGACCTGGTGTCCTGGGTCTGCGCGATCGTGACGTCCGCGGCCCGGGAGTGCCGGGCGTACAGCACCGTGGTGTCCAGCTGCAGCTTCATCTTGTCGTTCAGCCGGTTGTAGATCACCCGGGCGATCTTCGGCAGGTCCTGGGGGCGCCTGCCCTCCGCCTGGATCAGGCTGGCGACGATGATGGCGTCACCCTCGGTGATGTGGTCGTGGCTCGCCACCGCGGAGAGGTTTACGTTCTGCGCTTCCTTGTTGAAGCGCAGCGCCATGGCCCGGAGCACCTGGACCGGCTGGGTGCCGGGCTGGATGGTGTAGGTGGCCGGGAACAGGTAGCCCTCCGGGTTGCCGTTGGCGTAGGACGGCAGGCCCAGGGCCGAGACGTTCTTGATCGCCTGCTGGTAGCCCTTCAGGTCCCCGGTGTCCCTGCCGAGGGTCGCGATGATCTCGGACAGCCGCTGCCCCTCGGTGATCAGCACGTTGAGCTGGATCCTTGAGGAGGGCTTCAGCAGCAGCGCGAACGCCAGCGCGGCGGCCATGTGCTTGTGCAGCCCGTAGTAGCCCGGCTCGAGGGAGCTGCCGCGGCCGCTGTCCTTCGCCGCGTTGGCGAAGGCGCGCACGCTCGCGACCACGCCCTGGTCCAGCAGTTGCTGGCCCACTTGGGTGGCGGTCTCGCCGGACTTGATCTGGACCGTGACGCTGCCCGTGCCCGTGCCCGAGTAGTCCGGCGGGTGCAGGTAGTTGTGCCAGAAGTAGAAGAAACCGCCACCGGCGGCACCGATCACGAGCACAAGGACGGTGAGGGCGATCCACGGCGCCGCGCGGCGCATGGCGCTCTTGCGCTTGGGCTTTCCCCCGCGCGGGCGGCTGGGCGGTGCGCCGCGCCCGCTGCGTTCGGCGCGGACCGGGGCCGGGGCGGGGCCGCGCCCCCGGGCGCGCTGGAAATCTCCCTCGTCACTGAACCCGGGCAGGAGACCAGAGTCGTCCTCGTCCTCTCCCCAGGCCTGGTCCTCGTCCACGTCGCCGTACCAGCCCCCGCGGTCACCATACCCAGGCTCATCGGGGTCATCCCGCGGCGACCGGTCGTACGGGCCGGGGTGCGGCTGTGGCTGGCCACGGCCGCGCAGGTAGTCATTCGCCGGCTGGTAACCGGTGTCGTCATGGCCGGGGTAGCCGTCGTCTGCCCGGCGGGGTAGCCGTCCTGGCCGGCGTAGCCGGGCTCGCCCGCGTAGCCGTCCTGGGCGGGGTAGCCGGGCTCGCCCGCGTAGCCGTCGTGACCGGCGTAGTCGTTCGTGTGGGCATAACCCTGCTCGCCGTAGCCGGCCTGGCCCGGGTAGTCCGCGCCCGGGTAGCCGCCCCCATCGGAGTAGCCGTGCTGCCCCGGGTAGTCCGGCTCACCGGCATAACCGGGCTCGCCGTGGTACCCGGACTCATCGTGGTACCCGGGCTCGTCGTAGCCGGTGCCGGCGTAGTCGCCGCCATCATCGGCGTAGTCGCCCCGCGCGTCGCCGCCGCGCCCGTCAGCGCCGCGCGCAGGGAACCCGTCGCCATACCCGGGTTCGCCGTAGCCCGCGTCCTCGCCGGGATAGCCCGGGCCACCCCCGGCGCCATGCGCCGGGTACTCGCCGCTGCCGACACCCCCGCCATAACCGGAGCCGGTGCGCAGATAGCTGGTGTCGTCCTGGCCGCCGTACCCGCCCTCGTGCGGGGCGGGCAGATACCCGCTCTGATCAGCGGGCCACGGCTCGCGCGGCAGCGGGGGCAGCGGCCCGGAGGCCGCGGACGGCCAGCCCTCGGACGGCAGGCGCGGCAGCGGCCCGGAGTTCACCCGCGGCAGCGGCCCGGACGGATGTGCGTTGTCATCGCGCGGCCGGCGCTGGGCCGGGACCGCCTCATTCCAGCCAGGCAGTTCCCACGGCGGTCCGGTGGCCTCGCCTGGCCCGTCGTCCCGGCCGCTGGAGGTGCCAAGTGCGCCCCGCGCCGGGCGCGGCGCACCCGCCGCGGACCTGCCCCAGGGCGCCGCGTAGTAATCGCCCGCCGCCTCCGGCGGTGCTTGCTCGTAGTCCGGGGCACGCCAGGGCGCGTCCCCGCCGGAGTCGTCTGGGTCGTTCCTGCGGTGGCGGGTCATCCCCCGGCTCCGGGGGCTGACGCCACCAGTTCGCCAGCGGGCTCACCAGTGGAGCGCTCCGCATCCAGTGCCCCTTGCAGGATGAGCGCAGCGGCGGCCTTGTCCACCTCCGAGCGGCGCTCCCGTGATCCGCGCCCTGCCTGGCGCAGCGCGTCATGAGCGATCATGGTGGTGAACCGCTCGTCCACCAGCCGTACCGGCAGCGGTGCCAGCCGGGTGGCGAGGGACTCGGCGAACGACCTCGCTTCGGCCGCGGCGGTACCGGGGCGGCCGGACAGGCCGGTCGGCAACCCGACGATGACCTCCATGGCACGCTGCTCGCTGGCCAGGACGGCCAGGGCATCCAGGTCGCCGCGGCCGCGCGCGACGGTAGCGAGCGGGCTGGCCAGCAGGCCATCAGGGTCGCAGCGGGCCACTCCGACGCGTGCCGACCCGAGGTCGATTGCGAGCCGGACGCCAGTTCTCACGCACCTGGCCTGTATGTCGAGGACTGCGCCAGCTCTGCGGGGGGGCTGTAGCACAGTCTCAAGCTACGCCACCATGTCCCGCTATGTCTGTCACTACCGACCGTACCACGCTAAATGCCTCGTCAAGGGAGGTCGATCCGCTGTCGCCGACCGGCGCGCCGCCGCCCTGGGCCACGTCGTCCCGGCCGCCACCGCCACCGCCCAGCGCCGAGGCGGCCTTCTTGACCAGCGCACCGGCCGCCAGGCCGCGCTCGCGCGCGCGCTCATTGACCGCGACCACGAAGGACGGGCGGTCGGAGGGAACACCGGCCACCACGACGACCGCGGGCCGGTCGCCGAGCCGCCCGCGCACGTCAAGGGCGAGCGCGCGGATCCCGTCGGCGCCGGTCCCGTCGGGCACCTGGTGCGCGACGAAGGCCACCCCTTCGATGTCCTCCGCGCGCGCGGCCAGGTCGCCGCTGACGCCGAGCAACTGGGCCGAGCGCAGCCGCTCCAGCTCCCGCTCGGCCTCGCGGACCCTGGTCACCAGGGCGGAAACCCGCTCGGGGAGCTCCTCACGGCGCGCCTTGAGCTGCTCGGACAACTGGCTCACCAGCAGGCTCTCGGTCGCCAGGTAGCGGAACGCGTCCGTGCCGACCAGCGCCTCGACGCGGCGGACCCCGGACCCGATGGAGGACTCCCCGAGGATCTTCACCAGGCCGAGCTGGCCCGAGCGCACCACGTGGGTGCCGCCGCACAGCTCACGGGAGTAGTCGCCGACCTCGACCACCCGGACCTCGTCCCCGTACTTCTCGCCGAACAGCGCCAGCGCGCCCATCGCCCGCGCCTCCTCGAGCGGCGCGGTGAAAGCCCGGACCGCGAGGTCGTCGATGAGCACGGTGTTCACTTCCTCCTCGACGTCCCGCAGCACCGAGGGCGGCACCCCACCCGAGGACGTGAAGTCCAGCCGCAGCCGCCCCGGCGAGTTCTCCGAGCCGGCCTGCGCGGCCGAGTCGCCGAGGGCGCCGCGGACGGCGCGGTGGATCAGGTGCGTCGCGGTGTGCGAGCGGGACACGGCGCGGCGCCGCTCGACGTCGATCTCCGCGTAGGCGGGCGCCCCGACCGCCGCCTCGCCCTCGGTCACCACCCCGCGGTGGACGATCAGGCCGGGCACCGGAGCCTGCACGTCGTGCACCTTGATCAGGCTGCCCGCACCGCCGGTCGGGCCCGCGGTCTTGATGATCCCGGTGTCCGCGAGCTGGCCGCCGCCCTCGGCGTAGAAGGGGGTGCGGTCCAGCACCACCTCCACCTCGGTCCCGGCGCCGGCCGCCGGCACCGGCGCGCCGTTCACCAGCAGGCCGACGACCGTCGCCTCGCCGGAGGACTCTTCGTACCCGGTGAAGGTCACCTTGCCCGACTGCTCGACCAGCGCGGTGAGCACCGAGATGTCGGCGTTGCCGGTCTTCTTCGCCCGCGAGTCGTCCTTGGCCCGGCGGCGCTGCTCGGCCATCAGCCGCCGGAACCCGTCCTCGTCCACTGTCAGGCCCTGCTCGCTGGCCATTTCCAGGGTCAGGTCGATCGGGAACCCGTAGGTGTCATGCAGCTGGAAGGCCTGGCCGCCGGACAGCTCTAGCCTCGACCCCGCCACCCCGCCCAAAGCCGCACCGCCGCGCCGCTTGACCTCGCCGACCGCCGCGTCGAAGATCGCCGTCCCGGTCCGCAGCGTCGCGGCGAACGCCGCCTCCTCCGCGTCGATCACCGCGTGGATCTTCGCCGCGTCGGCGGACAACTCGGGGAACTGCGGCGCCATCGCGCCGATCGCGGTGGCGGTCAGCTCGTGCAGGTAGCGCTCGTTCTCCCCGTCCCGGCGGGATGGCATGCCGCCCCCGCCGCCGCGCTGCCCGCCGGACAGCGTCCGCAGGTTGCGGATGCTGCGGCGCAGGATCCGCCGCAGCACGTAGCCGCGCGCCTCGTTGCTGGGCAGCACCCCGTCCTCGACCAGCATGACCGCGCTGCGGACGTGGTCGGCGACCACCCGCAGGGCCACGTCGGTGCGGTGGTCGGCGCCGTACTTCTGCTCGGTCAGCTCGGCGGCCCGGTCGAGGATCTTCCAGGTGGTGTCGATCTCGTAGAGGTTGTCCACGCCCTGCAGGATGGAGGCCATCCGCTCCAGGCCCATGCCGGTGTCCACGTTCTTGAACGGCAGCGGCCCCTCGACGTCGAAGTCGTCCTTGGCCCGGACCGCGCTGAGCACGTCCTCCATGAAGACGCAGTTCCAGATCTCCAGGAAGCGGTCCTCGTCCGCTTCCGGGCCGCCGTCACGGCCGTACTCCGGCCCGCGGTCGTAGTAGATCTCCGAGCAGGGGCCGCCAGGCCCGGGCACGCCCATGTGCCAGTAGTTGTCCTTCAGCCCACGGAACTGGATGCGGCTCTCCGGCAGTCCGACCACGTGACGCCAGATCCCGAACGATTCGGTGTCGTCGGGCAGCACTGTCGCCCAGAGCCGGTCCTCGGGGAACCCGAACCCGCCGTCGGACTCCGACCGGGTCAGCAGTTCCCACGCCCAGGGGATCATCTTCTCCTTGAAGTAGTCCCCGAACGACCAGTTGCCGAGCATCTGGAAGAACGTCGCGTGCCTGGTGGTCTTGCCGACCTCTTCGATGTCGAGGGTGCGCAGGCACTTCTGCACGTCGGCCACCCGCTTCCACGGGGGTGTCTGCTGGCCGAGCAGGTAGGGCTTGAAGGGCTGCATCCCGGCGACGACGAACATCAGCGTGGGGTCTTCGGCGACCAGGCTGGCCGAGGGCACGATCGCGTGATCGTGCTGCTCGAAAAAGGTCAGGAAACGGCGGACGATCTCTGCCGACTCCATTAGCGGCCATCCTTCAGTTCGTCGTGGCGTTGAGCGGACTCGTCGTGGCGGTGGGCGGACGGGCGCGGCGGCGGCCCGGCCGGAGCAGGCCGGCCTGCGGGCAGCCCGCGGCGCCGGTGACCTTCGAGGGTAGACGCTGGCGGCTCGGCCTGTCGTTCCATATAAACCGCCATGCCCTCGCGGACGTCGGCGGCGAACTCGGCGAGGGCGCTGGCCCGCGGCGCCGGCCGCAGCGACCGCGCGATCGTCGTGACCTTGCGGTAACCGGCCACGCCGAGCACCGCACCGAGCACGAGCCAGAACAGTCTGCGGATCATCTTGGGGTCCCGTTGCTGCGGCTCGCCAGGGCGGCCGCCCTGCGCCTGGCTTCGCGGCCCGGCCGGTCGCCCTGCCCGCGGGGCCGGTCGCGCCTGCGTGCGGCGGCCGGCCTGTGCGCGGGCCTGGCCGGCCTGCCGCGGCGCGTCGCGGCCGGGCCGGTGCGCCCCGAGCGCCCAGCGCACTCCGTACACCAGGGCTGCGGCCCAGGTCAGCGGCCCGCTGGCGCCCTCATCCGCGGCGGGGAGGGCGGGCGCCGTGGCGGCGAGGTGACCACCGAGCTGGGCCATGGCGGCGGTGACGCCTTCCATGCTCGCGGTCACGGTCTCGGTCCTGGCGATTTGCTCGCCCGCCTGGTCGATGGCGGCGTTAGCCCGATCGATCACCAGGTCGCCGCGCTCACGCAGGCCAGCGACCGCGGCTGAGGTCTCTGACATCAGCCGGGCGGCCTTCAGCATGACGTACACCGCCACGCCGACCCCGGCCACGAAGGCCGCTGCCGCGGCCACAACCGCCACCCAAACCGCGGTCAGCATGCCCGAATCTCCACCCGCCCGACCCTACCGCCTGCGCCGGCCCATGGTCAGCGTTCGGCGACCTCCCCTGACCTGCCAAGGATCGCCCGTATCCGTTCCGAGCGGTCCGCGTAGCGGGCCTCGGCCCCGTGCCGGGACGGCTCGTAGTACTGCCGGCCGGCGACCGTGTCGGGCGCGTACTGCTGTGCCACGACGCCGTCGGGATCGTCATGCGGGTACTGGTAACCCTGGCCGTGGCCGAGCCGGGCCGCCCCGCGATAGCTGCTATCCCGCAGATGCGCAGGTACCGGGCCAGTCAGCCCGGCGCGGACGTCGGCGCCTGCCGCGTTGATCGCCTTGACCACCGCGTTCGACTTCGGTGCCAGGGCCAGGTGGATGGTTGCCTGGGCCAGGTTGATCCGGGCCTCGGGCAGCCCGACGAACTCCACCGCGTGCGCGGCCGCGACCGCCACGCCGAGCGCCGTCGGGTCGGCCATCCCCACGTCCTCACTCGCGTGCACGATCAGCCGCCTGGCGATGAAGCGCGGGTCCTCCCCCGCCTCGATCATCCGGGCCAGGTAGTGCAGCGCGGCGTCGGCGTCGCTGCCGCGGATGCTCTTGATGAACGCGCTGATGACGTCGTAATGCTGGTCGCCGTCGCGGTCGTAGCGGACCGCGGCCCGGTCCACCGCCCGTTCCAGCGCTTCGAGGCCGACCTCCGCGCCCTCGGGCAGGCCGAGCGCGGCCGATTCCAGGTAGGTGAGCGCCCGCCGGGCATCCCCGCCGGCCAGCTGAACCAGGTGCTCGGCAGCATCCCCGGCGAGGGTGACCGCCCCGCCCAGCCCGCGCTCGCTGGCCAGCGCCCGCTCGATCACCGCGCGCACATCTTCGTCGCTGAGCGGTTCCAGGGTGAGCAGCAGCGACCGGGACAGCAGCGGCCCCACCACGGAGAAGAACGGGTTCTCCGTGGTCGCGCCGATGAACGAGACCCAGCGGTTCTCCACCGCGGGCAGCAGTGCGTCCTGCTGGGCCTTGTTGAACCGGTGCACCTCGTCGATGAACAGGACCGTCTGGGCGCCGGTGAGCCCCAGGTCGCGGCGGGCCACGTCGATGGCCGCCCGGACATCCTTCACCCCCGCGGTGACCGCCGACAGCTCGGTGAAGCGCCGGCTGGTCACCTCGCTCACCACATGGGCAAGGGTGGTCTTCCCGGTTCCCGGCGGCCCCCACAGCACCACCGACATCGCAGCGTCATGATCTATGAGTTTGCGGAACGGCGCACCGGGGCCGGTCAGGTGCCGCTGCCCGACCACCTCATCCAGGCTGCGCGGCCGCATTCGCACGGCGAGCGGCGCGGCCGCCTGCTCGGCTTCCTTTGCCGCCGTATCGAACAGGCTCTCCGCCTGCCCGTCACCCGCCCTGCTCACGTCCCAACCGTATCCCCCGCCCGCGACAGGGGCTTCCGGCGCTACGACGCCTGGTGCTGGGCAGGCTTGTCCGGCGCCGGGGCGGGCTTGTCCGGCGGCGTGGCGTCGATTCCCGCTTCTTTCCGCTGGGCGGGCGTGATGGGGGTGGGCGCCCCGGTCAGCGGGTCGAGTCCGGACGCCGCCTTCGGGAACGCGATCACGTCACGGATCGTGTCCCGCCCGGCCAGCAGCATCAGCGTCCTGTCCCAGCCGAACGCGATTCCCCCGTGCGGCGGCGCACCGTAGCGGAACGCCTCGAGCAAGAAGCCGAACTGCGACTTCGCCTGCTCGGGCGAAAGACCGATGACGTCGAAGACCTGTTCCTGCATGGCCTGACGGTGGATACGCAAGCTACCGCCACCGATCTCCACGCCATTGAGGACCAGGTCGTAGGCATCGGCGAGCGCCTTGTCCGGCTCGACAGGGAACTTGTCCGCCCACTCGGGCAGCGGCGCGGTGAACGGGTGGTGCACCGCGGTCCAGCAGCCCTCACCATCCTCTTCGAACATGGGCGGGTCCACGATCCACAGGAACGACCAGGCGGCCGGGTCGATGAGCCCGAGCCGGTGGCCGATCTCCAGGCGTGCCGCGCCGAGAAGCGTGCGCGCCTGGGCGGGCGGGCCGGCCGCGAAGAACACGCAGTCGCCCGGTGCCGCGCCGGCCGCCCCGGCCAGCCCGGCCCGCTCGGTATCCGACAGGTGCCGCACGACCGGCCCGCTGTCCGACACGGCCCCGTCCGCGCCGATCAGCACGTACGCCAGGCCGCGGGCACCGCGGGAGCGGGCCCACTCCTGCCAGCCGTCGAGTTCCCTGCGGGACTGGCCGGCCCCGCCGGGCATCACGACCGCCCCGACGTGCGGGGCCTGGAACACCCGGAAGGAGGTCTGGCCGAAGTAGCCGGTCAGGTCGGCCAGCTCACAGCCGAACCGCAGGTCCGGCTTGTCGGATCCGAACCTGCGCATGCCTTCGGCGTAGGTCATCCGGGGAATCGGCCGGGGGATCTGGTACCCGGCCAGCTCGGCCCACAGCCGCCCAGTCAGGTCCTCCGCCACGGTGATGACGTCTTCCCTGGTGACGAAGCTCATCTCGATGTCGATCTGGGTGAACTCCGGCTGCCGGTCGGCGCGGAAGTCCTCGTCACGGAAACAGCGGGCGAGCTGGTAGTAGCGCTCCAGCCCGCCGACCATCAGGAGCTGCTTGAACAACTGCGGGGACTGCGGCAGCGCGTACCAGGAACCGGGGCGCAGCCGGACGGGCACCACGAAGTCCCGCGCGCCCTCCGGGGTGGACCGGGTCAGGTAGGGGGTCTCCACGTAGACGAAGCCGTGCTCCCGCATGACATCGCCGGCCAGGTACGACGCCTCGGAACGGAGGCGCAGGGCGGCGGCCGTCTCGGCGCGCCGGATGTCCAGGTAGCGGTACCGCAGCCGGAGATCCTCGCTCAGCTCCCCGGCTCCTTCCACCGGGAAGGGCAGCGGCTCGGCTTCGCCAAGCACCTCCAGCTCGCCCGCGACGACCTCGATCTCCCCGGTGGGCAGCTCCGGGTTCTCGTTCCCGGCCGGACGCTCGCGCACCTCGCCGGTCACCTTGATACAGAACTCGGCGCGCAGTGCGTGCTCGGGCCGGTCCTCGCCCTCGCCGCGGAACACCACCTGCACCACCCCACTGGCGTCGCGCAGGTCGATGAAGACCACGCCGCCATGGTCCCTGCGCCGCGCCACCCAGCCGGCCAGGGTCACCTGCTCCCCCGCCTGGTCCCGGCGGAGGGTCCCCGCCCCGTGAGATCGAATCATCGCGCTATCAGCCTCTTTCGTCACAGGCCCGGCCCCTTCGGCCCGGCGGCCGGTGCCGGCCCGGACCGCGGCGACGGCCCCGGCCCGGCAGCAAGCCCGGCCAGGAACGGGTTCGTGGCGCGCTCGGCGCCGATGGTCGTCTGCGGCCCGTGCCCGGGCAGCACCCGCGTGTCGCCGGGGAGCGTCAGGCACACCCGGGACAGGCTGTCCAGGATGGTCGGATAGTCGCCGCCCGGCAAGTCGGTACGGCCGATCGAGCCGGCGAACAGCAGGTCACCGGAGAACAGCACGTGCTCGGGAGCCCGGAACGTCACCGAGCCGGGCGTGTGGCCGGGTGCGTGGTCCACCACCAGTTCGACCCCGGCCAGGCGCAGCGTCATCCCGTCGGCGAGCGCGATCACGTCGTCCGGCTCGGTGAACGTCAGCCCGCGGAACAACTGCTGCCCCACCTGCAGCGGAAAGCCCTTGGCCGGATCGGTGAGCAGGGCACGGTCGGCCGGGTGAATGTAGGCGGGGATGCCCTGGGCGCCGCACACCGGCGCCACCGACCAGATGTGATCGACGTGGCCATGGGTCGCCAGCACCGCCACCGGCCGCAGCCGGTACTCGGCGAGCAGTTCCGTGACACCCGGCTCGGCGTCCTGCCCCGGGTCGATGATGACGCACTCCTCCCCCGGGCCGGGGGCAACCACATAGCAGTTGGTGGCGAATGAACCGGCCGGGAACCCGGCGATGAGCACGGGTGATCCTCCCCTGGAGAAAGTGGTTTGGGCGGGCGGGCGGAGCGCCTCCAGGCTACCGATCCGCCCGCCCGCGCGACGAACCGATAACAGCGCCGCCGTTTTCAGGCTTCGCCAGGTACGATTCGCGAAGTTTCGCAGATCAGCTACACCGTTCATACTCAAGGAAGGAGGGCGACAGCGTGGCGGGGAAAAAGGAGCGCCAGCGCAAGCTCGCCCGTGAGCGTTACGCGCGGCAGCAGGCGAGGCGGGCACAGCATGTCCACCGATGGCGGCTGATAAGTGTCATCGCGGCCGCCTGTTGCGCGGTGCTGCTGCTCGGCGGCGCCGCCTACCTGACGTTCGGGACAGGCGGCAGCAAGCCCGCCGCGGCCGCGACTCCCAACCCCACCGCTTCGCCTACCGCGGCTCCCACGCCTACGCCCACCCCCACGCCGTCACTGGCCGCCGAGCCCGCGAGCCACTGCACATACACCGCGAGCGGTACGGCCGCCCGCAAGGTGGGCATCCCGCCCGCCAAGCCGGCGTTCAAGGCGGCCAAGTACCAGGCCACCATCAAGACCAACCGCGGCACGATCGTCCTGGACCTGCTCAACCACGAGGCGACCTGCACCGTCAACTCGTTCATCTACCTCGCGGCGAAGCACTACTTCAACAACAGCCCGTGCCACCGGCTCACCACCGCCGGCATCTACGTGCTGCAGTGCGGCGACCCCACCGGGACGGGCAGCGGCGGCCCTGGGTACAAGTTCGCCAACGAGAACCTGACCGGGGCCAAGTACACCGCGGGCACGGTGGCCATGGCCAACGCGGGCCCGGGCACCAACGGGAGCCAGTTCTTCCTCGTATATCGCAATTCGCTAACGCTGCCGGCGAGCTACACGCCCTTCGGCAAAATCGTCAGTGGACTGGGAATCATCCAGAATGTGGCCAGGGCAGGCACAGACAACAGCAACGGCAACGGTGATGGCCATCCGAAGGAGAAGGTCACCATCGAAAGTGTCACTATTACTAAGGCCTGACACACCCGTTACCTGGGTCCAGGTCTGAGCAGGAGGTTCACGGTGACCAGCGCCAACGATCCGTGGGGCCGGGTGGACGCCGACGGCACGGTTTACGTGCGCACCGCCGAGGGTGAGCGGGTGATCGGGTCGTGGCAGGCCGGCAGCCCCGAGGAGGCGCTCGCCTTCTACCAGCGCAAGTTCGCGTCGCTGGACACGGAGGTCAGCCTGCTCGAGCAGCGGATCACCACCACCGATCTGTCGCCCGCCCAGGCCCGCGCGGGGATCGAGCGGCTGCTGGCCACGGTGACCGACGCGCACGCGATCGGCGACCTCGGCCAGCTTCAGGCCCGGCTGGAGGCACTGACCGGGAAGGTGGATGAGCGCCAGGAAGAGGTCCGCGCAGCGCGTGACCAGGTGCGCACCGAGGCCAAGAGCATCAAGGAAGCCATCGTCATCGAGGCCGAAACCATCGCGGCCGAGGCGACGCACTGGAAGAACAGCAGCGAGCGGCTGCGGCAGTTGCTGGAGGAATGGAAGACCGCGCCGCGAGCCGACCGTGCGGTGGAGACCGCGCTGTGGAAACGGCTGTCCGCGGCCCGCAATGCCTTCAACAAGCGCCGCAAGGCCTACTTCGCCGAATTGACCGAGGAGCGCGACGAGGCAAAGTCGCGCAAGGAGAGCCTGTGCGCCGAGGCGGAGGCCCTCGCCGACTCCACCGACTGGGCCGCCACCGCCGCCGCCTTCCGTGAACTGATGCGGTCCTGGAAGGCGGCGGGCCGGGCATCCCGGACGGACGAGGACGAGCTGTGGAACCGGTTCAAGACCGCGCAGGACACCTTCTTCCGTGCCAGGTCGGAGGTGTACTCGGCGAAGGACGCCGCGCTGCGTGAGCACGCCGATGTCAAGACCGAGTTGCTCGAGGAGGCCGGGAAACTCGTCCCGGTGACCGATGTCCGCGCCGCGCGCGCTGCCCTGCGGAGCATCCAGGAACGCTGGGAGCAGGCCGGCCCGGTACCGCGGGAGGCACACGAGCGGCTCGAGTCGGGGCTGCGCCGGATCGAGGATACGGTGCGCAAGGCGGAGGACGCCCAGTGGCGGCGCTCCAACCCGGAGGCGCTGGCGCGCGCCAGGGGCACGGTGGACCAGATCCGCAGCGCCATCGCCGGGCTGGAGGGGCAGCTGGCCAAGGCGCAGGAGGCGGGCAACCCGCGGGGCGTGCAGGAGGCGCAGGAGGCCTTGGACGCCCGCCGCTCCTGGCTCGTGGAAGCCGAGCGCACCCTGGCCGAGCTCAGCGGCTAACCAACCAGAGCCGCCGGGCCCGATCCCCAGCCACCTTGAGCCATCGGGGGGTTCCGGGCCGTGGGGTCCGGGGGCTTGCCCCCGGGGAAGGCGGAGTCGCTCCCCCGGGCCAGCACTTAATTCGTGACGCGGTAGACGTCGTAGACGCCGTCGATGGCGCGCACCGCGCGCAGCACGTGCCCGAGATGCTTGGGATCGCCCATTTCGAAGGTGAACTTGCTCACCGCCACCCGGTCCCTTGTGGTGGTCACCGACGCCGACAGGATGTTGACGTACTGGTCGGAGATGGAGCGGGTGACGTCGGACAGCAGCCCGGTACGGTCGAGGGCCTCCACCTGGATCGCGACAAGGAACAGCGAGTCTTCGGTGGGTGACCAGCGGACCGCCACCAGGCGCTCCGGCTCGGAGTCGAGCAGGTG
Organism: uncultured Actinomycetes bacterium; assembly: GCA_963762735.1. GTDB lineage: Bacteria > Actinomycetota > Actinomycetes > Streptosporangiales > Streptosporangiaceae > DASXKD01. The sequence continues at coordinate 112,869 of CAVXMG010000029.1, read as the reverse complement.
CCGCAGGTTAGTGCAGTCGGCGCGATGCACGGAGACACCGTGGCCCCGGGTGACGAACCCGGTGATCTCGTCCCCGGGAACGGGGGTGCAGCAGCGGGACAGCCTGGACCAGACATCGGCCGACCCCTCGACCACTACGCCGGAGTCGTGGCTGGGGCTGGGCCGTGGCGGGCGGGTGGGCAGCGCGGTCTCGGCGAGATCATCCTGCGCGCCTGCCACCCCGCCGACCGACTGGACCAGCTTGCTGACCACCGATTGAGCGCTGACATGGCCTTCGCCAACGGCCGCGTACAGCGCGGACAGGTCGCTGAAGCGCATCTCGGTGGCGATGGCAAGCAGCGCATCGCCGGTGGCCATCCGCTGCAGCGGCAGGCCCTGCTTGCGCATGGCGCGAGCGATCGCGCTCTTGCCGGTCTCCGCCGCGGCCTCCCGCCGCTCCTTGGAGAACCAGTGCCTGATCTTGTTGCGGGCCCGGGCGCTCTTGACAAAGCCCAGCCAGTCCCTGCTCGGCCCGGCGTCAGGCGCCTTGGAGGTGAAGATCTCCACCGTGTCGCCGTTGTCGAGGGCGCTCTCCAGCGCGACCAGGCGCCCGTTGACCCTGGCGCCGATGCACCGGTGGCCCACCTCGGTGTGGATCGCGTACGCGAAGTCCACCGGGGTGGCATCCTGCGGCAGCGCGATCACCTGGCCCTTGGGGGTGAAGACGTAGACCTCGGCCGCACCGAGGTCGAACCGCAGCGACTCGAGGAACTCGGCCGGGTCGGCCGTTTCCCGCTGCCAGTCGACCAGCTGCCGCAGCCAGACCATGTCGTTGGCGGCCGATGCCCCGCCGCGGCCACCGGGGACCAGCGACTCTTCCTTGTACTTCCAGTGCGCAGCGACGCCGTACTCCGCCCGCCGGTGCATGCCCCAGGTCCTGATCTGCAATTCGACCGGCTTGCCCTCCGGGCCGATGACCGTCGTGTGCAGCGACTGGTACATGTTGAACTTCGGCATCGCGATGTAGTCCTTGAACCGCCCGGGAATGGGATTCCACCGGGCGTGGATCGTGCCGAGCGCCGCATAGCAGTCCCGCACGCTGTCGACAAGGACGCGGATGCCCACCAGGTCGTAGATCTCTTCGAAGCCGACGTTCCTGGCGATCATCTTCTGGTAGACGGAGTAGTAGTGCTTCGGGCGCCCGGTGACCTTCTCCTTGATCTTGGCTTCGCGCAGGTCCGCGCGAACCTCTTCGACCACGTCCTGGAGGAACATGTTCGCGCTCGGGGGCACGCTCGGAGACCATCCGCGCGATCTCGTCGTACCGCTTGGGGTACAGGGTGGCGAAGGCCAGGTCTTCCAGTTCCCACTTGATGGTGTTCATGCCCAGCCGGTGCGCCAGCGGGGCGAAGATCTCCAGCACCTCGCGGGCCTTGCGCTCCTGCTTCTCCCGTGGCAGTAGCGCAGCGTGCGCATGTTGTGCAGCCGGTCGGCGAGCTTGATCACCAGCACCCGGATGTCACGGGACATGGCGACGACCATCTTGCGCACGGTCTCGGCCTCGGCGGCCTCGCCGTACTTGACCCGGTCCAGCTTGGTGACCCCGTCCACCAGCGCCGCCACGTCGTCGCCGAATTCCTTGCGCAGTTCGTCGAGGGTGTAGGCGGTGTCCTCGACGGTGTCGTGCAGCAGTGCGGCGCAGAGGGTGTCGGTGTTCATGCCGAGTTCGGCCAGGATCGTGGCCACCGCGAGCGGGTGGGTGATGAACGGGTCGCCGCTCTTGCGCATCTGACCGGCGTGCCAGTGCGCGGCCACCTCGTAGGCGCGGTCGATAAGCCTGATGTCCGCCTTCGGATGAGTTCCCCGTACCGTCTTGATCAGCGGTTCCAGCACCGGGTTGATCCCGCCGCCACGGGGTGCGCCGAGGCGGGCCAGCCGACGGCGGACCCCGGCTCCCCCGGTGCTGCCGGGCGACCCGGCCGCGGCCTGGCCCTGCGCGGCGGCGGGGGCAGCCGGTGGCACGGATGCGGGCGGTGTGGTAGCCGGGGCAGGCTCTGGCGAGGCGGTGGCCGGAGCCGGGCGCGAGCGGGCACGGCGCGGCGCGGCCGCCTCGCCCGCCACCTCTGCGTCCTGCCCGGGAACGGCGGATTCCCCCCGCTCCGGGGCGGACTGGGTGACGTCAGCGGCGGCCGTGCCGGTCGTTGCTACGTCACCAGCCACATGCGCTCCTGTCGTCCGCCCAGGCACCCAGTCTATCGGCGCCCGTCAGAGCGGTCTGCCCGGTTGGCGCCGAGCGCCCCTGGCGACCTGTGGTGACGCAATGGTGACAGCCCGCCTGGCCTTGGCAGACCGGGCCTTCCGCAGCTTCCCGAGGGCCGCAGACCGGTCCCTCCGGCATGGAACGCTCAGACCGCCAGCAGCGCGCGAACGGGCTGTCCGCCGAGCTTGGCCCGGCCGCCGAGGAAGGTGAGCTCCAGGATGACGGCCAGGCCGACGATCTCTGCCCCTGCCCGGCGGACCAGGCTGGCCGTTGCCGCTGCCGTCCCGCCGGTGGCCAGCACGTCATCAATGATCAGGACCCGCTCTCCCGGTGCGAACGCGTCCTGGTGCACCTCGAGGGTGGCGGTCCCGTATTCAAGGTCGTAGCTCTGCGCGTAGGTGGGCCCGGGCAGCCGGCCCTGCTTGCGGACGGGCACGAACCCCGAGCCCAGCTCGCAGGCGGCCGCGGCGGCCAGGATGAACCCGCGCGCCTCGATCCCGACCACCTTGTCGACCGGCCCGTGCCCGCTGGCCAGGGCGCTCACCACCGCATGGAGCGCGGCACCGTCGCCGAGCAGCGGAGTGATGTCCTTGAACACGATCCCCGGCTTCGGGTAGTCGGGGATGTCGCGGACCCGGGCAGCGATCAGGTCGGCCAGCTCCGTGCCCGTGGCTGCCACGTCGTCTGGCAAGGCCGCTACCGCCGCCGCTTCTTACCGCTGGGCCGGCGCTTGGCCGCGCTGCTGCGGCGGGGCTGCTGGCGCGGGCCGGGCCGCGGGCCGTTACGGGCGGAGGGCTGCCCCGCGCCCGCGGCGACGGGCTCCCCCGGCGCCACGGCACCGGTGTCCGCGTCCTCGTCAGCGGTCTGATCCGTCAGGTCCGGCTCGGCGTCCTGCGGACCGGCGGCGGCCAGGTCGGCTTGCTCAGGACCGCCGACCGCCCTGCGGCCGCCCCTGGAGCCCACCGGCTTGGTGCCGGCCGGCCGCTGCCTTGGCCGCGGCGCGCTGGGCCGCGCGGCCGCCGGAGGCGCGCAACTGCACCCGCTTGGCGAGCGCCTTGTACTGCGGCTCGCGCTCCTTCAGGTCGGCCAGGACCGGGGTGGCGATGCAGATGGAGGAGTAAGTGCCGGACAGCATGCCCACGAAGAGCACAAGCGCCAGGTCCTTCAGCTCGCCCGCGCCGAGGAACCCGGCACCCACGAACAGGATCGAGGCCACCGGCAGCAGGGCGATGATCGAGGTGTTGATCGACCGGACCAGCGTCTGGTTCAGCGCCTGGTTCGCCGCCTGGCTGTAGGTGGAGCGGCTGGAGGCGAGCAGCCCGGCCGTGTTCTCCCTGACCTTGTCGAACACCACCACCGTGTCGTACAGGGAGTAACCCAGGATCGTCAGCAGGCCGATCACCGACGCGGGGCTCACCTGGAAATGGGCGAGCGCGTATACGCCGATGGTGATGACGATGTCGTGCGCGAGGGCGATCAGCGCGGCGATGGCCATCTTCCATTCGAACGCGATCGACAGGTAGATGACGATCACGACAAGGAAGGCGATGAGGGCCTCGGCGGCCTTCTGCGAGATCTGGCTGCCCCAGCTCGCCCCGATCGAGGTGACGGCGATCGCGTTGTCCGGGACGTCGAATTTCTGGCTGATCGCGCTCTGCACGGCGTTCTGCTGCTTGACGGTGAGCGGGTGCGTCTGCACCTGCCACTTGGCGGCCCCGCCGCCCAGCGGCGTGATCTTCTGGACGATGGTGTCATCGCCGCCACCGGCCCCGCTCACCGTCTGGCGCACCTGCGCGATCGTGGAGGAGCCGGCCGCGAACTGGTAGACCGAGCCGCCCTTGAAATCCACGCTGAAGTTCAGCCCGAACACCACAAGCGCCACCACGCTGATCACCAGGATCGCGCCGGAGATCGTGTACCAGAGCCGCTGCCGGGCGACGAACTCGACCTTGACCTCGCCGCGGTAGAGCCTGCCGCCGATGCTGCCAAGGGACGCCATCACGCCTCCTTCGCCGTGGCCGGCCTGGCTGACCTGGGCCGCACGGGAGTCCGGGGGGTACCGCGCCAGGGAGCCCGTGCTCCCAGGCGGACCGGATCGAGACCGGACAAGGGATGGCCGCCGCCAAAGAACTTGGTCCGGGCCAGCAGCGTCATCGTCGGCTTGGTGAAGGTGAAGACCACCACCAGGTCGATGATCGTGGTGAGGCCCAGGGTGAACGCGAAGCCCTTGACGTCGCCGATGGAGAAGTAGTACAGCAGCGCCGCGGCGAGGAAGGACACGGTGTCGGAGACCAGGATGGTCCGCCGGGCGCGGGTCCACCCGTGCTCCACCGCGGCGCGCAGCGACTTGCCGCCGTCGCGTACCTCGTCACGGAGCCGTTCGAAGAACACCACGAACGAGTCCGCGGTGATACCGACCGCCACGATGAGGCCCGCGATGCCGGCCAGCGACAGCGCGAAGCCCTGGTACTTGCCGAGCACGATCACCGTCAGGTAGGTCAGCAGTGCCGCGATGGCGAGGCTGGACACCGCGACGATGGCCAGGCCCCGGTAGTAGAGCAGCAGGTAGCAGATGACCAGGATGAGCCCGATCGCCCCGGCCAGCAGCCCGGCGTTGAGCTGGTCGTGGCCGAGCTGCGGGGTGATGGTCTCCTCGGCCTCCTGGCGGAAGGTCAGCGGCAGCGAGCCGTAGGACAGCACGGTGGCCAGGTTGTTGGCCTGTGCCTGGTCGAAGCTGCCGTAGATATCGCGCGGACCCGCCGAGGATCGCCCCCTGATTGATCGCCGGGAACGAGACCACCTGGCCGTCGAGCACCACCGCGAGGTCGTCCAGCGGCGAGCTGGTCTTGCCGTACTGGGAGTACATCTGGCTGGTGAGCGCACCGAACGCGGTGCCGCCCGCGCCTTTGAAGTTCAGGTTGACCTGCCAGAACGTGCTGGAGGTCTGGGGCGTCGCGCTGGCCGACTTGATCTCGCTGCCGAGCACGTGGGCGGGGGCGAGCACGAACTTGTACCACACGCCGCTGGTCCCGTTGGACAGCCCGCAGGCCACGATCTGCTGCTTCGCGTCGCCCCAGATCGCCGGGCTGTAGCCGATCTGCTTGGCCCAGTCCTTCTTAGAGCAGTCGACCTTGTCGAACAGGGCTTTGTTATGGGCGCTGACCAGCGACGCGTCGCCGCTGGCCTGCTGCCAGGTGGATGTGCCGTTCACCGACTTGACCGTCGGGACCGGCGACGGCGTCGCGGCGGGGGTGCCCGACGCCGACGGGGTCGGGGTGGCCGACGCGGACGAGGCCGGGGTGGCCGACGGCGTCGGCGTGGGGCTGGCCTTCGCGTGCGCGGCCGCGTCGAGCAGGCTGGCGCTGCTGGTCAGTTCCGCAGTCCGGTTGGCGCCGGCCTTGCCGCGCTCCACGAGCGCGCTCGTGGAGGCGGTCGGCGACGCCTTGGCCTTTGCCGTGGATGACGAGGATGGGCTCGGCGAAGGGGTGCCGGACGCGGTGCCCGAGGGAGTCGGCGACGCGGTGGGCGTCGGGGGGACCGCGGTGGAGGCGTTCGGCGCGATCAGCTGCACCTGGCGGAACAGCAGTTCGGCGGTCTGGCTCACCAGCTGGACGATCTTCTGCGAGTTCTGGCCGGGCACGGACACCGTCATGATGTTGGTGCCCTGCGGCACGACCTGTGCCTCGGTGAAGCCCGCGCTGTTCACGCGGTTGAACATGATCTGCTGCGCCTCGGTCATCTCGGTCGACGTCACCTTCGAGCCGTGCACAGGCACGGCCTTCAGCGAGACGGTCGTGCCGCTGGTGAGGTCGAGGCCCAGATGCACCTGGAACGCCTGGTGCCACTTGGCCGGGGTGGCGATGTCCGCGCCCACGATGGCCAGGAGCAACACTACGATGATCGCCGCCAGCACGGCCAGGTGACGGCCGGGCCTGGAGGCGTTGCCGCTAGGGGGAGCCACTTCTCGTCTATCCTTCGGTCCGCTTGTCGTTGGGGCCGCCGTTGACGCGGATGCCGCGCCGGTCAGCCACCGGTGGCGGCGTCGTCCTCGGCTTCGTCGAGAGTCTCTGAATGCTCAGGTGCCGGTTCCTCGGCCTGCATCTCTTCCTCGGCCTGCATCTCGCTGGGGTCGGGCACCACGTCCATGATGGCCCGCCGCAGGAAGCGGATCTCCACCCCGGGGGCGACCTCCAGCACCACGTCCTGGTCGTCGACCTCCACCACGGTCCCGTACATGCCGGCCGTCGTGCGGACCTGCGCGCCCAGCTCGACCGTCCGCTGTGTCTGCGCCGCCGCGCGCTGCCGGTTCCGCTGCGGCCTGATCGTTACGAAGTACAGAAGACCGAAAAGCACGACGATCGCGACCAGGAACAGGTAGCTGCCGCCTGAGGACTTGCTGGTGCTCGCAGCCGCGAGAATCTCATTCCCCATTGCGGGGCATCCTTCCGTTGACATGCCGCGCCCGGCGACGTCGCCGGGGCGGTGGCCTGCTTTGCCGCCCGTCCGCGTAGACAGGGCTAGCGCCGGCCAACTGCCGAAGTTTAGCGGCGCCCAAGCGGAGCACCAACAGGCTATGGCCTCCCTGGGGAGATCGTGACATCGTCGCGACAAACCTAGCCTGCACGGCCCGCCTGGCCTGTTGTTCAGACAACGCTCACAGTTGCCTGAGAGTTGCCTTGCCACCCGATGAAGCAGCGGACGGGCCGGTCAACCGCCAGGTTCGGCGTCGAAAAGGGTCCCGGGGCCGGCCAGGCCCGCGACTGCGGCCGGGTCCGGCGGGGTGAGGCCGAGGTGCTCCCAGGCGAGCGGGGTGGCCACCCGGCCCCGTGGCGTGCGTGCGATCAGGCCCTCCCTGACCAGGAACGGCTCGGCCACCACCTCGACCGTCTCGGCCTCCTCGCCAACCGCTACGGCGAGGCTGGACAGCCCGGCCGGCCCGCCGCCGAACCGGGTGACCAGTGCCCGCAGCACCGCCCGGTCGAGCCGGTCAAGCCCATGGGTGTCCACTTCGTACAGCTCAAGCGCGGCCCGGGCGATCTCCACAGTGATCACCCCGTCGGCGCGGACCTCGGCGTAGTCACGGACCCGGCGCAGCAGCCGGTTGGCGATCCGTGGCGTTCCGCGCGAGCGGCCGGCGATCTCCTTCCCGCCGTCCTCGCTGAGTGTCACGCCGAGCAGCGACGCCGACCGCCGGATGATGACCTCAAGCTCTTCGGCCTCGTAGAAGTCCAGGTGCGCGGTGAAGCCGAACCTGTCCCGCAGCGGCGCGGGCAGCAACCCCGCCCGCGTGGTGGCGCCGACCAGGGTGAACGGCGCGATCTCCAGCGGAATGGCGGTGGCGCCCGGGCCCTTGCCGACCACCACGTCGACCCGGAAGTCCTCCATCGCGAGGTAGAGCATCTCCTCGGCGGGGCGGGCCAGCCGGTGGATCTCGTCGATGAACATGACCTCGCCGTCGCCCAGGGTGGACAGCACCGCGGCGAGGTCGCCTGCCCGCTCGATAGCGGGCCCGCTGGTGATCCGCAGCGGCGTGCCCAGCTCCGCGGAGATGATCATGGCGATGGTGGTCTTGCCCAGCCCGGGCGGCCCGGACAGCAGCACATGGTCGGGGGCCTTGCCGCGCCGCAGCGCCCCGGCGAGCACCAGCGAGAGCTGTTCCCTGACCCGGGCCTGCCCGATGAACTCGCTGAGCCGCTTGGGCCGCAGCGTGCTCTCGATCACCCGGTCGTCGGCATCGGCCAGCGGAGAGACCAGCCGGTCCCCCGTCTCCGCGGGCATGCCCTCGCTGCCGGTCATGCCCGGCTCAGTTTCCGCAGCGCGGCGCGCAGCATCGCCGCCGCATCCGGGCTCTGGGCAGCCGCTGTGGCATCAGCCGTGCCGTCCGCGGCGGCCCCATCCGTGGCAGACAGAGCCGCCAGGTCGGCCTCCACCGCCGCGATGGCGTGGTCGGCGTCGCGAGCCTGCCAGCCCAGGTTGACCAGCCCGGTCCTGACCTGCTCCCGCCACCCGCCCGGCCCGCCGGGCCGGGCCGCCGCCACGGCGCCCCCGGCTCCTGGGCTCGCCGAGCCAGGTGCGCCGAGGCGGCCGGCGAGTTCGAGGACGATGCGTTGGGCACCCTTTCTGCCAATGCCGGGGACCCGGGTGAGCGCCGCGACATCCTCACTGAGCACGGCGCGGCGCAACGCGTCTGGGGTGAACACGGCGAGCATGGCGAGCGCCAGCCGGGGCCCGACGCCGCTGGCGGTCTGCAGCAGGACGAATACGTCCCGCTCGTCGTCAGTGGTGAAGCCGAACAGGGTGAGCGCATCCTCCCTGACCACCAGCGAGGTGGCCACCCGGGCAGGTTCGCCGTGCCGCAGCGTGGCCAGCGTGCCGGGCGTGCACTGCACAAGCAGCCCGACGCCACCCACCTCGATGACCGCGCCCTCCGGCGCGATCGCGGTTACCGTGCCCGCCAGATGGGAGATCATCGCGCACCTCGCTGCCTCTCGTTCCGCTCCTGGCGCGCGGCCGCGAGCTGGTCAGGCATTTTCCCGCGCGCCGCCGCCAGCCGCTGTTCCATCAGGCTTCCGGCGGCCGCGATCCGGTCCTGAGCGCCGCCCCGCCACAGGTGGCAGATGGCCAGCGCGAGCGCGTCGGCCGTGTCCGCGGGCCGCGGCGGGTCGCTCAACCGGAGCAGCCGCATCACCATGATCGTGACCTGGGCCTTGTCCGCCCGGCCGCTGCCGGTGACCGCCGCCTTCACCTCGCTTGGGGTATGCAGCGCGACCGGCAGGCCGCGCCGGGCCGCGCACACGATCGCCACCGCCCCCGCCTGCGCCGTGCCCATCACGGTGCGGACGTTGTGCTGGCTGAACACCCGCTCCACCGCAACCGCGTCCGGCCGGTACTCGGCCAGCCAGGTGTCGATCTCCTCCTCGAGCGCGAGCAGGCGCGCCGCGATGTCGGCTCCCGCAGGCGTGCGGATCACATCCGCGTGGACCAGGCTGGGCGGCTTGCCCGGGCTGCCGTCCACGGCGCCGATGCCGCAGCGGGTCAAGCCGGGATCGACCCCGAGCACCCGCATGCATCACCGCCCGGGCTCCGCAAAGGCTTCACGAACATGTGTTCGGTACGACCCTACCGTCCGACAGCCGTCAGCGACGGCCAGCGCACCCGGCGTGTCGCGCGATCGTTCCGCCGACCACCAGGGCCAAGGCCCCGTGACGAAGGAACGGGGCCGCAGGCCAGCGGGAGGTTCCGGGGGGTCGCTCCCCCGGGCCAGCACTGCTCCTTAACCCAGCTTCTCCATGACCTCGTCGGAGACCGAGTAGTTCGCGTACACGTCCTGCACGTCGTCAGAGTCCTCAAGGGCCTCGATCAGCCGGAACACCCGCTTGGCCTGGTCCTCGTCCAGCGGGACCTCGACCGCGGGCAGGAACGCCACCTCGGCGGAGTCGTACTCAAGCCCGGCGTCGGTCACCGCGGTGCGCACCGCCACCAGGTCGCCCGGCTCGCTGGTCACCTCGAAGGACTCGCCCATGTCCTCGACGTCCTCGGCACCGGCGTCCAGCACCGCGGTCAGCACGTCGTCCTCGCTCACCGTGCCCGACTTGGCCACGATGACCACGCCCTTGCGGTGGAACATGTAGGAGACAGAGCCGGGGTCGGCCATGGACCCGCCGTTGCGGGTGAGCGCGGTCCGCACGTCTGCCGCGGCCCGGTTGCGGTTGTCGGTCAGGCACTCCACCAGCACCGCGACGCCGCCGGGAGCGTAACCCTCGTAGGTGATCGCCTCGTAGGCCGCACCGCCGCCTTCGGCCCCGGAGCCGCGGCGGATGGCCCGGTCGATGTTCTCGTTCGGCACCGAACTCTTCTTGGCCTTCTGCACCGCGTCATACAGGGTGGGATTACCCGCCGGGTCGCTGCCGCCGGTCCGCGCCGCCACCTCGACGTTCTTGATCAGCTTGGCGAACAGCTTTCCGCGGCGCGCATCCACGGCCGCCTTCTTGTGCTTGGTCGTCGCCCACTTGGAGTGGCCACTCATGTCCGTTCCCTCACCATGTCAACGAAGTACCGGTGGATGCGCAGGTCGCCAGTCAACTCAGGATGGAAGGAGGTGGCAAGCAGCGGGCCCTGCCGGACCGCGACGATCCTACCGGTGACGCGCTCGGTGCCGAGGACGGTCACCTGCTCGCTGACCGCCTCCACCCAGGGCGCCCTGATAAACACGGCACGAAACGGAGGGTCCGGGGGGCTCGCGATCCCGTCAAGGAAGACGTCGCTCTCGAACGAGTCGACCTGGCGGCCGAACGCGTTGCGCCGCACCGTCATCCCGATTCCGCCGAGGGTTTCCTGACCTTCGACCCCGTCGAGCAGCCGGTCGGCCAGCATGATCATCCCGGCGCACGAGCCGAACGCGGGCATCCCGCCGGACAGCCGCTTGCGCAGCGGTTCGGCGACCTCGAAGGCCGTGGCGAGCTTCCACATCGTGGTGGACTCACCGCCCGGGATCACCAGCCCGTCCACTGCGGCCAGTTCGTCGGGCCGGCGCACGCTGACCGGCGTGGCGCCCGTCTGCGCCAGCGCACGCAGATGCTCCACGACGTCCCCCTGCAACGCGAGAACACCTACCACCGGCACCGAACCCACTGACAACCTCCCCGACAGATCCCCCTGACACCGAGGGTAATAGCGACACCCAGCCCGGCTGGAACGCCGCAGCCCAGCGCGGTATTCCACACCGCTCCTCCGCGCGGTGGTACCGGCCAGGCGCGGGAGATCTGGGGCTACGCCTGCGCGGCAGGGGGCTCCGCCAGCCCGGGCGGCTCCTCGCCAGCGGCCGGGGGCTTGCGCTGCGCCCCGCTGGCGGACTTCCGCTGGCCGGCGGGTGTTCCTGGCTCCGCCCGGCGCCGGTTTCCGCGCCCGGGCCGCCGACGCCTGCATCTCAGCCAGCAGGTTCTCGATCGCGGTGAGCCGCCCGGCGATCTCGTCCAGGCGGCTCATCACCTCGCGGAGCCTGACCGGGCGCTCGACCGGCATCCGTCCTATCGACGCCCGCCGGAGTTCCCCGCCCGGCGCCGTCCGTTTGGTCATCAGCACCTGGGCCAGCACCCGGTCCGTGCCTGCGCCCAGCCGGTCCAGGACCTGGGCGCCGACGCCCTCGCCCTTCGCGGGCCACGCCAAGCAGAATGTGCTCGGTGTCGATGTAGCTGTCACCCAGCCGCTGCGCCTCGCGCAGCGAGAGTTCGAGCACCTTCTTGGCGCGCCCGGTGAACGGGATGTGGCCAGACGGCGCACCGGCGCCCTCCCCGACGATCTCCGCGACCTGCTCCCTGGCCGCGTCCAGGCTGATCCCGAGGGCGGTGAGGGCCTGCGCCGCCGGCCCCTCGCCCTCGGCCAGCAGGCCGAGCAGGATGTGCTCGGTGCCGATGTAGCCGTGGCCGAGCATCCGGGCTTCCTCCTGGGCCAGGACCACGACCTGGCGCGCCCGGCCGGTGAACCGTTCGAACATCTCCGCACTCCCAGAGATTGCATGGGGGCGGTCCAGGAGGCCTGACAGCCAGCGGGGAGCCGCCGTGCTTTACCAGCCGCGCCCCGCATAGCGCTCGGCCGGGGCGAGGGTATCGGTGCTGATGCCGACCATGGCCTCGCCGAGGCCGCGCGACACCTTGGCGACCACATCGGGGTCGTCGTGGAACGTTGTTGACTTGACGATGGCGGCGGCACGGCGGGCCGGGTCGCCGGACTTGAAGATGCCCGAACCCACGAACACGCCCTCGGCACCAAGCTGCATCATCAGCGCTGCGTCCGCTGGGGTGGCGATGCCGCCGGCGGTGAAAAGCACGACCGGCAGCTTGCCCGCGGCGGCCACCTCGGCGACCAGCTCGTAGGGCGCCTGGAGCTCCTTCGCGGCCGCGAAAAGCTCCTCGTCACGCAGGGTTCCCAGGCGCCGGATGTCGCCGGTGATCTGCCGCATGTGGCGGGTGGCCTCCACCACGTTGCCGGTGCCGGCCTCGCCCTTGGACCTGATCATCGCGGCGCCCTCGGCGATGCGGCGCAGCGCCTCTCCCAGGTTGGTGGCACCGCACACGAACGGCACGGTGAACGCCCACTTGTCCACGTGGTGCGCCTCGTCGGCGGGGGTGAGCACCTCGGACTCGTCGACGTAGTCCACCCCGATCGCCTGCAGCACCTGCGCCTCGGCGAAGTGGCCGATCCGGCATTTGGCCATCACCGGGATCGAGACCGCGCCGATGATCTGGTCGATCATGTCCGGGTCGCTCATCCGGGCGACCCCGCCCTGTGCCCGGATGTCGGCGGGCACCCGCTCCAGCGCCATGACCGCGACGGCGCCCGCGTCCTCGGCGATCTTCGCCTGCTCCGGCGTGACCACATCCATGATCACGCCGCCCTTGAGCATGTCGGCCATCCCGCGCTTGACGCGTGCCGTCCCGGTCTGCGGGGCCGTCCCCGCTGCCGCGCCGGTGCCGATCGTCACGCTCTGGCCCACCGGGGCGTTCCCCGTGGCGTCCCCCGCATGGCCTGCGCCGGGCCGGGTGGCCTGGTTTCCGGGACTGGCTGCGGAACTGGTGGCTGGCACGATGAACCTCACTCGATTTGCTCGCACGGTCCCTCCATGGTAGGCGCTCCCGCCGAACTGGCGCCGCGCCCCTCACACCGGCCCAGTCAGCCGCCCGGCTCTCACCAGCCCCGGCAGGCCCGGGGGCCTCTTGGGTACCTCAGCCGGCCTGGGCCGACGGCGGGTCGCCCGCCGTGAGGTGCGGCATGTCCGCGCCCCGCCCGGCGGTGCCGGAGTCCACCAGGGACTCGTCGATCTCGAAGAACTCGGGCAAGGGGGCACCACCGGCCAGCCGGAGCAGCCGGACCAGCCACCGGCGGCGCGCGGCCCGGGTTGCGGCAACCGCGTCGTTGTAGAACTTGCGGGCCAGGAATACCTGGTGGGCGGCGCCCTCAAGTTCGGCGAGCGCCTCGTCCCCGCCAGTCCGCGCGGCCAGGTCGGCACGGAACCCCGGCTGGGCGAGCGCCGCCCGCAGGGCGCGGGTGAGATCGCTTTCCGCCCGCTCATGGGGCTCGCCCGCGGCCCGCGCGTCGTGGGCGGCCCCGGCGATCAGCAGGCTCGTCGCCGGGTCGAGCAGGCCGCTGGCGGCCAACTCCACCGAGATGGAGCTGCGCCGGACCAGCGCCGCGTCGAGCGCGGCCCGGGCGGCCTCCACCCGGGCGTGCAACCGGTCCAGCCGCCCGGCTCGCCAGGAGACGTAGACGCCGACCAGGATCGCGGCGATGATGATCAGGATCACGCTGGTCAGCACGGCAAAGGCTCCGTGACGAAGGAACGGGGCCGCAGGCCACTGGGGGGTTCCAGGGGGGTAGCCCCCCCAGGCCAGCAGGGCATGCCACCCTCACCCGCGACTTCCGGCACCACCGCGCGGCGCCGCCGCGGGCGCCGGGCCCGCGGCGGCGGCACCCCGTCTGCCGGGCCAGGCCCGGCCGAGATCGTCACAGGTTCACCGTGACCTTGCCGACCGCAGAGGGCACCACGGCCTCGTAGACCTTGACCACGTCTCGGGCCACCATCGGCCAGTCGTAGGCCCGCACCGCGTCGGTCGCCGCGGCCGACAGCCGCGCCCGCAGGGCTGGGTCGTCGAGCAGCCGGCTTGCCGCCGCCGCCAGCGCGGCCGGGTCGCCGGCCGGGAACAACTCCCCGGCCCGGCCATCGCGCAGCACCAACTGGAACGCGTCCAGGTCGCTGGCGACGATCGGAGCACCGGCGGCCATTGCCTCGATCAACACGACGCCGAAGCTCTCGCCGCCGGTGTTGGGCGCGCAGAACACGTCCACCGAGTGGTAGAAGCGGGCCTTGTCCTCCTGGGTCACCTGGCCGAGCAGGATCAGCCGGTCCCGGATCGCCTCGGGCACCTTGGCGCGCACCTCGTCGAGGTCGCCCGGCCCTGCCACCAGCAGCCGCAGCCCAGGGCGCCGCGCGGCCAGCAACTCGAACGCCCGCAGCAGCACGTCCAGGCCCTTGCGCGGTTCTTCCATCCGGCCAAGGAAGCCGAGCGCCCCGCCCTCGCCGGGCCACCCGGGCAGCGGGGAGGCTTTCTCGTACCGGCTGACCGTCACACCGTTCGGGATGAGCACCGCGTCGCCGCCCATGTGCTCCACGAGCGTGGTACGGGCCGCCTCGGACACCGCGATCCAGCCGCTGATCTTCTCCAGGGCGGTCTGCAGCGCCAGGTAGGCGGCGTGCATTACCCGCGAGCGGGGGTTGGCGGTGTGTACGGTCGCGACGATCGGCCCATCAGCCACCCAGCAGGCCAGCAGGGACAGGCTCGGCGCGGCGGGCTCGTGCACGTGCAGTACGTCAAACCCGCCCTCCTTGACCCAGCGGCGAACCCGGGCCGCCGACAGCGGGCCGAACGCGAGCCGCGCCACAGACCCGTTGTACGGAACCGGCACCGCACGCCCGGCGGGCACCACGTAACTGGGGAGCGGGGTGTCGTCGTCGGCCGGGGAAATGACCGAGACCTCGTGCCCCAGGCCGATGAGGGCCATCGCCAGGTCCTTGATGTGCTCCTGTACCCCGCCGGGCACGTCCCAGGTGTACGGGCAGACCATGCCGATCCTCACGGCCCGCTCCCGCCCTCGCCCGCACCGCCGGACAGGCCGTCCAGTGCGGCGCCGTCCACCTGGCCGTTGAGCGCCGTCCGGCCCGCCACGTCCCGCCCCGCGGCCGCATCCGCCGCATCGGCCGCATCGGCCGCGACGGCCTCAGAATCCTCCGCGGCCCGCGCCGTGGCCTGTGCGGCGGCGAGGCGGGCCAGGTCCAGGTCGGCGGAGAACACCCGCTGGAGCATGTGCCAGTCCTCCGGGTGCTCGGCGATCCCGGCTTCAAAGACCCGCGCCACCTGCTGGGTCATGGCGGCGACCTTCTCGCGCCGGGTGCCGTCCTCGGGCACAGGGATTTCCTCGTAGATGTGCGCGCACCACAGCGGGCCGTCGAACCACAGCGTGACCGGCATCAGCGCGGCACCGGTCTGCACCGCCAGTGCCGCGGCCCCGCCCATCATGTGCGCCTTCTCACCGAAGAAGTCGACCTCGATGCCGCCGCCGGTGATGTCCCGGTCGGCGGGCAGGCAGACCAGCCCGCCCGCGCGCAGCCGCTGGGCCAGGATCCCGAACCGCTGCACCCCGCCGGTCGCGGGGAGCACCTCGAACCCGAGCCCTTCCCTGAAGGCGAAGAACCGCCGGGCCAGCGACTCGGGCTTGAGCCGCTCGGCCACGGTGGTGAACTTGGGCACGCCACACGCGATGATCCACGCCCCGGCCTGGTCCCAGTTGCCCATGTGCGGCAGCGCGAGCACCGCGCCGCGCCCGGAGGCGAGCATGCCGAGCAGCCGGTCCTGCCCCTCGGCGCGCATGTCGGCGATCAGCCGCTCGGCGCCGATCACCGGCAGCCGGAACACCTCGAACCAGTACCGGGCGTAAGAGTGCATGCCCGCGCGGGACAGAGCCCGGAGTTCCTTGCCTGACGGCTCCGGCCCGACGACCCGGCGCAGGTTCGCCTCCAGCATCTGGACCCCGAGCCCCTGCCGCCGCCAGGCGATCTCTCCCGCCTGCTGGAACGCCCACCGCCCCCACGACTCGGGCACGCGGCAGACCAGCCACCAGGCGGCGGCGTACGCCGCGGCGGTCACGCGGCCCTTCAGCGCGGACAGCACGTTGCTCATCTCAGCGCTCCGGTGTTCACGACGGTGCTCCGGTGTTCATGATGGCGCTCCGGCCCGGGCGTCATCCGGTGGTTCACCACCATGGTCCCGCCGCGAATCCCCGGCCGGAACCGGGGATGCCGGCCGGCCGGCCGCCGCACGCCGGACCGCGTCCACCCGCTGACCGAAGGTCACCAGCGACAGGACCGCGAGCACCCAGAATCCGATGGCGAGCACGTACGGCACGCCGAGCCCGGTAAGCCCGGCCGCGACCAGGGTGATCAGGAGCCGCTCGGTGCGCTCCGCGATACCCACGTTGCAGGCGATGCCCAGCCCTTCAGCCCGCGCCTTCGCGTACGACACCATCCCGCCCATGACCAGGCAGAACAGCGCGACCCAGGCTAGCGCATCCTGCCCGGTGCGAACCAGCCAGATGGTGAGGCCGGCGAAGACCGCCGCGTCGCTGATCCGGTCCAGGGTGGAGTCGAGGAAGGCGCCCCACGCGCCGGTGGTCCCCTTCACCCGGGCCAGCAGGCCGTCGAGCATGTCGCCCAGGACGAACCCCGTGCACACCAAGGTCCCCGCGAACAGGTGGCCCGTGGGAAACAGCCACAGCGCGCCCGCGGTCATCCCGATGGTGCCGGTGATCGTCAGCGCGTTGGGCGTCACCGGCGTGCGCGCCAGGGCATCGGCGACCGGGGTCAGCAGGCGCGAGAGGGCAGGCCGCAGCACGTTCAGCATTGCCGTCCCACCCTACTGGCGCCAGGACAGGCCGGGCGATTCTGGCCGGGGGCTTGTGGTGCGATAGCCAAGGGGTAAAGGCTGATCGTAGTGCAATCGAACGTGGCCACCAGCCGAACGGGCGGTAGCGGGCGACCTGCCACAGCAGCCGAATAGCCAGCAGGAGGCGATGATGACAGACAGGAGAGGATCGACAGCCACAGGCGGTGCGGCACCGGCCGACCAGCCTGGCGGTGTGCGCAACGTCGCGCTGGTCGGCCATTCCGGTTCGGGCAAGACAACTCTCGTCGAGGCGCTGCTGAGCGCGACCGGTACCATCCAGCGGATGGGCCGGGTGGAGGACGGCACCACCGTCAGCGACTTCGACGAGGTGGAGATCCGGCAGCAGCGCTCGGTCAACCTCACCGTCGCCCCGCTCATCCACTCCGGTGTCAAGGTGAACCTGCTGGATACCCCCGGTTACGCCGACTTCACCGGCGACCTGAGGGCCGGGCTCCGTGCGGCGGACGCGGCCCTTTTCGCTGTCGCCGCCACCGAGGGCGTGGACGGCCTGACCAGGATGCTGTGGGACGAGTGTGCCGCGGTGGGGATGCCCCGCGCCGTGGTCATCACGAAGATCGACCACCAGCGGGGCGACTTCGAGCAGGCCCTGAGTGCGTGCCGGGCCGCCTTCGGCGACTCGGTGGCGCCGCTGTACCTGCCCGTGGGCGGCGGTGGCACGGACCTGCAAGGCCTGATCGGGCTGCTGTCGGGCCGCATGTTCGACTACTCGAGCGGGACCAGGACCGAGCGCGACCCCGACGCGGCGCTCGCGGACCAGGTCGAGGAGATGCGCGGCACCCTGATCGAGGGGATCATCCAGGAGAGCGAAGACGAGAGCCTCATGGACTCGTACCTCTCCGGCGAGGAAATCGACCCGAAGAGCCTGATCGACGACCTGGAAACGGCGGTCGCGCGGGGCACGTTCTACCCGGTGCTCGCCGCGTCGGCCCCGCACGGGGTCGGGATGCTGGAGCTTCTCGAGGTCATCACCCAGGCTTTCCCCTCGCCCGAGGAGCACCCGCTGCCTGCCGTCACCTCCGTGGACGGCAAGACCGTGACCGGCCTGAAGTCCGACCCCGACGGGCCCCTGCTTGCCGAGGTGGTCAAGACCACCTCCGACCCCTACGTCGGCCGGGTCAGCCTGGTCCGGGTGTTCTCCGGCACGCTGCGGCCGGACACCGTCGTGCATGTATCCGGGCACGGGATGGCCGAACGCGGTCACGCCGACCATGACGCCGACGAGCGCGTCGGCGCGCTGACCTCGCCCCTGGGCAAGCAGCAGCGCCCGGTGCCGGCCTGCCCGGCCGGGGACATCTGCGCGGTCGCGAAGCTGACCAGCGCGGAGAGCGGCGACACGCTCTCCAGCAAGGAGCGCCCGCTGCTGATGGAGCCGTGGAACATGCCCGAGCCGCTGCTGCCGGTGGCGATCACGGCGAAGTCCAAGGCGGACGAGGACAAGCTGTCCCAGGCGCTGAACCGCCTGGTGGCCGAGGACCCGACGCTGCGCATGGAGAACAACCCCGAGACCCACCAGCTGGTGCTCTGGTCCATGGGCGAAGCCCACGCCGACGTGATGCTCGACCGGCTGTCCTCGCGCCACGGGGTCGCCGTGGAGACCGTCGAGCTCCGGGTACCGCTGCGGGAGACGGTCGCGGGCAAGGCCCAGGGGCTGGGCCGCAACGTCAAGCAGACCGGCGGCCACGGCGAGTTCGGCATCGCGCATATCGAGGTGGAGCCGCTGCCGTCGGGTTCCGGTCTCGAGTTCGTGGACAAGATCGTCGGCGGCGTGGTACCGCGGCAGTTCATCCCGTCCGTGGAGAAGGGCGTGCGCGCCCAGATGGAGCAGGGTGTGCTGGCCGGGTACCCGATGGTGGACATCAGGGTGACCCTGTTCGACGGCAAGGCGCACTCGGTGGACTCCTCCGACATGGCCTTCCAGAAGGCGGGCCGGGCAGCGCTGCGGGACGCGGCGGACAGGGCCAAGGTGTCGCTGCTCGAACCGGTGGACGAGGTGTCGGTGCTGGTGCCCGACGACTATGTCGGCGCGGTCATGTCGGACCTGTCGTCCCGGCGCGGCCGGGTGCTCGGGACCGAGCCGGTCCAGGGCGGGCGGACCCTGGTGAAGGCCGAGATTCCGGAACTGGAGATCATCCGCTACTCCATCGACCTGCGGTCGATGTCCCAGGGCACGGGCTCGTTCAGCCGGTCCTACCTGCGGTACGAGCCGCTGCCCTCGCACCTGGCCGACAAGCTCGTGAGCGCGGCCAAGGAGTGAGGGTGTCAGCCCGGGGGGCGACCCCCGGGCTGCCGCCCCCAGGCGGCCGCGAGCATCTGCCTGGTCTCCCCCAGGAGCTGGGGCAGCACCTTGACGCCGGCCACGACCGGCATGAAGTTGGTGTCGCCGCCCCACCGGGGCACCACGTGCTGGTGCAGGTGGGCGGCGATGCCCGCGCCCGCCACCCCGCCCATGTTCATGCCGATGTTGAAGCCCTGCGCCCCAGACACGGCGCGCAGCGTGGTCATCGCCAGCTTGGTGTGCTCGGCCAGCTCCGTGGTCTCCGCCGGGTCCAGATCGGTGTAGTCGGCCACGTGCCGGTACGGGCAGACCATGAGGTGGCCTGCGTTGTAGGGGTAGAGGTTCAGCACCGTATACACGGACGTGCCGCGCGCCACGATCAGCCCGTCGGCGTCGGGCAGCTTGGGTGCCCGGCAGAAGGGGCACTCGTCGGGGCTGTCGCTGGTAGCCCGGTTCTCGCCCTTGATGTAGGCCATGCGGTGCGGCATCCACAGCCGCTGGAACCCGTCGGGCTCGCCGGCCCCGTCCTGCTCGAACGGCTCATCCACTACCGGATCAGACATGGTTGCAGCTTAGGGCCGGCAGGCTCGCCCATCAGACTTGGATGCGATCGGCGACGGCCTTGACGATCTCGGCCACCGCCTCGTCCACGGGCACGCCGTTCTTCTGCTCGCCGCTGCGGTAACGGAACGACACCGCCCCGGCGTTGACGTCCTCGTCGCCGGCCAGCAGCATGTAAGGCACCTTCTGGCGCTGGGCGTTGCGGATCTTCTTCTGCATCCTGTCGGCGCTGTCGTCGATCTCCACCCGGATCCCGTGCTCGCGCAGCCGGGCCGCCACCTTCTCCAGGTAGGGGACGTGCGCGTCGGCGATCGGGATGCCCGTCACCTGCACCGGCGCCAGCCAGGGCGGGAATGCGCCGGCGTAGTGCTCGACCAGGATCCCGAAGAACCGCTCGATGGACCCGAACAGCGCCCGGTGGATCATGATGGGCTCCTGCCGGGTGCCCTCCCCTGCCTGGTATTCAAGGCCGAACCGCTTCGGCTCGTTGTAGTCGAGCTGGATCGTGGAAAGCTGCCAGGTGCGGCCGATCGCGTCCTTGGCCTGCACCGAGATCTTCGGCCCGTAGAACGCCGCGCCGCCGGGGTCGGCGACCAGTTGCAGGCCTGACTCCATGGCCGCCTCGGCGAGCATCGTGGTGGCGTGCTCCCAGTCCTCGTCGCTGCCGACGAACTTCTCCTTGGACTCGTCCCTGGTGGACAGCTCCAGGTAGAAGTCGGACAGGCCGTAGTCGCGCAGCAGGTCAAGGACGAACTTCAGCAGGCTCTTCAGTTCCGCGCCCACCTGCTCGCGGGTGCAGAAGATGTGCGCGTCGTCCATGGTGAGCCCGCGGACCCGGGTCAGGCCGTGCACCACGCCGGACTTCTCGTACCGGTACACGGTGCCGAATTCGAACAGCCGCAGCGGCAGTTCCCGGTAGGACCGCCCGCGCGACCGGAAGATCAGGATGTGGAACGGGCAGTTCATCGGCTTGAGGTAGTACTCCGCGCCCTCCATCTGCATGGGCGGGAACATGTTCTCCTTGAACCAGCCGAGGTGGCCCG
This sequence comes from uncultured Actinomycetes bacterium, assembly GCA_963762735.1. Lineage (GTDB taxonomy): Bacteria > Actinomycetota > Actinomycetes > Streptosporangiales > Streptosporangiaceae > DASXKD01. The sequence continues at coordinate 92,238 of CAVXMG010000029.1, read as the reverse complement.
AGGTCTCGAACAGCTCGGACTTGGTGATGTGCGGGCTGTTCACGAACTCATAGCCGGCCTCGATGTGCCGCTGCCGCGAGTACTCCTCCATCACCCGCCGGACGGTGCCGCCCTTGGGGTGGAACACCGCCAGGCCGCTGCCGATCTCCGGCGGGAACGAGAACAGGTCAAGCTCGGCGCCGAGCTTGCGGTGGTCGCGCCGCTCCGCCTCCGCCAGCAGGTGCAGGTAGTCCTCCTGCGCCTGCCGGGACTCCCATGCGGTGCCGTAGATCCGCTGGAGCTGCGGGTTCTGCTCGCTCCCCCGCCAGTACGCGCCGCCGCTGCGCATCAGCTTGAACGCCGGGATCTGCCGGGTGGTGGGCAGGTGCGGTCCCCGGCACAGGTCTTTCCAGCGCAGCTCCCCGCTGCGCGGGTCGGTGTTGTCGTACATGGTCAGCTCGGCCCCGCCGACCTCCACAGACTCCTCGACGCTGACCTCGCTGGGCGGCGCTCCCTCATGCCGCGCAGCGCCCTTGAGCCCGACAAGCTCCAGCTTGTACGGCTCCTTGGCCAGCTCGTTACGGGCCTCGCCGTCGCTGACGACGCGGCGCGAGAAGCGCTGGCCCTGCTTGACGATCGCGCGCATGCGCGCCTCGATGTTCTTCAGGTCGTCAGGGCCGAACGGCTGCGGCACGTCGAAGTCGTAGTAGAAGCCGTTCTCCACCGGCGGGCCGATGCCGAGCTTGGCCTCGGGGAACAGGTCCTGCACGGCCTGCGCCATCACGTGCGCGGTGGAGTGCCGCAGAATGGCCCGGCCGTCCTCGCTGGCGATGTCCACCGGCTCGACCTCGTCACCCTCGGCGAGCGGCGCCGCCAGATCCCGCAGGGCGCCATTGACGCGGGCGGCGATCACGGTGCCCGCGGCGGGCTGCCCGCCGGCGGACTGCAGCGCGTCGCCGGCCGTCGTGCCAGCGTCCACCACGGACTCGCGGCCGGCGAGGGTGATGTGCAGTTGCTGGCGTGACACGGCGATCTCCTGTGCTCTGGTGAATGGCAACGGGCGCTGCCCGCCTAAGGAAATGCTATCGATGGTCGCGGTGGCACCGTGTGGATTAGCCACGGGCCTGGGCCCGGCTGCGCCCTCAGCCGCTCGGCCGGCAAGCCCGGGGTTCCGCCAGGTCAGGGATCCAGCCGCTGGATGCGCGCGGCGGCGGCCGTATGCCTGGCCAGGATCTGGTCCGCCCCGGGCACGGTGAGGGCGGCGTCGCGGACGATCACCTGCCCGGCGACCACGGTGTGCCGCGCCGCGGTGGGCCCGCAGCGCAGCCAGGCCTCCACCGGGTCGGTGAGCGCCCCTGCGAACGCCAGGCCCTCCTGCGGCCAGCACACCAGGTCCGCGGTGGCACCGACGCTGAGCTGGCCGATCTCCCCGTCCCTGCCGAGGCACCCGGCGCCGCCGCGGGTGCCGATGTCGAGCACCTCCCGCGCGGTCATGCCCGCGGGCCCGAGCCGCTGCCTGCCGAGCGTCAGCGCCGCCCGGGCCTCCAGCCACAGCGAGGAGGTGTCCGAGGAGGAGGACCCGTCGCAGCCAAGCCCGACCGGGCTGCCGGCCGCGCGCAACTCCCGCACCGGCGCGAAACCGCCGCCGGCCAGCAGCATGTTCGAGCTGGGGCAGTGCGCCACCCCGACGCCCGCCGCGCCGAGCCGGGCCGCCTCCGCCTCGCTGGGGTAGACGCAGTGCGCCACCCAGGACCGCGAGGTCAGCCAGCCGACCTCTTCGTACTGCTCGACCGGCCGGCGGCCGAAGTGCTCCAGGCAGTAGCTGTCCTCGTCGGGATCCTCGGCCAGGTGGGTGTGCAGCCGCACGTCGAGGCGCTCGGCCAGTTCCGCGGTGCGCAGCATGAGCTCCGGGCTGACGCTGAACGGGGAGCACGGGGCCAGCGCGACCCGCACCATGGCCCCCCATGTGGGGTCGTGGTGCGCGGCGACCAGGCGCTCGCAGTCGGCGAGGACCTCGTCGTCGTCCTGCACCACAGAATCCGGGCGGCAGCCCGCCGTCCTTGGCCGAGATCGTCATGGACCCCCGGGTCGGGTGGAACCGCAGGCCCACCTCGCGCGCGGCGGCGATCTCCGCCGACCACAGGTCGCCGCCCCCGGCGGGTGCCACATACAGGTGGTCGGTGCTTGTGGTGCAGCCGCCCAGGGCCAGTTCGGCCAGGGCCACCCAGGCGGACAGGTACGCCGCCTCCTCGTCCAGGCCCGCCCACAGTGGGTACAGGCCGGACAGCCACTCGAACAGGGTGCCGTTCACCGTGGGCGCGTAGGACCTGGTCAGGTTCTGGTACATGTGGTGGTGGGTATTGACCAGGCCCGGCGTGACCAGGCAGCCGGAGGCGTCCAGCGTCTCCCGCGCGGCCGGCCGGGGATCGGCCGCACCGCCCACCGCGCTGATCAGCCCGCCGGTGACGGCGACCCAGCCGCCGGCCAGTTCCCGGTGCTCCGCGTCGCAGGTGGCGACCAGCTTCGCCCCGGTGACCAGCAGGTCGGCGCCGGGCTCGGCGGTCACCACTGGTGCTCCGGGTCGCCGTCGGGTGCATCCGCCCGGGACACCGTCCCCTCGATCAGCCCGTAAGGCCGGTCCGCCGCGTAGAACACCTCGCCGGGGTTGTCCAGGCCGAACGGTGTCAGGTCCACCAGGAAGTGGTGCTTGTTCGGCAGGGCGAGACGGACCTCGCACACCTCCGGCCGGGCCGCGAGCACGGCCTGGCCCATGGCGTACAGGGTCTGCTGCAGCGACAGGCTGTGGGTGACGGCGAACGCCTCCGCCAGTGCCGTCCGCGCGCCGCGGAAGCATTCCCCCCAGTCGGCCTCTATCGCTGCCATACGCCACCCCGCGGCCACCGCCGTCGCGAGGATGCGGTCGTCCGTGGGTTCCAGCGTGGTGTAGGGGTCCCGGAGGAACCCGTGGAACTCAGAGCCGGTGGATTTCAGCAGGATCAGGTCGTCCACGCCGGCCACGACCTCGGCGCGGCCGTCGCCGTGCGCGCAGGCGCTGGCGATCCTGGTACCGGCCATCCGCTCGAACGAGTGCGGATGTGGAGTGCCCCCGGCGTCGATGCGCTGCCAGCCGTACTCCTCGATGCGAACCTGCGCCCGGTCCACGGACGGTATCGCGGTGAAGTGCCTGGCCAGCCGCAGGGCGAACTCCTCGACCGGCCGGACCCCGTCCCTGGCGAGCGCGTAGACGGTGTTCTTCTGCGCGTCGGTGGTGAGAACCCCGGCGTTGTCGCCGGTCAGGTAGGTGGCTGCCATGTCACCGGCCAGGGTGACGGTCACGTTGAGGTCGGTGATCTCGTGCCGCGGCCCGTGCCGGTCCACGTGCAGCAGCCGGACCTCGGCCTTGCCGTACCGGTCCCGGCTGAGCACCACCTGGGGCTTTTGCTGGGGCATGGGCTAGCTCCCTCGGTAGGTGGAGTACCCGAACGGCGACAGCAGCAGCGGGACGTGGTAATGCTCGCCGGGCCCTGCGGTGAAGGCAATGAAGATCTCTGGGAAGAACGCGGTGCCGTGGTTGGCCACCAGGTAGTCCCGGACGGCGAACACGAGCCGGGCGGTGGCCGGGCCGTCCGGGTCGAGCCGGGGCAGGTCGGCGATGCGGCCGTCCTCGCCGGTCACCGAGCCGCCCGCCGGGACCCAGGTGCCGCCGGACCAGATGTCGAGGCTGACCGGCACCCCGGCGGCCGGCCGGCCGGCGGCGAGATCGAGGATGTGCGTGGAGATCGTGGTCATGCGGTGACCAGCTTTCGCAGCCTGATGTCGTTGATCTTGCCGATTTCCGCCGCCGCGGTCTCCCGCTCGGTGGCGGGGTCGTTCGACATCCGGCGGTTCAGCTCGGCCAGGATCTCCGCCTGGCCCCGCCCGGTGGCGCAGATCAGGAACACATGCCCGAACCGCTGCTCGTAGGCGGCGTTGCCGTCGTCCAGTGCCGTGACCATCGCGTCCGCGCCGGCGCCGGCCTGCACTCCGGCCTGTTCCTGGGCCGACCAGCCGGACAGGCGGCGCTCGCCGATCCGCGGGTGCCCGGCCATCGCCGCATCGAGGTCACCGGGGTCCCTGGCCGCCCAGGCGGCGTCCGCCGCGGCGAGCAGGTCCGCCAGGCACGCATACGGCCGCCCGGCGGTGACCTGGCGCGCCCAGCCCGGGGCGGCGCAACAGCGCAGCAGCAACTGTTCGAAGTCCGGCGCTGGCAGCGCGTTCAGGTCGGCAAGGCCGGGCATGTCACAACTTTCCCCCGCGCTCGTAATCGGCACACCCGCCACCGTAGCCCGCACTCCAGCCCTGTCCGCGACCCGCACCCCGCGCTCCCCGCTCCTGCGCAGCCGCTCTCACCCTGGTAACCCGCCCTCCGTAACTGCCGGGCCTGTCGCGCCTGGCCTACTGGAGTTCCGTGGTGGAGCGGTAACGCTTCCGGAACGATCCGGGCGTAGCGTTGCGCTCCGTGGGGGAAGCGCAGCCAGCGGGCGCACAGCCACCGGTGCCGGCGGGTGGCATGGCCGACCGGTTCCGCCTGGCGTCCCCGGCGACCTGGGCAACCCTCCTGGGAGGCCTGGCTGCGCTGTCTTTGGCGGCCATGGTCCCGCTGACCTTCCTGTCCGGCCAGGTATTCAACGGGGCCCTGCCGCTGGTCATCGGCGTTCCCTGCGCGGGGGTCGGGATACTCGTCGCCCGGCGCCAGCCGCGCAACCCGATCGGGTGGCTGTTCCTGGTGACCGGTACCTGCCTGTTCCTCAGCACCGACGGCTCCGACTACGCGCTCCTGGTTTACCGCTTGGGGCATCATCTTCCGCTGGGCCCGTTCGGGCTGGCGCTGGACCAGCTATGGGGCACTGGCCTGGTGCTGTTGTTCGTGGTGATCCTGCTCTTCCCCGATGGCAGGCTGCCCTCCCGCTTCTGGCGCGGGACCCTGTGGGTCTTCGGCACGGTATACGCGGTGCTGCAGGTGGCGACGGCCGTGGCGGTCGCTGATGCCATCGCCGCGCATCCCATCCGCGTCGATCCAACGGCGGGCTGTCCGCCGTTGATCACCCGGCCGGGTGGTTCAACCTCATCCAGGGACCCGCCATCGTCGTGCTCATCGCGCTGACGCTGTGTTTCGTCGGCCGCCAGGCGCTGAGCTGGCGGCGCTCGCCCGGCGAACGGCGGCAGCAGCTCAAGTGGCTGGCCAGCGGGGCGGCCGTCACTCGTTGTCTGCGGGGTCCTGTCAGCGACCCTCAGCTCATCGGGCTCAACGATCGTGAGTTACGTGGGCAACTATGCCTGGTTCGGCTGGGCGGCGCTGCCGGTGAGCATCGGGATAGCGATTTTGCGGTACCGGCTGTACGACATCGACCGGATCATCAGCCGGACCTTGGCCTATGCGATCGTCACCGGCCTGCTGGTCGGGGTCTACGCGGGGCTGGTGCTGCTGGCGACCCGGGTGCTGTCGTTCCACACCCCCGTCGCGGTAGCCGCCTCGACGCTTGGGGCGGCGGCGCTGTTCAACCCGCTGCGGCACCGGGTGCAGCGGGCGGTGGACCGGCAGTTCAACCGGGCCGGCTACAACGCCGGCAAGACTGTGGCAGCGTTCGCGGCCCGGCTGCAAGACGCACTGGACCTGGATGCGGTCCAAGATGACCTGGCCGGTGTCGTGCACCGGGCCCTGGAACCCGCCCACGTATCGGTGTGGATCAGCCAACGCGACTAGCTGGGTTGGCTGCGGGCGACGGGTGGGGAGGGAACCGGGCATGGCGGAGTATGAGCTGGTGATCCGGGCGGAGCGGGCGGTCACCCCGGACGGGGTGCGCCCGGCGACGGTGGCCATCCGCGACGGGCGCATCGCCGCGATCGCCGGGCCAGGGACGGCCCTGGACGCCGTCGAGACCGTGGAACTGCCCGGCTCCGAGGTGCTGCTGCCCGGCCTGGTGGACACCCACGTGCACGTGAACGAGCCGGGCCGCACGGAGTGGGAGGGGTTCGCGACCGCGACCAGGGCGGCCGCCGCGGGCGGAGTCACCACTCTGATCGACATGCCGCTGAACAGCCTTCCGCCGACGACCACGACCGCCGCGCTCGCGGTCAAGCAGGCCGCCGCCCGGCCGTCCGCGCACGTGGACGTGGGCTTCTGGGGCGGCGCGGTGCCCGGCAACCTGGCCGACCTGGCCGGGCTGCACCAGGCCGGGGTGTTCGGGTTCAAGGCGTTCCTGGCCGACTCCGGGGTGCCCGAGTTCGGCCTGCTGGACCCGGCCGACCTGGACGCGGTTCTCGCCGAGACCGCCCGGCTCGGCGCGCTGCTCATCGTGCACGCCGAGGACCCCGGCGTCCTCGCGGCGGCCCCGGCCGCGGCTGGCCGGGCATACGCCGGCTTCCTGGCGTCGCGTCCCGCGGCGGCCGAGGACACCGCGATCGCGGGCCTGCTTGCCGCCGCCTGGTGGCACGGCGCGCGGGTGCACATCCTGCACCTGGCGTCGGCCAGCGCGCTGCCGATGATCGCCGCGGCCCGCACGGACGGTGCCAGGGTCACGGCCGAGACCTGCCCGCACTACCTGAGCTTCTGCGCCGAGGACGTGCCCGACGGCGCGACGGAGTTCAAGTGCTGCCCGCCGATACGGGACGCGGCGAACCGGGAGGGCCTGTGGGCCGGGCTGGCCGAGGGCCTGATCGGCACGGTGGTGTCCGACCACTCGCCGTGCCCGCCGGGCCTGAAACAGCGCGAGTCCGGGGACTTCGGGGCGGCGTGGGGCGGGATCTCCTCGCTCCAGCTCGGCCTGCCCGCGGTGTGGACCCAGGCGCGCCGCCGCGGCCACGGCCTCGCCGACGTGGTGCGCTGGATGTCCGAAAGGCCCGCCGCGCTGGCCGGGCTGCCCGGCAAGGGCGCGATCGCCCTGGGCCGCGACGCCGACCTGGTGGCGTTCGACGACACCGCGCGGTTCACCGTGGATCCCAGCCGGCTTGAGCACCGGCATCCGGTGACGCCGTACGCTGGCCAGACGCTCACCGGGGTGGTGCGCAGGACCTGGCTGCGCGGGCGTCCGGCCAGCGCGGCCCCGGCCGGAAGGCTGCTGACAAGGCAATGACGGACTCGCATGTGAACCTGGCCGCCCGGCGCCTGGGCGCCGGGGTGATCGCCGCCAGCGATGAGTTCTTCGGCGAGAAGGAGAACCTGCTTCGCGGCGAGCGGCCCGCGTTCCGCCCGCACACGTTCGGGCACAAAGGCCAGATCGTGGACGGGTGGGAGAGCCGGCGCCGCCGGGCCCCCGGCCACGACTGGGCCCTGATCCGGCTCGGCGCCCCCGGCGTCGTCCACGCCGTCGTCGTGGACACCGCCCATTTCACCGGGAACTTCCCGGCGGAGTGCTCGGTGGAGGCGTGCGCCGCCGAGGGCTACCCGTCCGCCGGCGAACTGCTGGCCCCTGGGCAGGCGTGGGCGACGATCGTGCCACGCAGCCCGCTGGCCGGGGACAGCGAGAATCGTTTCGCGGTGACCGACCCGCATCGGTTCACCCATCTGCGGCTGACCATCTACCCCGACGGCGGCGTGGCCAGGCTCCGCGCCGAGGGCGAGGTGGTCCCGGACCCGCGGCTGCTGGACGGGCGGCTTGACCTCGCGGCATTGGAGAACGGCGGCACGGTCGCCGACGCCAGCGACCGGTTCTACTCACCGCCGGAGAACATGATCAGCCCCGGCCGGGCTGCGGTGATGGGCGACGGATGGGAGACCCGCCGGCGCCGGGACTCCGGCCATGACTGGGTGCTGCTGCGCCTGGCGGGCACCGGGCACATCAGCCAGGCAGTGGTGGACACCTCGTGCTTCCTGGGCAACGCACCCGGCGCGGCGGCCCTGCTCGGCTGTGCCGCCGGGGCGGCCGGCCCGGACGCGGCCGAGTGGTTCGAGTTGCTGCCGCTGACCCCGCTACAGCCCGACACCCGGCACCGGCTGCGGCTCGGCCCGGCCGCCTCCCGCCTGGTCAGCCATGTCAGGCTGGAGATCCACCCGGACGGCGGGATGGCCAGGCTCCGGCTTTTCGGTGAGCTGACCGGTGACGGGCGGGCCCGCCTGGGCCTGGCCTGGTTCGACCGGCTGCCCGCCGACCACGCCGCCGCGGTGCTCGCCGACGAGTGCGGGCTGACCGGGCAGGCCGCCGCGGATCTCGCCGGGCGGCGGCCTTTGACCGAGCCGGCCCGGCTGGACGCGCTGCTATCCGGCGGGGAACTGGCCAGACTCGACGACACCGCCGCCGCCCGGCTCCGCGCCATGATCCTCGGCTAAGCGCCGGCCCGGTGACGGAGGACCGGGCCGCAGGCCACCGGGGGGTTGCGGGGGGTCGCCCCCCCGGGTCAGCACTCCCGGATCTGCCAGCCGCAGGGCGAGCAGCATGGCGGCCTGGTCGGCCAGCGAGCCCATGTCCCGCCCGGTCAGTTCCTCGACCCGGCGCATCCGGTACCTGAGCGAGTTGACGTGCACGAACATCGCCTCGGCGGCCTTTGTCCAGGATCCCGAGCAGTCCAGGAACACCCGCAGCGTGCGGACCAGTTCGGTGCCGTGGTCGGCGTCGTAGTCCAGCAGCGGGGTCAGCAGGCTGGCCCGGAATGCCCGCCGTGCCTCGGCCGGTGCGGTGGCGAGCAACAATTCGACGGAACCCAGCCTGGCCGCGTCCACAACGCGGACACCGCCGCCGAGCAGCGCGGCGATCCGCCGTGCCTGGTGCGCCTGGTCCAGGGCCCGGCCCAGGGCGGCGACCGTCCAGCCGACCTCCGGGTCGCCCGCGCCGCCCCCCGGGCCCGCCGGGCCGTCACCAGCCTGCGGCCCGTGCGGTACGGCCCCGCCCGGCAGCACGCTCACCCCGAACGCCAGGCACAGCGAGGCCGGCGCCGGAACCGCCGCGGACGGGCCCGCGACATCGCCGGGTGCGCCGGGGCCGTAGACGGCGGCCAGTTCCCGGGTCACGTCCCGGATCCGGTCCAGGACGGCCGGGCCGCCGGGCGCGAGGGCCACCGCCGTACCGCCGTGCACGCCGGCCACGGACCCGGGCAGCATCTCCTCCAGCAGCACGCGGGCCACCTGCGCCCACGCCGCCCCGGGCTGGGCCGGGCCGACCGCCAGCGCGGCCGCTCCCGGTGACAGCCCGGTGCCGGGCTTGGCCGGCCCGGCCGTCACAGCGACCGCTACGAGCGGCCCGCACGCGACCAGGCCGCAGCGCCGCAGCGAGGCGGCGGTTTCCAGGTCCTCCGGGCCGGTGGCACTGGCAGGCCGGGCCAGCAGGCGCCCGATCGCAGCGTCGGCCGCGCGGCGCGCGCCGCGCTGGGTCTCCTCGTGGCGGGCACGGTGCGCGGCAGCCGCCGCGGCCAGTTCCGCGGCGATCGCGCGCTGGCCGGCGTCCCAGCCGGCCTGATCGCCGGCCATGGCCACGAACCAGCCGGCCAGGCGGTGCGCTGGCTCGCCGGTGACGCCGAACAGCGAGTAAGGCACGCCGTCGGCGGCCACGGTGACGGGCAGCGTGCCCGCGCGGAGCCAGGCGGCGGCCAGCGCGACCCTGGCCCGGCGGCCGGGCGCCCCCGCCGCGCCGCCGGACGCCGCGGGGGCGCCGGCCACCAGTCGTCCCGCCGCCGACAGGACCCAGCCCGCGGCGCCGTACTCGCGGCTAGCCACGGCGAACACCTCGGCCAGGCCGACCGCCGCGCCTTCACCGCGACCGTGCTCCGCCCGACCTCTCCCGGCGGCCAGCGCCCGCAGCCGGGCCACGGCGGGACCGGGGCCGGCGGGGCGCAGCCGCGCGGCAAGTACCTGCTCGGTGATGGCGGCGAAGGACACATCGACGGGTACCTCGAACAGCGGCAGCCCGTGCCGCTGGCAGGCCACGACCAGGTCGTGGGGGACAGAGCCGAGGGCGGCGTCCCCGGCGGCCAGCGCCACGGCACCGGCCCCGGCCAGCGCGGCGACGAAAGCCTCGGAATCGGCCGGGGCGCGGCGCCACATCAGGCCGGTCAGGACGATCTCGCCGCCGGTAAGGTACCGGCGCGGGTCGAGCAGGTCCGTGGTGAACACCCCGTCCACCGGCCGGTCCAGGGCGTCCTCGCCCACCAGCACGCGCAGCCGCAGGTCCGGCGCCTCGGCCAGGCCCCGCAGCAACACAGTGAGCCTCCCGGCGCGAGCCATCTCCGCCCTGATGAAGCGACCGTCGGAGGACGGCCAGCCAGATCCGAAGCCCGCCCCCGGTTCGTGATCATGACTTTGGTGTGCCTCTAGCAACACCAAAGTCATGATCACGACGGTAGATCGTGCGGGGGCAGACATGATCATGGGGTCTTGGCCCTTGGGTGGGTCAGATCACCATGATCACGATTGGCTTGGCCTCAGCCTAGGACGGGTTTGTAGGAAAAGACAAACAGTCCCCGGCCAGGCACCCCTGGTTTCGGTGTTTCTGTGCCTGGCTCCTGGCCGTGGCGAGCGTTCTACTGTCCGTCATGGAGTTCTTCCGGCCTGCAACCTGGGCGGACGCGCTCGCCATCAAGGCGGAGCAGCCCGGCGCCCGGGCGATAGCCGGTGGCACCGACGTGATGGTCGACATCAACTTCGACCGGTCGCGGCCGGACGCCCTCATGGACCTCACCGGGGTTCCCGGCCTGGCCGAATGGTCGGCCGACGGCCCGGTCATCCGGCTCGGCGCGGGCGTGCCGTACTCCCGGGTGATCGCCGAGCTTGGCGGCCGCCTGCCCGGGCTGGCGATGGCGTCCCGCACGGTCGGCTCACCGCAGATCCGCAACCGGGGCACGGTCGGCGGCAACCTCGGGTCGGCCTCCCCGGCCGGCGACGCCCATCCCCCGCTGCTGGCCGACGACACCGTGGTGGAGGCGGCCTCGGTCCGGGGTACCAGGGACATCCCGATCAGGGAGTTCTACACCGGGGTGAAGCGCTCGGCGCTTGCCCCGGACGAACTGATCGCCGCGGTGCGCATCCCGGTGGCCGACGGCCCGCAGCAGTTCTCGAAGGTCGGCGTGCGCAACGCGATGGTCATCGCGGTGAGCTCGTTCGCGATTGCGCTGCACCCCGAGCGCGGGCAGGTGGGCACCGGCTTCGGCTCGGCCGCCCCGACACCGAGGCCAGCGGCCGCCGCCGAGGAGTTCCTCGCCGCGGAACTGGCCGACCGCGGGCTGTGGGACTCCCGCGGGCCGCTGGCCGAGTCCGCCGTGCGGCGGTTCGGCGAACTGGTGGCAGCGGCCGCGGTACCCATCGACGACGTGCGCGGCACCGCCGCCTACCGGCGGCATTCGCTGGCCGTGATGGCCAGGCGCACCCTGGCCTGGGCCTGGCGGTCCTACGGGGAGGGGCAGCAGCGATGCGCGTGACGTGCATGGTCAACGGCTCCCCCGCGGCCGCCGACGATGTCTGGGAAGGCGAGTCGCTGCTGTTCGTGCTGCGCGAGCGGCTCGGCCTGCCGGGCTCCAAGAACGCCTGCGAGCAGGGCGAATGCGGATCCTGCACGGTCTACCTGGACGGCGTGGTCGTGTGCGCGTGCCTGGTCGCCGCCGGGCAGGCGCAGGGGCGGGACATCCGCACGGTGGAAGGGGTCGGTGGCGGCGACACGCTGGGCACGGTCCAGCAGGCGTTCCTCGACGCGGGCGCGGTGCAGTGCGGGTTCTGCACGCCCGGGCTGATCGTGGCCGCCGATGACCTGCTGCGCCGGGCTCCCCGGCCTGCCGACGCGGAGATCCGCGAGGCGCTGGCGGGCAACCTGTGCCGCTGCACCGGCTACGAAACGATCCTCGACGCCGTCCGGCTGGCGGCGGCGCGAAGGCCCGGCGGGGTGGCCGAAGGGGGTGCCGGGTGACGACCATCCCCGGCACCCCCGCTCCCGCTGCACCGGCCGGCCCGGCCACCGGGCGTGCGGACGCGGGCGTGGGCGCCAGCATGCTGCGCCCCGACGGCATCCTCAAGGTGACCGGCGAGTTCGCTTTCTCCTCCGACCTGTGGATGGCGGACATGCTGTGGGGTGCGACGCTGCGCAGCCCGCACCCCCGGGCCCGGATCCGGTCCATTGACATCGCCGGCGCGCTGAGGCTGCCCGGGATCGCCGCCGTGCTGAGCGCCGACGACGTGCCGGGCCGCAAGACGTTCGGGCTAGAAGCCGCCGACCAGCCGGTGCTGGCCGACGGCCAGATCCGCTACCAGGGTGAACCGCTACTGATCATCGCGGCCGATCACCCGGAAACAGCCCGCCGCGCGGCCGCCGCGGTCACGGTCGACTACGAGGTGCTGACCCCGGTCACCGACGCCGAGGCCGCGCTTGAGACCGGCGCGGAGCCGGTGCATCCAGACGGCAACCTGGTCAGGCACGTGCGGATCCGGAGGGGGGACCCGCAAGCCCCGGCCGACATCGTGGTCTCCGGCCGCTATCAGGTCGGCATGCAGGACCAGGCGTTCCTTGGCCCCGAGTCCGGCCTCGCGGTGCCCGCCGAGGACGGCGGGATCGAGCTGTACGTGGCCACCCAGTGGCTGCACGTGGACCAGGCGCAGATCGCGGTCAGCCTCGGCATGCCAGAAGACAAGGTGCGGCTGGTGCTGGCCGGCGTCGGCGGTGCGTTCGGCGCGCGTGAGGACCTGTCCATGCAGATCCACGCGTGCCTGCTGGCGCTGCACACCGGGCGCCCGGTGAAGATGGTCTACTCCCGGGAGGAGTCGTTCTTCGGCCACGTGCACCGGCACCCCGCCACCCTTTACTACGAACACGGCATAACGCCCGAGGGGCGGCTGGTGTCGATCCGCGCGCGGGTCTATCTCGATGGCGGGGCGTACATGTCGAGTTCTCCCGCGGTGGTGGCGAACGCGGCGACACTCGGCGCCGGGCCTTACGAGGTGCCCAACGTGGCGATCGACGTGTACGCCGCCTACACCAACAACCCGCCGTGCGGGGCGATGCGCGGTTTCGGCGCCGTCCAGGCGGCCTTCGCCTACGAGTCCCAGATGGACGAGTGCGCCCGCCGGCTGGGAGCCGACCCGGTCGAGTTCCGGATCCGCAACGCGATGTCGGAAGGCTCGGTGATGCCGACCGGCCAGGTCGTGGACTCCGCGGCCCCGGTCGCCGAACTGCTCCGCCGGGTCCAGGGCGCGCCGATGCCGGCGCCGCCCGCCTGGTCCGCCGCCCCCCCAGGCCAGCACGGCCCCGGCCCGGTGACGGAGGAACCGGGCCGCAGGCCATCGGGGGGTTCCAGGGGGGCCGCTCCCCCAGGCCAGCACGGCCCCGGCCCGGACCTGCGCGAACTGCCGGGCGGGGTGTCCAACACCACACACGGCGAGGGCGTGGTCCGCGGCGTCGGGTACGCCATCGGCATCAAGAACGTGGGGTTCTCCGAGGGATTCGACGACTACTCGACGGCCAGGGTCCGGCTCGCGGTGGTGGGGGGCGAGCCAGCGGTCACCGTGCACACGGCGGCCGCCGAGGTGGGCCAGGGCCTGGTCACCATCCAGGCCCAGATCGCCCGGACCGAACTGGGCGTGGACCGGGTCGTCATCCACCCCGCCGACACCACGGTCGGCAGCGCGGGCTCGTCCTCGGCGTCCCGGCAGACCTACGTCACCGGTGGCGCGGTACAGGCGGCCTGCGCCGCGGTGCGCGCCGCGGTGTTCGGGCTGGCCGCGCGCAGGTACGAAGTGCCGCCGGGCGACCTCACGCTGGCGGGCGGCAAGGTCGTTTCCCAGGCCGCCGGGGTGCTCTGCGAACTGGGGACGCTGCTGGGCAGTGAGGTGATCGAGGAGACGGTTACCTGGCGGCACCGGCCGACCCATCCGCTGGACCCGGAGACCGGCCAGGGCGACGCGCACGTGCAGTACGCCTTCGCCGCGCACCGCGCCGTGGTGGATGTGGACACCGAACTCGGCCTGGTCAAGGTCGTCGAGCTGACCACGGCACAGGATGTGGGCAAGGCCATGAACCCGCTCGCGCTGGCCGGCCAGATCCACGGCGGCACGGCGCAGGGCCTGGGCCTGGCGCTCATGGAGGAGATCCAGGTGGTGGATGGGGCGGTGCGCAACCCCTCGTTCACCGACTACCTGATCCCCACCATTCTCGACATGCCGCCGATGAAGCTGGACATCCTGGAACTCGCCGACCCGCACGCCCCCTACGGCCTGCGCGGCGTCGGCGAGCCGCCGACGATCTCCTCGACCCCGGCGATCATCGCCGCGATCCGCGCCGCGACCGGCAGGCCGCTGACCCGGGTCCCGGTTCGCCCGGACGACATTGTGCTGCCCTGCCAGCCCGGGGGACGATCCCGGAACCCCCCGCTGACCTGCGGTCCCCGTGACTCCGTCACGGGGACCTTGGCCCCCGCGTGCCCGTTGGCACCGCTGGCCACGGATAGACGGACGCGGCCGTGGTGCTGATGTTCCTGACCGGTGACGGGATGCGGGGCGGGCGGCTGCACCGGCACATCGAGGGCGCGGAGTTCCTCGGCGCGCGGCGCACGCTGCCCCGGTACCGGTTCTACTCGATCCGGGACGAGTTTCCCGCGCTGCACCCGGTCCCCGAGGGCGGCCGCGCCATCCTCGGGGAGCTGTATCAGGTGCCGATGCCGGCCCTGCACGGCCTGCTTGCCAGGGAACCGCCGGAGCTGGAGCTGTCGATCGTGGAACTCGTACCCGGGGATCCCGGCAGTTCCGCACCGGCCCCGGACGGCGGCGCACCCGGGGAGCCGGGGGCTGTGGAACTGTCGTTCGGCATGATCTTGCGGCGCGGGGAAGGCACGCGTGGCCGCCACGCGGACATCAGCGACAGCGGCGGGTGGCGTGCCTATCGCGGGCTGGCCGCGCCGCCGACGGTGTAGGCCTGCAGGCCGAGCGGGCCCTGGCTGGCGGTGAACAGGTAGCCGTCCGCGAACACCGGCTGGGCGAACGTGCTCGACGTGCCGTAGGAGATCGTGTTCAGGATCTGGCCGTTGGCCGCGTTGATCAGCCAGAGCGCGTTCTGGCCGCCGCGGGAGCCGTAGGACGACGCGGCGATCACGCCGGCCCCGTCCATCCCCGGCGTTCCGATGATCTTCCCGGTCAGCCCGGTCTGCCAGATGATCCCCCCGGTGGCCGGGTTGACCTTCCGGACCGAGCCCTCGTACTTGACGCCCTTGATCTTGGTCACCACGCCGGCCAGGAACAGGTGCGTGCCGTCCCACAGCGGCGCCGCGTCGCACTCACCGCCCTGGCTGGTCTTGCGCGTCCAGACCGGGCCTGCCGAGAGCGCCGCGGTGGCGAAGGCGTAGAACGTGCCGTTCTTGTTGCACGCGCCCACCATCGGGGTCTTGACGCCGCCGAGGAACGCCGACCAGCCGCCCGGCGAGCCGCCGAAGTCACTGTCCTCGACGAGCTGCCCCTGCGGCACCGTCCAGATGCCCTCCTGGGACAGGGACGGGCTGAGCTGGACGACCGAGAAGCCGTCGCTGTCCGGGTCGCCGTTGCCGGTGGTGATGTAGATCGACTGGCCGTCGGTCGCCGGGCTCGACCAGATGCTGGCGCCGACCGTGTCCGGCGGCGTGGTCCAGAACGTGTTCTCCTGCGCCCCGCTGGCCTGGCTGTACTCGGCCAGGCCAGCGCGCACCAGCGGCACGTCGCACTGCGAGCTGATGCCCACGTAGATGTTGCCGTTCAGGACCAGCGGCGAGCTCCAGGCGTAGTAGTCATTCACCGTGGTGGACGGGACGGCGACCAGGGCCGGGGGCCACACGTCGGTGCCATCCGCGGTGTTCATCGCGTAGAGGTACCCGGTCGCGCCGTAGACGTAGATCGTCGGGTTCCCCGTGGTCGGGTCGGGGGCCACGGTGGCCGTGGACGTGAATCCCTGCCTCCCGCAGGTCAGCCTCGGCACAACGCCGATGAACCGCTTCCAGATGACCGCGCCCGTGGTCTCGTTGAGGGCGTAGAAGTAGCCGCTCTTCGAGCCGATGTAGATGACGCCGTTGTACACGACCGGGCTGGACAGGAAGCCGCTCGTGCCCGGGCTGAACTGCCAGGCCTGGGTCAGGCTCGCAGCGTTCGCCGGGGTGATGGTCGTCGCCGCCGCGTTATCGGACGAGTGGCCGGGCGAGTAGAGGTACTGCGGCCAGTTCACGAACGTGGCGCCGCCCGCGGTACCTGCGCTTCCTGCGCCGAGAAGCCCCGTGGCCAGCAACCCGGCCACCCCTGCCGTCACGAAAAGCCGCCACCGTCGCATATGTCCCCCTAGCCCCGCTAAGCCCGGTTTGCGCAGCTATCCCAGCGTAAATCGGAGGCAAAGTCCAGGAGGGCCCTCCCGGAAGGTCAGCCCAGCTGAATCACCGACAGGACGTTGCCGGCCGGGTCCTTGAACCAGGCGATGAGCGGGCCGCCCTGCCGGTTGATTCCCTTGGGGTCGACGAAGTCGTAGTGCTCGAACTCGACGCCGCGGGCGGTCAGTTCGTCCACCGCCGCCTCGATGTCGGGCACCGGGAAGTTGAGGATCGTGAACGTGGCCGGTACGTGGTCGGTCTTGGGGTAGACGATCGTGTCCCGCTCGCCGGCGATGTGCAGCGTGAGGATGCCGTACTCCTCCGACACCGGGATGCCCAGCGTCTCGCCGTAGAACTTCTTCGCCGCCGGGATGTCGTCCGCGGAGAACCCGCTGAACGCCTTCGTGTGCTCGAACATCGTCGTTCCCTCCTGTGCCAGGGGTGAGCCGTGTACCGAGGTAAGACGCTATGCCCGCGGCGGATTCATCGCGGCGGTGCGGAATCTTTGCCCGGCCCAGAATCGCGGTTCCGATTGACACCCCTGTTCCTGGCGGAGTACTCATGCGGGTCATGCGACCTTTGCGGCGCTTGGCGGCGATGCGGCGCGCTTCGGTGGCCGTGATCCTGGGCCTGCTGCTGACCGTGGCCGCGTGTGCGACCTCGGCACCGCAGGGCCATTCCCCGGCTGCCGGGTCCGGCGGTGACCGCCGGCCGGCGGTCCCCAAGGACGGCCTGCGCGTGGCGGCCCTGACGGCGGCCGCGCAGGCGGCCGAGGCGGGATCGGGCGGCACCATGCTGCCCGCCGCGGCGCGGCAGGGCGCCGGGGCTTCCGGCCGCGGGCCTGCCTACTTCCATACGCTGCCGCCTGGCGCGGCGCTGCCGTCGGGTGCCCAGTGCGCCAGGTGGGTACGGGCCCGGCCGATCGCCGAGAACAAGGGCGTCAACCGCCGCTACAACCAGACCAAGGGCGAGCCGGTCGGGCCGGGGTTCCTGGCCGGCGACGAGCCGCAGGCGGACCAGCTCATCGCCCCGCGGATCGACGGGGACTTCACCGGGACGACCGCGGAGATCCTGCGCTGGGCCGCCTGCAAGTGGGGCATCGACCAGGACATCGTGTTCGCCCAGGCCGCGGTGGAGAGCTGGTGGCGGCAGACCACGCTGGGCGACTGGGAGAGCAACGGCTGCCCGCCCGGGCACGGCCCCGGGGTGGACGGCAAGCCGGGCCTGTGCCCGCAGAGCTGGGGGATCCTGCAGAACAGGTATCCCTACGAGCAGTCGAGCTGGCCGGGAATCGCGGACTCCACCGCGATGAACGCGGACACCGCCTACGCGATCTGGCGATCCTGCTACGACGGCTACGAGACGTGGCTGAACACGGTGCAGCATGTCGGCACGTACCAGGCTGGCGACGAGTGGGGTTGTGTCGGCCGCTGGTTCGCCGGGCGCTGGCACACCGCACCGGCACAGCAGTACATCGCTTTCGTCAAGAAATACCTGCGCGAGCAGATCTGGACGCAGCCCGACTTCCAGCAGCCTTAGCCCTCTGGCCCAGGTTGTGTAGCGCCCTGCTCAGTACCTGGTGCCCTGCGGCGCGGGCAGGGCGTCAAGGTCGGCCAGGTCGGCCGCGCTCAGCACGACGTCCGCGGCACCGGCGTTGTCGGCCAGGTACCTCGGGGTCTTGGTGCCCGGGATGGGCACCACGTGCGGGCCCTGGGCCAGCACCCACGCCAGCGCCACCTGAGCCGGGGTGGCCCCGGCCCGGCCGGCGACCTGGCGTACCCGGGCGACGATCGCCAGGTTGGCGCGCAGCGCTTCGCGCTGGAAGCGCGGTAGCCCGCGCCGGAAGTCGTCTTGTGGCAGGTCGTCGGAGGAGGCGAACCGGCCGGTGAGGAAACCCCGTCCGAGCGGTGCGAACGGCAGGAAGGCGATGCCCTGCTCCTGGCAGTACGGCAGTACCTCGGCCAGCGCATCCCGGGTCCACAGCGACAGCTCCGATTGCACCGACGTCACCGGGTGCACCGCCTGCGCCCGCCTGATCTCCGCGACCGTCACCTCGGACAGGCCGATGTGGCGTGCCTTGCCCGCGGCCACCGTCTGCGCCATCGCGCCCCAGGTCTCCTCCAGCGGCACCTGCGGGTCCACCCGGTGGAGCTGGTAGAGGTCCACGTGGTCGGTGCCGAGCCGGCGCAGGCTGCCGTCGATCGACGCCCGCACGTGTTCCGGGCGGCCGTCCCGGCCGGGAGCGGGCGAGTCGCCGCCGGGGTTGGCCACCTCGACGGAGTCGGTGAGCAGGCCGACCTTGGTGGCCAGCACCGCACGCTCCCGGTGGCCGCCGGCCAGCGCCCGGCCGACCAGTTCCTCGTTGGTGTGCGGCCCGTACGCGTCGGCCGTGTCGATCAGCGTCATGCCCAGGTCGAGCGCCCGGTGGATGACCGAGATCGAGGCGGCGTCGTCGCGCGGGGTCTCCATGTCATAGGAGAAGGTCATCCCCATGCAGCCCAGGCCGATGACGCCGACCTCGGGACCGGTGCTGCCGAGTGTGGTGGTTCGCATCCTTGCCCTCCGGGATGGCGGCGCTCGCCCGGTGCGGCGGACGCGGCGGTTCAGTCGACAGGAGCAATGCAGCAGCCATCGTCAGTGGGCGACCAGCCGCAGTGTCGCCGCGGCCGCGTCCGGGCTCACTATCGGATCGACGATGTTGCGGGCGTACCGGGAGGCGTACTTGGCCCGGTACGCCTGGTCGATCGCGTCCTGGCCGGCGTCGCCTGCTTCGGCGAAGGCCACGTCGCGCTCGACGCCTCCGGCACGGATGCGGCCTTCCGGCTCCCGCAGTACCGAGCGGAACCAGGCACCGTCGCGCCCCCGGTAGGACCGTACGTACAGGTCGTCGCCGACGCGGACGACCCAGATCGTGGTGTACGGGCGCAGCGTTCCGTCTGGCCGGCGCGCGGCGATCTCCAGTTCGTCGGCCGCATCGATCTTGTCGAGTTCCTCGGTGGTCCAGTCGGTCATGGCGTTCGCGTCTCCTTCGGTCAGGTCCTTCCTCAAGCATTCCGAGTCCGCCTGTGGTGCCTGGCCCATCGGGGCACCACGTCGGCCCGGCTCGGCAGCACCATGGCCACGGGCCGTCGTTCGGCGGCCTGGTAACCGGGTGAGGAGACATGGGCAGCGGAACAGCGGACGTGGACCTGCGTGAACGCATCGCGGGCCTGATGGGGCAGGTGCGCGCCGAGCTGGCGGAACTGGTGGCGATCCCCTCGGTGGCCGACCCTCGTCAGTTCCCGCCGGAAGAATGCGCCCGCGCGGCACGGTGGGTGCGGGACGCCTTTGCCGGTGCCGGCTTCGCCGATGCCTGGCTTGCGGAGATGTCGGACGGGAGCCAGGCCGTGCTCGGATCCCGGCCGTGCGCGGACCCGGACGCGGCGACCGTGCTGCTCTACTCCCACTACGACGTCCAGCCGCCGCTGAACGAGGCCGCGTGGCGGAGCCCGCCGTTCGAGCTGACCGAGGCGGACGGGCGCTGGTACGGCCGCGGTACCGCCGACTGCAAGGGCAACATCCTCATGCACCTGGCGGCACTGCGTGCCCTCGGTGACCAGGTGCCGGTCAACCTGAAGCTGGTCATAGAAGGGTCGGAGGAAACCACCGGCGCCCTGGAGGAGTTCGTTCCGGGGCACGCCGGCCTGCTATGCGCCGACGCCATCCTGATCGGTGACGGCGGGAACGCGGCCGTGGGCCAGCCGGCCGTCTGCGTGAGCCTGCGCGGCGTGGCGGACGTGATCGTGGATGTGGACGCGCTCGCGTCGGAGGTGCACTCGGGCATGTTCGGCGGGGCGGCTCCCGACGCGCTGGCGGCGCTGGTCGCGATGCTGGCCACGCTCAGGGACGCTCGCGGCAACACCACGATCCGCGGGCTGGACAACACCCAGGTGTGGCGCGGACGCGCCCTACCCCGCCGAGACGTTCCGTGCGGACGCCGGCGTGCTGGAGGGGGTGTCCCTGCTCGGGGACGGCGCGGTGGCGGACATGGTCTGGTGCGCGCCCGGCGGTCACCATCCTCGGCATCGACTGCCCGCCGGTGGTCGGGTCGGCGGCCGCGATAACGCCGCGGGCGAGCGCCCGGCTGAACCTGCGCGTCCCGCCCGGGATGCAGACCCGCGAGGCAGCCGAGGCACTGGTCCGCCACCTGCACGCCGTGGCTCCCTGGGGAGTCCGCGTGACGACCGAGATCGACTCCGCCGGGCCGCCCTTTGCTGGCCAGGACTGGCGGGCCCGCGTACCAGGCCATCGCGGCGGCCATGCACGAGGCCTACGGCCGGCCGATGGTGACGCTGGGGGACGGCGGCTCGATCCCGCTGTGCAGCGCGTTCGCCGATGCCTGCCCCGACGCTGAGCTCATCCTGCTGGGCGTCGAGGAACCACTGGCGCTCATCCACGCTCCCAACGAGAGCGTCGACCCTGCCGAGATAGCGGCGATGGCCCTCACCGAGGCGCTGTTCCTGCAGCGCTATGCGGCCATTCGCGGGTAAGGCGGAATCACTCCCGAGGGGGTGACGATGCCCTGGCGCTGGGCCTCAGCCGGTCAGGGTGAGGCCCCCCTTTTACGACGCGCAGTTCGCGTGCACCTGGGCGGCCTGGATGTAGGACACGAGGGCGTCGTTGGGGAATCCGGTCGCCTTCTCGTGTGCCTTACTGGTGTTCTTGGCCGCGTTGAGGAGGGCCCGCAGCGTGGCGCAGTTGCCGGTGGCCGTGGCCGAGTCGATCTGCACCTGTAGCTGCGAGTTGTAGCTGGCCCAGGGCACCTGCTCGCCGGTGTCGCAGGCGCTGGCCAGCAGGACGGTGGCCAGCCCGGCGACGGCCAGCAGCATCTGGACCGGCCGACGGCGCCGGTGCGCGAGCGGGGCGGCGGGGTGCACGGGGTGCGTAGCGTCCATCTATTTCACCGCCCCTCCGAGCGCGGGCACCGCCACGCCGAGCAGCATGAACAGGCAGGTGAGGATGAACAGGATGCCCAGCAGCGGCGCGACGAACTTCAGGTACTTGTCGTAGCGGACCCGGCTCAGCGCCAGCCCGCCCATCACGATCGCCGAGGTGGGCGTGAACAGGTTCATCCACCCGGAGGCGGACTGGTAGGCGGTCACCACCATCGCCCGGCTGACCCCGGCGAAGTCGCCGAGCGGTGCCATGATCGGCATCGCCAGCGTGGCGTGCCCGGAGGAGGACGGGACCAGGAACGCCAGCGGGATGTTCACCAGGTACATCACCACCGCGAACGCCCCGGACGGCAGCCCGCTGACCGCGCCCTCCAGCCCGTGCAGGACCGTGTCGGTGATCGAGGCGTTGTTCATGATCGTGGTCACCCCGCGGGCCACCGCGATGATCAGCGCGGCACCGATGAAGTCACCGGCGCCGGAGATGATCCCGGTGACCGTGCCCTCCTCGCCCAGCCCGCCGACCAGCCCGACCAGCACCGAGCCGACCAGGAACAAAGCGGCCAGTTCTGGGAAGTACCAGCCCAGCGTGATGCTCTCCAGGGAGGAACTGAAGTCCCCCCACGGGATCACCGAGAAGATCATCAGCCCGAACGTCAGCCCGAAGATCCACAGCACGGTCTTCTGCCGGCCGGTCATCGGCTCCGGCGGCCCGGCCGGGGCCTTGGCCAGGGCCTGGTCTCCTTCGGTGGCGGGCAGCATGGACTTGGCCGGATCGGCCTTGACCCTGCGCGCGTACCGCAGCACATACAACAGGGCGATGACCACCATGACGACGTACATGATCAGCCGCAGCCCGATCCCGTCGCCCAGGGCCACCCCCGCGGCATCCGAGGCGACGCCGGTCGCGAACGGGTTGACCGTGGAGGCCAGCGTCCCCACCCCGGCGCCGACCATGATGATCCCGACGCCGACAAGCCGGTCATAACCCAGGGCGATGATGACCGGCAGGATGATGGCGTAGAAACCCAGGGTCTCCTCGGCCATCCCGTAGGTGGTCCCGCCGAGGGAGAAGATCACCGCCAAGATCACGATCAGCAGCAGGCCGCGTTCCCGGAACCGGTTGGTGATCCGGCCGATGCCCGCGTCCAGCGCCCCGGTCTTGATGGTGACGGTGATGAACGCGCCGATCGCCAGGACGAAGAAGAACACCTGGACCGCGCCGGCCAGGTCCCCGCTGTTATAGGGCCCGGTGTTCCCCGGCGGGGTGACGATCGCAGCCGGCACCTGCTTTTCGCCCGAGGTTCCGCAGGCCGCCTCGCCCTCTTTCAGGAGCTTGGAGCCGGGGTTCGAGATGGTCTCGGGCGGCGTCCTTATGCCGTAGAGGCCGTTGACCGGCGACAGCCACAGGTCATATATCCGCTCCTGGATGGAGAGGTCGAGCTTGACGTCCTTGAAGGTGCCGGGGATCGGCTTGGGCGAACCCCCGTCGCAACTGACGTAGGAGTAGGTCCCCGGCTTGATGATGAACGTCAGGATCCAGACCAGCACCAGCACGAAGAACAGCACGGTGAACGCGGTCGGGAACTTGAACCGGCGCTTGGGCTTTGCGGTGGCGCCATCGGGCGGGGCCTCGGTGTCTGTGCTCACGGCGCGGCCCTCTTGCGCGCCCCATCCTCGCGATCGTGAACCTGGCCCGTCATCGGCTCACATCCCTGCTGACCGGTGGTGAGCGCCACCGCCGCCTGCCCCTGCCTGGCCGGTGTCCGGCCAGGGACAGCTCCCAGATTCTGTTCGAGGCCGCATCTGCGCGTCCTCACCCTCCCGAGGGTGATCTCATCCGTTTCCCGGCCACGCCGGCCGTGCGGCACCGCTGCCCGGCACCGCTGCCCGGCAGCGCTGCCCGGCGAGAGCAGGGGCCGGCGGTCTCCCAGGATTCTGGGAGGGACATCGGGTGGGTTCCCGATGATGATCGAGGAGAGGAAAAGGAGCCAACATGTTCGCACGAACATCGACATGGTCGGGATCGGCTGAGGCACTGCAGAACTGGTCTGATCACGCGATCAGCAAGGTCAAGGGCTTTGTCGAGGGCCTGCCCGGGAACGCGGGCGTGGTGTTTCTGATCGACCGCGACAGCAGCACGGCGCTGACACTGACGCTATGGGACAGCCAGGCAGCCGCCGAGGCGACCGATCAGTTCGCCGAGCAGAGCCGCGCGTCTACGGTCGCCGCTACTGGCACGGAGCTGGTCGCGCAGGGGCGCTATGAGGTGGTGACCCGCAGCTAGACTCAGCCGCAGGAGATGAGGGAGCCATGCTCACCGGTCCGGCGCTCGGCAATCTCGCTGCGGCTGTTGTCGAGACCTGCCGGTCGGGACTGGATCCCGATGCGCTGCGCAGCGCGGTCTTGCCGCGACTGCGGAAGGTCGTGCCGGTCGATGCCCTGTGGTGGGCGGCCGCAGACCCTGCCACCCTCCTGTTCACCCAGTCCTACCGCGAGGAGCTGCCGGAAGAATCCGGCCCGTATTTCGTCGAGAACGAATTCCTGCGTGACGACGTCAACAAGTGGACCGAACTGGCCCGCGACCCGGCCGGGGTGCGCACGCTGATGCAGGCGACCGACGGCCACCCGGCCAGAAGCGCCCGTTACCGGGACATTTTCGCGCCGCTGGGGCTGCAGGATGAGCTCCGCGCGGTGCTCCGGGTGCGGGGCGCGTGCTGGGGCTACATCTGCTTGCATCGCGAGGAGGCCCAGGCGACGTTCTCGCGTGAGGAGGCGCGGTTTATCCAACGGCTCGCCCCGCATCTCGCCGAGGGCCACCGGATGGGCCTGCTGCAGCAGGCCTGCGAGCGGGAAGACGCAGCCGATGGCCCCGGACTGGTCCTCCTCGCCGCAGACGGCGACGGTGGCCGGGACGAACGCCGCCGCGGGCCGGTGGCTCGAGGATCTAGGCGGCCACGCGGACGGATCGGATCTTCCGATCGAGATCGCCGCCCTGGCAACCAGGCTCCGTCACCTGGCTGCCGCCGGAGCCGGCGCTTCCGCGGCTGCGGGTGCGCACCAGAAGCGGCCGCTGGGCCGTGCTGCACGCCTCCTGGATGAATTCTCACGCCGGGCGGGCGATCACGGTGATCCTCGAGGAGGCCGCGCCCGCCGAGGTCGCGCCGATGATCATGGCCGCATACGGGCTGACGGACCGTGAGAAGATGATCTGCGGGCTGGTCTGCCAGGGCCTGTCGACCCGGCGGATCGCGGACCGGCTGCACCTGACCTCCGACACCGTGCAAGATCACCTGAAATCGGTGTTCGACAGGACCAGCGTGCACAGCCGCGGTGAGCTGGTCGCCGCGATCCTCCAGCGCGACTACCTGCCCCACGCCATGGCCGGTGATCCGCTCAACCGGCAAGGCGCATTCACACCGGTTGTCGCTGGTTAACCGATCCAGATGGCAACTCGCGACGTCAGCCCGCAGCGTGGTTCTTCTCCCTGGCTGGCGTTGTCCCGTCGAGGAAGTGCTCGATCGGGAGTGTGGCGGCGCCGAGCCCCACGGCGTCAGGGCCCAGATGGCCCAGTTCAATCGAAGTCCTGGCGAATGGATGGCTCAGCGAATGCTGGCGCGCTGACTCGCGGATGGCGGGGAGCAGCCGCTCCCCGAGCAAGAGCCCGGCCCAGCCACCGAGGATGATCCGCTCGGGACTGATCAGGTTGATCAGGTCAGCGATGCCAACGCCGACGTACAGGGCCGTCTCCGTAAGGACCTCTTCCGCCGCTGGCGACGTCGCGGCCATCTCAATGAGCGCGGCGAGTGCCGATTCCTCGTCCTCGCCGGGCAGTGGGCGGCCGAATCGGTCCAGGATCGCCTCGGCACCCACGTAAGCCTCCAGGCACCCGCGCGATCCGCAGCGGCAGGAGCGCCCCCCTACCGCGACGGTGGTATGACCCCACTCGGCCGCAGTCGAGGAGGCGCCGCGCTGGGAGTTATTGCCGGTGATGATGCTGGCACCTACACCCGAGCCGATCAGGCACACCACCGCGTGCCTGGCACCCCGGCCCGCGCCGAACCAGAGTTCCGCCTGGCCCATCGTCTTGGCGCCGTTGTCGATGTACAGGGGCAGGTGCGTGCCCGACCGGAGCAGCCGTTTCAGCGGGACCGACTCCCAGCCGAAGGGCTGCCCGTGCACGAGCAACTCCAGCCCGTCCTCGACTATGCCCGGGACCCCGACACCGACCCCGAGGACAGCCGAAGGCGTGACGCCCGCACCGGTCATCACCGCGTCCAGCCCGGACAATATGGCCGCGACGATCACCTCGGGGCCGTGCTGCCGAGGGTCAAGCGGGTAGTCGGCCTTGGCGCGCTCGGTCATCTCCAGATCGAACAGCTCGACCTGGACGCGGGTCTCGCCGACGTCCACCCCGATCACGTACCCGTAGTCCGGGTTGATCTGAAGCAGCACGCGCGGGCGCCCGCCGTCGGAGTCCACCGAGCCGGCTTCGGCCGCGATCCCCTCATCGATCAGCTCGCGGATAACGTTGCTCACCGATGCGGCGCTGAGCCCGGTGGCCTCGCTCAGGTCGAGCCGACTGCATGGCCGATCGAAGTAGAGCGCCGACAGCAGCACCGACCGGTTGTCCCGGCGCAGGTCACGGACGGTCGATCGGCGTCGCGCCAGCATCCTCTGCCCCCTCGCTTCAGGTCTTATATCAAGGATCTTACGAAGTGTCCGCCGCCCCGCGCCCGCGACCAGGGCGGTGGCGCCTGTACCGCCCACGCCAACCGGCGGCCCGGGGCCGCCCGGGTCAAAGTCCCGAGCGCCGGCCCCTTGACCGTCGCGCCCGACGAAGTTAAATCTTGTTATGAACTAAGGTCTGAAAAAAGCCCGCTCGGGCCATTCCGCAGCAGGTTTCACGTGAGGGATGGGTTCGCCATGGCTTCCGTTGTCACGCATGCGTTCAGGCCGTTCCGCCAGCGGCGGATCTGGGTTTTCACGGCGGTGACGGCGCTTGCCGCAGCCGCAGCCTTAGTGGCGAGCCCGGCCAGCCGGGCCAGCGCCGCGGCGACGTTACTGTCGCAAGGCCAGCCGGCGACCGCGTCGTCGGTCCAGAGCGCCAGCTACCCCGCCTCGGCCGCCGTCGACGGCAACACCGGCACCCGCTGGTCCAGCGCGTTCTCCGACCCGCAATGGCTGCAGGTCGACCTCGGCTCCAGCGCCTCGATCACCCAGGTCGTCCTGCAATGGGAAGCCGCGTACGCGACGGCGTTCCAGATCCAGACATCGACCGACGGCACCAACTGGACCACCATCTACTCCACGACCACAGGCACCGGCGGCACGCAGACCCTGAACGTGACCGGCTCGGGCCGGTACATCCGCATGTACGGCACGGCCCGCGCCACCCAGTACGGGTACTCCCTCTGGGAATTCCAGGTCTACGGTTCGCTGGCCGGTGGCACCTGCGGCACTGCGAACGCCGCCCTCAACCAGCCCGCCACCGCGTCGTCGACCGAGAATGCCGGCTTCCCCGCCTCGGCCGCCGTCGACGGCAACACCGGCACCCGCTGGTCCAGCGCGTTCTCCGACCCGCAATGGCTGCAGGTCGACCTCGGCTCCAGCAAGAACATCTGCCAGGTCACCCTGGACTGGGAGACCGCGTACGCGACAGCGTTCCAGATCCAGACGTCGAACGACGGCACCAACTGGACCTCGATCTACTCCACGACCACAGGCACCGGCGGCACGCAGACCCTGAACGTGACCGGCTCCGGCCGGTACATCCGCATGTACGGCACGGTCCGCGCCACCCAGTACGGCTACTCCCTCTGGGAGTTCGGGGTCTACACCACCAGCGGCGGCGGCGGGGGCAACACCGTCACCGTCACCAACCCCGGCAGCCAGACGTCCACCGTCGGCACGGCGGCCAGCCTGCAGATCACCGCCACAGACTCCGCGCCGGGCCAGACGCTGACCTACAGCGCTACCGGCCTGCCCGCTGGCCTGTCGATCAGCCCGTCGTCCGGGCTGATCTCCGGGACGCCCACCACCGCGGGATCGTCCAGCGTGACCGTGACCGCCAAGGACACCACCAGCGCCTCCGGGTCGGCCTCGTTCGGCTGGACGGTGACCACGACCGCCACGTGCCCGGCGCAGTCAAACACCCCCAACCTCGGCCCGAACGTCGACATCTTCGACCCGAGCATGTCCAGTTCGTCCATCCAGTCCACGCTCGACTCGGTCTTCAACACCCAGAAACTCAACCAGTTCGGCACCCAGCGCTACGCCCTGCTGTTCAAGCCGGGGACTTATAGCGTCGAGGCCAACATCGGGTACTACACCTCCATCGCCGGCCTCGGCCAGAACCCCGACGACGTCACCATCAATGGCGACGTCACCGTGGACTCCTTCGACGGCACGGGCAACGCCACGCAGAACTTCTGGCGGTCCGCCGAGAACATGGCGATCAACCCGTCCGCCGGGTCGGACCGCTGGGCGGTGGCGCAGGCGGGCCCGTTCCGCCGGATGGACGTGCACGGCGGGCTGGAACTGTACCCGGCCAGTAATGGCTACGCCAGCGGTGGCTACATCGCCGACACCAAGGTCTCCGGCCAAGTCTCCTCGGTGTCCCAGCAGCAGTGGTACTCGCGGGACAGCAACTTCGGGAGCTGGAGCGGCTCGGTCTGGAACATGGTGTTCTCGGGAGTCAACGGCGCCCCCGCGCAGAGCTTCCCGAGCCCGCCGATGACAACGCTGGCCACCACCCCGGTATCACGGGACGTGCCCTACCTCTACATCGACTCCAGCGGCAACTACCACGTTTTCGAGCCATCGCTGCGGACCAACGCGTCCGGGCCTAGCTGGGCGAACGGCCCGACGCCGGGGACCTCGGTGCCGATGAGCCAGTTCTTCGTCGCCGACCCGTCGATGAGCGCGGCGACCATCAACACCGCGCTGTCGGAAGGGTGCAACCTGCTGTTCACCCCCGGTGTCTACAACCTCAACCAGACACTCAATGTCACCCATGCCGACACCACGATTCTCGGCATCGGGTTCCCGACCCTGATCCCGCAAAACGGCGTCAACACCATGCAGGTGTCGGATGTCAACGGGGTCCGGATCAAGGGCCTGCTGTTCGACGCCGGCACGACGAACTCGCCTGCCCTGCTGACCGTCGGCACGGCCGGCTCCACGGCCAGTCACGCGAGCGACCCGATCTCGGTCCAGGACGTGTTCTTCCGGATCGGCGGCGACATCGCCGGCAAGGCCACGGCCAGCCTGGTCGTGAACGCCAACGACACCATCGTGGATGACGTCTGGGCCTGGCGCGCCGACCATGGCAACTCCGGGACGTTCGGCTGGACCACCAACACCGCCGACAACGGCATGACCGTGAACGGCAACAACGTCGAGGCGACCGGCCTGTTCGTCGAGCACTACCAGAAAACCGAGGTCGCCTGGAACGGCCAGAACGGCAAGATTATTTTCTTCCAGAACGAGATGCCCTACGATCCGCCGAACCAGGCGGCCTGGATGAACGGCTCGTCCAACGGGTATCCGGCGATCACCGTGGCCAGCAACGTCACCTCGTTCGGCGGCTGGGGCCTGGGCAGCTATTGCTACTTCAACGTCAATCCGGCCGTCAGTTCGGCCAATGCGTTCTCCTCCCCCAACACCGCCGGAGTGGCGTGGCACGACCTGCTCACCGTCTCGCTGGGCGGTGTGGGCACCATCACCCACGTCATCAACACCACTGGGGCGGCCACACCGTCCAACACAACACCCAGTGACGTCGTCAGCTATCCGTAGACAGCTCCGCCAGCGGACCCAGGCAGCATGAAAGCCCTGCCGATTACGCGAGCGCCTTCGGCCCGGGTTACAGGTGGGAGGTGAGCTCAGTCACGATGTCCGCCGCTGACTGGGACTTCCTCGCGAGTGCGACGCCCTGTCCGGCCCACATCGAGAGTGCTTCGATGTCACCGGTGGTCCCGGCCATCGGCGGTGCTGGCTCGTAGCGGACGATTGCTTCGCCGGAGGCGAAGTGCGCGATCACGTCGCCCGCTCCTGGCCGCTGCGCGAGCGGGGGGCGGCCTGCGGCCTGCCACGCGTCGGCGGTCGAGTTGCGGAGCGCGCGGTGCGGAGAATCGGGCCACCCGACCGAGTACAGGTTGGGGTACCGCTGGGGATCGGTCTCGGCCGCGGCTATCAGCCGGCGCCGGTAGTCCTCGTGGATCGGCATCTCCTCGGCCAGCAGGAACCGCGTGCCCAGCCACGCGCCCTGGGCGCCCAGGGCGAGCACCGCGGCGACTCCGCGGGCGTCACCGATCCCGCCAGCCGCGATCACCGGCACCGGCGCCACCGCGTCCACCACGGCGGGCACCAGCGGCAATGTCGCGACGGTGCCCCAAACGTGCCCGCCGGCCTCCCAGCCCTGCGCGACGACCACGTCCACGCCGGCCGCGACTGCCCGCCGTGCTTCCTCGGCACTGCCGACCGTGTGCATGACAATTCCCCCGGCGTCGTGCACGGGCTCGATGTAGCCGCTGGGATCACCCAAGAAAAACGACACGATCCGCAAGCCGGCCTCGAGGGCCTGGTCAAGGCGACGGTGACGATCTTCGGTGAGCACTAGGTTGCCGCAAAACGGCCGCGCGGTCAGCGCCGCCGTCTCCCGAACCACGGCTCCGACGTCTTCTGACCACGTCAGCGTCACCATGCCGAGCGCGCCGGCATTCGAAACCGCCGCGGCCAGAGGGGGAACCGCAACCATGGGCGCCAGGACGATCGGGTGTTCAATCCCAAGCAACTCGCACACCGGTGTGCGCATCGCGTTCACCCCTTGCCCGGCTCGACATACGAGGTCGGCCTTGACCCGGGGGACCGCCTGTCCCATCCGTGAAACTTCGAGTAGTCGCCGGCGTCCCAGGCCGCGCGCAGCCCCGGGGTGCTCAGATCCCAGTCCGGGCGGATCTCGGCGGTGGCCGCGCGCAGGTCGCGCCACAGCTCGTAGAACGACGGGCGGCCCCAGAACCAGTAGCCGTTGTAGATGCTGTGGACGACCAGGCCCGGCTTGAGCACAAGGGTGTGCGGGATCATCGGGTCGTGCTCGGGGTCGGTGTACTCCCCGATGTCGAGATCCTTTTGGACAATCCGCCCGGGGTCGGACAGGAAGGGCCACTGGGCGCCGACCGAGTTGCGGAACTCCTGCAGCGTGTGATGGTCGTCGGTGGCGATCGTGGCCACCTGTGTATAAGCCACCGCGATCTCCGGGTAGTGCCCGGCCAGCTCCAGGTGCTGCCGGTGCTCTTTCGGGCAGTAGTTGCCACGCGCGAGCGTGAGGATCAGCGGATCCCGGCCCTGGAGCTCGCTCAGCGTGCGGACGGTGCCGGTGTGGTCGGGCAGCGCATAATCGGGGAAGGTGCCGCCGGGGACGATGTCGGAACGCACGGGGGGACCGCCTCTCCTCTGACGCCGCGGGTGCGACGTAGCCGGTGCACATGTCTGTTTGCTGTAAGGAACTGGCTGTACCGGGAGGCACGTGCGTGCCTGCCGGTAGGCGTGCCCGTCGGCGCTTCTACCCACACGTCCGCCTCGCCAGGAAGACGCAAGCGCGTGCCATCCTCCGGCGGTCAGCCGGCCGAGGGCCAATTGCGAGGCGGCGCGGCGACCGGTCAGCCGGTTCACCAGCTCGGCTCCCGCCGGCGTAGTGTCACTCCGGCAGGTGGCCACGCAGAGCACGCTTTCGGCGGACAGGTTGTCGCTCAGGTACTCCACGACTGCGAGCGTGTCCGGGTCGGCCCAGTGCAGGTCTTCGAGTACCAGCAGCAGACCGGCGGCGCCGGCGAAACGTCGCAGGAACTGTAGCATCGCCTCGCCACGTACCGGGGCCGCGTGATCGCTGTGACCATCACCCCTGGGGCCGGCGATTGTGGGGATCATTGCCCGTAGCGCGGGCAGCCACGGAGTCAGGCCAGGGTCGTCGGGAAGCGTGCGCTCGCGCAGCGCTTGCAGCAGTGCCTCTGTCAGCGGCCGGTACGGGACGGTAACGCTGGTGGGCACCGCACGCCCGGCAAACACCGTTGCCCCACGTGCCCGCGCCTCGTCGGCCAGCTCGCTGGCCAGCCGGGACTTGCCGATTCCGGCCTCGCCAGTGAGGAACACCATCCCGCCCATGCCGCTCTGGGCCGCCCCGAGCGCGGACCGCAGCTGCCGGGACTCCGTATCGCGGCCAATGAGCACAGGGCACAGCAGGTCCGCCACCAGATCATTATGCTCCGCGGCCAAGTCAGCCAGCGGTGGCAGCCGAAGGCTGCGCACGTGCGGCCGCACCCACCGGATACGTGCGCGGATACGCGTTCTCCCCAGCAAGCCGGGCATCGGGCCAGCACGTGTTCGGCGACGGCATGGGCCTGCCGCCCTCAAATGCGTGGCCGGATACGCGTTTCTACCGATGCGCCTGGTCAGCGGGCCAGCCAACGATAGGCCAAGGCCAAAGGAACCCGGCCAGGAAGCCACAGACGGCGAGCCGGTCCTCTCAGGAACAGGAAAGGGAACGGTCATGGGAACAGGCAAAGAACAAGCCGAGCTATGGGGTCCAGGCGCGCGTGATTGGTCGGACTACAACGAGCCGATGTGCACGCCGTTCTATGAGGCGGTCCTGGATGAGGCCAAGGTGAGCCAGGGAACCACGCTGCTCGACGTGGGCTGCGGTGGCGGATTCGCAATGCTGCTGGCCGCCAGACGGGGTGCCACGGTATCGGGAATCGACGCGACCCCGGCCCTGCTCGATATCGTCCGCGAGCGCGTCCCAGGTGCCTCCCTCGCCGTCGCAGACCTCGAAGACCCGCTGCCCTTCGATGCGGGCGAATTCGATGTAATCACGGCGTTCAACTCGGTGCAGTACGCCGCCGACCCGGTCGCTGCCCTCAAGAACATGAGCCAGGTGACCAAGCCCGGCGGGCTCATCAGCGTGGTGGTCTGGGGCCCGCCCGCACAGTGCGAGAGCGGTGTGATGTTCGCTGAGCTGGGCCCGCTGCTGCCGCCCGTGCCGCCCGGTGCGCCGGGTGCCATCGCCTGGAGTGAAGACGGCCAGCTCGAGCAGCTCGCCGCCACCGCTGGCCTCACTCCAGTGGCCGTCAGGGACGTGCCCAACCCGCTGATCTACCCCGACCTTGCGACAGCGGTCCGCACACAGCTCAGCTCGGGCCCTGCACGCGCAGCCATCCAGCGTTCCGGGCTTCCGGCCGTCCGCGGCGCGTTGACCAGGGCATTCGCTGGCAGTCGCAAGTCAGATGGCAGCTACCGGCAGGAGAACGTGTTCCGGTACCTGGTGGCCAGGGCCTGACCCTGGCATCGCACGTGCCCAGCCGACCGACAGGAATACTTCGGCCTGACCGCGGGTGCTCCCCGGGCCGTCGGCTGGCACGGCCGCTGCGCGTCCAGGCACTTGCCGGGCCGGGTTCCCCGGGCGTTTGACACCGAAGGCTTATAGTCATAGCTTTAAAGCTATGAGGCATAGCCATCTTGGTGCCAGCAGTGCCTAGGGCAGGGCTCAATACCGACAGCGTCGTCGATGTCGCACTCGCCATCGTCGACGAGCAAGGGCCTGACGCGCTGGCGTTGTCGGTGGTCGCGGCCCGGGCCGGAGTTGCCGCACCGTCGCTGTACAAGCACGTCACGAGCCTGGCTGAGCTCCGGTCACGGGTGGCTGCCCGGGTCCTCGCCGAAATGACCGAGGTGGCCACGACGGCCGTCCTGGGACTGAGCGGGGACGCAGCGATCGCCGCGCTGATGAGACGGCTGCGCGCCTACGGCGTGGAACATCCCGCCCGCTACCTGTCGGTGCCGCCGGACCCGATGCATGACCCGGCGCTGGCACTGCCAGCGGCCCGCCTTGTCGAGGTCTTCCTGGCCGTATTGCGGGAGTACGACCTGGACGGCGCCGCTGCAATCCACGCCACGCGGTGCCTGCGCGTGATCGTCCATGGCTTTGCCTCCATCGAATCCAGCGGCGGGTTCGGCCTGGCCGAGGACCCCACCGAGACCTACGAACAGCTCATCCAGATGTACCTCGCATCGCTGCCCCGGCGCTGACCCGCCACAGTTCACCACCAAAGGAGAAGCACATGTCCACGTCCGCGACCCGCATCCGCGCGGGCGCTGCCGCACTGGCCGTCGCCGGCGTTTTGTTCCTGGCCTACCCGGCGCTGCGGCCCTGGCACAACGAAAGCACCGTAGCCGGGGCCACCGCCTCGATGAGTTCCACCGCTTGGGTAGCTGCCCATTTCTTCGCGATGCTCGGCTTCATCCTCATGCCGCTGGGACTGCTGGCCCTGCGCGCGGCCATCGCCACCACCAAGGCCGAGCCACTGGCCCTGACCGCGGCCGTACTCGCCTGGATCGGCTCAGGCCTGACACTTCCCTACTACGGAGCTGAGGACTTCGGCCTACACGCGATCGCCGGACCCGACGGGCCCAAAACCGGGCTGCTCAACCTGATCCACGCGGTGCGCTACCAGCCGCTCGCTATGACGATCTTCGGCGCCGGGCTATTGCTCATCGCCACCGCAGCCATCATGGCGGCCATCGCCGTATGGCGCTCCCACGTCCTGCCCCGAACCAGCGCCATCTTGTTCGCCGCCGGATTTGCCCTATTCCTTCCGCAGTTCTTCAGCCCAGCCGCAGTCCGGATCGCGCACGGCATACTACTTGCCGCAGGCTCGATCATCCTCGCCGCAGCACTGTGGACATCAGCAGGCCGGTCTCCCGCCGCCACCACCGCGCCCCCCGCGCGCCCGCTGCCACCCGCAGAACGTAACCCACAGCCACCACAGACAGCCCAAATCTAAGCTGACCCCGGCCGGGCTCGTCACCAACACCCGGGCACGCAGAGCGGGTGGGACTGTACGCGTTCTGCCTGGCGTTCCGCGTCACGGAGAGCGATTGAAGTTGAGGGCCGTCGTTGGTTAACCGATCCAGGCGATGTCGAAGATGCGGGAACAGTGACCTCCTCGGTGTGAACTCGTCGCATGATGGCCGCTGCCGGTTGTTCTGGAACCGCTCGGTGTCTACCTGGCTGATGCCCCTGACACCCTCTCCAGGGACAGTCATAGACTCCCGGGCATGGACCTCAAGGACGCAACGCTCATGATCCTGAATGAGTCTGCTGCTCATCCCACCGTGGCGAAGATCGCGCAGGTCGCATACGACCAGCTGGCAAGCGGCCAGGAAGTTGACTACCGCGTCCTGGACCAGCTGGTGGGAGAAGCCAGTGGCAAGGGTGTGCTCCGCGCGATCAGGCAGAAGCACGGTGCTACGGCCCACGAGGCCATATTCACGCCCATTCTTCGTGAAATCGACCGGGAGAAGCCCGTCCCGCCGCGCAGACGGCCAGCCGCATACCAAGACAGCGCCGGTCCGCTCACTGCCAGCAGCTGGTGACACCCGAAGCTGACGCCAACATGTCCGGACTTCTTCATCCGGTACTGGATCCGCGCACTCCACCCACGCAGGTGAGTGACTCCCCGGACACCCGTGCGGCAGCGCCGCCCGCCAAGCCCCCGCCAAGACGACCGCCAGGAGTTCCCCATCTCGTGCTCGCGGGTGACGGGCATGTCTTCACGCCCCACACTGGGTTTCCGGATCCTCAGGACTTGCCGGGCTCGTAGCCTTCGGTGAACAGGTCACCTTGGGCGGCCCCGAGGGCGGATTTGTCGCCGCCCCGGCCGCGCAGGACGAAGGCGATGACCACAGCGAGCGCGGCGCCCGCGATCGGCCCGGCGATGTAGACCCAGTAGCCGGTGAAGGTGGTGGAGGCCAGGTCGGGGCCGAAGGTGCGGGCCGGGTTCATCGAGGCGCCCGAGATGGGACTGCCCCACAGGCCGGCCAGGGCGATATACGCCCCGACCCCGAAGGCGCCGATGACGCCGACGTTCTGCGCCCCTGACGCGGTGCCCAGGATCACGCTGACCAGGCCCAGGGTCAAGATCAGCTCCATCCAGAACGCGGCCAGGTCGGAGTAGCCGCTGGGCGGGATAGTTGGACCCGTACATGGCCGAGACGTTGATGACCGCGCGCAGGAACAAGGCGGCGAGGGTGGCCCCGGCCAGCTGCACGATGATGTAGCCGGGGACCCGCCACCACGGGAAGTCGCGGCGCAGGGCGAAGGCGATGCTGACGGCCGGGTTCAGGTGCGCGCCGGAGATCTTGCCCATGAACAAGATGATGGCCATGACCGTCAGCGCCGGGGCGGTGACGGCGGCGGTGTGGCTGATCACGCCGGGGAAGGCGTGGCCCATCATGCCCCCTCCGGCCGCCGCCAGCACCAGGAAGAAGGTGCCGAGCAGCTCGGAGAACAGCCGCCGCCACTCCTGCCGCGGGTCGTTGAAGTCGTTGATGCGCTCGATGACGCTCCGCTCGTAGCGAGCGAGCGGGCCCAGCGGGCCCGGCGCAGATGCTTGCTGTTCCGCGGTCATGGCTACCTCACATCGGGGTCAGGGTAGGGGGACAGTGCCTGCACCGCTCACCCATAAGGGCGGCGTCTTCCTCGAAGGCACCGGTCGCTGCCCGCCTCCCCGCGGCGACGGCCGCCGGCAAGCCCTGCCGGATCCCTCAGACGCCTTCGGCCGCTTCCAGGCGGCCGGACCGGACCGCCTTGGTGAACGCCTGGTAGTCCTGCTCGTTCTGGTCGGCGTACCGCTCCGAGAAGTCGGTGATCGATTTGTCGAACGCGTCGCTCTCGCCCAGGTAGGCGGCCACGGCGACCGGGTCCCCGGACCGGGCATGGGCCCGCGCCAGCGTCCACCCGCAGATGCGGGCGTAAAACGTGAGCCCGACCGGGTCTCATCAGCTCGGGGTCCGCCGAGCCCTTCATATCGCGGAGCTGGCGCCAGTAGAAGTGGCGGCGCACATCCAGCCCCTTGGTCCAGCCGAGGTAGATGTCGCTGGCGGCCTGCATCATCCGCTGCCCCTGCACCACCCGCTCACCGTGCTGCCGGTACCGGCTCTTGCGCACGTACGGCTCAAGAACCGATGCTGTCGCCTCCTTGATCTGCAGGAACAGCGGATCCTGCGCGTCGCGCCCCTGGAGCAGGACGATGAACGCCCGGGTGCCGACGCTGCCGACACCGACGACCTTGCGGGCCGCATCCACGATCTCGAAGCGCTCCAGCAGCTGGCGCCGGTCGTCTTGCAGGGTGGCCCGGTAGGCGCGGAACTGATCGCGGATCACCGGCATGACCTGCTTCGGGGAAAGACCGTACGTGGCGGCCAGGTCGCGCGCCGGGACGACGATCGGTGGCTGGCTGACGATCCGGTACCTTCCATCGACCACCTCGCCGAGCTTGGAGAGCGCCTGCAGGCTGTCGCGGGTGTGCGCCTTCTCGCGAATCTTCTCCGCCCGCTTCTCCGCTGTCCTCGCCGCCTTCTCCTCCTCCTTCGCCGCCCGCTTATCCTGCTTCTTCGGAGCCTTCTCCTGCTTGCCCGGCTTCTCCTGCTTCTTCGCTAGCTTGTCCTGCTTCGCCGTCCCGGCCACCGCGGTACGGATCGCGGCCATCAGCTCGTCCTCGTCCAGGTGGGCGTACCAGAGGTCCATCGTCGGCATCTGCGCGAACGCTGCCATGGCCTCCCGGTAGGCCCTCACCGAAGCCAACGTCGCCGCGCGCGTGTCCGCCCCGGAGAATCCGTTGTTTCGGCCGGCGATCGTGAAGCTCGCCGCCATCCGCTTCACGTCGTACTCGAACGGCCCCGGGAGCGTCTCGTCGAAGTCGTTCAGGTCGAACAGCAGTCTGCGTTCGGGCGAGGCGAACAGGCCGAAGTTCGACAGGTGGGCGTCGCCGCACAGTTGGACACCGAGCCCGGCCACCGGTGTGTCCTTCAGGTCCGCCGCCATGATCTTGGCCGCGCCCCGGTAGAAGGTGAACGGCGAGACCATCATCCGGCCATGACGCACCGGCACCAGATCCGGTTCGCGGGTGACATCCTGCTCCTCCAGCAACGCGACCGGATCCGGCCGGTCCCCGGCAGGGGCCCACTTCGCATGCCCCGACAGCTGCGCCTGGTCCCGGGCCTCCGAACCCATCACCTTGCGATCATCGATGCTCGGATGCGCGATCTTCCGCACTGCCATCCGGCCCACCTCCCGTTCTGAACATGACGCCGCCCAGCGCTGGCCGCGGGCGCTCTCCCGCAGAGCCAGCGCCGGACCAGGGAACCCCAAAAACGCCAACCCCCGGCGCTCCCGACAACCCATCCTCCACCGCCCACAACGGAACACACATCACCCCGATTGGAGGATCCCGGCTCCCAGCCGCCGGCCACGATGGAGTATGGCCACGTGGCGGAAGCCCGGCCGCCGACCCGCGGCCGGGGCACCGGCTGGTGAACGGGGTGAGCCCTGGTGGCCGGTCGCCACGGCGATCATTGTCGTGGCCGGCCTGCACGTAGCGCTGCCCGCGCGGTACCGGGTGCAGCCCGCCTGGGTGGTCCCGGTTGTGCTGCTGGCGCTGCTGGCAGTGGGTGCCGCAGTTCATCGACTACCTGTCACTGGCCTTCTGGACCGCCACCGCGGTCAGCCCGACCGACATCTCAGCCATCAAGCCATGGGCCAAGGCCGTCATGATGCTCGAAGCGGCCGGGTCGATCGCGCTAGCCGTGCTCGTGATCGGCTATGCGGTCAACCTTCTGTAGATCATCACCGGATCACGGCTTGCTTCATCATGGGCACCGGCCTGCTCACGCTGGCGGTGATTACGGCGCAGGTGGCGTGGAGCTTCGTCACCCAAGGGCCCAGCCGCGCCCAGCGCGGCCCGCAGGCGGAGCCGGTCACACCGGAGGTGACGGATGCCTCGCGCAGATGGCGGTAACAGGCCGGAGCCCTCGCCGAAGATGGCCTGACGCGGTATGCCGGGTCATTCCCAGGTGCCATCAGGTCAGCGTCCCACGGCGCCTGGACCAAGGCCACCACGCGCTCAAGCAGGGCATCGAACGCGGCCGAGGGTAAGCCGTTGAGCTGTATCAGCGCCGCGCCCTCGAACTCGAACCCGGTAGGTCATCCGCCCGCTCGCCGCCGGGCAGCCGCGACCCGCTCGGCCCAGTCCGGGACGACATCCTCGATCGGTGTCCCATCGCGCCGCCCGGCGCGTACCGCGTCCTGCATGGCCTGGAGTCTGGCCTCGTAGCCCGGATCGGAGTAGGAGACGGCGCGCAGCCGCCACAGCCGCAGCAGGTGGTGCAGCTCGCGGTAGTACTCCGGGCGGCGGGCGTTCGCTACGGCAGCGTCGTACTCGGTGAGGAACTGCTCGTGGAACCGGCCCGGCAGGACGCGCAGGATCTCGACCGGGTCGTCCGGATCGTATTCGTGCGCCGACTGTGCCGTCACACTTCTATCCTCCCCCAGCGACCCGACAGCGCGGCCGAAAGACGGCCAGCGTGTCAGCCAGCCTTGAGGCCGCGCACGAAGGCGCGCCGCTCGGCAGCCTGAAGGCCCCATCCCCAGAGGTGGGATGAGGCCTGTCGTGGAGCTTCTGATCTGGCCTTTTACCTGGTGGGCGATACTGGGATCGAACCAGTGACCTCCTCGGTGTGAACTGGGCAAATGCCGTGAGACGTCTGCTCGGCAGCTTGATCCATCCCATGAGCCTGCCGACTATGCGCCGTTTGTCGACAGCCAGGTCGCAGCAGCCGAGTGCGCACAGAATCGCCAGTTCTGGCGGTGGAGGGCTGTGCAGGGGTGATTACGCGCGCGTCTGGCACCGGTTTCAGCCTGATTGGACGCAACGGAATCCTACGTGGCTAGTGGTGTCACGAGGGCCATGTGGCTGGCGGGCGGCCGGGCGGTAGCGGTGACAGTAGGAGGGCGCGCACAGGTGTGAGCCGCCTTTGATGACGAACCGGTCGTGCTCGCCGAGGGTGGTGTGGGGTGCGCAACAGGCCGCTTCGGTGACGTGCTGATCGTCCTGCCGGGGGCCGCGCACCGCTGCTGGGTGCCGGTGAGCCCAGGGGGTGGTGGTCCATTCCCAGACGTTGCC
Organism: uncultured Actinomycetes bacterium; assembly: GCA_963762735.1. Classification (GTDB taxonomy): domain Bacteria; phylum Actinomycetota; class Actinomycetes; order Streptosporangiales; family Streptosporangiaceae; genus DASXKD01. The sequence continues at coordinate 53,045 of CAVXMG010000029.1, read as the reverse complement.
GGTCATGTCGTACAGGCCGTAGCCGTTGGGCCGGAACTTCTTGACCGGTGAGGTCCGGGTGAAGCCGTGCGGGGCCAGATTCTGGTAGGGGAACCGGCCGTGCCAGGTATTGGCCATGATCCGCCCGCCGGGCATGAACTCCTCGCCCCACGCGTAGGTGGCGCCGTCTAGGCCGCCGCGGGCCGCGTGTTCCCATTCGGCCTCGGTGGGCAGGCGCTTGCCTGCCCAGCTGGCATAGGCGAGGGCGTCCTCCAGCCCCACGTGGACCACTGGGTGCAGGTCCTTGCCGTGCAGGGTGGAGCCGGGGCCCTGGGGGTGCCGCCAGCTGGCGCCGGGCACCCAGCGCCACCACCTCGTCCAGTCGTCCAGCGGCACCGGGCCGGCCGTGGGAGTGAAGACCTGCGAGCCGGGCACCAGTAGCGACGGGTCGGCGCCGGGGAAATCGCGCGGATTGGGGGCGGTCTCGGCGATGGTCACATGCCCGGTGTCCGTGATGAACCTGCTGAACGCGGCGTTCGTGACTATATGATCATCGACCCACAGGCTGTCCACCTCAGCGGTGATGACCGGCCCTTCCTCCGGGTAGAAGGCGGTGCTGCCCATCCGGAAGGCTTCGCCGGGAACCAGGGTCATGCTCTTGCGCGACACGAACCCACTTTAGGGACCCGGGCCCGAAGGTAGGAATGCGGGGCGCAGCTATTGCTCATCCGTGCCGGGGTGAGCCGAGCATTTGTCCGGCTCATCCGATCAGCCGGCCGCTAGTCATCACGGTCTGCCCAGGCCTCAGGTCAAACTGTTCACGAAACGTAACTGCTGCGAATCAGGCCAGCCCGGCTGCGCCATTCCCAACGGCGATCAGAGCGGGGCTTGTTGGCGTCCGGCGCTGAGGGGCACTTGATTTACCCGGGCGGGGTGACGCCGCTGATCCGTCCTTACGCGGATACTGAACCTGCGCTGGGCGCAGGACCGTTAGCCGACCGCTACCGGCAATCTCACTGGTACAAAAGGAGAAACCATGCCGCTCGCCTCAAGCTCCTACTCCTATCCGCTGCTGGGCGCGTTCTGGACGATCTTCCTGATATTCCTGTGGGTGATCTGGTTCTGGGTCCTGATCACGGTGTTCATCGACATCTTCCGCAGCCATGACCTGTCTGGCTGGGGCAAGGCGCTGTGGTTCCTGTTCGTGCTGTTCATCCCTCTTATCGGCGTCCTGGTGTACCTGATCGCCCGCGGTGGCTCGATGCAAGAGCGGGCCGCGCAGCAGGCTCAACAGCAGGACGCGCAGTTCCGCAGCTACGTCCAGGACGCCGCAGCGGACTCACCGGCCAGCACTGCGGACCAGCTGACCAAGCTGGCCGATCTCCGCGATCGGGGAGTTATCTCCGCTGAGGACTTTGAGCGCGAGAAGGCCAAGGTCCTGGCGGCCTGACCTGGCTTGTGCACTTGCGCCGGTGTGGGTGCAGGCCGCGGGTTAGCAGAATCCCCTCGGCCCAGCCATGCCAGGGCCAGATCATCCCCTCGCGTGGGCGTCGCCGCGGGGCCTGTGCCCCGAGCAGGCGATGACGTCGAGGAGGCCGCGTAACTGAAGCAGGCTGCGGTGCGCACGTAGCGCAGCACCTGCTGCCCGGAGGCGTTGAACATGAAGCCGGCTTCCTGCCAGACCCGCATTTCCCGAGAAGCCGCTGCCACACCAGGCAGCCCGCGAGTCCCCAGCCAGAGCCCTGTGTCAGTCTGGCCAGGGAAGCGGTGAGTCTCCGGTGACGACAGACCAGGTCTTGCTCGGGGTCGGCCTGATCATTGTGCTGGCGGTCGGCTCCCAGGTGCTGGCGGGCCGCCTGCGGATCCCGGCACTGATCATCTTGCTGCCGGCTGGCTTCATTGCGGGCGCGCTGACCACCGATGTTAACCCGGAGAAGCTGTTTGGGGCGGCGTTCCAGCCACTGGTGTCGCTGGCGGTGGCCGTCATCCTTTACGACGCCGGGCTCGGGCTGGAGCTTGCCAAGCTGCGCGGGCACACCCGCCGCGTGGTAATCCGGCTGATCACCTGGGGAGTCGCGATCACCTGGGCGTTCGCGGCGGCGTTCGCGGCGCTGCTGCTGGGGATGTCCACCGGGGCGGCGCTGATGACCGGTGCCATCTTGGTGGTGTCCGGGCCAACGGTAATGGCACCGCTGTTGCGCTTTGTCCGGCCCACGGAACGACTGCGGCGGGTGCTTGCCTGGGAAGGGTCGCTGATCGACCCGGTCGGCGGCATCCTCGGGGCGGTGGTGTACGCGGCGGTGGCGGCAGGCGTCCACAAGGGCCTGGCCTATCAGCTCGGAGAGTTCCTGATCACCGTCGGGATCGGCCTGGCCGGGGGTGTCATCGGCGTCGCGCTGCTGTGGTTCCTGCTGCGTACGCTGCGGCTCGGCGAGGTGCTGGGCACCTCCGCCCAGCTTGCTTGCGTGATCGGCGTGGCAGCCGCGTGCGACATAGCGCGCGAGGACGCCGGACTGCTGGCCGCCATCGTCATGGGGCTGGCGGTCGCGAATATGGACGGTTTCGACGTCCCGGCCCGGCGGCCGTTCTTCGAGACGCTGGTGCAACTGATCATCGGGGTGTTGTTCGTGTCCATCTCCGCCACCGTCACCCCGGCGTCGCTGAGCGATCTGGTGTTGCCGGCGCTTGGGCTGGTGGCCGTCCTGGTGTTGATCACCCGGCCGCTGGTGGCGTTCCTGGCCACCCTGCGGACCGATCTGACCAGGGGGGAACGTGAGTTCACCGGGTGGATGGCCCCGCGCGGCATCGTCGCGGCGGCCACCGCGTCGACGTTTTCGGCGCAGCTCGCCGCTAAGCACGTCGGCGGTGCCTCGAAGATCCTTCCGGTCACGTTCGTGGTGATCGTCGCCACGGTCGCCGTGTACGGCCTGACGGCGGTGCCGGTGGCGCGGCGGGTCGGTGTCACCCGCCCGTCCCGTACCCGCCCGCTGCTGGTCGGCGGGCAGGGGTGGGTCGTCGAGCTGGCGTGCGTCCTGGCTTCGGCGGGCCTGGAGGTGCTGATGTGGGCCGGACTCGACGAGCAGCGCGAGGCGATCAGGCGCGCTGGCCTGGAACTGGCGCCCGGGGAGCTGCTGGCCTCGGCCACGGCCCGCGGCGCGGAGCTTGAGGGCATTACCGCGGTGCTCCTGCTCACCGATGAAGACGACTTCAACGCCTTGGCCTCTGCGGTATTGGCAGGCAACGTCGAGGGCCCGGTCTACCGGCTCGGCGCCCGCCTCCCCAGCCATGGCGTGGTCGCACCTTATACCGGAGGTGAGACCCTGTTCGGCGCCAACCTGACCCGGTATGACATGGGCCACCGCTACGCGGGGGGAGCACGGATCTCCGCTCATCGGGCCGGCGGCAGGATCCCCGCCGGCAGCGATCTGCTGTTCCTGGTCCGGGCCACCGGCGTCTTGGCGCCGGTCACCCAGACGGTCACGCCGCCGGGGCAAGAGGGAGACACCATGATCCTGCTCAGCCCCACCACAGCAGATTCGTGATCAGGCAGGCCCTCACCCGGCAGCCGGGCCGACACCGTTGCCGGTGCCCTGTCTTCGCTGCTGCCCTCGGCGCACCGCCCCCAGCAGGACCCGCGCGCCGGCGCCCAGCAGCGCGAGGTCGCCGAGCATCTGGACGATAAGCACCACCCGGGCGGGCTCGGACTTGGGGGTGATGTCCCCGAAACCCACCGTCGAGAAGACCGTCACGGTGAAGTACAGGGCATCGGTGCGGGTCAGCGGCTGGGTGAAGTTCGCCGGGGACGCTCGTTGCATGACGAAATACGTCGAGGCGAACACCAGCAGGTAGAAAGGAACAATGAAGCCCAGCGCCTCGAACGCTCTGATACGCGGATAACGCGAGCCAGCGATGTTCCTGACCTGCCAAACCGCGATGACAGCGAAGACCAGCAGGCCGATCAGGATACGCACCGCCGTGCCTCCGTTCCACGGCTGATCCAACGGAAGCACGTAGTACAGGACGACCAGCACCGTCGTGCTCAGGACACCCCGCAGCACTGCCCGGAAGACCAGTCGCCTCTCCGTGGCCGGCGGCAACTGGTGGTGGGCCGGATCGGTCATAATCGTTCCCCTAAAGGCCTAGCGAGAGCGTCAACGCTAACTTCCTGACCCCGGCTGCTGGCGAGGATCCGCTGAGGGCCGTGCTGACACCGATTGGCGGCGACGGAGACCGAGATGCGGGCGTGGCTGGATGGGCTGGGCGCCCCCCGGCGTATTCAAAGGGGAACTGAGACGGCGGGCAGGAGGCGGGTGGGGTGACATCAGATCAGCTCAAGCTGTCGGGCCCGGCGGACCGCTTCGCCGCGGTGAGTGGCCGCCAGCTTGCGGTAGATCCTTTTGAGGTGTGCCTTGACCGTGTTGATGGAGATGTACATTTCGCTGGCAACCTCAGCGGTGTTCAGCATGTGTGAGAAGTGCCGCAACACCTCGCGCTCGCGTTCGGTGAGCGGCTCGACCACCAGAACCGTTGCATTCGGAGACAAGCCCGCCGGGGCCTGGGACTGGTGGTGGCGCGCTGCAGATGCGAATAGATGCCGGTAGATGTCGGCCAGTTCAGGATCATGCCGCATTACCGGCAAAATCCAGCCGCGCTCCAACACGAACGGCAGCCTCAGCTGGTCTCGTTCGGCCAGCCGCAGCGCGCGCGCAAGTGACCGGCGGCCTCGCGTGTGGTCGCCGCTGTAGTAGCTAAGCCGGGCGTCAGCCAGCCATGCTTGCAGGCGCACCCGTTCAGGTTCCTCGCTCCGGGCCGCCAGTGCGGATGCGAGCGCCATCCTGGCGTTCTTGCCGTCCCCGGCGGCCAGCCAGGCGTGCGCGAGCGTGGCCGCCGCCGCTGGCAAGCTAGCGCCGCCGGCGCGCTCCGCCGCGGCGACCGCGGCCGGGATATCTCCCGCCGCCGCGCAGGCCCGCGACTCGGCCAGGCTCAGCCACTGGTCGAGCCAGGCCGGGACAGACCACCCAGACCGTGCCGTGGTTATCATCTGCGCGGCCGCTTCGCCGTGTCCCTCAGCCAGTCCACCACACGCCGCTATCAGGCAGGCCACCGCCCTCATGAGCTTGTCCGGGCTGGCACCGAGGGCGGCGTCGAGTTGCTTGAGCCACCTGCCCGCTGCCCGCAGGTCGCCCTGTTCCAGGTGTACCCAAGCGAGCGCGGCGAGCGCCGCGGGGGGCGGATGCTGAGCAGGTGGCGGCTGATCTTCGGCGGCCACGGCCGCCGTGGCCTGGCCGGCCAGCTTGGCAGCGTGGCGCAGCCGGCCGCGCAAGGCCTCCACCAGGGCCAGTTGTCCGAGGCAAGCGGCCCACTCGTGCTCTGCGCCCGGACAGGTTGCGGCGGCCACGCCCGCATCGAGGAAGCGGGCCGCCTCGCCGAGATGGCCCCGCCACAGCTCGACGGCCCCGCGGTCAGCCAGCGTCCGCGCCCTGACTTCTGGGTGCTGGGCGAGTTTGTCCTCCGGCATCTGGCTGATCAGCGCCTCTACCTGGGAAACGGCTGCCGCCGCCTGGGCGAGGTCTCCGGTACTGCGGGAAGCGGCGAGGCGGATCGCCACGGCGGCGAGCTGGGCCGCGGCCTGCTGACCGGCGGGAAGACGCCCGAGTATGCCTTCGGCGGCAGCCAGCGCGGCGGCGGACGATTCACATCGGCCAGCGGACAACGCGACAGCGGCGGCGACCAGGTAAGGCTCCGCCCCGGTCCAGGCTTCGCCGCGCGGCAGGCCCGCGAACTCCCCGGCCAGACACTGGCCGTCCCGCGGCTCGATGATCTCGCTGATCGCCAGCCCATCGATGACCATGCCGGCGGCGAGCTGCCAGTCGCCCGCCGCCGCGGCATGCCGCACCGCAGCGGTGAGCATATGGTTCCGCTCATACCACCAGGCAGCCCGCCGGTGTACGGCGGCCGCCCGGTCTGGATACTCGCGCCTCAGCTTGAGCCGCAGCACCTCCGCAAACGACGTGTGGTAGCGATACCACCCGCACCCGGTCGACTGGACGAACGCGTTCGCGCGCGCCACCGCCGACAGAATCGCACCGGCTTGCTCGTTGCCGGTCAGTTCGCTGGCCGCCTCGGCGTTGACCTGCTCCAAGATGGACGTGCTCAGCAGCACTTCCCGGGCCTCAGGCGGCGCGGCCTTGAGAACCTCTTCCACTAGGTAGCCAGTCAGTTCACTGTCCTCGGTGATCAGGTCCTTGGCGAACTGGTCGGGGTCGGGATGGGTGTCCATCGACATCGCGGCAAGGCGGAGGCCGGCCGCCCACCCTTCCGTTCGCCGCATGAGGCGCTCCAGCGAGTCCGCTGGCAGTGTGCCGCCATGCCGAGACAGCAGCAGTCTGGCCTCGGCGGTGGTGAAAGCCAGATCGCTGGCCCGGATCTCGGCCAGCTCACCGGCCAGCCGGTAGCGGTGCAGCGGCAGCAGCGGATCCACCCGGGAGCAGACCACCATGCGCAGGCCAGGCCGCGCGTTCCGCAACACGAAATCAAGCTCGGTCAGTACTGTCGGCTTGGTCAGAACGTGGAGGTCGTCGATGACCAGTGTCACTGGCGGGTTCTGGGCAGCCAGCGCCGACGCCAGCCGCAGCAGAAACATATGGTCTGCCGCCCGCCCGCGCGAAGCAGCCGACAACACCTTAGGAATGGCAACTCCGGACCGGACAAGTGCCGCGACGGCGTAGGACCAGAAAGCGCCTGGCTGGCTGTCGAAGCTATCCAGGGAGATCCAGGCAACCGGCCCGGGCTCGGCCGCTACCCACTGCGATAGGGCCATCGTTTTGCCTGCGCCGGGAGGGCCGGTGACGATGGTCAGCGGGCACTGCCGCGTGCCTTCGGCGATCAGCTTGGTGATCCGCGGCCGCGGCACCGCCCAGTCCGGCACACCTGGCGCGGTGATCCTGGCTGCCAGGATGGGGACGTTAGCGGAAACTGCCGACCGTCTGGCGGGGGTCGCCACCTGCCCGGCAATATCGGCAGCCATCGGGACCTCCTCCCTCCCGCCAGCGGCCTGATGGCCGCTCGCCACGGGAGACCACACGTCGCGATGCCGGCAGGCCGCCAAGCGCGGCCGGCCATGCATGACTTCTCGCCTTCACCCCCACCAAACGCCAGCCAGCCAGCGGTGCGCATCCCGCTATTAGTATGAAACCGGACTATTCGGCTGCTCGGACCTATGCGCTCGCGCAAGGCCCGGCCGGGTGCCCTGGCCGGGCTGGCGCCCGCCGCAGGCCCACGGCAAGGTGGCCTCCTGGCGGCATCTGGCCCGGTCAGGAAGGAGAAGCGGCGGGGCGACGGGGCGGCGCCTGGGGAGTACGGAACTCGTACACCGCCGCGATTACACGCCTTCTCCCAAGTTGGCGATAAACTTGATGGCCGTTATGCTCGGCAGAAACACGTACGCAGCGGCTTTGGTCGTAACGAAGCTCGAGAGGCCCGTAACCTCGATCGGCGGTCCTCCATTTGCCTGCGGTATGACGAAGATGCTCTCTGCTGGATTCTGAGTGCCAATCAGTGGATCTTTCGACTTTGGGTGAAGCCTGACGGCCCCGGCGAATTCGCTGTCATTGACCCACTGTCGCAACACGAACTCGTATTGGTTTTCGATATTCGAGTTGATGAAATGAAAGAGCATCCCGCGCTCGATGCCATCGTAGGGCTTGCTTCGATCATAGGTCGGTCCGTACGGCAGACCGCGGCGAATCAGCCGGTGGGAATTGTTGCTGCCGCCCGGCAGCCCTTGGCCCGCAACTGGTTGACCTCGTGGATTGACGCGGCGTATGTGTGCGCCGACGGGACAGCGGATCCCCTTCGGATCTCGCCAGACCGTCGGCATCTACATACTCGAAATTGTTCAACTGTTCGGGCGATATCCCCCCCGCAGGGCTATCCGTGTCCGGTGACAAGGCGAGAGGAACGCCGTTGCGCCATCGCCCCAACATCTTTGCGGCCAGCAGTTCGGGATCGATCTTGTCCTTGTTCGACTGCAAGAAGTCCTCAAAGCCAACGACGTCAGTCTCGACCTTCTTGAAAACTGCAAAGCTGCCGTTCAGACCGAGTTCTCGCGGCTCGGGTACGTCGTAGTTCTGCGCTTCTTCCCGCAAGACGAAGAGCCATGGCTCGCAGGGCCGCTGGTGATCGGGGAGATATCGTTCCGGGCCGCCACGAATGGTGGGCGTACTGATTCCGTCGGTATACCCGAAGTGAACTTTGGCAGTAGGCGCGGGTTGACCATTTTGCACCTCCATTAACGCCATCCCGTCCTGGCACCAGATTTCTCGAAAGGCATTTCCTTCGGCAAACCAGGCGCGCACCCTGTCGCTGTAGGCCTTCATCGCTTCCGGGCTGATGGCGTGCAGCGTCACCAGGACGTGATCGTGCCCTTTTCCAAAACCGGCAATCCAGTTCACGGGCGAGCTTGGCCCAGTTTCTCCGACCGACTCCGCTCGTTGCGCGGCTCCTTCGATGAACGCACCAAATGACTTGAACGACAGCGCTGGGACGCGTTCCTCCATCTCGAGCGCCACCAGTCCGGGCCACGTGACACCGATGTTGAGGCAATAGTCTGGCTTGCGGCGCGGGGCGGCCGCGCGATCGTCTCCCGGTCCGGGCGCGAACCCCACGTACCAGTCCTCGGCAGTGGTGATTTGCGGGACGTCGGATTCGTCACCGCTCACGAGCCGTCCGAGTTGCCTGCGCGCTTGTGCCGGAGTTCCTACCGTCAACAAGAAATGCCGCACCATCGGCATTCTGTAACCGCGGAGAACGAACCCCTGAATGTCAGCGAGGTCGAGCGCCGACTCTTCCGCCGTCGCCGAACCGCCATCGGTCCCCAACGGTTCATGCCGCCTTCGACCACGCAACCGGCGAAGAACCCCCGGGCCCTTCATCGCCGGTGCTCCTTGTGAGTTGCACTCCCTGACCAGCGCCCAACTCGGAGTTGATTACGGCTCGTGACCATGTGACGCTAGTCCTATCCAGCGGTGGCCGGTGGTGACTTGCGATCGGCCAGCAGGGCTTGGATGTCTTGAACCGAGAGGCCTGGATAGGCGCTGTAAAACCCGATGACCGGATAGTTGTTGTCGAGTCCCCACTGATAGAACGCCTGGGCGTTCTTTTCCACCGGGGTTGGTGGCCCGCCAACGACACGTGGAAACAGGGCATTGAAGACGAAGGAGGTCTTGTCTGCAAAGTCCTGGAAGTACTTCTTCATATCACCGTCGAAGACTGTGAAGAACCCTATGTGGTTGTGCTCAAAGGGCACCCAGTGGGCGACATGCAGCGTCCCGATGGAATCCGACGCTTTATGTCCCTTGTCTCCTACCAGGGCCCCGGCGACCTGCTTCACGGCGAAGGCTTGCACACGTGACTTGAAGGACAAGTATGTCATCAAGGTGCCCTGCGAGGTATTGCCGGTGAAGCCCGCCGCACGCGCGCACGCCTTGATGTCCTGAACCGAAGCGTCCTCGTAAGCAAAGTACGTGTCTAGAGGCTCGCGGACATGCCGCTTCAGCCATTTGGTGACCGCCTCAGGGTTATCAGCCACGGGCGTGGGCGGAGGGTTGTCCACGTATGTGAAGATGGCGTCAAACACCGGCCCGGCGCTCTCCACGAGCCGCTCAATGTGCTCGTCGGTCTCGCCGTCGATGTCCGAAAGGAAGAGAAGCTTCTCGTCTCCCTCGACCATGAACCGGGAGAAATGCACGGTACCGAGATCGTCCTGCGCTGTCGCGAGATCGGGCATCAGCGGGGACAGCTCTTCGGGTAGCGCCTTGGCGATGGCAGGACCCTTGATCGGGAAGTCAACGACCAGATGGCTCCTGGCTCATAGCGTTCTCCTTATCGAGGTGGGTCGCGACGGCCGGGAACGAAAGGCCGCCCAGTCGTCAGCATGCGAGGTGGAAATGGGTATCCTCCCTCGAACCGGCTGTAGGAGGAGCCGGGTAAACGGAGTAGTTCCCCGGCTCCCGGTGCTATCCGTTGATGCCGTGGGCCACGTGCCCGTGGTGCGCCGATTCGTGCAGCGCCTGCTCGTCCGCTTGGGTCAGGTGCGGCTTGATGTCGAAGGTGACCTTCTTGATGACTCCGGTGAACGCGAACGGTGCCCGGTTGGCGTAGCCGCGGTCGACGACGCCGCCGTTGTCGCGGCCGATGTCCATGCCCGCGTAGGCGGAGAACCGGATCGGGACGCTGTGGTCCATCCGGCCCTTGCCGATTTCGTTTCCGTTGGCGAACAGGCGGATGTCCCCGCCGGTGGCTGGTTCGGGCCGCGTCGGCGTGGAATTCCAGGCGGACGTTGACCTCGCCGGTGGGCAGGGGGGTGTCGGATTTCTGCTGGTAGACCTGCACGCCCATCATCGAGTAGGTGTGCCTGAGCCTGCCGTCCTGCGACGAACAGTGAGAAGCCGCCCAGGTGGTCGGCCTCGGCCACGATCACGCCCTCGGCGCCGCCCGTCAGGTATCACCAGGTCGGCCGAGATGGTGTAGGAGTGGTTGTAGATCCGGGGGATCATGCCCGAGGCGATGTTCTGCACGTCCCCGTAGTAGGCGTAAGTTGTCTGGGCGGGAAGCGGCGGGAGCAGCCCGAAATAAACGCTTATGCCGCCGAGCAGCGGGAGGACCTTGTATTTCTCGGCCTCGGCCCAGAACAGGTCCTGCAGCTCCTTGACTTTCTCAGGGTGCTGCGCCGCGATGTTGTCTGCCTGGCTGAAGTCGTCAGGCAGGTAATAAAGCTCCACCGGGTCGTCGTCCGGCTGCCACTACTCCGGGTGCGAGCTTTCTCATCGCGTCCGGGGTGAGGTCCCACGGGATCCGCTCCACCCCCTGGGCCAGCCACCAGCCGTCCTTGTACATCGCCCGGTAACCGGCGATCTCGAAGTACTGCTGGGTGTGGCGCTCCTCGCCGCCCGGGTCGGCGAAGGTGTGCAGGAAGCTGGTGCCGTGCATCGGCACCTGGGCGATCCCCTCGACGTGGGTGGGCTGCGGCAGGCCCGCCAGATCGAGAATGGTCGGGCCGATGTCGATGCAGTGGGTGAACTGGCTGCGCAGCCCGCCCCGGTCCTTGATCAGCCGCGGATAGCGGATGGCCATGCCCTGCCGGGTGCCGCCCAGATGGGAGGCGACCTGCTTGCCCCACTGGAACGGGCAGTTCCCGGCCCACGCCCACGCCGCGGCGTAGTGCGGGGCGACCAGATCGGTGCCCCACACCTCCAGCCCGCCGTACAGATTGATCAGCGCGAGCTGTTGCTCGGGGGTCAGCGGGATGCCGTTCTGCATCGTGAGCTCGTTGAACGAGCCGGTGATCGCGCCCTCCATGCTGGCGCCGTTGTCGCCGTAGATGTAGATCACCAGCGTGTTGTCCAGCTCGCCCATCTCCTCGACCGCGGCGATCACCCGGCCCGCGTTCCAGTCGGCGTTCTCGCAATACCCCGCGTACACCTCCATCTGCCGTGCGTACAGGGCCTTCTGGTCCTCCGGCAGCGAATCCCAGGCGGGGAACGCCTCGTTGCGCGGGGTCAGCTTCGCATCCGCCGGGATCACACCTAGCTGCTTTTGCCGCGCGAACGTCTGTTCCCGGTAGGCGTCCCAGCCGCTGTCGAACTTCCCCTTGTACTTGGCGGCCCATTCCTCCGGCACGTGGTGCGGGGCGTGCGCGCACCCAGTGGAGAAGTACACGAACCACGGTTTGGCCTGGTCTTGGGCGCGGACCGCGTGCAGCCACTCGATCGTCTTGTCGGCCATGTCGTCGGGGAAGTAGTACTTCTTGCCGTCCTTGCCTTGCGGCACCCCGATCGTCTTGTTGTTCTCGGTGATGACCGGGTCCCACTGGCCGGTCTCACCGCCCAGGAAGCCCCAGAAATAGTCGAAGCCCCACCCGTTCGGCCATCGGCTGAACGGGCCCGCCGCGCCCTGCTGCCCATCGGGTGTCAGGTGCCACTTGCCGAACGCGGCCGTGCTGTACCCGTTCAGCTGCAGCACCTTCGGGAACGGCGCGCTGTCCTCGCGGAACGAACGCCGTATACCCGGGGAAACCGGAGGACAGCTCGCCGATCGAGCCGAAGCCGACCGCGTGGTGATTGCGGCCGGTCAGCAGCGCCGCCCGGGTCGGCGAGCACAGCGCCGTCACATGGAACCGGTTGAACCGGGCACCCTCCTCAGCGACCCGGGTCATGGCGGGCGCGGCGATCGGGCCGCCGAACGTGCTCGGCTGGCCGAAACCCGCATCATCGATCAGCACCAGCAACACATTCGGCGCTCCCTCAGGCGGGGCGATGTGCCCGAGGAGGCCCCAGTCAGGGGCCGAGCCCGCCAGCGTCCTGTTCGCCGTACCCTTAAACGCCGGATCCGCTAGAGGCAGCCTGGTCCGGTCGATCGGTGCATCCGCCATGGCTATGTCCTATTCCTCGCGTTACCTTCCGGGGCACGCAACAGGCATCCCAGCCACAGCCAAACATTCCGGCACGGGACATCGCGTCACCCGCCACGGGTACACACACTGCCCATGACCCTCCATGAGCTGGGGCTCGTGAGGGATAACGACCTGTCTTTCATGCCATCCGGGGGATGGAATTCGCCCCTGTACGAAGTGGAATGTCCTCTGATCGACGTCTTCGTAATCTGGGCGCTGACCGCGCACAGCCGCATCCTCTCGGAGGCTTGCCGTGACGACACCTGCGGATCCGCGCACCTTGCTGCGCAGCCGGGACTACCTGAGGCTGCTGGCCCTCGCTGCCATCCTGGGCGTGCCGGTCTCCGCGGCCGCCTATGGTTTCCTGGCGCTGGTCAGCTACCTGCAGAAAGAGATCTTCACCCACCTTCCGCACGGGCTGGGTTTTGCCACCGAGCCGATCTGGTGGCCGCTGCCGGTCCTGGCAGCAGGAGGCATCATTGCCGGGCTGGCCATCAGGTATCTGCCCGGCCGGGGTGGGCCGTCCCCGGCTGGCGGCTTCGCGATGCATGGCGCGCCGGCTCCAGCGCAGCTTCCCGGAATCCTCCTGGCGGCGCTGGCCACCCTCGTGTTCGGCGCGGTGCTGGGGCCGGAGATGCCGCTGATCCTCGCCGGTGGCGGCTTGGCCCTGCTGGCGGTGCGCCTGGCCCGGCGAGATGTGCCGCAGCAGGCCGCGGCGGTGCTCGCCGCCTCAGGAAGCTTCGCTGCCATCAGCACCCTGTTTGGAAACCCGCTTCTTGGTGCCTTCCTGCTGATGGAGGCGTCCGGGCTGGGCGGCCCGATGCTCGGGGTGGTGCTCCTGCCAGGGCTGCTCGCCGCGGGCGTCGGCACGCTCATCTTCGTCGGCCTGGACAACCTGACCGGGCTGGGCACGTTCTCCCTGGCAATTCCCGGGATCCCCCACTTCGGCACGCCCACCCTGGCCGAGTTCGGCTGGGCGCTAGCCATCGGCGTGGCCGCCGCCCCGGTCGGCTGCCGCGCTGGGGTGGCTGGGACGGCTGCTGCAGCCCTACGCCGAGCGGTGGACGCTGCTGGCCGTCCCCCTGGCCGGGCTGGCCGTGGCCGGGCTGGCCATCGGCTACGCCGAAGGCACCGGCAAGTCCTCCAGCGATGTGCTGTTCTCCGGGCAGGACGCGCTCGGCCCGCTTATTCAGCACAGCGCCAGCTACACCGTCGGGGCCCTGCTGCTGCTGCTGGTATGCAAGGGGCTGGCCTACGGGGTGTCGCTGAGCAGCTTCCGCGGCGGCCCGGTCTTCCCGGCGATGTTCATCGGCGCCGCCGGGGGCATCGCCCTGTCCCACCTGCCGGGGCTGCCCCTCGATGCAGGCGTGGCCATGGGCATCGGCGCGATGACCGTGGTGATGCTCACGCTCCCGCTGACCTCCGTCCTGCTGCCCAGCTTGCTGCTGGTCTCGGCTGGCGTCTCGCTCATGCCGCTGGTGATCGTGGCGGTGGTGGTGGCGCACGTGACGGCGGCGAGGATCGCGCCGGCTCCCGTCCCCGAAGGCCGCCACGCTTCGCAGCGCCCGCCTGGTGCCGGGAACGATAGCGCGACGGCCGCGGTGAAGACGGGCGCTCCAGCGCACCGTTCAGGCGGTAAGTAGTCCCGGGCGGCCAGCGCGTAAACCCGCGGCGGCAAGCGCCGGTGGAGCCTCGGCGCTGCAGGCAGTTCGCCGTCCGCTCCTGCCAAGCTAGGTCAGGTTCACCAGGGCGCTGACCGTCAGGTAGGCGCCCAGGACCAGGGCGATGCCTGCCATGAGCTGCAAGGTATGGCCCCGCAGCCACTCCTGGGCGCCCTTGAGCGCTGCTTTGGTGGCCTCCGGCCGAAGCTCCAGAAACACCAACGGAATGATGATCAGCAAGAACTCGATGAGCACGAAGACAATCACGGCGACGACTTGGGTGGCGGTGGAGTATTTCCCGGTGATCAGGTTGTGCAGCGCGGTGAGGTAGGCGGCACCTGGGAGGCCGCACAGCGCCCCCACCAGCGTGGCCAGCCCAAGCCGCGGCTCGGCCAAGACCCGCTCCGCCCAGCCGTCTTTCTTCTCCATCTGCTCCGGTTGCTTGGTGCCTGCTGGAATTTTTGTCCGTCGCCGGCCGTGCAGGCGGCCGGTGGCCAGCAGCCCGCCGATGGCCAGCAGCAGCAGGCCCAGCGCCAGGTCGACTCCGGCGCTGGCGGTGCCCTGGGTCTTGATCGCGTCGGCGTGGACGGTGAGCACGTCCAGCAGGCCGACCGTGATACCCACGGTCAGGCCGCCGAGCAGGACGCACAGGAACATCGCCCGCGGCCGCCGGTTCTCGATCAGCAGCAGATCAATGGCTAGCAGCTTCGGGTTCAGCGCCGCGGTGAACGCCAGCGCGAAGAATTCGGCGTTCATCGCCGGTCAGCCATCGTTGGTCTCCGATGTTTAGACGCCCTCGACCGCATCCAGCCGCCCGGATTTGACGGCCTTCAGGAAGTCCTGATAGTCCTGCTCGTTCTGGTCGGCGTAGCGCTGCGAGAAGTCGGTGATCGATCGGTCGAACGCGTCGCTGCTGCCGAGGTATTCGGCGATGGCGATAGGGTCGCCGGACCGGGCGTGCGCCCGCGCCAGCGTCCACCCGCAGATGCCCGCGTAGAACGTCAGCGCGGGCGGTGCCATCGCCTCGACCAGCGCCGAGCCCTTCATGTCGCGCAGCTGGCGCCAGTAGAAGTGGCGGCGCACATCCACCCCTTTCGTCCAGCCGAGGTAGATGTCGCTGGCGGCCTGCATCATCCGCTGCCCCTGCACCACCCGCTCACCATGCTGCCGGTACCGGCTCTTGCCCACGTAAGGCTCCAGCACCGATGCCGTCGCCTCCTTGACCTGCAGGAACAGCGGGTCCTGTGCGTCGCGCCCCTGGAGCAAGACGATGAACGCCCTCGTGCCAACGCTGCCGACGCCGACGACCTTGCGGGCCGCGTCCACGACCTGGAAGCGCTCCAGCAGGCGGCGCCGGTCGTCTTGCAAGGTGGCCCGGTAGGCACGGAACTGCTCGCGGATCACCTTGTCGACCTCATCGGCGGGCAGCCCGTAGGTGGCGGTCCAGTCGCGGAACGGGACGACGACCGGCGGCTGGCTGACGATCCGGTATGTTCCATCGGCCAGCTCGCCCAGCTTGGACAGCGCCTGCAGGCTGTCACGCGTGTGCGCCTTCGCGGCGGTCTTCGCCGCCCGCTTCTCAGCCAGCTTGGCCAGCTTCGCCTGCTGCTCGTCTTTCTTTGCCTGCTTCCCTTTCTTCGCCGCCTTGGCATCCTTGGCCTTCGTGAGGCCGGCCACCGTGCTGCGGATCGCGCCCCTCAGCTCGTCCTCATCCAGGTAGGCGTACCAGATATCCATCGTCGGCATCTGCGCGAACCCGGCCATCGCCTCCCGGTAGGCCCGCGCCGACGCGAGCGTCGCCGCGCGCGCGTCCGCCTTGGCGAACCCGTTGTTGCGGGCCGCGATCATGAAGCTGGCCGCCATCCGCTTCACGTCGTATTCGAACGGCCCCGGCAGCGTCTCATCGAAGTCGTTCAGGTCGAACAGCAGCCGCCGCTCGGGCGAGGCGAACGCGCCGAAGTTCGACAGGTGGGCATCGCCGCACAACTGGGCGCCCAGGCCGGCCACCGGGGTGTCCTTCAAATCCGCGGCCATGATCTTGGCTGCGCCCCGGTAGAAGGTGAACGGCGAGACCATCATCCGGCCATGACGGACAGGCACCAGGTCAGGCTCACGAGTGAGATTCTGCTCCTCCAGCAGCGCGACTGGATCCGGGCGGTCCGCCGCCGGGCGCCACCCCGAGTGGCCCGACGGCGGCGTCCGGGTGCGGGCCCCCTTGCCTTCGGCTTTGCGTTCATCGATGCTCGGATGCGCGATCTGTTTCACAGCCATCCGACCCACCTCCTCCATGGATCTGGGCGCCCCCAGGCAGCAGTCCACAGGCCTCGCCCTGCCGGTCCAGCCGGGCCGGAACGAGCAGGACGTCAGCCGGTGCCGCGTCCTTCCCGTGCGCTCCTGAAGCCCCCATCATGAGCCGCCGCAGCTAAGCCAGCATCACCCGAATAGCGTTACGTCGGCCCCGGCCGTTCAAGTAACCCCAGAACCCCAGGCAACTCCCGTTACTCCTGCCGTTCCGAGTTGCTCCTGATGCCGATGCCCAGGTGAGAGAGGGCAGCCTTTCATCCGATGGTCGCTGACCATCATCGCCATGGACGTCGTCGCACCGTGGGGGCTGTGCACCTACGGCAGCCACGCCAACCTCGAAGCCGCCTAGAACCGGCACAATGGCAAGATGGACCAGACGTCAATGGTTAGCGGCAAGCTCGACGAAAACCGGATGCTGGTCACCGAGAAGGTCTTCGGCTTCCTCATCGCCGCGATCGCCGTCCAGCTGATCCTCGACGGCCTGGCCTCGGCCGGGATCATCGCGCCTATCAAACACTAAGCCCCAGGGACCGGCCCGGCTGCGCTCGCCACCCATGACGCAGCAGATGTCTGCCCGGGTTACCCGTATGGGGGGATGGCAGATCACGGGGGATGCGGTTCGCTGAAGCCGGCCAGCGGTTTGGCGTGGCGGGATGGAGGGCTCGCGATGGGGCGGACCCAGGCATGAGACTCCGCTTCCCGGTCAGGCGTGACACGCTGCGCAAGGACGCCGTCGCCGGCTTGGTGCTCGGCGTGGAGAGCGTTCCCGACGGCCTCGCCGCTGGCCTGCTCGCCGGGGTCAGCCCTCTTTCGGGCCTGTACGCATACCTGTTCGGCACGATCGGTGGCTCGTTTTTCACCAGCTCGGCCTTCATGGCTGTCCAGGCCACCGGGGCCATGGCTATCGTCATCGCTGATGTCCCGGCGGTTCACGCCGCGGATGACCCGGCGCGGGCATTGTTCACCCTGTCGGTGCTTACCGGCGTTGTGATGCTGGCGGCCGGGTTTCTGCGGCTCGGTTCGGTCCTGCGGTTCGTGTCGAACGCCGTGATGGTGGGGTTCATCAGCGCTGTCGGGGTCAATATCATCCTCGGCCAATTGGCCAACCTCACCGGCTACAAAGCGGAAGGAGGAAACCGGGTCGTCCGCGCCGTCAACACTCTCATCCATCCCGGCGAACTCCACCTGCAGTCCCTGGCGATCGGGGTCTTGACGGTCGCGCTGATACTCCTGCTGGAGCGGACCAGGCTCGGCCCGCTGGGGCTGGTGCTGGCGGTCATCGTCACCTCGGCTCTTGTGGCCGTCCTGGGATGGGGCGGCGTCGCCCTGGTCAGGGATCTCAGTGAGATTCCCCGCGCGCTGCCGCTGCCCCAGGCCCCGATGCTGCGGCTGGTCCCTTCGCTTGTGGTCCCGGCGCTGTCACTTGCGTTCGTGGGACTGGTCCAGGGGGCGGCGATTTCGGCTAACTTCCCCAACCCGGACGGCCGCTACCCCGATGTTTCCCGTGACTTCATCGGGCAGGGTGCCGCGAACGTGATCGCGGGCATCTTCCAGGGGATGCCGGTGGGCGGGTCGATGTCGGCCTCGTCGCTGACCAAGGCCGCCGGCGCCCGGTCACGTATGTCTTTGATGATCGCCAGCGTGGTGATGGCGGTAGTGATCATCGCGTTCGCCGGCCTGGTCGGCTACATCGCCATGCCGGCCCTGGCCGGCCTGCTCATGCTGGTTGGCTACCGGACCATCAAGCCGGCCGATCTTCAATCGGTGTGGAAGACCGGCGCCGTGCAGAAGGCGGTGCTGGCGACCAGCTTCGCGCTCACCATGGTCATCCCGTTGCAGTACGCGGTGCTCGTCGCGGTGGGCCTGTCGGTGATCTTGCACGTGGTGCGGCAGTCGAACCAGGTCACCATCAAGCGCTGGCTGCTCGACCCAGACGGGAACCTCATCGAGACCGACCCGCCGGCCCAGCTCCCCGCCAACGAGGTGGTCGCGCTCCAGCCGTATGGAAGCCTGTTCTTCGCCGCCGCGCCGGTGCTCGAAGCACAGCTCCCGGCCACGGACGGCGCTGGCCGCAACTGTGTGGTGATCGTGAGGCTGCGCGGGACGCACCGACCTCGGCACTACCTTCATGGACGTCCTGCACCGCTATGCCCAGGCCCTCGTGGCGACCGGCAGCAAGCTCGTCATCGTCTCGGCCAGTGAACGCATCCAAGAACAGCTCCGCGTCACCGGCGTCACCGACCTGATCACCCCGGAGAATATCTACACCGGCGATGAGCGAGTGGCCGCTACCCTCAAGCGCGCCTATGCGGACGCGATGACATGGATAGAACAAAACCAGCAAGCTGGCGGGACCGACCAGCGGTGAGCGGACGGTGTTACTGGCCGTCCGGTTCTTCCAAGGCAGCATCAACGTCATAGTCGAGTGCGTCGGCCACCTCAGGAGCGGCGGAGACGACCCGGCCGAACCCGGCCACCGGGGCGATCGCGAGCAACACGTCGGTGACCTCGGCCTTGGTCGCCCCTGCCGCCAGCGCCCGGCCGACGCTCCACTGCAGGCAGACCGCCGACGCCCCGATTCCCACCGACACCGCCACCTGCAGCAGAGCCGCGGTCTTGGCATCCAGGGCCGGTGGCCCGGCCAGGCCGAGCCCGAACCCCGGCTCGACGAACCGTTCGTCGAAGACCGCCAGCCTGCGCAGGGTCTCCTGGAATCGCTCTGCCTGGCTCATACTCCTCCCAAGTGCGACAGCACCAGTCCACCTCGTGCCAGGGCAGGCTTCATCCCTCGTATGGGGGGAACGGGCAACTTCATCCCTCGTATGGGGGGGAAGGCCGGTCGTCAGCCTTCCAGGAGCCCCAGTTCACGGGCCCGGGTGACTGCCTGGTTCCGGGTGAGGGCATCCAGCTTGCGGTAGATCGATCTCAGCTGCGACTTGATGGTGTGCGGGGACAGATACAGCTCGGCAGCGATCTCCGGGGCCGACAGGTGCGTGGACATCAGCGGCAGCAGGCGGAGTTCGGCGGCGGTCAGCGCCGATGCTCCAGGGACGGCCGACCCGCGTACTCGGGCAAGCCGGGCCCGAAGCGCCTCGGCCTCCCCGACCAGGGTCCCCAGCCCAGGCCGAAGTTTGAGCACCTCATCGACTTCCCGCATGAGCGTCCTGGCCCCGCTGGTGTCGCCGAGGGCGGTATGGGCGCGGATGAGCTCGATCCGGGTCTGGACGGCCAGGTGGGGCTGTGTGTACGTCAGCAGGGATCTCAGCCGCTGAGCGCTGACGAGTTCGCGCCGCGCCGCCGGGACATCGCCCCGGTGCAAGGCCACGCGGGCCTGCGCCGCGCAGACGACAGCGTCCTCCAGCCCGGCCTGATCCAGCAGCGAGCGCGCTTGGCCCGCCAGGGCCTCAGCCTGGTTCCATCGGCTGCGTGCCATCGCCACTAGCGACCGCTGGCACAATATCTGCGCGATCGTATCGGGCGTGCCGATTTCCTGTCCGGCTCTGACGGCCTCGTCAAGGACGACATCCGCGCTGTCGAGATCGCCGGAGAGGATGTGCGCGATCCCCTGCAGGAGCCCGGTCATCGGGCGCACGATGCCCGCCGCCGCGAATTGTCCTGCGGCCTCATCGGCGTCCGCGTGCATCTGCTCGGCACCATGGCGGCACAGGTAGGCGCGCAGCGCAGCGGCGAGGCCCTCGATGAGATGGTTGCCGGCCCGGGCCACGTCCTGGGAGCGCCAGCGGTCGACGGCATCAGCCATTCGTTCGGCGTCGGCCGCCCGCCCGGTCATCAGGGCAAGAAGCGAGGCGTACGCGGCGGCCCTCGGGTGGTCCTCGAACCCGCCCCGGTCATGAAGCCACTGGAACCACCGCTGCAGGGTGGTGATCCTGGCTCGCCGGGACGTCGGCAGCCAGAGTTCTTCCACCAGCCGGGCCACCGTATCAACGTCGCCGGCAGCCATGGAGTACTCCAGCGCTTCCTCGGGCAGGTCATTGCGCAGGTACCAGGCGGCGGCGCGGCGGCGCAGGACCGGGATCAGGCCAGACTCCAGGCGCTCGGCCTCCGCGAGCAGCATGTCGCGGAACAGGTGGTGGTAGCGGTACCACTGTCCGCGCCGGTCCAGCGGCACCAGCAGCAGGTTCGACTGGGCCAGATCCGCCAGCGTCGCGGCGGACCCGGGCAGGTCTAGCACCGCCTCGCACAACGGCCCGGACATCCGCTCCAGCACCGCGGCACGGATCAAGAACACCCGTTGCTGCCGCGAGATCCGCCCTAGGAACTCCGACTCCACGTACTCACTGACGAACAGGTCATCCCCGCCGAACGTGGCTGCCGTGCCCGGCAGCGACCCGCCTTCCCGCAGGTACAGCGCCGCGAGGTACAACCCGACCGGCCACCCTTCGGTCCGCCGGTGCAGCTCAGCAACATCTTCGCCGCCGACCCGCACCCCGGCAGCTTGCAGCAGCGACGCTGCTTCCTCCACCGTGAGCGACAGGTCACCGGCGCCGATCTCCAGGAGTTTCCCCTCGGCGCGCAGCCGCGCGGTCCGCAGCGGCGGCGCGGCCCGGCCGGCCAGCACCAGCCGTGACCCGCTGGGCACGTGGTCGGCGAGCACTGATAGCGCGGCACGGCATTCGGAGTCTCGCAGCACGTGCACGTCATCCAGGACCAGCGTTACCGGCGAGGTCATCGACGCGAACGCCGACCCCAGCCGCGGGACGACCGAGCCGGGCACCGAGCTGACCGGCGAGGCGAGCGCTTCGAATACCCGCCGGTCCACGCGCTCCACCGCATCCAGCGCTTCGGCGACGTAGGTGAGCAGGACCTTCGGGTCGTTGTCCGCTTCGTCGACCGACACCCACGCGAAGGCCCGCGGATCACGGTCGGCCCACTGTGACAACAGTGTCGTCTTCCCGTAGCCCGCCGGCGCCACCACCGAGACGATCGGAACGCCGTTGCTATTGACCAGTCTCTCGAACAACGGCGAACGCTGGATGGTCTCCGGCCGCACCAGCGGGCGCAGCAACTTCGAGACCGTGAGGTCGAACACCGGCCTGCCCGCCTCCTGCGAGCGGCCGACCAGTTGCCGCGCCTCACTAACGTCCATGCCCTGACGGGTGCCTCGGAAGAACTTGCGTCCATGCTCAGCCAGAGCGGTACACCAGGTCAAGCGGCCGCTGGGCCCGGCGGGTTAATTCCTTCGAAACATGACGTGGCCGGCAGGCCGCAGGGAGCCCGGGCAAGAACCGGGTAGAGAGGCCGACGAGACTGACGGGCGTACAATTTCGTTGCCCGGTGTGACGGCTGGCCTAACTGCGTGCAGGGAAGGGCGGGGATTGGTCGTGCGCCGGTCGGGAGGTAGTGTGCCCACTTCCGGTCGCGTCAGACGGATGCTAGGTGCCGTCGCCGTGGCGGGCGCGCTGGTGGTTTCAGCATGTGAGGGGCCCGCCCCAGCGCCAGACGATGTCTCACCGGTCAAGGGCTTGGTGTCGAGCCTTCCCGCAGCTACCAAGCCGGTGTCCTCCATGGTCTGGGCCACCACGCGGGATGTGATATCGCTTGATCCCATTCATGCGGCCGCCTTCCCGGAGGACACGGCGGACTCGCTGATGTGTGAGTCGCTGCTTCGCCAGGCGCCGGGCGGCGCGCTTGAGCCTGGCCTGGCCACCGTTTCGAATCCGTCGCCCACCACGATGGTGTTCACGCTCCGGCAGGGAGCGAAGTTCTGGGACGGCCATCCGGTGACATCGGCCGACGTGGTGTACAGCCTCGACCGCCAGATAAATCCCCGGCTGGGCGGGTTCAATGTGGCGGACTTCAGCAGGGTGGCCTCGGTCACCGCGACCAGCCGGTCCCAGGTGACGATCAAGCTCAAACAGCCGGACTACTGGCTGGAAGGCGAACTGTCCTCGATACCGGGCATAGTCATCGAGAAGAGTTTCGCCGAAAAACAGGGCAAGAACTATGGCACCCCGGCCGGATCGATCATGTGCACGGGTGCGTACATGTTCAAGTCGTGGACGCCGGGCGCAGGCGTGGTGGCGGTCCGCAACCCGCACTACTGGAACCCCTCGGTCCGCCCGCTTGCCGGCCAGATCACCGTCAAGGGCGTTCCGAGCATCGCCGCCCTCACTGCGGGCTTGCTGACCGGCGCCATCCAAGGGGACTACAGCCTGGGACTTTCCACTCTGGACCAGCTGAAGAACAGCAGCAGCGTCAGGGTCTACCAGGGCCCTGGCTGGGCCACCGACGCGTTCACCATCGCCAGCCTCAAAGGTGTGCTGGGAAACCTGAACGTGCGCCGGGCGCTATCGCTGGCGCTGGACCGCCGGGGCATCATCAACTCCGTTTATGCCGGTACGGCGCAGCTGCCACGGTGGCTGTCGAACCCGGGCACGTTCGGCTATGGCAGGTCGGTATTCGACAAGGCCTACGACAGCTCGCCGGTTTTGACCCAGAACATCGCGGAGGCGAAGAAGCTCGTCCAGCGGGCCGGGGCCACCGGGAAGACGATCACGATCGGCACCTCCAGCCAGTTGCTGAGCATCGCCGCGCTGACGGGCGCCTACCAGGCGGCGGCGCAGGCGATTGGCCTGAAGGTGGTGCTCAGGTCGGTGCCCGCCCAGGATTTCATCGACTTCTTCGTCGATCCCACATTCAGGGCGGGAGTCGACGGGTTCCCGGGGGTCGACTACGGCGACTACGCCGACCCGGCGGCGCTGCTCAATCAGGTCGTCCTCCCGGGTGGGTTGCAGAACCTCGACAACTTCAGCGATCCGGCAATCACGGCAGCACTGGAGCAGGCGCGCGGCACGGCGAACCTGGACCAGCGGGCGGCGCTAGTGGCGAAAGCCGAGAAGCTCGCCGCGCAGCAGCTTCCTTGGATCCCCGACGTCCAGCTGGAGAACGTACTGGTACTCAGCAAGGGCCTGACCGGCGCGGTGTCGTCGACCGCCTACCAGTTCTCCCCCTGGGCCGACCGCCTGGGCGGGGCCGGCTGAGAGGTGCGCTGGCGGTTTTTGGCACGCCGGCTGGTCATGTTGGTGGCCAGCCTGCTGCTGGCGAGCTTCGTGATCTTCGCGGCGCTGTATCTGGCACCGGGGAACCCGATCGCGGCGCTGTCCGGCGAGCGGCCCCTGCCGCCGGGCAGCGTCCACGTGCTGGAGCAGCGCTACCACCTGGACCAGTCGTTCCTGGCCCAGTATTGGTACTGGCTCGGTAACGCACTGCGCGGGAACCTGGGGATCTCGATCACGCTGCAGGAGAACGTGTCCACGCTGATCGCGTCCCGGATCTGGACGACCGCCGGGCTGGTCCTGTACGCGTCCCTCATCATTGTGGTGCTGGGCATCGGCCTGGGCGTCGTGTCCGGGCTGCGGCACGGCAGGTTCGACACCAGCACCCTTGTGGTGACCGCGGTCTCGGCTGCCATCCCGGCGTTCGTCGCCGCGATCGTGCTGATCATCCTGTTCGCGGTGAAGCTCCGCTGGTTCCCGGCGCTCGGCAACGGCACCGGCTTCCTCAGTGATGTCAGGCACCTCACCCTTCCGGCCATCGCCCTGGCCACCGCGTCGCTCGCGATCGTCGCCCGGGTCACCCGGGCCGCGATCCGTGCCGAAGGCAATCGTGAGCACGTGCAGACCGCGGTCAGCCGCGGGATCCCGGCCCGGTGGGTGATCCGGCGGCACATCCTGCGCAACGCCGCCGTCCCCATCACGACGGTCACCGGCATCACGGTCGCCTCGCTGATCGCGGTCGCCGCGGTGGTGGAGGTCGCGTTCAGCCTGAACGGGCTCGGCTCGTACCTGGTCCAGGCGGCGGAGTCCAAGGACATCGCCGTCGTCCAGGGCATCTGTCTTGTTCTGGTCACCGCGTTCGTGGTGGTCAACATGCTGGTCGACATGCTTTCTGCGGCGCTTGACCCGCGAATCGCGCTGGGAAGCCGCACCCGGTGAGCGCGGTCCCGCTGGCCGGCGAGGCCGCCGCGCCTGGTCGGGGGCTGGCCCTGCTGCGCTCCATCGGCCCAGCCGGTATGGCGTCGGCGGCCGTCCTCGTACTCGCCACGTTCGCGGCCGTGTTCGGACCGCTGCTTGCCCCCTACGACCCCACCCTGCCCAACCTGTCGCTGGCCTGGGTGGGCCCGGTGGGCGGCCACGTGCTTGGGTATGACTTCGAGGGCCGCGACGTGGCATCCCGGCTGCTGGCCGGTGCGCAGTCCTCGATGCTCGGGCCGCTGGCCGTCGTCATGATCAGCGTGCCCGTGGGCACGCTGATCGCGGTCACCGCCGCCTGGCGGCGCCGCACGGCCGACGCCGTGATCTCCTCTGGCCTGGACATCCTGTTCGCCTTCCCCGGCATCCTGCTCGCGCTGCTCGCAACGGCGGTGTTCGGAGCGGGCCTGCCCGCGGCCACGATCGCCCTGTCCGTCGCGTACCTGCCCTACGTCGCCCGGGTGCTGCGTGGTGCGGCGCTCACGGAGCGGAGCCAGCCCTACGTCGCGGCGCTAGAGGTGCAGGGGGTGCCAGCCACCGCGATCTGCCTGCGGCACCTGGTCCCGAACATCGCACCGCTGATCTTGGCCCAGGCGACGGTCCTGTTCGGCTACGCCATGGTCGACCTGGCGGCCATCTCGTTCCTGGGCCTGGGGGTGCAGCCGCCCACCGCCAACTGGGGCGTGATGATCTCGGAAAACCAGGCAGGTATCGTTCAGGGCTACCCGCTGCCCGCGCTCGCCGCCGGGGTGTGCATCGTGGCCGTGGTGATCGCGGTCAACGTACTGGGCGAGCGGCTGTTCGAATACGGCCAGGCGGCCCGCGGATGAACGACCCGGCGGCGAGCGCAGCAACACAGTCCCCCGGAGCCGCGGCCAGCGCGCCGCTGCTCGAGATCACCGGCCTTAGCGTCATGCTGGAAATGAGAGGCGCGAAGCGCCCGGCACTGCGTGACGTTTCGCTGATGGTCCGGCGGGGTGAGGCGTTGGGCCTGGTCGGCGAATCCGGGTCGGGCAAGACCATGACCGCCCGGGCGATCGGCCGCCTGTTGCCGCCCGGGGCCGAAGTCCATGGCTCGATCCGGTTCGGGGGCGCCGACATCGGCCGGCTCGCTGGCGCGGAGCTGCGCCAGTACCGCAGCCAGGTGGCGATGATCTTCCAGGATCCACGGGCGCATATCAATCCGGTGCGGCGCATCGGTGACTTCATGACCGAAGCGCTGCGGGCCAACCTCGGGGTGCCAGCGGCGCAGGCGCAGCGCCGCGCCGTTGACGTGCTCGCCCAGGTCGGCATCGAAGACGCCGCCCGGAGGCTGCGGCAGTACCCGCACGAGATGTCCGGCGGCATGCTGCAGCGGGTCATGATCGCCGCGGCGCTGCTCACCGGGCCCCGCCTGCTGCTGGCCGACGAACCGACCACCGCCCTGGACGTCACCACACAGGCGGAGGTCATGGCGATCCTCGACGATCTCCGCCGCGAGTTCGGGCTGGGAATGCTGTTCATCACCCACGACCTGGACCTGGCGGCCGCCATCTGCGACCGTACGGCCGTGATGTACGCCGGGCAGATCGTGGAAGTCCGCAACTCCGCCCGGCTGCACAGCGACCCGTTGCACCCCTACACCGCCGCGCTCGCCGCCGCCCGGCCGGACATCACGCAGGCAACCCACCGGCTGCGCGCCATTCCCGGGCAGCCGCTGTCCGCATTCGAGGCACCACCGGGGGCGTGCGCCTTCGCGCCGCGATGTGCCCACGCCACGACTGTCTGCGGCACCGCCATGCCCGGTCTCGCCGAACTCGACGGCGGGCTCAGCCGGTGCGCCCGCGCCCGCGAGCTACGCGGCCAGCTTCTCCTGGCATCCGATGCCTGACGGCGGCGGCGCGCCGGTCCTGGAAGCAGCCGGGCTGCGCAAGGAGTATGGCGAGTTCGTCGCCGTCGACGATGTCTCCTTCGAGCTTCAGCCTGGCCGCTCGCTTGCCATCGCCGGGCAGTCCGGTGCAGGGAAGACCACGATCGCGCGGATGCTCGTCGGCTTGGAGCGGCCGACCCGCGGCGTCATCACCGCCTGCGGGCGTGATCGTTCCCGTCCGCCGGGGTCGGCCCGCGACAGGCGCCGACGGGGCCGGGAGGTCCAGATCGTGTTCCAGGACCCCTACACCAGCCTCGATCCGCGCCAGAGCGCCGAAGCCGCCATCGACGAAGTGCTCCGGCTGCACCACCAGTGGCCTGCGGAACGCCGCCGGGCCCGCGTCGCCGAACTCACCGGCCTGGTCGGCCTGGACGCACGTCAGACGCGCGCGCTGCCCCGGTCGCTGTCCGGCGGCCAGCGGCAACGGGTGGCGATCGCCCGCGCCCTCGCGGCGGAGCCCGCCGTGCTGATCCTTGACGAATCCGTCGCCGCCCTCGACGTGTCGATCCAGGCCCAGGTGCTGAACCTGCTCGCCGACATCCGCGACCAGACCCGTGTCTCCTACATCATGATCAGCCACGACCTGGCCGTCGTACGCCAGCTCACCGATGAAACGGTGGTACTTCACCATGGGATGGTGGTGGAACGCGGCCCCACCGCGCGGGTCCTCGACGACCCCCAGCACCCCTGCACTCAACGGCTACGCGCGAACGTACCCCGGCCCGGCTGGAGACCGAGACGCCTGGGGGAACCGCCGCGGTCCCCGGCTGAGCCCCATTAAACGGGCGGATTCCTGCTGGCAGGGCGCGTTTACCCCAATCGTGGGATGCCCGGGCCGGCCCGAGTTTCGTGGCCGAACAGGTGAAGCCCCGCTGGGTAGCCGGACACCGCAGCCAGCCAGCGCGGTGTCGCCCGGTGCTTCCTCCGCTCTCAGCGGCGTAACTGGTCAGGTCCATTTGCGGCATGACGATGTGGTCTGGTTCGTGAGATCTGGGCTCTGACACAAATAGCGTGAAGGTAACGCTCTGATCTTGGAATGCCGGGGTCTCCGGGCCATCGAGAGTGAGCCAGGGTCCGATTCTCGTGAACGAAACCAGCTGCGGGTTTAACACCCGCAGTCCTGTCATCTGAGCCAGAACCAGGCTGCGACTGCTGCTGTCAGGCATGTAGTGAGGACGAGGGCGTGCAGTACTGCAGCCAGCCACATGGCCGATCTCCAGCGGCTTCGAGCGGCGGGGGAACGGTCTAGGATGCGCAGCGAGTCGATGCCGAGATCCGCGGCTAGGCGCCGCTGGATCTCACGGATCGGTTCGGCGGCGATCCAGGCGATCTGGCGTTGCCTGCGGGCGGTCAGGCTAGCGGTAGTGGCGACAGTGGCAGCCAAGAGCGCGACAGCGCCGGCGATGCCGTAGAGCTTGTCGCTGAGTGCGGAGACGTAGGCGGCTGACAGGAGAGCGAACGCCACTACCGCAAAGTTCAGCATCTGCATGCCGTGGCTTACCCGCAGCTCGAACCATCGCCAGGAGTGGTCCAGCGCGGTGGCCAGTTTGGCGTGATCGTTCTCGCCTGCCGCGACCGGCGAGGTCGCGGCGAGAGGCGTCACACGAGCTGGATCATCTCGATGGCTGGCAGTAACCACGTAAGTGATAATGGCGTGTCTCGTTCGTCTGTGGGACGCGTTCAGCGTGACATGGGCGCTCCTGATTCTGTTTCTCCCGGACGAAATCAACGGTGGGGAGCTGATGCCAGGTGCCGGTTCTTGATCTCTTGGCCGCGTGCGGGCTTGCCTGGTTCTAGTGTCCGGATGTGCCCGCTGAGGAAGGGCCGCCGCAGCGTGACGTGCTCGCGGCGCTGGTAGCGTCGCTGCGCGGCGAGCTGGCGGCTGCGCTGGAGGACACGCAGGCTGATCTGGCGCGGGAACGGGAGCGGGTCGCCGAGCTGGAGGCCCGGCTGGCCCAGTCGCCGCGGAATTCGTCCAGGCCGCCCTCCAGCGAGGGGCTGGCCAAGCCGCCGCGGAAGCGGTCGCTGCGGAAGAAGACCGGGCGTCGGCCCGGCGGGCAGGACGGGCATAAGGGCGCGGCGTTACTGCGGGTGGCCCAGCCGGACCGGGAGGTGCGGCACGATCCTGCTGCCTGCTGCGGCTGCGGCGCGGGCCTGGCGGGCCGCCCGGTGACGTCGGTGGAGCGCCGCCAGGTCTTTGACCTGCCGCCGGCGCGCGCGGAGGTGACCGAGCACCAGCTGATCGAGCGGGAGTGCGGCTGCGGGCAGCGCACCAGGGCCGCCGCCCCGCCGGGCGCGGGCGCCCCGGCCTGCTACGGGCCGCGGGTCGCCGCGGTCATCATCTACCTCTATATCGGGCAGTTCCTGTCGAAGCAGCGCACCGCGCAGGCGCTGGCCGAGCTGTTCGGCGTCCCGGTTTCCTCCGGGACCGTCGCGGCGGTCACCGGCAGAGCAGCGGGCGAGCTTGACGGGTTCCTAGAGCATGCCCGCAGGCAGATCGCCGCCAGCGGGGTCGCCGGGTTCGACGACACCGGCTTCCGGGTGGACGGAAAGCTGCACTGGGGTGCATTGCGCCCGCACCGGCAAATACACCCTGCTCATGGTCCACCCCACGCGCGGCAGGAAGGCGATCGAGGCGATGGGCGTGCTGCTCGCCTTCGCCGGTATCGCCGTGCACGACGCCTGGGCGCCTTACGACAGCTACCCCGGCGCGGATCACCAGCTCTGCACCGCCCACGCCCTGCGCGACCTGCAGGCCATTTGGTAACTCAACAGTCGGCCGTACTAGGGCAACACCTCGTCGGCGCTGCTGGGCTCCTTGCGTTGCTGATGGTTGAGCGCATGGCGGAGGACGGACGCGTGGCGGTAGACCTCTTTTCTGGCCCGCATGATATTGCCGAGGGGGGAGTGTTCCGCCGTTGCCCGCCACGGCGTGAATGACAGCGCGTCCATCTTCTCGAGGTTGTCGTCACTCGAAATGTCCTGCTCTGGGATGCGGATCTTGGCCACCGTGACGAACGGGGACAACTGCTCAGGCCACTCGACGGTAACGTCCTCGACCGGCATTCGGTCAATATCGGCGCACAGCTGGACTTGAATGTCGAATTCAAAGGGGCGTTCACGCAGTTCGGCTACTAGGGCCGGGCGGAATACCTCCGGTGCCGATGCCAGATCGAGAGTGTTCCTGGCAACCGTGCTGGCGAACTCGGGTACTGGGGCGATGCGGATCTTGGCGACGTAGTCGCCGTGCCGGACTGCACCCATCGTGTAGTAGTTCGATAGCAGCAGGTTCACGGGGCGGATCTGCGCCAGGCTGACGAACGCGAGAAGCTCCTCCCAGGCCCACTGGTCCTCTGCTAGGGTCCCCTTTCCGGTTACCCACTCACGGAAGAAGCGATGCTGGCCTTGGCGCCCCTGAGAGAAGTACTGTCCTGCCTCGATGAACAGGTCTTTGATGAACAGGTAGTGCTCGACGGTGTTGCAGAAGAAGACGGGCGCGTTGATGGTGGCGTAGTCGAAGGTGCCGGTGTCAGGCTCGTCCTCCAGAAGGGTCGGGCCGTTGATGTCGAAGAGCTTCAGGGCCATTCCCGCCACTGGGCCGAGTAGCATGTCGGGTCCGGCGTGCGGCTGTCCGTTGGAGAAGCGGATGAGAGCGCCATGCTTTCCGGGAACCGCGTAGATACCCTGCGCGTACTCCGGGGGCAACTTGCCGAGGATCTCGACTTCTGCCTTGACCACCCCGTATCCCTTGGCGTGCGCATCACGGACGGCGCGTCCGGTGCCTTCAGTGGTCACCGATCCGGCAATGTATTCCTCTAGCTTGTCGATCACGATCTGCAAGTTCTCATCGAAATTCGGTTCGGTTGCTTCGATGTCCGGCGTGTATCTGACGAATTGCGTTGACATGCGTTCTCCCATTCGCGAATTTTCTTGCTCTTGCCCGCGTTGCCGTTGGATATCACCGATTGCCTGCTGTTACGGATCCGCTGGGTCCTTCAATGCCGCTCCGACGTCATATCCGAATGCCGCGGTTTTGGGTTCCAGA
This sequence comes from uncultured Actinomycetes bacterium, assembly GCA_963762735.1. GTDB lineage: Bacteria > Actinomycetota > Actinomycetes > Streptosporangiales > Streptosporangiaceae > DASXKD01. The sequence continues at coordinate 22,705 of CAVXMG010000029.1, read as the reverse complement.
GTCGAGGTCCCGGCCAGGGCAGGTCCCAGCCCGGCCTCGTCTTCGAGGAAGCCTTCGTCGATCATCGCCAGCCTGCGCAACGTTTCCTGGTATCTCGCCGTCGGGCCCATAGACCTCCCTCGCCATCAAGCACCAATCCACCTCGGACCGGGCCGAGTTCCATCCCCCTCCTGGAGTAAAAGATGGCTCTTCATCCCCCGGGGCCCCAGCTCATGGGAACCGCGCGGCGCCCCGCATGCCTGCCTGACCGGCCGCTGTCGGTGGGAAGATGGTGACCACCGGGCAGGGAGACGTCGTACGCCACCTGGCTGCTCGCTGAGCCCCCGGATGAGGCCACCTCTGCCCCGCGAGCCCGGCCGGGCGATTGTTGCGCCCGCCTGGCTCACGTCCCGGCTGTGGCGCGTTCACCCCCGGGGGATGACGCCGCACCGTTGATGAACCGGTTCTCCTGGAGAGGGGGCGCGGGGGAGGCAATGTCCGTGAATGCCCGCCCTGGTCTCGCGGTGAGGTCGCCTCCGGCGGCATCGCACCCGGTCAGGAGCAGGTCAGCGGGCACAGGGGCGGGCCTTCGGCATAGGCAGCTACCTAAGGAGGAAATATGTTCAGGGACAGGCGACAGGAAAGGCGTGAGGAGCGCCGCGGCGGCACCGGCACGACGCACTACCGCATGCGCCAGAAGCTGGTGTCCATCGGCGATGACTACTGGATCGAGAACGACCAGGGCGAGCGGGTCTTCAAGGTCGACGGCAAGGCCCTGCGGGTGCGCCAGACACTGATCTTCGAAGATAGCCGCGGCGGCGAGCTGCTGAAGATCCAGGAGCGCGTGGCCCGGGTGCGGGACACGATGGAAATCGAGGACCCGGGCGGGCACACCGTCGCGACGGTGAAGAAGGCGCTGATCACCCCGGTGCGCGACCGGTGGACGGTCACGGTGGCGGACGGCCCCGACCTCGACGTCAAGGGCAACATCGTCGACCACGAGTACACCATCGAAGACGGCCGGTCCACGGTGGCCGAGGTGTCCAAGAAGTGGTTCCGGGTCGCCGACACCTACGGGGTCGAGGTCGGCCCCGGGCAGAACCCTGCGCTGATGCTGGCCGTCACCGCGGTCCTGGACCAGATGGCGCACGAGGAGCGCTGACTGACGCCTCACGGGCGGGCAGCGCCGAAGGGAAACCCTATTTACCCCATCAGGGTGATGCCGTTGCGGGTAACGGGAGTGATCGTGATGGGAGCCGAAGGACTGGAGTCAAGGTCCGTTTTGGATCCAGGTGCAAGGGAGGCCACCAGATGACGCAGCTACGACTGAACCAGCCAAGGGCACCGACCTGCCGCGCGGAGAGGGCCGCGGCCTGATCGTCTTCGCGTCCGTCTTGCTGGTGATCGTCGGCTGTTTCAACGTGATCTACGGCATCGCCGCGATCGCCAACTCGCACGTGTTCACCGCCAACGCGCACTACGTGTTCGGCAACCTGCGCACGTGGGGCTGGATCACGCTGATCATCGGCGTAGTGCAGCTGCTGGCGGCGGCCGGGGTGGTGGCGGGCAACCAGGCGGCGCGCTGGTTCGGCGTGGCGGTGCTGGGGCTGAGCGCGATCGACCAGATGTTCTTCATCCCCGCCTACCCGTTCTGGTCCCTGATGATCATCGCCGTGGACGTGATCGCGCTGTACGGGCTGTGCGCCTACGGCAGCCGCGCGAGCCTGGCCGCCTAGCCTCCTCAGCCGCGCCTCGGTCCGGATCGCCAATCGCGCCGACCGAACCGGGTGCCATCTGAACTCCTCGCGTCCGGAATTCGGAAGATCGCAGCGCCGGTCACTGACGGCACCAGAGTTCGCCCCGTCAGGGTTCTTGGGATTGTTCGTCGTCGATCTCCTGCCAGACGGCCTGCTCGTCGTGCTCCTCCCAGCCGGCGCCGGGCAGCGCGACGGCCCAGCTCGTCCATGTCCCGATCGGCTGGGCCGGGGCGGTCCTGACTTTGGCGCGGACGACCATGCCGGGTCTGAGCTGCACGGGGCAGCGCAGCGGGGCCGTCGTCATCCCCCAGTGCGTCGGCGGGTCGCCGGGTCCCACCGACAGCGAGATGCCGGGCGCGAGCTCGGCGCTGAACCAAAGTGCGAGCGCGTTCGCCGTTCCGTGCTCGCGGACTGGCAGCAGCGTCTCGGCTTCGTGAGGCGCCTGCGCCTGCTGAAGCGGGATCAGCTCCGCGTCCGTCGTCCACAACCGGCCCGGCTCGGAGCGCCTGTCACCGGCCGTGAGGTGCCGGAAGGTGCCGGAATAGAAGATCTCGTTGACGGTCATCTCGGCCAGGTCATCAAGCTTGAGGCCGTATGGGTTGTCCCGCAGGAACTGCACCATCTCCCCGCTGTACTGGTCGTCGACCAGCGCGGTCCAGGCCGTCACCAAGCGGGGGATCATGACTCCGCCCGGCTTGAGCCAGCGGTCACGGGCGGCGATGACCGGGCCGAGCATCCCTTCGTCGATCCCGAACCCTCCGAGCCACTCCGAGACGATCACATCGACCCGTCCCGGCAGCTCGATCTCCATGACATCGCCGTGGAACACCTGGACGATCTCCGCGGCGCCGTTCGCGGCGGCCAGCCCCTGCGCCACGGCGGCGACCGTCGTCCGCTCCACCGCGTAGACGCACGCAGCGCCAGCCCGCGCCGCGAACAAACTCAAGATGCCGCTTCCCGCCCCGACGTCGAGCACGATGTCACCGGGGCGCACCACCGACTCGATCGCACGCCGGAAGGCCTCGGTGCGGACGCGGTCGCGGATCATCGTCCGGTGTACTTCAAGCTCCGCATACATCGGGTCCGGCGGGTTCCTGATCGGCGTCCGCACGCGTGCATTCTAATGACCCGTGCTGTCCTGACTTCGCACGCGGGTGGCCACGCTTGCTATTACCTGCCGAGTGCGATGCGCATCGCAGGGCTCGCATCGCCCAACGCCCCGATTTACCCGGATAGGGGGATGCCGTCCGGGATCCGCTGGAGGCAGGCTCGTGCCTGAAAGGCGCAGTGACACGCAAGCCAGCAGTCGGCCGCTCACCTGCCTTCGATGATGGCCGAGCGACCGGGGAGGAGTTTCCCATGGGATTCAGGCGACGGACACGGCGCCGGGCGCTCATTGCCGGGGCGGTTGCCGGGGGGGCGATGGCTCACCATGAGGCCAGGCACGCCGGGGAACAGCAGCAGGCCGACGAGCAGGCGGCTGCCGACGACCAGGCGCCTGCCGGTGACTACCAGGACCAGGCGCAATATGCGCCGCCTCCGGCGGACCCGGCCGACGAGATCGAACACCTCGCGCAGCTGCACACCTCGGGCGTGCTGACAGACGACGAGTTCGCGGCGGCCAAGGCGAAGATCATCGGGTCGTGAACGCGCGCCGGAGTGCCAGAGGACGTCGGACAGATCGGTTACAAGGGGCGGCAATGAGTGAAACACGCAAAGACGTGCTATTGAAGGCGCTCGAGGCAGAGGTCGGCGGCGCATCGGTGGATCCGGGCACCCTGTTCACCGACGATGTCGTCGGCTGGTCGCCGTACGCGACCGTGTCAGGGCTGGCAGCACTCGCCGGCCTGGCCGCCCTGCGTGAAGAAGCGTTCTCCAACGTCGTGATCATGTTCCGGGGGCTGGACGAAGTAGGTAACAAGGCGTTCGCCGAATGGCTCATCGAGGCCGATCACACCGGGCCACTCGTGCTAGGCGAGGATGCGGTGCTGGAGGCGACGGGACGGCATCTCAAACTGGCCGGCGTCACCGTGGCCGACTTCCGCGCCGGGAAGATCCGGTCCTACCGCACGTACTTCGACGACCTCTCGCTGATCGAGCAAATCGTCAGCGTCTGATGAGCCGGTCGCTGTGGAGTTCCACGTCGAGGACCATCCGGATCCGCTCGACATCGAAATCCTCGAAATGCAGATCCGTCATGAGGCGTCCGCCGCCATGGGACTCGGTGACGAAATCGACCTGGCGATCTTCGTGCGCGAAGCTGGCAGGGTCGTCGCCGGTATCAGCGGATGGACCTGGGGCGACTGCTGCGAACTGCAGAGCCTGTGGGTAGAGCCGGGGCTTCGAGGCCGCGGCCTCGCGACTCAGCTTCTCGCTGCCGCCGAAACCGAGGCAGCGGCGCGCGGGTGCGCACAGACCGTCCACTTCACCTACGCCTTTCAGGCCCGAGCCCTGTATGAACGCAACGGCTACGAACTGGTGGGCCGAGTCGAGGACTTCCCCTCAGGAACGGACGTCCTGTGGTACCGCAAGCGCCTCAACCCACCCCAAGTCTCGCCCAGCTGCACCCCATGACCGGCGCGTTAGGTGCACCGGGATTGCGCGGCGGGTGAGAACTACTTGCTGGCTTGCTGGACTAGCTGAGGGGATGGCATGCGGGGCAGGGGCACATGATCTTCGCTGCGGGTGCTGCCGAGGCGTCGGCTGAGACGTTCACCGAGCTGATGGATCACGTTGCCCAGGGTTTCGAGGCGCTGGGAGCCGCGATCTTGGTGGTCGGCGTGATCTGGTCGTTCGTGCTGGCGGTGGTGGCCGTGCGGCGGTCGGGCTGGTCGGCAAAGACTTACTTGGTACTGCGCCAGGCATTCGGCGGGACCCTGCTGCTGGGGCTGGAGATCCTGGTCGCCGCCGACCTGGTACGCACCGTCGCGGTCTCGCCTACCCTCGACAATGTCCTTGTGCTCGGGCTGATCGTGGTGATCAGGACGTTCTTGAGCTTCTCGCTGGAAACCGAGATCGAGGGCGTTGCGCCGTGGCGGCGAGCCCTGATCGGCGGTGCGGGGACGATCCGCCGGGCGTCGGCTAGTGCGTTGGAGCCTAAGACGCCACCCTGATCGCCACCGCTACGCCGATAGTTCATGGGCCGGGAGGTGTCTGCCCGGGTCACCCGTATGGGGGATGGCAGATCACCGGGATGGCTTCGCTGAAGCCGGCCGCGCTGGATACACCGACAGTCCATCGCCGCTCCGGGCTGGGAGCATCACCCCATATGGGTAGACCGCTTGCCGTCGGGCCCGGATCTGAGGCTGACCACGCCACGCCATCGTCCCGTGCAGTGCCGGTGGTTATCCGGGTCGCGGCACTCCCCGAGTGATCGAAATAGATGGAGTCCTCGCCCCAGCCGCGCCGGTTTCTGCTGACGTTGCCTGTTAGGAAATGACGTGCGAGGGTGGGAACCTGTTAGCAGTAATACTGCTCTGGCCCCCGGCAGTTCAGCGAATGCTCGGGGGTGTCGGCCTGAGCGCCATTCGATGGTCCTCGTCCCCGATCCGCCCCGCACGGCCCCTGGCTTCGGGAGGTCTGGATGAGTGCTCGGAAAATTGTCCTTGCTGTCACAGCCTGCACGCTGTTCAGTGCGGCCGGGGCGGCGGCGGGCAGCGCTGATGCGGCGGTCAGGCCCGCGGGCGGTTTTCCGGCTGCGCATGGCTTCAGCGGGGCGGCGGGGCCGCCCACCTCTGCTGAGTGCATGAGGGCTCTCGGCATCGCCTGCTACTCGCCGCGGCAGGTCGAGCGGGCCTATGACCTGCTGCCGCTGTATGCCAGGGGCCTGGATGGCCGGGGCCGCACGATCGTGATCGTGGACCCGTTCGGGTCACCGACGCTGCGGCATGACCTGCGGGTCTTCGACCGCGGCTTCGGCTTGCCGGGGCCGCCGTCGCTGCGGGTGCTGCAGCCGGTGGGCAAGGTGCCGCCGTTCAACCCGAACAACCCGGCCATGGTAGCCAAGGCCGCGGAGACGACGGAGGACGTGGAGTGGGCCCACGCGATCGCCCCGGGGGCGGACATCGTGGTGGCCGAGACGCCCGTCGCCGAGACGACCTCGGGCGGTGGTTTCCCGCAGTTCATGGCGGCCGAACACTACGTGATCAGGCACCACCTTGGTGATGTGATCAGCCAGAGCTTCAGCCTGCCGGAGCAGAACTTCCCCAGCCGGGCCGCCCTGCGGGGGCTGCGCTACGCCTACCGCGACGCCCGCCGCCACCACGTCACCGTGCTGGCCGCCGCCAACGATCTGGGGGCCGCGGGTGCCACCCCGGCGGGCACCGCCTACCTGCACCCGGTCGTCTGGTGGCCCGCCTCTGACCCCCTGGTCACCGGCGTCGGCGGCACCCGGCTGCACCTGAACGCGGCCGGGGACCGGACCTCACCCGACACCGCCTGGAACGACAGCCGCAACACGGCGGTAGCGAAGCTGTTCGGCGCGCTGCCGTGGGCCGGCGGCGGAGGCCGGTCGGTAGTCTTCCCCCGGCCCGCCTACCAGGACCCGGTGCGCGGCGTGACCGGGAACCGGCGCGGCGTCCCGGACGTGGCGCTGAGCGGCTCGCTCAGCGGCGCCGTCATCGCCTTCGCGTCATACTCCGGGCCGCCCGGGCAGTGGTTCCCTACCGGCGGCACCAGCGGCGCGACACCGGAGTTCGCCGGCATCGTCGCCATCGCCGACCAGTACGCGCATAAGAAGCTCGGGTTCATCAACCCGGCGCTCTACCGCCTGGAGCAGGAGCACGCGCCCGGCCTCGTCGACGTCACCAAGGGCAGCAACACGGTCAGCTTCACCCAAGGCGGCAAGACCATCACGATCAAGGGCTACCGCGCCAGGCCCGGATACGACCTCGTCACCGGCGTCGGCACCATCGACGCCGCCCGGTTCGTCCCCGAGCTCGCCAGAACCGGCTGAACCCCGCGCGCCCGATCCCAGCGGAAGGACAGGAAAGAAAATGGAGTACAAGGTGATCGGCGGCTCATTCAGCCCCGAGAGCCTCGAACGGGCCCTCAACAACCTGGCCGCCGAGGGATGGCGGGTGGTCAGTGCCTTCCAGGCCGTCAGCTGGTGGAGATGGAGATGCCCGTGGACGATCGTCCTGGAGCGCACGAGAGCCTGATGATCCCAGGCCATGCAGGCCAGGCCATGCAGGTTGCACTGGCCGCGACCCGCTCGGCCCAGTCCGGGACGACATCCTCGATCGGTGTCCCATGGAGCTTCTGATCTGGGGTTTTACCTGGTGGGCGATACTGGGATCGAACCAGTGACCTCCTCGATGCACCGGGGTGAGAGGCGCGCAGGTCGGTATGCCGTTTTGCCGTGACCAGGTTCCTTGGCTGGTTGCACAACGGCATATGCCCGCAAACGGATGATTTGTTGACAGTCATCCAGGGACATGCCACGCTCAGGCATCTAGTGACGCGGCCGCGGGCGGGCGGGCCACCACGGTTCAGCTGCCTGGGGAGTGCGCGGGGGGATCCATGGCTGGGTTGCGGTATCGGCGCGCGTTCGTGACCATGCCCAGGTGGCGGCGGGGCCGGGCCGGTACGGCACTTGGGGTGATGGCTGTCCTGTGCGCCGGTGTGACCAGCGCTGTCGGCGTTGTGGCGGTCCAGGTACCCGCGGCGGCGGCCCGGAGCCGTCCATCGGCGGCGAGGTCATCGCCGGCTACCGCTCCGATTGGGCCGTTCACTGTCAACGTGGCCAGCCGTGAGGACGCCCGCCAGTTCTATAACCAGGTGTATCAGGCTGCTGACGGGGTGGCTGATGGCTGGACCGGGAGTATCGCGGGGTGTAATCCGGGTTCGGTGTCGCCTGGGTTCCTGGCGGCGGCGCTGTCGCGGGTGAACTTCTTCCGCGCGATGGCCGGTGAGCCGGGGGTGACGTTCAACGGCACGGATGCCGGGACGTCGGCCGATCCGAACAACGCCGAGGCGCAGGCGGCGGCGCTGATGGAGAGCGCGAACAATTTCCTGCAGCACAACCCGCCGCCGGCGCCGGCGACGGCGTGCGGGACGGCGCAGGCGATCGCCGGGTCGTCGCACTCCAACCTGTTCGAGGGGGTCATCGGCGCGCCTACGGTTGATGGCTGGGTGGCCGACACGGTCGATCCCACGCAGACGGCCTGCCCGGTCGACTTCCCTCACTGCTGGGCCCAGGGCCACCGGCGGAACATGCTCGACCCGTCGGTCAACGTGATGGGGTACGGGGCGGTCCCGGCGACACCCGGCTTCGAGGCCAGCGCGGCGCAATTGGTGCTCACCACTCCGCTGCCGCAGCGCCCCCCGGTGCGGTCCGGCTTCGTGGCCTGGCCGTCCAGCGGGTTCGTGCCTTATGAGCTGGTGTACCCGCGGTGGTCGTTCAGCCTGCCGAATGCCGACTTCAGCCACGCGGCGGTGTCGGTGTCGCTGAACGGGACCGCGGTGCCGGTCACGGTCAGGTGCTTCGACCCGACCACCGACCCCGCGGACTGCGGGCAGTTCGGTGAGCCGTACATTTCCTGGACGCTGAACAGCCACCCGGACGGGGCGGCCTACCCCGAGCCGGCGGCGGATCAGCCGTACACGGTCAACGTCAGCAACGTCCTGGTCGACGGCACGCCGCAGAACTTCAGCTACCCGGTCACCGTCTTCGACCCGGCCGTCTCGGACCCGGCGCACACGCTGGCGGCGGCCCCGTCCGGACCGGCGCAGCCGCCGGTGAACTCCAACCCGGCCTACAGCGTCACCGCGCTGGCCGACCCGCAGGTCACCGGCTACCAGTGGCGCACCACCCCGCTGAGCCCGGTGAACATCGTCAACGACCCGGCGCAGAACGGGCTGGCCAACTGGACCGCGAACGTCTCGCCGGCCTACAGCGTGCTGTCCACCGCCGAGCCCACCGGGGCGCAGGCGTTCCGGCTGTCCAGCCAGGGCATCTTCACCCCGCTGACGGCGCCTGCGCAGCAGACGCTGACGCTGAACCAGACGCTGCTGGCCAGTGCCAGCAGCCAGCTCACCTTCGGCAGCCTGTTCTTCGACCTGGGCTTCAGCGCCACCCCCAGCGAGGTCGCCAGCGTGGATGTGTCCGCCGACGGCGGGAACACCTGGACCTCAGTGTTCTCCCAGGCCCCGCCCGGCACCCAGGAAGACACCTCGTTCAGCCCGCAGGCCGTCTCGCTCAGCAAGTTCGCCGGCCAGCAGATCCAGCTGCGGTTCTCCCTTACCCACACCAGCGGGGAATGGGGCGATTGCTGCGGCGAGCCGAACGGCTGGTACTTCGACAACGTCGGCCTGTCCGGGGTGCAGGCGGCCGGCACCCCGGTGCTGAGCGCTGTCAGCCCCGCCCCGTCGTTCACGTTCAGCAACTCCCAGCAGGGGCCGGTCGCGATCGACGTGCGCCCGCAGTTCACTAACCCCTCCTTCGGCTCATCCTTCCTCGGCTGGAGCCCCACCACCATCGTCACCACCACCGGCAACACCGGGCTGACCACCCTGACTTCCTCGGCCAACCCGTCCGCAGGCAGCCAGCAGGTCACCTACACCGCCACGGTCAGCCCCACCGACGGCGGCGGCACCGTGTCCTTCACCGACAACGGCAACCCGGTCGGCGGCTGCCAGTCCCTGGCGCTGACCGGCGGACAGGCGACCTGCGCGCAGACCTACACGTTCGGCGGAAACCACTCGATCGTGGCCACCTACAGCGGCGACACGAGCTTCAACGGCTCGGCCTCGCCTGCGCTGACCCAGGTCGTGAACGCGCGGCAGGCGACGACGGTAGCACTGACCTCGTCGGCGCTCACGGTGTCGACCGGCCAGCAGGTGACATTCACCGCGACAGTCACCCCGACCGACGGCGGCGGCACCGTCAACTTCCAGGCTCTCGAGGACTCCAGCGCCGGCTGCACGTCGGTGCCGCTGAACGCGGCGGGCCAGGCGACCTGCGTGACCTCGTTCAGCATCCCGCGGGTGCAGAGCCAAATGCAGGCCTTCTACTCTGGCGACGCCAACTTCGTCAACAACAGTCCTTCGGACCCCTTGCAGGAGACGGTGGTCGACCCGACGTCCACGTCGGTGACGTCGTCGGCGAACCCAGCCAACCCCGGTGACCAGGTGACGTACACGGCGACGGTCACCGGCAGCCAGTTCTTCCTCGGCTACGGCAGCGTGTCGTTCAGCGACGACGGAACCCCGATCGCTGCCTGTCAGTCGGTACCGCTGACAGAGAACGGGACCACGAATACGCACCAGGCGACCTGCGCGCAGACCTACCCGAATGGCGGGGCCCACTCCATCCAGGCCTTCTACAGCGGCTACGCCGCGACGGACGATTTCGCCCCTTCCGCCTCTGCGGCGCTGAGCCAGTCCGTCGGCACCCTGACGGCGACCACTACGACGCTGACCTCGTCGGCGAACCCCGCGAACACCGGGCAGGCGGTGACCTATACGGCGACGGTCGCCTCGATCCGACAACGGCGGCACGGTGTCCTTCACCGACGGCGGGTTCCCCATCACCGGCTGCCAGGCCGAGGCGCTGAGCGCCTCCGGCGCCGCTACCTGCACGCAGACCTACGCCAGCACCTCGACGCACCCGATCGTGGCCATCTACAGCGGCGATGCCGGCTTCGCCGGGTCGTCCTCGGACGCGCTGAGCCAGGCGGTCACGATACCGCCGCCCGCGCCGGCGACGGCGGCGATCACGAACGTCGCCAATGGGGCCACCACGGTGGGGTTCAACGCCCCGGCCCATGCCCGCCGCGTCCGCGCCGCGGCCAGCGCCAACAGTCCCACCGGGTTCAACGTCTACAAGGGGACGGCGCCAGGTCAGGAGTCGTCCACGCCGGTCAATCCGTCGCGGCTGCTGGCGACCAGCACCGGCTACCGGGTCAGCGGGCTGAAGAACGGCACGAAATATTACTTCGTCGTACGGGCGATCAACCCGGCCGGGCTGGGCGCCCGCTCGAAGGAAGTGTCGGCCATCCCGGCGACCGCCCCTGCCGCGCCGGGCAGCCCGGCCGCTCACGGCGGTAACCGGTCGGCGGGTCTGACGTGGACAGCGCCGTCGTCGGACGGCGGCGGCGCGATCACCGGCTACGACGTGTATGCGGGCACAACGCCCGGAGGCGAATCGGCGGTCCCGGTCAACCCGAAGCCGCTGGGAGCGGCGGCGCGGAGCTACACCGTCACCGGCCTGATCAATGGCACGAAGTATTACTTCACGGTCCGGGCGGCCAACGCCGTGGCGCCCGGCGCGGTGTCCAAGGAGGCGTCGGCCACGCCGGCCAGCGTGCCGTACCCGCCGGGGAGCGTGGCCGCCTACCCGGCTAACGGGTCGGCTGCGCTGACCTGGGCGGCGCCGCAGCAGGACGGCGGCAGCGCGATCACCGGCTACAACGTGTACAAGGGAACGGTGTCGGGCGGCGAGTCGGGCACCCCGGTCAACGCCACGCCGCTGGCACGGACGGCGACGACCTACACGGTCACCGGGCTCACCAACAGCACGAAGTACTACTTCACCGTCAAGGCAATCAACGCCCTCGGGCTGAGCGCCGCCTCGCACCAGGGGTCCGCCACACCGACGACCGCGGCGACCGCACCCACCGCGCCAAGAACCCTGGCGGCCACCCCGGGTAACGCGTCCGTGGCGCTGACCTGGACGAAGCCCGCCTCGACCGGCGGAAAGCCGGTCACCGGTTACAACGTGTACAAGGGGACACTGCCCGGCGGCGAGTCAGCCACCCCGGTGAACTCAACGCCGCTGGCTGCGACCGCGACGAGCTACACCGCCCCCGGGCTGACCAACGCCACCCGGTACTACTTCACCGTCAAGGCGATCAACGCGGCCGGGACCGGAGCGCCGTCCAGCGAAACCGCGGCCACGCCGGAGGCAGGCACCACGTTCCCCGGCGCGCCCAGCAACCTGAAGGCAACCGCCGGCACCCTGAAGGCCACCCTGGCCTGGGCCGCGCCGCCGTGGAACGGCGGCAGCCCGATCACCGGCTACAACGTTTACAAGGGCACAGCGCTGGGCGGCGAATCCGCCACCCCGGTGAACTCAACGCCGCTCGCCCCAACAGCGAGGAGCTACACGGTGACCGGGCTCACCCACGGCACCAGGTACTACTTCACCGTGAAGGCGATCAACGCAGTCGGAGCCAGCGCCCCCTCCGGCGAGGCCTCGGCCACCCCATAGACATCGGCGATCGCCGACAGCGCCAGGCCCATACCCCGGGCAACCGGAATCCTGGAGGTGGGCGATCACGTCTACATCAAGCTTGACCGGGTCGGTCGCCACGCGCTAGAACGACCTGCTCTGTGTGCCTCGGCTGGCAGCCGCCAAGGAGGCACAAGCCGCGCCGAACACTTCGGCGGCGATGTGCGCCCGCCGCGTTGCACGGTGGCGGTTGGCCTCCGCCTGGCTGGTGGGGGTCCGGCCAGGCGGAGGTCTACAGGGTGGCGTCTGTTACCGGGCGGCACCGGCGAGGTAGGCGGCGACGATGTAGGTGGCGTGCCGGTCCAGGCTGGCACGCGCACGGTCATACCTCATCGTGGTGCGGGGATCGGCGTAAGAGGCGGCTTCCTGCACGTCGCGGAGCGGCACCTCAGCATCGAGCACGGCGGTGATGAACGCGTGCCCGAGCGTGTGCGGCCCGACGGGCTTGCCGATGTCGGCGCGGCGGGCGACCCTGCGGACGATCCGGGCAGCGCCGCGGACTAGCGGATCCGACCTGGAAGTCTTTGGCGTTGCCCCTTGTCGCAACGCGTAGAGGCTGGAGCCCGGCACCGCAAGCGGGACCATTCAGGATCGCCGAATATTTTCGTGCATGATGATCGGCGACCGGTCCGCGCGGTTAGCGCAGATCATTCCGTTCGGTGATGCGCTGGCGGCTCCCGCGGGTGAAGCGTGACCTCCAGTGCTCGGATGCCGTTAGCAGCGGCCCTTCCGGCCGGCTGGTGGTGCGGAATCGGCTCAGGCGCCGCGTGGTGCCCGCGACGCTCCGCGGGTGCATCAGCCGGGCAGCCGCCTCGACGATCCTGGTCCGGGTGCGCTGGCCTTGGGGGGTCAGCTTGGGCCGGTCACGCGCGTCGCTGGTCATGGGTCAATCTATCAGGTTTCTGGGTTTGACAACCCAGTCTGCAGTCGGCAGAGTGAGTTGTGCAACCCAACCTGGCGGGCAGGAGGAGGCTCACCGTGATCCTGGTGACCACGGCCGGAAAGGTCGGCTCTGAAACGGTCCGCCTGCTCAGGCAGCGGGACATGCCCGTCCGGGTGCTGGTGCGCGACCCCGCGAGGGCGAAGACCCTGGCCGAGGCCGGCGCGGAGGCCGCGGTCGGCGACCTGGACGTGCCCGCGAGCCTCGACGAGGCGATGACGGGCATCGAGGCCGTCGTGTTGGTCAGCCCGGCCGTGCCTGCCCAGGAGCTGAACGTCATCCGCAGCGCCGCCCGCGCTGGCGCCGGGCACGTCATCAAGGCAACCAGCAAGGCCTCGGCCGACTCGCCCATCGCCCGGCGGCGCTGGCAGGCCGAGATCGAGGCGGGCCTGGCCGCCTCCGGAATCCCGCACACACTCTTGCGGTCCAACGCGTACATGCAGAACGTCCTGATGCTGGCCCCGGCGATCGCCGCAACCAGCAGCTTCGGCTCCGCGGCTGGCAAGGGCCGCACCGGTATGGTCGACGCCCGCGACGTCGCCGCGGTAGCCGCCGAGATCGCCGCCTCCCCCGCCGCGCATGCCGGCAAGACCTATTGGCTCACCGGTCCCGGACTGATCTCCAACTACGACGTGGCCGCCGTGCTCTCCAGACTGCTCGGCCGGGCCATTACCTACCGTGAGCTCACCTTCGAGGAAAACAGGGACGCCATGATCCGCGCCGGCGTCCCCGCCGCGATCGCGGAGATGAATGCCCAGGCATTCAGCCTCAGCGCCGAAGGCGACGCCGAGTGGGTCACCGATGATGTCCCGTCACTGCTCGGCCGCCCCGCCCGCTCCTTCGGGCAGTTCGCCGCCGACCACGCCACCAACTTCTCCTAAGGCCCGGCAGCGCGCAGTTGATGCTGCTGGCACCAAGCCGGCGAACTGGCGGGCGAACTTGTCGATAGCGGCCCAGAATCGGACACGCTCGCTCGTCGGTACGAGCGGGCGACTCGAACGACAACGGTAACTCGCTAGTGCAGCGCCGCGTTAGTCCTTCCGGGGTCAGGCGACCTTGAGAGGTCGGCCGTCGTAGGTCCAGCGGTAGGGCTTGGCGGTGCGGTTGTAGACGACTGTGAAGTTTTCGATCTTGTCGGCGAGGTCCTGGCGGGAGGTGAACTCGCCTCGGCGCAGGAGCCCGCGGGTCAGGATCGAGAAGAACAGTTCGGCCTGGTCGAGCCAGGACGCGTGTTTCGGGGTGTGGTGGGCTTGGAAACGCGGGCGGGTGGCCAGCCATGTCCTGGTGGCCTTGGAGGTGTGCGAGGAGCCGTTGTCCAGGACGAGGTGAATGGTGAGCCTGGGATCGAGGTGCTGGTCGAGCATGGTCAGGAAGCTGATGAATGTCGCTGAGTTGTTGCGGTTGATGGCTTCGGTGATGACCTGCCCGGAGTGCACGTCCAGCGCGGCAATGATCGACACGGTGCCGTGGCGGATGTACTCGAATTCGCGGCGGGCTACCTGGCCGGGCGCGGCGCGGTGTCCGGGGTGCTTGCGGCTGCGGGCGCCGATGGCGGTCTTCTCATCGACGCATACCACGATCGATCCGGCGGGCCTGTGCAGGTAGAGGTCGCATACTGCGGTGGCTTTGGTGAAGAAGCCGGCGTCGTCGGGGCGGGTCAGCCAGCCGCGCACCCGGTGGGGTTTGAGGTCTAGGCCGGCCAGTATCCGCCCGATCTGGGAGGCGGAGATCCCGACATCGGCGAGATGCCCGGCGATCAGCGCGTGTGTCCACACCGAGCTGGCTTCGGGCCTTTGGCCGGTGACGGTGGCGACAATCCGCAGATGCACCTCCGGGCCGTACCGGGGCGGCCGCCCTGGCCTGCGACGGTCAGCCAGTCCCGCGATGCCGCCGCCGATGAACCGGCCACGCCAGGTCCGCACGGTGTCCACGCTGAGCGACAGCATCCGGGCGATCGCCGCGCCGGGCACGCCGTCGGCGGCAGCTAACACGATCCGCGCCCGCATCACCAGGCGATGGGGTGCCTTCTGGGAACGAGCCAGCGCCGTCAGCGGTTCTCGGATCGCATCGTCTAGGAGCAAAACGGACGCCGCTGGCGCTGCCATCGTGTTCCTCCCCGCGGCCGGGGTGAGGGGTGCACCGGCCGCGAAGAAGATCACTACCGTGACCGCGGGTCCCCACCAGCCCGGCACGCCGGAACAGGGCACCATGCAACCCATGGCCCCACTGAGCGACACCGCCAAAACCACGCTGCAACGGCGGGTCGCTGCCCACCATGCACAGCACTGGCCGCAACTGAGCAGCCTGGACGTGCGCTGGCGCGGCAGCTACGCCTACATCGACGCCGCCACCCCCGACGGCGACGTCTGGAAACTGTGCCGGCTGAAATGGAACGGCCACCACGACCACTGGGAATTCGCCATCTACCTGGCAAGCCGCGACGGCTACGAACCCAACATCCTGCCGTCCGGCTGGCCCACCGGAACCCCCGAAGAAGCCATCGACTGCGCCGGGCTCCTCTACCTCAACGACTGGACCCAGCCCTCGAAGGATTAACGCGGCGCTGCACTAGCGCATCCAAACGACCAGATATGTGTGCTCACCGTCGGCTGACAGTTCTTCGCTGGCGGCGTCCCTAACGGCGGCTCTCGCGTGCAGGCTGCGGACGAGTGGGTTATCCAGCGTGAGTGGGGTTGAGCCTGGTGTGGCGCGGTGAGCTTACGGGCGGGTGAACACCGCGTGGATGACGATGGTGTTGTGCATCGGCGCCATGCGCAGCGGGCTGTATGTCAGGCCGAAGTCCGCCCGGTTGACTGGGACCTCGGCGTCCAGCCGCACCTCGTCTGCAGTGGCGGAGACCTTCGCGTCGAAGGACAGCGGGCGGGTGCGGCCGCGGACGGCCAGGCTGCCGGTCACCCGGGCGCCGCCGCTGGCGGGCTGCATGCCATCGACGGTGTAAGTGATGTCGGGGTGGTTGGCGGTGTCGAAGACCTTGGCCGACCGCAGGTCCTTGTCGCGCATCTTGTTCTTGGTGTCGATCGAGGCGGCGGCCACGGTGAGGGTGCCGGTGACCTGCCCGGCCTCGGTCACCGTGCCGGTGCCGGTGACCTGGCCGAAGACGCCGTGCAGCGGGAGCAGGCCCCAGGTGTGCCTGGTCTCCAGCAGGACCTGGGACCTGGCTGGATCCAGGGTCCAGGACCCGGTGAGCGTGCCGTCCTGGACCAGCGCCTGCAGCGCCGAGCCGGTCAATTGTCCCTGCGACGTCATGCCGCCCTCCGCACATTTCGTTTCTCGAAACAGAACAGTTTTGATAGCAAAAGCATATAGACTTGGGCCCGAGTGTCAAGGCGAGGCGGCGCACCAGGAAGGCAACGGCCATGGCGGATCAGGCGGGCAGCTCTGAGCACTCCGCGCTGTGCCTGCGCCTGATGCAGCTGTTCCCCCGCGTGACCAGGGGAATGCGGCGCTGGCACGACCGCGCCGCGCCCGCGCCCGCGCCGCTGAGCCCGCGGCACGTCGCCGCGCTGGAGCAGATCCGCGGCGGCCCGCTCACCGTCGGCGAACTGGCCTCCCGGCTGGGCCTGACCCTGCCCACGGTCAGCGGCGTGCTCGCCGACCTTGACCGGGCCGGCCTGGTCGAGCGGCGCCCCGACCCAGCCGACCGGCGGCGCACGATCGTCCAGATCATCCCCGGCCAGGCAGCCCTGATCGGCCACTGGCTCGACGACGCCGCCAAACCACTGGCCCGCGTCCTGGACCAGCTCACCCCCGCCGAGCAGCAAGCCTTTCTCAAAGCCATGGACCTGCTCGAAACCGAACTGCACCAGCAGGACACCCACGGCTAACCCGGCCCGCGGCTCCGGCAGCTCCCGGCCCGGTGAACCATCAACACCTGAACGCGAATGCACGACCCAGCGGCAGCGCCGCCTACATACCCGCGCCACGCTCATCTCGCCGCGCAGACCCACCAGTTCTGCGCGCCGTTGATGCAGTCGGACTGAACGCCGAGACCCGACCAGAACGGCGGCGGTGTGCGCTTCCGGCCGATATCAGTGCCATTACGTATCGTGACAGCTCCCGCAGTGATAGCCGGGTTGACTCTGCCCTGCCTGTTGGTGGCGTGTCCGGCGTTACTTGAGTGGCACAGAGTCGCCAGGTCTGCGCGGTCTCCCGGCGGCTGATGGAGAAGATCACAGGCCAGGCCCGCTGGGACGACTCGCTGCGGGCCCGCGCCGCGATCTGCGGCCACTCCCCCATCCCCCTGCTCGACGAGATGCTGGCACCCTACTGCCGCGACCAAGCGAACACCGGCTCCGCGAACGGCACCGTCCGGCACCTGACAACCCGCATCACCCCGGGGGCAGCGAGAAGTTGATCTCCCAAGTTCCTCCCAAACAGCCTGAAGGCCCCACCCTCAGACGAGGGATAGGGCCTGTCTTGGAGTCTCTGATCTGGGCTTATACCTGGTGGGCGATACTGGGATCGAACCAGTGACCTCCTCGGTGTGAACGAGGCGCTCTCCCGCTGAGCCAATCGCCCAGGATCGCGGAGCCGGTGACGAGCCCCGCAGCCACCACAGAGTAGCGCATCGGCGGTCCGGGCCGGGAATCACCGGACGCGGTCCGCGGCGGAACCCGCGCCGCACAGACCGCTCACACCGGCGGCGGTGAAAACTTACCATTAGCCCGGTTATTCCTTCTGCCCCGGATTCTCCTGAATTATTAGGAAAACCGATACTGTCGGTTACCCCGTATTTCTGGAGCTCACACCTGTCCTCATACCAAGAAGGTATGCTTCCCCTCTCGGACATAGCATCCCTGTCCGTCATGAGGGGCGAATCATGGAGTGGCAGGCACGGCCAGCTTTTACGGGAGGCATCGTTGAGAACGACATCTTGCCACGTTATCGCCCCTGAGACTGGTCCGCGGCTGGGAAAGATTCCCAGCACCACCGGCTGCGTTTGCCCAGTTCAAGCCCGGTTTGTTGAGCAGTGACCGAGGTTAGAGCCGGGGGCATTCGCGGAATCCTCGTAGTGACGGCTCTCATCCGGACTAACCCACTCCCCGTGCCGTAATGCTGGACGACAGTTCCCGGGGCACCCTGGGCCGGACGAAGCAGAGGTTGAGCCGATAATGAATACCAGCGCCATCGTCGCAGCGGAGCTTGGACTGAGGCTTGTCGTCCCCGAACATGGCGGAGTTCCGCTTACCGCCGGTTTGTATTACAGGGGGGACGATCCATACGCAATCCGGATGGCGTTTCACGTGGGGACTGAGGACCCGGTGGAGTGGATTTTCGCGCGGGACCTTCTTGCCGAGGGCCTCGACTGCGTCGCGGGGGACGGCGACGTCCGGGTGTGGCCGAGCACGGCGGCGCACCGGGACGTGCTGAACCTGGAGCTCTCCTCCCCGTTCGGCCAGGCCCACTTCGAAGCGCCGCTGACCGCCATGACCGGTTTCCTGCTCCGGACGTTCGAGGTCGTCCCGGCTGGCCGGGAAGGCGAGTTCATCGACATCGAGGGCGAACTGAACGACATGCTCCGCTGGACGTGAGCCAGACCGCCGCGAGGGGGCAGGCCTGGCGGACCAGTCCCGCCCCGAAGCGGCCGCAGGCCGGGTTAGCGCAGGCCCCCGCAGTTGGCGGCGGCCACGTCCACCAGCCCGGGCAGCAGCTCGTCCACGGTGATGATCTGCTCAGAGACCTCCCGGTCCACCTCCATCACCGGGACCCGTTCCCTGATGGCGGCATGCACCGCCCGCAGCGGCTTACTCGGCACGGCGATGTCCGTCCGCAGGTCGACCCCCTGCGCCGCGCAACACACCTCCACCGCCAGGCAGGTCCGCACGTTCGCGACCACCTCACGCAGCTTCCGCACCCCGGTCCACCCCATCGAGACATGGTCTTCCTGCTTGCCCGAGGTCGGGATCGTGTCCACGCTTGACGGGTGCGCGAGCACCTTGTTCTCGCTGACCAGGGACGCGGCCGTGTACTGCGCGAGCATGAACCCCGAGTTGGTCCCCGCGTCCGGCGCCAGGAACGGCGGCAGGCCGCGGGAGAACGCCGGGTCGAGCATCCGGTCCACCCGGCGCTCGCTGATGCTGCCCAGCTCGGCGATGGCCATGGCCAGCATGTCGGCGGCGAACGCGAGCGGCTCCCCGTGGAAGTTCCCCGTGGTCATGACCTCGCCGTCGGGGACGACGACGGGGTTGTCCACCACCGCGCCAAGCTCGGTCTCCAGGATCCCGCGGGCGAAGCCAAGCACGTCCCTGACCGCGCCGTGCACCTGCGGCGCGCAGCGCAGGCAGTACGCGTCCTGGACGGCGTGCCTGCTGTGCCGGTGGCTGGCCAGCAGCGGGGACCCGGCGAGCAGCGCCCGGAGGTTGGCCGCGCTGTCGAGCTGCCCCGGGTGCGGCCGCAGCGCCTGGACCCGCTCGTCGTAGGGCCGGTCGGTGCCGAGCAGCGCCTCGATCGACAGGGCGCAGGCCAGGTCGGCGGCCCGGACCAGCATCTCGGCGTCGATGATCGAGAACGCGAGCAGCGCCTGCATCGGCTCGGTGCCGTTGACCAGCGACAGCCCTTCCTTGGGCGCCAGTTGCAGCGGCACGATCCCGTGCTCGGCGAGCACCTCGGCCGCGGGCAGGCCGCGTAGCGGGTCTCCCGGGCCGCGCAGCCGCCCCTCCCCGATCAGGGTCTGGGCCAGGTGCGCGAGCTGGGCCAGGTCCCCGGACGCGCCCACGGACCCCTTGCCGGGCACGACCGGCAGCAGGCCCAGGCCGAGCATTTCGATCAGCCGGGCAGGCAGGTCGACCCGGACGCCGGAGTACCCCGCGGCGAGCGTACGGGCGCGGAGCAGGAGCACGGCGCGGACGGCCGCGTCGTCCAGCGGCTCGCCGGTGCCGGCCGCGTGCGAGCGGACGATGGCACCCTGCAGCTTTTCCAGGTCGCGGGCGCCGACGCTGGTGTCGGCGAGCGCGCCGAACCCGGTGTTGACCCCGTAGACGGGTGCGTCGCCCTCGATCGCGGCGGCGACCACGGACCGGCTCGGCTCCATGGCGGCGGCGACGCCGGGGGCGAGTTCGGCGGTGGCCGCGCCGCGCGCGACGTCCACCACGTCCTCGATCGTGAGCGCGTCGCCGTTGACGGTCACAGTTCGCATGGAGGACAGCCTGCCATCCCCCGGGACCGGTTAACCCTCCAGGGACCAGCCGAAGGTCGCCGCCAGCCCCTCCCGGCCGGCCGGGGTCACCCGGACCGCGCGGCGCCGGCTGCCCCGCTCGATCCAGCCGAGTCCCAGCAGCCGTGCGGTCATGGCCGCGCCGAGCGCCCCGTTCAGGTGCGGTTTGCGCTCCGTCCAGTCCAGGCAGGCGCCGGCGAAGCGGCGGCGGGTTTTCTCCAGCGCGCCGATGTTCAGTCCAAACGATGTGAGCGTGGCCATGCCGTCCGCCGTGACCACGAACGCTTCGGGGTGGATCGGCGCCTGCGGCGCGGCGCGGGCGTGGCGGCCCGCCTGCCCCGCCCGGCCGCCGCCCGGGGCACCGTTCCCCGCGGGGCCGTTCCCCGCGGAGCCGTTCCCCGCGGAGCCGTTCCTTGCGGGGCCGCCGTGGGCGTCTGCCGATAGCCCGCCGTCCTCCGGGTGTGCGCCGCCGTTCGGCCCGGATGCCGCCAGCTGGCCGCCGCCCGGGGCTGGCGCCAGGGTCCCCCGGGCCAGCAGGGCTTCGAGCAGCGCGACCCCGGCCCGGCCCGCGAGGTGGTCGTAACACGTCCGCGCCTCCGCGAGTGCCGCGGCGTCCCGGGATTCCCGCAGGCTGCGGACCTGTACCGGGGTGCCGTTGCTGAGGTGCGCCAGGGCCTCCATGGCGGCGGCGACCTCAGGCCCGGCCAGCTGGTAGTACCGGTGCCGGCCCTGCTTGATCATCGTGACCAGGCCGCCGTTCAGCAGCCGGGCCAGGTGCGCGCTGGCCGTGGCCGGGCTCACGCCCGCCAGCCGGGCGAGTTCCCCGGCGGCCAGCGGCCGGTCGTCGAGCAGGGCGGTGATCATGGCGGCGCGGGTCGGCTCGGCGATCAGGGCGGCGGCAGGCACGACGTCGACGTCGCGGGCGATGAACTCAGGCCGTGCGGACATATTTCGACGCTAGCGCAACAATTCTTCGGCCAGGATCGAAGTATGAGCGAGGACAGTATTAGGCCAGATCAGTCTGAGACAGTATTAGCCCCGTCGCCCGCCCAGCGGGCGGCTCGGCCGGTGGTACGTGCTGCGTTACGAGGCGGCCGGGGCCGCGGCCCGGGATGAGCCGCGCGGCGGCGAGGGACGCTGCACGAGATCGCCGAGCACGTCGCCGTGAGTGCGCTACTACGCCGAGCAGGCCGGGGTCTTGACCGTTCTGGATTCTGGCTGACTCCCACGTAACTGGGCGCGCCCCGGAACCCGGTTTCTGGGCTGTCCGGTTCCCGGCCCCGCGATCCCCCGGTTCCCGGGCTGGCTCATCCCCCCCGACCCGGCCCGGGACCGGGCCTCCTCGGTCCGTGGTTTCCGCTGACTCTGGCTCCCGGCCAGCACGGCCCGGGGCCATCCGGTTCCCACGGCTGACCTCGTCCCTCGCTGACCAGGCCCGCCCCGGCGGATACCGGTACCCGTTTCCCCGCGAGGACTACCGTGGAGACGGCGGATCGTATCGCCGCGTCTTATTGCCGCTTGATGGGAGCAGGCCGTTGCGTCGTTGAGTGTTCGCCAGCCCCTGGAGACCTCACCGCAAGGGCCTTGCATGCCTGCGCCTTCACCTGTCGTCACCTGTTCCGGCCTGAGTTCGCGTGGCCGGACGGGACGGACGTGTTCACCGGCCTTTCACTGGTCATCAGCCCGGGGCGGACCGGGCTCGTCGGCGTGAACGGGTCGGGCAAGTCCACGCTGCTGCGGCTGATCGCTGGTGAGCTGAAGCCCACGGCCGGTTCGGTCACGGTCGCGGGCGAACTCGGCTATCCGCCGCAGAACCTGGCGCTCGGCGCGCCGGAGACCTGGTTGACGAAGCGCTCGGCGTCGCCGGGTCGTGGCAGCCGTCCGGGCGATCGAGGCGGGACGCCAGCGAGGAGAACTCTGCCCGCGTCGGCGAGGACGGACGCCGGGGAACGGGCCCGCGCCACGCTGGACCGGCTCGGCCTGGAGCGGGTGCCGCTCGACCGGCGGATCGGCGAGCTGTCGGGCGGGGAGGCGGTGCTGCTGGCCTGGCCGCCGAGTTCCTGCGGCGGCCAGGGCGCTGCTCCTTGACGAGCCGACCAACATCTCGACCTGGCCGCGCGGCAGCGCCTGTACGAAGCCGTTGTTCCTGGAAGGGCGCGATGGTGATCGTCAGCCACGACCGGGAGCTCCTGGAACTGGTGGACCAGATCGGCGAGCTGCGGTCCGGCCAGGTGCGCTGTACGGCGGCAATCTCAGCGACTACGAGCAGGCGGCCGCCGTAGAGCAGGAGGCCGCCGAGCGTGACGTGCGGGCCGTGGAGTCGATGTGCCACGGCAGCAGCGCGGAGCCGACGGAGGCCCGGATCAAGCCGCACCGGCGGCGGCGCTATGGTAAGATGCAGGACACCAGCCGGTACCTAGATCCTGGCCAACGAGCGCAAACGGCAGGCCCAGGTGTCCGCGGGCAAGCTCCGCACGGGCCATGTGGACCGCCTGGACGAGGCCAAGGAGCGGCTGGCGGCCGCCGAGGAGGCGGTCCGCGACGACGACGAGATCCGCGTCGACCTGCCCGCCACGGAGGTGCCCTCAGGGCGCGGCGTGCTCGCGCTGCGCGGGGTCGAGATC
>CAVXMG010000028.1:0-37063 GCA_963762735.1 uncultured Actinomycetes bacterium | reverse complement strand
CCCGTGATTCAGACAGGACGGAAGTGGCCTATGGACTCGGGCAAACCGCAGTGCCATTCTAGGCAAAGCGCCTAAGGGCGGCGGCCGGTGGTGCACAAGGCTTGGCGGATGCTGCCCGGGGCCTTCATCCACAAGGAGGTGGGGGTATTGAGAAAACCCGTCAGATCCTGGATGTACCTAACGGTGACGACCGCGATCGCCATCGCGCCCGTTGCGGTGAGCAGCGGTACTGCTACGCAAGCTTCGACCCACGCGGTCAAGCACACGGCCTATCTGAGCAAGCACATGCACATCAACTGCGCGCAGGCTGCCGCGATGTGCACCGAGGTCGCGAACTCCGAGCATGTGTTCGGCCACTATGTCGGCCACGACGAGCCGTCGATGCTGTTCTTCTCGCACAAGAACGGGCCCGGCAACCACATGAGCTACAACGTGACGCTGCCGGCCGAACCGCCGGCGAGCGACCCCAACCTGCCGAACAAGTCTTATTCCTTCGAGTTGAGCGGTACCGACTGGTTCGGCATGGCCATCTGTCACACCCACTCGTACCCGGAGCAGGTGAAGACCTGTCCGCCCGACAGCGACACGAACATCCTCGACCCGGCGATCTCCCCCAGGCACGTGGGCCGCCTACATGGAGATGCAGTTCTACCCGCCCGGGTGGATACCGTGGCCGACCTGGCGGGTGGCCGTGGGCGCGAGCACCTGCAACCCGACCCAGTGGTGCGCCGCGATGAACATCGACAGCCTGTCGCTCAACCCGGTCACCGGCAAGGCGAACAACCCCACCTGCCTGGCCAAGGCCGGTGAGGAGTACCTCAACTTCGCCTTCATCACCAAGAGCGGGAAGTCGCAGGCGCCCGCCAACCCCATCGACTCGACGAACGCCACGTTCACCCCGAGCCCGAAGGACCTGTTCATGAACCCGGGAGACCACCTGAAGGTGGCCTTCACCGACACCCCGAACGGTGAGAAGGTCACCATCACCGACCTGACCACCGGCCAGGCCGGGTCCATGACGGCGAGCGCGGCGAACGGCTTCGCGCAGATCAAGTACGCCCCCACGGGCTCGTCCTGCACGGCCATCCCGTACAACTTCCACGCGATGTACAACCGCTCGAGCGCGAAGACCCGGGTCACCTGGGCCGCCGGCTCGTACAACGTGGCGATGGACACCGAGATCGGCCACTTCCAGTTCTGCACCGGCCCCAAGCAGATCCCGGCCACCGAGTTCGGCCTGCTGCCCAACGGCAGCCCGACCTCGTGCCCCAAGGGCGACATGGAGGGGCGGGGCGTCAACAAGCAGGCGCCGGACGGTGACGACATCTTCTGCTTCCCGGGCAGCGAGGCACTCCTCTATAAGGTGACCGGCTGCACGTTCACCAATACCGGGTTCGACGGCGCCTCGTATCAGCGGCTCTGGCCGGACGGCAACACCAAGATGCACCCCACGCCGTTCCAGTTCAGCAGCCCAGAGACCGGACCGGGTTACAACACGCAGTACGCCCAGGCCGGGTTCGAGGCCGACTTGCCGGCCATCGAAGGGACATGTGACTCGGCCACCGGGGCGGGCTGCACGCTCATACCGCAGACCGACCAGGGCGTGCCGGCCGAGTTCTACCCGTTCTACACCACCACCTCGAAGGGTGGCGGCGGCTGCAAGTGGCAATTCGGGAACGACATCCCCGGAGAGATCAGCAACTACGGCCAGAACGGGCAGTACGGCACCCTGCTCCAGCAGTCCTACACCAACGTGGGTGGCAGCAGTTCTCCCTCCTACGAGGACTTCCGGGGCATCATCCCCAACCCGTGCCCGCAGGCCTGACGCTCCGGCGTTAAGGGCCTTCGGGTGCCGGTGACACCGGCGCCTACCGAGGGGACCGCCGCCAGGCGGTCCCCTCGGCTTTTGGCGCAGGTCCGCCTCAGACGGTCGGCGTCTGCCCGGCCAGGACCTGGAGCAGCAGGCCGGTGTCCGCGTTCCCGCCGGTCTGGATCACCGCGACGCGCTTGCCCGCCGCCCGGGAGCGCTCGGCGAGCAGGCCCGCCAGGGCCAGCGCCCCCGCGGGCTCGGGAACGTTGTGCGTGGTGCTGAACAGGATCGCATCGCCTGCGCCGCGTCGTCCTCGCTGACAGCAGCACGCGCGCGGCGCCCGCGTTGATGGCCGCGATGGCGCCGGAGTCCGGGACCCGGCAGGCGACGCCGTCCGCGAACGTGTGCGCGGTTTCCGTGGTGACCACCCGCCCGGCCTCGAACGACAGCGCCGTGGCCGGGGCCTGCGCCGCGACCACCCCGATCACCTCGGTGCGCAGGCCGAGCAGATCGCGCACGCCGATGATGCCGCAGATGCCCGAGCCCATGCCCACCGGCACATAGACGGCGTCAAGCTCACCGGCGGCGCCGAACAGTTCCCTGGCGTAGGTGGCCACGCCGAGCACCAGGTCCGGGTGGAACGGCGGGACGGTCTCCAGCCCGCGCTGGGCGCCCAGTTCGGCGGCGTGCTCCCGGGAGGACTGGTAGTCCCGGCCGTGCACGATCAGTTCCGCGCCGAAGCCGCACATGGCCGCGTTCTTGTCCGGGCTGTTGCCCTCGGGGACCACGATCGTGACGCCGATGCCGGCCGCCCGCCCGGCAAAGGCCAGGCTCTGGCCGTGGTTGCCCCGGGTCGCCGACACGATGCCCTTGACCTCTGGCCGCCCGGCCCGGAGCCGTTCGGCGTAGACCAGCCCGCCGCGCACCTTGAAGGCCCCGGTCGGGGTGTGGTTCTCGTGCTTGACCCAGACCTCGGCGCCGACGTGCTCCGCGAGCAGCGGCCACACGTACTGGGGCGTCGGCGGCACCCACCGCCCCACGATGCCGGCCGCCCAGTCAAGATCCCCGGAATCGAACCGCATGCCCCAAGCCTGCCACGCCCGCGCGGTCAAGCCGCCGGGGCAACGCTCACTACGAGCGTGATGGCCTCCGCGCCGGTGTCATAGGGCGTGCTCACCGTCCGCGGCCACCTGTGTCGGGCGGTCTTCTACGGTGAGGGGATGCTGGAATCAGCGCTTCCCGTCGCCTTTGTCCCGGCTACCGACCTGGGCCGGGCACAGGACTTCTACGAGGGAGCCCTCGGCCTCCCGGTACTGGACGTCAGCGGCTTCGCCTGCGTGTTCCGGGCAGGCCCGATCACGCTGCGGGTGACCCTGGTCGGCGAGCTGGCGCCGCCGCCTTTCACGGTGTTCGGCTGGGAGGTCGCGGCGATTCACGACACGGTCGCGACCTGGCCGGCCGCGGCGTGGAGGTCGTCAGGTACGAGGGCATGGACCAGGACCCCGCGGGCGTTTGGACCGCACCCGGCGGTGCCCAGGTGGCCTGGTTCCGCGACCCGGACGGCAACGTCCTTTCGCTGACCCAGCTCCCCGGCTGACCTGCCCGGGCGGGGACCGGGGCGGGCGGGCGACGGCGGCCGTTAGGGTTGCGGGTCATGGACAACGAGCAAGCGCGGGCACGGCTGCTGAGCGAGCGCGCCGAAGTGGAAGGCCTGCTCCGGGATACCGAACGGGCAGGCCAAGAGGACCGGGAGACCGAGGTCGACTCGGCGCAGACGGGTGACAGCGCTGACGCAGCGCAGCCACTGGCTGCCGAGGGCCAGGACGACGCCATCGCGGAGAGCCTGCGGGACCGGCTGGCCACACTGGACCGCGCGCTGAAGCGACTGGATGACGGCAGCTACGGCCGGTCGGTGCGCAGCGGCGTGCCGATACCGCCGGAACGGCTGGAAGCCGACCCCGCGGCGGAACTCACCGTCGAGGAGGCCCGGGCCGGCCGCTAGCGCCCGGGCCGGCTCCTCAGCGCCCGGACCGGCTCTCAGCGCCCGGGCCGGCTCCCAGCGCCCGGACCGGCCTCAGCGCGCCCTCAGCGCCGCACCGGGTCGCTGGTGGCCAGGCCCAGCCCGCGCATCGCCTTGCGGTACGCGACCGCCACCGCGTCGAACTTCAGGTGCAGTTCGGCCGCCAGGTCGAACGGCACCTGCTCGGGCCGCTGCGACTCCACCACCACCTGGTCCTGGCCGAAGATGGTGTCCTCGAACTCCTGGATCACCCGTTCCGGCTGGTCGAGGTTGTAGTTGCGGCCGATCACCACGTAACCGGCGCAGCGGTCGGCGGCGACCGGCTGGGAGGCGAAGAAGTACACCATGCCGCGCTCGCCGCCCCAGCCCAGGCGCAGCACGATCGTGTACGGCAGGTGCAGTTCGTAGCGGCTGCGCCGCTCGGGCGGCCCGGCCTGCTCGTTGCCGAACACCGGGAAGTCGTCGGTGTTGGCCGCCTCCGGCCGGACGATCGAGTAGCGCAGCACGTTGCCCTCGGTGCTGACCTCGTGCCGCGGCACCACCGGCCGGTCCGGATCCCCCAGCAGCCCCGGGTGCACCCAGGGGAAGTGGCCGAAGTCGGTGAAGTTCTCCACCTGGCGGGCGGCGTCGCAGCGCCAGCGGTACGGTCCCGCGGGCACCAGCGCCCAGGTCCCGTTCTCCAGTTCCGGCACCTCGGGCAGCGGCCAGCGCGGCTCCGCCAGCGCCACCCAGATCAGCCCGTACCGCTCCTGGCAGCCGAACGCGCCGATGCGCGCCTTGCGCGGGACCCGGGACGGGTCCTCCAACTGGGGTATCGCGGCGCAGCGCCCGTCGGCGCGGTAGCGCCAGCCGTGGTAGGGGCAGACCAGTTCGTCGCCGCTGACCCAGCCGAGGGACAGCGCCGTGCCCCGGTGCACGCACAGATCGGAGTTGGCCCGTGGCCGGCCGTCCTGGCCGCGCCACAGGACCAGCGGCTGGCCGAGCAGGTCGGCATGCACCGGCTGGTCGGCGAGTTCACCGGCGAACGCGACCGGATGCCAGCATTCGCGCAGCGCCGTCATGTCGGCGAACGCCCCCGGAGCCTGCATGGTGCCCGTCCTTCCGCATGTCACGGCCTCATCGGGCCATTACACCCCGCCGTCGCATGCCGGTAGCAGCTGGTAGAGAGGGATCAGGTAACTTCGGCATCCTGGCACCGCGCCGGTCCGCCACGGGCGCGGGGCCGCCGACACCGAAAGGCACGCAGATGTCCGCGACACCCCTGCCAGGGCTCCTCGGGACCGTGGCACCGGTACTCGAGAATTACGGGTACCTGGCGGTCGCCGGGCTCATCCTGGTGGAGAACTTCGGCGTGCCCGCGCCCGGGGAGACGATCCTGGTCGCGGCCTCGGTCTACGCCGGCACCGGCAGGCTCAACATCGTCGCGGTCGGCGTCATCGCGGTGCTGGCGGCGGTCGTGGGCAACTGCATCGGCTACGCGATCGGATACTTCGGCGGCCACGCGCTCGCGCTGCGGTTCGGCAAATACGTGTTCCTGACCCCGGAGCGGCTGGAGAAGACCGAGCGGTTCTTCGAGCGCCACGGCGGCCTGCTGGTCGTCGCCGCGCGGTTCTTCGAAGGGCTCCGCCAGGCGGCCGGCATCATCGCGGGGACCGCCGAGATGCCGTGGCGGCGCTTCCTTGTCTTCACCACGATCGGCGCCGTGCTCTGGGTCGCGCTCTGGGCGCCGCTTGGCTACCTGGCCGGCAACCACATCGGCACGATCTACTCCGACATCGTGCGCTACTCGCTGTACCTGCTGATCGCGCTGGCGGTCCTGGTTGCCGCCTGGATCACCCGCGCCGTGCTGCGCCGCAGGCGCCGCGCCGCAGCGGCCGGCCCTGTGCCGGACCTCAGGAACGCTCCCGGTACCCGGAAGGGGCCGAATGCCAGAAAGGCGAAGAAGTGGTGACCATGGCAGATGCCGGGTACGCGGGCCGGACCGTGCTGGTGTTCGGCGCGACGGGGGCCCTGGGCGGTGGCCTGGCCGCGGCGTTCGCCGCGGCCGGCGCGGCGGTGGCCGGTGCCGACAAGCACCTGCCCTCGGCGGCCCACCGCCTGGACGGGGTCCGCTATCACGAGGTGGACGTGCTGGACGACGCCGCGCTCGCGGACCTGTTCGGCCAGCAGCCGCCGCCCTGGGCGGTGGTCAACGCGATCGGGGGCTACGCGCCGCACACGCGGCTGGACGCCCTCGACCCCGGCGAGCTCACCACCCAGCTCAACCTGAACCTGGTCAGCGCCGCCCTGGTGACCAAGCACGCGCTGGCGGCCCTGCGGCGCACCGGCGAGGGCCGGATCGTGCACACGGCCAGCCGGGCCGCCCAGGTGACCAAGGGCCAGGGGTTCGCCTACTCGGTGAGCAAGCTGGGCGTGCTGCACCTGGTGGCGATGGCCGCCGACGAGACCCGGGGCACCGGGATCACCGTCAACTGCGTGGTGCCGAGCATCATCGACACCCCGGCCAACCGGGCGGCCATGCCAGACGCCGGCCACCAGGCCTGGCCGAAGGTCGCTGACATCGCCCGGGCCTACCTGTTCCTGGCCTCCCCGCAGGCACATCTGGTGTCGGGCGCCGCGATCCCGGTGTAGGCGTATCGCACCGAAGTAGAGAAAACCTAACCTGGCACCCCCGGTCGCCGCGGGGTAGCAGCATGGATGAATCCCGTTTCCCTGGGTAATCACCGCGAGCGCGACCTTCGCCGCGCATAAGTAGGTGAACCCGCCGGTCACTATGCATTCCCGGCCGGTAACGTAGAACGCCTACGGCAACGGCACCCAGGCGAGAGCGGAGATGTTTCGAGATGAGCCTACCCACCGGTCAACAGCGCGTTTTGGAGTCGATCGAGGGCAAGCTCGAGCAATCCGATCCCCGTCTCGCCTCGCTGTTCTCAATCTTCACCCGGCTCAACCTGGCCGAGAAGATGCCGTGGATCGAGCAGGTCGCGGTGCGGCCGGTGGCCGACCGGCTGGCCAGCATCGGAAGCTGGTTCCGGTGGACGGCCCGGCGCCCGGCCGCCCGGCTCCGCGCCATGGTCTTGCTGCCTGCCGCCCTGACCGCAGTCGCCTGCGCCCTGACCCTCGCGTTCGGCTTTCCCGGCAGTCAGCGTCACGTGCCGGGCGCCAAGACCCCCGCTGCCAGGGAACTCGTCATCAAGTCCCGCGACCTGGTGACCAGGGCCAGGCTGTGCCGGTCGATGATCCGGATGCCCGCCTTCGCGAGCTGCTGACCTGCCCGAGCCCCGCAGGGCAGCGGCACGATCACGCCTTGCGCGCCGCGGCCTCCAGCGCCTGCACGCTCAGCCAGCCATCGTGCTTCCAGAGGATCTTCCCGCTCGCCGAGGTCAGCTCGAACCACGGCTGGTCGGCCACGCCGTACCCGTCGGCGACCCTGCCCGTGGCGTCGGCCGCGACCGGGTAACGCAGCGGCGCGCCGAGGTTCTTCAGGTAGGCCGCGGCCGCGCCAGGTGACGGCTCGGTGGTCTGCTCGTCCACCGCGACCAGCCCCGGCAGCCCCCGCCCGCCTCCCCTTCCCCCTTCATGCGCGGCGTGCGCATAGGCGTTCAGCGCGAGCAGGTGCGCCCGCAGGTCGGAGGTCTCCGCCACCCAGGTGGCGAAGAACATCACCAGCCGGGGCTGTCCCGGCCCCAGGGTGACCGAGCCGGACGGCACGCCGGGCAGCGTGACAGCGGCCGCCGGAGTCTGGCCGGAGATATAGGCCAGCGAGTGGGTGCTCGCCAGCGGCGGGTGGCCGGGCAGCAGGCTGGACACGCGCTGGGCGATGATCTGCGCGGCCTGGGTGATGCTGGCGTAGTTCATCTGGGTGAGGTACACGGTGCGCTCGCGGCCCTGCGGGTCGATCACGAACAGGGCCGGGGTGTGGTCGATCATCCCCTGCTGGATCTGCACCGCGATGTGGTAGGCCCGCCAGGTCGCCTGGAGCTGCGGCAGGGTGCCGGTCAGGAAGTCCCACTGGTTCACCATGGCGTGTGCCCTGGAGTAGGCCATGACATCGGCCACGCTGGTGGCCTGCGGGTTGGCGTCCACGCCGAGCAACTGCACGTGACTGCCTGCCGCGCCGAGGAGTTCCTTGGCCGCCACCATGCTCACCGTGGTCAGCGGGCATACCGTGGTGCACTCCGAGTCCACGAACGCCAGGACGACCGCCTTGCCGCGGAACTGGCTCAGCGCCATCCGCTGGCCGAACTGGTTCTCCAGCCGGATGTCCGGGGCCGGCGCCCCGCCCAGCGAGCTGCCGGGGTCCAGCTCCGGGTTGTTCCCCCCCTGCATGCCGGTGCCGGAGTGCCCGGCGCCGCTGTCTGCCGCCGGCGATCCCGCGGCGCCAGCGGCGCAGGCCGCCAGGGCAAGCCCGCACGCCGCCAGGGCCGCCCCGCGGGCCAGGCTCGCCGCCTTCACCGGGCCTCTCCGCGCGCCGCCTGCCCGCCCTGGCCGGCCGCCCTGGGGCCCTCGGCCAGGTCCCAGACCCAGATCATCCGGCGGCCCCGCTCCCCCGGTGCCTCCCGTTCGTGCTGCTCCACCCGGTCGAGCCGGTAGCCCAGCTTGCGGGGCACGCCCGCGCTGGCGGTGTTGGCCTCGTCGCAGTGGATCTCCACCCGCCGCATGCCGGGCAGCGCCAGCGCCACCTGGGTGAGCGCCTGCGCCGCCGCGGTCGCGTAGCCGCGCCGGGTCTTCCCCGCGACGGTCCAGTAGCCGATCTCCACGGCGTCGTCACCGAGCCTGCGGTGCAGCCCGATCGTGCCGACGAACTCGCCGTCCGGATCCTTGACCGCGCCGGCAGCGTCCGAGCCCGGCAGGCCGGGATCCGTGGCGATCATCACGTAAATGAAACCGGTGCCCGACCCCCACAGCTCGTCGGACTCGGCCACCCGCACGAGCTGGGACCGCAGGTCGGCCGCTTCCGGGGTGGCCCACGGCATCCACGGGCGCAGGTGCTCCAGGCTCGCACGGACCGCCGCCGCGACCGGGCCCGCGTCGTCCGCGTGCATCCGCCGCAGCACCAGTGCTCCCGCCGCCACCTGCTCGGGCGGGCTGGCAGGCTGGCTGGGCAGTGGCGCGGACGGGAACGGCCTCTCGGCGGCTGCGGGCATAGGTCCTAGTTAAGCAGCCCTCACGCGGAGCCTTGGCGGGAACCGGCGGTGGCGCCAGGGACCGCCTGCGGGGGGCCGCCAGGGACGGCCCCGGGCGGGTCGTCCCCGACGATCACACCGCCGCCGTGGCCCCAGATCAGGTACCGGTAGGACAGGTTGACCAGGGCGGACAGCCTGTTGCGGCCGCCGAGCAGGTAGAACAGGTGCAGGGCGAGCCAGGCCAGCCAGGCCAGCGTGCCGTGGATCCGCGCGCCGTGGGGAAGCTCGACCACCGCGCTGCGGCGGCCGATGGTCGCCATGATGCCCTTGTCGTGGTAGCGGAACGGCCGCGTGGGCCGGCCCGCCATCAGCAGCGCGATCTGCTTTCCCGTGTGCCGCCCGGTCTGGATGGCCGGCTGGGCGACCTGGGGCAGCGGCTGGCCCTCGATCAGCGCGATGTCCCCGGTGGCGAAGATCCGGTCCTGGCCGGCGACCCGCAGGTCGGGCCCGACCTCGATGCGGCCGCCGCGGCCCTGCGGCAGGCCCCAGGCCGCCGTGGCGGCGGGCGCGGACACCCCGGCCGCCCACACGGTGACGTCGCTGGGCAGCTCGTCCCCGTTCGCCAGGATCACCTGGTCGTCGGTGATCTCGGAGATCTTGGTGTCCAGGTGCACGTCCACGCCACGGCGGCGCAGCTCGGCCAGGGCGTAACCCTGGAGCTTGGGGTGGAACGGCGCCAGCAGCGCCGGGGCCATCTCGACCAGCCTGATGTGCACGTCCGTCGGGTCCACATCGGGGAAGGCGTCCTCGTCCGCGCGCAGCTCGGCCAGGGCACCGGCCACCTCCACGCCGGTCGCCCCGCCGCCGACCACGGTGAAGTTGACGGCCGTGCCCGGGCCCTCGATGTCGAGCCGTTCCAGCCGGGCCATGATGTGGTCCCGCAGCGCGACCGCGTCGCGGCGGGTGTACAGCCCGAAGGTGTGCTCGGCCGCGCCGGTCACGCCGTAGAAGGCGGCCGACACCCCGGTGCCGAGCACCAGGTAGTCGTAGTCGAGCACGGTGCCGTCGGTGAGGGTGATCCGGCGGCCGGCCGGGTCGATGCCGGCCAGTTCCCCCGGCCGGAACCTCGCGGCCTTCTTGCGCGCGAGCGTCCGGAGCGGGTAGGCCACGTCGCCCGGGTTCAGCCCGCCGGTCGCCACCTGGTACAGCAGCGGCTGGAACGTGCTGTAGATGTTCCGGTCGACGAGCGTCACCCGCGCGCCCGCGTGGTGCAGTTCCGCCACTGCCGCCAGCCCGGCGAAGCCGGCCCCGACGACGATCACCCGGGGCCCATCCTCCGGCGGCTGGTGGCGGCGCCGCGCTGTCATCGCATGCCTCCTCCGTGCCGGTCGGTATCTACCTGCCCCCTTTATGGGCAACCAGGCCGGCGCCGCAAACATGCCCCGGCTGCGCGTCTCCAGCGGCTTGCGGATTCAGCTGCGCTACGCTCCCCGCGGCCCGCTGGTCCAGGCGGCTGACGGGCGCGGGGTCAGCGGTTGACCACGGCAAGCTCGGGGCGGGTGCACCTCGGCACGGCGGTCCCGCCGCCCGGCGGCCACTCGGCCGCAGATCGCGAGCAGCACCGCGTCCTGGCCCGGCGGTGCGCTTCCCCCGATGCCGGACAGGTCCACGAAGTAGTGCGGCCAGGGCAGCGGCAGGCTCGTCCAGAGCACCTGCTGCGCGGCGATGCCATAGCCCCAGGCCTTGCCGAGCGCGCCGTGATCGATGCCGAGCAGCGCGCCCTCGCGGACCCCGTACAGCCCGGACGAGGAGGCCGCGCTGACCCGGGCCAGGGTGCTCCCGGTCTGCGGGTTCACCCCGATCAGCGTATTGCCGGATATCAGGTAGAGCCGGCCGGCGACCGCGTCGACCATGTCGGGCAGCGCGCTGGGATAGTGCCACAATTCGCGGCCCGTGGTGGCGCTGTAGCCCCTGGCCCACCGAGCCGAGGAGAAGACCACGACGCCCTGGTAGGCGAGGCTGAGCGCGCCGAGGAAGGCCGGGCCGTGCGGGCGCACGAGGTGCTGCGCGCCGGTGCGGAGGTTGATCCGGCGCAGCGCGGTGACCGGCGCGGAGGCGAGGTACCCCCCGGCCGCCACCGCCATGTAAAGCTCGCCGCCGTCCGCCTGCCAGGCCTGCGGGACCGTGCCGGTGGGCCGGCTCCACCGCACGGCGCCGGTGTGGTTGGCATAGCTGGTCACCGCGCGGGGCCCGACGACGACGGTGGTGGCGGGGCTGGCCGCGACCGCGCCGCCGAACTGGGCCGCCGGGTAAGCGCGGATCCGGTGCCCGGTGCTGGCCCGGAGCACGACCTCGGCGCGTGGCGGGCCGTGGTACGCGGCAGTCCCGCCGCCCGTGGCCGGTCCGCCGCCGCGCCCGGGCCGTGGCATGCTCGCCGCCCGCGGCGTGACCGCCGCCGGGAGCGGCAGCGCCGCCCGGGGCTGGCGTGCCGCGGCGGCGCGGGCGGCGCTGGCGGCACGACCCCGACGGTGACCACGCCCGGCCAGACCCGGACCGCGGTGATCGCCGACCCGGCCGGGAACCCGGTCAGCACGGTCGTCCACAGCCGCTGGCCCGTGCCGGCCTGGTAGGCGGAGACGGTGAGCCCGGCGCCGACCGCGGCGAGCTGGGAGTCCAGCGAGGCGTAGGCCTGGCCGCTGGCCGGGGAGGTGCCCGCCTCGCCGTTCTGCACGGTCCACGACCCGGGCATCGGCCGGATCCACCGGATCGTGCCTGCGCTCTCGCAGCGGGCCCGCGGGCACAGGACCGACGACCAGCCCGCCGCCGTGCCCGGGGTGATCGCGGCGACGAGCAGGACGGCCGCGAACGACAGGCGGCGTCCCCACGTCGGCCAAACCTGCGTTACCTTCACGCCTCGCTCCGCGCCTTCCCGGCTGCTACCGCTCGGCCCAGATCCCCTCCGCGGCACGGTATCGCCGCCGGCTGAGAGCCGGCCGGGGCAGGTGGCGGAACCGGCTGGGAGGGGATTCGCCGCCCGTGACGGGTGCGGCTGTGGATAGCGTAGGCGTGGCCGCACCTGCCCCGCCTGCGGACCGGCGGCCCGACCGACCGACTGCTACGGAGATGACCCATGACCGCGCGCCCGCCCTTGCCTTACGACTTCATGCCGCCCGTGCCGTCGTTCACGCTGACCAGCACCGACGTGGCCGACGGCCAGCAGATGCCCGACGCCCAGGTCTTCGACGGCTTCGGCATGACCGGGCAGAACATTTCCCCGCAGCTGAGCTGGCAGGGCTTCCCCGCGGAGACCAAGAGCTTCGCGGTGACCTGTTTCGACCCGGATGCCCCCACCGGCTCCGGGTTCTGGCACCTGGTGCTGCTCGACGTGCCCGCGTCGGTCACCGAACTGGCCACCGGCGCGATCAGCGGCGACCAGTCCGGGCTGCCTGCCGGGGCGTTCTGCGTGCGCAACGACTACGGCGCCAAGGCGTTCGGCGGCGCCGCGCCGCCCGCGGGCGACCCGCCCCACAGGTACGTGTTCGCCGTGCACGCGCTGGACGTGGACAACCTGGCCAGCCAGGGCGTGGACTCCGACGCCTCGCCGGCCGTCGCCGGGTTCAACCTGCGCTTCCACACCATCGCCCGGGCCACGATGATCCCGGTCTTCGGGCACTGAGCCCGTTGCCGGGCTGGCAGCGCATCGATTACGCCCTACGATGGAGGGCGGCCGGGGGATTCTTGTGGACCCTTTCATGAGGACAGGCGATGGGTAAGGCGAGCAGGATCAAGCAGCAGAGCGCCCGCGAGAAGATCGCGGCGCAGCGCGAGGCGGCACGCAAGGCGGAGCGGCGCAACCGGATGATCATCACCGGCGGCAGCACGCTCGTCGTCCTGGTGATCGTCCTTGCGTTCGTCGTGATCAAGCTCACCCAGGGCTCGACGTCTCCAGCGCTGGCGACTCCTCGGTGACCGGCTCGCTGCTGCCGGCCAGCGTGGCGAGCCAGGTCACCGGCGTGCCCACGGCGACGCTGGACAAGGTGGGCAAGGGCGCGGTGCCCACGTTCACCCAAGGGCAGCCACCGTTCACCGGCCGGCTCGGGCGCGGCGCTGACCAGCGGCGGCAAACCGCAGATGCTCTACATCGGCGCCGAGTTCTGCCCGTACTGCGCGGCCATGCGCTGGTCCATGGCGATCGCGCTGAGCCGCTTCGGCACGCTGACCCCGCTGCACGGCATCCATTCCTCGCCGACGGACACCGACCCGAGCACCGCGACGCTGACGTTCTACAAGACCGGCTACCACAGTAACTACCTGAACTTCGCGCCGGTGGAAAACCTGACCGTCACCAAGGCCCCGCTGCAGAACCCGACCAAGGCGCAGAACGCGCTCTGGGCCAAGTACGAGCCGGACCCGAGCACCCGCGGCTACCCGTTCATCGACTTCGGCAACAAACTGGTCATGAAGGGCCCCATCTACGACGCCAAGGTGCTGCAGGGCATGACGT
The DNA here is from genome assembly GCA_963762735.1 of uncultured Actinomycetes bacterium. Taxonomy (GTDB): domain Bacteria; phylum Actinomycetota; class Actinomycetes; order Streptosporangiales; family Streptosporangiaceae; genus DASXKD01. The sequence goes on along the minus strand of CAVXMG010000028.1, from coordinate 23,603 downwards.
GGAGCCAGATCGCCGCCGCGCTGAAGGACCCGACGTCGCCGGTCGCGCAGAGCGTGGACGGTGCGGCCAACTACATCACCGGCGCCATCTGCAAGATGACGAACAACCAGCCGTCCGACGTCTGCTCCTCGGCAGCCGTCACGGCCGTGCAGAGCGGCCTGTAGATGGCCACGCGCAAGCCGGGCACGACCGCCCGGCCAGCCGGCGGGACCAAGTCAAAGGACAAGGGCACCCGCGGCGGCCGCCCGGAGCCCAGCGCCGCGCCCGGCCAGCGGCAGGGTAAGCAGCCCGCGCGGCAGGCCAAGCCCGGCAACGGGCAGCCGCGGGCGGCCGGCCAGGCGCAGCGCGGGCGCACCGCCCCGGTGGCGGCCGCCGTGGCAGCGGAGCCCGCCCTGGCCGCGACGCCAGCCTGGCTCGTGTGGACCACCTGGATCCTGTCGCTGGCCGGCCTCGCGGATTCCATCTGGCTCACGATCGTGCACTACAACACCTCGGTGACCCTGGCCTGCCCGGCGACAAGCACGATCAACTGCGAGAAGGTGATCACCAGCCCGCAGTCGATCGTTTTCGGCATCCCGGTCGCCGTCCTCGGCCTGGCGTTCTACGTGTTCCTCGCCGTCGTCAACTCCCCGTGGGCATGGCGGATGACCTGGCCACCGCTCCGGTGGGCGCGGGTGGGCTCGATGGTGGTCGGCATCGTGTTCGTGCTCTACCTGGTCTACACCGAGTTGTTCACGATCCGCTCGATCTGCCTGTGGTGCACCAGCGTCCACGTGATCACGTTCGCCCTGTTCGTGCTGATCATGTTCAGCGCCGCCGCCGGGTATGGCACCGCCAAGGACCCGGCCCTGGCCTGACCCGGCCGTCTCGTCCTGGGGACGAGGCGAAGTTCGTCGGTGCGCCGATGACAGTCGGCTGCGGCCGCCCTAGCGTCGTTGCTGGTCCCGCCGTCCCGGCGGGACCTGACGACGGGAGGCCCGGGCATGACCAGCGCGATCAGGTGCGAGGGCCTGACCAAGCGATACCGCGGGGTCACCGCGCTTGACGGGCTGGATCTCGACGTCGGGCCTGGCCAGGTGTTCGGCTTCCTCGGCCCGAACGGCGCGGGCAAGACGACCACGCTGCGCATCCTCCTCGGGCTGGTCACGCCTACCGCGGGCCGGGCCTGGGTGAACGGGCGGCCTGCCGGTGACCCGGACGGGCTGGCCCGGATCGGGGCAATGATCGAGGAGCCGGCCTTTTACCCGTGGCTGACCGGGCGGCGCAACCTTGAGGTGCTGGCCCTGTCCGGGCCGCCGCTGCCGGGGCCGCCGGGCCAGATCGGCCGGATGCTGGCGGTGGCCGGACTCGGCGCGGCCGCGGACCGCAAGGTCAACGGCTACTCCCAGGGCATGCGGCAACGGCTCGGCCTCGCGGCCGCGCTGATGCGCGAGCCCTCGCTGCTGCTGCTCGACGAGCCGGCCAACGGGATGGACCCGGCGGGCATCGCCGAATTCCGCACGCTGCTGCGCTCCCTGGCCGGCCGGGGCATCACCGTGTTCCTTTCCAGTCATCTGCTCGCCGAGGTCGAGCAGATCTGTGACCAGGTCGCGGTGCTGCGGTCGGGCCGGCTGGTGGAACAGGGCCCGGTGGCCGGCCTCGCCACCGCCAGGGCGCGGGTGCGCGCCGTAGTAGACCCCGCCGATCAGCCTGCGGCCCTGGCGCTGCTCGCGCCCTGGGCGGCGCGGCCGGACGGCCCGGACGCGGTGCTGGTGGACCGGGCCGACGGCCAGGCGGTGACCCGGGCGCTCGGCCAGGGCGGGGTCTGGCCGCACCAGGTCGTGCTGCAAAGGCCGGCCCTGGAGGAGGCGTTCCTGAGCATGACCGAGGGCACCGCGGCGGTGAACGATGCGACTGCTGCGCGCTGAACTGGCCAAGCTCGCCAGGCCGCTGACCTTCGGGGTGGCGGCCGCGGCGGCACTGTTCTGCCTGCTGCTGGCCGCCGGCGGTACTCACAACGCGATGCTCGGCGCGCAGGGCGCGCCCCGCCACCTGCCGTCCTGCGCGGCGGAAGGGGTGCCCGCCGGGCCGCAGTGCTCCCGCTGGCAGGCCGCTGCCCGGGCCGGGCTGCGGCAGATCGAGGCGGAGCCCGCCCAGGTCGCCGGCCAGCTTGCCCCGGCCGCGGCCGGGGCCGAGGCGGCCGGGCTGATCGCCTCCCTGCCCGGGGCGCTGGCGATGGCGCTGCTCGCGGGCGCCCACATCGGTGGCGAGTGGTCCGGCCGGACCATGAAGAGCCTGCTCACCCAGCATGGCCGCCGCTGGCAGGTGCTGGTGGCCAAGCTGGTGAGCCTGTGGCTGGCCGGCCTCGGCCTCATCGCCGCCTGCTGGGCGGCGCTGGCGCTGGCCGGGCCGGTGCTGGCCCGGGTCAACCACCTGCCAGCGCCGCACGAGACGATTGCGCACGAATTCAGCCTGGCGGGCTCCCAGGTGGCCCGGGCACTGCTCGTTCTGGCCTTCTTCGCCGTCATCGGCCTGCTCGCCGCGGTGATCACCCGGGGTGCCATCGGCACGATCGCGGCCACGGCGGGCGCGATCGTCGCGATGCTGGCCGTGGCGGCGCTGCCCGGCGCCGGGCCCTGGACGCCGGCCACCTGGGTGGCCAGCTGGATGGGCTTCCCCGCGGGGCTCGGCTCGGTCACCGCCCTGCCGGCCAACTTCTGGTCCCGGTTCCTCGGCACCGGCGCGCCTCCCGGCCAGCTGGCCGGTTTCGCCGGGCTGGCCTGCCTGGTCGCGGCCGGCCTGGCCGTGGCGGAGCGGATCTTCCGCCGCGCCGACATCAGTGGCTGACGCGGCGCGCACCATGCGGTCCCGGTACGACGGCGCCAGCGGGTCATACCCTCGGATCATGCGGGTGCCGGCCTGGCGTGACCTCGGGCGCCCCCAGCGGGCAGACCTGGCCATCGCGGCCGTGCTGCTGGCCTGGGGGCTCCCCGACGTGCCGTGGTGGTGGGAGCCGTCCGGCCACGCCGGGTCCGCCCTGGACGTGCTCGGCTCCCTGGGGCTCACGCTGGCGATGTCGGTTCCGTTCTGCTGGCGCCGCCGGTTTCCCGCGCTGGTGCTGGCCGCGGCCGCCGGGGTGCTGGCGACCAGGGCCGCCCTGGGCCGCAACGAGATCTCCGCGTTCGCCGCCGTCCTGATCGGCGCCTACGGGCTTGGCGCCTACTCGGCCGCCACCAGGCGGTACGCGCGCTGGCTGGGCTGGGCGGCGCTGGCGGTGGCGGTTGTGACCGTCACGGTCAACCACATCAGGCTGGCCGCCGCGCCGTTCGCGCTGCTGGGTGCCGCGTTCGTGCTCGGCGACGCGGCGAGCGCCCGGCGCGCGGAGACGGCCGCTGCGGTGGCGGCGGCGCACCAGGCGGAGCGCACGCGCATCGCACGTGAGCTGCATGACGTGGTCGCCCACCAGCTCTCGGCCATTGCGGTGCAGGCGGGCGCCGCCCGGGTCGCCGCGGACAGCTCGGACCCTGGCGGGCTGGACGCGGGCGGTCTTGGCAGCACGGCCGAGATACTTGCCAGGCTGGAACAGTTGTCCAGGGAAGCGCTGGCCGAGCTCAGCCACCTGCTCGGGGCGCTGCGGCGCGATCCGGATGCCACCGCTGAGCTGCCGCCCGCACCGACGCTGGCCGGGCTGGAAGCGCTGATCGCCTCGGCCAGGCAAGCGGGGGTACCTGCCGAGCTGGCCATCGAAGGCCGGCCACGGGTGCTGTCGCCCGGCGCGGAACTGTCCGCCTACCGCATCGCATCCGAAGCGCTGGCGAACGTGGCCAGGCACGCCCCCGGTGCCACGGCCCGGGTCGTGCTCCGCTACACCGGGGAGCGGCTGGAGATCGTCGTCCAGAACGCCGCCCCGCCGCACGGCTACCACCGGCCGGCCGCGGCGCCCGCCCGGGCCGGGGCGCCCGCCCGGACCTCGGCGCCCGCCGGGGCCGGGGCGCAGCCGGGGCCAGGGCTCGGGGTGCGCGGGATGCGGGAGCGGGCCGAACTCTACGGCGGCACCCTCGACGCGGGCCCGTGCCCGGACGGCGGGTTCCTGGTCACCGCGGTGCTTCCCTATGGCGCGGCGGCGGGCCGCCTGACCGGTGACGAGGCGGCGGCCACGGGAGGCCCGCGGTGACCGGCGGCGAGCCGGTCCGCATCGTGATCGCGGACGACCAGGCCATGGTGCGGGCCGGGCTCGCCACGCTGCTGGACAGCCAGCCAGGGCTGACCGTCGTCGGGCAGGCGAGCACCGGCGAGGAAGCGGTCCAGCTCACCCGCAAGGTCGCGCCGGACGTGGTGCTGATGGACATCAGGATGCCGGTGCTCAACGGGCTCGCCGCCACCCGGCGCATCCTCTCCGCTCCCGTGGTGCCCGGAGCCCGGCCGGTCCGGGTCGTCGTGCTGACCACTTACGACCTGGACGAGTACGTGTACGAGGCGCTGCGCGCGGGCGCGTCCGGCTTCCTCCTCAAGCACGCGCCCCCGGAGGAACTGCTGCTCGGCGTCAGGGCGGCTGCCGACGGCGGGGCGCTGCTTTCCCCGCAGGTGACCCGCAGGCTGGTGGCGGAGTTCGCGGCCAGGCGCCCGGCGGCCCGCCGCCCGCCGCCGGAACTGGCCCGGCTCACCCCGCGCGAACGCGAAGTACTCGACCTGGTCGTCTGCGGCCGGTCCAACACCGAGATCGCCAACGCGCTGGTCGTGTCGCAGAGCACCGTGAAGACCCACCTGGGTCACATCCTGGACAAGCTGGGGCTGCGGGACCGGGTCCAGGCGGTGGTGTTCGGGTACGAGAACGGCCTGGTCGAACCGGGCGCCGGCTGAAGAGCCGCCCGGCCGGAGGAAATGCAGCCCGTCCCTGGCGCGTTGCTGACCGTGGGAGTCTGACGGGGAGGGAAGGGAGCGGCAACGGACACGCACCCACAGGAGAGCGCGGACCGGAACACAACGACTGATCGCGTGCAAGGCCCAGCCGGCGCACCGGGCACCAGCCCGCGCGAGCGCGGCTGGATGGCGCGGCTTGCGGGGTACTGCTGGCGCTACCCGCGCAACGTGATCCTCGCCCTCGCCGGGACCCTGGTGGTCAGCGCGGTGGGGATCGCCATCCCGCTGATCCAGCGGGCCATCGTGGACAACCTCACCTCCTCCGTCCAGGCCGCGATCTGGCCCCTGGCGTTGGCCCTGCTCGTCGCGGCGTTCGCCAACTTCGGCGCGCTGTACCTGCGGCGCTACCGGGCCGGCCAGCTCTCCCTCGACGTTCAGCACGACCTGCGCACACAGATACTGGCCTCGCTGTCCCGCCTGGACGGCACCCGGCAGGACGAGCTGCACACCGGCCAGATCGTGAGCCGCTCGATCTCCGACATCACCATGGTGCAGGGCCTGCTCTCCATGGTGCCGATGCTGATGGGCAACGCGGTGCTGTTCGCCGGTTCCCTGATCGTCATGGCGGTGCTCTCCCCGCTGCTCACCGTCGTCGCACTTGCGGTCGCCCCGTCCTTGTGGTTCATCTCCCTCAAGTCCCGGCGCACGCTGTTCCCGGCGAGCTGGGACGCGCAGCAGCGGGCGGCGGCGGTCGCGGAGGTGGTCGAGGCCGCGGTGACGGGCGTGCGCGTGGTGAAGGGCTTCGGGCAGGAGAGCCAGGAAGTGGAGCGGCTCGAACAGGCCGGCTCCGACCTGTACGGCTCCCGGGTGCGGACCGTGCGGCTGATGGCCAAGTACAACCCTGCACTGCAGGCGATCCCGTCGCTCGGCCAGGTCGGGGTGCTTGCGCTCGGCGGCTGGATGGCCCTGCGCGGGTTCATCACGCTCGGCACGTTCCTGGCGTTCTCCTCCTACCTGCTGGCCATGGTCGGGCCGGTCCGCTCGCTGGCCGCGCTGGTGACCCTGGGCCAGGAGGCCAGGGCCAGCGTGATCCGGGTGTTCGAGGTGATCGACGCCCGCCCGGTGGTGACCGACCGGCCAGGCGCCTCGGCGCTGCCGCCGCAGACTCCGGGCGTGGAGTTCGACGACGTCTGGTTCGGCTACGTGCCGTCGCAGCCGGTGCTGCGCGGCCTGTCGCTGCGGGTGGCGCCGGGCGAGACGCTGGCGCTGGTCGGCACGGCGGGATCCGGGAAGTCCACGATCTCGCTGCTGCTCCCCCGCTTCTACGACGTGCGCGGCGGCCAGGTCAGGGTCGGCGGCTTCGATGTCAGGGATCTCACCCAGGACTCCCTGCGGGCGGCGATCGGGCTGGTCCTTGAGGAGAGTTTCCTGTTCTCCGACACCGTCGCCGCCAACGTCGCGTTCGGCCGGCCGGACGCGACCAGGGAGCAGGTCATGGCCGCGGCCCGGGCGGCCGAGGCCCACGAGTTCATCACCGGCCTGCCCCAGGGCTACGACACGGTCGTGGGCGAGCAGGGGCTCACCCTGTCCGGTGGCCAGCGGCAGCGGGTCGCGCTCGCCCGTGCGCTGATCACCGACCCGCGCATCCTGGTGCTCGACGACGCCACCTCGGCGGTGGACCCGCGGGTCGAGGCGGAGATCCACCAGACCCTGCGGCGGGTCATGGAAGGCCGGACCACGCTGCTGATCGCGCACCGGCGCTCGACGCTGCGGCTGGCGGACCGGATCGCGGTGCTGGACGAGGGACGGCTCGTCGCCGAGGGCAGCCACGACGAACTGATGGCATCGTGCCCGCTCTACCGGCTGCTGCTGGCCGGGCCGGGCGACGACGCGGAAGGCATCGGCGCCGGCGAGCTTGGCTTCTATTCCGGCGATACGGACGAGGCGGAACCGGACGCCGCAGGCCCGGCACCGGCCGCGGTGACCGCCACGGGAGCGGGCACCGGCGAACCCGCGGCCCAGGTGGCAGCCCGGCCGGGGATCCCGGCGAGATCGACGTCAGGAAAGCTCCGTACCGGGGCCCCGGCCGGCTTCCTCGCCGGGATACCTCCCTCCCCCGAACTGCTGGCCCAGGTGGACGCGCTGCCCCCCGCGTCGGAGGAGCCCGGCGTGGACGCCGCCGCGGCGCGTGCCCCCGACCCGCACTTCACGCTGCGCCGGCTGCTGCGGCCGTTCCTTGCGGCGTTCGCCGTGGGGCTGCTGCTCGACGGCCTCGACGCGCTGGCCAGCCTGGCCATGCCGGCCCTGGTCCGCGGTGGCATCGACCAGGGCATCGAGGCCAAGATGCTGTCGGCGATCTTCGCCGTCTCGGCGGCCGCGCTGCTGATCACCCTGGCCGACTGGGTGATCAACGTGGTGCAGACCACGGTGGTGGGCCGGACCAGCGAGCGGCTGCTCTACACCCTGCGCGTGAAGACCTTCGCGCACCTGCAACGGCTGGGCCTGGACTACTACGAGCACGAACTGTCCGGCCGCATCATGACCCGGATGACCACGGACGTGGAGGCGCTCTCCTCGTTCCTGCAGACCGGGCTCATCACCCTGGTGAACTCGGTGCTGCTGGTCGCCGGGGTGCTGGCCGCGCTGCTGATCATCAACCTGGAACTGGGGCTGACCGTGCTGGCGATCATGCCGGTGGCCGTCGTGGCCACGGCGGTCTTCCGCAGCAAGGCCTCGGTGGCCTACCAGGACGCCAGGGACAAGGTCAGCGCGGTCAACGCCGACCTACAGGAGAACGTGGCCGGGCTGCGCGTCTCCCAGGCCTACCGCCGCGAGGGACGCAACCTGGAGCGCTTCACCGGGCGCAGCGACGCCTACCGCCGGTCCCGGCTGCGCGCCCAGCGCTACATCGCGCTGTACTTCCCGTTCGTGCAGTCCCTGTCCACCCTGGCCAGCGCCCTGGTGCTGCTGGTCGCGGCGGGCCAGATGCGCAGCGGCGCGCTGACCGCAGGCGCGCTCATCGCCTACCTGCTCTACATCGACATGCTGTTCTCGCCGGTCCAGCAGATCTCCCAGGTGTTCGACGGCTATCAGCAGGCCACCGTGGGGCTGCGCCGGATCCGGGAACTGCTGCACACCCCGACGTCCACCCCACAGGCCGCCAGCCCGCTGCCCTCACCGCGCGGCCGGGCCCGCATCGAGTTGCGGGACGTGCATTTCGGCTACGCGGGAACGGGCCAGGAGGCGCTCACCGGGGTCAGCCTGACCGTGGCGCCCGGCGAGACGGTCGCTCTCGTCGGGCAGACCGGCGCGGGCAAGTCCACCCTGGTCAAACTGGTGGCACGGTACTACGACGTGACCGGTGGCCAGGTCCTCGTGGACGGCACCGACATCCGTGATCTCGACCTGGCCGGTTACCGGCGGCGCCTGGGCGTGGTCCCGCAGGAGCCGTTCCTGTTCGCGGGCACGGTGCGCGACGCGATCGCCTACGGCCGGCCGGAGGCCAGTGATGCCGAGGTCCGGGCGGCGGCCCGCGCCGTGGGCGCGGTGGACATGATCAGCCGGCTGCCGGGCGGCTTCGACCATGAGGTGGCCGAGCGCGGGCGCAACCTGTCCGCCGGGCAGCGCCAGCTCATCGCGCTGGCCCGTGCCTACCTGGTCGATCCGGACATCCTCCTGCTCGACGAGGCGACCGCCGCGCTCGACCTGGTCAGCGAGGCGGCCGTGACGCGGGCCGCGGAGCGGCTGCTGGCCGCGCGGACGACGCTGGTGGTGGCGCACCGGCTCACCACCGCCGCCCGCGCGGACCGGATCGTGGTGCTCGACCAGGGCCGGATCGCCGAGATCGGCACCCACGACGACCTGCTCGCGGCGGGCGGTACCTACGCCTCGCTCTGGGACGCGTTCACCGGCGACACCACGCTCGCTGCCTGACCGGCTGTGCCGGTCCGGGGGAGCGACCCCCCGGAGCCCCCCGGTGCCTGTCGGCCCGGTTCCTCCGTCACCGGGCCGACGGCCGTTTCGTGGCCGCCCACCCGGATGGTGGGGCCTGGCCCGCTGCCCGACGGCGGCGCGGCGCCCAGCGGGGGCGCGGGCCGGTCCGCGGCCGCCAGCGATGCCTGCCTGCGGGCGCTGCGGCTGAGCGCGGCCAGCTCGCCGACCAGGGACCTGGCCTGTTCCTGCTGCCGTTCCCTGAACTCGGCCCTGACCCGCTTGCCCGCGGCGTCGAGGTGCACCGTGGCCAGCCCGAGCCAGCGCTGCAGCGGGCCCTGGACCAGCCGCACGCTCTGTGTCTTGGCCAGCGGCACCAGGGTGGTCTCCCGGCGGACCCGCCCGGTAACCGCGACGGCCAGCGTGCCGTCGTGCCCGGCCGCCAGGAAGTGGCAGCTCAGCGGCGCCTTCCAGCGGGCCCGCCGCGGCGGCTTGGTCAGTGCGGGCCAGCCCCCGGTGGCGCCGTGACGAAGGAACGCGGCCTCGGGGTATCGGGGGGTTCCAGGGGGGTCGCCCCCCCGGATTATCACGGCAAGCAGCCGCCTGGCCTCGTCCTGGGTACCCACCGGCAGCAGCGCTTTTCGCACCGCTCCGAAGCCCTCCGGGTGGTCGTGGCCCAGGCCGCCGGCCACGTCGACCTCCAGCCGGCACCAGTGCAGCGGCCGCCAGAGCAGCGGCTCGATCAACCGCATCGCCTGAATCCGGGGCACCGGGATGGTCTCGGCCACCGTGCCGAGCAGCCCGCGCCGGATCCGGACGCCGTCGGGCGAGACCGCCACGGTGAAGGCGTACTGGGTGGTGACCCGCCGCCAGACGATCGAGCCGCAGATGATCAGCCACCAGGCCAGCGGGGCCCCCACGGCGAGCAGGCCGCCCGGGGTGACCGCCACGATCGCCGCGCCCACCGCGACGGCCACCACGGCGAGCGGGACGGCAGAGATCAGCGCCGAGCCGACGAGCCGGCCGGTGCCGACCGAGGTGACCACGCTTTCCGCGGGCTCGGGGGTGGCGGGATCCATGCCGTGGTGGGCCGCGAGCAGGCGCGCCCGGAGTGCGAACGCCGCCGCTTCGGTCAGGTACGCGAGCCGCCCGTCGGCATCGCCGGACCCGGCCAGCCGGACCCTGATCTCGGCAAGGCCGAGCATCCGGGCGAAGAACGGGCGCAGCAGGTCCACCGCCTGGATCCGGGCGATGGGCAACTGCCGCGAGTCCCGGCGAAGCAGGCCGGTCTCGATGCGCAGGGTGGCCCCGTCCACCTTCCACCGGGTGACGAGCCAGTTGACGAGCGCGGCCGCGGCGACGAGGACCGGCAGCGCCAGGTCGTACCAGCGGGTGCCGGTGCCGCTGCCGACCACCCCGGAGGTGGAGAGCCCGGCCAGGGCCAGCACCGCGACCAGCCCGCGGCCGGAACGCACCAGGGGCGACAGCGGATGCAACCGGCGCCAGCCCTGGTCCAGCATTGTCTGCCTCGGGGGTGCCTGGGGCGCGCGGTCGGCCTGCCGATGGCACGCCACCCTCCTCCGGGGGCGTGCTGCTCGGCTCCGGCTCTGTCACAGGCCCGCGGCCTTGGCTTCGCCGAGCGCGGCCAGGCGGTCGCGCAGCCGCGCCGCCTCGTCGCGCTCCAGGCCCGGGATCCGGGCATCGCTGGCCGCGGCCGCCGTATGCAGCTTCACCGTGGCCAGGCGGAAGATGCGGTCGATGGGCCCGGCAGTGACGTCGACGAACTGCATCCGGCCATAGGGAACCACGGACAGGCGGTGGATCAGCACCCCGCGCTCGACGATCAGGTCCTCGTCACGCTCCTGGTACACCCAGGACCGGAACCGGTTGCGCACGAACCACAGGGCCGCCAGCGCGGCGACGATCGCCACGGCAACGGCGCTCACGGCCGCCGCCGAGCCGAGCGTTAATGCGGCCGCCGTGCCCGCCACCACCGCAGCCGCGCCGCCGACGGCGGCCACTTCGGCGCAGCGCATCCGCCACAGACGGGGCGAGGGGGACATCGCGCCATGATCTGGCAAACCGGACATGGCCTCACGGTACCCCGTGCCGGTGCAACCAGGTTGCCGCCGCTGGCTGGCGGCTGCTTGGCTGAACGCATGACCACCACACCGCACACCACCGGCCAGGCGCCCTCGGCGCAGCATCACGAGCTCACCGCGGCCGATGTCGGGACCGTTGTCACGCGCCACGGAATCCATACGGTGGAGCCGCTCATCCGGCCTTACCTGCGCCATACCCCAGCGATCACGGTGGACCGGGCGGACTTCGGGCTGCCGCCCGGGCCGCTGGTGCTCAAGCTCGAGCAACTCCAGCACGGCGGATCCTTCAAGGCGCGCGGCGCGTTCGCGAACCTGCTGCTCCGCGACCTGCCCGCGGCCGGCGTCGTGGCCGCGTCCGGGGGCAACCACGGTGCGGCCGTTGCCTTCGCCGCCCGTGCCCTTGGCGTTCCGGCGCGCATCTACGTGCCGCACGTCTCCTCACCGGCCAAGATCGCCCGGATCCGGAGTTACGGCGCCGACCTGATCGTGGCGGGCGACACCTACTCCGATGCCCTGGCGGCGAGCCAGGAGTGGACGGCGGCCTCCGGTGCCCTCCCCATCCATGCCTACGATCAGGCCGAGACCATGCTCGGCGCGGGCACTGTCGGCATGGAACTCGCCGCCCAGGCCCCGGATGCCACCCAGGTGCTGGCCAGTGTGGGCGGCGGCGGGCTGCTCGCCGGGGTGGCCGCGTGGTTTGCCGGCCAGGTCCAGGTGGTGGGCGTCGAACCGGAGGGCGCACCGACCCTCACCGCCGCGATGCGGGCGGGCCGGCCGGTGGACGCGGAGGCCGGCAGCGTGGCGGTGGATTCGCTGGCACCGCGCCAGGTCGGCGAGCTGACCTTCGCGATCATCCGCCAGAACGCGGCCAAGGTACTTCTTGTGGACGACGACGCGATCGTCCGGACCCAGCAGTTGCTCTGGGAGACGCTGCGGGTGGTGGCCGAGCCCGGCGGGTGCGCGGCCCTGGCCGCCCTGGTATCCGGGCGCTGCGAGCCCGCCCCGGGCGAGACCGTGGCCGTGGTGATCAGCGGCGCGAACACGACCGCGGTCGACTTCGGCCCCCCGGCCAGCGCCCCTTCTAGCTAGCCAGCACGGCCCCGGCAACCGGCTTGCTCCCCAAGCCGACACCGGGGTTCCGGAGGTCGCCCCCCCGGCCAGCACAGCCAAGGCCCCGTGACGAAGGAACGGGGCCTTAGGCCACCGGGGGGTTCCGGGGGTCGCTGCCCGGGCCAGCACGGCCAAGGCCCCGTGACGAAGGAACGGGGCCTTAGGCCACCGGGGGTTCCGGGGGTCGCTGCCCGGGCCAGCACGGCCAAGGCCCCGTGACGAAGGAACGGGGCCTTGAGCCACCGGGGGTTCCGGGGGGTCGCTCCCCCGGGCCAGCACAGCACGCTGGGCGGGGCGCTGTCACGCCCCGCCCAGCCCTGTGGGTTGAGCGGTGGGCCGGGAATAGCTAGGCCGGCCACCCGGCCCACCGCGCCGCCGCCACACCGCACCCTGGGCGTGGGACGGGTCTTTGAGGTCTCAGGAATCCATGATTGGCCTGGTACGGACGGACCGGCGCGGGTGCCCCGCCGGCCTCCGGTTCACTCGCGGGCTGCCGTGCGGTCCCTTCTTATGAGGGTTCCCCTGCTGGCCCTGGCCGTTGCCCTGCCCCTGACCGTTGCCCTGGCCCTGCCGTTGCTCTGCCCCTGGCCGTTGCCGTTGCCGTTGCCCTGGCCGTTGCCCTGGCCGTTGCCGTTGCCTTGGCCGTTGCCGTCTGGCCGTTGCCGTTGCCGTTGCCGTTGCCGTTGGCCACTGCCCTGCCCTTGTTGGCCATGCGCGCCCTTGCCGTGCGGGCTGCCGGCTTCCCTTGGCTTGCGGGTTGCCCTTGGCCGTGGGCGCCGGGGTGGCATGCGGGCGGCCCTGAGGTTTGGCACCAGGTCCGCCACGCACCGCGGGCTTCCCGGGCCCGGCGTGCTGCCCGTGTGCCGCGGGACCGTCGCGGCCAGGCAGGCCGTGCCGCGGCGGGATGGGCGCGCCGATGGCCTCATGGGCGAGGCGCTGGATCGGCGCGGGGAGCACGTCCGCGAAAGCGGCGGCCACGCCACCCCCGAGCACGACGGCCACGGCGGTAACCGACGCGCCGACCTTGACCCCCAGCCGGGAGGTGAGGCCGGCGGTGCCGCGGCGGGCGCGCTGGGGCGGTACCGGCACGCCAGCCTGGCGCCGGAACTCAGCCAGAGCACGGGCCTCGCCGGCCAGCTCCGCGCCGGTGGCCTCGGTGGTCAGCGCGGCCAGCACGTCGGCCACGGGCCTCAGTCCGGGCACTGCGTCGGTCGTTCCCGCAAGCAGCGCGGCCAGGTCGGCGTCCGTCACTGCGGGCTCGTCCTGGCGTTGCGGCTGCGGGATGTTCGGCATGTCAACATCCGGAACGTCGTTGCCGGTCACAGCGTTACACCTGCGTCCGCGGTGATCTGGGCCAGCCGGCGCAGGCCGCGGTGTGCGGCCACCCGGACGGCGCCTGGGCTCTTGCCTAGCATCCGCGCCACCGACTCGGTGTCCAGCCCGGCGACCACCCTCAGCATGATCACCTCCGCCTGCAGCTGCGGCAGCCCCGCCAGCAGGGCGATCGCCGCCGCCGTGCCGAGGTTCTCCATCGCCGCTTCGGCGGAATCCGCGCTGCTGGGCAACTGCGCCGAGGTGACATCGTCCAGCGGCGCCTCAGGGCGCCGCGAGCGGTGCCTGGCCAGGTCGATCGTGCGGCGCCGGGCCGTGGTGAACAGCCACGCCCGCCAGGCCTGCTCGTCGCCGCGGAACGCCGGCAGCCCGCGGACCACGTGCAGCCAGGTCTCCGCCGCGATGTCCTCCTCGGCACCTGGCGCAATCACCCGCAGATAGCGCAGCAGGGCCGGGTTGGCGTCCCGCCACAGCCGGGAAAAGGCGGCCTCACCGCCGCCCTGCGCCGCAGCCAGCAGGCCCGCGAACTCCTCGCCGATCACAGTGCTCGCTGTCCTAGCGCCCGCCGATGTCTTCACTCCAAACCTCGGGGAAGCGTTCCTGGAACTCCTGCATGACCGCGACACACCGCTTGTCGTCGGCCAGCATCACGGTGACCCCGCGGCTGCGGAGGAAGTCAAGGTCCCCGGCAAAGCTGGTGGCCTCACCAACGACCACCCTGGGGATCTGGAAGAGCAGGATCGCACCGGTGCACATCTGGCACGGGGAGAGCGTGGTGTAGAGGGTCATCTCGCGGTAGGAGGCCTGCCTCCCGGCATTACGCAGGCAGGACATCTCGCCGTGGGCGATCGGATCGCCCGACTGGACGCGCTGGTTGTGGCCGGAGGCGATCAGGTGGCCGCCCGCCGCCAGCGCGGCACCCACGGGGACTCCGCCGACGGCGAGGCCGGCTCTGGCCTCGGACAGGGCCACGTCCATCATCGCCCGATCCACCTCGGCAGGCGTTTCGGATTCCATGGGCAACTCCCTTGTCGCGCCGTGCCGCGGTGGGCTCTTCCGTCGAGGCTAACCGCGATTGGCGCCGCGCGCTCCTGCGCCGCGTGCTATCGCGTCCCGGTCACCGTACCTGGACGTGCCGGCCCCCGGCGGGCACCCCGAACGCGGGCTCGCTCTGGCCCTCCGCGCCTGGTTCCCCGGCCCAGGCCGGCCCGCGGCGCAGCACGGCCCCGGCCAGCCCGCGCAGCCGCCACCAGGCATGAAGCTGCCGGAATCCGGCGTTCTCCGCGACCGCCGCGTAGACGAGCAGCGCGAAGTCCCGCCAGGAGCGGTACCGGTGGTAGGTGAGCTCCTCGGTCAGCACGCTGACGAGGGTCAGGAACGCGCCGTACCCGAGCCCGGCGGTGACGAACAGCAGCGCCACGCCGGGGCTGACGAAACCCAGCGCCAGGCCCGTCGCGAAGACTGCCACGGCGAGCAGTTCCACCACGGCGCTGGCCAGCTCGAAAATCAGGTAGAAGGGCAGGACGAGCAGGCCGGCCATGCCGTAGGCGGGGTTGAAGATCATCGCCCGGTGCGCCCACAGGGCCTCGGCGAGGATCCGGGACCAGCGGGCGCGCTGCCGGGCGAGCCGCCGGTAGGTGTGCGGCACCACCGTCCAGCAGCACGGCTCCGGGACGAAGCCGATGCGGTGGGGCTGCCGTTCGTCGCGCAGCCGCTTGTGGATGCGGATGGTCATGTCGAGGTCGTCGCCGTCGCTGTCCGGAATGGACCCGCCGACCAGCTCGTAGATGTCCCGCCGGTAGATGCCGAACGCGCCGGAGATGGAGAGCATGCCCCCGATCTGCGACCATCCCGCGCGGCCTAGCAGGAACGAGCGCAGGTACTCAGCCGCCTGGATGGGCAGGAGCCATCCCCCGGCAACGCGCGGCCTGATCACCCGCCCACCCCGGATCTCCGAGCCGTTGGCGACCCGGATCGCCGCGCCGACCGCGACCACCCTGGCCGGGTCCTCGATGAATGGCTTGGCGACCGTGAGCAGGGCATCGGCGTCCAGGTATGTGCCGGAGCCGACGCGGCATACCAGCGGGTACTTCGCCGCGTTGACGCCCACGTTGACGGCGTCGGCGGGGCGGCCCGCGCTCTGCTTGCGGATCACCAGCAGGTTGCTGCCGTCGCGCGGCGCGTGCACGGAGATCACCCGGCCCACCGTGGTGAGCTCATCACGGATCACCTTGTCGACTTCGACGAGCCCGAATTCCGCCTGCAGGCGGCCGAAGGTTGCGTCGGTGGAGCCGTCATCCACGACGATCACCTCGAACTCCGGATACCGCAGGCCGAGCAGCCCGCGCGTGCTCCCGACGATCAGGTCCGACATGTTGCTGACCGGCACGATCAGGCTGATGGGCGGCGCGAGCGGGCTGGCGAAAATTTCGGGCAGCCCGGCGAGCCGCACCCGGCTGCGGTCCATGACGGCCTTGCCCGCCGCCAGCACGAGGAGCGCCAGGTAGGCGGAGTTGAGCAGCACGAAGTACCCGACGCAGAACCAGGCGAGGCCACGGACCGTGGCGGCTATTACCGGCACTACCGGTCCTGCCCAGAAGCCCGGGCAGGACCGGGCTGACCGGCCGGCGGCCCAGCGAGCGGGGCCGGGGCGGAAATCTGCGCCGTGGCCGAGACCCACGCCGAGACGTGCGCCGGAGCCGGAGCACGCGCCGGGGCAGCGGGCCGCTCGCCCCGCGCCAGCGCCCGCCGGGCCAGCGCCTCCCTCGCGTGCGCCGCCCCGCTGCCCAGGCCGACCGCGGCCAGGGACAGCGCGGTCACGCCCGCCCCACCGATTTCTGCCAGCGCCATCGCGGCGTTGTGCGCCACCCAGTAGTGCGGATCGTCCAGGCAGGCTGCCAGTGGCTGGGCGCTGCCCGGGTCGCCGATCCGGCCCAGGGCGTAAGCCGCGGCGGCGCGCAGTGCCGGGTCCTCGCCAGCACGCAGGCATGCGGTGACCGGGCCGATGGCCTGAGGCAGGCCGAGCCGTCCCAGTGCACGTACCGCGCTGATCCGTACCTCCACACTGCCGCTGCCTGCGTTCTCCACCAGGCCCTCCCAGGCAGGCAGCTCGTCGAGCAGGCCGAGCACGTTGGCCGCCATCGCGCGCTGGCGCCGCCCGCCGGCCAGTTCCGCCCGCAGCCCGGGCACCGCCTCCGGTCCTAGTTCAAGCAGTGCCGAGGCCACGATGCCCTCGGGCACCGGGGCGGGCCGGCTCAGCGAGTACAGCAGCGTCCTGGCGGCCGCCGCGGAGCCCATCTTGCCCAGGGCGCGGGTGGCGACGATGCGCACCTCCGGGTTGTGATCGCCAGTGACCAGCTCTGCCAGCCGGCGCTCCGCCTCGGGTGAGGCGATGAGGCCGAGCCGCTCGGCCGCCCGGGCCCTGCGGTGGGCGCGCGGCGAATGCGTCCAGCGAATGAGCCGGGCCATCGCACCGCGGCGCGACAGGACGTCGGCGAGAAACACGGCAGCCTCACCGCGCACCCGCGCCAGGTAGGTGAACGCGATCCGCTCGGCCGCCCGGCCCGGCCCGCCACGAGCCGAGATCAGCGCCGCCGGTACCTCCGCGCCACTGACCACCGCCAGCACCATCGGCCGCATCGCCTGCTCCGCGCGTGCCTGGCGGCCGCTCAGCACCGCACGCAGGATCCGGGCCACGACGGCGCCCAGGAGCAGGGCGGCGGCAAGCATGGCACCGGCGATGCTGACATCGAGCCAGAAGCCGGTGGCCGGGAAGGCCGGCATGGGCTCAGCCGGATCCCTGGCCGTCCCCGAGCTTCATACCGACTGCCTGCGCGACAGCACGGCGGTCACCCGCCGGACCAGCTCCCTGGGGCTGAACGGCTTGATCACATAGTCGTCGGCGCCGAGTTCGAATCCCCGCTCGACATCGTTCTCCTGGGCCTTGGCGGTGAGCATGATCACCGGCATCCCCGCGGTCGTCTCATCGGACCGCCACCGCTCCAGCACTTCCAGACCGGAGACACCCGGCATCATGACATCGAGCAGGACCAGGTCGGGGACCTTCTTGGCGACCTCGCGAAGCGCCGCGTCGCCGTCGGACGCCCGGCGCACGTCGAACCCCGACTGCTCCAGTTTGTAGGTAACGAGATCGCACACGTCGGGATCGTCGTCAACCACGAGAACACTGGTCACGCCATCACCTCATTCACGGTGGCACGCTTGGCTGCCGCGAGCCCCAGGCTGGCGGCCCGGTGCGCGGGCTACGCGGTGACTACACTATGTATTCATAGTCTCACGCTATGTGAGCAGAGTCATCTAGGGGGCGCCCACGGCCGCACTGGGCCGGGAGTCCCGCCGGGCCCGCCCAGGTTCCGGCCGGTCAGCCGCCGCCGACGCCGAGCGCCGTGAGCACGACCAGGACCACGGTAGAAACGGCGAACACCCCGTGCGCCAGGACGATGAGCAACGGGAAACTGCCCTCAGCCGGCAGCGAGCCCGTTCCCGGCATGCCCGCATGCCCGGCTCCGGGCGCGCTTGCAGCCGGGCCTCCCGACATGGCTGCCACCGGCACGCTGGCCTCGTCGTCCGCCATCCGGTAGACCGGGATCCAGCGGGCGAACATCGTCAGCCCGAGCAAGGCGATGACAACCAGGATGCCCACGGCGGTCCAGGCCAGCACGGGCCGGTCGAGCAGCAGGTACGCGACCCAGACACCCAGGCCGGTCACCGCGAACCCCACATGGGCCAGAATCACCGGCAGTGGCAGCCGGCTGGCCGCGTTGCCCTGCCGGGTGGCGTCGTTCTCGATCAGCCACACCGCGAGCATGTAGAGCCCCCACAGGGCAGTAATGAACCAGACAATCAACGCAACGAAGCGCATGGCCTCTCATCTTCGCTTCGGCCGCAGACCCATCGGCCCGTGGTCCCCCTTCAGAACCCCCACACGGGCCGGCGCTCCGCCGGACCGGGCGAGACTCCCCTTTCACGGTCGCCAACCGCCTCCGGTTCAGCGGTGCAGATCGCTGCACGTCAGGTCGACACGCTGACGGCAATCGTTCGCTACGGAACGTTATGGCCGGGCCGGGCTCGAATTAGAAGACGGGACTTTCGGAATAACTGCCCCATTCGTTCCGAAGCACCCCGCAGATCTCGCCCAGGGTGGCTTCTGCCTGGGCAGCCACGAGGATGGGCGGAATCATGTTGCCCGTGGACCTGGCCGCCGCGACCACCCCGGCCAGGGCCCGGTCCACGGCCCCGCCGTCACGCTCCGTTCGTCGCCGCGCCAACTCGGCCACTTGGTCAATCTCCACCTGGTGGCTGACCCGCAGGATCTCCACCGGCTGGCCCACCGTGTCGGGGTAGCAGTTGACGCCGACGACCTTCTTGTCGCCCTTCTCCAGTTTCTGCTGGTAAGCGAAGGCAGCCTCGGCGATCTCGGCGGAGAACCACCCGCTCTCGATGCCGTGCAGGATCCCGCTCATCATGGTGCCGTCGGGGCCGAGCGCCCGGATCCGCGCGAAAATCTCCTCCGCCTCGTGTTCCAGGCGGTCGGTGAGCGCCTCCAGGTACCAAGAGCCGCCGAGCGGGTCGGCCACGTTGACCACACCGGTCTCCTCCATGATCACCTGCTGGGTCCGCAGCGCGATCTCCGCCGCCCGCTCGCTGGGCAGCGCGAGCACCTCGTCGAGCGCGTTGGTGTGCAGCGAGTTGGTCCCGCCCAGGACCGCGGCCAGCGCCTCGACCGCGGTGCGCACCACGTTGTTGTCGGGCTGCTGTGCGGTCAGCGACACCCCGGCGGTCTGGGTGTGGAATCGCAGCCACTGGGCACGCTCGGTCCGTGCGCCGTAGGTGTCGCGCATCCACCGCGCCCAGATCCGCCGCGCGGCGCGGAACTTGGCGATCTCCTCGAAGAAGTCGATGTGGGCATCGAAGAAGAACGAAAGGCCAGGCGCGAACACATCCACGTCGAGCCCGCGGGAGAGCCCAAGCTCGGTGTAGCCGAACCCGTCGGCCAGGGTGAACGCAAGCTCTTGCGCGGCCGTGGCGCCCGCTTCCCTGATGTGGTACCCGGATACCGACAGCGGCTTGTAGTCGGGGATCTCGGCGGCGCAGAACTCCATGAGGTCGGCGATCAGGCGCAGGTGCGGCTGCGGCGGGAAGAGCCACTCCTTCTGCGCGATGTACTCCTTGAAGATGTCGGTCTGCAGCGTGCCGTTCAGCACCGAGATCTCCGCGCCCTGCCGCTGCGCGGCCGCCAGGTACATGCAGAACACCGGGATCGCCGGCCCGCTGATCGTCAGCGAGGTGGTGACCTCGGCCAGCGGTATCCCCTCGAACAGGACCTCCATGTCGCGGGCCGAGTCGATGGCCACCCCGCAATGGCCGACCTCGCCCGCCGCTTGCGGCTCGTCGGAGTCACGTCCCATGAGGGTCGGCATGTCGAAGGCGACCGAGAGCCCGGCACCGCCCGCGTTCAGCAGCATCTTGTACCGCTGGTTGGTCTGGCGGGCGTTCCCGAACCCGGAGAACTGGCGGATCGTCCAGGCCCTCCCCCGGTATCCAGCCGGGTAAAGGCCGCGGGTGAAGGGGAACTCGCCCGGCCAGCCGATCCGGGCGAAGCCGGGTACCACGGCGCCGGGCGGCGGCCCGTACACCGGATCCACCTCGAGGCCGGACAGCGTGGTGAAATCAGCCTCGCGCTGCCGCGCGGAGTCGTAGCGGCGCTGCCAGCGGCGCCTGCCGTCCTCGGCCTCCTGCGCGTCGGGCGTGGTGGGTGCGTCCATGGAGATCCTCCGCCGGTAACCGAGATAGTAGGACGTCCTACTATCTCGGCCTCCAGTGTAACTCCCCGGTCATGCAGCAGGGATTCCGCAACCGGAGCGGCCGCTGCGCCGTCTTTAAGTAATGCCGGGCAGCACGGGGATGTGCCCGGACACTGGTCGGACCCGGCACGGAGGGTGTGGTAGACCTGTGCAAACCGGACCTGCTGAGGTAGCCGCCCCCGCACCGAGAACGATGACCTTGACAGCGGCGAGGCTTACCCCCTCGGGCACATCCAGCCGGGGAGAGCACGTGGGCACGTTCCGCGCAAGCGACCGGCTAGCCGCCGAGGAACTGTTCCATGCCTGCTACCCGCGCCTGGCCGGCTGGGTCCGCCGCTTGGTGGACGACGACGAGACAGCCCACGAGATCGCATCCGAGGCCTTCACCAGGCTGCTGGCCCGGTGGTCGTCTCTGGACAACCCGCAGAGCTACCTCTACATGATCGCGACGAACCTGATCAGGGACCACTGGCGCAAGGTCGGCAGGGAGCGGCGCGCAATGCGCGCGGTGAGTGCCACCATGCCGGCCGAGGGTGTCTATCACCCGGCCCAGGACGTGGATGTGCGCGCCCTCATCCAGGGCCTGCCCGACCGGCTGCGCCAGCCGTTCCTGCTGCACTATTACGGCGGATTCCCGATCAGGGACGTGGCGGTGATGCTCGGGCGGCCGGAAGGCACGGTCAAGGCCGACCTGCACCACGCGCGGGCCAGGCTCCGCGCGGTTGTGGGGGAAGCCCATGGATGAGCCCCGCGACGACATCGACACCTGGCTCCAGGAACGGGTGACCCCCTTGCTGCCGCATCCAGGCACCTTCGAGCAGATCAGGAGGCGGGCGCGCCGCCGGAAGCTGGGCCGCGCGACCCTGACGGCCGCCGGGGCGGTCGTGGTGCTGGCTGGCGCGATCACCGTCCCCCGGCTGATCCTGTCCGGAGGTTTCCGCGGCGCGCCCACCGCGCTGTCCAGTTCGTCGACACCGGTGCAGCGTTCCTCGCCCAGCCCGGCCGCCTCGGCCCAGACCGGCACCTCCGGGCCCGATGCCGCCTCCTCCACGCCCACGCCCCCCAGCCTGCCCCCGGTGCCTCCCAACTTCGCTGCCTCCTCGGTCACCTTCGTGGGCACCAGCACCGGCTGGGTGATCGGCCAGGCCGGGACGCCAGGTCACTGCGCCCCGGCCAACCCGGACATCTGCACCTCGGTCGCGGCCACCGATGACGGCGGCTCGACCTGGCACGGCGTGCCGGCACCGGTCAGCGGGCCGCCTGACGGCGGCACCGGGGTCAGCCAGATCCGGTCCCTGGACGGCGTCAGCGGCTGGGCGTTCGGGCCGCAGTTGTACGCCACCCACGATGGCGGCCAGCACTGGAAGGCGGTCCCGACCCACGGGATGCGGGTGACCGACCTGGAGACGGTGAATGGCATCGTCTTCGCGCTGTGGGCCCGGTGCGCCAGCACGGGCGCGGACTTCGCGGCGGACTGCACCACGTTCTCCCTGTACTCAAGCCCGGCCAGCCACGACGACTGGTCACCGGTGCCCGGCGTGACCGGCCTGCAGGCCAGCGGCGGCGCGCCCGGCTCCGCGCAACTGGTCCTCACCGGCGCCAGGGGTTACCTGATGACCCCGGGCGGCCAGTTGGTCGGCGGCCCGGTCACCCGGCCCGCGCGCTGGCGCACGGTCACCACATTGCCGGGCGTCCCTGTGTCGCTTCCGTGCGCCCCGGGGGCTGCGGAGACCGGCGGCCACCCGTTGCAGGCCATGCTGGCCTCCACCGGCCCCGGGCTCGTGCTGCTGTGCGCGGACCAGGCAACCGGGAACCAGCAGTCCAAGACCCTGTACTACTCGGCGAACGGCGGGCGCTCCTGGAGCCCGGCCGGCCAGGCCCCGGCCGGGGGCATCGCCATGTCGCTGTCCGGTACGCCCGGCGGTCCTGTGCTGGTCGCGACCAGCACCGGCATTGACGTCTCTGCGAACGCTCCCGACGCATCCGGGACCCTGACCTGGGACACCGCCCGCGGCGCGACGGCTGCGGGCGGTTACTCCTACGTGGGCATGACCACCTCACTGCAGGGAGTCGCGGTGCCGGCCAACGCGAGCATGGACGCGGTCTGGTTCACCTACGACGGCGGGGCTCACTGGGCGAAGTCCCCGGTGCGCTGACCACCGCCGCACCGGGCTCCGGGCGGAAGTCCCCGGCGGCCACCCGCAGCCCGCGCAGCAGGGTGAAGACCTCCGCGAGTTCCACCGGGTCGTAATCGGCCATCCCGAACCGGGCGGCCATCAGGTCGGCGGTCGAGCGGGTCACCACCTCGCGGCCGCCGGGCGTGATCTCGGCCAGGATCCCCCGGCCGTCGCGCGGGTTGGGACGGCGCCGGACCAGGCCGTCCCGCTCCAGCCGGTCGACCGTGTTGGTGACGCTGGTCGGGTGGACCATCAGCCGTTCGCCGATCACCCGCAGCGGCAGCGCGCCGCGGCGGCTGAACGCGAGCAGCACCAGCGCCTCGTACCTGGCGAAGGTGAGCCCGTACGGCCGGAGCAGGCCGTCGAGACCGGCCAGCAATATCTGCTGCGCCCGCATGATCGAGGTGACCGCGGCCATCGCGTCCGCCGGGCCGAATCTGTCCCCCCAGATCTCCGCGGCGCGCTCGATCGGATCGAACGGGAGGTCCAGGGGCTTGGCCACAGGCACACGCTACCGCCATGGCCTGGCGGCGCTAGGCTGCCTGACATGGACTGGAGCCAGCTCGGCTGCGGCACCACGGGCCATGTCACGTTTGCCCCGGAGGAGCCCGCCCTGCGGGGCCGGCTCGTCGTCGCCACCAAGGAAGGCCAGGCCTGGCGCTGCCTGCGCTGTGGAACGTTCGTGCTCGGCGAGCCCGCCGCCACCGGCCCGGTGGGCAGCGCGCCCAAGGTCCGGCGCGGCAACGAAGTCCGCAGCGCGCTCATCCTGCGCATCTTCGCGGTCGAGCGGTTCCTCCGGGCGCTGATCTTCGCGGCGCTGGCCATCGCCGTCTGGCGCTTCTCGGTCTCCCGGCAGTCCCTGGAGGCGTCCTACGACAACGCGCTGGCCCCGCTGAAGACGCTGCTGCGCGATCTGGGCTTCAGCGTCGAGCACTCCAAGGTGCTTGGCCTGATCCATGAGGCATTCACCGTGGACCCCGCCAAGCTGGGCTACATCGCGATCGGCCTCGGCGCATACGCGGTGATCGAGGTCATCGAGGGCGTCGGGCTGTGGCTGGTCAAGCGCTGGGGCGAGTACTTCGCGATGATCGTCACGTCGATCGGGCTGCCTTATGAGATCTACGACCTGGCCAACAAGGTCACCGCACTCCGGGTGGTGGCATTCGCGATCAACCTGGCCCTGGTCGTCTACCTGGTGGTGACCAAGCGCCTGTTCGGGGTGCGCGGCGGCAGGGCGGCCTACGAGGCCCGCCTGCGCAGTGAGTCCATCCTGGACGCCGAGATCGCCG